>NZ_JBXOWH010000004.1:0-1852605 GCF_056930355.1 Caballeronia sp. 11_S32
CGGAACATCGGGATCGGCCAAATCGCGAAGTATCGCTTGCCGCTGGCAGGGAAGATATCGATCCTGCATCGCATCAGCGGGCTTTTGCTCTTCGTGTGTCTGCCGTTCATCCTGTATCTGCTCGATCAGAGCCTCACGTCGGAAATCTCGTTCGACGCGTTCAAGGGCTTCCTCGCCAACCCCATCGTCAAGATCGTCACGCTCGTGCTGTCGTGGGCGTATCTGCATCACTTCTGCGCGGGCATCCGCTATCTGTTTCTCGACATGCATGTCGGCGTGAACAAGGAAGGCGGCAAGCAGACCGCGCTCGTTGTGCTGATCGTTTCGCTGTTGCTCACGCTCGCGATGGCCCTCAAGATCTTCGGAGTGTTCTAAACATGGCAACGCAAAATCGAGTCGGCCCGAAGCGCCTGGTCGTGGGCGCGCATTACGGTCTGCGCGACTGGCTCGCGCAACGCATCACCGCGGTCGTGATGGCCGTGTACACCGTCATTCTTCTCTTCTGGTTCTTCGGCGCGCACAACTTCTCGTATGAAGGCTGGGCGGGCATCTTCGCGACCCAGTGGATGAAGCTCGCCACCTTTGTAGCCTTGCTTTGCCTCTTCTACCACGCGTGGGTCGGCATTCGCGACATCTGGATGGACTACGTGAAGCCCATGGGCTTGCGCCTGTTCCTGCAGGTGTTGACCATCCTGTGGCTCATCGGATGCGCCGGCTACGCTGCACAGATTCTCTGGAGAGTTTAAAGAACATGGCTGCAATCAAGACTTCCCTGCCGCGTCGTCGCTTTGACGTGGTCATCGTCGGTGCGGGTGGATCGGGCATGCGCGCATCGCTGCAGCTCGCGCGCGCCGGGCTTTCCGTCGCGGTGCTGTCGAAAGTGTTTCCGACGCGCTCGCATACCGTGGCCGCGCAAGGCGGCATCGGCGCTTCGCTCGGCAACATGAGCGAAGACAACTGGCACTATCACTTCTACGACACCATCAAGGGCTCCGACTGGCTCGGCGACCAGGATGCGATCGAGTTCATGTGCCGTGAAGCGCCCAATGCCGTCTATGAGCTCGAGCACATGGGCATGCCGTTCGACCGCAATCCGGATGGCACGATCTATCAGCGCCCGTTCGGCGGTCACACGGCGAACTACGGCGAGAAGCCGGTGCAACGCGCATGCGCCGCGGCCGACCGTACCGGTCACGCATTGCTGCACACGCTGTATCAGCAGAACGTCGCGGCGAAGACGCACTTCTTCGTCGAGTGGATGGCACTCGACCTGATCCGCGACGCCGACGGCGACGTGCTCGGCGTCACCGCGCTCGAAATGGAAACGGGCGAGGTCTATATCCTCGAAGGCAAGACGACGCTGTTCGCCACGGGCGGCGCGGGCCGGATCTTCGCGGCATCGACGAATGCGTTCATCAATACCGGTGACGGGCTTGGCATGGCCGCGCGTTCGGGCATCGCGCTGCAGGACATGGAGTTCTGGCAGTTCCACCCGACGGGCGTGGCGGGCGCGGGCGTGCTGATCACCGAAGGCGTGCGCGGCGAAGGCGGCATTTTGCGTAACGCGAACGGCGATCGCTTCATGGAGCGCTACGCGCCGACGCTGAAGGATCTCGCACCGCGCGACTTCGTCTCGCGTTCGATGGACCAGGAGATCAAGGAAGGCCGCGGCGTGGGTCCGAACAAGGATCACGTGCTGCTGGACCTGTCGCACATCGGCGCGGAGACGATCATGAAGCGTCTGCCGTCGATTCGCGAGATCGCGCTGAAGTTCGCGAACGTCGACTGCATCAAGGAGCCGATTCCGGTCGTGCCGACCATCCACTATCAGATGGGCGGTATTCCGACGAACATGCACGGTCAGGTCGTGGGCACGGCCAAGGGCTACAACGATCCGGTCAACGGCTTCTACGCGGTGGGCGAATGCTCGTGCGTATCGGTGCACGGCGCGAACCGTCTGGGCACGAACTCGCTGCTCGATCTGGTCGTGTTCGGGCGTGCTGCGGGCAATCACATCATCAAGCACGCGAGCGAGATGAAAGAGCACAAGCCGCTGCCGGCCGATGCCGCCGACTTCGCGATGGAACGTCTCGCGGTGCTGGAGAAGTCGACCTCGGGCGAATACACGCAGAGCATCGCCAACGACATCCGCTCGACGATGCAGGCGCATGCGGGCGTGTTCCGCACGGCGAAGCTGCTGGAAGAAGGCGTCAGCAAGATCGCCGAAGTGGCCGAGCGCGTGAAGCACGTGCATCTGAAGGACAAGTCGAAGGTGTTCAACACGGCGAAGGTCGAAGCGCTGGAACTGGCGAACCTGATCGAAGTCGCGCGCGCGACGATGGTCTCGGCCGAAGCGCGCAAGGAAAGCCGCGGCGCGCACGCGCACAGCGACTACGAGCATCGCGACGACGAGAACTGGATGCGCCACTCGCTGTGGTTCAGCGAAGGCGATCGCCTCGACTACAAGCCGGTGCAGATGAAGCCGCTGACGGTTGAATCGGTGCCGCCGAAGGCGCGGACCTTCTAAGGCACGAACGAAGAGAATCGAAATGGCAAAGAGAATTTTTGAAGTCTATCGCTACGATCCGGACAAGGACGCGGCGCCGCGCATGCAGACGTACGAGCTCGATCTGACGCATGAACGCATGCTGCTCGACGCGCTGGTCAAGCTGAAAGAAGTCGATGAGACGCTGTCGTTCCGCCGCTCGTGCCGCGAAGGCGTGTGCGGTTCGGACGCGATGAACATCAACGGCAAGAACGGCCTCGCGTGCCTGACGAATCTGAACGAACTGCCGCAGAAGATCGTGCTGCGTCCGCTGCCGGGTCTGCCGGTGGTGCGCGACCTGATCTGCGATTTCACGCAGTTCTTCAACCAGTATCATTCGATCAAGCCGTATCTGATCAACGATACGCCGCCGCCGGAAAAGGAACGCCTGCAATCGCCCGTGGAGCGCGATGAGCTGGATGGCCTCTACGAGTGCATTCTGTGCGCGAGCTGCTCGACGTCGTGCCCGAGCTTCTGGTGGAACCCGGACAAGTTCGTGGGACCGGCGGGCTTGCTGCAAGCCTATCGCTTCATCGCGGACAGCCGCGACCAGGCGACGGGCGAACGCCTCGACAACCTGGAAGACCCGTATCGTCTGTTCCGTTGCCATACGATCATGAATTGCGTCGATGTGTGCCCGAAGGGGCTCAACCCGACCAAGGCGATCGGCAAGATCAAGGAATTGATGGTGCGGCGGGCTGTCTGAAATGGACGAATCACATCAGTCCGACCCCCTTCGCCGAGCGCGCCTTCGCTGGCGCGCGCGGCGCGGCTTGCTGGAAAACGATCTGATCTTCGAGCGTTTTTTCAGCCGATATGAGCATGACCTCAGTGACGCCGACGTGGCCGCTTTGACCCGCCTGCTGGAGCTGAGCGACAACGAATTGATGGACCTGCTGCTCGCGCGCACCGAACCGGAAGGCGATCTCGCCACGCCGGACGTGCGGCGTCTGCTGGAAATGCTGCGCTCCGTGTGATTTCAGCAGGAATTCGCGGAGTTTTGCAAAATAGGCCTGATGTAGAACAGACAGGCCGATCGAACAGTTTTGCCGCGCAGCTTCCGTCGTGCAAATTATCGAAAACCTGTACCCATACTTCGATTGAGGATGTGCTATGACCCCGTCAGATGTTAAAGCCACGCTATCGTTCAGCGACAACTCGCCGAGCGTCGAAATGCCGATCTACAAGGGCACGATGGGCCCGGACGTGATCGACATCCGCAAGTTGTACGGTCAGACCGGCAAGTTCACGTATGACCCGGGCTTCATGTCGACGGCGGCTTGCAATTCGGCGATCACCTACATCGACGGCGACAAGGGCGAGCTGCTGTATCGCGGCTATCCGATCGAGCAGCTGGCCGTGAACGCCGACTTCCTCGAGACCTGCTATCTGCTGTTGAAGGGCGAGCTGCCGAACACCGCGCAGAACAAGGAATTCGTGGACACGGTTACGCGTCACACGATGGTGCACGAGCAGATGCACTTCTTCTTCCGCGGCTTCCGTCGCGACGCGCACCCGATGGCCGTGTTGACGGCTGCTGTGGGCGCGCTGTCGGCGTTCTATCACGACTCGCTGAACATCAACGATCCGCGTCACCGTGAAGTGTCGGCCATTCGCATGATCGCGAAGCTGCCGACGCTCGTCGCGATGGCATACAAGTTCAGCATCGGCCAGCCGTTCGTGTATCCGAAGAACGAGCTGTCGTACAGCGCGAACTTCATGCACATGATGTTCTCGAACCCGTGCGAAGAGTACAAGGTCAACGACGTGCTCGTGCGCGCACTCGACCGCATCCTGATCCTGCACGCCGATCACGAGCAGAATGCGTCGACCTCCACGGTGCGTCTGGCCGGTTCGTCGGGCGCGAATCCGTTCGCGTGTATCGCGGCCGGTATCGCGTGTCTGTGGGGCCCGGCGCACGGCGGCGCGAATGAAGCCGCGCTGAACATGCTGGAAGAGATCGGCTCGGTCGACAACATTCCCGAGTTCATCAAGCAGGTGAAGGACAAGAACTCGGGCGTGAAGCTGATGGGCTTCGGTCACCGCGTGTACAAGAACTACGACCCGCGCGCAAAGCTGATGCGCGAGACGTGCTACGAAGTGCTGAACGAACTCGGCCTGCACGACGATCCGCTCTTCAAGCTCGCGATGGAGCTGGAAAAGATCGCGCTGGAAGACGAATACTTCGTGTCGCGCAAGCTGTACCCGAACGTCGACTTCTATTCGGGCATCGTGCAGCGCGCGCTGGGCATCCCGACCTCGATGTTCACGTGTATCTTCGCGATGGCGCGTACGGTCGGCTGGATCGCGCAGTGGAACGAGATGATTGCGGATCCGGAGCAGAAGATTGGTCGTCCGCGTCAGCTGTTCATTGGCCAGACGCCGCGTGAAGTGAAGCCGCTGGCGAAGCGGTAAGCGGATCGCAGTAGGTTGATCGGGAAAGCCCCGGCGAGTGATCGCCGGGGCTTTTTGTTTAAGAGGTTCCGCTGCGGCGGAAGATCATGCATAGCGCTGCATTCAAACTGCAAACACTTCTTGCAGCGTGTGTAACGCATCTGCGAGTGTCTTCTCGGCTACGGTGCCTTCCTTTTTCAAGAGTCGTATCTTGTCCACGGTGCGTATCTGATCCAAAAGGATCAACCCCTCCTTTCGCCTGAACGACAGGGGAATGCGAAAAGGCGCCGAGGTGCCTTTCGAGGTCATGGGCGCCACGATGACAGTGCGCAAGTGGTCGTGCAATTCCGGCGGCGAAACGACCACGCATGGTCGTGTCTTCTGAATCTCACTGCCAAGAGTCGGATCGAGCGCCACAAGCCAGATGTCACCGCGCGCTACCATTCGAGCTCCGTATCATCCTCGTTGCCGAACTCGCCCATGACCAGCGTGTCATCCGAAGCTGCGGCGATAGATTTGCTGGCTTCTGCCCAACCTTGGCGGGCGTTGGTTCGAGGTCGACGCAGTACGATCGCGTCATCTTCGACGTTCATCTCCACCTCGTTCTCCAGCCCCAATTGCGCCAGAAACGGCTTGGGAATCAGCACGCCCTGTGAGTTGCCCATCTTTCGGATGGTGGTTTTCATGTGATCGATCATGGCTGTTCTTGTATTTACAATGTTATTACCGTGTGCGGCGAGTCGTCAATCCACGATACGACCTCGCTCATACGGAGAACAGTCGACCAAACGGGTTAGGCCATCCTGCGGGCTCAATAAGAGCTTCACCCGTGCGATTCAATCCGCGCGCATCGAATCCCCATCCCGCTTCCCCACACACAACTCGATAAACCGCTGCACCGGCTGCGTCAGTGTCGCGCCCTTGCGCGTCGCGATGCCATAAGGCGCGCCACGCCGCTCCACGCGAATCGGCAGCACGGCCACCAGCCCGTGCTCCTCGAAATACTGCGCCACCTTCAGCGGCATCAGCCCGACCGTTCCCGCGCCGGATCGCAGCAGCGACAAGGTCGCGAACGTCGATGACGTCTCGATCGCGTAACGCGGAAACGGCACGTCCGCATCGTCGAACAACTGTTCGAGCAGCGAGCGCATCGGCAGCGTGGCTTGCGGCACGATCCACGGGTTGTCGCCCAGATCCGCCAGCGACACGTGCTCCTCGCGTGCGAGCGGATCGCCGCCATCGACGACGAAGCACACTTCCTCCACTTCGAGCGGAATGAAGTCGTAAGCCTCCGGATGCACGCTGATGCTCGGCCGCCCGATCACGAGATCGAGCAGGCGCTGATCGAGCATCGACAAGAGCCGCGCGCTGTTGTCTTCCCACACTTCGACGGAAATATCCGGCTGCACGTCGCGTAGTGATTTGAGGATCGGCGTGAGCCACACGGGCATCGAGCCCATTACGGCGCCGATGGCGAGCGTGCCGCCGCCGCCGCGCATGATCGCGGCGAGCTCGTCGCGCAATGCGCCGATCTCCGAGCGCACCGCGCGCGCATGACGGATCACGCAGCGTCCGAGTTCGTTCGGCACGATGCCGCGCGGCGAGCGCGCGAATAGCTCCGTGCCGAACATCGCCTCGATTTCACGCAGGGATTTCGTCGTCGCGGGCTGCGACAGCGATACCTGTTGCGCCGCGCGGCGCAGCGAGCCGTGATCGTCTAGCGCGATCAGAAGCGCGACGTGATTGCCGCGAAGTCTCCTCAGAATCGCATCGATACTGGTTATCACCGATATAACTCCAGCTTCTCACCTGATCGGAAGGTTTCATTATCTGGCCGCGTCGATGCCTCTTTAAACTGGCTCGGTCGATGTTCATCGCATGCAACGCGTGCGGCCCGCGCCCATCGGCGCGGCTCGATCATAGCCGGAACGCGCGCCGTGCGAGCAAACGGACATGGCCAGCAAACGCATCCACATGGAGAGAGGCAAATTGAAAAGAATCGGTATCGATGTCGGCGGCACCTTCACCGATGTCGTGATGGTGGATGACCAGACGGGGAAGATCTGGTCGACCAAAGTGCCGACGACGCCGAAGGACCGCGTCGTCGGAACGATCGAAGGTTTCCGCAAGATTCTGGAGCTTTCGGGCACGCGCAGCGAGGACGTGTCCTTCCTCGGACACGGCACGACGATGGCGACCAACATGGTCGTCGAAGGCACGGGCGCGAAAACGGCCCTCATCACGACGCGCGGCTTCCGCGACGTGCTCGAGCTGCGACGCGTCTCGCGGCACGACCGCGCCGATCTGTACGACCTGCTGTTCGACAACCCGCGTCCGCTCGTCGAGCGCCGCTGGCGGCTCGAAGTGAGCGAGCGCCTGCGTTATGACGGGCGCGTCGAGATGCCGCTCGATCAGGCCGGCCTCGAAGCGCTCGCCGATGAGATCCGCGAGTCGGATATCGAAGCGGTCGCCGTGTGTTTCCTGCACGCGCACGTGAATCCGCAACACGAGCGCGAAGCCGTCGATACGCTGCGGCGCCTGCTGCCCGACCGCTTCATCTGCGCATCGCACGAAGTCAATCCGGAAGCGATGGAGTACGAGCGCGCGAGCTCGACCGTCATCAACGCGATGCTCGGCCCCGTGTGCGGGCGCTACATCGGGCGGCTCATCAACGCGCTCGCGCAACTCGGCTTCGCGGGCAAGTTTCTGTTCATGCAATCGAATGGCGGTCTCGCGAGTCCGGCGATGGTCGCGGACAAGCCCATCGTGCTGCTCGAATCGGGTCCGGCGGGCGGCGTCTCCGCGGCGATTCGCAACTGCGAGAAGAGCGAGCTCAAGAACGCGATTCTCGGCGATATGGGCGGCACGACCTTCGATGTCTCGCTGATCCGCGATTTCCGTCCCGAGCTGCGCAACAAGAGTCTCCTGCATACCTACACCGTGCGCTCGCCGAGCATCGATATCGATTCGGTCGGCGCGGGCGGCGGCTCCATCGTCTGGATCGACGCGGGCGGCGGCGTGCGCATCGGACCGGAAAGCGCGGGCGCCGATCCCGGCCCCGCATGCTACGGACGCGGCGGCACGCGCCCGACCGTGACGGACTGCAATCTCGTGCTCGGCTATATCGATCCCGACAGCTTCCTCGGCGGCGAATTCAAGCTCGATGCGAAGGCGGCCTGGCGCGTGGTCGAGGACGTCATTGCGAAGCCTTTGGGCGTGTCGGTGCCGGAAGCCGCGCAAGTCGTGCGCTCGGTCGCGAATGCGCTGATGGCGCAGGCCATCCGCATCATGACCGTCGAACGCGGCTACGATCCGCGCGAGTTCTCGTACATCTGCTACGGCGGCGCGGGACCCGTGCACGCGGTCGATCTGGCGCACGAAATGGGTATCCGGCGCGTGGTGATCCCGCCGCTGCCCGGCCTCTTCAGCGCGTTCGGCATGACGGTCGCGGACCAGCAATACGACTATCAGCGGCCGCTCGAAAGCGATCTCGCCATGATCGACGATGCCGCGCTGCATCAGGCGCTCGACGAACTCACGGCGCAAGGCATGGAAGAGCTCGCGCGTCATGGCGTCGATCGTGACGGCGTGAAAGTCGTGCGTCTCGCGGATTGCCGCTACGCCGGCCAGCCCGACGTGATCACCGTCGAAGTGCAGGACGAGGCGCAAGGCATCCGCGCCGCGCTCGCACAGGCGTTCGAGCGCGCGCATCAGCGGCAATGGAACTTCGTCAGCAAGGACAAGCCGGTCGTCGTCGCCAACGTGCGTCTGCAACTCGTGACGAGCACGGGCTGGCGCGGCGGCGTCGCGGGGCGCGATGGCGGCATCGTGCCGAAGCCGGTCCGCACGCGCGACGTGTATTTCGACGGCGGCGTGCGCACGCTGCCCGTGTTCGCGCGCACCGAGATTCCCGTCGGCGCGACGATCGAAGGGCCAGCCGTGATCGAAGAGCACAGCAGTTGCGCGGTGCTGAAGGCGTCGCATGTCGCGCGCGTCGATCCTGACCTCAACCTCGTCATTGAACTGGCAGCCTGAATTCATGGACATCGTTACATACGAAATCATTCGCAGCAGTCTCTTCGCGGTCGCGCGTGAAATGAAGATCGCGATGATGCGCACGGCGGGCAGCCCGCTGATGCACGCGAGCGGCGACTCGTCGGCCGCGATCTTCGACGCCGACATGCAGCTCATCGCGCAAGGCAACGACATCCCGACGATGCTCGGCTCCGCGGTCATCTCGACGCGCGTCTCCGTCGAAGCGGTGGGCCGCGAGAACCTGCGCCCCGGCGACGTGATCATCAGCAACGACGCGTATGTCGGCGGCGGCAATCATCAGCCCGACGTGCAGTTCACGCGTCCGGTCTTCGCGGACGGCAGGATCGTCGCGTTCGTGATGACGCGCGGGCACTGGACCGATATCGGCGGGCAATCGCCGGGCAGCTACACGGTCACGACGTGGGACGTGTTCGCGGAAGGCATCCGCATTCCGCCGGTCTTTTTGTATCGCAACGACGAGCCGGTGCAGGACATGCTCAACCTGCTCACGAAAAACAGCCGCAACGCGCATGAGCTGCTGCTCGACATTCAGGCGCAATACGCGGGCACGTTCGTCGGCGACAGGCGTATCGGCGAACTCGTCGCGAAGTACGGCGCCGAAGCGCTCGCCGAAGTGATGAGCCAGAGCCTCGATCATTCGGAGAAGCTGATTCGCGCGGAAATCGCGCGCATTCCGGACGGCGTGTACGAAGCCGAGGAGTATCTCGATCCGATCGAAGCGCCGGGCTGGAAACAGGAACGGCCGCTCCTGAAAGTGAAGATCACGAAGGAGGGCGACCACATCACATTCGATTACACCGGTACGGGCGCGCAGGTGCGCGGCGGCATCAACTGTCCGCTGTCCGTCACGTGCAACAGCACGTGGTTCACGGTGAAGGCGCTGACCGATCCGGGCATTCCGATCAACCAGGGATGTTATCGGCCGGTGACGATCATCGCGCCCGAAGGCAGCGTGCTGAACTGCCGCTATCCGGCATCGGTCGTGTCGGGCAATACGGAGACGTCGCCGCGCGTCATCGACCTGCTGCTGAAGGCGCTCGCGCCGGCGGTGCCGGAGCGCATCACGGGGCAGAGCAACTGCGCGTCGTGCGCGGGCATCTTCAGCGGACGCGACACGGACGCCGCGCGCATCGCGCGAACGGGCCAGGAGTTCGTCACGATGCACGATGTCCACGCGGGCGGCATGGGCGCGCGTGCGCAAAAGGACGGCGTGAGCGGCGTGCGCGTGTACGTGGGCAATGCGGGCAGCCAGTCGATCGAGATGATCGAGACGACTTCGCCGCTCGTCGTCGAGGAATGGTCGCTCGTGACGGACAGCGGCGGCGCCGGAAGGCGGCGCGGCGGGCTCACGTCGCGGCGCGTGTATCGTGTGGAGTATGACGAAGCGACCTTCACGGTGTCCGGCGAGCGCGGCCGCTCGGCGCCCGAGGGCCATTTCGGCGGACTGCCCGGCACGCGCTTCCACTGCATCGTGCAGCGCGCGGACGGCAGCGAGCACCGGGTCGCGGCGAAGGGCGGGCAGACGGTCGTGTATCGCGGCGATCGCGTGATGGTGCAGCCGGCGGGCAGCGGCGGCTATGGCGATCCGCGCGAACGCGAACACGATCGTGTCGCGGCCGATATCGCCGATGGCTACATCAGCGCCGATGCCGCCGCGCGTCTCTACGGCGATCGCGGGAACGCGCTCGCGGCGGAAAGCGCGGACGCATCGCTCGCGGTGGCGGCCGAATGAGCATGGATGCGGACATGACGAAGCCCTTGCCGCTCGCGGGCGTGTGCGTGGTCGAGATCGGCCACAGTCTCGCCGCGCCTTACGCGGGCATGATTCTCGGCTCGCTGGGCGCGGAGGTCATCAAGATCGAAAGCGCGGAGGGCGGCGATTACGCGCGCGACTGGGGCCCGCCTTTCGTCGATGGCGCCGCCGCGCTCTTTCATGCGGTGAACCACGGCAAGTCGAGCATCGCGATGTCGCTGTCGAATGCCGATGAAGCGCAAGCGCTGCGCGAGTTGATCGCGCGCCGCGCCGATGTCGTCCTGCAGAACCTGAAGGCGGGCGGCACGGAGAAGTACGGTCTCGGCGGCGAAGCGATGCTGCGCATGAAGCCCTCGCTCGTCTACTGCAATCTCGGGGCGTTCGGCAGCGCCGGACCGCTGCGCGACAAGCCCGGTTACGATCCTCTCGTGCAGGCGCTGTCCGGCCTGATGAGCTTTCTCGGTCAGCCGGGCGAGCCGCTGTCGCGCATCCCCGTGTCGGTGAACGATATGGGCACGGGATTGTGGGCGGCCATCGGCGTGCTCGCCGCGCTCTTCCGGCGGCAGGCGAGCGGCGCGGGCGAGATCGTGTCGGTGTCGCTCTACGAGACCGCGATCAGCTGGGCGGGCATCCAGATCGCCGACTATCTGGCGTCGGGCGTGCTGCCCGGACGCTGGGGCTCGGGCACGGCGGCGATCGTGCCGCATCAGGCGTTCGAATGCGCCGACGGCACCATCATGGTCGCGGCCGGCAACGACCGCCTGTTCCGGCGTCTTTGCGACGTGCTCGCGGTGCCCGCGCTCGCGGACGATGCGCGCTTCGTCACCAACGGCGCGCGCGTCTCCAATCGCGTCGAGCTGATCGACCTGCTGCACCTCGAGTTTCGCAAAGAGGGCACGGCGCACTGGCTCGCGGCGCTCGATGCGGCCGGCATTCCGTGCGGGCCGATCCAGACGATCGATCAGGTCGTCGCGCACGAGCAGACGAAAGCGCTCGACCTGCTGCGCACGACCGACGACGGCGCGGCGACCGTCGTAGGCGTGCCGATTTCATTCGGCGGCGCGCGGCCCGCGCATACCGGCGTCACGCCGAAGCTCGGCGAACACAACCATCTGCTGGCGAAAGCGCCACTGGAGACACCTTGAAGATTGCATCGCAACTGGGCAGCGCGCTCGACACGCTGACCCTCGAAGAAATCGATCAACAGATTCTCGTCGTCACGCTGAATCGCCCGGAAGTGTCGAACGCGATCAGCACGACGATGGGCCACGAACTGATCCGCGTATTCGGCGCCCTCGAAGCGGACCCGGCGCAGTATCGCTGCGTGATCCTCACGGGCGCGGGCGAGCGCGCGTTCTGCGGCGGCGCGGATCTCAAGCAGCGCGAAGGCATGACCGACGAGCAGTTCGGCGTGCAGCACTATCTGTTCGAGCGCATGAACCGCGCGCTCACGTATTGCCCGGTGCCGGTCATCTGCGCGGCGAACGGCTCGGCGGTGGCGGGCGGGCTCGAACTGCTGCTCGCGTGCGACTTCGCGTATGCCGCGAAGAACGCGGTGTTCGGCTTTACCGAAGTGAAGCGCGGCATCATGCCGGGCGGCGGCGGCACGCAGCAGTTGCCGCGCACCATCGGCGCGCGGCGCGCGAAAGAGCTGATCTTCCGCGGCGCACGTTTTTCCGCCGATGAAGCGCTCGCGTGGGGCGTCGTCAATCGCCTGTGCGAGCCGGGCCGCGTGCTCGCCGACGCCATCGACGCCGCGCGCGACATCTGCACGAGCGCGCCGCTTTCGGTTGCGCAGGCGAAGAAGGCCATCGACCTCGGCATGCAGGGCGATCTGCGCACCGGCCTTTACCTGGAGATCGAAGCGTATAACCGCCTGATTCCGACGGAAGACCGGCTCGAAGGAATCAGCGCCTACAACGAAAAGCGCTCGCCTCAATTCAAAGGCCGCTAGCCAGCCACGCGACGGCCGACACAACACCCGGAAACACCGGAGGAGACAGACATGAACCCCGATATCGGCAGTTTCGACAGACCGCAGGCGGAAGCGACCTACGGCAAGATCACGCGCAGGCTGATCCCGTTTTTGTTCCTGTGCTACGTGTTCGCGTTTCTCGATCGCATCAACATCGGCATTGCGCAGCTCGACATGAAGCACGATGTCGGCTTCAGCGATCTCACCTATAGCGTCGGCGCCGGCATCTTCTTTCTCGGCTACGTGCTGATGGAAGTGCCGAGCAATCTGCTGCTCGCGCGCATCGGCGTGAAGCGCACGTTCTCGCGCATCATGATCCTGTGGGGCTTGATCGCATCGGCGACGGCGTTCGTCACGCTGCCTTCGCATCTCTATACCGTGCGCTTTTTCCTCGGCCTTGCCGAAGCGGGGCTGTATCCCGGCGTGATTTTCTATCTGACGCGCTGGTATCCGGTCGAGCGGCGCGCGAAGGTCATCGCGATCTTCACATGCGCGACGGGCATCGCGGGTCTCTTTGGCGGGCCGCTGTCGGGCGCGCTGATGACCTACTTCAACGGCTGGTTCGGGCTGCACGGCTGGCAGTGGATGTTCATCGTGCAAGGCTTGCCCGCGAGCGTGCTCGGCGTGGCCGCGTTCTTCTTCCTCGACGATTCCCCGCAGAAGGCGAAATGGCTCACCGAAGGCGAGAAGGCGCTCGTGCAGGATGACATCCGCAAGAGTTCGAGCGTGTCGGCGAAGCATGCGGAGCATACGTTCGGGCGCGCGCTCGCGGACTATCGCGTCTATGTGATGGGTTTCGTGTGGTTCACGCAGATCGCGGGCGTGTTCGCGATCGGCTTCTGGCTGCCGACGCTCATCAAGAGCGCGGGCGTGTCGAGCGCGTTGCAGATCGGCTGCTATTCGGCGATTCCGTACTTCGTGAGCTGGATCGCGCTCATCACGCTGAACCGTCATTCGGACCGCACGATGGAGCGCCGCTGGCACTGCGCGATCGCGATGCTGTTCGGCGCGGCGGGGCTTGTCGCCGCGGCGTTCACGGGCGGCAATCTGGCGCTCTCGCTGGTCGCGCTGTCGGTGGCGACGGCGGGCATCCTCGCGCCCAATCCCCTCATCTGGGCGATCTCGACGGACTACATCCGCGGCAGCGGCGCGGCGGGCGGCGTCGCGATGATCAACTGCCTGGGCCTGCTCGGCGGCTTCGTGAGCCCGATGATCATCGGCTCGATCAAGACCATGACCAACAGCATGGCGGGCGGCCTCGGCGCGATCGCGGTCCTGATGGTGATCGGCGCCATCGCGGCCGTGGTGCTCGCGCCTTCGACCTCGGCCGCGCCTTCAGACGACGGCCACAAGGAAGAAAGCGGCGAAGCAGTGGCGGATGCAACCATTTGACTGGACAAGAACGATGACTGATGCAGCAGTGCAGATTCGCGAAGTCGGCTTGCGGGACGGCTTGCAGATGGTGCGCACGATTCTCACGAGCGAACAGAAGCTCGCATGGTGCGCGCGGATGGTCGATGCGGGCGTGCGCGATATCGAAGTGACGTCCTTCGTGCCGCCGAAGATCGTGCCGCAGTTCGCGGACGCGGTCGAGGTCGCGGCGGGCGCGCTCGCCATCGACGGCCTTCATGCGGCGGCGCTCGTGCCGAACCTCAAAGGCGCGCAACGCGCGTTCGAGGTCGGCTTGCGGAAGGTGCACTACGTGCTTTCCGCGAGCAACGAGCACAACATGAAGAACGTGCGGCGCAGCACGGCGGACTCGGTAGAGGATTTCGCGCGCATCGTCGCGGCGCGCGACGATGCCGCTCGGGGCGTCGTGCTCGGCGCGGGCGTGGCGACGGCGTTCGGTTGCACGATCGCGGGCGAGGTGGACGAGCGCATCGTGCTCGGGCTCGTCGAGACGCTCATCGAGGCGGGCGCGGGAGAAATCACCATCGCCGATACCGTCGGCTATGCGAATCCCGCGCAGGTCTACGCGCTGATGCGTCAGGTCATGTCGCTGGTGGGGGATGTGCCGGTAGCCTGCCATTTCCACGATACGCGCGGCCTCGGCCTCGCCAACGTGATGGCCGCGCTCGATGCGGGCGTGCGCGCGTTCGATGCCTCGCTCGGCGGTCTCGGCGGCTGCCCGTTCGCGCCGAACGCGACGGGCAACATCAACACCGAGGACACCGTGTTCATGCTCGAAGCGCAGGGCATGACAACGGGCATCGACATCGACAAGCTGCTGGCGATCCGCGAGAGCGTGTCCGCATGGCTGCCGGGCGAGCCGTTCACGGGCGCCATCGCCCGCGCGGGCCTGCCGAAGACGTTCGCGCGGGCGGAGGCCGTGGCGGCTTGACGCGTGTGCGCTAGGACCGGGCCGCCAGCCGTTCCAGCAGATCGACGAGCAGATCCGGCGCGAGCACCATCGCGTCGTGTCCGGTATCGATCGACTCCCAGGCCCAGCCGGGCAGCACCTTGACGCGCTCGCGCACGGGCGCGAGCGTGTCGTATGACGGATTCGCGCAATGCACGTAGGTGCAGGGCAGGCCGTTGCCCAACGGATGCTTCAGCGCGAGCGGCGTCGTGTAGGTCGCGAGCGGATGCGGCGTCAGGCGGCGGCGCACCCATCCCGCAAGCGGATGGTCCTCCGGTATGCCCGTGCCCACGAGTCCGTTCACGGGCATCGCGAGCGTCTGGCCGCTCGCTTTCACCGCCTTCATGCGCTCCTCGACGACGCTCGGTGGCAGCACATCGAACCCCGCCTGTCCGCTTTCGACGAGCAGACTGTCGAGAAACACGAGCGAGCGGATCGGCTGCGGCACGCGGTCCGCGACGCCCGAAGCGACCAGCCCGCCGAAGCTGTGTCCCACGATAACGACGTCCGTCAACTCTTCCGCTTCGATCAGATTTTCGATGTCCTCGATGCATACATCGAGCGACGTCGCCGCTTCGAGCAGATGCCGGCGCTCGCCGAGCCCGGTCAGCGTCGGCGCGAACACGCGATGACCGCGCGCCACGAGCCTGTCGACGACGAAGCGCCAGCACCAGCCGCCATGCCATGCGCCGTGGATCAGCAAAAACGTGCTGCGGGCGGTTTCTTCTTTTGTCATCGCGATTCTCCGGTTGTCTCGCCGCCGCCGATCGTATCAGCGAACGACGCCCGCAGTCATCCGGGTAGTGTTTATCCGGGTACTGTTGCCACCACGCAAGCCACTGTTTTTATTGGATTTTTTCGTAGACTGGTACTACCCGGGCGCCCCTTGACGGTGGCATAATCGACCCACAAGTGGTCAAACCCATCCCCGCAGTCATACACGAAAGCGCTCACCATGGCACAGACTCTCTACGACAAACTGTGGAACACGCACGTCGTCCACACGGAAGAGGACGGCACCTCGATCCTCTACATCGACCGTCACCTGCTGCATGAAGTGACGAGCCCGCAGGCCTTCGAAGGCCTGAAGCTCGCCGAGCGTCCGGTGTGGCGCATCAGCGCGAATCTGGCGGTGTCGGACCACAACGTGCCGACAACCGACCGTTCGCACGGCATCGCCGATCCCGTCTCGAAGCTGCAGGTCGATACGCTCGACGCAAACTGCGATAGCTTCGGCATCACGCAGTTCAAGATGAACGACCTGCGCCAGGGCATCGTGCACATCATCGGGCCGGAGCAGGGCGCCACGCTGCCCGGCATGACGATCGTCTGCGGCGACTCGCACACGTCCACGCACGGCGCGTTCGGCGCGCTCGCGCACGGCATCGGCACGTCGGAAGTGGAGCACGTGCTCGCCACGCAAACGCTCCTGCAGAAGAAGAGCAAGAACATGCTCGTGAAGGTGGAAGGCGCGTTGCCGCGCGGTTGCACGGCGAAGGACATCGTGCTCGCGATCATCGGCAAGATCGGCACGGCGGGCGGCACGGGCTACGCCATCGAATTCGGCGGCTCGACCATCCGTTCGCTGACGATGGAAGGCCGCATGACCGTCTGCAACATGGCGATCGAAGCGGGCGCGCGCGCCGGCATGGTCGCCGTGGATGACACCACCATCAACTATCTGAAGGATCGTCCGTACTCGCCGCAGGGCGTCGAGTGGAATCAGGCGGCCGAGTACTGGCGCCAGTTCAAGTCGGACGAAGGCGCGCAGTTCGATCGCGTCGTCGAGATCAATGCCGCCGAGATCGTGCCGCAAGTGACGTGGGGCACGTCGCCGGAAATGGTCACGTCGATCGACGGCCGCGTGCCGGATCCCGAGAAGGAAAAGGACCCCGTCAAGCGCGATGCGATGGAACGCGCGCTGACCTACATGGCGCTGCAACCGAACACGCCAATCGAATCGATCCAGCCGGACAAGATTTTCATCGGCTCGTGCACGAACGCGCGTATCGAAGACCTGCGCGCGGCCGCGTATGTCGTGAAGTCGCTGGGCAAGCGCGTGGCATCGAATATTCGTCTCGCGATGGTCGTGCCGGGCTCGGGCCTCGTGAAGGCGCAAGCCGAGCGCGAAGGTCTCGACAAGATCTTCACGAACGCCGGCTTCGAATGGCGCGAGCCGGGCTGCTCGATGTGCCTCGCGATGAACGCCGACCGCCTGGAGCCGGGCGAGCGCTGCGCATCGACCTCGAACCGCAACTTCGAAGGCCGTCAGGGCGCGGGCGGACGCACGCATCTCGTGAGCCCCGCGATGGCCGCCGCCGCCGCGATCGAAGGCCACTTCGTCGACGTCCGCAAGCTCGCTTAACTGGAAAGGTCCGAACGTCATGGAAAAATTCATTGTGCATAGCGGCCTCGTCGCGCCGCTGGATCGCGAGAACGTCGACACGGACGCGATCATCCCGAAGCAGTTCCTGAAGTCGATCAAGCGCACGGGCTTCGGCCCGAATGCGTTCGACGAATGGCGTTATCTCGATGTCGGCCAGCCCGGCCAGGACAACAGCAAACGTCCGCTGAATCCGGACTTCGTGCTGAATCAGCCGCGCTATCAGGGCGCGTCGATTCTGCTGACGCGCAAGAACTTCGGCTGCGGCAGTTCGCGCGAGCACGCGCCGTGGGCGCTGGATCAGTACGGCTTTCGCGCGATCATCGCGCCGAGCTTCGCGGATATCTTCTACAACAACTGCTTCAAGAACGGCTTGCTGCCGGTCGTGCTGACGGAGCAGCAGGTCGACAAGCTGTTCAACGAGACGTACGCGTTCGTCGGTTTCCAGTTGACGATTGATCTCGAAGCGCAAGTCGTGCGCACGGGTGACGGCACCGAGTATGCGTTCGAAGTGCCGGGTTTCCGCAAATTCTGTCTGCTGAACGGTTTCGACGACATCGGCCTCACGCTGCGTCACGCGGACAAGATCAAGCAGTTCGAAGCCGAGCGCCTCGCGAAGCAGCCGTGGTTGAATAACCGGCTCGTCGGATAAACACGCATAAAGGAAAGAGACACATGAAAATCGCAGTCCTACCCGGCGACGGGATCGGTCCCGAAATCACCGCCGAAGCGGTCAAGGTCCTGAACGCGCTCGGCGAGAAGTTCGAGCTGGAAGAGGCGCCCGTCGGCGGCGCGGGCTACGAGGCGAAGGGTCATCCGCTGCCCGACTCGACGCTCGCGCTCGCGAAGGAAGCCGACGCGATCCTGTTCGGCGCCGTCGGCGACTGGAAATACGACAAGCTCGAGCGCGCGCTGCGTCCCGAGCAGGCTATTCTCGGCCTGCGCAAGCATCTGCAACTCTTCGCGAACTTCCGTCCGGCGATCTGCTATCCGCAGCTGACGGGCGCGTCGTCATTGAAGCCGGAGATCGTCTCGGGTCTCGATATTCTCATCGTCCGTGAGCTGAACGGCGACATCTACTTCGGTGCGCCGCGCGGCCTGCGCGATGCGCCGGACGGCCCGTTCGAAGGCGCGAAGGAAGGCTTCGACACCATGCGTTATTCGGAGCCCGAAGTGCGCCGCATCGCGCACGTCGCGTTTGCCGCGGCGCAGAAGCGCCAGAAGAAGCTGACGAGCGTCGACAAGGCCAACGTGCTCGAAACGTCGCAACTGTGGCGCGACACGATGATCGAGGTGGCCAAGGAATATCCGGACGTCGAACTGTCGCACATGTACGTCGATAACGCGGCGATGCAGCTCGTCAAGGCGCCCAAGGCGTTCGACGTGGTCGTGACCGGCAATATGTTCGGCGATATTCTCTCCGACGAAGCCGCGATGCTGACCGGCTCCATCGGCATGCTGCCTTCGGCGTCGCTCGACAAGAACAACAAGGGGCTGTACGAGCCGTCGCACGGCTCCGCGCCGGATATCGCGGGCAAGGGTGTCGCCAATCCGCTCGCAACCATCCTCTCCGCCGCGATGATGCTGCGCTATTCGCTCGGCAAGACCGAGCAGGCCGACCGCATTGAAACCGCCGTGAAGAAGGTGCTCGAGCAGGGCTACCGCACCGGCGATATCGCGACGGCTGACGGCAAGGTCGTCGGCACGAAGGAAATGGGCGACGCGGTGCTGAAGGCGCTGTAAATTCCGAAAATCGATCGGCCGTTTGCCGTTGAAAAACGGTCGATCGTCTCTTTTTCCCCGATGTTCGCGCACGATCCGCACGAATTTCACGCAAGTGCAGCATCAGGCTCACGAAAACGCGAAAGTTTCGTGTAGACTGCAAAAATCATGGCGAAGAACTCCCAATTCTCTCTGGATTCCATCGATCGCGGCGCTGAAGCTTGCGCGACGGATCTCGCCATCATCACGCGCATCGTGGCTATCGAAGCCACGGCAAAAACGCGCATTACGAAAATCTCCATCAAAGCGATCACGATTCGCTGATCGTCCCTCGTGTCCGAGCGTCTTCCCCGCGCGGCCACGCCGGGTAAAGATGCGGGGAAGTGTCCACAGTCAAAGGTTAGTCATGAACGTAGGTCTCGTTGGTTGGCGCGGCATGGTCGGCAGCGTCCTGATGCAGCGCATGCAGCAGGAAGGCGATTTCGACTTGATCGAACCGGTGTTCTTCAGCACCAGCAATGCGGGCGGCAACGCGCCGTCGTTCGCCAAAAACGAGACGAAGCTCAAAGATGCAACGAGCATCGACGACCTGAAGAAGTGCGACGCCATCATCACGTGCCAGGGCGGCGACTACACCAACGAGGTGTATCCGAAGCTGCGCGCGGCGGGCTGGAAGGGCTACTGGATCGACGCGGCATCGGCGCTGCGCATGAAGGACGACGCGGTCATCATCCTCGACCCGGTCAACCTTGGTGTCATCAAGGATTCGCTCGTGAAGGGCGGCCGCGATTTCATCGGCGGCAACTGCACGGTCAGCCTGATGCTGATGGCGCTGGGCGGTCTGTTCCGCGAGAACCTCGTCGAGTGGACGACGGCGATGACCTATCAGGCCGCGTCGGGCGCGGGCGCGCAAAACATGCGCGAGCTGCTCGCGCAAATGGGCGCGCTGAACAATGCCGTGAAGGACGATCTGGCGAACCCGTCGTCGGCGATTCTCGATATCGACCGCAAGGTGCTCGCCACCATGAACAGCGACGCCATGCCGACCGACCATTTCGGCGTGCCGCTCGCGGGCTCGCTGATTCCGTGGATCGACAAGGACCTCGGCAACGGCATGTCGAAGGAAGAGTGGAAGGGCGGCGCGGAAACCAACAAGATTCTCGGCAAGCCCGCGATGGGCACGCCGGGCTCGATTCCCGTCGATGGCCTTTGCGTGCGTATCGGCGCGATGCGCTGCCATTCGCAGGCGCTCACCATCAAGCTCACGAAGGACGTGCCGCTCGACGAAGTGCACGGCATCCTCGCATCGGCGAACGACTGGGTGAAGGTCGTGCCGAACGAGCGCGAAGCGTCGATGCGCGATCTCTCGCCCGCGGTCGTCACGGGCACGCTGACGGTGCCGGTCGGTCGTGTGCGCAAGCTCGCGATGGGCGGCGAGTATCTGTCGGCATTCACTGTCGGAGATCAACTGTTGTGGGGCGCCGCCGAGCCGCTGCGCCGCATGCTGCGCATTCTGCTCGACAAGTAAAGTAAACTACGCGCCTGGAAGCGCGTGCCAGACCGAAAGCGTCGCGTTTCTCGCGGCGCTTTTTGTTTTTGTGTGCAGTTTTATTGCAAAAGCGTGTTTACCGAACGGTTTTCTCGCCTTACGTTTCAATTTTTGCCGTACCCGGAGTCTCAATGATCCAACGACCTCGCCGGTCTCTCCTTTCGTCATCGCGTGCGGCGCTCGCCGCGGCAAGCCTCGCCGTCTGCGCGATTTTCTGGGCGAATCCCGGCGATGCGCTCGCCCAGCCGAGCGATGCCCCGACAGGGCAGACATACGCGGTCAAACCGGGGCAGTCGCTGAGCGATATCGCTGGCGAGCTCACCGGCTCGAAGGATCGCGACGTTCGCGCGCGCGCGGCGCGTGCGCTGTTCGACGCCAATCCGAACGCGTTTGGAAATCACGACATCAACAAGCTGAAGCTCGGCGCGGTGCTGAATGTGCCCGCGGATCTGAGCGGCGCCGCGCCGGGCGCGGCTTCGGCACCCGCGGCGCAGGAAAGTGCGCCCGCCGCCACGCCCGAGCCCGCTTCCGCCGGCGCTCCGGCGCCGGTTGCGTCTGCGTCCGAAAGCGAGGCTGCGGCGTCGGCCGGTGCGGCTGCGTCGGCAGTCGAGTCGCAAGCGAGCGCGCCGGAGGCGCAACCCGAAGTCGCGGCTTCGGCTCAGGCGCCTGCGAGCGCGCCCGCCGGCGCGGCATCCGCTCCGGCGAGGGGCAGCGGTGTCGCGCCTGCGGTCATCGGGCTCACGCCGTTCATCGTCGGTGCGGTGATCGTGCTGATCGGGGTTCTGCTCCTCTGGATGCGACGCGGCAAGCGGCGCGCGGCAATCCACACCGGCACCGGTTCCGACGTCGATCGCGCTCCACGGACGTTCTCGAGCCTCGAGGAAGCCCAAGCCGACGCGGACCGGCGTAACGAAGCGCTGCGCAAGGCGCGTGAGGCTGGGGCGGCAGGCGTGACAGGCGCGGCAGGCGCGGCGGCCAATCTCGAAGGCGCATCCGTCGCGCGCGATCAGCCTGGGTTGGACGCGGTCGCGGCGAGCATCGAACACGCGGATGCGCCTCAAGCGCCCGCCACATCCTCCGAGGATGAGCTGCCGCCAGCGACGGAAGCGAAGCCTGCCGAACTGGCCGCACAGGCAGACCCGGCGCACGACGAGCCGTTCGCGCCCGTCGCGCCCGCTGCCCGTCATGCCGATTTCGTGCCGCCCCCGCCCGTAGCGCCCGCCAGCGAAGCGGAAACCCACGAGCAGCATGAACAGCACGCCCGCGAGATTGCCGCGCGCGAAGCGGCCCGCCGCGAGGCCGAAAAGTGGGAAATCGAGGAGCGTGAGGCCGCGGCGCGTCAAGCAGCGGTCCAGGAAGCCGAGGAGCGTGAAGTTCGCGCGCGCGAAGCCGCCGCTCGCGAAGCGCTCACGCGCGAAATGGCCGAGCGCGAAGCCGAGATGCGTCAGGTGACCGAGCGCGAGGAGTTGGCGCGCGAGGCGGCGGCGCGCGAAATCATCGCGCGCGAGGCCGAACTGCGCGAGCTTCAGGCGCGCGCCGCCGAAGAGCAGGCCGCCGAGCAGCGCGCGGCCGAGCAACGCGACGTCGAGGAGCAGGCAGCGCGAGAAGCGGAGCAGTCGGGCATCGCGCCGGACGAGGAACTCGTGGTCGCGCATCGTTTCCCGATGCCGAAGTTTCCTCAGGACGCGATTCAGGCGCTCGGCTCGCTCGAAATGGAACTGCCGCCGCGCATGGAGCTGACGATCAAGCCGCCCGCCGTCGCCGAGCCTGTAACGCCGCCGGCCGGGAAGGCGCCCGCCGCATTCGAGCCGTCGCCAGCAGGCGCGCCGCCGATCGAGCAGGCGCCGTTCGTTCCTCAGCCGGTGGGCCGGCTCGCTCCGGCGCGGCAGGCGCAGGTGCAGTCGCAGTCGGTGGCGTCGCAGATCGAAGCGGGCACGGCCGGCGCGGCGTCGGTCGCGGGTCTCGGCGCGACGAAATTCGGCCCGCTGAGCCTCGATTTCGACCTGGGCACGGCGTCGACCTCGACCGAATCCATGCCCGCGCTGACGCCCGCGCAACTGGCGACGATCGCGCGCAACAAGCTCGAACTGGCGGCTGAATACATCGAGCTGGGCGATCTCTCCGGCGCGCGCACCTTGCTTCAGGAAGTGATCGAATCGAACGATCCGGCCACGCGCCAGCAGGCCGCCACGCTCCTGTCGACGCTCGCGCCGCATTCCTGAGATGCGCATCGCTTTAGGCATCCAGTACGACGGTTCGGCGTTTTGCGGCTGGCAGTCGCAGCCGCACGGCAAGACGGTGCAGAACGAGCTCGAGCGCGCGCTCGCCGAGTTCGCGCAGACGCCGCTCTCGACCGTCGTGGCCGGGCGCACGGATACGGGCGTGCACGGTATCGGCCAGGTCGTTCATTTCGATACCGACCTCGATCGCACCGAGTTCTCGTGGGTGCGCGGCACGAACGCGTTTTTGCCGGATACCGTCGCCGTGCAGTGGGCGAAGCCGATGCCCGACGATTTTCACGCGCGCTTCGCGGCCTTCGAGCGCACTTATTTTTACGTTCTGTATGTCAATCCGGTGCGTTCACCCATGCTGGCGAAACGCGCGGGCTGGGTGCACACGCCGCTGGATGTCGACGCGATACGCGATTCCGCCGCGTGCCTCATTGGCGCGCACGATTTTTCGTCGTTCCGCGCGGCCGATTGCCAGTCGAAGACGCCCGTGAAGCACGTCTATCAGATCGACGTGCGCGAGCAGGGCGACTTCATCCATTTCCGCTTTCGCGCCAACGCATTCCTGCATCACATGGTGCGCAACCTGATGGGATGCTTCGTCGCGATCGGGCGAGGCCGTCATCCGTCGACGTGGATGGCGGATGTGCTCGCCGCGCGCGACCGCCGCGCCGCCGCCCCGACCTTCATGCCGGACGGGCTGTATCTCGCCGGGGTCGGTTATCCTGAACACTTCGCGGTGCCGCCGCCGCATATCGCCGCCATGCCCTGGAGCGCAATCTGGGCAGAGCCTAAATGACCGAACGAGATTTGCATCGCACCCGCATCAAGCTGTGCGGACTGTCGCGCGTCGAGGACGTGCAACACGCCGTCGCGCTCGGCGCCGACGGCGTGGGCTTCGTGTTCTATCCGCCGAGCCCGCGCTCCGTGAGCGTCGCGCAGGCGGTCGAGTTGGCGCGGCACGTGCCGCCGCTCGTATCGGCGGTCGGACTGTTCGTCAACGCGACGCCCGAATGGATTCGCGAAGTCACGTCGAATGTGCCGCTTTCGCTGCTGCAATTCCACGGCGACGAAACCCCCGAACAGTGCGAGGAACTCGCGGCAATTGCGGGTTTATCCTATTGGCGCGCGCTGCGAATTGGGGCTGATGCGTCTACAAGCCATTTGATAGAATCGTCTCTCAAGTTCAAAGCCGCAGGTGGTCTTCTGCTCGACGCTCTCGTCGAGGGCTTCGGCGGCGGTGGAAAGGTATTCGATTGGTCACTTATCCCAACAGATCTCGGGCATCGGGCCGTTTTGAGTGGTGGGTTGAACGCGCAAAACGTCAGTGACGCCATTCGGCGTGTGCGCCCGTACGCGGTCGATGTCTCGAGCGGCATCGAAGTGCCGGGCGCCAAGGGCGTGAAAGATCCCGCCCGAATGGCGGCATTCGTGCGCGCGGTGCGCGAGGCGGATGCCGGGTGATTCGAACGTGAGCCGCATTTCCGGCTCGCGTAACCGAGAGAGTGACGCAATGTACAACTTGCCAGACGAAAGAGGCCACTTCGGCCAATATGGAGGCGTGTTCGTCTCCGAAACGCTCATCCACGCGCTCGATGAATTGCGCGTCGCGTATGAGGCGGCTCAAAAAGACCCCGAATTTCAGGCTGAATACGAGTACGAGCTCAAGCATTACGTGGGCCGTCCGTCGCCGATTTATCACGCGAAGCGCTGGAGCGAAATGCTCGGCGGCGCGCAGCTTTATCTGAAGCGCGAAGATCTGAATCACACGGGCGCGCACAAGGTCAATAACGTGATCGGCCAGGCGCTGCTCGCGCGCAAGATGGGCAAGCCGCGCGTGATCGCGGAAACCGGCGCAGGCCAGCACGGCGTAGCGACGGCGACCATCGCGGCACGCTTCGGCATGGAATGCGTGGTGTACATGGGCGCCGAGGACGTGCGTCGCCAGGCGGCGAATGTCTATCGCATGAAGCTTTTGGGCGCGACGGTCGTGCCGGTCGAATCCGGCTCGAAGACGCTCAAGGATGCGCTCAACGAAGCCATGCGCGACTGGGTGACGAACGTCGAGAACACGTTCTACATCATCGGCACGGTGGCGGGCCCGCATCCTTATCCGATGATGGTGCGCGACTTCCAACGCGTGATCGGCGACGAATGCCGGGTGCAAATGCCCGAAATGGCCGGCCGCCAGCCGGATGCGGTGATCGCGTGCGTGGGCGGCGGGTCGAACGCGATGGGCATCTTTTATCCGTATATCGACGATAAAGACGTCAAGTTGATCGGCGTAGAGGCAGCGGGCGATGGCATCGATACGGGCCGTCACGCGGCTTCGCTGATGGGCGGCAGCCCCGGCGTGCTGCACGGCAACCGCACGTATCTGCTTCAGGACGAGAACGGCCAGATCATCGAGACGCATTCGGTGTCGGCGGGGCTCGACTATCCGGGCGTCGGTCCGGAGCACGCGTGGCTGAAGGACGCGGGCCGCGCGGAATATGTCGGCATCACCGACGAGGAAGCGCTCAAGGCCTTCCACGACTGCTGCCGCATCGAAGGCATCATCCCGGCGCTGGAATCGAGCCACGCGCTCGCCTACGGCGCGAAGCTCGCAAAGACGCTGCCGCGCGACAAGGTGCTGCTCGTCAATCTGTCGGGCCGGGGCGACAAGGACATGCATACGGTCGCCGAGCGATCGGGCATCCAGTTCTGAGCCTCCGATAGATGCGCACCGTCATCGACGAGCCGTTGTCCGCCGGCGCTCTCCAGGGCGCCGGCAGCGACATCCGCAACCGCGATTTTCTGGCCGATGCCGAAAACATTCCCGATGCGTCGATCGATCTGATCGTCGCGGACCCGCCCTATGGTCTGGGCAAGGATTACGGGAACGATTCGGACATGCTGTCCGGCGACGCCTTTCTCGAATGGACGTATCGCTGGCTGGATCTGGCGATTCCGAAGCTCAAGGCGAGCGGCTCGCTGTACATTTTCTGCACGTGGCAATACTCGCCCGAACTGTTCGTGTTCCTGAAACGCCGTCTTTTGATGATCAACGAGATCGTCTGGGACCGGCGCGTGCCGAGCATGGGCGGAACGACGCGCAAATTCACGTCAGTTCATGACAACATCGGTTATTTCGCGGTATCGAAGGACTACTACTTCGATCTCGATCCGGTGCGCATCCCTTACGACGCAGAGACGAAAAAGGCGCGCTCGCGCAAGATCTTCGAAGGCAGCAAGTGGCTGGAACTTGGCTACAACCCGAAGGATGTCTGGTCGGTATCGCGGCTGCACAGGCAGCACGCGGAGCGCGTCGATCATCCGACGCAAAAGCCGCTGGAGATCGTCGAGCGCATGGTGCTCGCGAGCTGTCCGCCGGGAGGCCGCGTGCTCGATCCGTTCATGGGCAGCGGCACGACGGGCGTCGCGTGCGCGCGTCACGGCCGCCAGTTCACCGGCTACGAGATCAACGCGGACTACTGCGCGATCGCAGAAAGCCGGGTCGCCGCGGCGCGTGCCGCGCGCCTGCAGCCGGAAAAGCCGGAGCGCGCGCGCCGAAAAGCGCTCGCGACGGCATCCGAAGCCGCACAAGCTGCCGAATAGCGCCTTTTCGCCGCTGATCGCGTCAGATGCGTTCAACGCATCGACGTCAACGAATACGACTACGAGAAATCTCATGTCCCGTATCAAGAACACATTTGCGGCGCTGGCCGCGCAGGGCAAGAAAGGGCTGATTCCGTTCATCACCGCGGGCGACCCGAATCCGGAGCAGACCGTCGAGTTCATGCACGCGCTGGCGAAAGGCGGCGCGGACGTCATCGAGCTCGGCGTGCCGTTTTCCGATCCGATGGCCGATGGCCCCGTGATCCAGCGTTCGTCCGAGCGCGCGCTCGCACGCGGCGTGACGCTGAAGAGCGTGCTCGCCGATGTCGCGCGCTTCCGCGAAACCGACGACAAGACGCCCGTCGTGCTCATGGGCTATGCGAATCCGATCGAGCGCATGGGCGCCGAAGCCTTCGCGAAAGCCGCGAAGGAAGCGGGCGTCGATGGCGTGCTGGTGGTCGACTACCCGCCCGAGGAAGCCGAAGACTTCGGTGCGTCGATGCGCGCGGCCGGCATCGATCCGATCTTCCTGCTCGCGCCCACATCGACGGAAGACCGCGTCGCGGCGGTCGGCAAGATCGCGAGCGGCTATGTCTACTACGTTTCGCTGAAAGGCGTGACCGGCGCGGCAAATCTGGACGTTTCCAGCATCGCGAGTAAAATCCCGGCCATCAAGTCGCATGTGCCCCTGCCGGTCGGTGTCGGTTTCGGCATCCGCGACGCTCAGACCGCACGCGCCGTTGCCGATGTCGCGGACGCCGTGGTTATCGGCAGCCGGCTCGTGCAACTGCTCGAGGACGCGAAGCCGGACACCGCGGCCGCGTCGCTGACGAGCTTCATCGCCGAAATTCGTCAGGCGCTCGACGCCGCACAGTAAAATACGCGCCGCCGCGTTCCGCTCGCTTTCGAGCGCCGCGCGGCGCCCCCGATCAGTCAAGGAAAAACGATGAGCTGGCTCGACAAATTGCTGCCGCCGAAGATCAAGCAAACCGATCCCAAAAGCCGCAAGGGCATCCCCGAAGGCCTGTGGGTGAAGTGCCCGGCGTGCGAGGCGGTGCTGTATCGCAACGACGTCGAGGCGAACCTGCACGTTTGCCCGAAGTGCAGCCATCACATGCGCATCGGCGCGCGCGAGCGGCTCGATCGCCTGCTCGATCCGGAAGGCCGCTATGAAATCGGCCAGGAAGTCGTTCCGGTCGACGCGCTCAAGTTCAAGGACAGCCGCAAGTATCCCGATCGAATCAAGGAAGCGATGGAGGATACCGACGAAACCGACGCGATGGTCGTCATGGGCGGCGCGATCCACACGATTCCGTGCGTCGTCGCGTGCTTCGAGTTCTCGTTCATGGGCGGCTCGATGGGCTCCGTGGTCGGCGAGCGCTTCGTGCGCGGCGCGCGCAACGCGCTTGAGCAGAACGTGCCGTTCATCTGCTTTACCGCTTCGGGCGGCGCGCGCATGCAGGAAAGCCTGCTTTCGCTCATGCAAATGGCCAAGACCACCGCGCTCCTGACCAAGCTCGCCGACGCGAAGCTGCCGTTCATCTCCGTTCTGACCGACCCGACGATGGGCGGCGTGTCCGCGAGCTTCGCGTTCCTGGGCGATGTCGTGATCGGTGAGCCGAAGGCGCTGATCGGCTTCGCCGGCCCGCGCGTGATCGAGCAGACCGTGCGCGAAAAGCTGCCGGAAGGCTTCCAGCGCGCCGAATTCCTGCTGCAAAAGGGCGCGATCGACATGATCGTGGATCGCCGCAAGATGCGCGAAGAACTCGCCCAGTTGATGGCGCTGATGACGCGGCAGCCCGCCGACTCGGTCGCCTGAGTCAACGGCAGGCAGCGCCGCGCCGCGCGTGAACTGAGGTTCCGCGCGGCGTTTTTGCTTTCTCGATCTCGAAAATGAACACATTTCCCACTCTCGACGCCTGGCTTGCTCATCTGGAAGCGGCGCATCCGGTTGGCATCGACATGGGCCTCGCGCGCATCGGGCGCGTGAAAGACGCGCTAGGCCTCGCGTTCGCCTGCCCGGTCATCACGGTCGGCGGCACGAACGGCAAAGGCTCGACGTGCGCAATCATCGAAACCATCCTGCTGCGCGCCGGTTATCGCGTCGGCTGCCATACGTCGCCGCATCTGCTGACGTTCAACGAGCGTGCGCGCATCGACGGCGCGGAGGCATCGGATGCCGAGCTTCTGGAGCACTTCGAGGCGGTGGAAAAGGCGCGCGTGAGCCTGCCGGAGCCGGTCTCGCTGACCTACTTCGAATTCACGACGCTCGCGATCCTGCATCTCTTCGCATCGCGCGGGCTCGATGCGGTGATTCTGGAAGTGGGGCTCGGCGGGCGTCTCGACGCGGTGAATATCGTCGATACGGACTGCGCGGTGATCACGAGCATCGACATCGACCATACGGACTATCTCGGCGACACGCGCGAGAAGATCGGCTTCGAGAAGGCCGGCATTTTCCGGCCAGGCAAGCCCGCGGTGTGCGGCGATCCTTCGCCGCCGCAGAGCCTCATCGATCACGCGGAAGCCATCGGCGCGGATTTGTGGCTCGTGGGCCGCGATTTCCGCTACGAGGCGCAGCCGGGCAACGAGCGCCAGCAGTGGAGCTATATCGGCCGCGAACAGCGGCGCTCCGCGCTGGCGTATCCGGCGCTGCGCGGCGCGAATCAGCTGATCAACACATCGGCGGCGCTGGCCGCGCTCGAAGCGCTGCGCGACCGCCTGCCGGTTTCTGCGCAGGATATTCGCCTCGGGCTTGCGAACGTCGAACTGGCCGGGCGCTTCCAGGTGCTGCCGGGCAAGCCGCAAGTCATCCTCGATGTTGCGCATAATCCTCACGCTGCCGCCGTTTTGTCGCAAAATCTCGGCAACATGGGCTATTTTCCGTACACTTACGCGGTCTTCGGCGCCATGGGCGACAAGGATATCGAAGGCGTCTTGAAACAGTTGAAGGGCGAGATCGATCACTGGAACGTCACGGCGCTGCCCACGCCGCGCGCGGCATCGGCGGAGCAGCTGGAACACGCGTTGCGTGATGCGGGTGTCAACGATAGTCCGGACAGCAGCGTTTCTCGCTTTGAAACGCCTGCCGCTGCTTTTCAAGATGCGTTAAGCCGGGCGTCCGAAAATGATAGAATTTTGGTTTTCGGCAGTTTCTACACGGTGGCCGGCGTCATGGCCTTCCGTAAATCGCAGCATCATTGAGCAGTTCATTCAGACGGTCGGCCGTCAGCACCAAGCGATACATGGGACTCTTTTCGTTCGGCAAGAAAGACGACTCCGGTCGCGACGCATATTCCGATTCTCCGCGCGGCTCGCGTCATACGGTCCGCACGGAACGCCGCACGCGCAGGTCCGACCGTAGCGAGCGCGCCGACGCCGACGGGATGATGCTCGATCCCACCCTGCCCGAGAAGCAGCGCGCGCGCCGCAGGCTCGTCGGCGCCATCGCGCTGGTGCTGGCAGCCGTCATCGTCCTGCCGATGGTGCTGGACTCACGGCCGAAGCCCGTCACCGACGATATCTCCATCGACATTCCCAATCGCCCGGCGCCCGCCGCGAAGCAGTCGCGCGACGCGAACGACGCGGACACGCAAGCCGGCGTCGCGCATGATGCGCCGTCGGGCGCATCCGGCAGCGTTTCCGCCGGCGTGACGCAGCCTCAGGCCGCGGCGCCGGCCGCGACGGCGCAGGCGAAGCCCGAACCCAAGGCGGAAGCCAAGCCTGAAGCGAAGCCGGAAGCCAAGGCCGAAGCGAAGCCGTCGAAGCCCGCCGCCGTCGCGAGCCAGAACGCGAAGCCGCAGGCCGCCGAGCCTTCCGAGGAAGCGAACGCGAACACCGCCGCCAACGCGGCCGCGGGCGCCGCGAACACGCCGTCGTCGCCGGCGGGCAGCCGCTTCGTGCTGCAGATCGGCCAGTTCGACGACGAAACCGCCGCGCAGAACTGGGTCAACAAGTTGAAGTCCGCGGGCGTGCCCGCATATCTCGAACATCGCAAGCTTTCGGATGGCGCGACCAAATCGCTGCTGCGCGCGGGGCCGTTCCCGGATCGCGCGTCGGCGCAGGCTGCGCTCGTGAAGGTACGCCAGGCCGGTCTCGGCGGCGGCTCGCGGTCGGCGTCGAACTAAGCAGATTCGATGTTCACTGCTTTCGACTACGCCGTGATGGCCGTGATTGGCCTGTCCGCGCTGCGCGGTATGTGGCGCGGCCTGCTGGCCGAGGCGTTCGGTCTGGTCGGCTGGGTGGCGGCCATTCTGATCGCCGGGCGCTTCGTCGGGCTCGTCGTGCCCTATATTCCGGCAACGTGGCCGGGCGGCGCGCTCACCCAATGGCTGGTGGCGTTCCTGCTGGTGGTCGCGGCGGTGCTGCTCGTGTCGAGCGTGCTGTCGGCGCTTCTGACGCGCGTCACGGAAGTGACCGGGCTGCGCGGCGTGGACCGTTCGTTGGGCTTGCTGTTCGGCCTCGTGAGAGGGGCTATATTGGTAGTGATTCTGGTCGCCCTTGCTGGCTTGACCGAACTGCCTCAGAAGGATTTTTGGCGCAATGCGTTGCTGCGGCCGATGGCCGAGCAAGGCGTGCGCGAATTGAAACCGCTGCTCCCCGATACGCTCGCCGCGTACGTGCATGTCGCTCCCGATCCGAGCGTCCTGGCGCCAGACGCCGCACAATAGACGAACGGCTGGCTACACGAGGACCGCGCGACGGCTCGAAGACCGCTCGACCCGGCCTGGTTTCGGCTGGATGTCGCGAGAAGCGTCGGCGGAGCCGGCCAACGCCTTGTCTACCCGTTTCGACTCTTTGAAGGACCATGCCATGTGCGGCATCGTAGGTGTAGTTTCCCAAAGTCCCGTCAATCAGCTGATCTATGACAGCCTGCTCCTGCTGCAGCATCGCGGCCAGGACGCGGCGGGCATCGCCACGGCGAACGGCAATAACTTCCACATGCACAAAGCCAATGGCATGGTGCGCGACGTGTTCCGCACGCGCAACATGCGCAGCCTGCCGGGCAACGTCGGCATCGGCCAGGTGCGTTATCCGACCGCCGGTTCCGCATCGAGCGAGGAAGAAGCACAGCCGTTCTACGTGAACGCGCCGTTCGGCATCATCCTCGCGCACAACGGCAATCTGACGAACTGGATGCAGCTGAAGGACGAGATGTTCCGCATCGACCGCCGGCACATCAACACCGCATCCGACACCGAAGTGCTCCTCAACGTGTTCGCGCACGAACTGCAGCTTGCGAGCTCGGGCCTGCAGCTCGACGCCAACGCGCTGTGGAAGGCCGTCGCGGGCGTGCATCGCCGCGTGAAGGGCTCGTACGCGATCGTTTCGCTGATTGCGGGCTACGGGCTCGTCGCGTTCCGCGATCCGTTCGGCATTCGTCCGCTCGTGCTCGGTAAGCTGGAAACGTCGACGGGTGTGGAGTGGATGGTCGCGTCGGAATCGGTGGCGATCGAAGGTATCGGCTTTGAGTTCGTGCGTGATGTCGAGCCGGGCGAAGCGGTTTTCATCGACGCCGAAGGCAATCTGCACAGCCATCAATGCGCCGAGAAGCCCGAGCTCAATCCGTGCATTTTCGAGCTCGTGTACCTCGCGCGTCCGGATTCGTGCCTCGACGGCGTGCCGGTCTACAACGCGCGTCTGCGCATGGGCGATTATCTCGCCGAGAAAATCAAGCGCGTGCTGCCCGATGTGCCGATCGACGTCGTGATGCCGATTCCCGATTCCTCGCGCCCCGCCGCGATGCAGGTGGCCGCGAAGCTGGGCGTCGAGTATCGCGAAGGCTTCTTCAAGAACCGCTACGTGGGCCGCACCTTCATCATGCCGGGCCAGGCAGTGCGCAAGAAATCCGTGCGCCAGAAGCTGAACGCGATGGGCATCGAGTTCAAGGGCAAGAACGTGCTGATCGTCGACGATTCCATCGTGCGCGGCACGACCTCGCATGAGATCGTGCAGATGGCGCGCGATGCCGGCGCGAACAAGGTGATCTTCGCGTCCGCCGCGCCGCCGGTGAAGTTCCCGAACGTGTACGGCATCGACATGCCGACGCGCGGCGAACTCGTCGCGCATGGCCGCAGCGATGAGGAAGTCGCGCGCATGATCGGCGCGGACTATCTCGTGTATCAGGACGTGGAAGACCTGAAGAGCGCGATCCGCGACATCAACCCGAAGCTGCACGGATTCGAAGCCTCGTGCTTCGATGGCAACTACATCACCGGCGACGTGACGACCGATTATCTCGATCGCATCGAGTCCGCGCGTCTCGCGCCGCAATCGCAGTCGGACCGCGATGCGGCAAGCGATGCGCAAGAGGGCGGCATGGCGCGCTCACAGTTGCATCTGCAACTATCGGTGGAATGATGCGCCGGTAGCGCTTCGGTTGCAGCGCCGAACGAGCCCGCTTCGTCGATACGGACAAGCGGGCTTTTTTGCGTCGCGAGCCTGAAAACAAGGGAGAAAAACATGGACGACAACCTGAACTTCGATACGCTCGCCGTGCGCGCCGGAACCTTGCGCAGCGAATTCAACGAGCACGCGGAAGCGCTCTTTCTCACGTCGAGCTTCTGCTTTGCGAGCGCCGCCGAAGCCGCCGAGCGCTTCAAAAATGCCGAAGAAGCGTACACGTATTCACGTTTCACCAACCCTACCGTCACGATGTTCCAGAACCGGCTCGCCGCGCTCGAAGGCGGCGAGGCATGCATGGCGACGGCATCGGGCATGTCGGCGATATTGTCGGTCGTGATGGCGTCGATGCAGCAGGGCGATCACATCGTGAGTTCGAAGAGCCTCTTCGGCTCGACGATCGGCATGTTCACGCAGATCTTCCCGAAGTTCGGCATCACGACGACCTTTGTCGATCCGACGAATCTCGACGAATGGCAAGCAGCCGTGAAGCCGGAGACGAAGATGTTTTTCCTGGAGACGCCTTCGAACCCGCTGACGGAAATCGCGGACATCGAAGCAATCGGCAAGGTCGCGAAAGCCGCGGGCGCGATCTTCGTCGTCGATAACTGCTTTTGCAGCCCCGCTCTACAACAGCCGCTCAAGTTCGGCGCGGACGTCGTGATGCATTCGGCCACGAAGTTTCTCGATGGCCAGGGCCGTGTGCTCGGCGGTGCGCTCGTCGGTTCGAAGCGCTTCATCATGGAGACGGTGTTTCCGTTCGTGCGCAGCGCCGGTCCGACGATGTCCGCGTTCAACGCCTGGGTGCTGCTGAAGGGCATGGAGACGCTCTCGCTGCGCGTCGAGAAGCAGTCGGCGAATGCGCTGGAAATCGCGCGCTGGCTCGAAGCGCATCCGGCCGTGAATCGGGTGTTCTATCCCGGGCTCGAATCGCATCCGCAGCACGCGATTGCGAAGAAGCAGCAGAAGGCGGGCGGCGCGATCGTGTCGTTCGAGTTGAAGGGCGACACGCAGGAAGCGCAGCGTGCGAACGCATGGCGCGTGATCGATGGCACGAAGCTGTGTTCGATCACCGGCAATCTCGGCGACACACGCACGACGATCACGCATCCTTCGACGACGACGCATGGGCGCCTCGCGCCCGAAGTGCGCGAAGCAGCGGGCATACGCGAAGGGCTGATCCGCCTTGCGGTCGGTCTCGAAGATCCGTCCGATATTCGCGCCGATCTCGCGCGCGGTCTGGGCTAGAGGTCAGATGCCGCGTGCGGACCTGAAGCCGCCGTTGCGCCATTGCCCCGGCGAGATGCCGAAGCGTTTCGAGAACGCATGCGTGAACGCGCTTTGATCGGCGAAGCCGACATCGAGCGCGATATCGGTGAGCGACGCGCGCGGGTCGGCGAGCAGCGTCAACGCCGTGTCGAGCCGCAGGCGATGCAGATAGCGATGTGGCGTCTCGCCAAACGCTTCGTTGAAGAGTTGATGGAAGCGCCGCATGCCGAAGCCGCAGTGCGCGGCGAGATCGGCGATACGCAGCGGCTCGGACAGATGCAGACGCAACCATCGGTCGATGCGCGCGAAGTCGAGGCCGCGCATCATGTCGATGGCATCGTCCGTGTCGTGCATCAGCGCGCCGCACAAATGCGCGGCGGCCTGCCATGCGAAACGGTCGGTGAGGCGCGTGTCATCGATATTCACGCCGCGCGCGACATCGGCGACGGCTTGCGTGACGCGCGGATCGATCGCGATCGCGCGCGCCCGCTCGAAGTAGCGCTCGGGCACCGCGACGGAAGAGGCCGGCAGATCGAGCACGAGCTGGCGGTTGTCGCTGTCGGCCCAGTAATCGTGACGCGCGCCCGCCGGGATGATCCACGCGCCGCTGCAATCGATGCGCGCGCCGTTGCCGTCGACGGCCATTTCCATCGACCCGTCCAGACCGAGCACGATCTGATGAAAGTCGTGCACGTCCGATGCCTGAGCCGCCTCATAACGGCGCAGCGACACGGCGGGACGATGAAGCGGCGCGCTCATGCGGTCGATGCTCAGACGTCCAGCAGTTCCACTTCGAACACGAGCGTGGCGTTCGGCGGAATCACGCCGCCCGCGCCGCGCGCGCCATAGCCGAGTTGCGGCGGAATCGTGAGACGGCGCACGCCGCCCACCTTCATGCCCTGAACGCCTTCGTCCCAGCCCTTGATGACCATGCCGCCGCCCAGCACGAAGGCGAACGGGTCGTTGCGATCTTTGCTCGAATCGAATTTCTGGCCGTCCGTGAGCCAGCCCGTGTAGTGCACGCTGACGGTTTTGCCCGCGACGGCTTCGGCGCCGCTGCCAACGGTGACGTCTTCGTACTTGAGACCGGAATCGGTCGTGACAATCGACATGGTTGCTCCCTGGTTGCCCGGCCATCGACGATGGATGAGCCGGTGGTCGAAACCGTCATTGTAGAACGTCGCAGGTAAGCGAGGCGGCGCGCGGGCGCCGCCTTCATGGCGTGCTTCAGAGATGACGGCCGTGCGGACCGAAGCGCGAGCCGATGCGCGGCCCGATTTCCGGCCGCACGTTCCGGCCGATCGCCGTGCCGATCGAGGCGCCGTGCTGCGAGTCTTCCATCGCGGTGGCGGCCGCCTTGTCGCCGAGCTGCCGTTTCGCGAGCTTGAGCGCGCGCACGCGCACATAGGCCAGCGCGATCAGGGTCCACGGCGCGAGATACGCGAACTCGGGCACGGACACCATCATCATCGTCCAGGTCGCGGCGCAGCACTGACGCAGCGCCATGCCGCGCGGATCCCAGTCGAGCTTGAACGCGGGATAGAGGATCAGCGCGCTGAGGAATACCGTGCCGATGACGCCGTTATTGACGAGCAGCGTCGAGAAAAGATCGAACGAGCGGATATAGCCGAAGCCGACACCGAAGAGCTGATTGAGCGGCGCCAGATGGAGCCAGAGCCGCATCGATTCCAGGAACTGCAAGCTGCGGTCCGAGCCTGATTCGGTCTTCTGCTCGAGCTTGTCCGTCACCATCTGCTTGAAGAGATCGGCGATATAGTCCTGCAGGATATAAGCGATGATGCACAGCACGAAGACGCCGATCAGCGCCTTGATCGGATTGATGCCGAGCTTGCGGATGCGGATGAGCGAATACACCGCATAGCCGATCAGCACCGTCGACGAAGTCGTCATGAGCAGCGACAGGCCGATGATCCATACCGGCCAGCGCAGGCGCGAGGTCGCGTTGAAATACACCCAGCACGGGAAGATGGACATCGCGTACATCGAGGGCTCGCCGGTGAGCGCTTTCAAGCGCTGGATCGGAAAGCCCTTGATCTCGATCTGCTGGAACGAGCTTCCGTTCACCGTGCCGTCCGAACGCACGATGCCCTTGCCGAACTGATCGCCGAATGCTCGGTTCGAGATGAAGTCGCCCGGCTTGCCGGTCACGATGTAAAACGCCACTTCGTACATGCCGTAGAGCGCGAACAGCGTGACGGCCGCGAGAATCCACTGATCCCACGTCGGCTTGTAGTAGTTGTAGACGTAAGCCACATAGAGCACGACCGCCGCCACATAGATGGACTGCGTGAACAGCGTCTTGCGCATGACGAACGTGAACGGATCCTTGTCGTCGACGAGCTGAATCTTGCTGAAGTCGGGATCGAAGGGCGCCATCACGTCCGCAAGCTGCGTCGTGCAGAACATGATGAGCCAGACGAGGATCGCCGCGCCCACGAAATGCAGCCAGCTCTTGCGCGCGCGCCCGCCGAACAGCAGCACGAGCGGCACGGAAAGAAAGCACATCAGATAGCCGATCGTCGTGCCCTGTATCGATGGCATGACGAGAAACGACGTCACCGGCATCGCGAAGGCCCAGATTCTGTAATAGAGGTCGGTCAGCGCCGCTTTTTCTTTCATCATCGAATATCGAAACGTGCCTCAGAACGTGAAGCGCCGCGTGATGGGCACGCGGCGCGATGCATCGACGCAATGCGCGCTTCGTCGCGCGCACGGTGTCAGTTCATCGATTTGAACGTGCTCGTATAAGCCGCCGCGTAGCCGTAGCTGCGGCGATTGCTCGGACGTCGCGGGATCGCGTTGAAGACCGAGCCGACGAGCCTGCCGCCCGAGCGCTGCACCTTCTTCACGGTTTCCTCGATCTCTTCCTCGCTCTGGATGCCCGAGCGCAGCACCAGCACCGTCGAGCCCGCGTCGCTCGCGACGATCGCCGCATCGGTGACGACGAGGAACGGCGGGGTATCGACGATCACGAGGTCGAACTGGTCGCTCATGCGCGCGAGCATGTTGCGAAAGCCCGGCATCATCAGCAGCTCGGACGGGTTCTCCGGATAGCCGCCGCACGACATGAACGACAGGCCCGGCACGCCGACGTAACGGATCGCATCGCCGAGGGCCATCTCACCCTTCAGCACTTCGGCGAGACCGCCCGGATTCGACTGCTTGAAGAACGAAGCGATGTGGCCGCGCCGCATATCGCCGTCGATCAGCAGCACGCGCAAGCCGATTTCGGCAAGCAGCACCGAGAGATTCGCCGCGACGAAGCTCTTGCCCGCCGAGGGAATCGGGCCCGTCAGCATCACGATGTTGTTCGGCGCGTTGGCGAGATCGCGATACAGCTCCGTACGCACCGCGCGCAGCGCCTCGACAGCCGGATCGTGCGGATAGCGTGTCGCGAGCACGCGGGCGTCGCGATCCGTGTCGGCCACGTGCGGCATCGCGAACGCGTCGTGCTCCGGCAGATCGATGTACGGCAGCGCTTTCGGCGGCCCGTCGTTCTGCGTGCCGGAGTAGGAGAGTGGCGCGTGCTCCACCGGCGACACCGCGATCTCGTGATCGAGCATCGCCTGCTGCCGGCTGTACAGCACTTCGCCCAGCACGGGCACCGAGAGACGGCGCTCGACGAACATCGGATCGGTCACGCCGATCATCGCGTGGCGTCGCAGGAAGATGAAGAACGTGCCGAGGAAGAAGCCGAGGCCGGTGCCAGCGGCGATCACGAGCGGCTTGTTCGGCTTCACCGGACGATACGGGCGCAGCGCGTTATCGACGATATGCGCGCCGCCGCTCGTGCTCGCACGGCGCACGGAAAGCTCCTGGGCCTTGTTCACCATGCCCATGTAGATCGTCTCCGCGACGCGCGCGTCACGCGTGAGCGTCGCGTTCTGGCGCTCGGAGGAGGGCATGCTGTCGAAGCGCTGCTGAATCTGCTTGTTCGACGCCTCGAGCTCGGCGATCTGCTGGTCGAGATTGACCACCTGCGGGCTGTTGGGCTGGAAGCGCTGCAAAGCTTGCGTGCGCTGCAGCTTCAGCGTTGCGAGCTGCTGCATCGACACGATGCTGCCTTGCAGATAGGCCTGCGCTTCGGGGATCGGCTGCACCGACTGCGACTTCGCGCGGAACGCGCTCAGGTTGCCTTCGGCCGTCTTCAGATCGCGTTCGAGACGCGGCAGTTCTCCGCGGATGAATTCGAGCGTCTTCGTGTCGTTCGCCTGACGCGCCTGCACGGCGGCGGTGAGATACGCCTGGCCGAGCGCGTTGGCGACATCGGCGGTGAGCGCGGGATCGTCGGCGTTGAAGGTGATCTGCACGACGCCCGTGTCCTTCGCGGACTCGGCCACCTTCATCGTCTTCTTCATGAGCGCGATGGCGTCGAGCGTGTTGAGACGCGTCACTTCGAAGTGCATGCCCGGGCGGCCGATCACGCTGTTCACGAGAATCGAGACGCCGTTCGCCGAAGCCGGGCGACCGATCGTGCCGCGCAGGAGCATTTCGCCGTCGGGATCGCGCAGCTCGTACTGGTTGTTGTCGAGCAGAACGAAATCGAGCTTCTGGTCTTCGAGCGCGGGCGGCACATCGAGCCGGCCGATCTGCAATGCCTCGCCGCCCCAGCCGTATGAATCGAGGCCGAGCCATGCGGGCGAAAGATGGCCTTTCTTCGCGAACACTTCCGCAATCTGGCCGAGCACCGGGAACGTATTCGGCTTGACCTTCACATCGAAGTGAAACTGCTTGACGACGGGCTCGAGCACGGAGCGGCTCTGCATCACGGAGATTTCCGCGGGCGCGAGCTGATTGACCGTCGGAAGCGACTGCTGCATCTGCGACTGGCTTTGCGGCGCGATGCCGAGCGCGTTCGGATCGGGTGGATCCACGCGCACCACGACATCCGACGAATAGATGGGCTTGGCAAGGAATGCATACGCGGTCGCGAGCGCGGCCATGATCCCGACGAACAGGAAGAGAATGCCAAGGTGATCGCGCAGGAGCCTGAGCATGTCGCTCGCGGTGAATTCACCGTCGTCCTTGCCCGGGCGCGAAGGTCCGGAGTTGACATATAGGGTGTTCAAAGGCGGCGTCCTCAGTTCGATAAGTTGAGCGTTAGTGTCCGGCTGTAAAAACAGATAGCCCGCGCGGCATGTCCGCGATACGTCTAACGTGTTATTGATCCCGGCGTATTGGCCGTTGAATTTCCCAGACTAAAGGCGCGCGAGAGGCTCAAGAAAAACGAGCGAAGCGCAATGCTTCGAGTTCGCATGACGGAGCACGTCGGCTCGGCAAAGTGCGATATGTGCAGAAGCACACACCGTGCCTCGGAACCGCGCCTCGAGGATCCGGCGGATGAAACTCGCGAATCCCGTTTCGAATCGTCTGATGTCAAATGATTCGAGTCGTCTGGAAGAAATAGCGTCAAGCCTATCTTCCGGTCGCGAACTACTCGCGTCTGTTAAGTAGCGAACGTTAAATGCCCGGAAATGGCGGGTACGCCACTTGCGAGGCAGCCCTTTTGCGCGATAATCATCGGTTTCGCGCGCCCTTTATTTGTCGTACCAAACCGTTCCCTCGTGTTCCCTCGTTCATGGCATCGGGTTCGCCTTGATGAAATCCCGCACCGTATTGAAGCGTGATTTGCGCGTTTTGCCGTCATCGTGAATCACGCCATAGTTGCCATCGCCGCCGTAGCGCTGATCGTCGTATAGCTCGTACAACGTCACGTTCTGGATGTTGTAAGTCTTCGCGAGCGACACGAATCCCTTCAACGCTTCCTTGCCCGTCAGATAGCCGCCCGGGTCCTCATGATTCGGCCGCACGCCGTATTCGGTGATCCAGATCGGCTTGCCATAGCTGTCGCGCAGGCGCTCGAGCACGTTGACCTTCTTGTCGCCCGCCGCCGTGATCGAGCCCATGTTCGAATACCAGTGCCACGCGGTGATGTCCCAGTGCGGAATCGGATGGCCGCTCGTGCCGTCGGGCTGCGTGCCCGCGTACAGCATGTCGGTGAAGCCGTAATGAAGCCAGCTGAACGATGTCAGCAGGATTTTCGCGTCCGGATTGGTTTCGCGTATGCCCTTGATGAGCCCGAGGATCGAGCCGCGAGCCTTCATGAACTTCGCGTTGTCGTAGTCCGACGGATGCTCGCCGCTGCGGTCCGAGCCGAGGATCGTCCAGTTGTCGTACTCGTTGCCGACCTGATAGTACGTAACGAGGCCCTTCAGGACGCGGCCCGCGGTCTTCCCGAGCGCATAGCCGCGCTCGAAGGTCTCCTGCTCGTTCGCGCGCTTCTCCTGCTCGAAGGGCGTGACGAGCGCGAGCACGCCGATGCATTGCTTCGCCGCCGCGCGCGCGAAATCCGCGACCATGTGCGCGCTTTCTTCGTTCGACACATCCTGCGCGTAGATCGTGACACCCAGATCGCGCAGCTGTGAAATCTGCAGAGCGTGGTCGCTCATGCGATACGCGCCCCGATGCTCCAGATGCCCCGCGATGCCGTAGAAGACGCCGGTCGAGCCCTTGCCGCACGCGATCTTTGGCGTTGCGGAGCCTGCTGCGTTTGCTTTCGTGCTGGACGAACGGCTGCTGTGCCACGCATCGGACGTGCCGCTGCGCGCATAGATCAGCACCGATGCGCACAAGAGCATGCCAAAGAGTGAGACCGCAACGGCCAGGGTTCGCATCGAGGTTCGGCCCTCATGAGTGAGTCAATACGCGCGCGCTTACTTCGACTTCGCGAGCACGTCGGAAGGTTGTGGCGCTGCGTGAGCGCCTCCATTGCGCGGGCCGCACGCATGCAGCACGACGCTTTGCGCCTGCGCGTCGAACACTTCGCGCGAGAAGCGGCGCCTGAATTCGCCGGTCAACGCCGCGAGCGGAAAAGCGCGCGCGGCGAAAATGCGCTCGACGAATGCGCCGTGATCGTCCGCGGGAAAGAGCAGCGCATCGGGCAGATACGAATCGAGGCCCGACACGCGAGACACGACGATGGGACGTTCCGCGAGCACGGACTCGATCATCACGAGCGGAACGCCTTCATACGCCGACGGCAGCACGAGCGTATCGCTCGCGACGATCCACGGCAGCACATCCTCCTGCGGCCCGACGATGCGCACGCAAGCGGACAGCGCCGGGCTTGCGTCGATCATGTCCTGCAGGCGCGTCGCATCCGGACCCTCGCCGATGATCAGCACGAGCGTGCGTGCGAATGCATCGGCGTGACGCTCGATTGCCTGCATAAGAAAGTCCTGGCGCTTCTGCTGAAAGTTGAGCCGGCCGATATGCGCGATGATCGTGGTGCCGTCGTCGGGCAGACCGAGCGCGGCGCGCGCGGCCTGCTTCGTGAGCATCGAGCGGCTGAAGCGGTCGTCGACATAGTTTTCGAGGACCATGGCGCGCGCGTTGGGCGCGAGGCCGTTCAGCCTGCCGCATAGATGATCGTTCAGCGTGACGTATTCATCCGGCATGCGATACAGCACGCGCTTGACGAGCCACTTGATCTTGCCGGCGCTGCCCGGATTCATGGGCGCATCGTCCACGAGCGGCAGATAGCTCACCGACCGGGTCCGCGCATCGCGCGCGGCGAACAGCCCCGCGAGCCCGGAGACGATCGTGCCCTGCGCGATCAGCAGCTTGTCGAGCCGTAGCGTGCGCAATGTCGCTGCTGTCGCGCGGATCATGCGCCAGAGCGCAAAGACATTGCCGCGCAGCGACTCCGCGGTGAACGAAAGACCGACCGTCTTCACTTTCGGATGCGCCTCCGCCAGGTCGCGCACATAGCGATACAGCGGCTCGTTCGCCGTCGGCACGAGGATATGCAATGTCTCGATCTGCGCGCTCGCGACGACCGCGAGCATGAAGCGCTTGAGCATCTCCTCATGACCTCCGTTGACACCCGAGTCGCAATAAATTCCCAACCTCACCGGCTCCCTCCCTTGCTGCGCGCTTCTGTTCATGCTGCTGCGCGCCCTCACGCCTTGTCGATGAACTGCATGAGCAGGCGCGCGCTCTCCGTCCAGCGAAAGCGCTCGGCATGCTCGAGACCGCGGCGTTTCAGGTCCGCGCTCAGTTCAGGCGAATCCAGCAGCTCGCGCAATTTGTTCGAAATATCCTCGACCGAGTACGGGTCGCAATAAATCGATGCATCGCCGCATGTCTCCGGCAATGCGCCCGCGCGGCCGACGAGCGTCGGGCAGCCGTTGCGCATCGCTTCGAGCGGCGGAATGCCAAAGCCTTCGTAGATTGAAGGATAGAGGAAGCAAGCCGCATGCTGGTAGAGCGCTCTCAGCTTTTCATCGCTGACATAGCCCGCCTGCTTGATGTTAGGCGCACTCGACAGATCCTGCGCCTTGCCGAAGATCGCGGCATTCTTCATACCGACGATCACGAGTTCGGTCGACGGATCGTTCAGGCGCATGAACGCTTCGACGAGACGCTTGAAGTTCTTCGTAGGATTCATGCTGCTCACGGCGAGCACGTAGCGGTTCTTCGTGAGCTTGAGCTCGTCGATCACCGATGTATCCGGCGTGATGTGATCGAGATGATCGGCTGCGAGCGGCACCACGCCGATGCGCTCCGCGGGCACGCCGACATGGTGTGCGAGCCGGTCACGCGAGAATTTCGAGTTCGTCAGCACGCAGCTCGAAGTTCTCGCGAGAATCCAGAACATCACGTGATACCAGGTGCGGAATTTCCACGAGAAATGCGCCGGAGTATCGAACACCGCGGCATCGTGCATATAGATGATCTGGTTTGCGCGAAAGATCGAGCCCGAGTTCGAGAGGTTCACGATGCGCGAACGGCCCGCGAAAAGCGGCAGCACGAGCTGCTCCCAGAGCACGCCTTTGCCGAAGCCGAGCTTCACGGTGTCGACGCCTTGCACGGGATCGAGTCCGTCTTGCGGCGGGACCGCGAGCGTCACATGCGAGCCCTGCGGCAACTGCACGAGCGCCGCGACGAGTTCGCGCGCGACGCGCTGCACGCCGGTGGTTTTCTGGCTCGTGAAGCGGCCGTTATAGACGAGCTTGTTAGTGGCGAGAGATGTATCCATGTTCGGGCGTCAGAACTGTGAATCGGAACTGGTTTCATAGGAGGCGGCTTCGTCGGCGCTGAGCGGCTCGCGCGCATTCCTGCCGGAGCCGAGCTCGTACATCGAGAGCCATTGATGGAAGATCGCGTCCATCGAGAAGCGCTTGCTCGCCGATGTTCTGGCCGCGACGCCCATGCGCGCGCGCAATGCCGGGTCATCGCGCAACATCGCGAGGTACTTCGCCATATCATCGACGCTGGATGCGACGAAGCCTGTCACGCCATGCTGCACGACATCGCGATTGCCGACCACATCCGTGACGACGGCCGGAATGCCCGCGACCTGCGCTTCGATCAGTGCGATAGGCATGCCTTCCCAACGCGAAGTCTGCACATAGACATCGAGACCGGCCGTGAGTTCGAGGGCACGCTCGCGCGTGACCCAGCCACTGCATGTCACGGCGCCCTCCGGTGTCTGCGGGGGCAGCTCGGTGGCATTGCCGCCGATCCACAGAAATCGCACGGCAGTGCTGTGCAATTGCGCGGCGAGCTTCACGAACCCTTCGTGATTCTTTTGAAACGTCGCGCGTCCACTCATGCCGATGACGATCTCCCCAGCGCCTCTCTCTATGCGCGGAGGAATCTCCGGCACATCGACGCCGTTCTCGATCATGCGTGCCGTGCGCGCATGCATCCGCGTCTCGATCTCGGAGAGCTCGCTCTTCGAGCACGCGACGATGGTGCCGCCGAGGCGTGCGGCCATGCGCTCGAAGCTCAGATACACGAACTGCTTGATCGGCGAGACGTCGCGCCGCAGGAACGCGAGCCCATGCGGAGAATAGAACACGCGTGCACGCGGCGCCGCGATGCGTGCGGCGGCGCGCCCGAGGACGCCAGCCTTCGACGAGTGCAGATGGATCACCGATGGATCGCACTCTTTCAGCTTGCGGATCAGGTCCCGAAGGCCGGTCAGGTCACTCCTCATGCTCACTTCACGGACCATGTTCACGTAGGTGAGCTTTACCGCCGGATGAAAGAGCTTCGAGAAGTTGTTGGGCGTTTCCTGCCGGATCGAATGAAGGATCGTGACGCCGACGCCGGCCGCGGCTGCGCGGTTGGATAGCTGGGTCAGCATGGACAGCACACCGCCCCCAAAGGCCTCGGTGATATGGACGATCTCTTTCATATTGAACTCTTTGACTAGCGCTTTGCCGAGCGCCCGCGGCAATACGCGATAAAAGGAATGGCCTGCTCGTTATTTGTAAATGACGTAACACTTTCAAGTAGGGACGACGCGGCCCAAGATGGCAGGCGCGCCATTTTCGGAGAAACGATAAAGAGCCGGGATATGCGTGTCGCAGTACTAATCGAGCGTTGTAATACGCAGTCGAAAAATACACACGCGATCCGGCATGGCTTTGCTCGTTCCGGGCGCACGAATGCGCGGAATCCCCGGCAAGCTTGATATCAAGCTCGATTTACCTGCCGCGAGCATCCGGACCAGTCAATCCGGCCGGACTTGGCGCCCCGATGTAGGTCTGTGCGATGGTTATTGTGCGTCGCGCCGATGAGATACACAGCGGACGTAAAACCAGTTCAACCAGATTATTTGAGCTTCAAAGCTCGAGCACTTGCCTTCAGTCCGTGCTCTGGACGTCGTCAGCACGAGCCTTCTGTGCCGATGAATGCGGACAGGCCACGGTTGTTATTCCGTGGCGGAAGAATTCTGCTGAGCAATCACCGTCTCGCATATCTGCATGACGATTTGCAGATCTCTGAGCGGGATCGCGACTGACTGCATGCGCAGAACCTCGGCCTGCTCGACCAGCTTCTGCACACGCTCGATCGACGTTTCCTCTGTTTCCATTCACGGTCTCTCTTAATTAAGCACTGTTCGTATCAATAAGATATCTGCTCCAACTGCACGGGTCGGTTCGTTCCGTCACATACATATGTGCAACTTTGGAGTAGGGCGCGGGTCGAACGCTCCTGTTGCGCGTTCAAGGTGCAAGCATTTCACTCTTTTGAAGCCCGCTTTCGCGGATGAATCGACATCGAGTAAAAAAGCCGATCATTTGCTGCTTTTTTATTTCGCGCATGTCGGTCGATTTTTCAGACGATCAATTCGACCGCTTGCGATAAACCAGATTGCCTGTCCGTATAGGGCGCTCACGTGGTTCCCGAGCCCGCGCCCCCGGTGATCGGGCGCTTCAGCAGCGGCACGCCTTGCAGATGCAGCGTGAAGGCCATTGCCGCGGCCACCAACGTCTCTACGATCAACACCGTGGCTGCCGCACCCTGCTCGCCGAAGAGCTTCGCGAGCACGGCCAGCAAGCCGAAATTCAGTACCGCGGACGCGATCAGTACACGGCTGAACTGCCACTTCATGCCGAGCGGAAGCATCGTCTGAACACCGAAGAGATCAGAGAGGCCAGCCATCAACGGTACGAACGCCATCCAGCGCAACACCTCTACGGTAGGCAAGAACTTCGGTCCATACAAGAGTTTTACTGCAAGTGGTGCGCCGAAGAAGATGCACAGCGAGATCAGCGACACCAGCACGCCCTGGAACACGAACATCTTGCGCAAGAATGCAAAGGCATCTTCCTTCGCATGATGCATGAGAAAGCTCACGCGTGGATACGCCGCGGTCTTGAGAGGCTGAAGCATATTCAGTGCCGCGCGGATCAGCTTGTCGGCCGCGGCGAAATACCCGGCCGCGACATTGCCCGCGATGAACGTAAGCAGCACGATGTTGCTCGATGCATAGATGTCGACGAGCGACGTCGCGATGAACACGCTCCAGCCATCCTTCAGACGACCGAAGATGGTCTTGAACGACACACGCACGAAGTCGAGTTCGCGTCGAAAGTACAAATACGTGCAAATCGCGATACCCGATAGCAGCGGCACGAGCGCGTTGACGGCCATCGCAATATCGACATCGTCGTGCTCGCGCACGAAGAGATACATCGCAGGAATGCTGAGTGCGCGTCCGACGAATACCAGCCCGCTCAGCACGCCGAGATCCTCGATGCCCTGGAAGTACCACGTGGGGATCAGCATCGCGCCCACTGCCTGACCATAACCGATGATCAGCAAGTCGCGATTCTCTTCCAGATAAGGCACGACCGATGTGAGCGCGAGTAGCACGATGAACCCGGCGAACGCGAGCGTGGCCTGCGTGAGGATGGTCTCCCAGAACATCTGCGAACGCAGTGCGCGGTTCTCGCGATTGATCGATATCTTCGGCGTGGCCGTCAGCGAGAAGCTGTAGTTCGTGAGCGAAATGAAATAGGCGGTGAAGGCCAAGCCAAACGAAAGGCGTCCATATTCACTCGGACCGAGGACGCGCGCGAGCCACGGCAGCGTCAACAGCGGTGCGAGGTATGTGGATACCTGCAACGTCATCAGAATCGTTAAGTTCTTTCGAAATGAAGCCATTGAACGGTTTTCCCGGCTTTAGCGCAGCGTGCTCTTGATGACTATGAAGCAAGATTGCGAACCTGGCAGGTTCGCAGACGAAGGGGCCTTTGCGTGACCACGCGATACGCGAATAGTTTCGCTTGTGCGCCCGCCGACGATGCGGCGCGAGGCCAAAGAGGTCTGCGCGCCCGTGCCTTGGCCTGGCGCCGGGTGCGCGGAAGTTGAACGGAGTGCGCCGGTTCCGAACGTCGTCGACATCCGGATACGAGGCAGAGTGTAATGCAACGAACATTTAACAGGAGAAAAGCGCATTCATCAGTGGGTTTGCCCACGCAAATCATCACCTGAGCGTGGGTCGTTCGGTTGAAAACTATCCAAGTTGCTGGTAGGCCATTGCACATCCACATGGACGCCGCATGGACATTCGGTGCATCACGGCACTTGCAGCGCGATGTCGGCCTGCGCGACTTCGCCGCTGCGCGCCGCTGCATCGTTCGGCATCGCGTCGCCGCGCTCGATGACGCGCGGCGGCAGCCCGATGAACTTGCGCACCACGTTGCGCGTGATCTGATCGACGACCACGCGGCTCTGCGCTTCGGGGTCCATCAAGACGCGCGCCCAGTCGGTCGTGCCGCCGTTGAACACGAAACCTTGCTCGGGGCCGCCGTCGGGATCGGGCTGGAACACGCCCATTGCGCCCGCGCCGCCGAAATCCCATCCGGTGAGCGCAACCGTATCAGCGAGCTTGACGAAACCATTCGGCACGGGCGGCACGCCATCGACTTCATAGCCGACCAGACGATCCTTCGCGCCGAATGTCTGTCCGTTAGCGAGGCGCGTGCCCGCAAAGACCCAGTGATCGGCCTGGCGGACCGTGAAGCCGATCGCCTCGCGCTCGCGCCTTACCCATCCGCCGCGCAGGCGCTTCCACACGCCGTACTTGCCGCCGCCATAGGCATAACTGAGACCGGTGAGATCCGACTCGTCGTGCACCGGCCATTTTTCGCCGAGACGGCTCATCATCGCGTAGTCGCCTTCGATGGGCGCCGCGCCGAAATCGACCGGACGGAAGCATGTATTGCCGCTGAAGATCCCGAGGTTGCCGCCTTGTGCGATGAACCTTGCCACGCGCTCTCGCATCTCCTTCGACCAGTACTCATGATGTCCGACGCTCAACATGCAGCGATAGTTCTCGAGCTCGAGATCCGTGCCGCGATGCAGGTCGTGATCGGTATAAAAGTCGCACGCGATGCGTTCCGCGCGCAGCCAGCGGATGAACTTCGAATCCCAATGTGTGAACTGCTGGCGCGGCGAGCGCGGATCATATGGATCCGTCGGCTCGCCGAGCTGCGCGCCGAGACCGCCGCCCGGGCGCAGCAGGCTCACGGTCGTCTGCGGGGGCGTGCGATGAACCGGATCGCCGTAAAAGCAGCCGCCACCCTTCGAGTTGTACGCGTGATACGTGTTGACCGGCACGATGTACGCAATCTTCGCCGACGGCGCGCTCGGCCTCGCGATGATGAGCGCCATGCTGTCGGAGTCGGGCGGACCCGCGAAGATCGGCTTGTGCGCGGCGGCGCGGCGTCCAAGCTCCGTGAGCGGCTCGCCGTTCGCGCCGACCTCATAGGTGATCGCGACATACGCGCCTGTCGCGAGCGCATCGGTGTTCGGCCTGATCGTGATGGTGGGCCATGCCCAGTCCTCGTCGTGACGCCTGCGCACGACGCGTCCCGGCGATTGAAAAACATACTTGCCGTTCCTGAGGTCGGCATGCACGGCGCCGCCCGGATGCACGGTTATCCCGCAAGTGCTCGTCAATGTCTCGTCATCGCCTTGATGGTAGAGCGCGACCGAAAAGCGGGACCCTGGCTGCACCGCGAGCTCGAACGGCTCGCCGGCGGTGAAGCCGGGCCTCATTGGATACGTCTGCATGCTGAACGCGCCTCATGATGTTCTTATTCATTGTTGACTCCTGCAGGCGAGCCGCCGCGCAAACTTCCCGGGGAATGCGCGCGCGATGCTGCCGCGGGCGGACGCAGCTCGAGGCCGAGCGCGCGCTTGACCATGCGCTTGGCCTGGAACCAGCGGCGATCGACGACGATCCTTCTGTGAAAACGCAGCTCCTTCGGCGTGTCGTTGCGATGCGCGGCGAAGTCGCGATAGTGCGCGGCCGTTGCCTCGATCGTTCTCATCGACTCGGCGAACGCGCGGGCATCGACGCGCGCGGCCTGATGGCACGCATACGAAAAGACCTTGTGGAACATCGCGAGCCAGAAGGGATCGAGCGGCCCGCCGTTGCAACGCTCCATGGTTTCTTCGGCGCAAGTCGCGAGCGACGTCACCGTGTACGGCGTCGCCTTCGTGGTGATGCTGCCCGCGCGCCGGCGATAGAAGTAGAGATCGTCGGCGAGACGGTAGAGTGACTTCGCGCGCGCATAGACGAGCGGAATCGCGGCGGCGTCTTCGTAGACGCGGCCCGACGGAAACTCGATGCCGTCCCAGAGATCGCGCCTGTAGACGCGCGCGACCGGAAACACCTGGTACACGCGTGCGAAATCGAGCAGCGCGTCGAGGTTGCAAGGACGGTGCCCTTGCGTGTCGGGATCGATCAGCGTGACCTTGTCGATGACCTTGCCCGTCGAATTGATGATGCCCACGTTGAACTCGATGATGTCGGCCGCGCTTGCGTCGAGCAGCGGCATGATTTTCGTGGTGAAGTCCGCCGACCAGACGTCGTCGGAATCGAGAAAGCCGATATAGGGCGATGTCGCTTCGGCGATCGCCCGATTGCGCGCGGCCGAGACGCCGCGGTTCTCCTGATGGATGACGCGGATCGTGCGGCCGCGCTCGCTGCGCTGCACGTCGAGGATGCGTTCGAGCGTGCGGTCGGTCGAGCCGTCATCGATGACGATGAGCTCGATTTCGTCGGAGCGCGGTTGCGAAAGCGCGGAGTCCAGCGACGCGGCGATGTATTGCTCCACGTTGTACGCAGGGATGATCACCGATAGCAATGTCCTGGGGTTGCCGTTGCGGACGCGTGTCATAGTGCTCGTTCACCGGTTAGAGTTTGAATTGAAAGCCACCGTTGGCCGAGGCTGTTCATGCGTTCCGGATATCCAATGCGATGAACTCCAGACTGAAATGCTATAGATAGCCCTATTCCTGAAATGTTCGACTACGCGCATAAATACCTGAACTCCGCGTATTTTCCCGGCCATGCAAGGAGATATCGGTGTCAAGAGAAAAATAAAATCGGTGACGCGCGCTCCTTTGAAAATCTTCATTGCGACGGAAAAGGCGCGGGCCCGCGTCCGGCCTGGCTGTCGAGCAATTCGGATTCCCGATGCGGTGTATCATCTGTAAAAAACGTAACGAGAGTTAAATAGTCGTGAAGCGGCTGAATATTCAGAAATCGAATTAATAGCATTCCGATATTTTCTTAAAGCTGCAAGCCGGTGAAAATGGCTTGCATTCAGGAACGGATTAAATCGCGCTCAGCGTGGCTTTTTGGGTTGCATGCGGAAGGAAATCCGATGCGCCGGAAAGGGGTGGCGCGCACGCCGCTTGCTACTAGCGGCGCGGACGGGAGACGGTGCACCATGCTGCCGCATGCGCGTCAGGCGCTCACATATAATGAGTCGCGAGGGTTCATCCGCCAGACGCAGTGCAGGCAGCACATCCGCTTTCCGCGACATCAACCGCAACACTGTTACACGCAAGGACCCATAACCGTGACAACGTCTTTTTCCAGTGCGGTCGAGCCCGAAGGCGACAAGTCCTTCGATGCGGCCGTGGCAGGAAACGACGGCGTGCTGGTGCTCGACGCCGCTCAGCGCTGCCTCTCGGCCGATGCCGTCTTGGCTCATCTCTTCGATCTCGATCCCGCCGCGCTCAATGGCCGCGCGCTCGCCGATACCCCGTTGCCGCGGCCGCTCGCCGCCGTGCTCGCCGAAGCCGCCGATGCCGCGCTCGCAGGCAACGGCACGCGCCGCGCGCACGTGACTATCGGTGAGGACGATGCGACGCGCGCCTTCTCGATCATCGCGCTGCCGGGTGCGGATTGCGTCACGCTGATCGTGTCGCCATCGGCGGCATCGGACGCCAGTGACGACGCCGCCGACCGCGTCGCGCATCTGCGTGCCGAGGCAGCGCTCTTCATGCGCGATCACGTGCTCTCGGTCGTGTCGCACGATCTGCGCGGCCCGCTGAACGCGATCCATAGCTGGGGCTATGTGCTCGAACGCAAGGTCGACGCCAACGATCCCGCCGCGCAGCGGGCGCTCGCGGGCATTCGCTCGGGCGTCGAGCAGCAGGTGAAGCTGATCGAGCAATCCGTCGATACGACGCGCGCCGAAACCAAGACGCTGTCGGTCGCGCTCGCGCCGGTCGCGCTACGTCCGCTGCTCGCGCGGAGCGCAGCGCTCGCGCGCGTCAGTGTCGCGCGTGCTCGCGGCGTGACGATCGAGATCGACTCGCCGCTCACGGAAGAGCAGGTGGAAGGCAATGCCGAACGTCTGTTGCAGGCGCTCTGGCTCATGCTCGCATTCGCCGCGGAGGCGAGCCCGGCGGGGTCGGTGGTGCACGCGTCGAGCAATATCGAAGGCAGCATGTGGCGCACCGACGTGCGCTTCACCGCATCGGCCGATGCGCTCAACGATACGGCGTCGCCGCATGTGCTCGAAGCGTTCGCGCGACGTCAGGCGCTGGAACCGCGGGAAGGCGGGCGCATCGCGTGGGGCCTCGCGCTGTGCAAGCGCGTGTCGGAGGCGCATGGCGGCGGCTTCGAGCAGACCGATATTGCCGATCGCGCCGAAGTTACGCTGTCGGTGCGCGTGCCGGTCGCGGGAATGTAATTTGACTTTCGATTTCCTGTCGCCTCTATACTGACGCTTTCCATTTCCGAAGAGAGTTGCTTTGGCTCAGGTTGTCGCGCTGATCGGCGCATTGTTGCTCGTCGCGTTGAACGGTTTCTTCGTCGCGGCGGAGTTCGGGCTCGTCAAGCTGCGGCCCACGCGCGTCAAGGCGATCGCGCGCACCAACGGCCTGCCGGGCCGTCTGCTCGCGAAGGTGCACGGGCAGCTCGATGCCTATCTTTCCGCGTGCCAGCTCGGGATCACGCTGGCATCGCTCGGGCTTGGCTGGATCGGCGAGCCGGCGTTCGCCACGTTGCTGCATCCGCTCTTCACGCTCTTCGGCGTGGAATCCGAGAAGCTGATCGACTCGATCTCGCTCTTCTTCGCGTTCTCGGTCATTTCGTTCCTGCATATCGTGGTCGGCGAACTGGCGCCGAAGTCGTGGGCCATCCGCCGCGCGGAGCAGGTGGGCCTGTGGCTCGCCACGCCGCTCTACGGCTTTTACTGGCTGATGTATCCGTTCATCTGGGTGCTGAACTCGAGCGCGAACTTCGTGCTGCGGCTCTTCGGCATGTCGGGGGACCATGGCCACGACGCGCATTACTCCACCGATGAGCTCAAGCTGATCCTGCGCGCCCGTCGCCACGGCGGCGGATCTTCATACAACGAGGACGAGTGGAACACCATCGCGCATTCGCTGGATTTCAGCCACATGACCGTGTCGGACCTGATGCGTCCGGCGCACGAGCTGGTCGGCCTGCGCAATGATTTGCCGATGCGCGACAACCTCGCCGTGATCTCGCGGCATCGCTTCTCGCGCTATCCGCTGTTCGCCGACGCATCGGGCGAGCGCGTGATCGGCATGATCCATCTGAAAGACCTGCTGCTCGCGGGCGATGGCGGCGGGCGCGGTTTCAACTTCAGCATCTCGAAGGATGCCGCGGGGAAGATCGACAAGCTTTCGCGGCATGTGCGGCCGGTGCAGTATGTGGCGCCGAATCTGTCGGCGCTCGAATTATTCCGACGCTTTCGCAAGGGCGCGCCGCATCTGGCAATCGTCGGGCGCAAGGGCGCGAAGCCCATCGGTTTCATCACGCTCGATAACCTGCTTGGCGCGCTCGTCGGGCAGATTCACGACGAGTTCCGTCAGGGCGATGCCGACTGGTCGCGTATGGACGACGGCACGTTGATGGGCAAGGGGAGCTTGCCGGTTGTCTCGCTGGAGCGCGCGCTCGGGATCGATATCGATGAAGGGCGAGCGGAGTCGGTGGGCGGACTCGTCATCAATGCGCTCGGGGATCTGCCCAGCGAAGGGCAGCGCGTCGAATTCGATCGGTTCGATATCGTGGTCAAGAAGATGAAGGGGCCCAGGATTGTTCTGGTGCGGGTTTATCCCCGGGAAGAGGCGCTCGAAGAGGCGGAATGAACTTTTTGTTCTGCTTCCAGCCGATCAAGCGCGACGCGCGCGCGGTGCGTGAATGCGTGCTCAAGGGCATCTACCGAAATGGCCGGCAAGTCCCCGCGAACGCCACGTCTATCACGGCATCGACCGCGCGAGCGATCAATCATAGTGTGGCATCAGGACGCAAAGTTACTCAGAATGTCTGATTAATTGCATTCAATGCAATCAAAGAGTCGAACAGGAAATTCTGCGTGCGCAGGCAACTCTTATCGTAGATGTGAGTCGGCACGCGCATCAATTGAGCATCGTGAAGCGACGTCGCCGCACACAACACGCGGTATTCGGAATCGCTAATCGCCCAGTCGCCGTCGGCTTCCGCACGATCGAATACATGAGTGAGTGTTTCTCTTGCATCGAAAAAAATGTCTTCCTGATGCGAGTCGCGTTCTTCCTTGCTAATGAAATATCCGATAAGCGCTGTTCGTAACAACAATCCGGCCTGATCCATTGCGCCGGCACCATGGCGCAGCGCTGCGAGCGCGAGATGATGTTCCAGCGCAAGTGCATTAGCTCGCGCACGTGTCATAGGAAGCAGCATCGCGCGTGTCAACGGTATTCGGCGATGGCGCTGCGGAGATGAACCCTTTTGCCCAGATATCGGTTTCGTGCCCATATCATGACGCCGACACGCGCGAAACGGCGACTCGAGAGAGGACAACTCGGGCAGTGCCGCTACGGGCGATACCAAGGGCTACGGCGGCTCCGTAAGAGAGATCGATAATCCTGTGACGTGCGAAGGGTCCGCGATCGTTGATACGAACAAGCACCGGCTGACGCGTTCCCGCAACCGTCACCTGTACCCAGGAACCTAAGGGCAGCGTTCCGTGAGCCGCGGTCATGGCCTTCATGTCAAAGCGCTCCCCACTCGCGGTTCGATGCCCTTGAAATTTTCTCCCATACCAAGAGGCGATCCCCGATTGCCTGAAATCAACCAATGCTTTACGAGTTTCGATATCAGCCGGAATTGACGCTGGCGTGACGGACTCAAGCGGCGGAGATTGCGTTACCTCGCCGGCGGTAGATTCTGTCGAGCCATCCATTTGATCACTTCGATCTACGATTTTTTTATTAGGCGAGGTCGCGCATCCTGCAATTAGAAGCGCGGAAGCGAGAATTCCCGGACGACGGAGACGACGGCGTATCATCAAACGAGTTCTTAACTATTTTTGACTAGTCAATGCAAACGTGCGTCAAGTTACGACGCACAGTCTGAGAGATAGGGAACAGGATCGACGGGTTGTCGATCTTTACGGAGTTCGAACAGCAGCGATGGCTGCTGGCCGGAAGCCGCGCCCATGAGAGCAATTGGTTGCCCCTTTTTAATGTCGTTGCCTTCCTTGACGAGCACCGTCTGGTTATAGCCGTACGCGGTTATATAGTGGTCGTTGTGCTTCACGATCACGAGCAGGCCGTATCCGTTGATTCGATTGCCGGTGTAAACAACCCTCCCGCTCTCGGCAGCACGAACTGTGTCACCTGTCTCGCCTGCAATCGTGATCGCTTTTGCGCCGCTCTCTCCAAAGCGAGAAACGACACGGCCTTTGACTGGCCATGTCAGCATGCTTGAGTCGCATGTCGTCGCGCTTACTGCTTTCTGAGCGGGAGAAGGCAAGCCGCCGATTTCGGCTGATGGGGGGCCTACGCGCAAGACATCGCCTTGTCTTAAAGGGGCATTCACTGCACGCGCATTCCAGTTGGCAACCTCCGTCGCATCATGACCAAACGCGGCCGAAATCGACGCAAGGGTATCTCCCTCTGTCACGCGGTAGAAACCCGCGCCGGGAGCGGCCTCGGCCCTTGCCGTTCCAAGCGGTGACTCTTGCTGTGCTTGCGGTTGAGACGAGCTCGCGCACCCCGAAACCAGAACGCTTATTGCGACAATTGATCCAACTAACGCGAGTTGCGATCGCGGCCGAGTGATATCGATCATCGGCGGGTCTCCGGTAAATTGAGTGAATGTGTAACTTATGTTTGGCAAATCTTGATCGTCAGCCGGAAGTCAAATATCCGTAGCCCGAACGATTGATTCGAGTTTGCGCGCACGGCGCACTTTAAACGAACGGAATACGAGAGCGGGAGGTCGGCGCTCAGCAAATTCCGCTTCCAACGCATGATTTTTCAATGCTTCACAAAAATCATCAGCTTTCCATCAATTCTGAAGTGAAGTGATAGGCATATAAACCAAGCGCAAGATATTTCATCTATGCCGCACTTCGTCCGAGGCCATCTCTTGAGCATAGAGATGCAGCAAGAAAAATATTCGGTAATATAGTTCGCGGCACTTTTTTACTTCTTCGTCGAGAAGTACGCGGTTGTGCGATTGCTGCACTCAACTAAGTGTGCCTTCTGCGGCGAAGCGATCGGGATACAAAGAAATTCAGCCGCTTGGCTGCTGTGAAGTGAGCCTCCCAGTATGGGTTGTCGAGATCTTCCAAGCGCACCCGCGCGCCAGTTGAAGGCGCATGTATGAACTGGCCATGACCGAGATAGAGCCCGACATGCGAGAAGCGATGTCCGAGCGTGTCGAAGAAAACAAGATCACCCACACGCAACTGTTCTCTTTCCACGGGATGCCCAACACTCGCCTGACTGGTGGCAGTGCGTCCGACCCGTACTCCTATTGCAGTGCGCAAAACGTATTGGACAAATCCGCTGCAATCGAATCCGCTCGTGGGCGAATTTCCTCCATATCGGTAACGCACTCCGACCAGACTCAGCGCCTTTTTCGGGAGCCGTGTCATGTTCGTAGGAACTGCTTGGACGTCGCCAGACGCGTCTGAAGACACGCGCACATCTGCACCGGTCATACCGGACGATATGTCCGCATGGGCCGGCAAAGTTGCGAGCAGCGAAGAAAAAATCAGTGCCGTGGCGGTACCGATTCTGGCAGCCGTGGTAACACAGAAAGGGGAGTCTAGTCGCACGTAGCAAAACCAAACGAGCGACATAACCACGAATGGTACGAATCGTCGCCATTCGAGCATGGATGCTATATCGAGTTCGACACAGGCCTATCGATGCTTTGGATAACCGCTGATGATGGGACGTGGTTGAAGCGATTTCACAATCGCCCAACCACGCCGGACCGATGCCCGCTTAAGCGCCGCCGTGGCGGAGAGTCAGGCAGTCCGTCGAATTAATGGCGTCCACTCGAGCGCCAATTACGGCTTGACCGCCGATGCAGCGCTGACATGCGCAGCTTGCGTCGAGTCAGCATTGGTCGAACCGCTGGTGTTCTGATTCGCGGTGTCCTCTGCCTTCTTTGTATCGTGCTTGACGTGCTTGACGTGCTTGACGTGCTTGACGTGCTTGACGTGCTTGACGTGCTTAACGTGCTTCTTATGCTTCTTATGCTTGTGTTGACGTACCGGCGCGTCAGCATTGTCATCGGCGACCGAGTTGGTCGAAGCGAATTGCTCGCGGACGTTGTTCGCGACATCGGCCTTCACCGCTTCCGTGACCTGCGCAACCGCCACTTGCGCGACTTGCTGCTTGACGGCCTGCGTCACTTGCGCCGTTGCAGCCTGAGCGACCTGGTCCTTCGCTGCCTGCACGATTTGCGCCGTAGCGGCTTGAGCCACTTGGTCCTTGACCGCGTTGGTCAATTCAACTGCCTGATTAACCTGCGCGTATGCACCGAAAGAGAACAGGGCGATAAGGGTGCTACGATAAAACGCTTTTTCATTTAATAGATCCCGCGAACTTAGATAATCGCGCCGACTCCACTGGCCGGCGTGCGCAAAGAACGCACCTTGAGCGCTATCCGTTGGCGAGGGCGACGGACTAATGTCTTCATTTAACAGATTGTGATGGCTATTTGCAAAGGCGACACGCGTTGCTTTAACTTCCTGCAGAAGGAGTCCAATTACGAATATGCGGAACATAGATTTTTTCAGATCTCGAGATCAGGCCGGTTTGTCAGACCTCGTCTGGACAACGCTGCGATGGAGAGCTTCTTTGCCACGCTCAAGCCGGCGTTCTTCCGCTTGAACCGCTTTACCTGCATCGAACAACCGCAGGCCGGACTGCGACGTTACATCCACGACCGCAAGCACGAACGTATCCGGCTCAAACTAAAAAGGCTGAGTCCTGTGCAACACAGGACTCAGCCTCTGGCCGCCTCGCTCGTAACTGTCCAACTTTGAGAGGTTAGTTCGCACTGGGTTGCAATGCGCGCGCATGTGCCAATTGCCGGTCAATCCGTGAAAGGCTCGTGCAGTATGGCGAAGCGCGCAGCACAGGAGCAGTGCTAACAGACCGACGCGAAAACAGGAAGTCCATAGCAGCACAAGCAACCCAACCGACCGTCAAACAACCCTCGGCACGCCTTCCTCAACCAACAAAGCCACCGGCATAACCCCCAACGCATCGCGAATAAAAAGCCGCTCCCCTTCGGCCTTAGGCGCATTGGGACTTGCCCAATCGAACAACGCCCGCGAATGCAGCGCCTCCGGCAGCAAGATCGCCGTATCGCCCCACCGCGCGGGCTCGACGAGCGGCACCTCGCGCCCAGCGTCCATCAGCGGCGCCGCGAGCCGCGTCGCGATCACGATGGCATACGCACTTCCAGCATGCCGCGCATACGCGATCACATTTCCCGCATGCTCGCCTTGCACTTCGAGCGGCAGATACTCGCCCTGAGCGAACAACGACTCGCAATGCTTGCGCAAAGCCAAGGCCCGCCGCACGAGCGCAAGCTTCACACGCCCATCGCGCCAGTTCGACAACTGCTCCGACGGCGGCCCTTTCTCTTCCACTTCAGCAAGCCACGCGCGTCGCAACTCATAATCGACTGGCCGACGATTGTCCGGATCGACAAGACTGAAATCCCATAGCTCCGTGCCCTGATACAGATCCGGCACGCCTGGCGACGTGAGCCGCAACAACGTCTGCTGAAAGCTATTGATCGCACCAACCGGCCCGATGCGCGCGACGAACGCCGACAACTCCCGCAGAAAGCCATTGCGCCGCTGCGGCGCGACGATATCGAACAGAAAGTCCTTGCACGCGTTCTCGTAGGCTTCGTCCGGCGCAAACCAGCTCGTGCGCAGCTTCGCCTCGCGCAACGCCTTCAGTTGCCATTGCGCCACGCGTTCGGCGAGTGCGTGAACGCCCGCCTCGTCGTCGGGCGCGAGCGTCGGCGGCCAGCATCCGACGAGCGTCTGATAGAGCATCGCCTCCGCCGCCGGTCCCGGCGCCCAGTCGTTGACGTCGCTCGTTTCGCCATGTCCGCCGCTCGGGCCGCGTCTTAGCGGCGTGTTCAACGTGGACCATTGCCTGAGCGTCGTGGCCCATTCGTCGGGAATCTCGCTCAATGCCGCAATGCGTGCGCGCACGTCTTCTCCACGCTTGTGATCGTGCGTCGCGGTGCAGAGCATCGCGTGCGGGAAGGTGTCGAGACGTTCGCGATTGCACGCGTGAAACTCATCGACGGACAAGGCGAACTCGCCCGGGTCCGCGCCGACTTCATTGCGCGAGATAAGCCGTCCATAGCGATAGCACGCCGTATCCTCGACGGCCTTCGCCGCGACCGGCGACGTCAGTTGCGAGAACAGCGTCTGTGCCGCGCGACGCTGCGAGCCGCTCGACGACGGCGGGTTCTGCCCCGCCGGCGCCTGATTGCGGTCGCGCTCGCGATTGCGATCGGCGGCGCGGTCCCGGCCGCGTTCCGCGCGTTCGCCGCGATCTCCACGTTCACCACGTTCACCACGTTCACCACGTTCGGGCTGCGGCAATTCATCGGGCAGCTTGCCGCCGAGCCATTGCGCGACCTGATCCAGCACCGCATGATCGGCCCGCGCGAGCGCCGCGCGCGCGGCCTCGAGCGCCCGCGAGAAGAAGCGCTCGTCCTCGGGGCTGCGCACGCCGCCCACCGGGTACATGCGATACACCGGAAACTGCACGACCAGCTCCGCGACCACGCGCCTGATCGACGTGAACGTGAAGTCGCGCGTGGTCTGCGCATCGCGCGCAATGCGATGCAGCGCGCGCGTCACACGATCCAGCTCCGCCGAGAGATTCTCCCCGAGTATCTTGCGGCGCGCGGCGAGCGCCTCATCGGCGAAACATGCGCTCTTGCCCGTGACCTCGGTCCACAGCGCGGCAAGCGGTGCCGCGCCCGCCGGGTCATGCAGCAGCGCGCCGACATCGTTCATGAAGTCGTAGCCGGTCGTGCCGTCGACCTGCCAGTCGCGCCGCAACGGCTCGCCGCGCGCAAGTATCTTCTCGACGACGAAATATGTGTGCCCATTGCCGTGCCGCAACGCCTCGGGCCGCTCCGCCGACAGCTCTTCGAGCCGCGCGCGCAACCGCTGGCAATACTCGCGCGGCTCGGCGAGCCCATCGACGTGATCGACTCTCACGCCGTCGATCAGGCCTTCCGTGAAAAGCCTGAAGATCAGCGCATGCGATGCCTCGAACACTTCGGGCCGCTCCACGCGCACGCCGCCGAGCGTGCTCACGTCGAAAAAGCGCCGCCAGTTCACTTCGTCCGCCGCGGTGCGCCACCATGCGAGCCGGTAATGCTGCCGCTCCAGCAGACGATGCAGCCGGTCCCGGCCAGCGGGCGTATCCGGCGAATGCGCGGCGAGGATCGCCTCGATGGCGGCCTGGCCGCCTTCGGTCCGCGCGATGGTGACGAGCGCGGTGCGCGCATCGGCGGCGCGCGGCTGATCGGCGGGCTGCGTCGTCAGGCCGACGAAGCGTTGCGCAAGCTCGGGCGCTTCCTGAAAAACGGCGGGGTAATCGACCGGACACACGGGAAACTCATGCGAGTAATACTCGATGACGAAACGCCCTTCATCCGCGCGATACGCGAGCCTGATCTTGCCGCCCTGCAACTCGTCGCCATAGGCGGCGCCGAGAAACGGCGCGAGCACCTTGCCGCGCAACGCAGGATCGGGCGAATGCCAGTCCACGTCGAAAAAGCGCGCATGCACCGCGTGCCGTCCCCATTCGAGAATGTCCTGCCACCACGCGTTCTCTGAACCGCCCACGCCCATGTGATTCGGCACGATATCGGCAATGAGCCCCATTTCATGCGCGCGCAGCTTCTCGACGAAGCGCCGCAGGCCGTCCTCGCCGCCGAGTTCGGGATCGACCGTCGTGTAGTCCACGACGTCATAGCCGTGCGTGGAGCCGGCGGTCGCGGTCGTGATCGGCGACGCATACACGTGGCTCACGCCGAGCAGCGCGAAGTAGTCGACGAGCGCGGCGGCATCGTCGAATGTGAAGCCCTTGTGAAGCTGAAGCCTGAGCGTGGAACGCGGTACGGTCATGGTGTTTCGTTCGGTTTCGATGTGGTTTCGTTCGCTTGCGCGGAACGCTTGCGCGCGGCATCGACGGCGAGCAGACGGTCGGAAAAGGCATCGTCGAGAAACAGCTCGTCGATGGGCAACGCCATGCGCCTGCGCCAGTTCGGATGCTCGTCGATGGAGCCGGGCAGATTCGGCTGCTCCGCGAGCGCGAGCAAATCTTCGAGCGGATACGTCACGAGCGGCGCGGGCGTCGCGGCGACGAAGGCGAGCGCTTCATCGACGGGTGCGTTGCCGATGTCGGGCGCAGCCACGTCGTCAGGCGCGATGCCCGCGTCCTGGAACGCGCGCCACAAATACGCGCGATCCTCGCCGCGTTCCTCGAGCGCCACTTCGACGGCGTCGCGGCCATCGTCGCGCGCCATCGTCTGGCCGATCTTCGAGCGCCATACGATGTCTTCGCCGCGCCACCATCCGGTGACGGTCGGCAGGTCGTGTGTGGTCGTCGTCGCGGTCACGCCCGCGTCCCATTCGCGCGGCGGCTTGAAGCCGGGGCCGTCCACTTCGCGTTCGAACCACAGCACGCGAATGCCTAGCAAGCCGTGCTCCTGCAAGCGCTCCGTAAAGCCCGGCGGCACCGTGCCGAGATCCTCGCCGATGACGATCGCGCGGTGCCGCCACGATTCCAGCGCGATGAGCCGCAGCATGTCGTCGAGCGGATAGCGCAGGTACGCGCCATCCTTCGCGCTTTCGCCCTCGGGCACGAGCCACAGGCGGCGCAAGCCGAGTATGTGATCGATGCGGATGCCGCCCGCGCATTTGAACGCGCAACGCAGCATGTCGATGAACGCCGAGAAGCCCTGCGTGCGCATCGCGCGTGGCGAAAACGTCGTCAGGCCCCACGATTGCCCGGCCTGATTGAAGAGATCGGGCGGCGCGCCGACGGACACGCCCGTCAGCATTTCATCGCGATACGACCATGCGTGACTGCCCGCGCTGTCGCATCCGACCGCGAGATCCGCGACGAGTCCCACGGCCATGCCCGCATCGCGCGCGGCATGCTGCGCGTGCATGAGCCCCTTCGCGGCGAGCCATTGCGTGAAGAGATGGAAGCGCACTTCGCGGCGATTCGCGCTGGCGAAATCGGTCACCGCGTCGCTGCGCGGATCGCGCAACGCTTCGGGCCAGTTGCGCCAGTGGCCTTCGCCGTTCTGAGCGATCTGCGCGGCCTGCAGCGCTTCGAAGCGCGCGTGGTCTTCGAGCGCGCGTCCGCCTTCCTCGACGAACGCGGCGAAGTCCTTCGCGAAGGGCGAATCGCGGTCTTCGGAGAACGTGTCGAAGAGCGCGCGCAGAATCGCGAGACGCGCTTTCGATGCGCGCGGCCAGTCGATCAGCGCGAGGCCTTCGAGTTCGTTCAGCTCTTGCGCCACGCCCGTTTTCTCGATCGCCGCACGCGCCGCGGGCGCGCCGAGCACGGCGGCCGGATCGACATGCGCGATGTTGAGAAAGAGCCGCGACGAAGGCGAATAGGGGCTGAACTTGTTCGGCTCCGCGCTGAACATCGCGTGCATCGGGCTGATGGCGATGGCATGGCCGCCGCGCTTCGCCGTCTGCGTCGCCAGCGACGCGAGCGCGGTGAAATCGCCGATACCGCCATCGCCATTGCGCCGCAGGCCGTATACCTGCGCCGCGACGCCCCACAGCGGCGGCGCGTTCGTGACATCTTCGTCGAGCGTGCGCCATGCATCGTCGATCGTGTAGCAGCGCGCGGGCGCGACGGCGAGCGTCGTGCGATGGTCGTTGATGACGAGCGTGTGATAGCCCGGCTCCGCGATCGGCGAGAGCAGCGCGATCTCGCCCTTCGGCGATGTGAAGCGGCCATCGATCACCGCGCCGCTTTCCAGCTCGATGCGATAGCGCGCGCCCGACTTCGCCGCCGACACCGGCAGCGCGATGCCGCGATCCACTTCGGCGGTGATGAGCGGCGGCAGCTTGCGGCCGCTGATCTCGGCATCGACGGCGGACATGCTCTGCCTGATCTGCGTGGCGTTGCCGCACGGCAGACCGAGCTTTTCGAGGAGAATGCGCAGCGTCGTCTCCGGCACGCGCCGCATGTTCTTGTGCGCGTCCTGCCATTCGATCTCGAAGCCCGCGCGTTCCGCGAGCGCTTCGATGCTGCTCACGGGGCGCGCGTTGCGGGCGGCGCCCGTCTTGCTGGCGGCGGCGCTCACGACACCTTTCCTTCGGCCGATGCCGGTTCGAAGCGGCGCGCGTCGTGCGCGATCGCATATTCGTTCACTTCGCCGGTGAGCCAGGCTAGGAACGTGCGGCCGCCGAGTTCGCCGTCACGGGCGCGATCCTGCGCGCGAGCCGGCGTCTCGAAGACGAGCTTGCCCGGCGGTTGCGCGTTCAACGCGATGCCCGCATCGCCGAGATTGAGCGCCGCGGTCAGCGTCTCGCCGTCGCCGAGCTTCCAGCGCGCGACGAGCGCCTTGTCGCCGAGCACGTCCACGCCGAGCGACTTCGCGCCTTTCAGACGCGGCGTGATGAGCTTCGCGCGCACGGTCAACGCGGAACGGTAGAAATGCAGCCATTCGAGACGATCCTCGTCGTCCTGCGTGTCGCTGACTTTCGGCGAGGACATCTCGAAGGTCTTCTTGTCGTTCGGATCGGGAATCTGCGCGCGGCGTGTTTCGTCGCTGAACGCGGAGAACTTCGCGAACTCCTTGCGACGGCCTTCGCGCACTGCATCGGCGAGCTGATCGTGATAGTCGGTGAAGAACAGAAACGGCTGCTTTGACCCGTATTGCTCTTCCATGAAGAGCAGGGGAATCTGCGGCGACAGCAGCATCAAGCCCGTCGCGGCGAATAGCGATTCATCGTCGGTCAAAGAGCGCAGGCGATCGCCCATCGCGCGATTGCCCACCTGATCGTGATTCTGCAGGAACATCACGAAGCGCGTCGGCGGCAGATGCGCGCTCTTTTCGCCGCGCGGCTTGCCATCGTGAATCGGCGAGGGATCGCCCTGATACGCGAACCCTTCCTTCAGAATGCGCGCGAGCTTCTCGATGGGCTTGTCGCAATACGCGCCGTAGTAGCTCTCGTCTTCGCCGGTGAGGAGCACGTGCAGCGTGTTGTGCGCGTCGTCGTTCCATTGGGCGTCGAAATGCGTTTGCAGCAGGTTCGCCGTGTTGTGCTCGTTCTCGAGCACGAGATGCACATGACGGCCCGCCTCGACCGAACTGCGCACGCGGTGCGCGAGTTCGCGCAGCCATTCGTCGTCGTTGATCGCGTGCACCGCGTCGAGGCGCAGGCCATCGAAACGGTATTCGTTGAGCCAGTACAGCGCATTGTCGAAGAAGAGATCGCGCACTTGCGGGCGTTCGAAATCGATCGCCGGGCCCCACGGCGTGTGCACGCCTTCGCGGAAGAAGGTCTTCGCGTATGCATGCAGATAATTGCCGTCCGGGCCGAAGTGGTTGTAGACGACATCGAGAAAGACCATCAGGCCGAGACCATGCGCGGTGTCGACGAGCTTCTTCAGGTCCTCGGGGCGGCCATACGACGAATCGGGCGCGTAGGGCAGCACGCCGTCGTAGCCCCAGTTGCGCGTGCCGGAGAAATCGTTGAGCGGCATCAGTTCGATGGCCGTCACGCCGAGTTGCGCGAGTTCGGGCAGACGCGCGGTGACGCCCGCAAAGCCGCCCATCGCGCCGACATGCAGCTCGTAGAGCACGGTTTCTTCCCACGGCCGCCCGTGCCAGTTCGTATGCGTCCAGCGGTACGCGCGCGGATCGACGACTTCGCTCGGGCCGTGCACGTCCTGCGGTTGAAAACGCGAAGCGGGATCGGGCACCGCGAGATGCTCGTCGAGCCGATAGCGATACAGCGTGCCCGCGCCGCCATCGGCTTCGGCCTCGAACCAGCCGTCGCCGGTGGCCTGCATGTCGATGAGCTCGGGCGTGCCGCCCGCGCGCTGAATCTCCACTTGCACGGCATCGCGCGACGGCGCCCAGAAGCGGAAGCGCGTGCGCGGATTCTCGCGCACGGCGCCCGTCAGATGTGCGCCGAAAGGAAGGCAATACGCATGGTGATGCTTGTGCGGATCGATCGGACGTTCGGACATGATTTCCTGCCTGTGTTGCGACTGTTTCGGCGAATTTCCCACGGAGGTGTGAAATGGATTGTGCGCGCTTCAGTGCGGCGAATCGATTTCGGGCTCGCGATGCGAAGGCATCGTTCCCGGGTCGGGCGGCAGCGCCGTCAGAAGTCGCGGCCCCTGATGCGCGCCCGCCATCCAGACCGCCTGCCAGTCGGCCTCGCCGGTTGGCTCGGCCAGCAGCACCACGATGCTGTGCGCGGCCACTTCCAGTTCGCTCCCGACGAGCGGCCGCGTGACAGAGTCGGGCTCCGCGCTATCCAGGAGCACATTCCATTCCAAGTGCGGCGCGGGCGGTGTGAACGTGAGCGCCTGCGACGATGCGTTGAACATCAGAAGCAGCACGTCGATTTCACCGTCGATGCCGGGCCCCGCGCGCCGCAGCGTGAGCGCGCGGCCCTCGGGGTCCTGCCATGCTTCGATCGCGAGCGCGTTCGCGCGTTCATCGAACCAGCTCACATCGTAGAGTCCCGGCAGCACTTCGCGGTCGCCATAGAGAAAGCGCGTTTCGCGCAGCACCGGGTATTTTTTGCGCAATGCAATAACTCTGGCGACGAACTCCTTCATCATGATGCCTTGCGGAGTTTGCGCCGTATCCCAGTCGAGCCACGAAATCTCGTTGTCCTGGCAGTAGGCGTTGTTGTTGCCCTGTTGCGTGCGGCCGAATTCGTCGCCGGCGAGAAGCATTGGTGTGCCGAGCGAGAGCAGCGTGGTCGCCATCATCGAGCGGGCGAGACGCGCGCGGATCTCGAGGATTGCGGGATCGTCGCTCGGGCCTTCCACGCCCCAGTTCGCGCTGCAATTCTCGTTGTGGCCGTCGTTGTTGCCTTCCTGATTCGCTTCGTTGTGCTTGTGCGAATACGCGGTGACATCGGCGAGCGTGAAGCCGTCATGTGACGCGACGAAATTCACCGATGCCCACGGTTTCCTGAAGCGCCGGTTGAAGAGTTCCGCCGAGCCGGTGAGACGCGCGGCGAGATCGGGGCGCATGCCGGAATCGCCGCGCCAGAAGCGGCGCACGCCATCGCGATACTTGTCGTTCCATTCGGCGAAGCCCGGCGGATGATTGCCGACCTGATAGCCGTCCGGCCCGATATCCCACGGCTCGGAGATGAGCTTGCGCGTGGAGAGGATCGGGTCCTGGCGGACCGCGTCGAAGAAGCCCGAGCCCGGATCGAAGCCGTGGCCTTCACGGCCGAGCGTGACGCCGAGATCGAAGCGGAAGCCGTCGATATTGAAGGCGGTGCTCCAGTAGCGCAGCGAGTCCATCACCATCTGCAGTACGCGCGGATGCGACAGGTTCACGGTATTGCCGCAGCCGGTCTCGTTGATGTAGTGGCGTTCGTCGCCGGGAATCAGGCGGTAATAGCTCGCATTGTCGAGGCCGCGCCACGACACGGTGGGGCCGAGTTCGTTGCCTTCGCATGTGTGGTTGTAGACGACATCGAGAAAGACTTCAATGCCCGCCGCATGCAACTGGCGCACCGCGATGCGCATTTCGTTGAGCCGATGCGTCGACAGATAGGTGGGCTCGGGCGCGAAGAACGCGGCGGTGTTGTAGCCCCAGTAGTTCCTGAGACTGCGCTCGACGAGAAAGCGGTCGTTCAGAAACGCGTGCACCGGCAAAAATTCGACGGCGGTGATGCCGAGCTTCTGGAGATGCTCGATGAACCACGGCGACGACAGCGCGGCGAACGTGCCGCGCTCGTGCTGGCGGATGTCGTTGCGCATCATCGACGTGCCGCGCACGTGCGTTTCGTAGACGATGGTTTCGCCCCAGGGCGTGTCGGGGCGCACGTCGCGGGACCAGTCGAAGGCGTCGTCGGTGACGATGCACTTGGGCATCGCGGGGGCGGAGTCGCGGCGGTCCATCGACATGTCGAGCCGGTTCGAATGCACGCGATAGCCGAAGAGGGCATCGGACCATCGCCATGGGCCGACGAGTTTCTTCGCGTAGGGATCGAGCAGCAGCTTGTGGGGATTGAAGCGGTGTCCTTGTTGCGGCTGATACGGACCATGCGCGCGAAAGCCGTAGACCGTGCCGGGATGCGCGCCTGGGAGATAGCCGTGCCATACCTCGTCGGTGCACTCGGGCAGGTCGAAGCGCATCAGCTCCTTGCGGCCCGTGCTGTCGAAGAGACATACCTCGATGCGGTGGGCATTCGATGAGAATACCGCGAAGTTGACGCCCAAGCCGTCCCAGTTGGCTCCGAGCGGGTAGGGTGCGCCCGGGAGCAACTTGTCGGGAAGTGCATTTGCCATGTGCCCCGTCCTCTGGTTTTTTCGCCTTGCGTCGGTTTGATGGTGGGTTAAGTTTATGTCTTCGTTTTTTTTGTTGTTGTGGGGGTTGGTGCTTGGTCGTTCGCTTGGGCTTCTATGGACTTCCTGTTTTCTTAGTGGTCTATTGGCTCTGCCCCTATGCGGGGCGGCAGTCACTTTCTTTGCTGCTGCAAAGAAAGTAACCAAAGAAACAGCTTGTCCCATCCAAAGTGCTTCACACCGGCCCCGGCACAGAAGAAGTCTCGTGGTCCGGCAGTAGCGAGTGCCCTCATAGGCCTAACCGGGCTTGGATCGCGCACGGTCTGTCACATCGCGCCACTCAACTGACTGGTTCAGCACCAAATAGCTCCAGCCCGCTTCGCGGCCGACCGGTCAGTCGGGTCGGCGCACACTTCTTTGCTAACGCTTCCATCTCACTGCATTCGCCCACCGTTGGTTTCCCTTGCATACCCGGCGGCAGCGCGTAGCGCTGTGCCGGAACTCTTTGGTGCTGAACCAGCGCGCTCAAACTTTTAGCTTGTCAGACCGTGCGCGGTCCACGCCCGGTTAGACCTATGAGGGCACTCGCTACTGCCGCACCACATACCATCTTCTGTGCCGGGGCCGGCTTGAAGCACTTTGGATGGGACGAGCTGTTTCTTTGGTTACTTTCTTTGCAGCAGCAAAGAAAGTGACTGCCGCCCCGCACAGGGGCAGTGCTAATAGACCGACACGAAAACGGGATCCGGCGAAAGCCCAAGCAAACCACAACCTCAGTCAACCCTAAGCACGATCGTCCCCAACGGCGGTAACGTCAACGCCGCCGACTGCTCCCTCCCATGACTCGGATAGTCATCCGTATGAATGACCCCGCCATTCCCCATATTCGACCCGCCATAGGTAGAAGCATCCGAGTTGAACACTTCACCCCACCGCCCGCGCCGCGGCAACCCTATCCGATAAGCCAGCCGCGGCACCGGCGTCATATTGCACACCACGACGAGATCGCGCCCTTCGGCATCCGTACGCCGGTACGCATAAACGCTATTCGCGTTGTCATCCCCGACGATCCACTCGAAGCCGCGCGAATCGCTATCGAGCTTGTGCAACGCCGGCTCGCTCGTATAGAGATGGTTCAGATCGCGCACGAGCTTCTGCAAACCGCCATGCATCGCGTCGTCGAGCAAGTGCCAGTGCGGCGATTCATCGTGATTGAACTCCGCGAACTGTCCGAACTCGCCGCCCATGAACAAAAGCTTCTTGCCCGGATGCGTCCACATGAAACCGAAATACGCGCGCAGGTTCGCGAACTTCTGCCATCGGTCGCCCGGCATCTTGTTGATGAGCGAGCCCTTGCCATGCACCACTTCATCATGCGACAGCGGCAGCACGAAACGCTCGGAGTACGCATACACCATCCCGAACGTATAGAGATGATGGTGATACCGCCGATAAACCGGATCCTCCTGCATGTAATGCAGCGTGTCATGCATCCAGCCCATGTTCCACTTGAAGTCGAACCCGAGGCCGCCACTCTCGACACTCGCCGTCACGCCCGGCCACGCCGTCGATTCCTCCGCGACCGTGATCGCGCCGGGTATCTGCCGCACTTCATGGTTCAGCCGCTTGAGAAACGAGATCGATTCGAGATTCTCACGCCCGCCGTAAATATTCGGCACCCATTCGCCCGCCTTGCGCGAATAGTCGCGATAAAGCATCGACGCGACCGCGTCCACACGCAATCCGTCGATGTGATAGCGCTTGAGCCACGCCAGCCCCGATGCGATCAGGAACGCGCTCACCTCGTTGCGGCCGAGGTTGTAGATCATCGTGTTCCAGTCCTGGTGATAACCTTCGCGCGGGTCCGCGTGCTCGTACAAAGGCGTGCCGTCGAACTCCACGAGGCCATGCGAATCGTTCGGGAAGTGCGCCGGCACCCAGTCGATGATCACGCCGAGCCCCGCCTCGTGCGCCCGGTTCACGAACTCCGCGAACTGCTCCGGCGTGCCAAAGCGCGCGGACGGCGCGAACTGCCCCAACGGCTGATAGCCCCATGAGCCACCGAACGGATGCTCCGCGATCGGCATGAACTCGAGGTGCGTGAAGCCCATGCCCTTCGCATAGGGAATCAGGCGCTCGGCGAGCTCGTGCCAGTTCATGCCGCGATTCGCCTCTTCCGGCACGCGCAGCCACGATTCGGCATGCGCCTCGTAGATGGAGATGGGCGATTGCGCCGTCTGCTTGCCGGCGCGTGTCGCCATCCATTCGGCATCGGTCCATGCGTAGTGATCGATGGCATCCGCATCCGCGACCACCGATGCCGTCGACGGCGGCTTCTCGCTCTGCATCGCGCAAGGGTCCGCCTTCAGCGGCAGCGTGTGACCGTCGCGCGTGACGATCTCGTACTTGTAGCGCGTGCCCGCGCCGATGCCCGGAATGAAAAGCTCCCATACGCCCGCGTTGTGACGCAGGCGCATCGGATGACGCCGGCCATCCCACGTGTTGAAGTCGCCGACCACGGATACGCGCCGCGCATTCGGCGCCCACACCGCGAAGCGCACGCCCGCGACATTGCCGTGCGTAACCGGACGCGAGCCGAGGCATTCGAGCACCGCATAGGGGTCCGCGTGCGAGAGGCGCGCGAGCCATTCATCGGTGAGCACGGGGCCGAACGAATAGGTGTCGTGCGTTTCCTGAGGCGTGCCATGCCAGTCAATCTGCAGGCGATACGCCGTCGGCCGCTCGACGAAGCCCGCAAAGAGCCCCGCATCGTGGATGCGCGCGAGCGAGCCGATATGCTCGCCGTTGCCCGCATCCATGACGCTCACCGACGATGCGCCCGGCAGGAACACGCGCACCACATGTCCCAGATCGGTTTCATGCAGGCCGAGCATCGAGAACGCATCGGGATGCCGGGCCTCTACGAGTGCGTCGATATCGAGCGGATTGAGACCGTGCGCCGGATTCCTGGTATCCGCCGGATCGCTACGATTGTTCATGGTGAGTTCCATCCGGATTGTCCTTGGTTGCTCCGAACACGGGCCGTGTGCCCGGAGCGGGCGGCTCGCCCGTGTCTCCCAGCAAGCGGCTCGCGAGCGACGCGAGACCCCGCAACGGAAGGCCGATCCAGGTCGGCCGGTTCGCTGCTTCGTAGCGGATTTCGTAAGCGGCCTTCTCGATCAGGAAGAGATCGAGCAACGGTTGAAACACGTCTTCGGCCGCGATCGTTTCAGGCGACGATGAGCTCGCCTCCATGTACTCCCGCAAGAAGCTCTCCTCGGCGAACGCGCGCAGCCGCTCGAAGAGCGCGCGCTTGCGATCCGCGGTCTGCGCCGGCGCGTTCTCCGTCGTCGATTGCGCGGCCGCGCTCGCATACGAAAGCGAACGCAAGAGGCCCGCGACATCGCGCAGCGGGCTCGTCTTCCTGCGGCGCTCGTCGAGCGCGCGCGCGGGCTCGCCTTCGAAGTCGATCAGATACGCATCGCCCTGCGCCATCAGCACCTGACCCAGATGGAAGTCGCCGTGGATGCGGATGCGCAGCGCATCGGCATCGGGCGCGACGAGCTTCTTCACCGCGTCGACCAGCATGTCGCGGCGATCGAGCAGGCTTTGCGCGAGGAAACGGTCGTGCTCGTTGAAGTCGCCGAGCTTCTGCGCGAGGATATCGAGCGCCGATTCGAGCAGCTTCAGCGTGCCGTCGATCCAGCCTTGCACGTCCTCGGGTGTCGCGCGCTGCGGTGCGAAGGCTTCGTCATCGGTCGGCGACGCGAGCGCGACATGCAGTTCGCCCAGCCGCTTGCCGATCACGCCCGCGATGTTGGCGTAACCCGCGAAGCTTTCCGCCTGCGCGTCGCGCTCCTGCGTGTGCTCCTCGGATTCGACGGCGACCGCGAGCTCATCGACGGTGCGGCGCAGATAGTCGAGCGCGTAGTTCCACGCATCGCCCTGATTGTCGATGAAGCCCTGCAGGATCACGAGCGTATGCGGCACGCCCTGCGGATCGACGCGCACCACTTCGCCAAAGAGCGGCCCGGTGTTCGCATAGCCGAGCTTCGTCAGATAGCGGCTCATCTCCGCTTCGGGATGAATGCCGCCCACCACCCTCCGCACGAGCTTCAGCACGATCTTGTCCGCGATCACGAGCGAACTGTTGCTTTGCTCAGCGGCGAGCCAGCGGATCTCGGGCGGATCGGCGGGGTAGAAGTTGAGTTCGTCGAGGCGCTCGGTCGGGATGAAGCGGATCTCGCTCTTCTGCACGGTCGGCACGACCGCGTGCTCTTTCAGCTTGCGCAGCACGCCATATGTGAACTGCGGTACCGAGAACGCGTCGGTCAGATGCCCGATGTTGCGGTTGCGGCGCACGCGCGCCAGCGCGAGTTGCATATAGAGCGGCGATGTCGTTTCCGTGCCCCACGCGATGGAAAGCGGCAGCACATAGCGCTCGCAATGATCGCCGACATCCGCTTCGATTTCGGTGAACGCGAAGCCGGCGCCTTCGATGGTCGTCAGCGCGGCGAGGCGCACCGCGTTCAGCTTCTGATCTTTCGATGCGAACCAGCGGCGCTTGCTCAGATAGTTCGGCAGCACTTCCGATTCGAGCAGGCGCACGTTCTCCGGCGTCGGGCCGGTCTGGCCCGCGCGGATCACCATCGTCACGAACTCGGGCAACTGCTCGGAAGGCGCCTGCGCCCAGGCGGGCCGCATGTTGCCGGGGCAAAGCTGGAACCACAGGAAGCCGTAGGGCGGGAAGGTCAGCAGATAGGTGAGCTGGCCGATCTGCGGGAACGGCGAATCGGCGGTCATTTCCAGCGGCACGGATCCGGCGAATTCCGACAGGTCCAGCTCCACCGCCTGCGGCGCGCGCGAGAGATTCGCGACGCACAAGATCGGCGGCTCGCCCTCGAGTTCGCGCAGATACGCGAGGATCTTGCGGTTCGCGGGCCGCAGAAAGCGGATCGTGCCGCGTCCGAACGCGTGCGTCGAGCGGCGCACCGCGAGCATCTTGCGCGTCCAGTTCAGAAGCGAATGCGGATCGCGGCCCTGCGATTCGACATTCACCGCGTCATAGCCATAAAGCGAGCCCATCACCGGCGGCAGCACGAGCTGCTCGGGGTCGGCGCGCGAGAAGCCGCCGTTGCGGTCGGATGACCATTGCATCGGCGTGCGCACGCCGTCGCGGTCGCCGAGGTGGATGTTGTCGCCCATGCCGAGCTCGTCGCCGTAATAGATGACGGGCGTGCCCGGCATCGACAGCAGCAGCGAATTGATCAGTTCGATGCGGCGGCGATCGCGCTCCATCAGCGGCGCGAGACGCCGGCGAATGCCGAGATTCAGGCGCGCCCGGCGATCGCTCGCATACGTGTTCCACAGGTAATCGCGCTCGGAGTCCGTGACCATTTCGAGCGTGAGTTCGTCATGGTTGCGCAGGAAGATCGCCCATTGATTCGTCGTGCCGAGCTCGGGCGTCTGCCGCATGATGTCGGTGATCGGAAAGCGGTCCTCGCTCGCGATCGACATGTAGATGCGCGGCATCAGCGGAAAGTGGAACGCCATGTGGCATTCGTCTTCCTCGCCGAAATATTCCTTCACATCTTCCGGCCACTGGTTCGCTTCCGCGAGCAGCATGCGGTTCGGATACTCCGCCTCGATGGTCGCGCGAATCTTCTTCAGAATCTCATGCGTCTCGGGCAGGTTCTCGTTGTTCGTGCCTTCGCGCTCGACGAGATACGGCACCGCATCCAGCCGCAGACCGTCGATGCCCATGTCGAGCCAGAAGCGCATCACGGAAAGCACTTCCTTGAGGACGGCGGGATTGTCGAAGTTCAGATCCGGCTGGTGCGAATAGAAGCGGTGCCAGTAATACTGGCCCGCGACCGGATCGTGCGTCCAGTTCGAAGGCTCCGTATCGATGAAGATGATGCGCGTCTCTTCATACTTCTTGTCCGTGTCGGACCACACGTAATAGTTGCGATGATTCGAGCCCGGCTTCGCATGACGCGCGCGCTGAAACCACGGATGCTGATCCGACGTGTGATTGATGACGAGCTCCGAGATCACGCGTATGCCGCGCGCGTGCGCTTCCTGAATGAAGCGTTTCACATCCGCGATCGTGCCGTAGTCCGGATGCACGTTGCGGTAATCGGCGATGTCGTAGCCATCGTCGCGGCGCGGCGACGGATAGAACGGCAGGAGCCAGATCGCATCGACGCCCAGCTCCGCGATGTAATCGAGCTTCGCGAGCAGGCCGGGAAAATCACCAATGCCGTCGTTGTTCGCATCGAAGAAAGATTTGATGTGAACCTGATAGATGATCGCGTCCTTGTACCAGAGCGGATCGTCGCTGAGAATCGACGCCTTCTTGTTGCGCTTCACCCTTGTATCCACGGTTTCGCTCCAATATGCATGGGCTGGCTGCGGCCCTTGTTATGGGTGTGCTTTCCTTGGTCAGTTCATTCCTCGTCCGGCTGCGGCTTCGGCAGGCCCCACGTCGGCGCTATGCGCCAGATCGCGAAGGGCAGCGAATGCGGATCGAGCCGCACGTGCTGACGCCGCCCGCGCCATTCGAACCGTTCTCCCGTCACCTGATCTTCCACCGCGACGGCATCCCAGTCGCGCACGCCCCAGCGTTCGAGCGTCTGCCACGGCAGATCGATATCCGCGCCTTGCTCGTTGAACGGATCGAGATTGATCGCGACGAGCACGACGTTGTCGCGCGATGCGTTCGCCTTCTCGAAGAACAGGATGTGATCGTTTTGCGCGGGCAGGAAGTTGATGCCGAGATGCGTCTGCAGCGCGGGATTCGCGCGGCGGATGCGGTTGAGCGCCGTGATCTCGGTCACGATGTTGCCCGGGCGGTTCCAGTCCCATGCCTTCAGCTCATACTTCTCGGAGTGCAGATACTCCTCGCTGTTCGGCAGCGCGGCGGATTCGCACAGTTCGAAGCCGCTATACACGCCCCACAGCCCCGATAGCGTCGCCGCCAGCGCCGCGCGAATCACGAAGCCCGGACGCCCCGAGCTTTGCAGGAAGCGCGGATTGATGTCCGGCGTATTGACGAAGAAGTTGGGGCGGAAGTAATCCTTCGCGTCGGTCTGCGTGAGATCGTGCATGTACTCGAGGAAATCGCGCTTGCTCTCGCGCCACGTGAAGTACGTGTACGACTGCGAGAAGCCGAGCTTCGCGAGCCGGTTCATCACGCGCGGCCGCGTGAACGCTTCGGCGAGAAAGATCACATCGGGATGACGCGCGCGCACATCGCCGATGACCCATTCCCAGAACGGAAACGGCTTCGTATGCGGATTGTCGACGCGGAAGATGCGCACGCCCGCCGCGATCCAGTGCAGGAAGACGTCGCGCAATCCGATCCATAGATCGGGCTTCGCGTCCTGCGCATAGAAGTCCGGGTTGACGATGTCCTGATACTTCTTCGGCGGATTCTCCGCATAACGCAGCGTGCCGTCGGGACGCCATGCGAACCACGTCGGATGCTCCTTCAGCCACGGATGATCCGGCGAGCATTGCACCGCGAAATCGAGCGCGATTTCGAGGCCATGTTCATGCGCGGCTTCGAGCATGCGCTTGAAGTCGTCGAGATTGCCGAGCTCGGGATGCAACGCGTCGTGCCCGCCTTCCTTGCCGCCGATCGCATACGGGCTGCCGACATCGCCCGGCTCGGCCGTGAGCGTGTTGTTCTTGCCCTTGCGGTTGGCAATGCCGATCGGATGAATCGGCGGGAAGTAGAGCACGTCGAAGCCCATCTCACGGATGCGCGGCAGCTTGCCGATCACGTCGATGAATGTTCCGTGACGGTTCACGTCGTCGCTCATCGAGCGCGGGAAGATCTCGTACCAGCTCGCGAAGCGCGCGGCGGCGCGTTCCGAGTCGATGCGATACACCACCGGATCGCGCGACAGAAACGGCCGGTGCCTCGCCGCCGCGACGGCTTTCGCGGTGGCCGGCGCGAGCACGAGCTCGAGCTTGCGCGCGTCGTCGGCCTTCGTGAACTCCTTGACGATCGAGTCGAGCGGGGCGGCGTCGGCATCGGCGTCGTCGGCGGTCTTCACTTCCGCGAGAATCAGCGCGAAGAGATGCTTCGCTTCCTCGACTTCGAGATCGACGGGCTGGTTCGCCTTCAGCTTCTTCTGCATGTGATCGACGAGCGACGCGTAATCGTCGCGCCATGCCATCACGACGAATTCATGCCGGCCCACGCGTTCGAGCGGAATGCGCGTGGTCCACAGATCGAGGCCGGCGGGCTGCACCGCATGCATCGGCGCTTCGTGCCAGTCGGTTTCATCGGCGGCGCGCCATTGCACGGCGGCGGCGATCTTGTCGTGGCCTTCCGCGAAGATCGCGGCCTGAATCTCCACCGCCTCGCCGACGATGCGCTTCGCCGGGAAGCGCCCATGATCGACGGAAGGCGTCACGCTTTCGATCGACACGCGCGGCGCCGCGATGGCTTCGGTCACCGCCTTCTTGTCGGCGGCTTTCGCGCCGCGCTTCACCTGCGGCTGCGCGAGCAGGACGAAGGGCTCGGCTTCCGCGCGGAAGAGGCGCACTTCGCCCGCCTTCAGCGTGAACGGCGCGAGGCGCTCGGGCTTGCCCATGGCATCGTCGATGAGCGCGAAACGTGTGTAGTTGCCGGGCACCGATTCGAGCAGATGCAGCGTATCGACATGAACCGGCGCGACGAGATCCGGATTGATGATCGCGAGCACGGCGTCTTCGCTGTGACGCAGATCGCCGCCATCGGCGCGGATGAGCGCGGCGTAGGGCGTGCCCGCGCCCGTCAGCGAGCGCAGTTCGCCGACGCTCGACAGCGTGCCGATATTGCGCTGCAGGTCGTTCGCGCGCCGGATGCGCGCCGTGAGATCGATGCGCTTCTCGTTCTTCGCGCGCTGATACTCCGCCGCGATGCCGTATTGCGGCGACATCGGCAGGCCCACGCCGTACTCGAAGCCCATCGGCACCATGAGGCCGGTGCCGAGCGCGGCGGCGGTGTCGAGCACGCGCGTGTACGCGCGTTCGATAAGCGCGGTGTCGCTCGTATCCGACAGATCGCTGATGAGGCGCGCGCCGAACGGATCTTCGGGAAACGCGATCGGCGATGCGATGCGCGCGAGCGCCGCGTGCTCGTCGAAGAGCCACGCGCTCTTGAAGTCCCACCAGCGCGTCGACGAGAACACGGCATCGAACGCGGCATCCACTAGACCGTGCAGATCATGGCGCGTCACGTTGACGGTCCACGCGAGCCAGCGCGTCTCGGGATGCTTCTCGCGCACCGCCGCGCCGAGCCTGCGCCACACGTGCGCGGGCACCGCATGCGGCGCATCGAAGCGAAAGCCGCCGACGCCCGCATCGGCGAGCAGGTTCAGCTCGCGCGCCCACCATTCGGTCAGATGATGCGCGGCCTCGCCATCGGCGAAGTTCGCCCAGGCGACATCGCGCTGACGCGGCGGCTTGCGCGGATCGAGGCGGGCGTCGGCGCTCTCGAAGGGCTGGAACCAGTGCTTGTTGTCCTGATAGAGACCGCCTTCCGCGCTCACGCGGTCGATCACGATATCGACGAGCAGCGTGAGCCCGTGCTTCTTCGCGGCGTCGGCGAGCTGGCGCAGGCCGCCGGATGCGCTCGCATCGGATTCGAAAACGGGATGCAGCCGATGATGATCCGCGACCGCCTCGCGATGCCCGTTGCTGCCGGGCACGAACGGCGAGCCGATCAGGACGTGGTCGAAGCCGAGCGAGGCAGCGTGCTCGAACTGGGCGGGCCAGTTCGCGAGCGGGCCAACGAGCAGGGGATCGATGAAGTAGATACGCGGCGCGTACGCATGATGAGCTTGATGGTTTTCCATCGTTCGTCTTTTCCAGAGTCGTCCTGCGGTGGCGGGGATGCGGGCATCGATCGCGATCACGCTCACGGGCCAAACTGGCTGAAGAGCCGGTCCGCACATCACGAATCGCGCGGACTCTCAGGCGGAACTCAGATTACACCCTGGCGCCCCTCGAATCGACGCCTGCCCGGCCGTGTCTCGCGATGCACCGTGCATCGAGCGCTCCTTCGCGCTCACGGTGGGCGCCACGGTCCCCAAGTGATTTCCTTCCGTCATCCCAAAAGGGATTCCGTTCCCTCAACGCACGGGCGGGGCAGCACGTTGCGTGCCGCGCCCGGCGAGTGTCCGGCTCAGCTCTGCATCAAGGCACTACTATGGAGCAACTAAGGCGGATGCGCTCAGGCAGTGCGCGCAAGCGAATGCGCGTCGTGCGCCTGCGCGGGCATCTGCGCGGGCGCCTGCATGACATCGGGCACGCGGCGCGCGCGCAAGGCCGTACGGCTCGGACGCGCGTCGGTGAGGCCGACGTACAGTGCGACCATCGTCGCAACGGCTTCGTTCCATCCGAAATCGCAGGACATCGCGTTGCGCTGCAGCGCGCGCCAGACTTGCGGACGCATATAGGCATCGAGCGCGCGGTTCGCCGCGCCGACGATATCGTCGGCCCGCTCGCCGTCGAAGAGAAAGCCGGTGGCGGCGTGCACGCCACGCTGCGCGGGTATCGACGCGATGGGCGCATCATGCGTGCCGTCCCGCAGAAATACGGCCGGGCGCGGCACGTTGCGATCGACGTGAACGGCGTTTTGCGCCGCATCGACGATTGTGTCGGCGAGGCCGCCCACGCGCGATGCGACAGGCAGCGTGCCGTAGCGCATCGCGTACATCTGCGTGAGACCGCAGGGCTCGAAGCGGCTGCCATGCAGGAGAATGTCGGCGCCCGCGTGCAGTGCGTGCGCGCGGCGCTCGTCATATCCGATATACACGCCCACGCGATCCGGCCATTCCTGCGCGAGCTTCCTGAAGCCCGCCTCGATATACGCCTCGCCCTTGCCGATCACCGCGAGTTGCAGGCGCGGATGTTTCGCGAGCAGACGCGGCAAGGCTTCGAGCGCGACATCGGCGAGCTTCTGACCGGTCATGCGGCTGCCGATCGCCATCACCGGCGCGAACGGATCGACGGGCAAGCCGAACTTGCGTTGCAGCGCGCGCTTGCAGGCGTGCTTGCCGCGCATATCGTCGAACGAATAGTTGCGTTCGATGAGCGGATCGGCCGCGGGATTCCACGTCGCTTCGTCGATGCCGTTCACGACGCCCGACAACTTGTCCGCGCAGCTTTGCAGCACGCCTTCCATCAGATGTCCGAAGCGCGGCGTGAGAATTTCGCGCGCATAGGTTTCGGAGACGGTCGTCAGGTGATCGGCGTGGACGATGCCCGCTTTCATCAGACTCAGCGCGCCGTAGAACTCGATGCTCTTTGGATCGCTGAACGCATGCACGAGCCACTTCTCCGGTACGCCGAGCGACGCACCAAGCGAGAGCGCGTAGTTGCCCTGGAATGCGAGATTGTGGATCGTGAATACGCTCTTTGCGTGCACGCCCGCGTGTTTCATCAGGAGCGGCGTGAGGCCCGTGTGCCAGTCGTGCGCATGAACGATATCGGGCTTTTTCACGCCGCGCACGCCTTCGGCGATCCTCACGGCCGCCGCCGAGAGCGTCGCGAAACGGATGGCGTTGTCCGTATAGTCGCGGCCCTGCGCGTCCTGATAGAGGCCCGTGCGCGCATAGAGCGTGTCGCAGCGCAGCAGCAGCACCGGCACGCCGCTATCGGGCATGCGGCCGCGTAACAGCGAGGCATCGCCGCCGGGCAGGCCCGTCAGCGTGCATACCTTGCTCAGGCCTTGCGCCTGTGCGATCGCGTTCGGGTAGGCGGGAAGCAGGATCGTGGCATCGACGCCGGCTTCGCGCAGCGCGGCAGCGTAGGCGCTGACCATATCGCCGAGTCCGCCGGTCTTGGCGAGCGGGACGGCTTCGGAGGCGACCAGCAAAACGTTCAAGGGCAAAATGGGCTCCGGTGCGAGAGGGAACGCGCGGAACGAAAGCCGCGCATGCGAGTGCTGATCGGGGTTTCGTGTGAATGGGCTGGCGCAATGCAGCAATCGGCGTGCCACTGAGCGAAACGTGTGTGCGGTGCGACACGTTTTCATCCGCCCATGGCGTGAAGAGACTGCCGGCGCGCCCGCCGGCCGGCGCATGAAAAGGCACGGGCGTGCCGCGTGTAAAACTGACAGCGGCACGCGCCGCGTTTTTACACGGCGCGTTGGATGAGCTTATGGAGCGCGCGTGACAGCGGCGTGATGAGCGAAGCCGCGTCAGCCGCCGACCATGCTCGCGGCGATGTTGATCGAAAGCCCGAGCACCGCGAGATTGAAGAAGAACGACATCACCGATTGCGCGAGCACGGTGCGGCGCGCGGCTGTCGAGCCGAGCGCGACATCGGCGGTCTGAGACGCAACCGCGATGGTGAAGGAGAAGTAGAGGAAGTCCCAGTAATCGGGCTTCAGATGCTTGTCGGGGAACCTGAGCGCGGGGTCATTATCCGGCGACTGATAGTAGTGCCGCGCGTAGTGCAGCGTGAACATCGTCGGGATCAGGAACCAGGCGCCGAGCATCGTCGCGCCGGTGAGCAGATAGTGCGTCAGCGCCGCCGGGCCGAGGCTCTTGGCGGTCGCCAGCTCGACGACGATCGCGACGATGCTCGCGATCGCCGCGACGCTCACGATCATCAGCACGGTCGCGGCGTTTTCGTCCTCGCGTTCGGCGAGCGCCTGAACCTCGCTCTGATGCGCGGTCGCCATCCGCAGCCAGATCAGCACGAGATAGAGCCACACGGCGGCGTCCCAGCCGATCAGCGCGCGCGCGGCGGGCCGCACGTGTGCCGGAACCAAAGCGGCCACGACGCAACCAACCAGGAGGCCGATCAGCGCACGCGGCCGGTTGCGCAGGACGGACGGGAGGACGTGCTTCATTTCGTGTTTATCCGCATGAGAGGCAGGTTCGCTCGATGCCTGCGATTATTGCCCCTACGCCTTTCACTAACCTGAGGGAAGCGCATGAAAGCGCCTGAGCGGGTTTCGTTCGTGATGCGGCGAAGCATCGTGGCGGGCGCGTGCGCGTGCGTCGCGGGGGCGTTCATGCCCGCGCGCGTTCGAGGCGCGCAGGCGTCCGGTCTCGACACCTTCCTCGCCGTGTCGATGAAGCTCACGGGCCGCACGAGCTTCGATCCGCTTTTCGCGGAACGCGCGCATGCGGCGCTCGCGCGGCACGACACCGCCTTCCCGGCGAAGATCGCCGCGCTCGACCGATGGATCGCGACGCACGGCGGCACGCCGACCGACATCATCACCGCCGCGCTCGAAACCACGCGCCCCGACCTCGCGAAAACCGTCGGCAGCGTGATGCGCGCATGGTATCTCGGCGTCGTCGGGGAGCCGCCGCATGCCGAGGTCGTTGCGTACGAACGCGCACTGATGTTCGATCCCGTCGGCGACATGCTCACGATTCCCTCATACTGCCGCGGCGAGCCGGCCGACTGGGCGAAGAAGCCCTGAGCATCGCACCGGGAACGCCGGGCGGCAGAACCACAAGGACAAGGGAACGCGCATGGCGGATTCCACTTCGGCGGACGTCGTGATCGTCGGCTCGGGCGTGGCGGGCAGTCTCGTCGCGTACCGGCTGGCGCGGGCGGGCGCGTCGGTGATCCTGCTCGAAGCCGGGCCGCGTCTCGCGCGCTGGCAGATCGTCGACAACTTCCGGCGCGCCGCCGACAAGCGCGATCTGTGCGCGCCGTATCCGCTCCTGCGTCACGCGCCGCGTCCCGAGCCGATGAATCCCGGCGCGTATCTGATCGATCGCGGCGCGACGCCGTATCGGCCGCAATATCTGCGGCTCGTCGGCGGCACGACGTGGCACTGGGCCGGCGCGGCGTGGCGTTTGTTGCCGGCGGATTTCCGCGTGAGGACGCTTTATGGCGTCGGGCGCGACTGGCCGTTCGCCTACGAAACGCTCGAGCCCTGGTACGGTCAGGCCGAAGCCGAACTGGGCGTGGCGGGCCCGGAGATCGATCTCGGCTCGCCGCGCTCGACGCCTTATCCGATGAACGCGCTGCCGCTTTCCTGGATGGACCGGCGCGTCGCCGACGTGCTCGGCGCGCAGTCGTTTCGCGTGGTGCCCGAGCCGATGGCGCGCAACAGCCGCCCGTACGACGCGCGCCCCGCGTGCTGCGGCAACAACAACTGCATGCCGGTTTGCCCGATCGGCGCGCTGTATCACGCCGCGACGCACGCCGACAAGGCCGAGCGCGCGGGCGCGACGCTCATCGCGCAGGCGGTCGCGTATCGCATCGAGGCGAACGATCGCGGGGAGATCGCCGCGATCCACTACAAGGACCCGAACGGCCGGAGCACGCGCGTGACGGGCAGGCGCTTCGTGATCGCGGCGAACGGCATCGAGACGCCCAAGCTGCTGCTGATGTCGACGTCGGCGCGGTTTCCGAAGGGCATCGCGAACGCCTCGGATCAGGTCGGCCGCAATCTGATGGATCATCCCGGCACGAGCGTGAGCTTCCTCGCCAACGAGGCGCTTTGGCCGGGACGCGGGCCGGTCGAGATAAGTTCGATCGTCGATTTCCGCGACGGGCCGTTTCGCGCGCAGCAGTCGGCGAAGAAGCTGCACCTGTCGAATGCCGCGCCGACGCTCGCCGTCACCTGGAACCTGCTCGCCAAAGGGCTGACCGGCGGCGAGCTCGACCGGCAGATTCGCGAACGATGCGCGCGCACGCTCACGTTCGGCAGCTTCCACGAGCAATTGCCGTCGGCTGGGAATCGCGTGATGTTGTCGGCGCAGAAGGACGCGCTTGGCTTGCCGCGCCCGGAAATCGCCTATGCCATCGACGACTACACGCGCCGCGGCGCCGCCGACACGCGCGCGCAGTTCGCGCGCATCGCGGGCATTTTCGAAGGCACCGAGCTCGAATACGACGATGCGCTCGGCGCAAGCAGCCACATCATGGGCACGGCGATCATGGGCCGCGATCCGCGCGATTCTGTCGTCGACTCCGAGTGCCGCGCGCACGAGCATCCGAATCTGTTCATCGCGGGAAGCGCGGTGATGCCCGCGGGCGGCTCCGTCAACTGCACGCTGACGATCGCGGCGCTGTCGCTGCGGCTCGCCGGCACGATCGAAGCGTCGCTTCGATGAGCGCGCGGCGGCGGTCGCTCGTTGCGGGCGTGCTCATCGTGCTCGCCTGCTGTTTCGGCGAGGCGACGGCGCAAACGCCGAACGTGACGCAAGGCGAATATCTCGTTCGCGCGGGCGGCTGCATGACCTGTCATACCGCCGATCCGGCGCGGCCGTTCGCCGGCGGCAGGCCGGTTCCGACGCCGTTCGGCCACGTGTTCGCGCCGAACATCACGAGCGACCGCGAGACGGGCATCGGCGCATGGACCGACGCGCAGTTCATCCGCGCGATGCGCGAGGGCATCGGCAGGAACGGCGAGCGGCTCTATCCCGCGTTTCCGTACACGGCCTACACGCTGCTTTCCGACAGCGATCTCCTCGCGATGCGCGCCTATCTCGCGACAGTGCCGCCCGTGCGCGCCGTCACGCCGCGCAACACGCTCGCGTTTCCGTTCGATCAGCGCTGGCTGATGGCGCTGTGGAATCTCGTCAACTTCTCGCCAGGGCGCTTCGTGCGCGATGCATCGAAGAGCGCGGAGTGGAATCGCGGGGCGTATCTCGTCGAGGGGCTCGGGCATTGCGGCGAATGCCACACGCCGCGCAACCGGCTCGGCGGACTGAAAGACGGCGAGCGATTGTCCGGCGCGACGGTCGCGGGCTGGCACGCGGGCAATCTCACGCCGGAGCGCGTGTCGGGCATCGGCGCGTGGCGCGACGATGAACTGCTGCGCTTCCTGTCGACGGGCGCCGCGCCTGGCCGCGCGTATGCGCTCGGACCGATGGCCGAAGTCGTCGCCGGGAGCACGCAATATCTGACGCCTGCCGATCTGCACGCGATGATCGCGTATCTGCGGGCCGTGCCGCCCGTCGCCGTGAAGGACGCGCGCGAGCGCACGCGCTTCGGCCAGGCGGCGCGCACGGATATCACGGCGCCCGATTCGTCCGGCGCGCGGCTTTATGCGGCCGCGTGCGCGAGTTGCCACGGCATGACGGGCGAGGGCGGCAAGCCGTTTCCGTCGCTCGTGCGCGACGGCGTGACGGGCGCAATGGGCATCGCATCGACGAGCAATCTCGTGCTCGTGATCCTGCACGGCGTGAATCGCAAGACGCGCGACGCCCATGCGCTGATGCCCGCCTTCGGCACGGAAATGTCGGACGAGCAGATCGCCGAACTTGCGAACTACGTGACGCGCCAGTTCGGCGATCCGCGCGCGACCACCGATGCGAAAGCCGTCGCGAAGCTTCGTTCGATGCTGCAATAAATGCGCGTTCGGACGGCGAGGCAAGCAGTTTTTACTCGCGAATCGACCGTGCCGGTAACGCCGCTGTAACGCGTGTAGAAGCAGCTTCCAAAACGCTTGCAAAAGCGACCCAACCCGCACACGGCGTCATTGAGCAGCGCTATCATCGGCGCATGAATGGTCCTACCTATCCTATCGTCTGCAGGCATCCAGCCAATGACATCGGCCGCGATTTCGTGGTCGGCGATCTGCATGGCTGCGTCGATGCGCTGCGCTATCTGCTGCACGAAATCGGCTTCGATGGTGCGCGGGACAGGCTGTTCTCCGTCGGCGATCTGGTCGATCGCGGCTCGGATTCGCTCGCGGCGATCGATCTCATCGACAAGCCGTGGTTCTATCCCGTGCTCGGCAATCACGAGGATTCGCTGATCGCGGTCGCGGCCGGCACGATGCGGCGCCAGTCGTGGTACGCGATCGGCGGCGCGTGGGCCGAGACGCTCAGCGACGACGAGCTCGCCGCGCTGGCGGTGCGGCTGGAGCGGCTGCCGCTCGTGCGCATCGTCGGCGAGGGCGAGCGGCGCTTCAATGTGCTGCACGCGGAATTCTTCGGCTGCGACGCCGAACTCGACGCCGGCGATTTTCCCGACGACGTGCGCAGTCAAATCCTGTGGGGACGCGGCCTCGCGCTCGGTCAGGCGGACCCGGGCCTGCAGTTCGGCCTCTCGCCCACGTACTGCGGCCACACGCCGACGCGCACGGTGAAGCAGATCGGCTCGCAGATTTTCATCGATACGGCGGCATTCGCGTCCGAAGGGCGGCTTACCATCGTCCAGCCCGGCACCGACGAGCGCTGGTCCGTGAAGGAGCGCTGGGCCGCGTCCGAAGGCGCCAGCGCGCTCGCGCTGCCCTGACTTTGCGCACCTGAGCGCGCGCGGCCGGGTAATCCGGCACGCGCGTTGCTCGATGCTTCGCCATGAAATCGAATGCGGACCCAGGCGAGGCGCACGTGGCGAGAATCGGACGAAACGGACAAAGCGGCGAGACGGGCGGCGGGGCCGGCGACAGCCTCGCGGGCGGCGTGCAGGGCTGCCCCGACGATCTCCCTGAAGGCCTGCGCTACATGGACGACTCGCGGCGCGGCTACACGCGCGAATGGATCGACGGCGCGTTCACGTACTTCAACACGCAGGGCAAGCGAATCGACGATGAAGCCGAGGTTCGGCGCATCAACGCGCTCGCGATTCCGCCCGCCTACACCGACGTCTGGATCTGCCCCGACGCGCGCGGCCATCTTCAGGCCACCGGCCGCGATGCGCGCGGACGCAAGCAATATCGCTATCACCCGCACTGGCGCGAAACGCGCGACGCCAACAAGTACGAACGCATGCTCGCGTTCTCAGCGGTGCTGCCGAAGCTGCGCGGCCGTGTCGCGCGCGATCTGTCGCTCGACGGCATGCCGCGCGACAAGGTGCTCGCCACTGTCGTGCGTCTGCTCGACACGACGCTGATCCGCGTCGGCAGCGAGGAGTACGCGCGCGAAAACCGCTCGTACGGCCTGACGACGCTGCGAAAGCGTCATCTGAAGGTGTCGGCGGGGACGCTGAGGTTCAGGTTTCGCGGCAAGAGCGGCATCGAGCACGATGTCGCGGTGAGCGACGCGCGCGTCGCGCGCATCGTCAGGCGCTGCATGGATTTGCCGGGGCAGGATCTGTTCCAGTATCTCGATGCGGACGGCGCGCGTCATTCGGTGAGTTCATCGGACATCAACGACTATCTGCGCGAGATCACCGGCGCGGATTTCACCGCAAAGGACTATCGCACATGGGCGGGCAGCGTGTTCGCGCTCGCGGCGCTCAGGCGGCTCAAATGGGAGACGGTGACGGAGGCGCGCAGGCATGTCGTCGGCACGGTGAAGGAAGTCGCGCAACTGCTGCGCAACACGCCCGCCGTGTGCCGCAAGTGCTATGTGCATCCGGCGGTGATCGAGGCTTTCGAGGCAGGCGAGCTTGCCGAGACGATGCCCGCGTCGCGCCGCCACGGACTCAGGACCGACGAGTCCGCGCTCGCGATCTTCCTCGAAAAAGATGCGAAACGCCGCACGCGCGAGGCGGCGCGCAAGAATCGCAAGGGCGCCGATCCGAGCGATGCGCGCCTAACGAGACTGCTCAAGGATTCGAGCCGCAAGGCGCGCGCGGGCGCGCTGAAGGCGAGCGGCAAGAGCGCGGCATCGCAGGCGCTGGAGCACGTGGCCAAGAAGCCGGCGAGGAAGGCCGCGCGCCCGGCGTCGAAGAAGCTCGCGCGCATGCGGAGCGAGACAGCGGTGGCGATCGGATGAAACCCGGCTGAAACCCGGCTGAAACCCAGCTGAAACCCGACTGAAACCCAGCTGAAACCCGGCTGAAACCCGGCTGAAGCGAGTGAAACGTTTGCCCGCTCAGCCGATCTGATTCAGCTCGAACACGTAATCGATCGTCTCGCCGTTCCAGTTGTACTCGAGATAGGCCGCGTGACGGCAATCGCGCAGCAATGTCGTGCGCAATGCGGCGAGGCATTCGCCTTCCGGATCGCGCACCGAAGGATACGCAATCCCCGTCGCGCCCGCCGTGCGCACCGCACGGCCGAGCGCCTTGCCGGGCCCGTAATCGTCCGGCGCGAGAATGCGCGGATCGAGCCGGGCCTGCGTGATCGCGTCACCGCGCAAATCGACGACTTCGCCGTGCGCCATCACGGTGTAGAGGCGCATCTGCTGGCGCAGCGGCGCTTCGTTCGTCGCGGCGAGAAAGAGCCCGGAGTGATAGCGCGTCTCCGCGATCGCCGTGCGCCGCTCGCGGCCGCAATAGAACACGCCGTAGCTGCCGTCCGAAAAGCGGCTGCCGTTCGGATTCAGATGCGTGAACGCGGCCATGATCGGCCCGCAGCCCGGTCCGAAGCAGCGTTCCTCCGGCGGCACGAGATCCAGCTCGCCGAGCTCGGTGCGCAGGCGGTCGTTGGTCATCGCCTCGAGCGCGTAGAGCGCTTCGAAGTCCTGTGGCGAGGCCACCCGGTCGAACAGATTGACGGCGGGAAAGCGCGTGGGAATCACACGATAGGCGGGCGACCAGTCGATCAGGGCATGCGGCCATTGTTCGCGCCAGTGGGAGGTGTTCTTGCTGAATGTCATCCCCATCACGCCCAGCCGCCTCGCATCGCGTCGAGGTATTGGCGCACGGCGACGAGATCGCTGATATTGCCCGCCAGCAGGCGATCGAGCGCCGGACGTCCGCCGAAGGGCGGCGCGGCGTTGGGGCGGCGAATCCAGGTGTCGGCGGCTTTCGGATCGGGCAGAAGGATTTGCAGCGCCTTGTAGATGCCGAGGATCAGCGAGAGGCGCTCCAGCGTGTCGCGCCCGAGCCGCGCGGACTGAGGCGCGGCTTTCCATTTGAAGAACGTGGAGCGCCCCGGCGAGCCGAGCAGCGTGATCTGCTCTTCCGCGGAAAGCTCCCAGTCGCGGGCAATATTGAAGAAGGCGCGCAGGCCGGCGGCGGACAGATCGCTCGAATCCAGCGCCGGGCGCGGCACCGGGTGGCCGGCCGACGCCGAAGGGACGCGTGCAGCGTGAGACATGTCGTTAAGTCTCCAAAGGAACTTTCATCGAATATTAGTCCACATATGGATTAATGCAAGCATGTCATGCGCTTTCTTGCTCCCAGTGACGGATCAATCGTCTTCATCGGTCGGGCCGTAGCGGCGGCCGGGCACGTGCGACCGGAGCGCATCGGCGATCTGCGATGGCGTGCAATCGGCCGGAAACACGCGGCGCTGCACGCGCGGATCGGCCTTCAATACCCACTCGAGCATTCGATACGCCGGACCCCACGGCGGCTCGACCGGCAAGGACAGACGGCATTCGCGCAGGGTGAGCGCGTACTGCTTGCGCATGGTCGGCGCGAGATTGGCGAAGCTTCGACGCGCGGCGGTATTGACGGACATGGCACATTCCTCACGTTGGTGGCTCGGGCCGTCCGGTGCGGACGGCGGCATGGGAGCCGGATCGCGAGTCGAGTGTGTGGGGCGAGAATTAAGCGCGACTTAACCGCGCGAGCGTTCGCAAAGAGGCGCGGCGAAATGCCGCCGCGCGCGATGGAAAGCAGCGCGGGCGGACAGGTCAAGAGGCGCTTAGGCATTTTCACCACGCCGCGCACGGCCTGTTTGCCGTGGCGGCGGCTTACTGTATATTCGTACAGCTTGTCTGCAACAGGAGCTTGCCGATGAACCCACGCAACGATCCGCTCGAAGCCGCCGCGCTCGAACGTTTCATGCGCGCGACGCGCGCGGTCAACGCAGCGTTCGACGCCACGCGAGGCGAGCCCGATTTCGAGCGAGACGGGCAATCCGTCGCGCGCTCGCTCGAGCGTCTCGACGCCGCGTTGCGCGAGCTGGAGACATCCGAGCAGTCGCTCGAAGCCATCCTCTCGCGCAGAGCGGGCCACTAACCGTTGGAGCGAATCTCTTGAAGCGCGTATTCCTGATCGTCGTTCTTCTGATCGGCTCGTCGTCGCTTTTCGCGGCCGAGCGTTACACGGAAGTCTGGAATCCTCCCGAAGCAAAAGCCGTCAAGGGCAAGACCAAGCCGCACGCGGCCACACAGGCCACGGCCAAGAAGAAGAAGAAGAGCGCGACCGCGGTGAAGCAGGTCGCCGACAAAGCTGCCATCGAGCAGCCGCCTGTCACACCGCGTCCGAGGGCATCGTCGCCGAAGCAGACCGAACCGGTCATTCCGCGCAAGATCGAGCCGAACGGGCAGGTCATGCGAGTCTGAAGCGTCTGAAGGCACGCGCGGCACGCGAACATCGAAAAGGGGCGCCCCGTCGGAGCGCCCCTTTTCGTTTTGCGGCTGTGCGCGGCCGCGAGACGTCACAAGTGACCCATCAGCAACAGAACGATCACCACGATCAGCACGACGCCGACGATCCCGCTCGGCCCGTAGCCCCAGCTGCGGCTGTGCGGCCAGGAAGGAATCGCGCCGATCAAGAGCAGGATCAGGATGATCAGCAGTATGGTTCCGATCGTCATTCGACTTCTCCTTGTTGAAATGATCGCGTGACGGATCGGCGCCCGGCGCGGCCTCCCAACTGCCATCGACAGTCATACGCCGGGGGAGACGGCGGCTCTGGGCCGCCGGCACGATCAGTTGATGCGATCGACGAGAGGAGTCGAGCAATGGCCGTGCCAGTGGGCCTGAAAAGCCCGTGTGACAAGGCGTTCCACGTCTGCGGGAACGTGCGCGCAAGGGCGCGATTGTCGAAAAGGAGCGGCGAAACGAGCCGGGTCGGGCAAAACTTGCACGGCGCGGAAAGCCCTTCGAAGGGTGTTTCCTGCGCCGTTTCGCCGAGTCGGAAAACCGCTCAGAAGATGCCGCGGAACGCCCAGAACAACAGGCCCGCGAGCGCGATCGATACCGGCAGCGTCAGGATCCACGCGAGCGCGAGGCTGCGCACTGTGCGCCACTGCAGGCCGGAGCCGTTCGCGGCCATCGTGCCCGCGACGCCCGATGACAGCACGTGCGTCGTGCTGACCGGCAGGCCGTAGGCATCGGCGGCGCCGATGGTCAGCATCGCGACGAGTTCCGCCGACGCGCCTTGTCCATACGTCAGATGTGTCTTGCCGATGCGCTCGCCCACCGTCACGACGATGCGCTTCCAGCCGACCATCGTGCCGAGGCCGAGCGCGACCGCGACGGTCACCTTCACCCACGTCGGGATGAATTTCGTCGCGTGATCGAGCTGCTTCTTGTAGTTGCTCAGCACGGCGTCGTCGTCTTTCGAGAACGCGGGCGACTTCTGCTTTTCCATGATGCGCAGCGCTTCCGACGCGATGTACATCTCGTTGCGCACGTTGCGGACATTGCCTTGCGGCACGGCGGCCATCGTCGGGCTCGGGCGGATCTGCGATTCGATCGAATCGACCACGCTCTTCAGCGACGCGATCGTGTCCGGTGCGAGTGTCTTCGTCTGCACGTACTTTTCGACCTGGCCGCGCGCGTCGGCGGCGGGCGCCGCGCCGTTGCCGTAGCGCTGCAGCACGTCGGCGGCGCTGTGGCTCACCGCGACGAAGGTCTGCATCTCGTTCGCGGTGACGGCTTTATTGAGCGCGTAAGCGGTCGGCACCGTGCCGATCAGGATCAGCATGATGAGGCCCATGCCCTTCTGGCCGTCGTTGGAGCCGTGCGCGAACGACACGCCCGTGCACGTGAGAATCAGCAGACAGCGGATCCAGAACGGCGGCGGCGCGTTTTTCTCCGGCTCCTTGTAGAGCGCCGGCACGCGCACGACGAGCTTGAGCACATAGAGCAGGAAGCCGGCGAGGATGAAGCCGACGATCGGCGAAAACAGCAGCGACTTGCCGACCGATACCGCCTGACTCCAGTCGACGCCCGACGTGCCGTTCGTGCCGTGCAGCATCTGATTCATCAAACCGACGCCGATCACCGAGCCGATCAGCGTGTGCGAGCTCGAAGAAGGAAGGCCGAGCGCCCAGGTGCCGAGATTCCAGATGATCGCCGCGATCAGCAGCGCGAAGACCATCGCGAAGCCCTGCGAGCTGCCCACGCCGATGATCAGCTCTACCGGCAGCAGTTGCAGGATGCCGAACGCGACGGCGCCGCTCGAAATCAGCACGCCGATGAAATTCCATGCGCCCGACCAGACAACCGCTAAGTTTGGCGTCAACGAGTGCGTGTAAATTACAGTTGCGACAGCATTGGCGGTGTCGTGGAAGCCGTTGACGAACTCGAAGCCGAGCGCGATCAACAGCGCGATGCCGAGCAGGATGTACGGAAACGCCGACGATTCGCGCACCGGCGCGAGATCGTCGAGCAAATGCATGATGCAGTACACGGCGCCCGCGAAGATCGCGAGCAGGAAGAGCAGCAGCGCGAGCCGCTGCCCGAGCGTGCGGCCTTCTCGGGATTGGGGATAGGCAATCTGGTTCATGTCGCGTCCTTGTGGCTGGTGCTGCGCGAGGTCGTATCGGAAGTCGAAAAGCCAGACGAGAAGCGTTTCGGAAGCGCAAATGGCCATGTTTCCCGGGCGGTGTGTCGGTTTCGTGAATCGGGAAAATACGGGCTTTCGTATGAATTGACGGGCGGCGCGAGACCGCTCCTGGGAGACTTCATGACGGTCTGGGTCGAGGTGACGCTGCAATCGCATCGATCGGAAGACGGCTCGATCGGCGCGCTCGCCGGCCAGTTGCAGCGCGTTGCCGCGTTCGCGGACATGCCGGGCGTCGGCACACGCATCGCGACGCGGGAGATTCCGCTGAAGTCGCCGCGATGGCGCTTGTCGGTCGATACGGTGGAAGGCGGCAGAACGCTCTGCGCCGTGCAGGAGGAAGGCATTCCGATGCCCGGCTTCACGCGCTATCGGACCTTCGCGCGGCCCGCGGGCGAGGATCTCGCGGCGTCGCTGGTCGAATTCGCGCAAGCCGAGGACGCGTTGCGCGGGCCGCTCGCCAAGGCGTATCGGCATGTCGGGCCGGAAACCGCCGTGACGCCGGAGGGCGACGGCGAAACGGCCGGCGTGCCCGCGCCGGAGCCTCAGTCCGGGCGCGAGATCGAGCGCATCGAATGGCGCATCGACGCGGGCGGCGCGGACATCCTCGCGACGCTCGAAAACTCCGGGCTGGGACTTCCGACACTGCGGCTCGCGGCGCCGTCGGTGAACGGCGCGCTCGACGCGGTGTTCCGCATCGCGGGCGAAGTCGTCGATGCGGCGCCGTTTTTTATCGCCCCGGACGAAACGCCTGAATCGGAGACGGAAGCCGTGCATGCGCAAAGGCTCGATCTGCCGCGCACGGCGACGCGCCGCGAGGCGTTCGCGGCGATCGCGGCATCCGTGGCGGAGCAGTGGTTCGGCAACGCGGCGGCATCGCGCGCGGGCCTTTGCGATGAGCACGTGCATCAGTTGCGCGTCGCCCAGCGGCGCCTGAAGACGCTGCTGAAGCTTTTTCGCGATTACGTCGATGATGCGTGGAACACGCGCATCGCGCCCGATCTGAAGTGGTTCGGCGACCTGCTCGCCGACGCGCGCGACTGGGACGTCTTCACCGACAAGACGCTCGCCGCCTACGCCGATGCCGACGACAGCGCCGAGCGCTGGCAGACGCTCATCGCCGCCGCCGACGTGAAGCGCCGCATCGCGCGGGACAAGGTGAGCGACGCGCTCGCGTCGAAGCGCTACGCGCGCCTCACGCTCGCATTCGTCGAATGGCTTGCCCGCTTCGCCTCGCAGGACGACGAGTCGCCGGCGCGCTTCGTGAGCTACGCGGAGAAGCGCATCCGCAAGGATTACCGGCGCATCGCGCGCGTGCCCGATCTCGCCTCGCTCGAGCCGCACGAGCGGCATCGCGTGCGCATCCACGCGAAGCGCCTGCGCTATGCGCTCGAATTCTTCCGCTCGGTCACGTCGCGGCGCACGCGCAACGACACCGCGAAGCGCCTCGGCGAGCTTCAGACGGTGCTCGGCGAGGCGAACGATGCGGCCGTCGCCGCCGACCGCCTCGCATCCATTCCCGAAGCCAGCGATTATCAGCGCGGCTTCGCGCGCGCGTGGGGCGCGGCGGCGGCGAAAAAGGATGCGCAGGAAGGCGAGCGGCTGCTTCGCTCGATGCGCCGTCCGCGCGTGAAGGCATCGATATAATTGCAACAAGCGTTTACGTTTCAGCACGATCACAGGGGCGATCATGACCAAAACAGCACCGGCCAAGGTGCGCGATCCGCTGGAACTCGGCGGCTCCGTGTGGCTGAAAAGCGGCACGGAGACGCTCGGCGGCGCGGCGCGCATCGCGCTCCTGGCCGCGATTCGCGACTCGGGATCGATCACGGCGGCGGCGAAGGCCGTCGGCATGAGCTACAAGGCCGCGTGGGATGCGGTCGATACGATGAACAACCTCGCCGGACAGCCGCTCGTGACGAGCGCGACCGGCGGCCGGGGCGGCGGCGGCACGACGCTCACGCCGGCAGCGCTGCGCCTCATCGACACGTATCGGGCGGTCGAGCGCGAGCATAGGAAATTTCTGGAACGGGCGGGCGCGGCCATCGAAGGCTTCGCCCATGACTGGCAACTGATCGGGAGACTGGGGATGAAAACAAGCGCACGCAATCAACTGGCCGGCAAGGTGACGAAAGTCACGCGCGGCGCCGTGAACGATGAAATCGAGCTCGGCCTGCCGGGCGGCCAGACGATCGTCGCGGTCGTCACGCACGAGAGCACCGAAGCGCTGGGCTTGAAGGAAGGCAGCGACGCCTTCGCGCTCATCAAGGCGTCGTGGGTCATGCTGATGGAAGACACGAACGCGAAGCTGTCGGCGCGCAATCAGCTGCGCGGCACCGTTGCCAGCGTGACGAAGGGCGCGGTGAACGCCGAAGTGACACTTTCGCTCGACGATTCGACCACCGTCACCGCGATCATCACCAACCAGAGCGCCGATACGCTCGGCCTCGCGCAAGGTCAGAAGGCGGTGGCGGTGATCAAGGCGTCGAGCGTGATTATCGGCGTGAACGACTGAAGCGTCGCGCCAGGCGGAGGCGGCGGCTGCGTCAGGCGGCCAGCCGCTCCGGCGGCGGCGAGTCGGTGCGGCGGTCCGGCGCGCGATAGCTCTTCGCCTTCCAGCTCGCCCGCACGTAGGGGCGTTCGTGGCCCGACAGCCCGAGTGCGATTTCGGTGATCCAGTGCTGTGTCGGCACAGGCACGCCATGCAGGGCCACGACCACAGCGGCGAGGCTCGCGGCGACGGGCATCGGCGAGAGCTTGCCGGGCTCGGCCCGCCACGCGATGCATACGAACGCGAGCGCGACCACTGCGCCGAGCGCACAGCCCGCGACCACTTCCGAGACCGAATGCGCGTCGAGCACGACGCGCGACACGCCGACCCACACGCCCAGCAGCACACCTACCGCGACACCGGCGGCGCGCATTGCGCCGCGCGCACCACGCGCGGGCAGGAGCGCGACGAAGATCGCGACCGGCAGCACCGCGGTAGACATCAGCGCATGCCCGCTGATGCCGGTGAAATCCAGATGGCGCACGCCGATTCCCCAGCCGATGAACGCAATCTTGCTCAACGCGACGAGGCCGCTCGCGGCGCCGAGCAGCGCGAGCCACGCGCCCGCGTACTTCCAGCGATAGCCAAGCGCAAGCCATGCGGCCACGATGAGCGCCACGGGACCCATGACGCCCACGCTGCCGAGGGCGGTCACGGATATCCAGGTTGACACGGGCAAGTCCACGTTCATTGCTGTTTTTTGGGAATGGAGGTTGCTGCAGTGCGGCAGCCGCAGCAGTTTGGGACATCGAGTGGAGCGCCGATGAGCGCTGCCGCAAAACCCGAGCAGTATACCGCTTGGGAAGATACTGAATTATGCGACATTCCCTAAACCGGTCCGACGTTACAGCGCGTAACTTCTGTTTAAATTTTTCTTTTTCGTTGAATTGCTGTTAACTCATCCCGATATGTGAGTTATGGCGCAGCGCTTGCGAACCGATTTGGTGTTATTGTGCAATGCACAACCGGTGCGGATGATTGTCGCGCCATCACATGCATATTTGTAGAGGACCCAGCCGAATGTCGAAAAGCCTTACCAAGCTCTGGTTGCGCGGCTTGAGACGCCTGGTCGCCAACCCGGTGGAAGCGATTCGCGCACCGAAGCCGCGCGCGGCGGCCAAGCCCGCGCGAGCGAAAACCGTCAAACCGAAACTGAAACCGGGGGCGGCCGTCAAGGCGGCAAGCGCGCCTCACGCCGGCGCGCGCCCGGCGATGCGCGAGTCGCGCGTGCGTCCGCGCGCGTCGGCGTGGGCGCGCGGGAAGTGGGCGCGGTCGTATCACTCCGCGCCGCCCACCGCCGGCCGCTTCGTGAATCACATGTCCTACGCGCTCTATATGCCGCCGAAGTCGAGTCACGAGCCTATGCCGCTCGTCGTCATGCTGCACGGCTGCAAGCAGAACGCCGATGAGTTCGCGCAAGGCACGCGCATCAATCTGCTCGCCGACAGGTACGGATTCGCGGTGCTGTACCCCGAACAATCGAAGCACGATCATGCGCATCGCTGCTGGCGCTGGTATGACGACTCGGGGAGCGGCGGCGGTGGCGAGGCGGCGTCGGTCGTATCGCTGGTGAATGCGATGGTCGAGCAGCACGATCTGGATCCGGAGCGGGTGTATCTCGCGGGCATGTCCGCGGGCGCCGGGCTCGCGGCGCTGCTCGCGGTGCGCTATCCGCATGTGTTCGCTGCCGTTGGCCTGCATTCGGGCGTGGTCTTCGGCGACGCTCGCTCGGCCATCAGCGCAATGGACGTGATGCGCCGCGGCACCCGCAGCGACCCCGTTGCGCTGATCGACGCGGCCCTCGATGTGCGCGAGTATCCGGGCATGCCCGCCATCATCCTGCACGGCGAGCTGGATTCGGTGGTGACCGCCGCCAACGCCGAGCAACTGACGAAGCAATTCCTGCGGCTGAACGGCTTTGTCGACGCGGCGGGCAATCGCCGCGCGGGCGAGGCGCGTGAGGAGAAGCACGCCGACGGCGTCGTGACCGACTACTTCAAGAACGGGCGGCGTGTGGTGAAGACGTCGATCGTGCGCGGCCTCGGTCATTCCTGGGCCGGCGGCGACGATACCGTGGCGTTTCATTCGTCGAAGGGACCGGATTCGTCGGCGGTGATGTGGGAGTTCTTCAAGCATCAGCGGCGTCCTGCCGTCGCCGCGCGGGATGCGTACGTCGCCTGAGGCCGCTTTCAGTGTTTCGAGTGTTGCAAATTAGTCTTTAGTATCAGCGTTCTAAGGTTTTGGGCTGGTGTTGACTCAGGGATTACCCTATAATCGCATTCATAGGTAGTAACCCTAGTATTCAAGCGAGGCCCACAATGTTCCTGCTCAGCCGCATTTTCCTGTTCCTGACCAAGTCCGCCGACCAGCGCGATCGTGCGCGCGACGACGCCTATCTCGCCGAAGCCACGGACATCTACGATCTTGAATATCGTATGAAGAAGCTGGACCAGCATGCGGCGACCCGTCATCCGTCGTGGATGTCCAACTAAGTCTCTGCGCTTGAAAAGGCGCCGGTTCATTGGCCGGCGTCTTTTATCGATGCAAACGCGAAATGCCGGCCAGCGAGCCGGCATTTTCGTTTTCGCTCGCTCGACTCAGATGACCTTCACGCGCACGTCTACGTTATTGCGCGTCGCGTTCGAGTAAGGACAGACCTTGTGCGCGGCATCGACCAAGGCTTGGGCGTCCGCTGCGTCGAGTCCCGGCAGTGAGACGCGCAACTCTATGTCCAGCCTGAAGCCGCCCGCATCGTTGGGACCGACGCCCACATCGGCGGTGACGGTCGTATCGGCCGGAACCGCGCGTTTTTGCTGGCCCGCGACGAACTTCATCGCCGAGAGAAAGCAGGCCGAATAGCCCGCGGCAAACAACTGCTCCGGATTCGTCCCCGGCGCGCCCGTGCCGCCGAGCTCCTTCGGTGCGCTCAATTTCACGTTCAGTTGCTCGTCCGAGGAAATGGCGCGGCCATCACGTCCGCCCGTGCTCGTCGCCGTTGCTTTGTACAGAATGCTCATGGTTTTCTCCGTGGGTTCGGTTTGTCAGGTTGATGTTGCGTTGACCACGGCGTAAATATATCGCGCTAATCATTAGCGCGTTAATTAAAATATTATAATCGGTGCGGTAGAGGCACGCTATCGAGGCGCGTTCAGTCTTCGAGGTATGCGTTGAGGGAAGTGCGCAGGCGCACGAGATCGCCGCGCAGGCGCAGCATCGCGTCGATGTCGGAACCCGACGCGCAGTAGATTTCGCCCGGGATCGCGTGGGCGGCTTGCTTGAGCGTGCGCCCCGCGTCTGTCAGCCGGATATGAACCTGACGCTCGTCCTCGACGCCCCGCACGCGCTCGACATAGCCTTGCGCTTCGAGGCGCTTGAGCAGCGGCGTCATCGTCGCCGAATCGAGCGAGAGGCGCGCGGCGATTTCCTTGACGGTCAGATCGTTGGTTTCCCAGAGCACGAGCATCGCCAGATATTGCGGATACGTCAGGCCGAGCTTTTCCAGCAGCGGCTTGTACGCCTTGGTCATCGCGAGCGATGTCGAATAAAGCGCGAAGCACAACTGCTGGTCGAGTTCGAGCGGGAAATCGGGCAGAGCGGCGGGCGAAGCGTCGGGCTGAGTCATGGCAAGGGCGCGGCGGAAAGGCCGTGGCGGCCGATGCCGCTAGTGTACGTGCAACGCTTCGTGCACGAAGGATCGCCACGCCCGTTCGACGAGCGCGGCATCCGGTCAGGCGTTGGGGGTATCCGACGCGTTCGGAATGTCCGGCGTGTCCGGCGACTGCACGCCGAAGCAGCCGCGATAGGTCGCGTAGAACGAGCAATACAGCGCGGTCGTGACGATGATCGACGCGGGCATCAACACCGCGAGCGCCATTTCCTGTCCCGCGCCGAGCGCCTGCATCAGCGCGGTGAGACCGAACGACACCGCCAGCGCGATGACGATCCACAGCACGCCGTAGTAGATGAACGCGCCGCGATTGCGCCAGCACGACACGAGGCTGAAGAACAGCGCCTTCGCGGGCGGCACGTCGTGCCACGCCACGAGAATCGGCGCGAACCAGAACAGCATCGCGATCGGGATGTAACAGCCCATCGCGACGAGCACGGCCATCGGGCTGAAGCTCGCGGCGACGGTTTCCGGATCGCCGCTCGGGCCGTCGCCCATCATGATGCTGAGCAGCGTGCCGCCGTCCACGAGCGCCGACGCCGTGAAAATCACCATCATCGCGACGATGTACAGCGCGCCCAGCGCGAGCAGCCGTCGCGCGACGACGCCGCCGTACGAGCGGAAGCCGTCGACGAGAATGGTCGGCCAGACGGGCTTGCCCGCGATCGTGTTGCGGCACGCCGCCATGAAGCCGACCGCGACGCCCGGAATGAACAGCAGCGGCAACAGCGGGCCGATGAGCGGCACACGCGAGATCAGCGTCATCACGAACAGATAGGCGAAGAACACCGTGAGAAACGCGAACGGGTTGCGCCGGAATAGCCAGATGCCCTGCCGGAACCACACGTAGCCGGTCTTGGCGGGAACTTCGATCAGTCGCATGTCGCAGGGTTATCGGTTGACGGGGAAGCGGCTTTGACGCGTTCGCGCAGAATGCGTTCGAAATGGCCGGGATCGTGCGCTTTGAGCATTTGCGCTTCGCGCGGGCGATAGAAGTCGAAAAGGCGCGAGACCCAGAAGCGCATTGCGCCGGCGCGCAGCATGTCGTTCCAGTGGCGCTCCTCGGCGGGCGTGAACGGACGCACGGTCTGATACGCGCGCAGCATCGCGTCGACGCGCGCGGGATCGAGCACGCCTGTCGCGAGGTCGATGCACCAGTCGTTCACGGTCACGGCGACGTCGAACAGCCATTTGTCGACGCCCGCGAAGTAGAAATCGAAGAAGCCGCCCAGACGCGCATGCTCGCGGCCGTGCGCGAACAGCACGTTGTCGCGGAAGAGATCGCAATGGCACGGGCCGTCGGGCAGCGACGCGTAATCCGCCGAGCCGAAGAACGCCGCTTGATGCGCGAGTTCGCTTTCGAAGAGTTCGCGCTGCTCGCCGCTCAGGAAATCGAGGATAGACGGCGCCTTTTCCTGCCACCACGAGAGGCTGCGCAGATTCGGCTGATGCTGCGCGAAATCGCGTCCCGCGAGATGCAGGCGCGCGAGCATCTGACCGACTTCGATGCAGTGCGCGGGCGTCGGCGTGAGTTCGGGCGCGCCTTCGAGCTTCGTCACGACGCTCGCGGGCTTGCCGCGCAGCATGCCGAAGAGCGAGCCGTCGCGGCGCGGCATCGGATCGGGCACCGGCACGCGATGCGACGCCAGATGGCGCATCAGATCGAGATAGAACGGCAGTTGCGTCGCGGTGAGGTTCTCGAAGATCGTCAGCACGTATTCGCCGTGCGTCGTCGTGAGAAAGAAGTTGCTGTTCTCGATGCCCGACTGGATGCCGCGAAATTCGACGACATCGCCGAGATCGTAGTCTTGCAGCCAGTCGCCGAGTTCGGCGTTGGTGACGGGGGTGAAAACGGCCATGCAGGAAACGTCGGTCAGGGTGGACGGCCCGCGGCGGGCCTGTGAACGGCGGCGCGAGGCAGGAAGCCGCCGCGCCGCGGGACAGACCCGCTCGCGACGAGCGGGTCCGAAGCAATCTTACGTGATCAGTAGTGCAGGTTGATCGACGGCAGGCGCGTGCTCGCCTTGCCGTTGTCGCGCACTTGCGGCGAGGTGTCGGCGGGCGCGCTCATCTGATAGCGCGTGCCGAAATTCGAACGCACGTCGATTTCGACGGGCTTGCCCTTGTCGCGATATTCGGTGATTTCGGTGCCGTTGGTGCTCAGTTCATGAAAGCTCGGCGTGCGCGGCGGCGAGATTTCGACTTTCGAGCTGACATTGGCGGGCGGCCGATTGATGGCTTTCAGGTCGGGAAGGCCGGCGGCTTCTTCCGGCGACATTTTCTGGGCCGCCGGTTGCGGCGCCGGCTGAGCGGCCGGCTGTGCATATGCGCCGATGCTTGCTGCGGCGAGGACTGCCGCGGCGGCGGCGCAAAGGTGCGGCTTCATGATGGTTCTCCAGGCGATGGCCGGATTCTAACAAAACGATTGCCGGCTCAGTAACGAGCGCAGTGCAACGCCTTATTTTGCGCCGGTTTCGCGAATTTTGACGGGTCTGCCAAAAAGGTGTTGCGAGGTGTGATCGCACGCACTCACGCGAAGAGGGACTTCATGGTTCGCGCATTCTTCCGTGTTAATGTCGATTCATTACGAGGGCATCGAAAAAAGACACAAGATCATGACAAACGACCGGACTCAAAGCACGCAGGGCACGCCCGCCAACGATTTCCCGACCGAAGCCTTCGAGGACCCTGTCGCGGCCGTCACGCGCCTTTCGGCCATCTATGAAGCGAATACCGCGTTTCTGCGCGATGCCTTCGCGCGCTATCGCCGCAATGAGCAGTTCACGCACCGCGTGCGCGCGTGCTATCCGTTCGTGCGTGTGCGTACCGAACTGAACACGCAGATCGACTCGCGGCGCTCGTATGGTTTCGTGGCCGGTCCCGGCATCTATGAAACGACGCTCACGCGTCCCGATCTCTTTGGCGATTACTATCGCGAGCAATTGCGGCTGCTCGCGAAGAATCATCACGTGGGCCTCGAAGTGGGCGTGTCCGCGCACCCCATTCCGATTCACTTCGCGTTTGCCGAGGGCATTCATCTCGAAGGCGATCTCGACCGCGACCGGCTGCTCGCGATGCGCAATATCTTCGATACGCCCGACCTCGCGCTGCTCGACGACCGCATCGTCAACGGCACCTACGAGCCGGGACCGGGCGAGCCGCATCCGCTCGCGCTCTTCACGGCGGCGCGCGTGGATTTCTCGCTGCATCGGCTGAGGCATTACACGGCGACTTCGCCCACGCACTTTCAGAACTACGTGCTGTACACGAACTACCAGTTTTATATCGATGAGTTCGTGAAGCTCGGCCGCACGATGATGTCGCGCGCCGACAATGAGGAAACGCGCGCGTATCGCAGCGAATATTCGTCGTTTGTCGAGCCGGGCGATGTCGTCACGTATAACGCCAACCTCGGCGAGCAGCCGGAAGAGGGCACGTCGCCGCCGCGCCTGCCGCAGATGCCCGCGTATCACCTGAAGCGCGCGGACGGCAGCGGCATCACGATGGTGAACATCGGCGTGGGGCCGTCGAACGCGAAGACGATTACGGATCACATCGCGGTGCTGCGTCCGCATGCGTGGATCATGCTTGGGCACTGCGCGGGCTTGCGCAACACGCAGCGTCTGGGCGATTACGTGCTCGCTCACGGCTATGTGCGCGAGGATCACGTGCTCGACGACGATCTGCCGCTTTGGGTGCCGGTGCCGGCGCTCGCGGAAGTGCAGGTGGCGCTGGAGCGCGCGGTGGCGCAGGTGACGCAGCTCGAAGGCGTCGATCTGAAGCGCGTGATGCGCACGGGCACGGTCGCGAGCGTCGATAACCGCAACTGGGAATTGCGCGATCATCGCGAGCCGGTGCGACGGTTGTCGCAAAGCCGGGCAGTCGCGCTCGACATGGAAAGTGCGACGATCGCGGCGAACGGGTTTCGCTTCCGCGTGCCGTATGGGACGCTGCTATGCGTCTCCGACAAGCCGCTGCATGGGGAATTGAAGCTGCCCGGCATGGCCGACCAGTTCTATCGCGCGCAAGTGGATCAGCATTTGCAGATCGGCGTGAAAGCGATGGAGCTGCTGCGCATGAACGGGCTGTCGAAGTTGCATAGCCGGAAGTTGCGCAGCTTCGCGGAGGTGGCGTTTCAGTGATGCCCGCGCCATGGCGGGAAATTCGGGCGCACGCTTATTCCTGGACGCGTGGCGCCGACATCAGTCTCGTGTAGTTCATCCAGCCGGTGGCAGGGGCTTCGGTACCGTGAGATGGCGCGCAGCCGGTCTGCTGATCGAGTTCCGCGGGCGTGCAATAGGCGCCTTCGTATGTCACGCGCACCCAAGGCGTGTTGGTGCCGGATGATTCGGTGACGTCACGGATCGTCGACGTATCCACGCTCACCTTGGAATCCTTGGGCAGGATCATGAGCGCGGAGCACGTGGAGCCCGGGCATGAACGCAGATTCATGTCGATTCCGCCAAGCCACATGTCGACGACACCGCGATTGGCCGAAGCGGCAACCGGCGTCGCTTCGGCGAGCTGTGACGGTTGCGGCGCCGACGTCCTGGCGATGCTCAGGCGCGCGATGCGGTTGAGGTCATCGTTGCTGATGCGGCGGACGAATTCGAGCGTTTCCTGCATGCCGTCGCTGCCGGTCATCGAAAGGTTGTATGCCGTGTGATCCGTATTCCACATTTTTCGGAACGTCAGAATCTCATCCTTGCCACGGATTCTGGTATTGACGTTGACGGTTTCGGCATCGGGGTCCACGTCACCCACCGTTACCGCCAGCGGCGTGTCGCCTTGCAGAATCTGAAACCGGTTATCCGCGAAATAGATCGTCGTCAGTCCGACCGTCGAGGCTGGATTCCAGACCCCCGAAATATCTTTGAGAAGGGCAACCTTCTTGTCCATAGCAGCGGAATTCGGTTCGGCGGAGGAACCGGCTGCCGAGGGCGATGCGTTAGTCGGGGTATTTGATCCTCGTTCGCAGCCCGAGAGCAGGGTAATAGTCATCGTCGCCGCGAGCGCGAGGCGAAGTGTCTGATTCAATGCTTTTTTCATTTGATTTCTGGATTTTCCACGCAACCAGATGGGCTCTTCGTCGAAGCACAATCGCGAAAAGTCCCGTATTTAAAGAAGCTATCGAATCGTGAGGAAAATAGTGCATTCCTCGCGGCATCCGCGATTCGAAGCCAGCGCAAGGCTCGGGCAGTAACTGTCCGCGCGGGCGCTAGCATACGTTTCGGATAACTATATTTTGTGGAAATGTGTGAAGCCGCGGCGCGGGATGCCGGGGCAGAGGTGCGCGCACAAGGCGGGACGCGGTAGCGAGCGCCGTGCTCGGGGCACGGCGCTTTGCTCTCTCGAAACGGCCGTCTTACAAATAGAACATCCGATCCTCATCCGACTTGCTTTCCGCCGGCTGCTCGACCGATTCCTCGCGATCTTCATAGAACCGCAGCACGGCATCCAGCACCTGATCCGGATCGTCGATGACCTGCATCAGATCCAGATCCTTCGGGCTGATCACGCCGTTGGTGAGAAGCGTGTTCTTGAACCAGTCGAGCAGCCCCGACCAGAACTCCGCGCCGACCAGCACGATCGGCACATGGCGCGACTTTTTCGTCTGAATGAGCGTCAGCACTTCGGCAAGCTCATCCAGCGTGCCGAAGCCGCCCGGCATCACCACGACCGCGTCCGAGTTCTTCACGAACGTGACCTTGCGCGTGAAGAAGTGACGGAAACGCAGCGAGATGTCCTGCCACTGATTGCCCGATTGCTCGTGCGGCAGTTCGATATTCAAGCCCACCGAAGGCGACTTGCCCGCATGCGCGCCCTTATTGGCCGCTTCCATGATGCCCGGCCCGCCGCCCGAAATGACGGCGAAGCCCGCGTCGGAGAATTTCTGCGCGATTTCGATCGTGCGCTGATAGTACGGCGACTCCGGTTTCAGACGCGCCGAACCATAGATGCTGATGGCAGGGCGGATCTCCGAGAGGTACTCGGTCGCCTCGATAAACTCTGCCATAATCGTGAACATCTGCCACGATGCGCGAGCCTTCTTGGCCGTCGCGCGCTCTTGATCTGCGAGCGATCGCAGACTCGGAATCACTTTTCTCTTGTTCATAATGCCTGAAGAACTAAGTCTTGAAGGTAAGACCCTGCTATTGGTCGACGGTTCTAGTTACTTGTACCGGGCCTACCATGCGATGCCGGACTTGCGAGGCCCCGACGGCGGGCCTACCGGCGCTCTGTATGGAATGATCAACATGCTGCGGCGCTTGCGGCGCGAAATCAATGCTGAGTATAGCGCGTGCGTATTTGATGCCAAAGGCAAGACTTTCCGCGACGACTGGTACGCCGAATACAAGGCCAACCGGCCCTCGATGCCTGACGACCTCGGCAAGCAGATCGAGCCCATCCACGTCGCCGTGCGCGCGCTCGGCTGGCCGCTCGTGATGATCGAGCGCGTCGAGGCCGACGACGTCATCGGCACGCTCGCGGTCGAGGCCGAAAAGCGCGGCATGAAGGTGATCGTGTCGACGGGCGACAAGGATCTGGCTCAGCTCGTGACGGATCATGTCACCCTCATCAATACGATGACCAACGAAACGCTCGACCGCGCCGGCGTGCAGACCAAGTTCGGCGTGCCGCCGGAGCGCATCGTCGACTATCTGTCGCTCATCGGCGATACCGTCGACAACGTGCCGGGCGTCGAGAAGTGCGGCCCCAAGACAGCGCTCAAATGGCTCACACAATACGAAACCCTTGATGGCATCGTAGAACATGCGAATGAGATCAAAGGTGCGGTAGGAGACAATCTGCGCCATGCTCTGGACTTCCTGCCGATGGCGAAAAAGCTCGTCACCGTGCACACGGAATGCGATCTCACTTCGCAGATCGAGTCGATCGACAGCACGCTCTTGACACGTCCCGAATCCCGCGACGAGCTGCGCGACGTGTTCCTGCGTCACGGCTTCAAGACGTGGCTGCGCGAAATCGAAATCGCCGATGCGGTCGAAGGCCCGACCGACACGCCGCCCGCCCAAGTCACCGAAATCGTCCATCACTACGAGACGGTGCAGACGTGGGAGCAGTTCGATGCATGGCTCAAGCGCATCAACGAAGCGGAGATCACGTCGTTCGACAGCGAAACCACGTCGCTCGATCCGATGACCGCGCAGATCGTCGGCATGTCGGTGTCGACCGAGCCGGGGCACGCGGCATACATTCCTGTCGCGCATCGCGGGCCGGACGCGCCCGAGCAATTGCCGCGCGATGAAGTGCTCGCGAAGCTCAAGCCCTGGCTCGAGGATGCGTCGAAGAAAAAAGTCGGTCAACACCTGAAGTACGACGAGCAGGTGCTTGCCAACTACGGCATCGAGATGCGCGGCGTCGAGCACGACACGCTCCTGCAATCGTACGTGCTCGAATCGCATCGTCCGCATGACATGGATAACCTCGCGCTGCGTCATCTCGGCGTGAAGACGATCAAGTACGAAGACGTCGCGGGCAAGGGCGCATCGCAGATCGGCTTCGACGAAGTGCCGCTCGACAAGGCGTCCGCATATGCCGCCGAAGATGCCGACATCACGCTGCGTCTGCATCACGCGCTGTATCCGCAAGTGGCGCAGGAGGAAGGCCTGCTGCACGTGTATCGCGACATCGAGATGCCCACCTCGCGCGTGCTGCGCAAGATGGAACGCAACGGTGTGCTGATCGATCGCCAGAGGCTCGATGCGCAAAGCAACGAGATCGCGAAGCGTCTCATCGATCTTCAGGCGCAGGCGTATGAGCTCGCGGGCGGCGAATTCAATCTCGGCTCGCCGAAGCAGATCGGCCAGATCTTCTTCGAGAAGCTGGCATTGCCCGTCGTGAAGAAGACGCCGAGCGGCGCGCCCTCCACCGATGAAGAAGTGCTGCAAAAGCTCGCCGAAGACTATCCGCTGCCGAAGGTGCTGCTCGAACATCGCGGGTTGTCGAAGCTCAAGTCCACCTACACGGACAAGCTGCCGCGCATGGTGAACGCGTCGACGGGGCGCGTGCATACGAACTATGCGCAGGCCGTCGCGGTGACGGGGCGCCTGTCGTCGAACGAGCCGAACCTGCAGAACATCCCGGTGCGCACGGGCGAAGGCCGGCGCATTCGCGAAGCGTTCATCGCGCCGCCGGGCAGCAAGATCGTATCGGCGGATTACTCGCAGATCGAATTGCGCATCATGGCGCATATTTCCGGCGACGAATCGCTGATGCGCGCGTTCAAGGAAGGCGAAGACGTGCACCGCGCCACCGCTTCCGAAGTGTTCAGCGTCACGCCGCTCGAGGTCGACAACGATCAGCGGCGCATCGCGAAGGTGATCAACTTCGGCTTGATCTATGGCATGAGCTCGTTCGGGCTCGCGTCGAATCTCGGCATCACGCGCGATGCGGCGAAGCTTTATATCGACCGCTATTTCGCGCGCTATCCTGGCGTCGCGGCGTATATGGAGAACACGCGCATGAGCGCCAAGGCGAACGGTTTCGTCGAGACCGTGTTCGGCCGGCGTTTGTGGCTGCCCGAGATCAACGGCGGCAGCGGGCCGCGTCGTCAGGCCGCCGAGCGCGCCGCGATCAACGCGCCGATGCAGGGCACCGCCGCCGATCTCATCAAGCTGTCGATGATCGCCGTGCAGGACTGGCTCGAAAGCTCGGGCATCGGCGCGAAGATGATCATGCAGGTGCACGATGAACTCGTGCTCGAAGTGCCCGAGGAAGCGCTTCCCGAGGTCAGGAAGCGCTTACCTGAACTGATGTGCGGCGTCGCGAAGCTGAAGGTGCCGCTCGTCGCGGAGGTGGGCGTCGGCAATAACTGGGAAGAAGCGCACTGAAGGCGCGCTGAAATACTTTGCGCAAGGCATATGCGGCACATGTCGCATATGTCCGACATGTTGGTGACGCGCTTGTGACTGTCATCGAAGCTCACGCACAATCAAGTCAAACGAGGAAGTCAAGCACGAAGGTCGATCGACTATAAAAGCATAGGGAGAGTGCCATGCATCGCTTCATCATCGTCGGCGGAGGGGCTGGCGGCCTCGAACTCGCGACTCGCCTCGGCGACCGTTTCGGCTCGACGGACGAAAAGACACCGCCGAAAGCGCAAGTCACGCTCGTCGACCGCAACCCGACGCATATCTGGAAGCCGCTCCTGCATGAAGTCGCGGCGGGCAGCATGGACCCGTTCACGCAGGAGCTCGAATACGCCGCGCAGGCCTTGTGGCACGGCTTCGAATTCCAGCAGGGCGAGCTCGTCGGGCTGGATCGCGCGGCAAAGCGCATCACGATCGGCGCGCTGCGCGATGAAGAAGCGGGCGAGCTGTTGCCCGAGCGCGAGCTGGAGTACGACACGCTCGTCATCGCCATTGGCAGCACGACGCATTTCTTCGGCGTCGAAGGCGCGCAGCAGAACTCGATCGCGCTCGATACCGTCGGTCAGGCGGAGCTCTTCCGCAAGCGCCTGATCGCGGCGTGCATGCGCGCCGAGCATTTCGCGCCGGAGCCCGTCGCGGCGGTGGTCGCGAACGGCGAGATCGAATCCGCCGAACCGGTCGTCGAAGGCGCGCCGCGCATCCAGGTCGCGATCGTCGGCGCGGGCGCGACGGGCGTCGAATTGTCGGCGGAACTGCGCAACACGGCGCAAGTGCTGTCGGCCTACGGGCTGCACAAGCTCGATCCGAAACACGATATCGGCATCGTGCTGATCGAAGCCGGGCCGCGCATCCTTCCCGCGCTGCAGGAGCGCGTATCCATCGCGACCGCGGAGTTGCTCACCAAACTCGGCGTGAAGCTGATGACGGGCGAGACGGTCGCGGAAGTGTCGAACGATTCGATCCGCACCGCGAGCGGCAAGACGATCCGCGCGGATCTCACGGTCTGGGCGGCGGGCATCAAGGCGCCGGCCATCCTCTCCAATCTCGACGGTCTTCCGACCAACCGCCTCGGGCAGTTGATCGTGCGCCGCACGCTGCAAACGGAAATCGACGACAACGTCTTCGCGCTCGGCGATTGCGCCGCGTGCCCGTGGCCCGGCAACGAGCGCAACGTGCCGCCGCGCGCGCAGGCCGCGCATCAGCAGGCGAGCTTTCTGTTCAAGTCGCTCGAGCGGCTTTTGCAGGGCAAGCCTCTGCCCGAATACACCTATCGCGACTTCGGTTCGCTGGTGTCGCTCGGGCATTACAGCGCGGTCGGCAATCTGATGGGCGGGCTGATCGGTGGCAACATGCTGATCGAAGGGCTCTTCGCGCGCTTCATGTACATGTCGCTCTACCGTCTGCACGTCGCGGCGCTGCACGGCTATGCACGCATGGTGCTCGATACCGTCGCGCACTGGCTGCGCCGCTCCACCGCTCCGCGCGTGAAGTTGCACTGACGCGGAATAGAACCCCTGCGTCATTCGTTGAAAGCTGTTTAGAATGGGCGGCGCGTGAGAAGGCGAAGCATTTCGCTGGTTCGCCCGTTCACCGTCGTGCAGCGCCGCGCCTCGTGACGCCTTGAACACGTCGCGCGGTTTTCAACGATCCGTGCCGTTCGCGCAAGGGAGCACTCGCCGCGACGGCCTTGCCGCGGGAGCGACACATGCTAGACCCTGAAGTCGACAGCCTCATTCCGCACGTCCCGTTCGACCGACGCACCTTCATCAAGGCAACCATCGGCACCGGCTTCGCGGCCGCAGTGCTTCCGGTGTCGGCGCAAACCATCCATACCGATGACAACGGCCTCGAAGCGGGCGCCATCGGTATTCGCGGCGCGGACGGCACGCTCGTTCCCGCTTATCGCGCGCAACCGAAGGGCAAGACGCATCTGCCGGTCGTCATCGTGGTTCACGAGATTTTCGGGGTTCACGAGCATATCGCCGACGTGTGCCGTCGCTTCGCGAAGCAGGGCTATCTGGCCATTGCGCCCGAGTTCTTCACGCGTCAGGGCGATCCGAAGGCGTATCCCTCGATTCAGCAGCTCAACGAGCAGGTCGTATCGAAAGTGCCGGATTCACAGGTGATCTCCGACATCGATCAGGCCATCAAATGGGCGGGCGAGCATGGCGGCGATCCGAAGCGCGCGGGAATCGTCGGATTCTGCTGGGGCGGGCGCATTTCGTGGCTGTATGCGGAGCACAACCCGAATCTCAAGGCGGCGGTCGCGTTCTACGGGCGGCTCGTCGGCAACAAGACCGAGACGACGCCGAATAATCCGCTCGATCTCGCCAGCCAGCTCAAGGTGCCCGTGCTCGGCCTATACGGCCGGCAAGATCAGAGCATTCCGCAGGACACTCTGGAGCAGATGAAACAGGCGCTCGCGAACGACCCTCCGCCCGCGAAGAACTCGCAGTTCGTCGTGTACGACGACGCGGGGCATGCGTTCTTCGCGGATTATCGTCCGAGCTATCGCAAGGCGGATGCCGAAGACGGCTGGAAGCGCACGCTCGCGTGGTTCCGCGGGCATGGCGTCAAATAGCGCGCATCGCGCCGTCAGGGGTTCGGCCCGGTCGCGACCGGCCGGCCCGGATCGGTGCTCCACTCGCTCCATGATCCGGGATAGAGCGCCGCGCCGTGCAGGCCGGCGATTTCCATAGCGAGCACGTTGTGACACGCCGTCACGCCCGAGCCGCATTGCAGCACGATGCGGTCCGCGGGCGTCGCGCCGATCAGCGTGCCGAACGCCTCGCGCAATTCGTGCGCGGTCTTGAAGCGGCCGTCCGCGGTCAGGTTGTTCTTGAAGAAGTGATTGAGCGCGCCGGGAATATGCCCGCCGACGGGATCGATCGTTTCGTTCTCGCCGCGATAACGGTCGGCGGCGCGCGCATCGATCAGCAGATGATCGCGCGTGCCGATGCTGCGCTCGATCGCCTGCGCGTCGATGGTCACCTGCAGCGGCGCGGCGGCCTTGAACGTGCCCTGCGCCTTCGGCGGCGCGGCGGTGTCGAGCGGATTGCCCGCGGCCTCCCACGCCTGCAGGCCGCCGTCGAGCAGCGCGACGGAATCGTGCCCGAGCCAGCGCAACAGCCACCAGAGACGCGCGGCGTACATGCCGCCGTGCGCGTCGTAGGCGACCACCTGCTGGCCTTCGTTCATGCCGAAGCTCGCGAGCTTCGCAACGAGCGCGGCGCGCTCGGGCAGCGGATGGCGTCCGTTCGTGCCCGTCTTGACGCCGGACAGATCGCGATCCAGATGGAGATAGTGCGCGCCGGGAATATGGCCTTGCGCGTAAGCTGCTTCGCCCGAATCGGGCGCGGCTAGGTCGAAGCGGCAGTCGAACACGAGGATGCTGCCAGGCGCGGCGGCGAGCCGTTCGGCGAGATTGGTCGCCGAGATGAGCGTGGTGTAGTGGGTGTGCGGCATGACGGCTCCTGAGGCGGCGCTTGCGATGCGGGATGAATCAATAGTCTAAAAGAAAAAACGGGCCCGAAAGCCCGTCTTTTCCTGATGACCGCATCGCCGTCAAATGGCGCCGAGTTGATGCCGCAAAAACTCGTGGAAGTGCTGCATGCCGGATTCCATCGGGCTCTGATACGGCCCGACCTGGTTCTCGCCACGCGACATCAGCGCGCGGCGGCCCGCATCCATGCGCTCGGCGATTTCATCGTCCTCGCGCGCGGTTTCCATGTACGCGGCGCGTTCCGCCTCGATGAACTCACGCTCGAAGAGCGCGATTTCTTCGGGGTAATAGAACTCGACGATGTTCGTCGTCTTCTGCGTGCCGTGCGGAATGAGCCATGACACGACCAGCACGTGCGGATACCACTCGATCATCAGACCGGGGTAATACACCATCCAGATCGCACCGAATTCGGGTGGCGCGCCGTTGCGAAAGCGCAGGACCTGGTCGTGCCACTTGCGGTATGTCGGGCTGCCCGGCTTCTCCAGATTCTTGTGGACGCCGACGGTCTGCACGCTGTACCAGTCGCCGAACTCCCACTCGAGGTTGTCGCACGACACGAAGCTGCCGAGGCCCGGATGGAACGGCGCGACGTGATAGTCCTCCAGATAGACCTCGATGAAGGTCTTCCAGTTGTAGTTGCACTCGTGCACTTCGACGTGATCGAACATGAAGCCAGAGAAGTCGAAATGCTTCGCCGTGCCAAGCCTCGCGAGATCCGCGGCGATGTTGCGGCCCTCCGATTCGAAGAGCAGGCCTTGCCAGTTCTGCAGCGAAGTCTTGCCGAGGTTCAGGCAGGGCTTGTCCGCGAAATGCGGCGCGCCGAGCAGCTGACCGTTGAGATCGTAGGTCCAGCGATGCAGCGGGCAGACGATGTTGTCCGCGCTGCCGCGGCCGTTGAGCATGATCGCCTGGCGGTGGCGGCACACGTTCGACAGCAGTTCGATATTGTTCTGCTGGTTACGGACGAGCACGCGCCCTTCGCCCTCGCCGGGAAGCGCGAAATAGTTTCCCGCTTCGGGAACCATGAGTTCGTGCCCGACGTAGCGTGGACCCTGCTTGAAAAGTATGTCGAGTTCGCGCGTAAGAAGCGCTTCGTCAAAGTAAGCCGTGACTGGCAGCTGACTGTGAATGGCGTTCAGCTGCAATGCATTGCTCAGATTGGACATTCCCACTCCCGATGAAAACGTGAAAGCAGTGAACAACCCAACCATCGAAGATTCGATTTAGGGAGCCCGCGATTATACCGAAATTCGCCACGAAGGGGCGCATAAGGTCTTGATTTGGGTATAAATTGTCGCGAGAGTTCCTCACAATCGCCCCGTGGGCGAGTGCGGATGGCATGGCGCGCAAGGTTCGGGCGAAAATGCCGGAAGGCGGTGACCAGCCTTGGATGCGGACGGGATGCGGGTCGAAAATTTGGCTTTTGCCGTAGAATGTGCGACTTGGTTCCAAAATTCAATTGCACATCCACGATTCATGGCGAAGACCGCTATCCAGGAAACGGGCGATAAAACCGGCGCCGACGCGCAGAGCGCGGACGCCGCGCAGCTTCCGGAAAACTATGAGGCGGCGCTGGCAGAACTCGAATCGCTCGTCGCGCGCATGGAAGAGGGCGCGCTGAGTCTCGAGGAATCGCTTGCGGCGTATCGCCGCGGCGCGGCGCTTGTAGGCTTTTGCCAACAACAGCTCGAAAAAGTCGAGCAGCAGGTGCGCGTTCTCGACGGCGAGACGCTCAAGCCGCTGCCCGCCGAGGTACAGCGTGCGACCCAGGGTGCGGGAGCCTTGAACGACAACGGGGACGACGACCTATGACCTTCGAACAATGGATGCGCGCGACGCTCGACCGCGTCGAGACCGCACTCGAACACTATCTTCCGGGCACGGACGTCGCGCCCGCGCGCCTGCATGAGGCGATGCGCTATGCCGTGCTGGGCGGCGGCAAGCGGGTTCGCCCGCTCCTCGTCCACGCGGCTGGCGAGCTGACCGGCGCGGCCACGCGAGCCGTGGAAGCGGCGAGCGCTGCGCTCGAGATGATTCACGTCTATTCGCTGGTGCATGACGACATGCCCGCCATGGACGACGACGCATTGCGCCGGGGTAAGCCCACGGTACACATCCAATATGACGAAGCGACGGCACTGCTCGTCGGCGACGCGCTGCAATCGCAGGCGTTCGTCGCGCTGACCGCCGAAGGCAACGGTCTGAACGATAGCCAGCAAGCCGCGCTCGTGCGCGAACTCGCTGTCGCGAGCGGTTCGCTCGGCATGGCGGGCGGACAGGCCATCGACCTCGAAAGCGTCGGGCGCAAGCTGTCGCGGCCCGAGCTCGAGACGATGCATCGCAAGAAAACGGGTGCGCTGCTGCGCGCCTCGGTGCGAATGGGCGCGCTCGCGGGCGCGCATCCGGGCGCGGACGCGCTCGCGTCGCTGGACCAGTATGCCGCCGCGATCGGCCTTGCGTTCCAGGTTGTCGACGACATCCTCGATGTCACCGCCGATTCCGCGACGCTCGGCAAGACCGCCGGCAAGGACGCGCAGCACGACAAGCCCACGTATGTATCGATCATCGGGCTCGCCGCGTCGCGCGAGCTCGCCGCGCAGCTCGGCCGCGACGCGCACGCCGCGATCCAGCCGTTCGGCGCACGCGGCCAGCGCCTGGCCGAGCTTGCCGACCTGGTCGTGAACCGGGTGAATTGATTGTTGAACGCGTGACGAACCCCACGGCGCGAGGAACGAAACAATCGCGCCGAACGAATCACGCCAGTTTTCCTAAAATGGGACGACGATGTACGACTTGCTGAAAACCATCGACGATCCGGCCGATTTGCGCGCCCTCGATCGCCGCCAACTGCAACCGCTGGCCGACGAGCTGCGAGCCTATGTGCTCGACAGCGTGTCGCAGACGGGCGGCCATCTGTCGTCCAATCTGGGCACGGTCGAGCTGACGATTGCGTTGCACTACGTGTTCGATACGCCTAATGACCGCATCGTCTGGGACGTCGGTCATCAGACGTATCCGCACAAGATCCTGACCGGCCGCCGTGAACAGATGCCGGGTCTGCGCCAGCTGGGCGGCATTTCCGGCTTTCCGCGACGCGCCGAGTCCGAGTACGACACCTTCGGCACCGCGCATTCGAGCACGTCGATTTCGGCGGCGCTCGGCATGGCGATCGCCAACAAGCTGCAGGGCGACAACCGCTATTCGATCGCCGTGATCGGCGACGGCGCGATGACCGCGGGCATGGCCTTCGAGGCGATGAACAACGCCGGCGTTGCCGACGACGTGCCGCTGCTCGTCATCCTCAACGACAACGACATGTCGATCTCGCCGCCGGTCGGCGCGCTGAATCGCCATCTCGCGCGTCTGATGTCGGGCCGTTTCTACGCCGCCGCGCGCGCGGGCGTCGAGCGTGTGCTGCGTCACGCGCCGCCGGTGCTCGATCTCGCCCGCAAGCTCGAAGAGCACGCGAAGGGCATGATCGTGCCGGCCACGTTGTTCGAGGAGTTCGGCTTCAACTACATCGGGCCGATCGACGGCCACGATCTCGATTCGCTGGTCCCGACGCTGCAGAACATCAAGGAACTGCGCGGCCCGCAATTCCTGCACGTCGTGACGAAGAAAGGCCAGGGCTACAAGCTCGCCGAAGCCGATCCGGTGCTCTACCACGGCCCGGGCAAGTTCAATCCGGCCGAAGGCATCAAGCCGTCGACGGCGCCTTCGAAGAAGACCTACACGCAAGTGTTCGGCGAATGGCTGTGCGACGCCGCGGCGCAGGATTCGCGCGTGGTCGGCATCACGCCGGCAATGCGCGAAGGCTCCGGCATGGTCGAGTTCGAGAAGCGCTTCCCGGACCGTTATTTCGATGTCGGCATCGCGGAGCAGCACGCCGTGACGTTCGCGGGCGGTCTCGCGGCGGACGGCATGAAGCCCGTCGTCGCGATCTATTCGACCTTCCTGCAGCGCGCGTACGACCAGTTGATCCACGACGTCGCGCTGCAAAACCTGCCGGTCGTGTTCGCGATCGACCGCGCGGGGCTCGTCGGCGCGGACGGCGCGACGCACGCGGGCAATTACGACCTCGCGTTCCTGCGCTGCATCCCGAACATGACGGTGATGGCGGCATCGGACGAAAACGAATGCCGTCAGATGCTCTACACGGCGCTCCAGCAGCCGAACCCGACGGCCGTGCGCTATCCGCGCGGCGCGGGCACCGGTGTCGCGACCGTCAAGCAGATGACCGCGATTCCCGTCGGCAAGGGAGAGATTCGCCGCGAGTCGTCGCAGAAGCTCGGCTCGGGCAAGCGCATCGCGATCTGCGCGTTCGGCACGATGGTCGCGCCGTCGCTCGCCGCCGCCGAACAACTCGATCTGACGGTGGCCAACATGCGCTTCGTGAAGCCGGTCGACGCCAACCTGCTGCGCGAACTCGCCGCGACGCACGACGCCATCGTGACGATCGAGGAAGGCGCGATCATGGGCGGCGCGGGCTCCGCGTGCGTCGAGGCGCTGCTCGCAAGCTCCGTCGTGAAGCCTGTGCTGCAACTCGGCCTGCCGGACGTCTTCATCGATCATGGCGATCCCGCCAAGCTGCTTTCGAGCGTCGGGCTGGATGCGGCCGGCATCGTCAAGTCGATTCGCGAGCGCTTCATCGACGCCGTCGAAAACGCTCACGCAGGCAAGCTCACCAAGCGCGTCGCCTGACCCATCGCAGGAACGGCGCGCTCGGGGCGCGCCGCGCTTCAACGCTTCGACACACGGCGCGGGCATTGTCCCGCGCCGTGTGCGCTTCAACGTTTCGATCCGCTCGCGTCTTGCGTGACGCGCGGCGCATAAGGACAAAACAAATGAATCAGATGAATCCCGCCTTCGTGATGCCCGACGTTCAGAGCACCCCCGACATGCGCCAGATCGCGATTCAGCGCGTCGGCGTGAAGGGCGTGCGGCATCCGTTGTCGGTGCGCACGGCGAACGGCGTGCAGCCGAGCGTCGGCGTGTGGAACCTCGATGTGCATTTGCCCGCCGACCAGAAGGGCACGCACATGTCGCGCTTCGTCGCGCTGCTGGAAGAGAATGGCGAGCCGCTCGATCAGACCGCGCTGCGCACGCTGCTCGCCGCGATGCTGACCAAGCTCGAAGCGCATTCCGGCCGTATCGAAGTGAGCCTGCCGTACTTCGTGATGAAGACGGCGCCTGTGTCCGGCGTGCAAAGCCTGCTCGACTACGAAGCGACCTTCATCGCCGAGCGGCGCGACGGTGAAACCCGCCTTTCGATGAAAGTGCTCGTGCCCGTGACGAGCCTGTGCCCGTGCTCGAAGAAAATCTCGCAGTACGGCGCGCACAACCAGCGCTCGCACGTGACGATCACGGCGGAGCTCGCGGGCGACGTCGCGGTCGAGGATCTGATTCGCATCGCGGAAGAAGAGGCGTCGTGCGAACTGTGGGGTCTGCTGAAGCGCCCCGACGAGAAGTTCGTGACCGAGCGCGCTTATGAGAACCCGAAGTTCGTCGAAGACCTCGTGCGCGATGTCGCGACGCGCCTGAACGCGGACGAGCGCATCGTCGCGTATGTGCTCGAAGCCGAGAACTTCGAGTCGATCCACAATCACAGCGCGTATGCGGTGATCGAGCGGGACAAGCGCCGCGACGCCTGAGTCCGTGTCACGCGAGCGCCGTTTCCGATGAAACGTGCGCTTCCCGCACGGACGCCATCACCAGCGACGCCAGCCGCTCGACCGGCGGCGAAGCGCTCCCCGGCGCGCGATGCAATGCCAGCGGAATCGACGGCAATGCGGGCAATCCGCATTCGCCGGCATCGAGCGCGCGCACCGTCGATGGCAATCCGTAGCGCGTGCGCACCGTCACGCCAAGACCGGCCGCCGCCGCCGCCCACAAGCCCGACAGGCTCGGGCTCGTAAACGCCACCCGCCATTTGATGCCCGCGCGGTCGAGCGCCGCGGCCGCCGCGCTGTGAAACAGACACGGCCGATCGAACGCGATGAGCGGCAAGGGCTCGTCGGGGTCGTATTGCCAAGGAACCGTCGACGACGCGATCCAGCGCATCGGCGGCGCGGCTATCGGCTCGGCGATCATGGCGGCGTTGCTGTCGCCGGTGACGCCGCCCGTGCCCCACACGAGCGCGAGATCGAGTTGCCCCGTATCGATGCGCTCCAGCAACTCGGTATTGCGCGCCACACGCGCTTCGATCCGCACCTTGGGATGCGCTCGCGCGAAGCGGCCGAGCACATCGGGCAGCACGACTTCGCCGAAATCTTCCTGCAATCCGAGCCGGATCCAGCCTTCCAGATCGACGCCGCGAATCGCCACGGCGGCTTCGTCGTTCAGTTCGACGAGCCGCCGCGCGTAGCCGAGCATCACTTCGCCCGCGTCCGTCAGCGCGAGGCCGCGCCCGGACTTGCGAAAGAGCGCCGCGCCCGCCTGTTCCTCCAGCTTGCGGAGCTGCGCGCTCACCGCCGATGTCGAGCGTCCGACGCGGTCCGCCGCCTTCGCGAAACTGCCCAGGTCCATGCCCGCGACGAAGCTGCGCAGCACCGCGAGATCGAATGTCGTCTGGCTCATGGCAATCGTCCTGATTTTCCGAATGATGGATGAAGAACTTTGTGATTTTCAGGACGATCCTAAGCCTTCAAACTGGCCGCAGTCAAATCCGACATGGACTGCACGATGGCCACTCCTCTCGTACTGAAATCGAAATATGCGTCCGCGCTCGGCGGCGGGCATCGCTGGAAGGTGCTCGGCGTCGGCGTGGCGGCCAACGCGAGCTTCTCGGCTGCGGCGGCCGGCATTCCGACCACGGCCGTGTGGATGCGCAGCGGCTATCACCTGAGCAACGGCGAACTGGGATTCGTGCTCGGCGCGCTCGGACTGGGTGTCGCGCTCTCGGAATTGCCCTGGGGCGTGTTGACGGATCGCTGGGGCGACCGTCCGGTTCTGCTGACGGGCCTGCTGTCCACCGCCGCCGTGCTCGTCGCGATGAGTCTCTTCGCGCTGCCGTCGTCGGCCACGCTCGGCTGGCTCGTCTTCGCGATGTGCGCGCTCGGCCTGCTGGGCGGCAGCGTGAACGGATCGAGCGGACGCGCGGTGATGGCGTGGTTCGCCGAAGGCGAGCGCGGCCTCGCGATGAGCATCCGGCAGACGGCGGTGCCGCTCGGCGGCGGCATCGGCGCGGCGTTGTTGCCGTGGCTCGCGTCGTCGCACGGCTTTGCGGCCGTGTTCGGCGCGCTGGGGGCGATGTGCGCGGTCTCCGGCGCCCTGGCCTGGCGCTGGCTGCACGAGCCGCCTGATGCTATGCATCGCGCGGCCGCGAGCAAGAGCGCCGCACCGCTGACGAACGCGCTGGTCTGGCGCGTCGTGCTCGGCATCGGCATCCTGTGCGTGCCGCAGTTCGCGGTGCTGACGTTCGCGACCGTGTTTCTGCACGATGCCGGTCATTTCGGCGTGAGCGCGATCAGCGCGACGATGGGCGCGATCCAGCTCGGCGCGATGGCCATGCGCGTCTGGAGCGGCCGTCATACGGACCGGCGCGGCAACCGGCGTGCGTACATGCGCGTGTCGGTGATCGTGGCGTCGGCGTCGTTCGTGGTGCTGGCGGCGGCGACGGCGAGTGGCGCTGCGCACGCACCGGTGCTGCTCGCGTCGATACTCGTATTTGCCGGCATCTGCGTCTCGGCGTGGCACGGCGTCGCGTACACGGAACTGGCGACGCTCGCCGGCACCGAACGCGCCGGCACCGCGCTCGGCATGGCGAACACGGCAGTCTACGCCGGCTTCTTCCTCACGCCGCTCGTCATTCCGCAAGTGCTCGCGGCGGGATCGTGGGCGGTCGTGTGGCTCGCGGCGGGCGTGTGCGCGTCGTTTGCACTGCTGTTGTTTCCCCGGCCCGCGCGACCTTAAACTGTCCGTCTGAGAAATCGACCACGCGGAGCGCATCTTGATTCTCATCGGCCAATACGATTCCCCGTTCGTGCGGCGCGTCGCCATCACGCTGAATCTCTACGGCATGGCGTACGAGCATCGCCCGTGGTCGACGTTCGGCGATGCCGACAAGATCGCGCCGTACAACCCGCTGTGCCGCGTGCCGACGCTCGTGCTCGATTCGGGCGATACGCTCATCGAGAGCACGATGATCCTCGATTACCTCGATGAACAGGCGGGCGAGGCGCGCGCGCTGGTCGCATCGCGCGGCGAGCAACGGCGTGAGGCGCTGAAGGTCTGCGCGCTCGCGATGGGCCTCGCCGACAAGGCCGTCGCGCTCGTCTACGAACGCGTGCTGCACAAGGAGAAATCGCAGGCGTGGCTCGATCGCTGCACGGGGCAGGTCGAGCGCGTGCTGAATGCGCTGGAGGCGGACCGCGCCGCGCGCGCGATGCCTTACTGGTTCGGCGATGCGATCGGCCACGCGGATATCGCCGTGGCCTGCGCGCTGCGCTTCGCGCGCGAGGCGCATCCGGAGATTTTCAGTTCGACGCGCTGGCCCACGCTCATCGGCCACAGCGACCGCTGCGAGATGCTGGCGGTCTTCACGGCGATCGTGCAGCCGTTCAATCCGCCGCGCTGAATGTCCGGGCTCAGGCTCAGGCGCGCGCGAGCGATGTCAGATCCCAGCGCGGCTTCACGGTGAACGCGTAGTCGCGCACGGCCTGTTCGGGCCAGCGCGCAAGCCGCAGCGCGCCCGCGAGCGCGATCATCGCGCCATTGTCGGTGCACAGCGAGAGGTCGGGATAATGCACGTCGAAGCGGCGCTTCTTCGCCGCCGCAGACAGCGCCTCGCGCAACTGCCGGTTCGCGCCCACTCCGCCCGCCACGACGAGCCGCTTCAGTCCCGTCTTCTTCAGCGCGGCCAGCGATTTGGCGACGAGCACGTCCACCGCCGCATCGACGAAACCGCGCGCGAGATCGGCCTTTGCCTGCTCGCAGACGTTGTTGCCGAGCTTGCGGCTTTGCGTGAGGACGGCGGTTTTCAGGCCGCTGAAGCTGAAGTCGAGATCGCCTGAATGGAGCATCGGACGCGGCAGCGTGACCGCGCCCGGCGTGCCGAATTCTGCGAGCCGCGACACTTCCGGCCCGCCCGGATAGCCGAGGCCGAGCAGCTTCGCGGTTTTGTCGAAGGCTTCGCCGGCGGCATCGTCGAGCGTTTCGCCGAGCGTCTCGTAGACGCCGACATCGGTCACGCGCATCAGCTGCGTATGCCCGCCCGACACCAGCAGCGCGACGAACGGAAACGGCGGCGGTTCGGCAACGAGCAGCGGCGACAGCAGATGCCCTTCGAGATGATGGATGCCGACGGTCGGCTTGTCCCACGCCATCGCGAGCGAATTGGCGATGCTCGCGCCCACGAGCAGCGCGCCCGCGAGCCCCGGCCCCTGCGTGAACGCGATGGCGTCGATATCGCCGCGTTTCGCGCCGGACTTCTCCAGCACTTCCTCGAGCAGCGGCAGCGCGCGCCGGATGTGATCGCGCGAAGCCAGTTCCGGCACGACGCCGCCGTAATCGCGATGCATCGCGATTTGCGAGTGGAGGGCGTGCGAAAGCAGGCCGCGCTCGGTGTCGTAGAGGGCGAGGCCGGTTTCGTCGCAGGAGCTTTCGATGCCTAGAACGAGCATGGATTCAAAGCGTCAGAGGTAACAGAAAAGTATAGCAGCGGCGAGTAAATCGCGTCCCGCAGGTAAAATGCGCGCCATGGAATCCTTCGATATCGCCGTCATCGGCGCGGGCGCGGCCGGCATGATGTGCGCGGCCGTGGCCGCTCAATCCGGGCGCCGCGTCGTGCTCATCGACCACGCCGAGCGTCTCGCCGAAAAAATCCGCATCTCCGGCGGTGGGCGCTGCAACTTCACCAACATCAACGCGCAGCCGGCCAATTTTTTGTCGGCGAATCCGCATTTTTGCCGTTCCGCGCTCGCGCGTTACACGCCGCGCGATTTTCTCGCGCTGCTGAAGCAATACCGCGTGAAGTGGCACGAGAAGCACAAGGGGCAGCTTTTTTGCGACGACTCCAGCGACACGATCATCGACCTGCTGAAAAGCGAGTGCGATGCGGGCGGCGTCGTGTGGCGGCGTCCGGTCAGCGTGCATGAGATCCGTCACGACGGCGCGCGCTTTTCGCTCGACACGACCGCGGGCGCGATCGGCGCGGCGGCGCTCATCATCGCGACAGGCGGCCTGTCGATTCCGAAGATCGGCGCGACGGACTTCGGCTATCGCGTCGCGAAGCAGTTCGGCCACAAGCTCGTCGATACGCGTCCGGCGCTGGTTCCGCTCACGTTCACGTCCGCCGACTGGGCGCCGTTCGCCGCGCTTTCGGGGCTTTCGCTGCCGGTGCGCATCGGCACGGGCAAGGGCAAAACGCGCGGCGAGTTCGACGAGGACCTGCTGCTCACGCATCGCGGCGTGTCGGGGCCGGGCGTGCTGCAGATATCGAGCTACTGGAACACGTCGGAGCCGATCCACGTCGATCTGCTCCCGGACGCCGACGCCACCGAGATCCTGATCGAAGCGAAAGCGGGCTCGAAGAAGCAGATCGGCAACTTCCTCGCCGAGCACGTGCCCGCGCGTCTCGCGCACGCGTGGCTCGAAGCGCAGCGCGTGTCCGTCGATGCGCGTCTCGCCGATCTGCCCGATCGCACTTTGCGCGCCATCGGCGCATCGCTGTCGAACTGGACGCTGATGCCGAGCGGCACCGAGGGCTATCGCAAGGCGGAAGTGACGCGCGGCGGCATCGACACGCGCGAGCTTTCGTCGGCGACGATGATGAGCGAGCGCGTCGCCGGGCTTTATTTCATCGGCGAGGCCGTGGATGTCACCGGCTGGCTCGGCGGCTACAACTTCCAGTGGGCGTGGGCGTCGGGCGTCGCGGCGGGCAAGGCTGCCGCCGAGTTCGCGCGGGGCGCGGCGGCGGCCGGCTGAGCGCGCATTCGCGGGGGTTTTGGCGAGTCTCGAAATGCGTACCCGTTTGCTATACTCAGACGGTCATCGGAGGATTCTCTCCGCTCTGGCTGGCGCTCGGACGGTTATCGCGGCAAGCCTGGCTTCAGTGCTCGCCGCGGCTCGGAACGGCTCGCAAACAATCCCGCTTGAGGAGGCGTTTCCCAAGCGGGTTTTTGCTTTCGCGGCCCGGCCGGCGCCCGCCGGAATCCAAACTTTCGCAATTGCACCGGGTGAACGATGAGCCTCAAAGACCAGATCAACGACGACATGAAGACTGCCATGCGCGCGAAGGAAACCGAGCGCCTCGGCACGATTCGCCTGCTGCTCGCGGCAATCAAGCAGCGTGAAGTCGACGATCGCGTCACGCTCGACGACGCGGGCATCACCGCCGTCATCGACAAGATGATCAAGCAGCGCAAGGATTCGATCAGCCAGTTCGAGGCCGCGGGCCGCACCGATCTCGCCGACAAGGAAAAGGCGGAACTCGCGGTGCTGTCGGCCTACATGCCGGAACAGCTTTCCGCCGATGCGATCGCCGCCGAAGTGCAGGCCGCCATCGCCGCGACGGGCGCCGCCGGCCCGCAGGACATGGGCAAGGTGATGGGCGTGCTGAAGCCGAAGCTCGCCGGAAAGGCCGACATGACCGCCGTCTCGGCGCAGGTGAAGGCAGCACTCGCCAAGTAACCTCCGCTGCTGACTGATCGGTGATTCCGCACGCATTCCTGCAGGATTTGCTCAACCGCGTCGATATCGTCGACGTGGTGGGCCGTTACGTCCAGTTGAAAAAGGGCGGCGCGAACTTCATGGGTCTCTGCCCGTTTCACAACGAGAAGAGCCCGTCGTTCACGGTTAGCCCGACCAAGCAGTTCTATCACTGCTTCGGCTGCGGCGCGCACGGCACCGCCATCGGCTTTTTGATGGAGCACACCGGCCTCACGTTTCCCGAGGCCGTGAAAGAGCTTGCGCAGGGCGCGGGTTTGACGGTGCCGCAGGAGCCTTCGAACTCATTCCGTGGCGGCGGCACCAGCGGCGAGAGCGCGCCGAGCAAGGCGGTCAGCGTCGCGCTGACCGACGTGATGCAAACCGCGTGCGATTTCTATCGCAAGCAACTGCGCGGTGCGGCGAACGCGGTCGCTTACCTCAAGAAACGCGGACTGACCGGCGAGGTGGCCGCGCGCTTCGGGCTCGGGTACGCACCGGATGGCTGGCAGAACCTCGAAGCCGCGTTTCCTGATTATCGGGATGACAACCTGGTGGAATCGGGCCTCGTGATCGTCAGCGAGAAAACCGATTCGCAGGGCCAGGCGCGCCGCTACGACCGTTTCCGCGAGCGGGTGATGTTCCCGATCCGTAACGTGAAGGGGAACGTGATCGGCTTTGGCGGGCGCGTGCTCGACGGCGGCGAGCCCAAGTATCTGAATTCGCCGGAAACGCCGTTGTTCAGCAAGGGAAGCGAGTTATACGGACTGTTCGAGGCGCGTCTCGCGATTCGCGAACTGGGCTACGTGCTCGTCGTCGAAGGGTACATGGATGTCGTCGCGCTCGCGCAACTCGGCTTCGCGAACGCGGTGGCGACGCTCGGCACGGCTTGCACGCCGGTCCACGTGCAAAAGCTCTTTCGCCAGACGGACACTGTCGTCTTCAGCTTCGACGGTGATTCGGCCGGCCGACGCGCCGCGCGCCGCGCGCTGGAGGCGGCGTTGCCGCACGCGGCGGACAACCGGACGATCAAGTTTCTCTTTCTGCCGAAAGAGCACGATCCTGACAGCTACGTGCGCGAATTCGGCACGGACGGTTTCGGCGAGCAGGTCGATCGCGCGATGCCCTTGTCTCAGTTCCTTCTGAACGAGGTGCTGAACGACAAGGAGCTTGAGCAGCCGGAAGGCCGCGCGAAAGCCCTCTTCGACGCGAAGCCGCTGCTTCAGGCGCTGCCCGCGAATGCGCTGCGGGTGCAGATCCTGCATATGCTCGCGGATCGGCTCGACACGCCGTTCACCGAGATTGCCGCGTTGTGCGACATCGATTCGCGCGCGGCCGCCGTTGCGCGCGCGAACGTGCCGAAGAGCGAGCGCCGTCGCGTGACGGGGCAGGAACAGCGCGCGTTGCGCAATCTCGTGATGTATCCGGGCATTGCCGTTTCGCTCGATCAGGACAGCGAGGGCACCCTCGTCACGATGACCGAGCACGGCGAATTGTTCAGCGAGGTGATCTCGCACGCCCGCGAACTAGGGAACGCAGCGGAATTCCAGTTGCTGTCGGAGATCTTGAGAAATGCAGCAAACGCGCCCACGTACGACGATATCTTCCAGGAAATTCTCGCCTATGATGAAAACGTTCGCGATTTGCTGATGCGCGACCCGGCCGACGAGGACGCGGCGCAGCGAGTCGAAGAGCAAAGGCGCCTGCTCGCCGAAGAATTGCAGGCGACGGTCGTCAAGCTGCGGCACGACAGCTATCGGGCGCGGCTGGACCAATTGGCGCGGCAGTCGAGCCTTTCGGCGGAAGAGGTCGCGGAGTTTTCGGATCTGTCGGCGAAAGTCGCGCAGATCAAGGCCGGACGGGGCACGAGCCCGGCTGGAGGAAGGTGAACTGCTATAATAAAAAGTTCAAAATGAATTGCTTTTTGTCAACTGTTTGAACGTTTTTCCTGCCTTTAGCAGAGGGCGAACGAGACATCGAACCGTTGGCAAAGATCATTTGGCATCGAGCATTCGAAGCAGTCATGCGGTAAAGCCGGCGCGTTGGCCGGTTGGGGGAGCAGAAAGGCGCTGGTTGAAATCGGCTGTCCGTGATGTGGCGCGATGCGGTTCTAGGTGGCGCATGCCGCATAAATCACACGAAACGGACGGTTAAGCACGCCGACGAACAGACGGGCGCAAGGGAAGCGGCTGCTATTGAGGGTAGGCGAGGAGAGGCGATTCACACTCGTCCGAACCGAAATGGCGCCCCGGGCAGGGCACGCAGGACGAAGCAGCGTGCGCGTATTGGGTATTCACGGTTCCATCGGCTGTTGTCCAGCAGCCGCGAGTCGAGACTAGAGCCGGTATGGCGAACTCCATGACGAAAAAGCTGAACGATGTATCCGTCGAAGACGACGCAACGCAAAACGCAGAGTCTGGCGCCGCTCCCGCGGCGAAGGTCGAAAAGGCCAGGGCTCGCGATCGCCGCGCGAAGGAGAAAGCGCTTCTGAAGGACGCGTTTTCATCGAGCGCGCCCGGCACCGTCGAGGAACTCGAAGAGCGGCGCGGCAAGCTGCGCGCGCTCATCAAGCTCGGCAAGGAACGCGGCTTCCTCACCTATGGCGAGATCAACGATCACCTTCCTGATAACTTCACGGAAACCGAGGCGATCGAAGGCATCATCAGCACGTTCAATGATATGGGCGTGGCGGTGTACGAGCAGGCGCCCGATGCCGAAACGCTGCTGCTGAACGACAACGCGCCGAACGCCTCCTCCGACGACGAAGTCGAGGAAGAAGCCGAAGTCGCGCTCTCTACCGTCGATTCCGAATTCGGCCGCACGACCGACCCGGTGCGCATGTACATGCGCGAGATGGGCACGGTCGAGCTGTTGACGCGCGAGGGCGAGATTGAAATCGCGAAGCGCATCGAAGACGGCCTCAAGCACATGGTGATGGCGATCTCCGCCTGCCCGACGACCATCGCGGATATCCTCGCGATGGCCGAGCGCGTGCAGAACGAGGAAGTGCGCGTCGATGAGCTTGTCGACGGCCTGATCGATCCGAACGCCCAGGATACGGACGGCTTCTCGGAGCAGGAGGCCGAGGCGATCGAGTCGGAGGACGAGGAAGCCGAGGAAGAAGGCGACGAGGAAGAGGAAGAAGAGGACGACGGCAGCGCGCAAGCCAGCGCGAACGCCGCGCAACTCGAAGCTCTCAAACTCCAGTCGCTCGAGAAGTTCGCGCTCATCAGCGAGTGGTTCGAAAAGATGCGCCGCGCTTACGAGAAGGAAGGCTACAAGTCGAAGGCGTATCTGAAGGCGCAGGAAGCCATCCAGACGGAGTTGATGAACATCCGCTTCACGGCGCGCACTGTCGAGCGTCTGTGCGACACGCTGCGTGCGCAAGTGGATGAGGTGCGTCAGGTCGAGCGCCAGATTCTGCACACGGTCGTCGACAAATGCGGCATGCCGCGCGCGGAGTTCATCACGCGCTTCCCGGGCAGCGAAACGGACCTCGAATGGGCCGACAAGGTCGTTGCGGAAGGGCACGAGTACAGCGCGGTGCTGGAGCGCAATATTCCGGCGATCCGTGAGCAGCAACAGCGTCTGCTGGATCTGCAGGCGCGCGTGGTGTTGCCGCTGAAGGACCTGAAAGAAACCAACCGGCAGATGGCGGCGGGCGAGCTGAAGGCGCGTCAGGCGAAGCGCGAGATGACCGAGGCGAACCTGCGTCTCGTGATTTCGATTGCGAAGAAGTATACGAACCGCGGCCTGCAGTTCCTCGATCTGATCCAGGAAGGCAACATCGGCCTCATGAAGGCGGTGGACAAGTTCGAATATCGTCGCGGCTACAAGTTCTCGACGTATGCGACGTGGTGGATTCGTCAGGCCATCACGCGTTCGATTGCGGACCAGGCGCGCACGATCCGCATTCCGGTTCACATGATCGAAACGATCAACAAGATGAATCGCATCTCGCGGCAGATCTTGCAGGAAACCGGCCTCGAGCCGGATCCGGCGACGCTTGCCGAGAAGATGGAAATGCCGGAGGACAAGATCCGCAAGATCATGAAGATCGCGAAGGAGCCGATCTCCATGGAGACGCCGATCGGCGACGACGACGACTCGCATCTCGGCGATTTCATCGAGGATACGAACACGGTGGCGCCGTCGGATGCGGCGTTGCATGCGAGTATGCGCGATGTCGTGAAGGACGTGCTCGATTCGCTGACGCCGCGCGAGGCGAAGGTGCTGCGGATGCGCTTCGGAATCGAGATGAGCACGGATCACACGCTGGAGGAGGTTGGCAAGCAGTTCGACGTGACGCGCGAGCGGATACGCCAGATCGAGGCGAAGGCGCTGCGCAAGCTGCGTCATCCGAGCCGGTCGGACAAGCTCAAATCGTTCCTCGAAGGGAACTGACAAGACGGTCGGGCTTGTATTGAGAGGCGTTGTGAGGCAAACTCGCTTCCCTTCGAGAGCCGCCCAGCGCAATGTTCGGAAGTGACAGAAAGCGCCCGATAGCGGCGCTTTCTTTTTGCCCTCGCTTGTCAGGAAGGGCCGGAAGCTTAACTGGTATAAGCTGTCGACTCATAATCGACCGATAGTGGGTTCGAGTCCCACCCGGCCCACCACGACTATCGTTGTAAAATCAAATAGATAGCGTTATTTTGTCCCACGAGGAAGCCTCCAGGGACAATTTCGGGGACGATGTGGGTACATGACCTCTTCGGGGGCGTGGTGCCGCCAGGTTTCCTGATGGCCAATGGTGCAGCGATCTCCCGCACCACCTACGCGGCGCTGTTCGCGGTGATCGACACCACCTACGGCGCGGGCAACGGCTCCACCACGTTCAGTCTGCCGGATACCCGGGGCGTCGTGCTGCGCGGTCTCGACAACGGGCGTGGGCTGGACCCGGGGCGCACGTTGGGTTCATATCAGGGCGATAGCTTCAGCGCGCACGCACACGCCTTAAATGATCCGCTCCATACCCACGGTGTCTGGGATGGCGGACACAGTCACCCCGTCTCGGACGGCCAACACTGGCATGCCGGGAGCAACGGCAGTGCCTTTTTCAATGACGTAGGTAGTGGTGGCGACGTCAACGTCCATATCGATACCGGGCAGACCAACGCCGATGGGAGGATTGGTCTATTCACCGCACCTGCTTTCTCGAACGTCGGCGTCGGGGTGTCGGGTTCGAGTATCGGCCTTTATGCCAGCGCCACCGGCATCACGGTCGGGGCCAGTAGCGAGTCTGAAACGCGCGGCAAAAACCTGGTCGCGAATTACCTCATCAAGTACTGAACGCCATGACGAACTTGACCATTGCCTACCAGTGCGATGCTCAGGGCGTGCTCCTCGGCGCAACACAGGTGCAGGAGGATCCGCACATGCCCGGCGACTACCTCCTGCCGCCCGGCGTAACGCTGATTGCGCCGCCGGAATACGACCCGTGCTGGGGCGTCATGGTGTTCGTGAATGGCGAATGGACAGTCCATCCGTTGCATCCGGTTGCTGAACCCGATCCGACGCCCGCCGCACCGGCGCTGCCCACGGCGGACAACAAGCCCGCTGTCGACGCGAACCAGATTGCGGCGATCGTCGACGGGCAGTGGAAAGTGCTCGCCGACTTCCGTGGCACGACGTATTGGCTCGCGGACGGCAGCCAGCGCGTCATTACGGACATCGGCGAGACCTTGCCGCTTGACGCGTTGATGTCGCGGCCGCCATCGCCATGAAAGCCGCCGATATCCCGGACGGGATGCCAGCGCCGTTCGCCGTGAACGGCGAGCGCAACGTCATTGCGCAGTCCTCGCAGATCAGCGTCACGAAGGGCGCGGCCTCGTTCAACGACGGCTTTCCGCCGCTCACGATGACACCTGTGCTGCAAGGCGGCGTGCCGCCATTCGGCAAGGATATGAATGGCATCCTTTATCTGCTGTCGCAGGCCGCCCGATGGGCGCAGGCGAGTGGCGCGTTCACCTACAACCCGGCGTTCGCGACCGATCCGATCGTGGGCGGTTATCCGGCGGGCGCGGTGCTGCTGCGGGCCGATGGGCGGGGGTTCTGGTTCAACCTCGCCGACGACAACGAGACGAATCCGGACGCGACGGACGGCAGTGCCGCGAACTGGCTCTCCCTGAACCCCGACTGGAATGCGGTGAGCGGCCCGAGCGCGATCCTGAACCGGCCGGATCTCGCGACGGTCGCGACCAGTGGACGCTATGAGGACCTCATTGATCCGCCCGCCATTCCGGCCGCGCCAGTCAATGCCGACTGGAACGCGACCTCGGGCCAGTACGCGGACCTCTCGGGCACGCCGACGATTCCGGCCGCGCAGGTGAATAGCGATTGGAACGCCACGTCGGGTGTGGCGCAAATCTTCAATAAGCCGTCATCGCTGAGCGGTTCGGCCTCGGGCTTGTATATCGAGCTCGGCTACGCCGGTACACGCGGCATCGACAAGGGCGATCACTACGAGCTGGATTTCAGTGCGGCCACGAACACCTTCGGCGGCTTCCAGTTCACGCTGAACAGCGACAATTCCATTTCGGTGCCCACGGGCCTGTATCTGATCGATGCCGACGCCGAGATCCTCGCGCCGGTTGAGGACCAGTGGCAAGTCCCCGCGCAAGTGACGTTCTCCGTGTGTGTGGGCTACGGCTATCCAGGTGTCTATCAGCAAGCGGTGCGACGCTTTCCCGACCTGCCGCTTGGTACGCAGGTGAAGGGCGGCATACTCGGCTCGCTCGTGATCGCGGGGCCGCCATCGATTGGGGAACACGATCACGTGTGGGCGGGTTTTACGAACGTGCTCGGCGCCAACACGCAAACCTCGCTGATGCTCCGTGGCCACCTGTCACTGGCCAAAGTCGCATAAGGCGCTCGATCATGAACCGGCTCGTGCGGATGGGCATGGTCGGCGTGTTGCTCACGCTCGGCGCTTGCACCTTCGTGCACATCGAGGGCGACCATAACGCCCTGAGCGATGTCGGCGGGCATGGCGGGGGCATTCAACTGCCCGAGCACACGATCCCGTCAGCGCCGCCTTCGCGGCTTCTTCCTCACATCCCTCAACCATGACCAAGAGGTGACACCACGAAACTCAAAATCGAGAACATTGGACAGCACGGATGCCGCGTTTTAGCTATCGAATATCGTCGAGCGCGCGATCACTCGATTGGTGCCAGGCGGACAACCGCACATCACAATATCGCCGTCAGCCACACAGCGCGATCGGCCAAACCGCCAATTCACGGCGGTGCCGAGCATCGGCCCAGGTTTGCCGCAAAGCGGACATGAAGCGAGACCCATGTGCCGCGCGATCATCTTTCCGTCGTCGAGCATCGAGTCGTCGCCATCCTGCACACGCCCTCCTGTTGTCGTGAGATTCCCTTCCAGCGCAATCATTTTGGCATGGTGATGTCCGTTCGCTCCTTGTTGATAGATCGCACGCCGTTTGATTGCTTAATAGCAGTCATCGAGTTATGACGATGCTCGCTCAGATTCCGATTCTTCCTCGGCAACCTATAGCACACCTGAAGGCTGAAGATTGTTGAATCTTGAGAACGCAAGACCTTAAACAAGGATTTGTCTGAATTGTTGGTCTAACGCCTTCCATAATCTATCCGGCCCGGATATGTTGCAACCCCAATAAGGCGCGGAAGGCGGCTAACCAGGCGCCAAGGCGCGCAGAACGGCTTTCAACGCTTGCTCTCGTTCATCGAGTGGCGAGCTTCGATAGCACTGCAAATAAAGGAGAGCCTGTCAAATGGGCTTGATGGAAGATGGGTTGACGCTCGCCGAGGGGGAATTGCGTCCCGGCCAGCAACAGTGTTTTCTGGACGTTCCCGGTGTCGAGCAGGCGAGTGCGTTTTCGGTCGGTGACTGGGATGCCATCGAGCGCATGGGCGAGCCTGTGCAGATCGAGATCGAACTGACGCATCCGCTGCGCATTTCGCGCAAGCATTTCCTGAATCGCGATGCGACGTTCCTGATGGCGCCGCAGGGCGGCGAGCCTCGACGGTTCTCCGGGTTCATCGCGTCGTTCACCACGGTGAAGACCACAGCCGACTTCACGTTGTATCGCGTTGTAGTGAAATCTCACCTGGCTAGGCTCCAGGGCATCAGGCAGTCCAGAATTTACCAGCATCAAACCGTGCCGGAAATCCTGGAGGCGCTGCTGCGTGGTCACGGCATTCCGGCGCACCTTATCACGTTCAAGCTGCGTCGTCAGCATCCGCAGTACGCGTTCCGGTTCCAGTATCAGCAGGACGACTTCGACTATTTCCATATGCTCATGGAAAAGGAAGGGTTGTATTGCTATACGCAGGAAACCGAGCACGGGGACATGATCGTCGTCGGGGATGACATCGATCACTACATCTACGACGACAAGCTCGTACTGCCGATGCGACCCGTCTCAGGGCTGAACGCGCCCATCGAGTCGATCTCCGAACTCTCGATTCACTCGACGACGGTACCGAAATCCTTCACGGTCGCCGAGTATAACGAAAATAAGGCTTACGAACGCTTCAAAGATGAAGCGAACATCGCGCCCCAGGACGAAACGACGTACGGGACGCCTTACATCTATGGGACCGGGCATCTTGACCAACAAGGGGCTCAATGGCAGGCGCAGCTTCATCACGAGGCGGCGATCGCCTGGCAGGTCGTGTTCGATGGCAGCAGCACGAAGCACGCGTTGCAGGTCGGTCGCGTGTTCTACACCGACGAAGAACTGGATGACGCGCCCGATGGCTTGGTCGTCATCGAAGTTCGACACAGTGGCGGGCGTGGCAAGAACTACGTCAATAGCTTCAAGGCGATTCCGGCTGACCGGCGCTTTAGGCTGAAGCTTGAATCGGATAAGTGGCCCAAGATCGCGGGAACACTCAGCGCCCGAGTCACGAGTCCGGACTCGTACCAATATTCGTATTTGACCGCCGCCGGATATTACGTCGTTCGCTTCGATTTGGACTTCGCGAATTGGCCCAAGGGCGGCGAGAGCGTGCCGTTGCGGCTGGCTAAACCGTTCGCCGGCAAGTTGCAGACGGGGATGCACTTCCCCGCGCTGGACAATGACGAGGCCACCGTCGAATTTCGCGATGGGGATCCGGACAAGCCCTATATCAGCGGGTTCCATCACCACAGCCAAGCGGTCGATTTGGTCACGAACGATCGTCGCTGGCTGTCGAGAAACACCATCCGGACTCAAAGCAACAACAAACTTCGGATGGAGGACTGGAAGGGTCAGGAAGGCATCAAGCTCAGCACGGAGCATTCGGGCAAGTCGCAGTTGAATCTCGGGTATCTCGTTGATTCAAATCTCGAACGCCGAGGGGAAGGTTTTGAGCTTCGGACGTCGGCTCAAGGAGCACTCCGCGCAGGCGGCGGTCTTTTCTTCTCGTCTAACGATCGCCCTAATGCTACCAGCGCACAGCTGGATATGCGAGAAGCGCTTCAACAACTTGGCGCAGCGCAATCGCAGATGAATATGCTGGCGCAGGCCGCTCAGGCTGCCCAAGCCGACGCAGCGGATGCCAAGGCTATGAATGACGTGCTGCAGGATCAAATTAAAGATCTGCAGCAAGCGGTGATGCTGTTGTCAGCAAGCGCGTCGATTGCCCTTACGTCGCCCGAGACTATCCAACAAAGTGCCGGAAGCAACCTCACGCTAACCGCGGGCGCGAACGTCGATGTTGGGGCTATGCGCAAGTTTACGCTGGCTGCAGGAGAGCTCATCAGCCTTTTTGCGGGCAAACTCGGCATTAAGCTCTTCGCGAGCAAAGGGAAAGTGGATATACAAGCTCAGTCAGACGAGCTCGCACTTACGGCACTCAAGAACGTCACTGTAACCAGCACCAACGGCAAGCTTATTCTCACTGCCAAAGAAGAAGTATGGATCGGTGCGGGCGGCTCGTACATCAAAATTAACGGTAATCGTATCGAGAACGGTACGTCTGGCGATATTCTCGAGAAATGCGCTTCGTGGGATATTGATTCCGTTGGAAGTTCTAACCGATGACGTCGTTCTCATCTGGGATCGAGAGTTGAGCGACGGCAGAGCCGACGTTGCATGGTTGCGTCAGTTGAAGAAATTGAGGAGGGGGCGTCCGTTAGACGGGATCGTTGTGTTACTTGATAGCGATTCACAAGCGCACGTCTCGGACGGACGCTTATCCAAGGCCGCACGATTTAAGATTGCCCGAACGACAGATGTATTGAACTGGGCCCCTCCGGTCTATTTAATCAACATCGATTCGATTTTCCCGAGTGGTGACACGGGATCGGCGGTATTTGGCTGCGAGTTCTCGAATGATTCGGATATTGTCGGCGCCAGTCATCGGCTTTTCGAATTGCGAGACCAGTTGGCGAGCGCCGGCATATTGCGACTCGGACTGAACAAGCGTGATCGCTACTTGGCCGAACTATCGCGTTATTTGGACCAGCGCATTGCACCCTTGGCCGCGCACATCGCAAGTATTAGAGAGGCGCGACCAAATCGAGTGCGATTACGAGGCATCTATTTCACATCGCGGCCTTTTGTAAGTTTACGGGCTGACCCGCTTGCTTTTGTGAACGCTAATCATCGATTGTGGTGCTACATCGGGAAAGACACGGAGGGAGTATCCGGCCGCCGGGTCGGCTTTCACCCGATCACGGTGCTCTCAACGCTCGCGCTATGCGTCCTCGGCCTCTGGGGCGCAGGCATGGCCGCATCGGGTATCCACAATGCGCACCAGATGGTGCTGACGAACGAAGCGTTGAATAGGCTCGAACGCGCTCCGGATATATCCACTCGTCTGCGCGCGTTGCGTGCGTTGCAGGAGCGCATCGGATTCTATGAACACCGGGTCGAGAACCACGCACCGCTGTTCTCGCGCTTCGGACTGAATCACGACCGCGAAGTGCTGGATGCGCTGTGGATACCGTACGCCCGTGCAAGCCGCGAGTTGCTCACCGCACCCGTGCAGCAAGACATCGAAGGCCGTCTGGTCGATCTGAGCCAGATGCCGACGACCGAACTCGACGATCAAGTCACGAAGGTGGTGCAAGACGGCCAAAGCGCGCTCAAGACCTACCTCATGATGGCCGAGCCGGACCACGCCGACGCGACGTTCCTGTCGCAGCAGCTTTCGACGTACTGGAACACATCCGCCAGTCTCACGGCTGGCGAGAAGATGGACCTCTCGCAGCACCTGCTCAGCTTCTGGGCCGATCACCTCAAAGCGCATCCGGACTGGCGCATTCAGCCACGCGAGGAACTCGTCGGCACCAGCCGTCAGACCTTGCTGGCCGTGATCGGTGTAAAGAACTCCGAGGACACGATCTATCAGGGCGTGCTTGCCGCCGTCGGTCACAAATATCCCGACCAGACGCTAGCGTCCCTAACCGCCGGCACGGATACGCGCGGCGTGTTCCGCGCCTCGGCCACGGTGCCGGGCGTATTCACGCGCCAGGCGTGGGAAGGTTCGATCGAAGCCACCATCGATGATGCCGCCAAACACAACGGCATCGCGGGCGACTGGGTGCTCGGCAACGCCGGCGCGGGGCAGACCAATGCAGCCACCAAGGCACAGTCGCCCGAAGCGTTGCGTGCAGCGCTGCGCGCGCGCTACTTCGCCGACTACACCGAGCACTGGCAGAGCTTCATGAACAGCCTCCGATGCGACGCCGCGTCGACGCTGCCCGCCGCGATCGGTCAATTGAAGCTCATCGCCGATGCGCGTCAGTCGCCGACGATCGCGCTGATGAAGTCGCTCGAGTATCAAGGCGGCGCTGGCGCGCAACGCGATTCGCTCTCTGACACGATCGTCGGCAAGGCGCAGAGCATGTTCGGCAAGAAGGACGAGACGCCGCAAGCGGCGAAGCCCGATCCTGCCGGGCCGCTGGGCGCATCGTTCGGACCGGTCTTGCGGCTCGTTGCGCAATCGAACGCAAACGTTTCTGCGAGTATCCGTTCGCCAACACGACGAACGACGCGTCGTTGCCCGAACTCGCGCGTTTCCTGCGCCCGCAAGGCGGTTTGATCGATACGTTCCTGACGACGCAAATGGCCGGCGTGCTGCAATTGCAAGGCGATCAGTGGGTGCCCGTGTCGGCTGCGAGCGGTTCGGGCAGTGCCGCGCGCGCGGTCGATCCGGCGTTCCTGAAGGCGATCAACGTGCTGCAGCGCATCGGCGGACATCTGCTGGCACAAGGCGAGCCGTCCTACCGGTTCGATCTCAAACCAGTTCCGACGCCGGGCATTGTCGATACGCTGCTCACCATCGACGCGCAGAAGCTGCATTACTACAACCAGGTCGAGACATGGAGCGGCATGGCGTGGCCGACGAGCGATCCGCAAAGCGCCGGCACGCGTCTCGAATGGCAAACCGAGACAGCGGGCACCAACAAGCGCTTCGAGTTCAACGGACGCTGGGCGTTCGTGAGAATGCTGGAGCGTGCGCACATCGAACCGATCGACACGGCGACGTATCAGCTGACGTGGCAAGCCACACCGCAATTCGAAGACACGCGATTCAAGCCTAAGTCGAGCGACGACGCCGATCAGGACGCGCTCACAGCGCACGGTCCATCGGCGGTGGCATCGGCGGACGTCACGCATCCCTTGAGCTACATGATGCGAACCGATGTCGGCAAGGGACCGCTGGAACTTCTGGACCTGCGCGGCTTCACGTTGCCATCGCGCGTGTTCTTGAAGCGTGACTCGCCGGTCAAGGGCGGCAAGCTAGCCGATGGCCCGCCGCCATTGCCCAAGGCAACGATCGAAGCGGCGAAGCAGGCGGAGACGCCGTTGCCAAGCGGTCGTGGCGGGCTATGAAGCGTGTTCGCTATTAAGCTGCTTCTGCACGCCGCGTTCAATGCATCGAACGAAACGCCGAATGATCTAAGAAGCCTGACGAGTTGAGAGACAGATCCTGGCGGGCCGCCATACGGAATCGACATGGAGTGCCGGTGAGAATCTTGCAAAAACGTATTGCTACTACGGCCTTGTTGTCCGTCGTGCTGACCGTGCAAGTGGCGATGGCGACCGTGGCGCCCGTGCTGAAGACCGGACCGACGACGGCAATGACACTGCCTATCGCTGCCGAGGCGGCGCGGACCTGCCAGCAGCTGCGCACAACCGGCCCCGCCGCTATTTCGAAAGCGCTACTCACCTTGACGGCGAAACTGCCGAAAGTGCCCGTGAGCGATGCCGCCGCGTTTGCGCGCGAGAACACCGCAGTCATCCCCGATGGCGTGGTGACTTTTCGGAAGCCGCTCTACCATGTTTGGCGGGCCGGACGCTATCTCGAACGCGCGACCGGGCAGATCGGCGTCGTTCCAAATGCCGCGTCACCGATGCTGCGCTAGCTGATGCTCGCCGACAGCGCGAACACGATGTCAGACTATGTGTCGATGGCCACCGATGCGTTATTGCTGGCTGCAGCCGCTCGGGGCGACGCCGACAAACCGGTGCCGAGCAACGCGCAGCTGCAAGATTACGCTTTCGATCTGCAGCAGATCTCGCTCACGCTCAACACGCTGGTCATTTGCAGCCTGCGGCAACCGGGGTGAAGGGATGCGACCTCTGACGATCGAAGCGATGCACGCGATTGCAACTGCACGCGGAGGCCGCTTCCTGTCTGCGCAATACGTCAACAACCATACGCGGCTGGAATGGGAATGTGCCGAAGCGCACCGGTGGTTCGCGCTTCCAAGTGATGTCAAGAAGTATGGCTCATGATGCAACGCGTGCGCGGTGCAAAACCGGCGTCTGTCCCTGGACGATGTCCAGCGTGCGGTCGCCGTGCAGGGCGGGCGATGCCTGCCGAGTGAATACATCAACGCCATCACACCGCTCGAGTTCGAGTGCGCGGCAGGCCATCGCTGGCACACGACGTTCAGACATATCAAGAATGGAATATGGAGCTGGCATGGTCGTCACGAGCTAAGGCGAGACACCATCGAGATGATGCAGGCGTTGGCGGCCGAGCATGGTGGTAAGTGCTTATCCGTGAGCTATGAAAACCAGCGTCTGCCATTGCGCTGGCGTTGCGCGAAGGGACATGAATGGATGTCGCTACCAACTACTGCGAAAAAGCACCGGTGCATGCGATGCTATCGGGAGCGCCGCCGGCTGGGGATCGAGAAGATGCTTGAGATCGCGGCCGGCAGTGGTGGGCGTTGCTGGTCGGACGTGTACGTGACGACGCGCCACCAATTGGAGTGAGAGTGCCGGTTGGGGCATGTCCGGTCGACGATGCCGCAACTTGTGCTCAGAGGGTGCTGTCGTCCGCTGTGCACGAACCTTGAGCGTTCAAAGAAGGCGCTTAAACGAGTGTAATGGGACTTCGAGGGGTTGAGGGCGTCATTGCGTTGCACTCGGTTCTTTTCGCAGTGCTGCCGTTAAACACGAAAGCCCCACGTGGCGGCTGCCATTGCAGATTCAAAGCCTAGGAAGACGAGTTTTGCGAGAGTAAGAAGAGCTTTGGTTCCAAGAGCTGCTCGTTCGTCTTGTAACTCGCCATAGCTAGACAAAAAATGCCGCGCTGGAACGGATCGGCTGCCTCGAGCTGGTCTCCGATTGGCTGCGATTCATCGAAGGGACGGCTTTGCCCATACGCCGCGCGAAGCTTGATGATCTCAACGTCCGTGTGCAAGGTGAGATCGTCGTACACGAGGCGAGTCGGAGCAACCCGAAGAGCCTGCGCGAGCGCAGGAAGCAGTTGTGTGTGTGTTGGACACAGTCTGGTTGTCGCTGCCCACGTGCCTCGATCTGCGCGACGGTGCGATAAGCTTTTTCGAGGTGCACAGGGTCGTCGCTCACCGTCTCGGCGGCGAGTTCTCTCGCGGTCCACCGAAGTGCCAGGCGGGCGCGGACGACGTTGCGGCCCAAGCTCATGCCGAAGCTCGAACGTCTCCCAAAAAAAGAAGCGCCCGCACAGTGGCGGGCGCTTCCTCGGTTGCGATACGTCTGGAATGACTCGACCTATCGCGCACTTCCGTTATTTCCATTCCTCGACGCGCTTCGGCGTGTCGGGACGCGAACTCTGGGTGACGCTCTCGGGCCAGCTATGGGAAAAGCAAGGCGCGGATGACGATGCCAGAGAGGAGAAGCCCATCGGCCCGGACCGGCACCTGACGGTGCGTGCCCTCGTCCACAACGGCCGTCTGCCCCGCATGGCGCTTGCCGAGGCGACGATCACCGAGACGGTGTCGGGTTTCACCGGCATCGCGTCGGTGCGCAACCTGAGCGCGCCGACCTTGCCGTACTACCCGCCACGGCACCATCCGGAATACGACTGGCGCGTGCTCGGTCACTACGCGGCAGGCGGCGCGAACGAGTTGACCATGATCCGGATGGGCGGCGCGCCCGCGCTGCGCGAGGTGCTGGACCTTTACGACTGGGCAGTCGATGACCGCATCGAGCGGCGCATCGAGGCGATCCAGCGCGTGTGGTTAGTCGAGCATGAGGTGCTGCAGCGCGCGTACCTGCACCGGGAAGCTCGCATGCATGTGCAGCTCGATGCGAAGGCGCTCGACGGCCCGGGCGATGTCATCCTGTTCGGCGACGTGCTCAGCGGCTTCGTCGGTCATTACGCGAACTTCCATCATTCCATGCGACTGGTGCTTCATGTCGATGGCAAGGAGATCATCTATCCACGCATGGAGCACGCCGGAGCGCCGTTCTGATGACCGCACGGATCATGCGATGCGCGACCTGCGTTGGCCTTGCGTTAAACGACCGATCCGGTGCGACTGATGGCAGTGGGCCGCGATGTGTACATTGGCATCGTTACAGTAGCGCCACCGACGCTACTGGCCGCGAAGGCAGCGATAGCCGACGCTGCGCGCGCAGATGCTCGCCGACAGCGCAATCACGATGCGAAACCACAGGACTACGCCCTCAACCTGCAACAGATTTCGCTTACGCTCAGCACGCACACTCGCCCGCCCCGGGCGTTAAGCGTCGGAGGCGTTCGCAAATAGCGCGAGATAGTCAGCGGGGTTGACTGGCCTGTTATCCACGCGTACCTCGAAATGCAGGTGTGGACCGGTTGAACGACCTGTCGAGCCGACCTCGGCGATCGTCTCGCCCGGCTGCACCGTCCGTCCGAGATGCACCTCGATCTTCGAGGCGTGAGCATAGCGCGTGATAAAGCCATTGCCGTGATCGATTTCGACGGTGTTGCCATAGCCGGGCTTCGGCCCGGCGTAGATTACGCGGCCGGCGCCGGCGGCGAGGATAGGGGTGCCCGTTGGGGCAACCAGGTCCACGCCCGGATGGAAGCTCAGCCGGTGCGTGAACGGGTCGGCGCGGTTGCCAAACGGTGAACCGATGCGTCCGGGCCCGAGCGGGCGACGGCCGGGGAAGGCGTTCCACGCCGCCTCGTGCTGTGCCACACCCCGTTCCACCGCGCTAAGCGTTGTCGAGAGGCAGTCGAGTTCGGCGCGGATAGCTTGCGGCTTTGACAACCCACCGGCGGTTTGGCAAGGCCGGGGCGGCAGTTCGGGGCCGCCCTCGGCGTCGCTATAGGACGCGCGCGCTGACGCCGCCGTCCTGGTGGCGATGGCGTGCAGCGATGGTGCGCGCAGGCGCTGGTCGAACGCGCTGAGGGTATTGAGTTGTGTGGAGAGCCGCTCGACCCGCGCATCCAGCGAGGCGTTGGCGGCCTGCAGGCGCGCAAATTCGTCTGCCGTGTAAGGGGCGACGATGGAAGACCGCTCAGGCTCGTGGTACACGCGCGGCGTCTGGGTGATTTGGATACCGTAGTGCCCCAAAGCGAAACCTACGGCCAATGCGACCGCGACTGTCGAACACGCAGTCCTGAGGATGGTGTTGCGAATTGCGCCACGCCGCATGACGATGTACGCATCGCTTCTCGAACGCGAGAACACTGAAGCCATCCTTACCTCCCGACAACCCGTGACAACTTTGAGATGGTAAGAGTGCGGGCAGATGCCGGCATATCGGAGAAATCAGATAAATTTGAGATGAGCGCGCGTAGAAGCCGAAATAGAGTGTTTACCTTCACGACAAAAGTCGCTGGTTGAGGGGTGCTCTCAATTGCCTCGCTTTGATGAAACGGTTGTCATCCGCCGCGACGATGCGCCAAGGCCACTTCTTGATTAGATGATGCGGTCTCCAGCCGCGCCATCGCGAGATTGTTTAGGCTGCCGTCGATCCGCTTCGCGTAGGTACGCAGGAACATCTCGGCCGTGTGGACGGTTTGCCGCGCGCAGAGCACGGGCGTCATGCCGGCCATCAGCATGCTCGTCCCGAAGGAATGTTGCATGTTGCAGGGACCGAAGTAGCGGACCCGAGACGCATTCGAAATGCGCGCCCACTCGTTTCGTTGAAACGCTTCCCCGCTGTGCCAAGGTTTGCCGGTGCGCGGATCCTTAAACACTCGGCCGCCCGCCACTTGCGTTAAGGCGCGCTAACGCTGTAGCGCCGCGCGCGAGCGGCTGTTCAGGCGCACCAGGCAACCAGCGGTGAAGCGGAAGCGAACGTCTGCGTGCTTCGCTCGCGCAGTCGGCCAACGCGTTGAATGTGCTCGCAGGCGTGTTGCCTCTGGTTTCGGGGATACTTGGAGACGCCCAGGGACACCGCCGGGGAAAGTCGAGCGGCATGCAGGGGCACGGAGAGAAACAGCCCCGTCGACTATAAAATAGTTAGCATGCCTATCATCATGGTGGCGCGCGAAGCGCAAGCGTTGCGACGCGTGGAGAAGCAACGGAAAGACACAGATCCGCTGAAGATTCCGGTACAACGGAACCGGCTCGCGTGCGAGGGCGCGAAGCCGAAGCCCGTCAGGCACGCGCGCCAGCAGTTAGCCGACGCGCTGAAGAGCGCAAAGGCGAGTGGAGCTCGGCCTCACAAACCGCTGCTGGGCTGCTCTCGAACCGGGCACGTCCGAGCTGCCTGACTGCATTACTCCGCTCGCGGGGCGCTTTCCCAGTCTCGGACCTTCATCAACAACAAGGCAGGTAAAAACATGAAGCAATTCCTTTCTCTCGCCGCGTGTGCGCTTTCGGTTTCCCTATTGGCCGCCTGCGCCACCGGGCCCAATCGCGACCACGAGGTCGCACTGAACCAGCAAGTCGGCATCGAAGTGACGCAGACCAAAGACGGTGTGCAGGTGCGCCTGCCCGATCGCGTGTTGTTCGATGTCGACCAATCGGCTTTGCGCGGCGATTCCGCCGTGGCGATCCAGCGTGCGGTCGTGCTGCTCAAGCGAAGCGCGAAGTCCGTGATCGTGGAGGGCCATACCGACAACACCGGCACGCACGAACACAACCAGGCGCTGTCCGAGACCCGCGCACAGACGGTCGCGAGCGCGCTGGAACGGCGCGGCATCGCGGCGTCACGCCTCACCACCAAGGGCTTTTCTTACGATCGCCCGGCGGCCAGCAACGATACGCCAGAGGGGCAGGCGAAGAACCGCCGCACGGAGATCGTCGTGGTCGGCGAATCGCTCGATACGATCATGGGCAAGGCAAAGCGCTGACGCGCGTCGTCGCCCCCGGGCACGTCCGTCGAAGCGCGTGCGGACGTGCCATGCGTGGCCGCGGCATGATCGGCCTTCGGATCCCGACCCGCCACCGATCCGCTATATCCGACCATACATCCCGCCCTATATGTACGATAAGAATGTTTTGCTTTCGTGGATGCTTTTTCTGCCTCAACATGAAGTGGTTCTGAAAAGCACATGGAGCGAGACATGGACAGCACGACGGATCTGAAGCGCTATGAATTGCTGATCAACGGCGAGTTCGTCCCGCCGAGCGGCGGCGATTACTCCACGAACCTCGACCCTGCAACCGAGAACCCGATCGCGCGCGTGGCGCAGGGCACCTCCGCCGATGTGGACCGCGCCGTGCTGGCCGCGCGCGCCGCGCTCAAGCCGTGGAACGCGATCCGGGCCGCCGAGCGCGGCCGCATCCTGATGAAACTGGCCGAGCTGCTGCGCGAAAACCAGGAAGAACTCGCGGCGCTCGAAAGCCTCGATGCGGGCAAGCCGATCGCCGGCGTGCAGCGCCAGGACGTGCCCGCCGCCATCGATACCCTCACGTACTACGCCGGCTGGTGTGACAAGATCAACGGCCAGGTCGTGCCCGCGCGTCCCGACGCGCTCACGTATACCGTGCGCGAGCCGGTCGGCGTTGTCGCAGCGATCGTGCCTTGGAACTTCCCGTTGATGATCGGCATGTGGAAGATCGCGCCCGCGCTCGCGTGCGGCTGCACGCTGATCGTGAAACCCGCCGAGATCACGCCGCTCTCCGCGCTGATGGTCGGACGGCTCGCGCTCGAGGCGGGCGTGCCGCCTGGCGTGCTCAATATCGTGACGGGCAAGGGCTCGGTCGTCGGCGATTCGCTCGTCGCGCATCCGGGCGTCGACAAGGTGACGTTCACCGGTTCGCCGTCGGTCGGGCGCGGCATCCTGCAGGGCGCGGCGGGCAACTTCAAGCGCGTCACGCTGGAGCTCGGCGGCAAGTCGGCCAATGTGATTTTCGCGGACGCGAACGTCGACAGCGCCGTGCGCGCGGCGGCCTCCGGCATCTTCTTCAATGCGGGACAGGTCTGCTCGGCGGGCTCGCGCATTCTCGCCCAGCGCGCGGTCTACGACGAAGTGGTCGAACGCCTCGCCCAGCGCGCGCAGACGATCAAGCTCGGCGATCCGTCAAAGCGAGAGACCAACATGGGCCCGCTCATCTCCGCCAAGCAGATGAAGAGCGTGCTGGATTTCGTGGACATCGGCAAAGGCGAGGGCGCATCGCTCGTGACGGGCGGCAGGCGTTCGGGCGAGCGCGGTTATTTCGTCGAGCCGACTGTCTTCGCGAAGGTCGAGCACGAGATGCGCATCTCGCAGGAAGAGATCTTCGGGCCGGTCGCGAGCGTGATTCCCTTCGACGATGAAGCCGACGCCCTGCGCATCGCCAACGGCACCGCATACAGTCTCGCGGCGGGCGTGTGGAGCGCGGATATCGGCCGCGTGCATCGCATGGCCGCGGAACTGAAGGCGGGCACGGTCTGGGTGAATACCTACGGCTTCACGGATGTGCGTCTTCCGTGGGGCGGCGGAGGCGATTCAGGCTTCGGCCGCGAACATGGCGATGTCGCCATCGAGAACTTCACCGAGCCGAAGGCGGTGTGGGTCGCCCTGACGCCCTGACATCGAAGGCGCCGCGGGCAACCGCGGTGCGTCGTATGAACGTCTTATAAAGGCAGAAGGGCGGTCCGGATTTCCCGGACCGCCCGCATCAGTAATAGTGAAACCTCAGACGCGCGCCGTTTCCTGGTTGCGCGCCCGCCAAAGCCGCGCCCGCTGCGTGCTGTCTTCGTACTGAACCGTGTTTTGCCGGCACGCTTCGATCGTGGAATTCTTCCGCTCGACGATCGCCTGGCAAAGAAATTCCGCGCTGTACGCCTTCAACAGATGCGGACATTGCGATTCGATGTACTGCGCGATCTTCCCGTAGTCGCTATCCGCCGACGCGAGCGAGCGCCAGGTTTGCGCGTCCCAGCGGAACATCAGGTCGAGCTCTTCGAAAGCGGTATTGAATGCGCAGACTTGCGCCTGTACTTCGCGTTCATCGCCGTGCGTTGCATGGATCATGATCGTCTCCTGTATGGCCGAGGGGCATGAATGCAGGATAGAAAAGCCGATCCATATACGATAGTTAAACTTTTTTCGGTTATTTATTCAGTAAGCGTTATGCATTGGGTTTACCCGTCTTCGCGACGATCTGTGTGATCGCCTCGATCTGCGCGGCGCCTTCCTCGATCAGGAATTGCTTGAACGCGAGCGCCACCGGGGGCAGCCGCTTGTTGTTCCGATGCACGACGAACCAGTTGAGCATCACGGGAAAACCCTCGATGTCGAGCACCGCGAGCTTGCCGACCTGCAGCTCCATGCTGATCGTGTGCGCGGACAGAAAGCTGAGACCCATGCCGGCGATGACCGCCTGCTTGATCGTCTCCGTGCTGGTGATTTCCATCGCGACGTTGAGATTCGTAAGGCGTCCGGCGAAACCTTCCTCCATCGAATTCCAGGTATCTGAGCCGCGCTCGCGGACGATGAACGGCTCGTCGGCAAGCGCTTCGAGCGGAACGTCCTTGCGCCCGACGAGCGGATGGTCCGGCGGCGCGACGATCACGTACGGATGAGGCGCGAAGGATACGTTCACGGTATCCATGTCGCGCGGCGGCCGCACCATCACGGCGAGGTCGGTCAGGTTATCGGAAAGCTGATGCAGCAATTCCTCGCGGTTATGCACGGCGAGGTTGAGCCTTACATCGGTATTACGCCGCGTGAATGCTGCAAGGAGACGGGGAAAGAAATAGTCGCCCGCGCTGATCACCGCGACATTGAGCGTTCCACCCGAGATGCCCTTGAGGCGTGCCATGGCGTCGTCCGCTTCGCGGAACTGCTCCAGGATGGCACGGCTGTAATGGAGCATTTCATTTCCGGCCGGAGTGAGGTAGATTCTTTTGCCCAATTGCTCGAAGAGAGGCAAGCCGGCATGCTCTTCCAGCTGCTTCACCTGCGTCGAGACCGCGGGCTGCGTGAGGTAGAGCTCCTCGGCGGCGCGGGAAAAACTCAATCGCCGGGCCACGGTTTCGAAGATCTTCAGTTGACGCAGGGTGGCGTTGCGCAGCACAGCAGTCCCTCATCCATTAACGATAGCTAATTTATACAATAATTTTTTCTAACTTTCCTTAATCGTTTTTCTCCTCCACGATGCTTTCACGTCCCCGTTTGTTGTAAGGCGGACAGTTGCGGATAGCACGAACGACCATGCTGGACCCGGGCATGAGCCGGCTTTCCGCGCGGCACTCGAGCATCACCCCGCAGTACACGAAGCCTGCAAAGGCCGCTCAACCATCCGGACTCTATTGGGAATCGCTTGAAATGATTCGTCGATCGCCTGACGCGGATGTACGCCGGATGTGCGAATCGATCGCCCACTTCCTCCCGCGCGACCAGCGCGCCAAGCACGACAAGCGGCCTCACGCCCATGCCGCCTGGACGGAGCATTTCCCCTGACCGACCGCTCGCCGCCGACGCACCGCGCCGGCTTCTCGCAGTACCTCAAGCGCCGTACGAGCGCTAAGAACACATAACGGAGACAGACATGGCAAGCGCAGACACGGTTGTGTCCGGGCATTCGCACGGGCGTCATCACAACAGATGGATTCAGCTAGCGGTGGGCATCCTATGCATGGGGCTCGTCGCCAACCTGCAGTACGCATGGACGCTATTCGTCGTTCCAATGGATGCGAAACATCATTGGGGGCAAGCGGCGATTCAAACGGCCTTCACCATCTTCATCGTCACTGAAACGTGGCTCGTGCCCGTGGAGGGCTGGCTCGTCGATAAATTCGGGCCGAGACCGGTCGTCATCGGCGGTTCGATCTGCGCGGCGATCGGCTGGGTCATCGATGCCCACGCGACCAGCCTCATGCATCTCTACATTGCGGCGGTGATCGCGGGTATCGGCGCGGGCTGCGTGTACGGCACCTGTGTCGGCACGGCGCTCAAGTGGTTCCCGGACAAGCGCGGTCTCGCGGCCGGTCTGACGGCGGCGGGCTTCGGCGCGGGCGCGGCGGTCACGGTCATTCCGATTTCCAACATGATTCAGAGCTCCGGCTACGAGCACGCGTTCATGTTCTTCGGCATTCTGCAGGGCGTGTGCATCTTCGTGCTCGCGCTGCTGCTCGTGCGCCCGAATCCGCCGAAGGATATCGTGCCGGCCAAGCGCATCGTGTCGACGAAGGTCGACTACACGACCGGACAGATGGTGCGCTCGCCGCTCTTCTGGGTGCTGTATCTGATGTTCGTGTTCGTCGCGGCGGGCGGCGTGATCGCGACCGCGCAGTTCGGGCCGATCGCCAAGGAGTACGGCTTCGCGAAGATGCCGGTGAACATCCTCGGCGTGACGCTGCCGCTGCTCGCGATGACGCTCTCCATCGACAACCTGTGCAACGGCTTCACGCGTCCGCTGTGCGGTTTCATCTCCGACAAGATCGGCCGCGAGAACACGATGTTCATCATCTTTCTCGGCGAAGGCGTGGCCTTGCTCGGGCTGATGGAGTTCGGCCACAACCCGTATCTGTTCATGCTGTTCGCGGCGATGACCTTCCTCTGCTGGGGCGAGATCTTCTCGATCTTCCCGGCGACCTGCGCCGATACCTTCGGCAGCAAGTACGCCGCCGCCAACGCCGGCACGCTGTACACGGCGAAGGGCACGGCGTCGATGCTGGTGCCGCTCGCTTCGGTGCTCGCGTCGATCGGTTCGTGGAACGCGGTGTTCATCGCGACCGCGATCACGTCGATCGCGGCGGGCCTGTGCGCGAAGTTCGTCCTCGCGCCGATGAGGAAGCGCTGGATCGAGAACACGGTGGCAGAGACGTCCGCCGAGTCGTCGTCGGCCAACGCGTCGTTCCAGGCGGGTTGGGACGCATCGCGCAACACGGTGCAGTAAGGAAGCACGGCATGCGCGATCAACCGAACAGGAACGCGCATGCCGCGCCGTCGCTCAGCGTATCGCTGCATCAGTTGAGGCTGTTCGTCACCCTCGCGCGGCATCGCAGCTTCACGCGCGCGGGCGACGAATTCGGCATCACGCAATCCGCGGTCAGCCGCAGCATCCGCGAACTCGAAGACGAAATCGCGCTGCGGCTCTTCGATCGCACCACGCGCCAAGTCGCGCTCACCGAAACCGGCCGCAAGCTGCTCGCGCGCATCGCGCCGCTCGTCGAGGAACTGGAGGCGACGCTCCGGCCGCGCGCGCAGGAGGGCGGCGAGCCCGGCGTCGTGAACCTCGCGAGCAGTTGCGGTCTCACCGCGAGCGTGCTGCCGGCGATGCTCGCCTCGTGTCATGAACGGCTGCCGGATATCACGGTCGTCGTGATGGACCGGCCGCAGAACGCGGTGCTGCAGCTCGTGCGTTCGGGCGAGGCGGAACTGGGCGTCGTCGTGGCGCCGGACAATCTCGATGAACTCGCCGCCGAGCCGCTTTTCGCCGATGGACTCGCGGCGGTCGTCGGCGCGTCGCATCGTCTGAATGCGGCGGCGCGCATCGACTGGCAGCAGTTGCGCGGCACGCCGCTCCTCCTTCTCGATGACGACACCGGCAGCCTCGGCGCCATCGAAGCCGCGCTCGCGCTGCACGGCGTGACCGGCGCGGTGCGCCAAAGGCTCACGCAGCCGGCGGCGGTCGCGCGCATGGCCGAAGCGGGGCTCGGCGTCGGCATCCTGCCGATGCACGCGCGCGCCGCATGCGACAGCGCCCGGACGCGCTTCATCCCGCTCGTGCCGGACGCCTCGCGCACGATCATGCTCGTGCGGCGCAAGAGCCGCGCGTTGCGCGCCAGCGCGGCCAGCGTCTGGTCACACATCATCGCGGCCTCGTCGCATACTCTCATCACGAGCCAGGCCGTCGAGGCCTGAGCGACGCCTTTCCGATCCATTGGCAAAGCCCGCAGCGCGGTATCGCGCATGCGGGTTTTCGCTCGTCCGGAAGCGCACGATTCGCCTTGTTCTCGCTCAATACGGAATGTAGTATCTTGTATATCAGAAAGCTTTAAGGCTACAACCCTCAGGAGACGAACCATGAAAATCTGCGTGTACGGCGCCGGCGCGATCGGCGGCTATATGGGCGCACAACTGGCGCGAGCCGGTGCGGACGTCAGTTTCGTCGCGCGCGGGCCGCATCTCGCGGCCATGCAGGCGAACGGCGTCAAGCTGCGCATCGACGGCGAGGAGCACACCGTCAAGGTCCGCTGCACGAACAACCCTGCCGAGCTTGGTCCGCAGGATTACGTGATCATCGCTCTGAAGGCGCATTCGATTCCGGGCGTCGTCGATCTGATCCCCCCGCTGCTCGGCCCCGAGACGGCGATCGTCACGGCCGTCAACGGTCTGCCGTACTGGTACTTCTACAAGCACGGCGGCGAGCTGGAAGGCACGAAGCTGCAGAGCGTTGATCCGGGCGGCCGGCAATGGGACGTGTTCGGGCCGGAGCGGGCGATAGGCTGCGTGCTGCTGCCGGCGGCGGAGATCGCGGAGCCGGGCGTCATCGAGCATCACTACGGCAAGAAATTCCCGATCGGCGAGCCGAGCGGCGAGATCACGCCGCGTTTGCAGGCGCTGCACGACCTCATGGCGAAGGCGGACATGGAGGCGCCGATGCGCGACAACATCCGCGATGAAATCTGGCTGAAGCTCTGGGGCAATCTGTGCTTCAACCCGATCAGCGCGCTGACCGGCGCGACGCTCGACGTCCTCACGAGCGATCCCGGCACGCGCGCGCTTTCGAAGGCGATGATGCTGGAAGCGAAGGCCATCGGCGACAAGATCGGCGTGAATTTCCGCGTCGACGTGGAGCGGCGCATCAACGGCGCGGGCGCGGTAGGTGCTCACAAAACATCGATGCTGATGGACTGCGAAGCCGGACGGCCGATGGAAATCGATCCCTTGATGACCGTCGTGCAGGAAATCGGCCGCCTGGTGAACGTCGGAACGCCGATGCTCGATGCGGTTCTCGCATTGATCAAGCTGCGTGAGGGCGTGAACCAGGGCACGGCGAAGGCGTTGCCGCTCCCGCAATCGCAAAAAGCCGCCTAAACTGCAGACGAAGGGACCAGCGTTGTTTCTGATATACAAGATTCAAAATATGTTGCGCGCTGTTGCGATGCAGCATATACTGAGGGCTCTTGAGTGATTTAACTGGAGCCTGAGATGAGCATCGCCCTGTTGGTTGTTGTCGGATTCGCGCTGGTTGCCGTGGGTGTGGGTGTTACATTTATGATTGCGTCGTCGGTGCCGCAGAGCATGCTGCAGCGCGCACAGGATCACGGTCGCTTCGCCGGTCTCGCGGCGGATGACCAGAACGGCGGTTCGGGCAAGCGTGTGCACGCTGGCCGTCCGCACTTGGGAAATCAAGCCATCAATGCCATCTGATACTCAATCCGTAGACCGGCCGGAAGTTCGCCCCGAAGTTCGTCAGAGCGGACTGACGCTTTCGCTGGAACCGATCAATGCCACGGTTTCGCTGCGCGATCAGGCGTACGCGAAACTGCGGCAGGCGATCGCCGAAGCGGACATCTACCGCTCGCGGGAGGAAATCCGTCTCGACGAGAAAGAGCTGACCGAAGCGCTCGGCGTCTCCCGCACGCCAATCCGCGAGGCCATGACGCTTCTCGAGCAGGAAGGCTTTCTGCGCACGGTGCCGCGGCGCGGCGTCTATATCTTGCGCAAGACCAAGCGCGAGATCGTCGAGATGATCCATATGTGGGCGGCGCTGGAGAGCATGGCGGCGCGGCTCGCGACGCAGCGCGCATCGGACGAGGAAATCGCCCAGTTGCGCCATATGTTCGACAACTTCCGCGATTCGACGCCCGCCGAGCATATCGACGAATATTCGGACGCGAACATCGCGTTCCATTCCGCGATCGTGCGCTTGTCGAAATCGGAGATCATCTTCGAGACGATCAAGAACATCTTTGTGCACGTGCGCGCCATTCGAAAGATGACGATCTCGCAGAGCGACCGGGCGTCGCGCTCGATCGTCGATCACATGCGCATCATCGAGGCGCTCGAGCAGCGCGATACGGAATTGGTCGAGCGGCTCGTGAAGCAGCATTCGCTCGACCTGGCGGCGTTCGTCGAGGCAAATTGCGACTTTCTGGACTGAGTTCGGATTGCAGTGCAGCAAAAAAGGCCACGCGGCGTTCGCCGTGTGGCCTTTTTCGTTCTGACTTACATAACGGCTGCCGCGAGCGCCTGCTCGATGGTCATCGAGAAAAACAGCGCGGCGACGGCGGCGTAGAACAGGCGGATCATGGCGGCTCCGTCGAACGAGGTTGAGATCGACCCGCCAGTTTAAGCTCTTTTGTAATTAAATCGTAATAAATGGATGCGGCATTGTGAATTGCGCCGCATCCGCTTGCCTGCTAACCGACGCTTAGCGCATCGCGCGCACCATCGTTTCGCCGAGCGCGGCGGGCGAATCCGCCACATGAATGCCCGCTGACTTCATCGCGTCGATCTTCGCGCTCGCGGTGCCCGAACCGCCCGAGATGATCGCGCCCGCGTGGCCCATGCGGCGTCCCGGCGGCGCGGTCGTGCCCGCGATGAAACCGACGACCGGTTTCTTCGTCTTCGCATCCTTGAGGAACTGCGCCGCTTCCTCCTCTGCCGATCCCCCGATCTCGCCGATCATGATGATGCCTTCGGTCGCGTCGTCCTCCAGAAAGAGCGAGAGGCAGTCGATGAAGTTCGTGCCGTTCACGGGATCGCCGCCGATGCCGATGCACGTCGTCTGCCCGAGCCCGGCCGCGGTCGTCTGCGCGACGGCTTCATACGTGAGCGTGCCCGAGCGCGACACGACGCCGATCTTCCCCGGCTGGTGAATATGCCCCGGCATGATGCCGATCTTGCATTGCCCCGGCGTGATGACGCCCGGACAGTTTGGCCCGACGAGCCGGCTGCCCGAGCCGGCGAGCGCGCGCTTGACGCGCAGCATGTCGAGCACCGGAATGCCTTCCGTTATGCAGACGATGAACGGCACTTCGGCGTCGATGGCTTCGAGAATCGCATCGGCGGCGAAGGGCGGCGGCACGTAGATGACGGATGCGTCCGCGCCGGTTTTCGCGACCGCATCGGCGACGGTGTCGAACACGGGCAAGTCGAGATGCGTCGTGCCGCCTTTGCCCGGCGTCACGCCGCCGACCATGCGCGTGCCGTACGCGATCGCCTGCTCCGAGTGAAACGTGCCCTGCGCGCCGGTGAAGCCCTGGCAGATGACCTTCGTGTTCCTGTCGATCAAAACGCTCATGTCGGCTTCCTTTTCAGTGACGTGCGGCGGCGACGGCGCTGACGATCTTGTCGGCGGCATCGGCGAGGTTTTCGGCGGGGATGATGGCGAGGCCGGACGTGCGCAGGATTTCGCGGCCCGCATCGACGTTGGTGCCGGCCAGGCGCACGACGAGCGGCACGCGCAGATCGACTTCGCGCGCGGCCGCGACGACGCCTTGCGCGATCACGTCGCAGCGCATGATTCCGCCGAAGATATTGACGAGAATCCCTTGCACTTTCGGATCGCGCAGGATCAGCTTGAACGCGGTCGCGACGCGCTCTTGCGTTGCGCCGCCGCCGACGTCGAGAAAGTTCGCCGGCTCGCTGCCGTAGAGCTTGATGATGTCCATCGTGGCCATCGCGAGGCCCGCGCCGTTCACCATGCAGCCGATGTTGCCGTCGAGCTTCACATAGTTGAGGCCGTGCTTCGCCGCTTCGATTTCGGCGGGATCTTCCTCGTCCTCGTCGCGCAGCGCTTCGATGTCCGGGTGACGATAGAGCGCGTTGTCGTCGAAATTGAGCTTGGCGTCGAGCGCCATGACATCGCCGGAACCGGTCACCACGAGCGGATTCACTTCGACGATGGACGCGTCCAGATCGACGAACGCCTGATACAGCGCCGTGATGAACTTCGACGCCGCGCCGACCTGTTTGCCGGTGAGGCCGAGGCCGAACGCGATCTGGCGCGTGTGGAAGGGCTGAAGGCCGGTCGCGGGATCGATCGCGACCTTGAGGATCTTCTCCGGTGTCCGATGCGCCACTTCCTCGATCTCCATGCCGCCTTCGGTCGACGCCATGATGGTGATGCGTGAGCTCGCGCGGTCGACCAGCATGCCGAGATACAGCTCGCGCGCGATATCGCAGCCTTCCTCGATATAGAGGCGCTTCACTTCCTTGCCCGCCGGACCCGTCTGCTTGGTCACGAGCACCGACTTCAGCATCTTCTGCGCGTTCTCGCGCACGTCTTCCACCGACTTCACGACGCGCACGCCGCCCTTGCCATCGGGATCATTGGCAAAGCGTCCGGCGCCGCGGCCGCCCGCGTGAATCTGCGACTTCACGACCCAGACCGGGCCGCCCAGCGCGCTCGCCGCGTCGGCGGCTTCCTGCGCGGAAAAAGCGACGCGGCCATGCGGAACCGCGACGCCGTACTTTCGCAGCAGCGCCTTCGCTTGATATTCGTGGATGTTCATTGCGTCTCCTGTGTCCTCTCTTGGGAATGGCGCGACCAGAAAAAGGCGTCATCCGTGGCGCGCTGAAATACGATATATCACATTTCACGGCGTGCAAAAAACTTTTGACCGCTGCTTATCGCTCGCGTTATGCACCTATTTAATCGAGAAAGGAGGATTACAGCGATTGATGCGGCGCAGCGCGAAGTGAGCGGAATCCGTTGTGCATCGGGCGTTCTGGCGCATCGTGCAGCGCATCACAGGGTTTTCGCCGATCGGGATACAGTTGACTAATACTGTGTGTGGAATATTGTATATCACAACGACCAACGCGAACCTCGGCGAGCGGCGGGGCGCGCGAGTCGATCGCGGAGATGGGGCAAGAGCGCGGTCATCAACATCTGGGTCGACCCGACTGTGTACGCGCGGACAGATGGCCCAGACTATGTACGAATAAACGTCGAACTTATAAACGCGGAAGCAAGATTTCGGAGACGAGCAATGACGGTGAACAATTCTGGCAAGGCGCTTGACGGCGTGCGAATCCTGGACTTCACGCACGTTCAATCGGGACCGACCTGCACGCAGCTGCTCGCGTGGTTCGGCGCGGACGTCATCAAGGTGGAGCGCGCCGGTGCGGGCGACATCACGCGGGAGCAACTGCGTGATATCCCCGACGCCGACAGCCTCTACTTCACGATGCTCAACCACAACAAGCGCTCGATCACCATCGATACGAAGAATCCCGAAGGGAAGAAGGTGCTCGAGACGCTCGTGAAGAATTGCGACGTGCTCGTCGAGAACTTCGCGCCGGGCGCGCTCGATCGCATGGGCTTCACGTGGGAGCGCATCCAGGAGCTGAATCCGCGGATGATCGTTGCGTCGGTGAAGGGCTTCGGGCCGGGACCGTACGAAGACTGCAAGGTCTATGAGAACGTCGCGCAATGCGCGGGCGGCGCGGCCTCGACGACCGGCTTCGACGACGGCCCGCCCGTCGTGACCGGCGCGCAGATCGGCGATTCGGGCACGGGCCTGCATCTCGCGCTCGGCATCGTCACGGCGCTGTATCAGCGCAACACGAGCGGCCGCGGCCAGAAGGTGCTCGCCGCGATGCAGGACGGCGTGCTCAACCTCTGCCGCGTGAAACTGCGCGACCAGCAGCGGCTCGAGCGCACCGGCGTGATGAAGGAATATCCGCAGTACCCGAACGGCACGTTCGGCGAAGCGGTGCCGCGCGCCGGCAATGCATCGGGCGGCGGCCAGCCGGGCTGGATCCTGAAGTGCAAGGGCTGGGAAACCGATCCGAACGCGTACATCTACTTCATCACGCAGGCGCCGGTGTGGGGCGAAATCTGCAAGGTGATCGGCCGGGAGGAATGGATCGATCATCCGGACTACAAGACGCCGAACGCGCGTCTGCCGCATCTGAAGCAGATCTTCGATGAAATCGAGCGCTGGACGATGTCGAAGACCAAGTTCCAGGCGATGGAAATCCTCAACAAGCACGACATTCCGTGCGGCCCGATCCTTTCGATGAAGGAGATCGCCGAAGAGCCGTCGCTGCGCAAGACCGGCACGATTGTCGAAGTGGATCATCCGGTGCGCGGCAAGTACCTCACGGTCGGCAATCCGATCAAGCTCTCCGACAGCCCGACCGAAGTCGTGCGCTCGCCGCTGCTCGGCGAGCATACGGATGAAGTCATGGCCGAACTCGGCTACACGTCTGACCAGATCGCCACGCTGAAGAGCCTCGGCGCGATCTGAGCCTGTCTGAACCGCGAACACGCCCGCCGCCTCGACAGGAGGCGGCGAGGATCGTCACGTCCAAAAAGACGGACACCTGAAAACGGAGACACACCAAATGAACAGCACGGTTGTCCAGGATCGCAGCGAATCAGCCAATTCTCCCAACCAGGCAGCGCCAGCCGTTCCGCTGCATGCGCCCGATGCCAAGCGCCGCGTCGCCGAGGTCTTTGATCGCGTGAAGGCCGAAGGCCGCACGTCGCTCACGGCGCCGGAAGGCAAGCTCATTTGCGATGCATACGGCATCGCGGTGCCGCAGGAAGGCGTCGCCAAATCGGCGGACGATGCCGCGAAGCTCGCGTCGTTCATCGGCTTTCCGGTGGTGCTGAAGATCGTTTCGCCCGAAATCCTGCACAAGACCGAAGCGGGCGGCGTGCTCGTCGGCGTGAAGAATGAGGCCGATGTCCGCGCGGGCTTCGACACGATCATCTCGAACGCGAAGAAGTACGACCCGAACGCGACGCTCGTTGGCGTGCAGGTTCAGCAGATGGTCGGCGCGGGCCAGGAAGTGATCATCGGCGCGGTGACCGATCCGTCGTTCGGCAAGCTGATCGCGTTCGGTCTCGGCGGCGTGCTCGTCGAAGTGCTGAAGGACGTGACGTTCCGCCTCGCGCCCGTCACGCGCGAAGAAGCCGCGTCGATGCTCGACGGCATTCAGGCCGCCGAAGTGCTGCGCGGCGTGCGCGGCTCTGAAGCCGTGAATCGCGAGGCGCTCATCACGCTGATCGAGCGCGTGTCGCGTCTCGTCGACGATTTCCCGCAGATCTCCGAGATGGACCTGAACCCGGTCTTCGCGAGCCCGAGCGGCGCGGTGGCCGCGGACGTGCGCATCGTGATGGACTTCGAGCCGGCCGCGCCGCGCTATCGCCCGACGCAGGAGCAGATCGTCGCGCAGATGAACCGCATCATGAAGCCGGATGCTGTTGCCGTGATCGGCGCGTCGAACGAGGACGGCAAGATCGGCAACTCGGTGATGAAGAACCTCATCAACGGCGGCTATCAGGGAGCGATCTATCCGATCCACCCGAAAGCCGACGAGATCATGGGCCGCAAGGCGTACAAGAGCGTGAAGGACGTGCCCGGCGTGATCGATGTCGCCGTGTTCGCGATTCCGGCGAAGTTCGTCGCGCAGGCGCTCGTCGAAGTGGGCGAGAAGAAGATTCCGGGCGCGGTGCTGATTCCGTCGGGGTTCGCGGAAACGGGCAATCACGAAGGCCAGGAAGAGATCGTGCAGATCGCGCGCAAGTACGACATCCGCATGATGGGTCCGAACATCTATGGCTTCTATTACACGCCGAAGAACCTCTGCGCGACGTTCTGCACGCCGTACGACGTGAAGGGCAAGGCCGCGCTGTCGTCGCAATCGGGCGGCATCGGCATGGCGATCATCGGCTTCTCGCGCTCGGCGAAGATGGGCGTGTCCGCGATCGTCGGCCTCGGCAACAAGAGCGATATCGACGAAGACGATCTGCTCACGTTCTTCGAGCAGGATGACAACACCGAGATCATCGCGCAGCACTGCGAGGACCTGAAGGACGGACGTTCGTTCGCCGAAGCCGCGAAGCGCGTGTCGAAGAAAAAGCCGGTCGTGGTGCTGAAGGCGGGGCGCACGAGCCTCGGCGCGCGCGCGGCCAGCTCGCACACCGGCGCGCTCGCGGGCAACGACAAGATCTACGAAGACGTGTTCCAGCAATGCGGCGTGATCCGCGCGCGCTCGTTGCGTGACCTGCTCGAATTCGCGCGCGGCATTCCGAAGCTGCCGACACCGAAGGGCGAGAACACGGTGATCATCACGGGCGCGGGCGGCTCGGGCGTGCTGCTGTCGGATGCGTGCGTGGACAACGGCCTGTCGCTCATGACGATGCCCGACGATCTCGACGCCGCGTTCCGCAAGTTCATCCCGCCGTTCGGCGCGGCGGGCAATCCGGTCGACATCACTGGTGGCGAGCCGCCGAGCACATACAAGAACACGATCCGCCTCGGTCTCGAAGACGATCGCATCCATTCGATCATTCTTGGCTACTGGCACACGATCATCACGCCGCCGATGGTCTTCGCGAAGCTCGTGATCGAAGTGAAGGAGGAGATGAAGGCGCTGGGCATCGAGAAGCCGATCGTGGCATCGCTTGCCGGCGATGTTCAGGTCGAGGAAGCGGCGGAGTATCTTTACGAGCATGGCGTGCCCGCTTACGCGTACTCGACGGAACTGCCCGTCGCGGTGCTCGGCGCGAAGTACAAGTGGGCGCGTGGCGCAGGTTTGATCTGATGTAAGAAGGAGTATGGAGGAGGGGACGAGAGCGCGGGCCATTTCAAAGCAAATGCAGCCCGCGCTCCTTATAAGGGAGGCAGACTTGACACACTGGATTCGTTTTCGCGATACCGATGGCAGCATCGGTTTCGGCACGCTCGATCAGCACTCGGGCCGCGTCGTGCAGCACGACGGCGCGATGTTCGACCGCCCGCGCCCGACCGACATTTCCTACGCCGTAGACGACCTGACGCTGCTCGCGCCCTGCGAGCCGAGCAAGGTCATCGCGCTGTGGAACAACTACTACGCGCTGTCGCAGAAGCTCGATAAGGCGCCGCCGCAGCATCCGCTCTTTCTCATCAAGCCGCCGATGTCGGTGATCGGGCCGAACGAGTCGATCCGCCGGCCGAAGAGTTATCACGGCAAGATTGCGTATGAGGGCGAGCTTGGCATCGTGATCGGCAAGACGGTCAGCGGGGCGTCGGTCGAGGAAGCCGAGGCGGCGATCTTCGGCTACACGTGCGTCAACGACGTCACGGCGATCGAGCTGCTGCAGGAAGATCCCAACTTCGCGCAATGGTGCCGCTCGAAGGGCTTCGACACGTTCACGTGTCTCGGTCCCGCGATCGTCACGCCGGGCAACGGCTTCGACTGGCGCGCGGCGAGTGTCGTCACGACGCTCGAAGGCACCGAGCGCCAGAACTATCCGCTCGACGACATGATCTTTTCGCCCGCCGAGCAAGTGAGCCTGCTGTCGCAGGACATGACGCTCGTACCCGGCGATGTGATCGCGTGCGGCACGTCGATCGGGGTCGGCTCGATCAAGGACGGCGCGCGCGTCGATGTGACGATCGCGGGCATCGGCACGCTGTCGAACGTGCTGGCCGCCTGAAGGAGCGACGCATGTCCGATGTTCTGGCCGGCGCGCTCTGCGTGCTCGCGTCGCTGTCTGCAGGGGCGTCGCTGCGTTCGGGCGCGGCGCGCTGGCGCCGGCTGTGGGAAATCGGCGCGGTTGCGATCGTGGCTTACGGTGTGAGCCGAGGGCCGGGCGCCGCCGCGCTGCTGCTCGCCGTCGTCGCGGGATTCGGCGGATACCGGCTCGGCCGGCCTGCTGCGAACGCCTCGACGCAGGCGTTGCTCGCCACGATCGCATTCGTCGCGTGGCTGCTGCCCGATATGCCCGATACGCTCGGCGTGGCCGGCGCATTCGCCGTGCTCGCGGGCGGCGCGGTTGCTGCGCTGGGTTGTCTGGCGTGCGTCCGGACGCATCGCGAGACGGCAAGTCTGCAGCCGTTGCATCTCGCCTGCGCTGGCGCGTGCGCGGCGCTCGCGTATGTGCTCGGCGCTCAGTCCGGCGCGCTCGCCGTGGTGTCGGTCGTGGCGATGGTCGCGCTTATCGGCGCGCATCTTTCGCTCGCGATGGGCGGCAGCGCCAGCGCGCCGCTCGCGAGTCTGATGAGCGGCGCGGCGTCGTGCGGCCTCGCGGTGGCGGCCGCGATCGGCGGCGTGCACGGCACCCATTTGCCGCTCGTGGTGGCCACGATCGCGCTTGCCATCGGTTGCGCGCGGTCCGCATCGTTCGCCGGGATCGTGCGCGAGGTCCCATGAAACGGCAAAGCCGGCGCGATTGTCGCGCCGGCTTTGTCTTCGATGCATCATCCGCGCGGCGAACCGCGCATCAACGATCGCGATTCCACAACGCGCCGAGCACGAAGCCGACGGCTGCCGCGATCAGCACACCCTGAATTGGCTGGCTCGCGACGGCAAGCCGCACGTTGTCGACAGTCTGTCCATAGCTCTGCTGCAGGTTGCCGTATGCCTGCCGCATCTTGCCTTCCGCTTGCGTGGCTTCATCGCCCGTGAGCGCGCCGACCGCGTCCTGCACCTTGCCGACGACCTTTTGCGCCGCGCCTTCCACTTGATCCTGCACCATGGTGCCTCCCTTTCGGTTGAGCGGTTTCTCATGAATCCCGCGTGAATCGGTCACGCCGGAACGCACCATTACAGCACGTCGCGTGCCCAGCGCCGCTCACGCCGGGCCGATCAAACCTTTCACGGCGGCGATCAGATCGTCGATCGAAAGCGGCTTGCGGCGAAACTGCGCGTGCGGATGGTCGAGCGGCGGCGCGTTCGCCGCCGCGCTCATGAGAATCACGGGCACCTGGCCGAGCCCGTCGCTGGCGGCAAGGTGCTGGATCAGCTGAACGCCGTCCATGTGCGGCATCATCCAGTCGGTGATGACGAGCGCGGGCGGATTCGCGCGCGCGGTGTCGAGCGCGGTGCGTCCGTTGGATGCAGTCACGACCTCGTAGCCCTCCATTTCGAGCACGAGACGCCACGTGGTCAGAATGTCGAATTCATCGTCGACGACGAGGATCTTTTTCATGCGGGCCCGCCGGGGTCCGACACAGAAAGCGCCGGCGCTATCGACGGGTTTCCTGACAGCAGACCTGTCGGGCCGATGAAGCCTTCGCTGATATGCAGTCCGCGCGCGTCGATGACGAGCCGGCGGATCGACGAATCGTGCTTGCCTTCGCGCTGCTTGACGACCGACACCATCCGGTAGAGCGACGAGTTCGCCTCGACATAGCGCATCAGCACGATGTTTTCGGTCATCGCGGAGGCGCGCATCGTCGCGGGCGGCGCGCAGTCGCCGTAAAGCGGCAGTTCCTCGGTGAGGACGGTCGTCACGCCCGCTTCGCGCAGGCGGTGCGTGAGCGCGTTGAGAAAGAGCCCGAAGCGCTCGGTGCGATTCGCGGACTGATGAAATCCGTCGATGCCGTCGACCACGAGCCGCGACGCGTTCGACTGCCTGACCGCGTTCATCAGTTCGACGGCGAGCTCGTCGATTGCGAGCTCGACCGCCGGATGCCAGTGGATCGAGAGGCGTCCGTCGCGCACGGCGGGCGCGAGATCGATGCCGACCGACCTGGCCTTCGCAATCAGCCGTTCCGGCGACTCGTAGAAGCCGAAGTAGACGCAGCGCTCGCCCTGCTCGACGCCCGCCTGCAGGAACTTGAGCGACAGGAGCGTCTTGCCGATGCCCGACGGTCCGGCGAACGTGGTCGTCGAGCCGCGCACGACGCCGCCGCCGAGCATCTGGTCGAAGTCAGGGAAGGCGAAGCCGAGCTTGCTCTCGAAATCCGGCGCGGCCCGTTCGTTGGCCGGCGACGCCTCGATGCGCGGAAAGGTTATGAGACCTTCCTCGGTGATCCTGAAAAAATGCTTGCCCAGCAGATGATCGCGGGCGCGCAGCTTGTGGACCTCGATCTCGCGGGCGCGCCGCATGCCGGTGTTGTAGCGGTTGAGCTCGATGAGCCCGTCGACGAGCGTGTGCTCCGGATGCGGCTCGTTGCCGGACAGCGGCGCGAGGATCAGCGTCGTGCAGCGCGCGGCGCTCACGAACGCGGAGAGCTCGTGGATGAACTGCGAGAGCTCGAGCTCCGTCGAGCTGAATTCGCGCGCGCTGCGAAAGCCGTCGATGACCATGAAGCGCGGCCGGCTCGACTTGATTGTCGACGCGATCAGCGCGAGAAAGCCGGACAGGCCGTCGCGCATCAGTTCGTGGTAGCCGGAGACGAAGAGCATCCGGTTTGAGATGGCGTCGGCGTTGTAGAACGAGAGCCCCTTCAGATGGGACAGCAGCTTGGTGTGCGATTCGGCGATCAGCGTGATGTACAGCACCATGTCGCCCTGCGCCACGCGGTGAAAGCCGATCTGCGACGAGAGAATCGTCTTGCCCGCGCCTGCCATCCCTTCGATCAGATACAGGCCGCCTTCGACGAGGCCGCCGCCCAGGATGTCGTCCAGGCCCGTGACGCCGGTCGTCACGTTGCCGTCGTTGGCGGCGGGCTGTCTGGCGTGATCGGTCGGGAGGTTGTCGTCTTGATTCATGGCATTTTCGTTTTTACTTGAGCGGTCCGGCTTTTTTGCGAAGGCGCATTATGGCTGACTCTTGGCAAGATGTGGTCGCCCGTCGTACCGGTCGTCCCCGTCGCCAGGCCTTCCCGCGCGTGCTGCCGCGGGTTCGCGCGACGCTTCGTATGGTCGCTGCGGCGATCGAGGCGAGCGCCAGCCGCGCTTGCGCCAGCGAGCGAATGTTTCTTGCACGCATTTTTCGCGCCCGACCGCCGCACCGGATCTTCCATCAAAACAGGAAGTCTTTGAGAACCTTCTCATGGGCAGCAGGCGGGAAGGCTGATGAAATAACGAACTATGCCGTACACGGACGCCGCGTGTCCCTTCTCGGCCGCTCAATCCCGGCGCTCGTGCGCCTTCATTCGCCTTTCCTGCCATGTACCGTTCGCACCTGATTCCGGGCGCTCTTGCGCTCGCTGCCAGCTTTTTCGTTTCATTCGCCGCGGGCGCCGCGCCGACGCAAGTAGCCGCAACCTTGCCCGACGCGCGCATTCTGTCGGGCGCGCCCTTCGTTTTCCGGGCGGACCGCGAGATTTTCTTCCGCAATTCCGATGAGCCTTCGGATTCGCGCATCTTCAGGCCGATCGAACCGATGCAGAGCGCCGGCGAGTCGCAATTGCTGCAGGAGCGTTCCAGACGTCGCCCGATGATTTGAACCGGCGCGTATTCGTCACGGTTTCAATATCGGATTCTCGATCATTTACCCGTGGATTCAGCGCCGAAATAACGGACGCGCCAGCCGCGAAGAATAGCGATGTCGCGGAACTGGAGAATCTGACCGCCGCCGGTAAATTCAGCGGAATTGCGCAAGACGGTCAATGGCAGTTACGGTGCGAGTCTCTCGTATTATCCAGATCAGATGAATGATTACGCCGCACTGTTTCAGAAACGTAATATCTGGCGCGGCGGAAATAAGGCGTATCAAGCTGGAAGCGGAAAGAGCCTGTGCCGACAGGCAAATCGCCGCGCACCAGGATCGCGCCAACCGTCTTCAGGCAGATCTCGATATTGGATGTTCTGCGGGTTCGCAGCAAAGCCAGGTGACGAGCTACTAGCAGGAACAGCCGAACGCGGTCCGGGAACTGCGCACCGAGCAAGCCGCCGCACAGGTACAGCTTCGCGCGTTGCAACTCCGGTTTTAGGAGTTGTCCCCTTAGGAGGCGCTTGTCTCGTTGTTAATATCCTGCGGCTTTCGGATCACTTATCGAAATGACGAGCGCGTCCGAAACGGCTCGTCGAGTCTGCCAGCGCCTTTTGACATAAGCCATAGCTGAAAGCGGTCGCACTTTCAGCGATTCGCACTCTGAAATAGACCTGCATGAACATCAAAATGTTTACGAAAACCCTTGCCGTTAGTTTTATCGCCGTGGCAGCGCTTGCCGGCTGCTCATCCACGACGGGACCGACTTTCAATATCAGCGAAATTCAAACGTCGACGGGTCAGAAGGCTTATCGTGCCGAGTGCTACGGTCTGTTCGAGAATGGCAGCGCCTGCATGACGGCGGTGCAGAAGATGTGCGGCAATCAGAACGTGAACGTGCTGCAACACGTCGATGCAACGAACAGGCCCAACGATCCGCGCGAAGTTGTCTTCACGTGCGCCGCGCCGGTGCCACCGGCCGCTCCCGTGGCGCAGGTTTCCGAGCCGCAGCCGGCTGCCGCCGTTGTTCCGGCGCCCGCGCCGCGCAAAATCTCGCTCGACGAGAAGACCAACTTCGCTTTCGACAGCGCCGTTTTGACGCCGAGGGCAAGGGGCATTCTGGACAAGCTCGTCGCGGAATCGCAGGGCACGCAATTCGCCTCGGTCACGGTTCAGGGCTATACGGACTCGACTGGTCCGGAGGCCTACAACGTTGGCCTGTCGCAGCGCCGCGCGCAAGCGGTGCTCGACTATCTCAAGGGACACGGTCTGAATTCCGAGAGCTTCTCAATGAAGGGCTACGGCAAATCACGCCCGGTTGCGTCGAACGCTACGACCGAGGGCCGCGCGGAGAATCGTCGCGTGGAAGTGACGCTCACGCCGTAATTCGTCGCAGCGCGTCATTGCTCAAAAACCCGCGAACCGTCCGGTTCGCGGGTTTTTTTCTGTTTTTCCGGAACACGCCCCGTTCAGAAGAGCGCGAGCTGTTCGCGTCCCGGCCCGCCTTCGAGCGTGAGTAAATGACGCTTGCGCTCCACGCCGCCGGCGTAGCCGGTCAATTCTCCATCGACGCCGATCACGCGATGACACGGCACGATGATCGCCACGGGATTGCGCCCGTTCGCGCCGCCGACGGCCCGCGATGCGCCCGCCGGCAGACCGAGCCGGCGCGCGAGATCGCCATAGGTCCAGGCGTCGCCGAAAGGAATGTGCCGCAGCGCCTCCCAGACCTGTTGCTGAAACGCCGTGCCGCCAAGCCGCAGCGCGATCGAGAATTCCCTGCGCGCGCCGGCGAAGTATTCGCCGATCTGGTCGCGCGCCTCGGCGATCACGCGCGCGCGGGGCGCCGTATCGGACAGGGCCGGTTCCGGCAGCCCGGCCGGGAAATGTTTCTGTCCGACGAAGAAGAGCCCTGTCAGGCAGTCGTCCTCGGCGCGATACAGAATGTGCCCGAGCGGACTCGGGGCGACATGGCATTCGATCACTTCGATCCTCTTACATCAGCGGCCGCTATTCACCTGAACGCTCGCTGAGCGCGTCAGATGAACGGATTGTCGGCGGTGCCGGAGGGCGCGGCCGGTTCGTCGGGCAGCTTCGCGGGCAGCGACGCATCGCTCTGCAAGGCTTCGACGATCGCGCCGAGCGCCTTTTGAAGCGCGAGCGCGTTCGCGAGACCGGCCTTGTCGCGCGCGATGGTCAGATCGCCGCTGATCGACACGCGGGTCTTGCCGTTGACGATGTTGATCGCGTCGCCCGCGATGTTCAGCACGTCGGTATCGTTGGCAAATGGCTTAAACACCTCGCAATCCTCCAATTCGCTTGTCTTTCAGTCCGTCCGGAATGCCGGGAAACGCGAGCCCGCTCATCGCTTCCAGCTCCCGCACGGTTTTCATCGTATACGTGTTCGTCGGCGTGTTTTCGACGACCACCGCGAACGCGATCTGCCGCTGCGGCAGATAGACCACCTTGTACAGCTGCGTAGGCACGAACACGCGCGAATCGCCGATGGTCTGCAACTGGCGTCCCGCGAAGAGCGGCCCGGTGACGACATAGGCTTCGCCCGATTCTTCCGTCAGCCTGCGCACGGCTTCCTCGATGCGCGACCAGATGCGCCGGTTGTTCGACGGATCCTGCGGCACTTTGCTTTATGCAGACCCAATGTGTTCAGAAGGTCTTCAGCCGCATGGGTTGCTAACCATCCCAAAAAAGCGCTACTCGTCTTTCATAGAAAGACTGCTACTCGACCCCGTTTCCTATCGGTGTCGACGCGAACGAGGCACAACGGCCAATTAGTAACGCGTAAATACTTATATACTTCTCAACGAACGGCGCCTTCACTTTTCGCCAGATCGAGCTACGATTAAGTCGATAATTGGGAGGGCGCCGACATGAATCGCTTTTCGGTTGAAGAACTGAACAGGTTTAGAAGCCTTGATCCGAAAATCGTCATGTCAGCATTGGTAATCAATGCGAAGCGTGACGTTACCTTTAAGCCGACAAAATCGGCGTCCACCGAGCGATGGCACGTGAATGCCAACGGCCGTGAGTATGAATTGCTTATTAACGGAGTCAAGTTCTTTGATACGCGCGAAAGGAAGGGCGGAGGCGGTGCCATCGACCTTGTTATGCACTTGTACAAATTGAGCTTCGTAGACGCAGTGCGTCATATAAGAGGCATAAATCTTTGAGAAAGGAAGGGGATTACCCTGCGTAAATGAAACCAGTAAATCGGTACTAGACTGGGTCGCGTTCCAAAGCAACGTCCGGGTGCCTTCCGAATCGCTGCGGCCGACGGTTACTCTCTTCGGGCTCGACGCCGTTTGGCAAAATTAGGAGATCAATACGGGTCTGCAAACTGTATTAACAAATGATTAAGTTAGGAAGGGAAAATCATAGACCTCGTCGCTGAGCATACTCAAACCACGTTGACCGGCTCCTCAATCCACATGCGCTGTCCGCGACTCGAGCACGGTGGTCATCAAAACTGAGCGCGCGATAGTCATATCCAGACGTTCTTTCGAATCGGCTTACGACAACGTATCAGGCCACTCTTGTCCCCGAACGCCTCTTGACTCAGGTTCGATTTTACTTCGCGCAGTGCACACAGTGCCCGAAGCAAGAAAGCTGAATAATTCGAACTTTCAATGCCATAGCCTACGCATGCTTCAGATAGAGTGCGAGCGATTGTTTCTCACGATTTGAGCGCTCGCGGCCAGGCATTACGTTTGCCGCGCATGACAGCTCGGAGAACCTTTAACGAAAGCGTTTATAGAACCACCGCATAAGACTCACCTCAAGCTTTCAATAGTCAATGCGTCGCTTAATCACTCTTTGTGCCAAACTATTAATACAAAGCCGACGTGCCCGAAGGTCCAGCCTTAAGGTGAGCGTTTTCGGGATTGGTTGATTCTGGTCTCTCAAACGCAACTAGACACCGCGCTTTCACCGCGCGTCACAGATCGCGCGCTATTGGCCGTTGGGCGCTCCCTGCTCGGTGGCCTCCGACGATGTCGGCAACATTGGCGAGAAGAGCTCAGACAAAGGGATGGCAAGCGTCTCCGCGAGCTTTTCCAAGTGAGCAACATCGGCGTTCTTTTGCTGTTTCTCAAGTCTCAACACGAAATTCCGAGACAACCCTGCGGCCTCGGAGAGACCCTCTTGGGACCATTTCTGCTTGTCGACGCGGAATGACTGGACGTTCAACGCAACCCGTGCTCTCACGGACAACGTCGTGTTGAACGCGGAAAACGTCTTGTCCTGAAGCAGGGAATAGACGTCGACCCCCAACGCGCCGGAGAAGCGCTCGAGCGTATCGAGTGAAAGGTTCAAGGACCCGGATTCGACCTTCACAACACGAGTTCTATGTAAACGAAGGATTTGCGCAAATTCTGTTGGAGATTTGGCGCTTTCCTTGCGTAATTCGCGGATGCGGCGTCCGATAAGAGCCAGATTGTTTTCATTGTCGCTGACCATGGCGCGCTAGCTTGCGCGAAAAGCCGCAAACTGACCAACCCCTTTTGTTGCACCACCTTTTGTTGCACCACCTTTTGATGCACAATGGAGGCTGCCGTGAGCAGTTGCCGGCGATGTCCGGGCCGTCGTCGCTGGGAGACCACGTTGCGAGCCCCGTTGACTGCGACCTTCAGCTTTCGGTGGAAGTGACGACGCGGTGCTGACGTTTTCGGAAAGCCGGCAGGAAAATTGGACGGGACTCGTCCGGCCGACGGAAGCACGCGAACTCCGCTCCTTGATAGGTCTGCGCTCGTGGACGCCTGATTCTCATGCTGCAGGATTTGTAAAGGAACAGCGTCTCTTTTCAAATGCCTCGAGTGCAGGTACACGCAAGAAGGCACGCAGGCGTAGCGGTATGCCGTGAAGAATTGACAACGAACGTGGGTCGTCGCTTTGCGGAACAGGCCGACGAGCTTCCAACACGATGGATGAGGGCGTGCGCTGCGTACGCGCTCGACTTAAGAGGGAGAAGTGGATGACAGGGCTGAATAGTCAAGCGACGGAAGTCGACCGCGCGCGTGAGCTACTGACCGAGCTATCGTCGGTCAGTACTGCACTCGAAGCTCTGCGCCGACGTGCCGCGAATATCTTAGCGGCCTTTCCAACGGACTCCGAAGCGTCATCTCACAGCTCTGAAGCCGTGGAGCATAAGATTGGTCACGATGCCGGGAACGTCAACGTCAACGTCAACGTCAACGTCGACGACGCCAACGGTTTTCGACAGCAGGACATGGTCAGCTTTGACTTGTTAAATGCGAAGGCCCTGATCAAGGCGGGCGAGTTGATTTCGAAAGAAGCACTATGCGAACGACTGCGCGTAGGACCGGCGCGGCTTTTCCGCTATGTTTACTACAACAATATGTTCTCCATTGACGTTGACGGCGTAGCGTATTTTCCCGCTTTCTTCGCACCGCCGCTCGGGTCGAATTTTAGGTTGCATTGCACTTGTAAAATCATCTCGCGGGCTCCAGTTGAAGAAAGATTTCAATTCCTAACGATGCCGCGAAACGACTTGGACGGCCGAAGCCCCATCGATTGCCTTTCGGATACCGACGCCTACCCCCGTGTGACCGAAGCGGCGAAGGCGTGGTTAGAGGGCCAGTTTCGGACGTCAATGCGAGCATACGAGGGCGTGCATAGCGTCGAACCGGACGTCGGCTCGGTTGCTCTTATGGCGGTGGGCAGATGTGACCCAGCGGCGGATGTCTGGGCGCGTGCACTCAAAGTCGTCGACAGCGACGAATGTGAGGGCGGGACCAACTCCGATGAGACCGTGCAAGCGGCCACGCTCTTCGTGAGTCAAACCTCTGCTTACACTGGTAGGGAATTACAGGCGAAGGTAGATATCGAGGTTGTAGGCAACACGGCGCACGTCCGCACTGAAAGAATCGTCCATTTCCGTGGAAAGACCACCATTGCACTGACTGGCGAACAAACGATCAGGAACATTGTGCGTTCCGTTGTTGATGCGTTAGACCAGCCGGGGCCTGATCGTGTGTCAAAGCCGTGAGGACGCGGGTGGGAATGCGTCTGTTGAATTCATTTAGGATCTCGTAATCATGACAGTTCGCGAGTTGATTGAGATTTTGAAAGGTGCTGATGTGGAAAGCGTCGTGCTTTTTCTCGACAACTACGCAGACGTTGGCGAGTCCGATGAGATTTCACATGTGATCATCCCAGAAAAATCCTGGCTGCATGAAACGGGTTGTAATTTTGGAGAGCGATATGAAATCCGTGTCCCGATGGCAGAGCGAGGCGACGCGGAACCCGAACGCACGGATGTCGCTCAGCGATTCGAACAAGTCGTCGTGCTGTCGAATGGGCCCACGAATCTTCGTTATGTAATCGAAGGGTAGTCCCGAATGATCAAGGCGCTGAACGTCCCATTTCCAAAGTCGACATGCGAGGGAGCAATGACCACGGCAACCGAACGAGCAGGCGCTCTCATCCGAGCGCGCGAGTTCTTGTTAGCGTTGTCCGAACTACGGGAGCCAGTCGACGCAGCGGCACTTCGGCTGAGTGCGGCCAGGTTGCTGCGGCACTACCCGGACGCGGGGACAGTAGAGCTGATTGCTGAACAGACACAATGGTTGGAGGTGAAGCGGGAAGGTGCCGAGACTGCCAGTCCTCTGACGAGAAAGGTTTCGTTGCCACCACTGCCGCCATCGGTACCCGACGGACCGGTGCAGAACGAATCGTTCTTCGAGGACTTTCGTCAACGAGAGCTCGAGAGCCTGCGAGCAAAGGTTGAAACCGGCGAGCTTGTCCCAGCCGATGATTTTCGGCGGCGCCTCAAACTTTCGCAAAAGGCCCTTCGCGAGTTGCTTATGGATGGCTCCGTCTTCGCTATTGACATCGATGGCGTACCGTATTTTCCTGCGGTTCTAGCTGACCGAGCCTACCACAGAGCGCGGCTGTTCTCGATATGCAGAATCATCTGGCCTGAGCATCCGACATCTCGACTGCATTACCTAACGTCCAGACGAGGGAATCTTGGTGGCTTAACGCCGCTGGAGTGCCTGAGTGATATAAAGCGGTTTCGCATGTTGGAGAGAGCGGCGTGGGCCGAAACAGTGGATTCGTACCGCACATCCATTGTTGCGTATGCCGGACTGCATGATGCGCAACCAACCAATGTTCCGCCGTCGTACTCGGTCGCAGAAGACCTTGACCGGAGGCGCGACTTCTGGGCCAAGGGAGCGGCGGCATTGAATCACCATGGATTCACAGGGGTGTTTGGGCCATACGAGCAACTGCGCGAAGCAACAATTTTCATCTCGCAGTTAAGGGCAGGCTCGACGACGCCAGACGAAGGAGCGAAGCTAAGCTTCTCCATTGACGGTGACTTTGCGAGTGTGCACGTCGAGCGATTTGTGTCCAATAAAACTTACTATCTCCGAGTTCGTCTGGAAGGAGGCGAAAACGTTGAAGACGCGATGCGGGCGATTTTTCGAGAGTTGTGGAATCGCGGGGCAAATTGATTCATCACTTAGCTCGTCGAAACCCGCCAGATGGTGCTGAATGAAAGGCTAATGACCCTTCATCCACGAGATAAACTGCAAGAGGACACGATGGAAGGAGATTTCGATGGCCTGCACATCGCCTGGGAGGCCCGCGCGTACTCTGGCAAGCGGTGGAATCCGGACGACGACCTTTCGGAGCCCATCTCTACGACGCGCGGCATGTGCAGTGCGGACATGGAACGGTTCTACCCGTCGGTAGGTCGCTGCCAGCTCGCGGGGATGCTCGCAAACCTGAGCGTTCTCGCCCGTTCGTACTATGCGGCCGAGCCCAGGGCGAGCGCGGAGTCAATCATGACGGTTTTCGTCTACCGGCTCACGCACCCGGAACGGCACGACAGTGAGCGTGTGGCACGGATTCACATCGATTACTACGCCGGATATGCGTCTGCATCGATATTCATGGTGGGAGAACAGTACGCGTACATCAACGCGGTGGAATGCAAGGCCTCGGATGGCCTGTGGGATATCGTTCTGCGCATATTGCGCAAGTTGTTCTCCGGTCCGCGTTGACAATCATGAAGGTCGTCGGGATCGGCCAAATGATGCGGTGTCAAACTAAGGGAGCTCAAACATGCCAGTCTGGCGAACGGCACCTGTGTTGGAGGAGCCGCAAGTTGTTCTTGTCCGCTGGAGCATCTTCGAAACAGATGATGGCCAGCGGCATTTGGTAGGCGCGAGACAAGACGGGCTGGGTGGTCGAGTGAGTGCAGCCGTCGTCGAACTCAACGTTGGTGCCCGAACAGGCGTAACGCGAAGCGGACGCAGGTATTCGCTTGTTGGTGCACCGGGAGTCGACCTGGACGCAGACTATGTGTGGAACGCTTGGAAGAAAATCAACGAAGTTGAGTCGGTGAGGAACGTTACTGCTGAATTGTTCAAAGACACGGACTTCGATTGAGCTCTGTTACCTGTAGGGCAGATCTATCCGCTTGGAGCATCCCTCAAACGAACTGCGCGGTCGTGTGATGAATGTAGCGAGACCTTGGGAGGCAGGGAGATGACCGAGCCCTCAAAGCCCAGCATGCAAGTTAGACTGAGGCTTCGTTACCAACTCGGCGATGCGATCCGAGACATTGTCCTGTTCGCCTCCGATTTTGACGAGGCCATTGGACATGTAGCCGTTCCTCAGGTCGATTTGGCTGTGTTCAAGATGCTGCTCAAGTCGGAACTCGAACAGCTTCAAACATACAACTGCGCTCGTTATCGCCTACCGATGGATAAAACGGAGGAATGGATCGACAAAGGGCGTCCAAGTTAGACGTCTGCGCGCGCGCACGAATGATTGGCAGGAATGGGAGCTGGAGTTGAAAAAGCGATCGAAAGAGCCAATGTGCGGTGTGGACCCCAAAGAACTTACCATCGAAGAAGCTGCGAAAGTTCTTCACGTGTCTTTGGTGTTTTTGCAAAACCTCATCGCAGAGGGACGCCTAACGGGTGTTCGTTTCATTGAAGGGAGCCATTGTCGGATTCGTCGAGCGTCCGTGTTGGCCTTCAAAAAGAGAATGAAACGAGCGCAAAGAGAGGGTCTAGACCAAATGGTGGCCGCGTCTGAGCAGATCGGCCTGTACGAGGCAGAGCTTAAAGAAATTCGTATTGGTCGTCGACAATAGGTGCGGTACGAAGATGCATTGTCTCCACACGAAGCCTGCATCCGCACCGGATCATCCGCCGGTTCGGAAGTCGGAGCGGAAGGTTGTTCTGCTGGATTTTGATGGTGTTCTCCACCGAGGCGACGCATACCGAACAAGGCGTGGAATCGTCAGTGGCGACCCATCTCGGATAAAGCTCTTCGAGTATGCAGGATTACTCGCTGAGGCCCTGAAGCCCTATCCGGACGTCGAGATTGTACTTTCGACGACTTGGGTGGAGGCGCTGGGATTCAATCGTGCGCGCGACGCATTGCCGGAAAAAGCGCTCCGAGACAGAGTTGTCGGAGCGACGTATCACTCGCAGTACTACGACGCACGTCGGTGGTCCGAGATTCCTAGAGGGCACCAAGTGCTTCGGTACGTGCGTCGTCATCGTCTTTTGAAGTGGCTTGCAATCGACGACCGACATGACGGATTCGAGACCGTACGAGATCGCCTCGTGCTGTGTGACCCTGATAAGGGACTGGGTGACCCGAACACGCAAGGCGCTTTCGCGAGCGCGTTGGGAAAGATTTTCAGCAGCGACGTCCCTACTATTGGGGACTTTGGTGATGGTTGAGACGACGTTGCAGGAGGTAACGATGTTGGAAAAGGAGCGGGTCATCTCGAGGTCTGAAGCGGCGAAACTACTGTTCGTGTCTCCGTCGCACATTGTCAAGCTCATTGAAGAGGGAAGCCTGCCGCTTCATCACGTTACTGCGCATGTCAGATTTTTGCGAAAATCTGACGTACTTGACTACAAGGCACGGAAGCAGGCTGAGGCCAAGATTTTTTTCGCGTCGCAGACCGAAGACCGCGATCCGCCCGGTCTCTGACAACCGCATTCAATTTTTCTGTCGCGTATGCACGGTCTCGTCTGGAAGCATGTAGTGAAAGCGTCGGACAGCGAGGAGCGGAGTTGTCAAGGTGCGCTTCTCGGGTGTCGCTCGGTTCCATTGCTTCCGTTCAAAAGAGGGGATATGGATTCGGCGCTCCCTCCGTATGCGGATTTGCCGAACAACTTCAATCCTGTAGGATAGCGTCGAATACCACTAATCTTACCGGTCCAGCAGGTGTTCGACGCGTCGATTCTCACATAGGCAACGATTGCAGGATGTACATCGTCCGCATCGAACCCCCGATGCGAGGTCGACCGAGACGTAGGCTCGTGCCCGTTTCGCAAAAATGAAGAGGTAACTTTGAATAACGATATTGGCGCCCGCTTCGCGATTGCTGAGAATACTGCGAAAGCAAAAGCTCGCATGCTTGTTGAACTGGCTGGCGGTAAAGACACCTTGAACTATCTGTACGCTCTCGAGGCAACTGCCCAAGGCTGCGGGTTCAAAGGCTGGCGCGAATTGAAGCGCTTCTACGAGCAGCGTGTGACAGAGGAGGTTGCGCTTCCCGAGGCAATGTCGACTCACGACGAAGACGTCTCCGAGGAAGTCCGTTCATCACGACTTCACAACCAACTTAAGGCGATTCTGCGGTATCTGAAGTGTGAGCAGGAACAGGCTACCGAACTCGTTCAGGCATGGGGGCTAACCAGGTTACACCCGACGGGTACTTCAAAGCGCAGGCAGGAGATACACTCCAGGTCCGTTCGTGGCGAAGGAAAAGAAAGGTGGCAGGCACACAAGTCTGAACCGCAGCAATCGCACGGCACGCGCAGCACGGGACAGCGACCATCGAAGCGACCGGCGAATCCTCCGCCTCGCGAGCCCCGGAAGAAACACGAATCTCGTCCGCAGAATGCTCGTGAGAATTTGACGGCAAAACCTCGGTTCCGGCCGGACCCGTTGGTTTCGAGCGTGTTCCTCTCCGGGATGGAGGGCGCACCTAAGACGACACTGCGCGTTACGGACGGGGGGCAGCAGGTACAACGTCCTCGCACTCCCACGCGTCACCAGAACGGTCAGAACATCCGCCCCCGTCGGCCAAATCCCTTGCAAAGCAACACCTTTCTAGCTCGTGCGGAAGAGCGTTCTCTGCGGCAAGTGCGTGAGGACAACGACTACACCGTTTACATGTCGCGCCCGGGTGCGTCGGCAGCAGTGACATACAAGAAGCGTCGGGTGCTCGAGGGACAAAGCTGAGGAGGCTGCGTCTTTCGATCGCACCTCGTTTCGGGACACCGCACTGGGTGAGGGTCTCTCGACCCCGGTTGCATTCGCCTTCGTCCTGGCGGAGCCTTGGCATGGCGGTGCGAGCCCATTTGAACGCGGTCGCGGTCAGGGCGTAGTCTTTGATATGGCGTTTGCTCCTGCGTCCATCTGCCGGACGTGTCCTCTCCGGACACGTATCAAATTCGAGAGCGACATTGCATCCTGCTGACAGACTTCGGAGCGGCGACCAAGAATGTCTTGTTTAAACCGTTCGCGGGGGCGCGCGCAGCAATGCTTACTTGCACCGCTTTGTCTGGTCCCTATGACCACGCAGGAGACCCGCGACACTGATGTCCTCGTCGAGTTCATCCCAGCGCAGGGCCCCGCCAGAATGTGATATGCGGACAAATCGTCGTTGCATCGGTGTGGCCGACTCTAAAACAGGAAACCAGTCGAGCGGTACCCGCAACCGCCGCCCGTCATTCAAGCTAACAACGAAACTACTTTCGTCGAATTCTATCGCGGTTGCGCTCACGGCCGTGTCGGTACAGGAAGAAGTGAGTTCAGGATACTTGAGACGTCGGAAATTGGTTGGGCCGCTTGCAATAAGAACTACACGCTCAGTGCCGTGAGCGACGCTGTGGCAACACGAATTATCACGAGGTTCGAACGGATAAGGGTAGCGGACACTGTATTCCTCGCCGTTGCATTGTCCTCGCTCGTGAGTTTACGCTGCGGCAGGCGCAATTACCTCGCGAATCTCGTCTGTCTCCTTAAGGTCAGCATAGTCGTGGAGAAGCAAAACTCTGCTGCCAGGGTCCACATTCCGTAACAGCGCTATGCTACATCGCCTCCAAATCTGACGGACTCGGTCTGAGCCACGCTTCGATGTTCTCGGATTTGATGGGAACGATGCAACCGTCGTGACTGGAGGCCCCTAATCTCCGGTGGAGGCTTTTCCGTGATTGCAGCGAAAAAGCAAGTCCGGCCGTCCCGACGCTTTCCAATGCACGGCTAAGCTGGTTTCGTGCCAACCTCGGCTTTCTTGGTATGCGTTAAGCGTTTTCGAGCAAGCAATTGGCAATAACCCATTGATTTATAAGGTTTGGCCGCGTAAATTGCAAAAACGATATGCGGGCGGCCAATGGCCAATTGATGGCGACGTGGGAAGCGCGCTAGCAAACGTTAGAAACTTTCTCGTCGACCCGCTAAAGTCGCTGCACTCGGGATGTGATGTAAATAGCGAGCGTTGTGCGGTCAGTCAACTAGTGACCCACAAGTTTCCACCAAAAGCGAGCGTATCCATCGATGACTTGGCGCACGATGTGTACGCTCGTGCCACGCAACTGTCTTTTTGAAACCCGAAATCTCGACCGGCGGTTTGAAGACAACGAGGCCGGTTTGCCGCCTCGCTAGTCGCGAGGGCACCACAGCAATGAGATCGCTCGCGCGGAGTATTTCCGGCAACACTAGGAAACTTGTGACCGACACGGTCACGCGCCGGTTGCGTCCGATTTTTGCGAGCGCCTCGTCAGTGACGCCGGTCAGGCTGGCGCCGTGGTATGAAACCAGCGCATGATCAAGCTCGCAAAAGCGGTCGAGGGATAGCGATCTGCTACGCGAGTCTGGATGGCCTTCGCGCATAACGCAGACATAGCGTTCGTCGAAGAGACACCGCGAATGTAAGTCGGGCGGTGTCGTTTCCGGCGTAATTAGCGCGAGATCGATCACGCCGCGCTGAAGTTGCTCGTAGAGATGCTCGTGCTGTACCGGCAGAACGATCGTACGAACGCCGGGGGCGTTTCGTTTGAGCACCGACAAGAAGGGAACAACAACAGCCTGCAATGCGTAGTCAGTTGCGGCGATGGTCAGTGTCATATCCGCTACCGCCGGCTCGAACGATGGCGGCTGCAACAAGGTCTCAACGTCGGCCAAGATCTGCTTGAGCGGCCCTTCGAGTTCAAGCGCGCGGGCCGTCGGCACAATGCCGCGTTGCGTCCGCACGAACAGTGGATCATTAAAATCCTGGCGAAGTCGTGTCAGGATTGCGCTGACAGCAGGTTGGGTCAGCGACAGCCGCTGCGCTGCGCGCGTTACGTTGCGCTCGTCGAGCAATGCGTCGAGAGCTTTCAGAAGGTTCAGGTCAATCATCGCTGACATCATTCCTGTAAATAACAGAAATCATAATATTCGATTGGATTTATTTCAGGGGATTGCACATCATTCATTGTCCGCCGTGACGCGACGCGCGAAAGAGGCGAACGGCTGTAGATGCGCAGCTGAAGTGCTAAAACCACCGAAATCCTAGGAATACCGTTATGAATGAAATCCTCTGGCCCGAAGAATATCTCCCGGGCACGACCGACAATTTTGTGTCGAACGAAGTGATTGTCGGCGCACTGAGTGCGGCCGATGTTTGGCCGTTCCTTGCGAACGCGCCTTTATGGCCCACCTATTACGCAAACTCAGGTGATATCCGGTTCTATGAGAACAAGGGTCCGTATCTGGAAGCCGGACTGCGGTTCCACTTCAGCACCTTTGGCTTTCCCGTCGAAGCGCAGGTCACAGAATTTGTGGCGCCTGCCGAAGGTAGGCCAGGGCGAGTGGCCTGGCATGGTTGGGCAGGGGAAGACGATGCACGCCTCGACGTCCATCACGCATGGCTTGTTGAAGACCTGTCGGGCGGCCGCGTGCGGATCCTGACGCAAGAAACTCAAAAAGGAAAGCCAGCCATAGAATTATCCAAAACGCGCCCGAATCCGATGATCAACGGTCACCAGGACTGGCTGGACGGCCTTGTCGAGGCTGCGCGAACGGCGAAGCTTCGCTGAGGCTTGCACTGCACGTCGGATGTGCAGCGGCTCTATCGCAGCGCTTTCTATGAATGTGACGTCTTGTCCGTCTGGTATGCTCATTCGCGACGCCGGACGCTTCTTGATCCGCATGCACTTGATCGGGCCGTTCACAGGGGATTCACCCCTACGGTCGTGCCCCCGCATACGTATAAAGTCTGCCCCGTCACGAAGCCACTGCGCGAATCCAGGAAGAACGAGATGCTGGTTGCGACGTCTTCCGGAAGTCCGAGGCGTTTGATGGGTATTCTGGCAACGAGCGCCTGAGTGCGAGGCGAATCCGGCGGGTTTGCTGAGTAAAATAATTCGGTCTGGATTGGACCTGGACCGACCGCATTGACCGTGATCCCGAAAGTGCCCAGTTCCAGCGCCCACACGCGTGTCACGCCGAGAAGGGCCGCTTTCGTCGCCGCGTATCCGGTCCGCAACTCCTTTCCCAGAGCGGCGCGGGATGAGACATTTACGACCCGTCCGAACTTTGCCTGTTTCATACCAGGAAGAAGCGCCTGCATGCACTGATGCGCGCAACGTACATTAAGATTCCAGAGCCGCTCCAGTTCATTAAGCGTCTGGCTTGCTGCATCAGCGGGGAGTACTGTCCCCACATTGTTTACAAGCCGCGTTATCGGCCCGTCCGCCAAAGCGACATCCAGCGCGCGCGCCGTGTCGCTTGGATCGGAAAGGTCCGCAGTGATGCCGGCGCCGATTCGGTCAATTACTATCACGTCATACCCGTCGCTACGACAGCGACCAGCGGCAGCGGCGCCGATTCCGCTGGCCCCGCCGGTAATCAAAACGCGCTCTTTCATTGTTCGCCTGTTAGGTGATGAGCTTTTGATGCGACAGACCCCTCCACTAGGCGCTTCTCGACGTACTTGAACGTGCCAAGAGCCTTTGCGACCAAGTGTCCTTCTTTATCGACGATCTCCCCCTCGCAGTAAGCCATGTTCGCCGAACGGTGCAAGACCCGACCTCTTGAGCACAGCAATTCGCGACCGGGCTGAAGGAAACTTACTTTGAGTTCGATTGTAAGAACCCCGGTGCCGGAGTCCGTGGCGCTACGTGCTGCGAGCGCAAGGGCGACGTCTGAGAGGGTCATGCTGATTCCCCCATGCGCGACTCCCAACGTATTGAGATGCTCCCGCTTGAGTGGTAACACGACTTCGCAAGCACCTCGCGAGCACGTTACACGTTCGACTCCGAGGCCATCCACGAATGGGCTCTCGAAACGTGGCAGAAGTTCGCGTTCGTCGGATGCTGCGTCCATAGTCTCGTACCTGTCTGTTTCGTCGGAAGACGTCGGCATTCAGAAAACCTCAAATAGTCCTGCGGCGCCCATGCCGCCAGCGATGCACATCGTCACAACGACGTGCCGAACGCCTCGACGCCGACCTTCCAGCAATGCATGTCCGACCAAGCGCGCGCCGGTCATTCCGAACGGATGTCCCATTGAAATGGCTCCGCCGTTGACGTTCAGTCTTTCTGGGGGGATATCCAGCCGACGTTGGCAATAGAGCGACTGCGACGCAAACGCCTCATTGAGCTCCCACAACCCGATGTCATCTACGTTCAACCCATGGCGGGCGAGCAGCCGTGGCACCGCAAACACCGGCCCAATCCCCATCTCGTCCGGCTCACAACCGGATAGTGCAAGTCCACGGAAAGCACCGAGCGGCTTCAGTCCCGCCCGCTCGGCTTCGCGTGCTTCCATCAGCACACATGCCGATGCACCGTCCGAGAGTTGGGACGCGTTCCCTGCAGTGACGAAGCAGTCGGCCCCATTCACTGGAGCGAGCTTCGCCAGCGCATCTGCGGTGGTACCGGGTCGATTGCACATGTCCTTCGATACCGTCACTTCCTGCTTCTCGACAGCGCCTGTATCCTTATCAGTGTTCGCCATGGTTGTCGTGACCGATACGAGCTCTTCGTCAAAGCGCCCGGTAAGCTGCGCTTCTTCGGTACGCTTCTGACTTTGCGCGGCGAACGCATCCTGGTCCTCTCGGGAAATGCCATATCGCATCGCGACAATGTCCGCCGTCTCAATCATCGACATGTAGAGCGCAGGCTTGTGCGCCACTACCCACGGATCAAAGCCTGTCTCCCCATCATCGCGCGTGCGAATCGAGGAGATGCTTTCGAGGCCGCCGGCGATCATTGCAGGTGCACCGTCAACAACGATCCGGCCTGCCGCGATTGCTATCGCCTGGAGCCCGGAGCCGCAGAACCTATTCACAGTCGTCCCTGCGATGGACAGCGGCAACTCCGACCGGATTACGGCTTGGCGGGCGACGTTCCGCCCAGTCGACCCTTCTGGGTATCCGCATCCGAGAACCGCATCTTCAATCAGTGCCGGGTCGATCTGTGACCGTTCCACTGCGGCGCGCACGGCGAAGGATGCAAGCGTTGGTCCGGGCGTGATGTTGAATTCACCGCGATGAGCTTTTGTAATCGGTGTGCGTGCTGTTGAGACAATCACGGCTTCACGCATCGGCGTTTTCCTTACATATAACGGAGAGTCCGCCGAGGCAGAACTCCCCGGGCTTTGATGGAGGCTTACTTGCTGGTCGCAACAGCGATGCCGCTCAACGACTCGTTTCCGTGACTCCCCGGCTTCGAATAGCGTCCAAGGCTTAGCAGGAAGAGACACGACGCGAGCAGCAGGAATGGCGCAATTTGCATGGGCAGTACGTAGGACTTGGTCACGTCAAAATAATGTCCCGTAGCCATCGGTCCGAAAACTGCGCCAAGTGAATATCCGGAGAAGACGATTCCGTAGAAAAGACCGAACTTCTCCATACCCAAATAGGCTCGCGTCAGATAGGAGAGAAGGTCGCCCTCCGCTCCGATAGCAAGGCCAACGAGAATGGAAGCCAGCAGGGCGCCCTCATACGACTCAACCTGACGAAGCAGAATGAAGCCAACTGCACCTGACGCGAAATAGAGGCACGCAACCAGAGGCGCGTGAATGCGATCGACGAGAAGGCCTGATGAAAGTCGACCAATCAAAATGCCCAAACCAACCAGTGACGCGCAGCGTGCGGCCTCGGAAGCAGCGATTCCACGGTCCATCAGAAGTGCAGGTAGATGAGGGACAAGGGACAGGACGGCCGTCGACGCGCAAAGAGCGCCCGCAAAAATCAGGAAGACCTTCAATCCGCGACGACGGATCGGACCGGAGCCGAGCAGCTCCGTTTCGGAATCCGCGTTTCTGTGACGCTTGCGCTGGAGCCCCGGCTTCTCACGAAGCAGGAGGAATGCAAGCAGTGCGCCGGCAAACGAAATCGCGGCTAGTGCCTGATAAGCATGACGCCAACCGATATGGGCGATCAGCCACGCGGACAACGCTGGCATGACTACCGTTCCAATGCCGAAACCAACCATCGAAATCCCGATAGCGAGTCCGAGTCGACGATCAAACCACTGTGGCAGTACTGCCAAATAGCCGAGCACCGACGTAGCGGCGCCAGCCATGCCAATTACTAGTGACAGCGCGATCCAGTTAGCGGTACTGCCAGTCTGATACGCCATGCATGCCATCGAAACTGTGAAGACGATCGCCGAGACAAATACGACTTTCCTAACACCGAAGCGGTCCATCAATACTCCGACCAGCGGGCTGACCAACGAGAGACCCAGCATCGATGCAGAATACGACTGGGAAGCTTGAGCGCGTCCCCAATGAAACTCTCTCACGATCGATGGGATAAACACCCCGTTTGTCGCAATGAAGATGGCAGCGAAGCCCACTGCCATTCCCAAAGCAGCGCCGACAATGTTGCGGACGTGAATGCCCCTTGATTTGCTCGCGTCTTCTGCGGTTTCCATGCGTGTCTCCTTGAGTCTTTTGTATCGCTGTTTGCGCGGTTGCCTTTGACTAGGCCTGCAAACCGCGTCTGTCGCCCAGATATGCGCCGGCGCCGGGGGCTGATGGGTCGAGGTTTAGCAACTTCAACATTTGCCGCACGGTACAAACCGCCGTCGATGTGACCGGCATGCCAAGCATTTCCTGTGCTTTTTGAATGGCCGGCAACGACGGCATCTGTACGCAAGCAGAGAGCACCACTGTGTCGACGTCCTTCACGTTGAGCTTCTTGACGTCATCGAGTAGGAGCATCGGATCGCGTGCGCCGACGTCGAGATTGTCTTCGATGGAGAAGTTAATCGCATCGTGGACTTCGATGCCTTCTGCCTCGATGTAGTCAACTACACGCTTCGTAAGCGCGTTCGTGTATGGCGCCATCAGCGAGATGCGCTTGGCACCGAAGCTTTTCAGTTCGTCGACCAATGCTCCAGCCGAAGTCATCACACCCGGAGATGATGGCTGGTCCTTAATGGCCTCAGTGAGCGACTGCGCGGCCGAATGGTGGTATCCGGTTCCCATGCACATGATTGCGACCAGGCAGGCGGTGCTAAGTACGTCCACGCGTGCGTCGGTGAGCTCGACGGCGCAACGTCCCATATCGCGATTCATCCGCTCCAATTCCTCTGGAACGACGCGATGCATTCTGACGCGACTTGAATGGAAGGTGAACTGATGCTCCGGATGAGCTTGCATATAAGACGCGAACAACGCGGGAATCTCTTTCTCCATCGTGATGTTCGAACTGGGAACGATTTGCCCGATGCGGAAATTCATATCAACTCCGTTTGTTGAAGCGGCTTGCGCGTAAATTGTTCGAGAGTTCTTCTCATCGATTCCGGAATGTCAGTCCCAATTCGCGCGTCGGTGCGCACGCAGATAGGCGAGAATTTGGCTGTGAATATCTTCCGTCCGTCTGGCGAGGAGGCTTCAAGTAAGATGTCGAACGTGCGCGTACGGACCTCGCCAATGCTGCAACGAATGTCGACGACGTCGTTGGGCCAAAGTGTCCCGGTGAAGTCGAACGTCATGCCGCGACAAGGCAACCCGACGTTGAAGCGTTCACCTAGCGATTTCCCATCGCAGCCGGTGGCCTCTGCGATGTGGTCCTTGAATAAAGCCACGGCGCTTAAAACGTACGCGCTGAACTGTCCGGTGTAGACCACTCCAGCAGGGTCGCAATCGGCCCAGCGCACCGTACGGCGCACAGTGAATGAGTCTTCCCGTAAAACGTATTCGTAGCTGCGGATCATAAAAGTGCCTCGTTCGCGGGTATCGCACCAGCGCCTTCCAGTTCTCGAGCGAGCTCGGGATATTGCTCCCGCAGACGAGCAACATCTACACGTCCCGTCCTTGTCATGAACTGATAGACGAACTGATGCGGTGCGAAAGTCGTCATCCACTCGCGGATGCTTTCATACCAGAGATATGACGCTTCTGACGCATGAATCAGACGATCCTTGGACTCCCTTCGCAGTTCCACATAGTTAGCGAGGATTTGTTGAACGTCTTCGACGCCGGTGGAAATTGCTTGTGCAAGCGCAATCGAATCTTCCATCGCGATACGTGTGCCGGATCCGATGGAAAAGTGCGCGCTCGCCAGAGCGTCACCAACTAAAACGCGGTTGCCGCTTGCCCAATTAGCATTGCGGATGACAGGGAACTGCCGCCATACAGAGTTGTTTGAGATCAACCTGGAACCGCCGAGTTCTGGAGCGAAGACGGTCTCGAAAAGGTCTTGCCGTTCGTCAAGCGACATCTGTCCCAGACCGAGATCAATCCAAGTCTGATGATCGCACTCAGCGACGAAGGTACTCATGGTCTCAGAATAGGGGTAGTAGTGCGCCACGAAGTAGCCCCCTTGGTATTCACGGAAGACCAAAGCAGGGCATTCGAATGCCTTCCCGACGCCGTACCAAGCAAAATGATTTGTCAGTTCATGTTTAGTAGTACCAAATCCTTGTTCGTCGCTTGTACGCACTCGAGAGTTGACGCCATCGGCTCCCACGATGATGTCGCCGCCCAAGGAGTCAACATCGCAAATTCGCGACGAATACGTCACGGGAATCTTAAGACGCGCGGCATGGTCCTGCAGAATATTGAGCAACTTCAGCCTGGGAATGGCACCACCGCCTTGCCCTGGGCGTTTTACGGTAATAGCGGTACCCTGACTTACGATGGTTTGCTGAGTGCTGAACTTCATTGCTTTCATAAGGTCAGCACAGACCTCCGGCGCAGCGTCGTTCAGGCGCGAGAGGCCGGTGTCGGCGAGCACGACGCCGAAGCCAAATGTTGCGTCGGCCTCGTTCTGCTCAATCACTCGCGTCTTGACGTGCGGAGCCTGATAGGCAAGCAAAATAGCGAGGAAAAGTCCAGAAGGACCGCCTCCAACAATGTCAATTTTCATGATTGCACCGCAGGATTGATGACCAGTTTGTCGGTGTCGAACTGTTCGATGCATCCAACGAGTCCACCTGTCAGAGCGCCATACCAGACGGCTGGTTTGAAGCCCAGCGCCTTGCGTTCGAACGTGATGCTTGGCGCGCCGTCGATTCTGATGTAGCCGTCGTTAACCCGGGTCGCCTTGTAACCATCGGTACGGTGCGCCGCCTGCACGAGCGGGCTGAATTCCGGCACGTCCAGAACAAAAACAGAAGCGAAGGGCGCCGGCCCAGCGGAATTGAGGTGCTCGCCTTTGCGCTGCCAGACAGGTTCGATACTTTTGAACGGCTTACCGTCACGGCTTGCACGTTCGAGCTCGATGGCGGCCACGATAGTCCGCGTAGCATCGCCCTTGTCCATTTCGTCAAATGGACGTGTTTGATATGTGATCTCGATGGGATAGCCGTTCGGGTCATTGAAATAGATGGACTCGATTACTTCATGTCGCACCTGATAGCGCAGCGGAATGCCGGCTTGCTCGACTCGCGCGCGCCAGTCGGCCAGTTCGTCGGCGTCCGCCACCAGCCATGCGGTGTGAGTAGCGCGATCCTGATAGTGGTCGGTCGGCACAAGCTTGTCGGGCCGCTCGGTGCCGATGTAGTAGAAGAATGCGATCGTGCTGCCATTTCCGCTGTCAAAGAAAAAGTGCAGGAAGTCAGCATGGTCCGCAGGCCCCCAGCCACGCGCCGAAATCGCGTGGACGAGGGGAAGACCTAACAAGTCGCGATAAAAGTGGACCGTATCTTCGAGCTTCCAAGTGGGGCGAGCCGTGTGGTGCACACCGCGAAGCACAGGGTTGGCAAGGAAGGTTGCCTTTTCCGAAAGATTCATGACTTATCCTTGCGTGACAGTTCGTTGAGTTCGTTCTTCGTCAAGGCGCTCCATCACCTGTTTGCGAAGGAGGACCTTGCTCAGCTTGCCCGATGCAGTGACCGGAAACTCGGAGATGATTTCAACGCGCTCCGGCCATTTGAATTTCGCAAGCCCTTCAGCCTGAAGAAATTCCCTCAATTCGGGCAGCGTAATAGGAAGTTGCCCCGGCTTAGGGACGATGAATGCACAAACCTTCTCGCCGTAGACTGGGTCTGGCATGCCCACAATCGCTGACGCATGGATTCGCGGACAGGTATTGATTACGTTCTCAAGTTCTTCGGCGTTGATCTTCTCTCCCCCGCGATCCACGACATCCTTTGTTCTGCCACGGAAGTAGAAGTAACGTTTGCCGTCAATGACCTTTGCCATCATCAGGTCGCCAGAACGATAAAACCCGTCGGCAGTAAATCGGTGTACGTCCTCCTTTTCCGATCTGTAGTAGCCGCGAATCGTGTAAGGTCCTCGAAACAGCGCTTCGCCAACTTCTCCATCCGGCAAGTCTGTATCCGTGCCAGGCTCTACAATCCTTACTTCGTCATGTTCCGAGACGGGACGCCCGACGGATTCATCCAAGACCGACTGTGGGTCTGAGGGATGAGCGAACATAATCACCCCCTCGGTCATGCCAAAGATGTGATAGCAAGGGGAACCGAGCATATCTCGCAGGCGGGGCGCATTCTTGGGGCCGATCAACTTGCGGCGCTGCTTTTCCGCGTCCGAAGCCAGACGCATCCGCTCGGCGACGCGCGACAAGATCGGACCAGCAAGCCCAAACCACGTCGGCTTATAACGTTCAATGACCGCGCAAAGCGTTTCTTGCCGGATGTCCGGGCAGACCGTGATACTTGCGCCAACGAGCATCATCGGCCCGAAGAAGCAGACCATGTTCATGTTGTGCATGAACGGCGTCGGCATGAAGAGCACGTCGTCCGCTTGGTAAGCGTTCCACTTTGCGACTTCACGCATGTTGAGAAGATAGTCGTTCTGAAAGCGCGGGATGATCTTGGGAACGCCGGTCGTGCCTCCCGACAACTGAAAGATTGCAACCTGGAACGGGTCATCCGGAATAACGTCGAGCATGCGGCGCGCTTTTAGGCGGTCCATACTGTCCACCAGCGACCACAACGTCGCTCCCTGGCCGCGCTGCGTTCCTCTCGCCTGGACGATGACACGCAGCGACGGGACGGAAGCCTGCATTTCTTCCGCAAAGGCAACGTCGTCGAACTTTGGGTCGTCCCCCTGCACGACATGCACGACTGCTTGGCATAGATTGCCGAGATATGAGATTTCATGCTTGCGGAATGCCTGCAGCGCACACACTGGAATCAGTGCAGCCTTCAAACATCCAAGGAATGCAATCAGAAGCTCGTTGCAGTTTCCGCACTGAAGGATTACCGGATCGAGCGGGCGCGCTCCCCGCTGCAGCAACGCTGCTCCGAATCGGTCCGTGAGATCGTCCAACTGCGCGTACGTGAATTCACCCTCGGGTCCGACAAGCGCATTGCGGTCCGCGTTGTCGCGAAATGACTCGCGCAGCGCCGCACGTAACGATTGGCCCCCGAGTACACCATCTTCAATGTAGCGTGCAAGCCGATCTGCATCGGGGTATCGAACGCCCTGCAGGAGCTCCCTAGGCCTGAAGTTGCTCTCGTTCAACTGTGTCTCCATATTCATACGTATTTGCGCCGTCAGGATGCAAAGAACGTGTTTAGCCAGGCGCCGATATGTTGCCCCGCCACCTCTCGGCCTGATGGCTCATCGCGTGTCAAAGCCATACCATGGTGGTTGCCGCGAACCTTAATTCGCGACTTGTCTTTCGCAGTGATATCGCCGTAGATTCGGTCGAAATCTTCCGGATAGGCACATTGGTCCCCTGTATATTCGAGGAGCAGCGTCGGCACTTCGATGGACGACGCGCATTTCGCGAACGAAGCATTACTCGAAATTCCGGACCAGGTTGAGAGCCATGATTCCGGTGTAACAACTCGACCAAAAGCGACGCTTCCCCAGTTCGAAGTGAAAGGGTCGTTTCCCCACAGAGAGCCAACTTTGCGATCAGAAGGATCGATCGAGATATCCCACGCCCGCAAATCAGCATCGGTTCGCCAGACTTGAAATATTGGTGCATATCCGGCTACCCGGCGCTCAAGCGTACTGGCATTCCCGTTTTTCACTTGCTTGCGCGCCTCCTGCTTGCGGGCAATCAACTCGTGGGCATGCGCGTCCAGTTTTTCCGCGCGAGCGAACTGGGCAGCCTTGTACCGCTGGACGAATTCCTGTCTATATCGACCTTTGCGAGCTTCGATGTCGTACCCGTTCTCAGCACTGAACGGATCGAGGCTCTCGTCGACTGACATAGGATCGTTCTCGTCGGCCACACTTGGGTCTAGGCTGTTCAGAAGAATCGCGCCCTGACCGGGGTGGGGCGACACGAGAATGACGCCGTCAGCAGTAGGCATTAGGGCCTCGGTCAAGCCCGTTGGCCGACCACCCGGCGTGCGCCGGATGCGGCTCTCCGAAGGGAGATTGGACTGCTGGTTGTAGAACGCGTACAAGGCCCCGCCGCCAGAGTTTCCGAGCAGCACGATGTTCTGGAAGTCGAGGGAGCGCAAATGGGTCATGCCGGCCGCTACGTCAAGGAGCGCAACCTCATGTTCCAGACGAAGATCGTTGCCAATGGAGCGCGGGCCCTGAACCCAGCATGCGCAGCCCGCATCAAGCACCGATGGAACGAGATAGTGCGTCACGGACATCTCTCGCGGATGCATGATCGATACAACGGTCGTTTCGTTTCCGCTCCTAGTGAAGAGGAAGCCGAGCGTCTTCTGACCGTCTGCCGTTTGAAGCGCATACGGCACCACCTTGTAGGGGCGATGCATGAGCGCCGGGTCCCAGTTAGCTCCTCGAAGCCCCGCTGTCACCACCGCCTTCTCTATTTCAGCCACGCTGTCTCCTTGAATTTGAGATCCGTTAGCGGTAGGGTAGAAATATATTGAGATGGTGTCAATTAAATTTTGTAGGTAGACTGTCGGTACTTTCCCGAAACTGCTTGCCTACTATGACGGCCGCATCCCGAAAGACCAATGAAGTGAATGCTGAGGCTCCGCCGCGTCGGCGCGGCCGTCCGCCGAAGTCCGCATCGGCTATCGGCGCGGAGCCGATCCTGTCGCGGAACGTGATCATCGACCGTGCGAGCGAAATGGCACGCACGACGCCGCTCGACCAAGTTTCTATGGTTCAACTGGCCAAAGAATTCGGCGTGGCTCCTGGACTGATTCACTATTATCTGGGCAGCCGAGACGACCTCATCTCGGGCGTACTCAACAGCTATTACCGCCGACGACTGGAAGCGCTGCCCGCGCTAACCGGAGATTGGCGTCCAGACGTGGAGAAAATTGCGCGAATCTCTTATTCGCTCGCGCGCGACATGCCAGGCGTCAGCCTGTACATCGCGTCCCACAATCGATTCCGCCTGTTCCAGTCTGTTGGTCCTGGCGAGGTCGACTATGGTCTCGCGCTTTTCAATCACACTACCTCTTGTTTTCTGCAGGGTGGTTTTTCGGCAGACCAGACGGCTCTCGCCTATCACCTGCTTGCGCAATATCTCTTGTCATCCAGCGTTTCCGCCGCTGGTCGCCAGTCGCCGGCCGAGCATTCGGCCTACATTCGTGGCAAGTTCGATGCGGCCTCAGACGATAGATATCCGGCGGCAAAGCTCGTAGGGAGGGCGTTTTCGGAGCTTAGTGCTGACCGCGCCTTTGATGAAGGGCTGCGGCTGCTTCTGGACGGCTTCGAGCAGTGGCCGACTGCCCAGCGCGGCGGGCCTGGCACGGCTGCGCCGCGCGCTTCAAAGCGCAAGCGCGCGTCCACAACTCAATAAATTACTTTAGAACTTATGACGGATGCCTAGTCGCACACCGACCTGCTTGTCCGTCGACGAGGGGCTGAAGCCGGCGATAGATGCGACAGCCGGTTGCCCAAGGGAGTCGCGACCCATTGCACGTTGAAGCACCGTCAGGGCATAGACGTCCGTGCGCTTCGAAAGATTGTAGTCAGCGCCAAGGTCGAGCTGAAGGTACTTGGCACCTTCGTCACCCTTAACGGAGTTTCGGTGGGTGTAGTCGATTCCGGCCCCGAATTGAAGCGATGGCGTCAACCAATACCTAGCGTTAAGATCGACGCTTGTGAAAATCGCGTCTCCCGTGTATGCCAATGGGTTGGGGCCGGACGATGAACCCATTGAATTGAACCGCACATTCGTCCCGACGAGCGAGACGGTGGCGCTTCCAAGAGTATATGACGCGCCGCCACCGATGATCTGCAAGGTCTTTGCAGACGCGTAGCCCGCATAAACGGGATTTGATTCCGGCGAGGTGGCACTCCCGGCCGAGCCGAGATTGTTCGCAGTCGATGTTCCCTTGTTCGGTGTGTTCCCGTAGAAGGACACGTTCGGATCCCGCGCATTCAAATATCCCACTCCCGCTGCGAAACTTGCCCCGGTATAGCCGGCACCTAGCCCCCAGATTTGGTTCTGGGTCACGCTGCCTGCGGCGCCGCCAAAGCTATAAAGTGCGCTAGTTTTGAACCCGCCGTACGTCGCCGACTCGAACTTCACCGAATTATTGATTCGGTTCGTGTTCGTCAGGTTATCGAGGTCATCGGGATGCGAACCCATGTATCCGGCGAACGCGCCAGACGCTGCGAATTGCTGCACATAGTTGACCAGCGGATCATATTGGCGGCCAGCCGTCACCGTCCCCCATGGACTGGAAAGGCCAACCCATGCTTGCCGGCCGAATTCTGCCCCCCCTTGTGCGAGCACGCCGGTATTTGCGAAGAAACCATTTTCTAGGGCGAAGATTGCCTTTACGCCACCACCGAGATCCTCCGCCCCTCGTAAGCCCCAGCGGCTTCCGCTCAATCCCGTGCTGTGAGCATCAGTCATCGCGAACTGCGATGCGCCTTGCGGCACTCCGCCAACTCGCGAAGTTTGTGCGCTGTTCGCATACTGCAGGCCGAGATCAATGATGCCATAGAGGGTAACAGTGCTCTGGGCATGCGCTTGCACCGCCATCATTGCAGCAGCCGAAACGGCTGCGACATATCTCCCCTTCATTTCTTGTCTCCATAGGTAGTTGTACTAATTTGATATTGGGCTTTACACTTTGCTTGCACTCATTCCAGTCCTCGCAGAAATTGATATGCCATCAATTATCACAAACTTAATGATATTTGCGAGGGGTGTCAATAATTGGCGAGCAGGGCGCGGCTAGGCGTTTACCCGCGCGAGAGATAGCAGGGGATCGGTTCGCGCGTGATGAAACGAGGCGTTGATTGCTTGCTCCGAGGAAGCGTTTGACATCATTCGTCCCGAAAGAGCCTGTGACAGAACTATCCAGGCACCTTCAGTTCACGACCGAAGTAGAGGTCGTTCGAGAAGCAGATTCGCGCAACGGAATTTCAAGACGCTCCTTGCACCGTTGGTGGGAGGCAAGCTGGTAGCAGCAAATGAACTAGGTCGATCCTAGCGTTTCCAGAGACTTCGCTACTGCTGTCTCATACGGCCTTCTTTCGAACTCTTTACATATCGTTATGACGTTTACTTTGGACGCTAAACATGCATCGGCTACTGCTCATATGGCATATTGGGTCGATCGCAACCACGAAAGGGGGATAGTCATGGCTACGCTGCAATCAATTCAATCGAAGATTGCCAAACTGCAAGCGCAAGCGGAGGGAATCACCAAGAAGAAGTCCGCGAGCGTCATTGCCGAGATTCATGCTCTGATGGCAGAGCACGGAATAACGGTGGATGATCTTGGCGCGGTTTCTGTAGGCAAAAAGCGCGGCGGCAGGACGGCGACGAAAACAGCTTTGGTCAAGGGAGCTTCGGGCGCGAAATATCAAGACCCGAAGTCCGGCGCAACTTGGAGTGGACATGGAAGGGCGCCTGGGTGGATCGCGGGTGCAAAGAACCGCGACAAATTTTTGATCGATGGCAGCTCGACTAGGGCAGCAACTACCTTCATGAAGACCGCGAAGTCCGGAAATTATGTTCGCGGTCCACAACCTCCTCTCTATCGCGACCCGAAGTCCGGAGCTGAATGGAGCGGACGCGGAAGAGCTCCTGCGTGGCTCGCTGGTGCCAAAGACCGGACGAGATTTTTGATTGACAGCGCCGTGTCCGCACATGCTAACGTGAAGAAAAACCTCCGCTAAAAAGGCTATGGGCAAGAAAGTTGCCGCCAAGAACGTCGCATCGAACAAGACAGGGCGCAGTTCGACAGCAGAAATTGCCTCAGACTCTGCAACGGTGCCTCCAGCGAGCGCGAACGAGGCGAACACCGTTACTTCTGCGGCATAAGTCCGATTGGCACAGCGGCTATCCGGGACGTGGTACCGAAGCGAACGAATGCCGATCTCTTGTGTCTTTACGCTGCTCATCGCACGTCCCCGCTGCCGAGTGATTTGACGCGAAGGAGTTTGCGCGGCTGGTGGCCACCGGTCCCCAGACTTTGCTGTCACGTTCTCTGTTGGTCTTGAAGCTGCGATACAACGCGTGTAAGGTAGGCGCGCTACGGGCGACATGGCTCGATTTTCGAGCATTTGTGACGGTCTACGTTATGGTGGGCTGCCGAGAGCGCAGGAAACGTCGAGCCGAAGGGTATTGAGGAGGGGCATAGCGGTATGGAAGACAAGGCAATAGCGCGCTATCTGATTTCTTCGGAGGTCGCGCAGGAGAAAGCTGAGCTTCTGCAGCAACTCGCCGGCGGTAGGAACGCGTTGCGCATGAACCAAGCGCTCGAAGCGGTGGCATTCGGATGCGGATTCGAAAACTCGCGAGACCTGATCGCCACGGCTGCGCGATTGGCTGCAGGCGAAGCAAATTCTCTCAATATCACTCCGCACATGTTGGCAGATGACCAGCATGTTGACCAGGAGACTGTCACAGCTCGACGCGCGTTGCAGTTGGAAGCCGTTCGAGGCGTCGTCACATGTTCGCATGTCCGAGCACAAGAGCTTGTGGCGCTGTGGGCCCTTACCGGCACGCCGCAGGACCTTGCAGCGAGGCCAGCAGAACCTGTCTTAGCTGCCGACCGACAGGGCGGTAATCAAACCGCAATTTCTCGCGACCACGGCCGGCTCGACGACCAGACTGCCGGTCCAGTTGTCGGTGCGGAATCGGAGGAGATGCTTCAGGAAGTTCTCAACGATGCCTTCTTTGCGGCGACGCAGGAATCGGCACCTGATGAACCTCTGTACGTGCCGCCTACCAAGCCTGATACGCCGGTGTCCGTGAGCTACAAGAAGCGACGAGTCACAACCGGTGATAGATAGGTCGCGGTGCCTACTGGCTTTATTTCGCTGGTTCACGCGTGACCAACCAGGTCGAAAGCGGGAAAGCCAGGGGAACCCGGCGCAGAATGAGGACTACGCTGATTTAACGATGACTCGATGTGGGGGTCCGCAATGGGCTTGGAAGCCCCCACAAATGAGCGGCGAAGGACGCAAGCGAGGCGCAAGGTCTGATCCGTGGGCGTATGTCACCACGATGCAACTTCGATCGATATCGAATTAGCCTTCGCGACGTATGTAAGTTAGAAGCTGTTCCCAAAACGCGCACATATCGCAAGCGTCGGCTTCTTGGCGTCATGAATTCGGGCCTCAGCCCGACAGAAGATTCGTGAACACACCTACAGCTTCGGGTCTGTATTCGAAGCCGACCTCACGGAACGAGTAGCACTCGACGCCTTCGAAAACGCGAATACGATTTGCTTCGCCGACGAAAAGACCCGCTCGAGTTTCGAGTTGGAACCGGACAATTCTCTGACTTCCCGGCATGTTTTTGACAGCGCCATACTTCTTGCGGAGAGCAGCGCCTTCGGCGAGAGTATCGGGACAGATCATCCAGTACTCGCTCACGAGGAAAACGAAGTCGGCGTTTACTTCCCTCGCCCTCGCGACGATGCGAGCGGTAGCCTCAGCCTCCGATACCTTCCCCAACTCGGGAGCAAAATTTTCGACTGACCTTGCTTTACCCACATGCAGATAAAACGGGACTTCGCCGTCTCGCTCAATTTGTTGGTGCGTCAAGTCGACGACTGCAGCGACGAAAGCGCGCGTCCATGTGTCTACTCTGACCTCATACTCGCTTCGATGCGCTTCGGCTCCTCTTATTTCAGTCATGTACACCCTCTAGCACCATTGGCTGTGTTCGTCGAGCTTGGTTATCGGCAGCAAAAGTCAAAACCTTGAGACATAGCGTTGTCGTGGGTGAGCACCTGACGGGCCATCCTGATTGGAATTTTTAAGAACTTCGCCGGGGTTGCGCTCCTGAAGTTCCGCTTCCTCCGGGCAGCAATAACGCGAGCGCAACGGGAGACTTGTCGCCACCGCTTTCCATGGAGCGCTGAAACGCCAGGCGACAGCAGCTCAAGAGAGATTTTCCGCCTAAACGGAGTGAGAGGTAGCTGAACGCGAGGGCGATAAAAACATTGTCTACATGAGGACCTAGAACTTCAAAAAGGATTACTCATGTCGACACCTCAGCTCGTTCGCTTCACACCTTCCACGCAATTATCAACCCATTTCGAACAGGTATTTCTTTACACCATCGAGCTCCTTCAGCAATTGGACCAGGGGATAGCGTATGGAATCGTTCCGACAGCGCCTGAGGTCCTGCTCTGGATGATTCAAAAATGTGAGCCGGAAGTATTCGCTGAACTTCAATCTGGCGGACGAGTAAGTGAATTCATTACGGTATTAGAGCATTACCGCTGGATTCGAGACGAGGCCACAGACGTTGAGATGGAGCGGCTGCTGCAATTCGAGGCGGAAACGAATTGCGATGGCAACAACTGGGGGCATATCTCGCTCGATGACGTCGCAGAGGCCTTGAGCCGCAGTGCACTACGGCAAGAGCATCCTGAAGTTGCCAGTTTTCTGGAGCGCGTCCTGAGTGCTGCACGCGAGCGCTCTGAATGGTTCTGGCGCTGCTTTGACGAACTACGTCGAGCAGACGCGGAGCTGCCCCAAGAGGCTGGGAAGCCGTGCACTTCAATTGTGGTGGGCACGGTCATATCCACCTCATCTGTCGAAGATTCAAGCTACGAGACCGAGCCGCTACAAGTTGCTGTAGCACATGCTCGCAACCTTCTGCTCCGCGCAGATACCGGGCAGTGCGACGACTATTGGATGAAGGTCTATTCTGAAGCCGTCGGACATTGGGTGGAGTGCGACCTTCCGTTGGTCGCTGCTGCCGTGCTCCAACGCGCGGAAGCTTCGCAATTCTTTGACTTTATCGGCCGATTCATTGATGAGATGCGGGAGGTTGAACGGCTCTGGGACATGCTGAGCCCGCAATTGCGAGGCTTGTTGCTGAGTCAGGCCGGCTCGTCGGAGGCCTTGAGCCTCGTTAGACATGTCGTTCAGGCCGGATTTTCAAGGGAGGTCAATAAGCCTGTGAATCGATTGGCGGCGCTGGTTGTCGAGATGCTTTTTCGCCGAACGATTTCTTTTGAACCATCCGACTCGTTGCCGGTTTTGCAGACGACGCAGAACTCGCCGCTGGTTCAGCGCATTCGCGAGGAAGCTTCATGCGAAACGGTGGGATATGTCGTTTCAACCGCCGAACTACCGAACGAGCTTAGAGCCCGAACGACCGAACGATATGCTTTGGTGGTTAAAGTTGACTCGAGCCAAGAAAGAGATTTTCCGGGCCAAATTTCGTGGGTTCGGGACGGCTTCGACGCCTTCACAGCCGAGCAATCGGGCGGCGGCGCTGTGCGGATGCTGGCGTTTAGCTCTTACTTTTGGTGCAGAGAAGATGATTTGCTGGCGATACTGGGGCGCTTTCGCCTAGCGATTCCCGTTTTGTATGTTGGTGAGCGAGCGACATGCTTCGTACAGTATCCCTGTTCCTACTTCCCGATACACTCGAGCATCCGCGACGGCAAACTCACGAGAGACTTCTTCTTTAAGCGAATGCCAAAAGCCATCGGCGGTGGTTTTTATTCTTCGACGCGGTCCGTTCTTCACGTCATCGTCCCGTTGCTTGTTGATTCGTTCACGGATTGGACTCGTCAACAGCCAAGCTCGGAGCTATCGGACGCGTATAAAGAATTGAGGAGAACACGCGTCGCCCTCGGAACTGACCGACTACAGATTTCCCCAGTCGCAGCAGCGTTTGCGGAACTGTACACGAGCGCGACCTTGGCCAGAAGACTGTGACGCAGGTGCGTTGGCTGACCGGTCGTCATGTGTTTTCGATGGACCGCTCGCATTCTTTTTCTGAGGAATCGCGACTAACGCCTCGCGTCATGATTGGAAGGGAAGGCTTCGTTTGTAGCCGGATGTTGCGCGAATCGGCTAGGCGCGCCGGACCCTCCCGAGGCATCCGTGCGCCTCCGATAACAAGCTGGGACGCTCCTCAGGCACGCCTCCAGCGGTCGAAACGGCGAACGGCAATATCCATTCATGCGTGAGGCGCTGGATTAAACGCATCTCTTTTTCTTTGACCGTTAGCTCGTTGGCATCCTCTTTCGCTTTTTCCACATCGCTGGATTTCGAAAAGATACGCGGTAAGAAAAAAATCTGCATTTCGCTAAGCCATTGAAACTTAGTGAAGTTGTGGGGACTGTCTCGTCTTTCAAATATTTAAGACTCGATTTTTCCGGCTTTTTCAGCAAAAAGGCTAAAACCAATCGCAACACGTGCTTCCTGTACCTCACGAAGGAAGCAACGTGTCGCACCAGCAACAACAAGAGAATGAAAGCTCACTTACCGCAGAACAACTTAACGTCGTCGAACTCTTTGCAGGCGTCGGCGGCTTTAGGCTCGGCTTGGAGCGAGTTCATGGCAACCCCTATCGCGTAACCCTCAGCAATCAGTTTGAGCCAGCGAGGAAGCCTCAACACGCTTCGAATGTGTACGAGGCCCGCTGGGGAAGCGAAGGGCATGTGAACCAGGACATCTTTGCCTTCCTGGAATCAGAAACAGGCCGGCAGGCGGTGCGCAATGCAGCACCGGACGTCTTGGTGGGCGGATTCCCCTGTCAGGATTATTCTGTGGCGAAGCCCCTCAACCAGTCAAAGGGACTCGCCGGCAAGAAAGGAGTTCTTTGGTGGTCGATTGCTCAACTGTTGCAGCAACGTTTGGATGAAAATCGGCCTGTCCGCTATGTCGTCCTTGAAAACGTCGACAGAATTTTATCCTCGCCGGCGCAATGTCGCGGCGCGGACTTTGCAACGATTTTGAGCACGCTTCGAGGACTTGGATACGCGGCAGAATGGCGCGTGATTAACGCCGCTGACTATGGGTTCCCGCAGAAGAGAAAGCGCGTGTTCATCGTTGGGTACCATGAATCAACCCCGGTTTATCAGTCGATGAGGCGCTCTCTTGAGACTGACGGACTCGCGTGGCACCGTGAAGGCGTACTGCCGAGAGCGCTTCCTTGTGAGCTTGTCCAGCCGCTGGACGGCTCCTCTCCAGCACTTTCCATTGCGGAGGAGCCGCTCGCGGCACAGGTCAACTACAGACCGCTTTCGAATGGCGCGTCGCGCTTCTCAAACAGTGGTTTAATGCTTGGAGGGCAGGTATGGACCGCAAAGTCGAAGGCGGTTGAAATTGACGATTACCGCTCCTTCACCGGACAACTTGCGCCGATGACACTGGGAGACGTTACACGCGAGACCGTTGGTGTTCCCAAGGCATTCTTCGTGGAAAGCGACTCTGAAGAACGATGGAAGCTCGCGAAGGGGGGGAAAAAGGTGCCGCGTGTGAAAAACGGTTTTGCGTATCAATATTCAGAAGGGGCAATGGCGTTTCCTGACCGGCTTGATGCTCCATCCAGAACGATTATTACCTCCGAGGGTGGCGCGGCACCAACTCGAACGAAACATGTCATCGCCTCTTCGAACGGTCGCCTTCGTCGACTCCTTCCTGAGGAATTGGAGCAGTTGAATGGTTTTCCGAGAGGCTTTACTGCGCATCCTGGAGTCTCAGATTCCATGCGAGCGTTCCTTATGGGCAACGCGCTCGTTGTGGGAATTGTGACGAAAATTGGCGAGGCGCTAATCGACCGACATCGCAGGACCGTTAAAGCCTGAGCGCTCGAGAACTCGTTCACGAGTTCAAGGAGCGGCGGACAACTCTTCGGCCAGACGCCTCGTTGCACGAATCCACCGAACCCGGCTGGCGGTCAGGGATTCACTTCAACAGTGGCCTGGAATACGGTGTAATCAACAAGCACGCTCCGCGAGTCGCAGTCAAACCGAGCACCAGTTCCGGGGAGCGCGGACTCATGAAACATTGTGTTCTGGATGCGGCGACTGCTGTATGACACAGATGGAACTCAAGCCATAGGTGCCACGGATGCGCCGGCGACGCAATGTCGGGCGAGTGCATCCTCAACGAATCCCGACGCTTTCACTTCTTCGACGAAGGCAGCGAGAACATGCGCGGCGGCCGGGCCGCGACTCTTCGGCAGACCCATTGCTTGCCGGATGACCATGAAGCGTTCGTCGAGGAGGCGCAGGCCCGGGATTTCGCGAGCGTCGGCTTCGAGCTGCTGCTTAACTCCTGCCGCGACTTCGAGATTTTCGTTGATGAACGTTCGCACCACGGCTGGCGATGTCGGCGCGCGTACAATCTGCGCCGTCTTCAACTCGCGCGTTAGGAAGAGGTCGTATGCGCTGCCTTTGCCGACCGCGACGCGGTTATTTGCGTTGTCGACGTCTGAGTTCGTCCTGATCGACGAATCTTCGCGCACGAGGTAGAAGCCTTCGATGAGCACATACGGCTCAGTAAATGCGATCGTTTCACCGCGCAACGGATCGATTGCGAAGAAACCGAAGTCCGCGCGCTCTTCGCTCACGGCCTGCACGGACTTGCCCGCAGCGTCGAAGACGACTAGTTCCAACTCTACTCCAAGGCGCTTCGCGAACGCGCGCGCGAGATCAACAGAGACGCCAAACGGCTCGCCTGTAACGGCGTTACGGTTGGCAAGAATTGGATTGCCTAAGTTAATCGATGCGCGCACCTTGCCGGCAGGCGCAATGGCCGCAACGATTGAAGGGTTGATGTTCATTGGCCCACTGAAGAACTTTTGACGCTTGGAGAGCGTTCGGAGTTTAGGATGTCGCTGATCCTCGACAAGGCATCAAGCGTATGCTGGAGATGCTCACGCAGCGCGATCGAGGCTTCCTCATTACGTTCTCGTTCGAGTAGATCCAAGATGTGCAGGTGCTGCTTGCAGTGCGCCGTGTAGCGCTCTCGATGCTGCATCGAGCGATACGATAGCAGCCGGCGCACGCGATTTACTCTTTTGATTGTATCGATGAAGAACGCGTTGCCGGATGCCTCGACCAGTGATTCGTGAAATCGCACGCCGCGATCGTGTAGCTGATCGGCGGTGTCCGTTTCGATGCCGCCGTTGAGCAGATGCATTTCCGCAGCGCGACAACGCTCAAGCACCTTTTGTTCGAGTCGGTAGCCGGGCTCAAGGAGGGCTGCCGGCTCCAACGCGTATCTCAGGCGATATGATTGTAAAAGGCTATCCGGAGTCGTCAACATGCTCGAAAACTGCCATCCGTATCCTGGCTTTCTCTCGGCCCATCCCTCTTGGCTGATTCGGGTCAGCACCGCAACGAGCTGAGTGTTGGTCAGTCCGTACCGCGTTCGAATCATCTGCTCGGAGAACTCGTCGGGTATCAAGCCCTTGAGACGGTCGTCCGCGATCCGGAAGTATACGCTCGTAACAATGTCGGACTCTTGTAGCCCAAGCTGCTCAACGACATCGGAAAGTCTCTCATCGACTGGTCGAGCAAGGAAGAACCCACGATTTCGCTCGCGCCGCAGCATGCCTTTCTCATGCAAGAAAGACAGTGCTTCGTTGACCGGCGAACGAGACACCCGGAGGCGATCAGCCAACATTTGGGCGGGCAGGTGACTACCGACCTCCATTTGCTCGTTCTGGATGAGCTCGACAATTTGGGTCGCTATCGAATTCTCAGAGTTCATGAGGTTCATCACTCTTGTCGCATTCGCACCGTCCGATCTTTGTTGCCTCAGGCCGACTGTGCTGCGATGGTTTTCTGCAAAATATGAGGGATCACCCCACCTGAGCGGAGCAATCTGGTTTCAAGCTGAGTCTCTACTGCGGCAGTCGCAGTCAGTGACTCAACGCCCCCTTGGGCCCGTACGATGCGAATCGGAATTTGGCAGCGGGGCGAGACCGCATCGGCGGGAGCGTCAACCTCAATTCTATCGCCTGGCTGAATGTTAAGAGTCGCGGGACTTACGTCCTTGGGCAACCGCACTGGCAATATTCCCATGCCAATCAAATTCGAGCGATGGATACGTTCAAAACTTACCGCGAGGACCGCACGAATACCGAGAAGCCGCTGACCCTTAGCTGCCCAGTCCCGTGAAGATCCAGTCCCGTATCGCTCTCCTGCGAGCAGCACGACCGAGTTGCCCTCGTCCTTATAGCGTTTCGCGGCCTCGAATATCGGCAGCACATCGCCGCTTGGGACGTGAATCGTATGTGCAACAGGCGCGTCGGGTTTCAAGAGATTGACGAGTGTCTTATTGAAGAATGCTGCGCGGACCATGACTTCCCAGTTTCCGCGCCGGGAAGCGAATACGTTTAGATCGTCGCGGCTGTCGCCCCGTTCGACGAGAAAATCTGCGACATAGCTGTCCTTCGGGATGGCGCTTGCCGGTGAAATATGGTCAGTCGTTATGTCATCGCCCAACACGAGCAACGGGTATGCGCTGTATTGTCCCAACTGACTGCCTTGGGTCACGGACGCGAAAGGCGGGCGACGCAACGCGGTCGATTTTGAATCCCACGGGAATCGTGCGGTTTCTGGGGACTGCAGGCCGTGCCACAGCGGGTTTTCGCTCGCGATGGCGAATGCTCGCGAATAATCGGCAGGTTCCGCAGCCTGCGCTACAAGCGTTGCAACTTCCTCACGCGAGGGCCAGATATCTTTGAGATACACAGGCGTTCCATCTGACCCCGTTTGAAGCGCGTCACGACTCAAGTCTACCTCCGCATCACCAGCGAGCGCGAACGCAATCACGAGCGGCGGCGACATGATGAAGCCCAGGTCCAAGTCGGGATGAATACGACCCGGAAAATTCCGGTTACCGGAAAGCATGGCAACCGGATAAACCGACTTGTTGGCAAGCCCTGCACGAATGGAATCGGTCAAGGGTCCAGAATTGCCGATACAAGTCGTACACCCGTAACCAACAATGTCGAAGCCGACAGCAGACAGGTCATCGATGAGATTAGCGCGTTCAAGATACGCAGCGGCAGCCGGCGAGCCGGGGCCGAGCGATGTCTTAATCCACTCGGGCACTTTCAGCCCGCGCTCGCGAGCCTTTCGAGCCAGCAACCCAGCGGTAATTAAAAGGGCCGGGTCAGAAGTATTGGTGCAACTTGTAATCGCCGCAATCGCGATAGGGTGCTTGGGCATCTGACTTGATTCAATCGCCGGCTCGAATGCGAACTGTTGCAGTGCGGCCGCCGTTTGCGAGTAGGCAAGCAGATCCTGTGGACGGCGTGGTCCTGCGATGTGCATGCCAATCGTGCCGAGATCGATTTCGATGGTACGGGTATACACAGGGTTCGCTGCTGGGTCGAACCATAATCCCGCCCGCTTGGAGAAGGCCTCGACCAGCGCGATGGATTCGGCAGTCCGATTGGTCGTACGCAGGTAATCCAATGTGTGGTCGTCGACGGGAAAGAATCCGGTCGATGCGCCGTACTCCGGCGCCATGTTTGCCACGACGGACCGATCACCTGCCGTCAACGTCGAGACGCCGGGACCGAAATATTCAACGAATTCGCCCGAGACGCCGATCTCTCGCAACCGCTGGGTCACCGTAAGAGCCAAGTCGGTAGCTAACGTGCCGGGGTTCAGGGCGCCTATGAGCCGTACACCGATGACATCCGGAATTCGTTGCATCACCGGCATGCCGAACATTACCGTTTGCGCTTCGAGCCCGCCTACGCCCCAACCAAGCACACCGATACCGTTGATCATCGGCGTGTGGCTGTCCGTGCCAATCAAGGTGTCAGGCACTGCCCAGTGCTCACCCTCTCGCTCCTGGACGGAGACTACCGTCGCGAGCTGTTCCAGATTGATGGTGTGCATGATGCCCGTACCGGGCGGATGAATGCGCACTCCTCGCAGCGCCTTCGATGCCCAACGCAAGAAGCTATATCGCTCGTTATTTCGGCGAAGCTCAAGCTGCAAGTTCAACGGCGCGGCATCGGGGCGGGCGAAGTATTCGACCGCAAGCGAGTGGTCGACAGAAGAGTCAACCGGAAGCACCGGGTTAAGCGCTGTGGGATCCGCGCCCGTCTCCGCAAGCGCATCACGCATTGCGGCGATATCGACCAGCGCAGGCGTGCTAGTCGTGTCGTGCATCAGGACACGATTTGGCTGGAAGGCGATCTCAACTTCGCTCGTGCCACGCTCAATCCACTGAAGAATCCCTTCCGCCGCCCGGCGACGCTCGTCGCCCTCGGTATTTCGCAGAACATTTTCTAGTAACAAGCGCATCACAACTGGCAAGCGCTCAAGCGTCGCGCCGAACATGTTCGGCAGGTCGACAAAGCGATAGTCGGACCCGTTAGCGGTCAACGTCGCGGCGGAGGGGGTGTAGGTGTTTTCCATGGAACGCATCTTTGCACGTATACGCGTAAAAATGCAATGTAGTGAAAACCCCAGCAAAAAGCAAGGTTCACGTTCATCGCGTTGCGCTACAAGCGATCCCAGCGTTGCGGCCCCACTTTATAGGCGCAGTAGGTAGTTTCCATGAGTTTTCATTTGCACTTTATTGTGTGAAAGTGCAATCAATCCGAGCGCCATACAAAGGAGACAGCGCGTGAGAGAAGAAGAATTCGAAGATGTCGTCAAGTTGGCAGTGGGCCCTCGGCGGCGTCTGCTGCAAGCCGCTCTCTCGTTGGGTGCAGTTGGACTTTTCGAGATGACGCTACCGTCGGCTTTCGCTGCAGACAGCGGAGCCGCCATTCACAGGAAGCAGAAAGGACAGAATATGTTTGCCTACGTCGGCTGTCGTACGACTCGTGAACGAAACGCCCGAGGCGATGGCATCAGTGTCTTCAAGGTCGATTCGAACACTGGCTCTCTGGAGTTGGTAGAGCTCGTCAAGGATTTGGTGAACCCGTCTTTCCTCGCGCTGAGCCAAAACGGCGAGCGTCTGTATACCGTGCACGGCGATCTGAGCGACATCAGCGCGTTCGCGGTGGACAAAAGCACGGGAAAGCTCACATTCATCAACAAGCAGAGCACCCAGGGAAAGAATCCGGTTCACTTGGCTATCGATCCGAGCGGGCGCTACATCGTTGTCTCAAACCACATAGGGTCGAGCCTTGCGGTTCTGCCTATTGCGGACGACGGCTCGCTGAAGGAACTGACTCAGCTTGTCACGCTTGAAGGTCCTATCGGCCCCCATCGAACTGAGCAAAAGCAAGCGAAACCGCACTTCAATCCGTTTGATCCGACCGGTCAGTTCGTAATCGTGCCCGACAAGGGACTTGACCGGATATTCACGTTCAAATTCAGTGACGGTCATCTCACGGCGGCCGATCCGGCGTTCGTTGTCAGCCGTGAGACTTCGGGGCCTCGCCACATTGCCTTTCACCCCAACGAGAGCTTCGCCTACTGCGTCAACGAGCTCGATTCAACCGTAGCAACTTACCAATACTCGCCGAGCAACGGCGCGCTGAAGCCGCTTCAGATCCTTTCGACCCTTCCCGATACCTTCACCGGAAACAGCCGCGCCTCCGAGATTGAAGTCGATCGCACGGGTCGTTTTGTGTATGCCTCTAATCGTGGCTGCGACAGCATCGCCGTTTTCAAGATCGATCAGAAGTCCGGTCGACTTAACTTCGTTGAAGCTAAGGCGTCGCAAGGTAAAACGCCCCGATTCATGACCGCCAGCCCTGACGGCCGCTTCATGTACGCGTTGAACGAGGACAGCGACACCATCGTAGCTTTCGCCGTGGATCCGTCGTCGGGTCGCCTGAGCCCTACAGGCTTCTCAGTCCATTCAGGAAGTCCTGTATGCATGGTGTTCTCTCACAATCAAGCGTAGGCCCGCACATTTTGACCCTTCATGGACATCGAGCGGGTCACCGCTGATGAAATGATATGCAAACATCACAGCCAATCGACGAAAAGGCAATGGTCAGGAAAGTCACCTGGCGAATCATTCCCTTTGTGTTCATTCTTTACATCATCTCCTACCTCGACCGCGCAAACATCGGCTATGCGGCGCTTCAAATGAACAAGGAACTCGCGCTCAGCAGCGAGGCCTTCGGTTTCGTATCAGGGATTTTCTTCATTGGATATTTCCTGTTTGAAGTACCCAGCAACGTGATGCTGAATAAGTTTGGAGCGCGGGTCTGGATCGCGAGAATTCTCCTGACTTGGGGCGCAGTTGCCGTAGTCTCGGCCTTTGTTCAGAACGCCACCCAACTTTATGTGTTGCGATTCCTTCTTGGCGTCGCGGAAGCAGGCTTCTTTCCCGGCATCATTGTGTACTTGACTTACTGGTTCCGTGCAAAGGAATTGGCCACCACAGTAGCTCTCTTTACTGCAGCGATTCCGGTGTCTTACATCATCGGTGCGCCATTGAGCACCTGGATCATGGACAACGTCCACTGGTTCCAATGGAGCGGTTGGCGCTGGATGTTGGTCCTCGAAGGCGCACCGGCGCTTGTCGGCGGCATTCTTTGCTTCGTTTATCTCACCGATCGCCCGGCCGACGCGAAGTGGCTTAAACCAGAAGAGCGCGATTGGTTGCTGGCCGAGCTCGAGAACGACAAGAAGGTGCGTCCCAACGTCAAGCACATCGGTTCGCTCAAGACGATCACGAACCCCAAAGTGCTCTACCTTTCGTTCATCTATTTTGTCTACCAGTGCGGCAGCCTTGGGGTTGGATATTGGATGCCACAAATTATCAAGGGATTTTCGGCATCGCTGAGCCATACTCAGGTTGGTCTTATCGCAATGATTCCCTACATCTTCGCGACACTCATGATGATCGCATGGTCGCGGAGTTCAGATCGCCGAAGCGAGCGCCGACTCCATTCCGCGATTCCCCTTGCGGTTGCCGCGCTGGCGTTGCTGGGTGCAGGGATGACGACCAACCCGTATGTGTCGATCGCAATGATCAGTCTGAGCCTTGGCGGACTCTATGCGTTCAAGTCGCCGTTTTGGGCACTTCCTACTCTGTTCCTGAGTCGTTCGAGCGCGGCGGTTTCGATTGCCGTAATCAATTCGATTGGTAATCTGGGCGGGTTCGTTGGTCCGTTCGCGATTGGCTACATCAAAGGTGACGGAAAGAGCGCGACTGCTGGTCTTTTGTTCCTGTCAGCGCTGCTCGTTATTTCCTTCCTGATGACTTTCTTCATCCGAATTCAAGAGCACAAGTTGCCCGCCGATGCATCGGGTGGTACGCCGCAGCACACCTAAGACGATAGCAGGCGGGTTCACGACATGAACCGGCCATAACGAGCGACTTTGGGTGCCCAAAGCGCGAAAATACACGGAACCTGGAGATTCTCACGAAATGAAAAAGAAACTTATATCATCGGTAGTACTTACGGCTATCGGGCAGTGCGCCTACGCGCAGAGCAATGTCACGCTGTACGGAATCATCGACAGTGGCCTGAACTATACGAATAATGTACAAACGGCGCGCACGGCAACAGGTTTTACCGGTGGTCACCAGTTTGCGATGATCGAAGGCGGATCAGCTGGTTTGCAAGGCAGCCGCTGGGGTTTGAAGGGGACGGAAGATCTTGGTGGCGGCTTGAAAGCCCTCTTCGTATTGGAAAACGGTTTCTTCAGTAACAACGGCGCTCTGAACCAAGGTGGGGCTGAGTTTGGGCGGCAGGCATTCGTCGGCCTCTCGAGCCCATATGGTACCGTCACCCTCGGCCGCCAGTACGACCCGGTGGTGGACTTCTTCGGTCCCTTCCTCGCCGCACCGCAGTGGGGCGGATATATGGCCTCGCATCCGAGCGATCTGGATAACGCGCTGAACAGCCGCCGAATCAACAATTCGATCAAATACAAGAGCCCTACCTACAGTGGCTTCACCTTCGAAGCTTTGATGAACCTCGGTGGCACGCCCGGTTCGTTTTCCAGCAATTGGATATGGGGTGCCGGTGCAGGCTACACATACGGCCCGTTCTCTGTCGGTACTGGGTACCTGAACATTCGAAATCCCAACACGTCATTTTTCGGCGCCAATCCGAACGCGGGGCCGGCGACCTCGAACAATCTGGGCAGCTTCGGCTCTCCCACGGCTCCCCAAAGCAACCCGGTATTCGCGGGGTACGCGTCGGCAAATCAGATGGAGATCATCGGCGTTGGCACTGGAGTCGCGCTCGGTGCGCTAAACATTAATCTTGCGTATTCGAATACGCGCTTTGAAGACCTGGGTTCGCCATCGGGTCCGAATCCGCTTCGCTATCAAGGTACCGCGAGCTTCAACAACGCTGAAATCAATGCGAAGTATCAGCTCACCCCAGCGTTGCTGGTCGGTACCGCCTATGACTACACGCGCGGCGGTGGGGCAGGTGGAAGAGACGGAGCGACGTACCACCTGATCAGCGCTGGACTCGATTATTTCCTCTCTAAGCGCACGGATGTCTACACCGTTGCCGTTTTCGAGAAGGCAAGCGGTACCGATTCAGTCGGACAGCCCGCCGTGGCACAGATCACCGGACTGACCCCATCGACCACTGACAAACAGGTAGCGGTGCGCGTAGGTATTCGTCACAAATTCTAGATTGCGTCCGACGAGATTGACCTGCCGGAAGCAGCCTCGGGCGGCAAGTGAAATTGACGCGCAGACCAACACCATTGCGAAGTATAGAGAATAGGAGTTCCTCCGTGAAAGCATCTGATCTTTTTGTGAAAGCCCTCGAAAACGAGGGTGTTGATCGCATCTTCGCCGTGCCAGGCGAGGAGAACCTCGATGTCGTCGAATCCCTGCGTCGTTCGAGCATCGAACTCGTCTTGACGCGCCATGAACAGACGGCAGCCTTCATGGCTGCAACTCACGGGCGACTCACCGGGAAGCCCGGCGTCTGTATGGCAACGCTCGGACCCGGCGCATTAAATCTGGTGACGGGTGCGGCCTACGCTCACCTGGGCGCCATGCCGATGATTTTGATCACGGGGCAGAAGCCGATCAAGACGGCACGTCAAGCCCGCTTCCAAATCGTCGATATCGTCGCCACGATGAAGCCTCTCACTAAGGCATCGCGTCAGATCATCAGTGGTGTCAGCATTCCCACCGTAGTCCGCGAAGCCTTTCGTCTTGCGCAGGACGAGCGGCCAGGCCCTGTGCATCTCGAGTTGCCTGAGGATGTTGCGGGCGAAGAAGTGAGTGACGAGTTAACGGCAATCCCGTTGCACCCGGTTGAGTTGCCGGTTGCTCAGTTCGCCGCGATTGAGCGTGCTGCGGCGATGTTGAAAAGCGCGGAGCGACCGCTAGTCATGTTCGGGGCAGCCAGCAATCGTCCGAGACTGGTGGGTCAGCTGACGGACTTCATTCGGCGTACCAAAATCCCATTTTTCAATACTCAAATGGGAAAGGGCACGGTCTCGGCCATCGGCAACGATGAAGCCACCCAATTGTGGATGGGCACCGCTGCTCTGAGCGAGCGCGACTATTTGCACGAGGCAATCGACCGCGCCGACGTTATTCTTTCGATTGGCCACGATACCGTCGAAAAGCCGCCGTTTATCATGGGACCCAAGGGCCCTAAGGTTATCCACGTCGGTTACACGCCGGCCAATGTTGAACAGGTCTTCTTCCCCAACGCGCAGGTAGTTGGTGACTTGGGCTTGAGCCTGACGCGTCTTGCTGACCTCGTTGAAGGTCAACTTCCGAACGCAGGCACATTGGCCTCTTTGCGGGAAGGCATTCTCAAGCGCACCATGGATAGAGCCACCGAGTCGCGCTTTCCGTTGACGCCTCAACGCATTGTCCATGATGTGCGTCAGGTCATGCCAGCGGATGGCATTGTGGCGCTTGACAACGGCATGTACAAGATCTGGTTCGCACGGTGCTACCGCACGCGTAATGCCAACACGCTCCTGCTCGACAATGCCCTCGCCACGATGGGCGCCGGACTGCCATCGGCAATGATGGCCTCGATTCTTCACCCCAAACGCCGCGTAATGGCGGTATGTGGAGATGGCGGGTTCATGATGAACTCGCAGGAACTCGAAACCGCCGTTCGCATGAAGCTCAATCTCGTCGTATTGATCATCCAGGACGACGCCTACGGGATGATCCGCTGGAAGCAAGCGGTCGACGATTTCGCCGACTGGGGACTGAATTTCGGCAACCCTGACTTCGTGAAATACGCGGAGGCATACGGCGCCAAAGGACGGCGAGTCGAGTCAGCGGAAGGGTTGGTTCCGACGCTGGAAGCAGCGTTCGAGGAAGGTGGGGTACAGCTTGTCGTCGTACCGGTCGACTATTCGGAAAACAGCCGTGTGCTCGTCGATGAACTCAAGAATCGGGTGATGGAGGTGTCGCAATGAAGATCAGAGCTGCTGTCCTCCAGGCAATGGGCGCGACCTCGCCATACGCCGATTCTCGTCCGCTGCAAATTGAAGAGATCGACTTGGCGCCGCCGGGACCCGATGAAGTGCTGATCAAGATAGCGGCAGCGGGTCTCTGCCACTCTGATTTGTCGGTTATCAACGGTGATCGGCCAAGGCCGATGCCGATGGCGCTCGGTCACGAAGCTGCTGGCGTCGTGCAGGAACTCGGGGCTGGCGTCACAGACCTTCAGGTGGGCGACCACGTCGTTGTTGTGTTTGTTCCGAGCTGCGGACACTGCGCGCCTTGCGCCGAGGGCAGGCCGGCCCTGTGTGAGCCGGGCGCTGCGGCTAATGGAGCGGGTACTTTGCTCTCGGGCGAGCGTCGTCTCACCCGTGGCGGTGAGGTCGTCAATCATCACCTTGGATGTTCAGTTTTTGCGGAATATGCGACGGTGTCCCGCCGCTCCGTCATCAAGATAGATCCCACCGTACCGCTCGACGAAGCGGCGTTATTCGGATGCGCAGTACTCACGGGCGTGGGCGCCGTGGTTAATACGGCGCAGGTTCGGGCCGGCGCGTCGGTGGCGGTCATCGGTCTGGGTGGCGTTGGCTTGGCAGCTCTCATTGGCGCGCACGCTGCTGGCGCACGGCAAATCATCGCGGTCGATCTGTCGGACGACAAGCTGGAACAAGCCAAGAGTCTCGGTGCGACGCACACGGTAAATGCTGGTCGTGAGGATGCGCTAGAACAAATCCGCAAGCTGAGTTCAGGCGGCGTCGAGTTCGCGTTCGAGTTCGCCGGATCTATACGGGCGCTAGACCTCGCATACAGCATCACGCGGCGCGGCGGATCAACTGTCACCGCTGGTTTGCCGCCCTCGACTGCTCGCTGGCCGCTCCCCGCAGTGAGTCTCGTCGCGGAGGAACGTACGGTGAAGGGCAGCTATATCGGAACCTGCGTACCGTCACGCGACATCCCGCGCTTCATCGACCTCTATAAGCAAGGTCGTTTGCCGGTGGACAAACTCCTCACGGGTCGATTGAAGCTGGAGGAGATCAATCAAGGGTTTGACTTGTTGCACGAAGGAAAGGCAATCCGCCAAGTGGTGGTGTTCGAATGAGCCACGATAACTCCAACTGGGCGGACGGATGGGTGGCGATGCAGCAAGCTTTCCTGAGGTCAATGGGTCCCTTTTTCTCACGGGCCACATCGGACATCAAACCGGACGATGTCAAGCCACCGATGCAGGAACAGTTCGCCGACTTGCAGGAAACCTGGAAGGAGTCCATTGAGAAATGGGCCGCGTTTGTCAAGGACGGCGCGGGCCCCGACGCGTGGACATCAGGGGCGGTCCGGGAAATGTTCTCTCCCGCGCGATGGAGCGGTCGCGGCGCAGGAGCGTTTGACGTTGGTCTGCAGCAGGTTATCGAAGGACCCAAATACGCGACGCTTTGGGACTTGGACAGGAAGGTGGCCGAACTGCAGCAAATGGCAAATGCACGTGACAAGGCCGTGTTGGCGTATCAGGCAATCGTCCAGCGCGCCTGGAACAAGGCGCTTGAGCGTTTCATGGAAACAATGTCGACGGGCAAGGGAGAGGTGCCGACAACTTGGCGCGGAATGACCGACCGATGGTTGAAAGTGGCCAATGAGACGTTGATTGAGGCACATCGCTCCGAGGAATTCGTAGAAGCCCAAACGCGGATGTTGCGTGCGGCATCCGACTATCGGTTAAAAGAACGTGCTATCGCCGAATCCTGGTGTGACGCCTATCACGTCCCGACAAGAACCGAAGTCGACGAGATTCAGCGCACGGTGACGGAATTGCGGCGGCAGGTTCGGCTGCTCCAGCGGCAAATCGGCTTCATGCAGCAAGCACCTGCGACGGCTGCGCCCACCCGCCCGCCTCGTGCAACTGCCCCAAAAGCCTCCCGCCCAATTCATTCCTGAGAGGAACTCTATGGCAGCCGCCAAGAAATCGAACGCCGCGAAAGCGCTCGCTGAATTCAGCGACTTCAACCTGAAGCTTGCTCGGGGACAGCAGATGCTGGACCGGATTAAGGATGAGCACGTCGAGATCGCCACCGCCGATAAGGAAGTGGTGTTCCGTGAAGACAAGACGACGTTGTATCGTTACAAGCCGACGACTGAGCGCAGGCTAGGCATTCCCGTGCTCGTGGCGTACGGCCAGATTGGCCGCTACACAATGACCGATCTGCAGGAAGACCGCTCGATGCTGCGCAATCTGCTGGCGCTTGGCGTCGACGTCTACGCGGTGGATTGGGGCAGCCCAACTCGCAGTGATCGTTGGCTCACCTTCGAAGACTATGTCGACGTCTATCTGAACGATTGCGTCGAGTTTATCTGCCGAGAGCATGGGATTCCCGCGATCAATCTGCTCGGGATCTGTGAGGGTGGTGTCTTCTCGCTGTGCTATGCGGCGCTTTACCCCGAGCGCGTGAAGAACCTCATTCTTACCATCACGCCGGTTGACTTCCATCAGGACCAGGCTGAGGGCCGAATCAACCACGGATTGCTGAATCTCTGGACGCGCGGCATGAGCGAGGAAGATGTCGACCATTTGATTGAGGCGTATGGCAATTTACCGGGCGAGCTCACGGGCTACGTCTTCTCGCAAATGACGCCGGGCGCAACGCTTTCGAAGTACAACGTTGGTCTGCTCGACACTTTCGATGACGAAAAGAAGCTCCTGAATTTCCTGCGCATGGAAAAGTGGCTCGCCGACCGACCGCACCATCCCGGCGAAGCCGCGAAGCAACTGCTGGTCAATCTATACAAGAACAACGAGTTAATTCGCGGCGAGTTCCGTTTGGGTGAGCGGAAAGTCAATTTAACAGACATTCGGATGCCCGTGCTGAACGTCTATGCGAAAGACGATCACATCATCCCGCCGAAGACGACCCAAGCGCTGCGCGACGCCGTCGGCACCGGAGACTATCAAGAGATTGGGCTAGATGGTGGCCACGTTGGCGTGTTCGTAAGTGGAAAATCGCAGGGTGTCCTTGGTAAAGGCATCGTTGAATGGCTGCAAGAGCGCGACGACGCGGTCGTCTGACCTGGACTTTATGCGATGCAACCACAGTTCAAACATGTCTCTGTAATAGGACGAGGCGGATTTCGCAAACTCGCTTATGCAGAGTGGGGCCCGCCGACGGCCGAACAAACCGTGGTTTGCGTTCACGGGGTATCGCGCACTGGTCGAGACTTTGACTCGTTGGCGGCGGCGCTAGCCGCGAATGGGATGCGCGTTGTCGTACCGGACCTTCCTGGACGCGGACGCAGCGAATGGCTGGCGTCGCCTACGCACTACACGGACCGCGCGTATGTGCGCGCGATTTCAACACTGATTGCTCGACTCGATGTCGATCAAGTTGATTGGGTGGGAACGTCCCTTGGTGGCCATATCGGAATGTTGGTGGCCGCCGAACCGGGAACACCTGTACGACGGTTGGTACTTAATGATTTCGGCGCGCGTGTGTCGGCTGCTGCACTTCGCAGAATCGGCAGCTATCTGACGCGTTCTTGGCGGTTTGCCTCAGTCGACGAGGTCGAAGTCCATCTTCGTGACGTTCACGCGCCGTTCGGCAAGCTCACCGATGCCCAATGGCGTCACTTAGCTCAGCACAGCGCCGTATCAGATGGTGCAGGCGGTTACCGCTTTCATTTCGACCCGGGCATCGGAATGCGCTTCTCAATTCCGATCTTGCTTGACGTGATCCTATGGCACACCTGGGACAAGATCGATTGCCCCGTGCTCGTTTTGCGCGGCGAAAACTCCGATTTGTTGGCCCGCAGTACGGTGGAGGCCATGCTCAAACGTGGTCGCGCTGCGGCCGATGGCCGAGTGACCGCGTTCGAGTTTCCCGATTGCGGTCACGCGCCCGCATTGATGGATGAAGCGCAAATCGCCGTCATCAGAAACTACCTTTTAGCAGACTAGCCGAAAGCCCGATTAGTAATGATGAGACTGCCATGATTCAAGATAAGGTCGTTACCGCCGATGAGGCTATCGCGTTGATACGGGATGGCGATGTCGTGAGTTGTTCTGGGTTTGTCGGCATCGGCACGCCCGAGGAATTGATTGCGGCGCTCGAACGGCGCTTCGTCGAGACAGAGGGGCCACGTGATCTCACGCTCGTATTCGCTGCGGCGCCCGGTGACGGCAAAGAGCGAGGACTCAATCGGCTTGCCCATGAGGGACTCGTCCAACGGGCGATTGGAGGTCATTGGTCGCTCGTTCCCAAACTCGGGAAACTTGCAACGGACAACCGTATCCAGGCTTACAACCTTCCGCTTGGGACGATTTCACACCTCTATCGCGACTCGGCTGCGCACCGAGCCGGCACGCTCACAAAAGTTGGGCTCGGTACGTTTGTTGATCCGAGGCAGAACGGCGGAAAAATCAACGCCCGCACGACAGAAGATCTTGTACGGGTAATGGAAATTGACGGCGAGGAATGGCTCTTCTATAAGGCGTTCCCAATCAACGTCGCTTTGATTCGAGGCACGACGGCCGACGCCGAGGGGAACATCACGATGGAGCGCGAGGCGCTAATGCTCGACGCACAGGCCGCTGCCATGGCTGCACGAAACGCGAACGGCCTCGTAATCGCGCAGGTGGAACGCATTGCATCGAGCGGTTCGCTTGACGCACGCAGTGTCGTCGTGCCCGGTGTTTTGGTCGATTGCGTGGTTGTGGCGCCCCAAGGTGCTCACAAGCAAACCTACGCGACGGATTACAACGCGGCTTACTCGGGAGAGATCCGCGTGCCCGTAAACAAGATTCCGGTATTAGCACTCGACGAGAGAAAGTTAATCGCTCGGCGCTGTGCTTTCGAGTTGCCGCTGGGCGGGGTCATTAACTTGGGAATCGGGATGCCGGAGGCGGTGGCGGCCGTCGCGGCCGAAGAGCGCGTACTCGATCACCTAACATTAACCGCCGAACCCGGTGTGATTGGCGGAATGCCGCAGGGCGGGTTGGACTTCGGTGCCGGCATCAACACCCAGGCACTGTTGCATCAGAACCAGCAATTCGACTTCTATGACGGTGGCGGACTCGACTTGGCTTGTCTCGGAATGGCAGAAATTGATCGCTGCGGTAACGTCAATGTCAGCCGGTTCGGTTCTCGTCTCGCGGGCTCAGGCGGGTTCATCAACATCAGCCAGAACGCCCGCCGACTTGTATTTGCGGGAACGTTCACCGCAGGCGGGATTGCCACAGCAGTCGAGGGCGGTCAGATGCGTATCGTCAGCGAAGGGCGAACGCGGAAGTTCGTCGAATCAGTCGAACAGGTCACCTTTAGCGGTCCACTTGCGGCGGCGAAGGGGCAGTCGGTGCATTACGTCACGGAGCGATGCGTATTCAGGCTTCAACCCGAAGGCTTGCAACTGATCGAGGTTGCGCCCGGCATCGATATCGAGCGGGACGTGCTTGCACACATGGCGTTTCGACCGATCATAGGCGAGGTCGCGCTGATGGACCCGCGCATCTATCGAGCCAAGCCGATGGGTCTCGCAGGCGTACTGCAGGACTTGCAACTCACTGATCGCCTCAGCTACGACGAGGACCGTAATATCCTTTTCGCAAACTTTGAAGGAATGGCTATCCGCAGCACCGATGATGTCGAATGCGTGCGTCGCGTGTTTGATGCGTTGTGTACCAAGGTTGGTCGAAGGGTCGCGCTGATAGTCAACTACGACGGTTTCCGACTCGACGATACGCAAGCCGACGCGTACTTCGAGATGGTAGCCGACTTGCAGGCTCGCCATTACTCGACAACTACGCGCTATACCACCAGTGCCTTTATGCGTGCGAAGTTGGGTGAAGCGCTGTTCTCGCGTCACGCGGCGGCGCATGTCTTTGAAACACACGCCGAAGCTACTGAATTCCTCCGCACACGATGACTCCTCGCTGAGATCTCAGCGAGGAGTGCAGCCTGCTTTTTACGCATTGGAGTTTCGATATGTCTCAAGCCGTCAGTCAGCAAGAGGTAGCGGTTTCGTTGAACCCGGCGACGGGCGAAGAGATTTGCCGCTACCCTTACGAAAATGAGGCGGAATTGAATCGCTCGTTGAGATTGATGGAGGCGGGTTTCGAGCATTGGCGTGATAGTTCGATAGATACCCGTGCGCAGGCCTTGTCGAATATGGCCGGCGCTCTTCGTCGCAACGTCGAGCCACTTGCGCTCATCGCAACTCGGGAAATGGGCAAGCCAATCTCACAGTCACGCGCGGAAGTGGAAAAGTGTGCGGCCGTTTGCGATTGGTACGCAGAGCACGGCCCGGCGATGCTCGTTGACGAATGGACATCAGTGGCAGACGATAAAGCGTATGTCTCATACCTTCCGATAGGGGGCGTTCTTGCTGTAATGCCGTGGAACTTTCCATACTGGCAGGTCATGCGGGGAGCAATCCCTATCATCTTGGCTGGAAACGCGTATGTGCTCAAACATGCTCCCAACGTGATGGGCTGCGCGTATGCGCTCAAGGAGATGTGGTCGGAGGCGGGCCTACCTGATGGCGTGTTTTCTGTAGTGAACGTGTCGAATGACCTTGTTTCGAAAGCGATTTTGGATCGGCGAGTTGCGGCTGTGACGGTTACCGGCAGCGTTCGTGCGGGATCCGCGATCGCGGCGCAGGCCGGCGCGGCGCTCAAGAAATCGGTTCTAGAACTGGGTGGTTCCGATCCGTTCATTGTCTTGGCCGACGCCGATTTGGAGGGCGCCGTTCATGCAGCGGTGGTCGGTCGGTTCCAAAACACCGGCCAAGTGTGCATCGCGGCCAAACGCATCATCCTTGAGCGGTCGATACAGCAAGACTTCACCGAGCGTTTCGTGGCCGCAGTTCAGGAACTAAAGGTGGGCAACCCAGAGGACGCGAATAGCTACTTCGGTCCCATGGCGAGGTATGACCTGCGAGACGAGCTAGACGGTCAGGTGGGGGCCACGATTGAAGGTGGCGCGAAAGTCTTGATGGGTGGCAACAAGCTCAATGGGCCCGGAAATTTTTATGCTCCCACGGTTTTGTCCGACGTCGCGCCTGGCATGGTTGCTTTTGACCAAGAAATCTTCGGACCGGTAGCCTCCCTGGTTTCCGCCAACAGTGCCGAACACGCTATCGAGCTCGCGAACGCAAGCGAGTTCGGCTTGAGCGGCGCCATCTGGACAGCCAATGAGAGCAAGGCGAAGGCTTTTGCCCGTGAGATTCAATCCGGTGGCGTTTTCGTGAATGGATTCTCGGCGTCCGATCCTCGTGTGCCGATTGGCGGGGTTAAGAAAAGTGGCTACGGCCGGGAACTATCGCATTTTGGGATGCGTGAATTCATGAATGCGCAAACCGTGTGGTTCGACCGAGTCTAGGCCTCGCCCAGAAAATAGAATTAAACACCAACCAATCGAAACAAATTGAGGGAAAGATGAAAGCACATACCTATCCGGTTGCTGATGCAGCAGTCGCCTCATCCGTCCCAAAAGCACAAAGGCTTGCCACCTTGTCCGCTGGCGTTCCCCTTGTAAGCGCCTATGCCAAGTTGCTTGAGGGCCCGTTGGGATCATTGGCCGGCCAGGCAATGGACCGACCCGACGTGCAGTCGGTTGCTATCCTCGGATATAACTGACTGGCCACACGCGCTTCGACACGCTACCGATTGTCGCCAGTGCGGTCAGCAAGACTTAGCGCGTGTCGTGACTAACCAGAAGCGCATTGTAGGGCGTGAGCAGGCGCGTCCGATCTTTTAGTCTTCGGCTCTGCTTCACAGCCGTCACCGATTTGCCTTTACGAGAAGCAAGCCGACGTTGTCGTCTTCTGTGCGGCTTCGAGTGTCATTCAGGTGGGAACGATTTTTCTAAGACAATCAACGAATGCCAATCATGTCCTGCCCCGGCATTTTTTCGCCGTATCGCGCGGGAGAACTGTATCTAAGAACCCGCTTGGTCATCGAACTGGACGGGGTCTTTGACGCTGAGCTGCATCGTCGCGTGCGACAAGGCCATCTCACACCTGTGGGCATGTTTATCACTGACAGGATACTCGCGCCTCGCCGCCAAGAAGTGACCCAAATTGAACAGGCACGTCGAGGGTGCTTTAACCTCGATGAATGGCGGTCGGTGACTCAGGCAGTTCGCACGAGCGGTGGAGTAATTGTGTGTCAGCTCGGTGTCGGCGTTTTAGCAGGTGGTTCCGGGCGGAGGAATGAGGCGGCGCAATGCAGAACCGAGTGTTTCCGGCGCGCCGCACGACAAGCTATCGAAGCTGGTTTCGATGGAATGGAATTGGCTGTATTGAATACAGCCTCCGCCTCACGAGCGATTTGCGTTCGTCCTCCCCAAGGTGGGCCGACAACTCTTGGCATAGAGGCAAGAGAGACTATTGGGTTGGTCGACATCGCGCGGCAGGTTTGTCTCGAGTGGAGGGGCAGCGGTCGTGTGGGATTGCATACCCAAGCGTGACTGAGTCTGCGATCGCTTATGCGGCGCGCATGGACAGAGCGTGGGCGAGGGACTTGCTCTCTGAGATTGAGGACTTGAGATTGATGTATGTCAGGGTCGGAGACCCTCTGGGCGACGCACATGACGAAGCTTTCTGGGGACGCCGCCGGCGGCTCGTACGTGCTCTTCGCGCGCGTTTTGGCGGAGCCTACATCGCGAATACAGAGCGTGTCGACGCTTTACGCGTCGGAAGTGCTGGGTTTCAAGATCTCGTGACAGTCAAGTCGGCACTACTCAAAGAAACTCAATTCAAGGAGTGGATCGCTAAAGGCGCGGCGGCAACGAATGACTCGCAATCTTTGGCGCGTGTAGGCTCGCCCTTTGAGGAAGGTTAGAAGGCTTCCGAACGATTGCACGATCAGCATCGTGGCGCAGGCGTTATTTAGAAGGTCCGGTTTTTCATTTCGAATCCAGGGAAGAGCATGTCTACAACCGAAGCAATGCAGCGCGAAAAGCGTTTTTTCTCGCCATCCGACAAAACGGTGGCGGATGCCGCGATTTCTGGCATGGAAGCCTACAAGGCGCTTGTCGCGGAAGCCGAAAGCGACTACGAAGGTTTCTGGGCGCGCATCGCCCGGGAAATGCTCTCCTGGCACATGCCATTTACCAAGGTGCTGGATGAATCGAGGGCGCCGTTCTATACGTGGTTCGAAGACGGCGAGCTCAATGCCTCGTACAACTGTCTCGATCGTCACGTCGAAGCGGGCCGGGGCAACGACAATGCGATCATCTTCGAAGCCGACGACGGCACCGTCACCAATGTCACCTATCAAGATCTGCTTGAGCGCGTCAGCCGTCTCGCCAACGCGCTCAAGAAGCGCGGCGTGAAGAAGGGCGATCGCGTCGTGATCTATCTGCCGATGTCGGTGGAAGGCGTGGTGGCGATGCAGGCCTGCGTGCGCATCGGCGCGACGCACTCGGTCGTGTTCGGCGGCTTTTCGTCGAAGTCGCTCAACGAACGTCTGGTCGATGTCGGCGCGGTCGCGCTCATCACCGCCGACGAGCAGATGCGCGGCGGCAAGGCGCTGCCGCTGAAAAGCATCGCTGACGAAGCGCTGGCGGCGGGCGGCTGCGAGAAGGTCAAGGACGTCATCGTGTACAAGCGCACGGGCGGCAAGGTCGAGTGGACCGAAGGCCGCGACGCGTGGCTGCATGAGATCGTCGAGAACGAATCGAACAAGTGCGAGCCGGAATGGGTAAGCGCGGAGCATCCGCTGTTCATTCTGTATACGTCCGGGTCGACGGGCAAGCCGAAGGGCGTGCAGCACAGCACGGCAGGCACGCTGCTGTGGGCCGCGCAGACCATGAAGTGGACCTTCGACATGAAGCCGGGCGATATCTTCTGGTGCACGGCGGATATCGGCTGGATCACGGGGCATAGCTATATCGCGTATGGTCCGCTTGCGATCGGCGCGACGCAGGTGATGTTCGAAGGCGTGCCCACGTATCCGCACGCGGGCCGCTTCTGGGAGATGATCGCGCGCCACAAGGTCACGATCTTCTACACGGCGCCGACCGCCATCCGCTCGCTCATCAAGGCATCGGAAGCGGACGCGAAGGTGCATCCGAAGAGCTTCGACCTCTCGACGCTGCGCATCCTCGGCACGGTCGGCGAGCCGATCAATCCGGAAGCGTGGATGTGGTATCACGAGAACGTCGGCGGCGGGCAATGTCCAATCGTCGATACGTGGTGGCAGACCGAAACCGGCGGGCACATGATCACACCGCTGCCGGGCGCGACACCGCTCGTGCCGGGCTCCTGCACGCTGCCGCTGCCGGGCATCATGGCGGCGGTCGTCGATGAAACCGGTCAGGACGTGCCGAGCGGGCAGGGTGGAATTCTGGTCGTCAAGCGCCCGTGGCCGTCGATGCTGCGCAACATCTGGGGTGACCCAACGCGTTATCAGACGAGCTACTTCCCCGAAGAACTTGGCGGCGAGCTGTATCTTGCCGGCGACGGCGCCGTCCGCGACAAGGAAACGGGTTATTTTACGATTACAGGCCGAATCGACGACGTGTTGAACGTATCGGGTCACCGCCTCGGCACGATGGAGATCGAGTCGGCGCTGGTCGCCCATCCGCTGGTCGCCGAAGCGGCGGTCGTCGGCCGCCCGGACGACACGACAGGTGAAGCTGTAGTCGCGTTCGTCGTGCTGAAACGCGCACGTCCGGAAGGCGATGAAGCGAAGCAGATAGCCACCGAGCTGCGCAACTGGGTTGGAAAGGAAATAGGCCCGATCGCGAAGCCGAAGGACATCCGATTTGGCGAGAATCTGCCGAAGACGCGTTCAGGCAAGATCATGCGGCGCCTTTTGCGTTCGCTCGCAAAGGGCGAGGAGATCACGCAGGACGTCTCGACGCTGGAAAATCCCGCGATTCTCGATCAGCTCGGTGCAACGGAGTAAGTTTCAGTCAGGCGTCTTATCCTGGAACCTTAGCTTGTCGCAGTCCAGTGAGCACAAACTTGATTGTGTTGTGCTCACTGGAAGCGCATTTTTGGCACGCTAAATACTCGTAAAAGCCTCGGACGAGGTACAGGCTCGCTCCGAGGAAGCCGAAACCCTTCGACGTTCTCGATGGGCGTCACGTGGGCTATGGCACAGAGCGATTCTCGCTTCCGGCAATTTCACTGGTTGCTTTCGCAGACTGGCGTGTGCGGTAAGATTGAATTCCGGGTGCTGAATTGCGCGCCGTACTCACGTACTTGAAGCGATCCAGCTATTGACCTCGGTTGTCCACGTTTCGGCTGCCTCGAGCATCGGAGTGTGGCCGGCGTCAAGATAGGCGATCTTGACAGAGGGCAAACCTTTCTCCAGCACCGCTACATCTGCGGCCGTTCTGACGGTGTCTTTCCTTCCGAACGCAAGCAGAACAGGACATTGGATATCTTTTAGCACTGGCGAAAAATCGATGCCACGCAAGCTAGTTGCCGCCGCGTAGACCGAATCTCGACTGCAGTCGTCTGCGTATTGGTCTATCGAATTGAGAACGTCCGGGTCTGGCAACGAGGCAAAGCACCGCCGGACTTGTGACCTCCGAAGCTCAACTCCCCAGGAATTTAGAATTTTCTTGGGATATTCAGGGTCGCCGTGAGTCGCGGTATTTGCTCCGGTGTTTGAAAGCACCAGTCCCGATAGCTTGCAGCGTGACGCAACGCTCAGCGCAATCGCTCCGCCTGCCGAGTGTCCGATAAGAATCAGAGCTGTTGGCGAGAGGCGCTCGATCAGAGAAATAAACCGGCTTGCAACAGCAGAGATGTCGCAAGAATCGTTTTGGGTCAGCCATGATGCGGATGACCACTGGAAGGATTGGGGAGGCTCATAGGCACCGTAGATGCTCGGTGGCAGTAATGTTCCCGGAATGCAAATAATTGTTCTTCGATTGGGGGCAAGTGGTCGGGTTAGTCCGATTCCTTCGGGCGTGTCAAAGTATGTCGTCATCAGATTCGCACCACCCCAAACACTACAGCGGCGACAAGCATGACCAAGCTCACGAGCCAGAACGTCAGCAAGGAGCGACGCATAAATTCGCCAATCTCGCACCCGGCAAGGCCCGCCGCCAAATAGGCCGTTGGTACTGCGGGGCTTATGGAAAATCCGATGCTTTCTCCTATCATCATGGCGCGGGCCACCGAGTCGGGAGGGATACCATGTGTGCGGGCGACACCGTCCACCATGGGCATCAGGCCGAGGTAAAACGGATCTGGACTGAAAAGAGCACCGATAAACATGGAAACTGAGCCCACAAGGACATGAATGTACTGACCAACAACCTGCGGCGTCATCTCGGTGATGGCCGCCGAGATGCGGGGTAGCATTTCTGTGCCGTCCATAATTCCAAGAAACGAACCAGCTGCGAACATCAGCGCGCCCATCGTCAATGCTTCTGCAGCATGGCCCTTTATTTGTGCGAGCTGGGCTTTTGAAGTCCTAAAGTTGACGAGTAGCGAAAGCGATAATGCAACGAGGAAGACGATGGCAGGCGATAACTTCGTGAACACGAGACCGGCGATGGCGGAGACCGTCAGCGCCACATTGAACCAGTAAAATCCACGTCCGCTTCGCATGTCCGAGTCGGCTGGGCGCGACTCAGGATACGCATGCATCGGCTCATTGAGACTTTGCTCAACCGCTTGTACTTTACCTGCGCGTTCGGCTCGCTTTCCGACCAAAACGGCAACGACAAGTGCGCATGCCACTCCAACCAGCTCAACAGGGATTAGGCCTGTCCAAAGCGAGACAGGTTCAAGGTGCATCGCCAGCGCAGCGCGCCCAACAGGTCCGCCCCACGGTGCGAAATTCACGACGCCAGCAGAAAGCCCTGTGATAAGTAGGAGGTCGTACGGGCTTATCCCTAGTCGACGATAGACCGGCAAGAACGTGGGAATTGTAATGAGGAAGGTGGCGGCACCAATGCCCTCTAAGTGCGCCAGCATTGCAACGAGCGAAGTCGCAACGGTCACTCTTACAACGCTGTCGCCGGCGAAGCGCAACAGGGCTCGAACCAAGGGCTCAAATATCCCTGCTTGGCGTACCGTCGAGAAGAACAAAATCGCAAAGATAAAAAGAGTTGCAATCGGAGCGACCGATAGAACACCTTTATAGGAAAAGCTGCTTATTTGCTGAGGTTCGAACCCGGCCAGGACAGCGGCAAGAATCGGGATAAGTGTCAAGACAATCAGCGGCGCCGCTTTGTTTTTGATTAGCGTGAGGACGACGGCGACCATGGTCCCAACGCCTGTGAGCGTAAGTAGCAATTTGATGTCCCTTTTTAGAAAATAACTTTTTGCTTCTTGAAGCCGACCTGTGCGCGGAAAGCTGCCGCGAAGCTCGTCGCGTAGTAGCAAAACGATAACGTTAGTTATGCAGCATTTGGGGGGATGCTCCATCTAGCGTCGGCGACAACGAGAACGACCAAAGCGCGCATCCCGGAGCGCGCCGTTCTTGGCAAGGTACGCTATACCGTCGCTTGAACTCGCCACGATTTCGCTTCGGCCAAAATCGGGCGGTCGCGTCATAGCGCGATGGGGGTAAACATGCCGAAGTTGTTGACATCAAGGAGTCGACGGTCGCAACTGTCGAGCAGCCAAAAACCCTATTCAGTTATAGCCAAGAATAGCGTTCGATTTAACGTCGGCCCGATTTGCCTCGCTCCCGGCCAGCGACGCCGAGGGTTCTTGAAGAAGCATGACATACGCATTCATCCGGGAAGCTGACGCTGACTCTACAGAGACGTCGCCGCAAATGGTCGACTGCAAGTCATTTACTCGGGAGCAGGTTTTTTTCGAAGTGTTCATATTAAGCAAGGCCTTGAGGTCCGACGGCGTTCAAAGAACTGCTGTCAGTCTCGCTGAGTGCCGGACGACATGCGGAACTCGCGAACCCGCTCTGAACGATGAGGGTGTGGAGGCAATCTGGTACTGGCTGACAAGGACGGAGGGGTTTTCTACCTTTGGCACCGTCATAGCCCATGGGCGGATCTTCGGGTTTTCACCCCCGCTGAGGCGACGAGCGGCGGAGTCGCTCGTCGCTGCGCTGTATCCGCCCTGACGGTTATGCGGCTGCTTGTACTCGGGAAGATTTCGTCTCAGCCAGAATCGGCCGACGCGTCATGGTCAATACGATTACCGCGCCGATAACCAGAAGAGCGCCTGCGATTACGAACGCAAAATCGTAGCTGCCTGTCGCATCGATGACGTAGCCGGTCGCGATCGGAGCAATCATGCCGAAGATGTTTCCGCCGACAACCACGAATGCCATCGCCTTAGCGACATCTTTTGAACTCGGGAGCAGATCGTTCAACAGCGCAAAATTCAGCGATGTCGTCGACGCGATGCCGGTAAGCGTCACCGAGAATACGAGCAGCAGGGTAGCGAGGTTTGTCGTGAGGGGTACACACAGGATCGCGGAGCCGGTGAGCATTGCCAGCGCAACTGCATTCCGACGGCGGCCGGTACCCACGCCGCTCTTTTTGAGGTAATGGTCGCTGATACGTCCAACCAAGATGCAGAGAATGACTGCGGCTGCGTAAGGGACCGCAGCGAAGACACCGGTCTTCGAGATACTCATGTGACGGCTCGCCTGGAGATAACTCGGCAGCCAGGTGAGGAACAGATACTGGGTGTAGACGTTGCAACCTTGCGTCAGCGCAAGACCCCACAGCGTCGGCGAACGCAGTAGCGACAGCAAACCTGATGCGGTCTGGCCAGCATCTGCAGTCTCCGACGTATTGCGTGCAGCGGGTTTCGAGTCACGTTCGAGCAAAATTTTCTCGCGTTCGCCAGCGGACAGCCACTTTGCCTTATCCGGCGAGTTGAAGAAGATGACCCATGCTGCCAGCCAGAGAAAACCGATGCCGCCTGCAACGACGAACGAGAATCGCCATCCGTACACGGCAACCAAGGCGCCCAAGAAGACCGAACAAATCGCCGGGCCTGCATACGAGCCGCTGTTGAACATCGACGTGACCATCCCGCGCTCAGAGGCCGGAATCCACTGGCGGATTACCTTCGCGCCCACCGGATTGCTCACCGATTCGCCGCCGCCCATCACCAAACGGGCGAGTAAAAGGCTCGTGAAGTTGCCCGCCGCACCGGTCAAGGCCGTGGCGGCCGACCAAATGAAAATGCCCACGCCTGCCATGCGCTTTGCGCCAAAGCGGTCGATGAGGATGCCCATCGGGATCAGGAAGAGCGCATAGCTCCAGATGAATGAAGAGAACAAGTAGCCCATGCCCACGGCAGAGAGCTTGAACTCTGCGGCAATCGGCTTGGCCGCAATCGACAGCGCGATGCGGTCCATGTAGTTGATCATCGCCAGGGAAAACAAGAAGACTGCAATCCAGCCTCGTCGATACGACATGGTTGTCTCCGAAATCAGGGTGCCTGTGTTGACACCCGTGGTGTTTCTACAAAGTCGGTTGATAACTAGCGGGCAATGAAGTACGCCCCGCGATGCTTTGTCGGTCGGCCATTGACTGCAAAGCGTTTTGTTTGTTAAAAAAGCACTTTAGTTTTCGATTCTACCGGTGCATCCCGAGGCGCAAGCTCGGAAGCTACTTTAGGTCCGGCGCCTTGGCGGTATCTCCAACAGGCGCTTCAGCGCGAAGGCCTTGTAACTACAGGGCGAAAGCTGCGCAGAACGGCCGGACTTCGGTCGTCGCCTGTCGAGGCAGTCAGCCAGAGCTTACGAAAACATCAACTGCTTTTTATAATCATAGAACGCAAAAAGCCCCGCATGCAACAACGTCCTGCTCTGCTCGGTGAAAACACCTACGAGGATGCGAGGCGAGTCCGCAGTAGCTTTGGTGCGTGCGGTCACTTGAGAACGACTGGAGCAAAGGATGAGCGAACACGATCGACCCGTCGGACTTGCCCGTGGGCTAACCAATTACGGGGACAGGGAGTTCAGCGTCTATTTACGTAGGACGTTTGCCAGCTCGATGGGTTACAGCCGTGAGATGCTGGACAGGCCCATTGTGGGCATTGCGCATTCGGCGAGCGGCTTCAACAACTGCCACCGCCATTTCCCCGAGATGATTGAAGCGGTGAAGCGCGGCGTGCTGGCGGCCGGAGGGCTGCCCATTGAGTTCCCGACAATTTCGTTGGGCGAGACGTTCCTGAGCCCGACGAGCCTGAAGTTCAGAAACCTCATGTCAATGGATGTGGAGGAGATGGTTCGCGCTCAGCCGATGGACTCGGTAGTCTTGCTCGGCGGCTGCGACAAGACCGTCCCCGCTCAGTTGATGGGCGCCGTCTCGGCGAACATTCCAGCGGTTCAACTCGTCGCTGGACCGATGTCCACGAGCAGGCATCGCGGCGAGCGACTCGGCGCGTGCACAGACTGCCGCCGTTTCTGGGCCAAGTTTCGTGCGACAGAAATCGACAGCCAGGAGATCAACGCGGTCGAACGCCGTCTTGCATCGACTGCTGGGACATGCGCCGTCATGGGGACCGCCAGTACGATGGCCATCATTGCGGAGACACTCGGGATGATGCCGGCCAACAGCGCGGCTTGCCCGGCGGTGGATGCTGACCGTCTGCGCATTGCGGAAGAAACGGGGCGCATCGCATACCAGTTGATTGGTAAGCCAATCCGGCCGCGCGAAGTCATCACCGGCGAATCGGTGGAGAACGCTTTGCGGGTCCTCCTCGCTATCGGGGGCTCGACGAACGCCATCATCCACCTTACGGCAATCGCAGGGCGCGCTGGTATCAAGATTGGCTTGCAACGGCTGAACGAATTGAGCGATTCGACGCCCGTTTTGGTCAATCTCAAACCGACCGGAACGCACTACATGGAGGACCTGTATGCGGCGGGCGGTGTGCCTTCAATCCTGAAGGAGATCCGGCACCTTTTGAATCTTGGTTGTTTGACGGTCAGCGGCGAGACGCTCGGCGAGCGGCTTGAGGCGGCGACGTGGACGGACCATGAAGTAATTCAGCCCGTTTCCAAGCCGGTTCGAGACACCGGGGGGCTTGTTGCACTTTTCGGCAATCTAGCTCCGCGCGGAGCAATCCTCAAGCGCTCAGCCGCAGACTCTTCGTTGTTCGAGCGCGAGGGGCGCGCCGTCGTGTTCGATTCGTTAGAGGACCTCGCCGACAGAATCGACAGTGATGAGCTCGATGTCACCCCGCAAGACTTCCTCGTTCTGCGCAACGCGGGGCCGACTAGCGAGTCTGCCATGCCCGAGGCCGGCTACATCCCGATTCCCGCGAAGCTTGCCCGGGCAGGAGTCAAGGACATGGTGCGTCTGTCCGATGCCCGAATGAGTGGCACGGCCTATGGAACCATCGTCCTGCATATCACACCGGATGCGGCGTCAGGTGGTTTGCTGAGCCTCGTGCAGACGGGTGACGTCATCAAGTTGAGTGTTAAGAATCGGACCCTCGATGTGCTTGTCTCTGAAGAAGAACTCGCGAAGCGCCGCTCCGCGCTGCCGCCCAGACAAGCTAGGCCGCACAAGCGGGGATACGCGAATCTGTACGCGCGCGAGATTCTCCAAGCCGACGAAGGATGTGATTTCCAGTTTCTGACTGCGGACGGCGCACGGTAGGCCAGCCGGCATGGTCAGGCGACGAGCATCGCCCGACCATGCACTCGCGGTTATCGCTCGCTGAAGATGATGCAGACTGGGCTTCCGGTTTCGATGACCTTTCCCGTCGGCCTCAAGCCGTCGGGAGTCACGTCGAATTCGATGATGGTATCGGTCCGTTCGTTGGCGACGAAGAGGTGTTTGTTCTCGGGGTCCAATCCAATGAAACGTGGGAAGTCACCGAAGCAGGACGTCCAACCGACATATCTCGGCATCCCGGAGTCGTTCAGCGCAATTGACGCCACGGTGTTGCTGCCGCGATTCGAGACGAAGAGTTGCTTCGCGTCTGCCGTAACCACAATTCCTGCAGCGCTCGACTCGCCGTCGAACTCCGGAGGCAGGACGGAGACCGTGTCCAGCGGTGTAAGCCGTCCGGACTCAACGTCGAACTTCCACACCGTCATTGTGGAATTCAGCTCGTTCGCGACATACACAAGAGGCAAGGTAGGGTGATACGCCGCGTGGCGCGGTCCGGAGCCGGCGTCCCAATGTTGGCTTACCACCTCACACGTGCCGTTCGCCAGCCACCGCACTGCGGATACACAGTCAATGCCCTTGTCCGGCACGATATGCCAATCCGTATTGGCGAACGATGTCTGGTATCGCGAGATGTGGTGCGGATGCGAGCCCTTCTGTTCCTTCGAGTGAGGTCCCGGAATTCCGGTGAACGTCGTGACGTCATTCGACGTGCCGAGACTTCCGTCTGCGTTCACTGGAATCCTAGAAACGTTCCCCGTCGCGTAGTTCGCGATGTTGAGCCAGCGTTCATCTGCAGACAATGCCAGGTGCACGGGATTTCTACCGTTACTCGAGACCGTGTTCACGTGGGTCAGACGGCCCGATGCGGGGTCGATCTTGAAGCTGCTCGCTTGTTCGCCATCTCCATGCACGGTGTACAAAAAGGTCTGAGCTCGATTCAGCGCGAGAAACGAGGGGTTATCCAGCGTCGGGAATACGTCAACGAACGTCCACTCTGCGCTACGAGGGCAGATTTTGTAGAGCGCAATGCCCTTACCACGGGCGTTGCGCTCGCGGGTGGTCCGGCATCCGACATAGGCGAATTTCTGAGACATGCTTCGTCAACCTCACACAGACTAAAAAAAGACAGCACGGATGTCTCTGCCTTGGTCGGCCACCGCCGCACATGCGAGCAAACTTGCTTTTCGATAAAGTGCATTCTATGATTATAAAATGCGTTAGGTAAAGCCGTTGCACGCGAAAAGTTCGTGGGCATTTACCCTGAGCACATAGAATCTGAAAGGGAGACAGCCGTGGATGTGGCAAAATTGATAGCGGACCCTACGGGGCACGAAAGTGCACTAGATGCCCCTGTGGAGGCACTTTCCGCCGCAGTTTGCCCACCTCAAACGATGTCACTCACTCCACTGCAGACCCGCGTGACGCGGGAAATCATTTCCCTCGCCCGGCGGGATGACATGTCCGAGGGCGAGCGCTTAGCCGAATCTGTGCTCGCCGAGCGCATTGGCACGTCCCGCACGCCCGTCAATGTCGCTCTGAGGTACCTTGCCGACATGGGTGTTCTTGTTCATGACCACAATCGCGGGTACTTTCTCGCCAAGCCGGCTCGTGAGCTGAACGACCTCGCCAAGCAATTCTTTGAAGAACCCGACGAACCACTCTATCTGCAGATTGCAGAAGACCGTCTCGCGCGCCGTTTGCCCGACGTTGTCTCTGAAGCGGACCTGATGCGCCAATATGGCGTGGCTCGAAGCGTCCTTCGTAAGGTGCTGTCTCATATGCAGGAAGAGGGATGGCTGGAGCGCCAAGTCGGACATGGCTGGCAGTTCCTTCCCATGATTGATTCGGTTGAGGCTTACGAAGAAAGCTACTTTTTCCGTGCTGCCATCGAGCCGGTCGGCGTGCTCGCGCCTTCCTTCAAGTGCAACACCGTTGAGTTGGCTCTGTTGCGACGGCGCCAGCAGAACATCGTTGATGGCGGCTACCTCACGATGACCTCGATTGAGCTTTTCGAGGCGAACAGTGAATTTCACGAAACGATTGCAAAGTGGTCAGGCAACCGATTCATAATGCAATCGGTGCGACGCACGGACCGCCTCAGACGATTGGTCGAGTATCGACAGGCTAGAGCCCGGAAGCCGAGGCAGCAGCAGGCAATTGAGCACCTGGCAATCCTCGACGCTATTGGCGCCCAGGATTTGTTGAAGGCCGCTAGTCTTCTTCGGGAGCATATCGAGGGAGCGCGCCGTGCGAAGGCGAGGTCGGTCGAGATGTTTATGACAGACGCAGAGCAGGCCTGAAAGAGAAAAGGGGCGAATCCGCCCCTTTTTTTTGTCTTTTTATGCTTTTTGTGGTCACAAAACGCTATAGAAATTTGTAGGAGAGACGCAGCAATGTCGTATCGCCGTGGCTGGATCGCAGTTTTCTTGTTTTCGCTCGCGATGGTCAACTACATGGACCGAATCGCGCTGTCCATCGCAGCATCCTCAATCACGTCTGAGTTCGGGCTGTCGACGGTCGAGATGGGGTACCTCTTCTCGTCCTTCATTTGGGGATACGTTCTCTGCCTGATGCCCATGGGGATTCTGCTGGACCGATTCGGCACCAAAAAAATCGCCGCTGCCGGCATTTTCATATGGTCGACGGCTACGGTCTTTACCGGCATGGCTTCAACTTTCGCTTCGCTACTGGTGTCTCGACTGACGATGGGCGGGGCCGAATCCTGCAGCAATCCGGTTGGCGCCAAGGTCATCCGCCAGTGGATTCCCGCCTCTGAACGAGGCTTCGTCACAGCACTCTTTAACAGCGGCTCTTACGCAGGCCCTGCAATCTGCTCGGTTGTCTTGGCGTACCTTGTCGGCATCTTCGGGTGGAGAGCATCGTTCTTCATCGCTGGTGCGCTTGGGTTTCTCTGGCTCGCGGCTTGGTTGATGTTCTTTGGGGACCCTGAAAAAGTCTCCTGGCTCAGTCCGAAGGAGCGAGCGCTCATCACTCAGGGACGAGAGTCAGCGAAGCCAACCGACGAGAAGCCCGAGGCTGCGGAACCGCAGGGCACTCTCGCTCTGCTCAAGCGCGGGACCATCTGGGGCCTTGCACTTACTCAGGGTTGTACCGTCTACACGCAATATCTGCTGCTTACTTGGTTACCAAGCTATCTGCAGACAAGTCGGCATCTTTCCGTCACGGCCACTGGAATGTTCGCGGCCGTTCCCTACGCGGTCGCAGTTGTTCTTTGCATTGCTGCAGGTCGGCTGAGCGACGTCTACGTCAAAAGGGGCGGGGGCACGACAGGGAAACGACGAAACGCAGTCGCGCTCGCAATGGTGGTCGGCTCCATCATCCTCGCCGTGCCCTTTATAGATAGCCTCCCACTGCTTCTGGCGGTGTTCGCATTGGCCTTCACTGGCATCGCATCAACCACCTCGTTGAACTTCGCCCTGCTCAATGACCTTGTTCCGAGCGCCAGCGACGTCGGAAAGGCGATGGCGCTCGTCGTAATCGGCGGAAATGCATTTGGACTTTTGGCACCGATTGCGACCGGATACGTAATCGAGCGCACCGGCGGCTACAGCTGGGCGTTCGGAATCGCCGGCGTACTCCTGCTGATTGGGGCCGCCATCATGATGACGATGACGCGGCGCCCGATCGAACCGCTGCGCGCAAGCTGCTTTCGTACCTAGGGAAAACGCGAGGGCGTATTGCATTCTGTGGTCATAAAAAGCTATACTGATTTCCATGATGTGGTCGCGAAGGCCATCACTTGATGCTCGAAGCGCCGGTCGCAGAGTTCGAGCAATCCCCACTGATGGCTGGACCGCCATCAAGCAAACTTTGGAGGCATCCCCCATGATTCCGCGTACTCCTTCTGGCGCAGCACTTCTCCAGCCCGAAAACCTCACGACTTACGAACGGGGCGGCGGTGCACGCACGACCCCGCTGGTGAATCACGACATCGGCACGTCGAGTTTCATCACGGGCTACACCTCGTTCGACCCGGGAGTCGAAATTCCTTTTCATAGTCACAATGTGCAGGAAAGCGTCGTGCTGATGGAAGGCAACGCGATTCTCGACATTGATGGCCTCGAGTACGAACTGAAGCCGCACGATGTGACCTTCATTCCCCCGAACGTCAATCACCGCTTCCGCAATCTGTCGAAGACGGAAGGCATGAAAATCCTGTGGATTTACGCCACTCAGGATGCAACTCGCACATTGACGGAATCGGGTGCGACCGCGCCGGTTTCGGCCGAACACATCAAGCGTTAAGCCTCAGCGCGGGTCGCGATAGCGAGAGCGATTCGACCACCCGCAATCTTTTTCATTGCCAAGTCGTGTCACGAGGGCGTTCAGTTCGCTTCTTAGCTCAGGTCGCACGAGGCAGTCTTAAACAAGTATCTGTTTGACCGGGAGATTTCATGCCATACCTCGTTCAGGCGGACGGGTTGAGCCGATTCGGCGAAGCCGTTCTCGAATCTTTGGGCGTCCCCGCCACCGACGCACATCTACTGGCCGATAGCCTGGTCGTAGCAGAACTGTGGGGCCATTCTTCGCACGGAATGCTCCGGCTGCCTTGGTACGTCGACCGCCTGCGCACCGGCGTGATGTCCGCGCAGACGAAGCCGGAACTGGTCGTCGACAACGGGGCGATTGCCGTGATGGACGGTCACCACGGCATCGGTCAGGTTCTTACGGCGAAAGCAGTCGACCTCGGTGTCGCACGAGCGCGCGAGTTCGGCGTCAGCGCGATTGGTGTGCGTAACTCGAACCACTTCGGCACCGCAGCGTATTTCACGCGCAAAGCGGCGGAGCAAGGCTGTGTCGCCATTCTCGCGACGAACGCAAGTCCCGCGATGGCGCCTTGGGGCGGCCGCGAGAAAGCTGTAGGCACGAACCCGTGGTCGATTGCCGCTCCCTGCGGTGACCGTGGCGTCGCTGTTTTGGACATCGCGAACACCGCTGTCGCTCGCGGCAAGATTTATTTGGCGGCTGAGCGCGGTCAGCCTATTCCGGAAGGTTGGGCGGCCGACGAAAACGGCGTGCCGACGACCGATTCGGCGAAGGCAATTCACGGGATTATCCTGCCGATGGCCGGCCACAAGGGCTACATCATCTCTTTCATGATGGACGTGCTCGCGGGCGTTCTCACCGGAAGCAATTTCGGTTCGAAGGTTGTCGGTCCGTACGAAGCAGACAAGGTCTCGGGTGCTGGCCACATGCTCCTCACGATTGACGTGAAGTCGATGATGCCTGCGGATGAATTCGAGCAGCGCATGAAAGACCTTATCGATGACGTCAAATCGGTGCCCACGGCTCACGGTGTGGACGAAATCTTCTTCCCCGGCGAAATCGAAGACCGCAGCACTGCTCGCCTGCTCAAGTCGGGCATCACGCTCGCGGACAACACGTGGCACAGCATGCAGAAGCTGGCTACCGAGTCCGGCGTCTCCCTTCCCGAAAACAACGCTGCTTAACCAGGACCGACAGAATGCTCGCTTTGCATGTTTCGCTGAAAGTGCATGAAGACAAACTCGAGAAGTTCCTCGCCGCTATCAAGGAAAACTCGACGCGTACCTTCAACGACGAAGTTGGCTGCAAATACTTCGACGTGTTGCAGGACACGAAGGACCCGCTGCACTTCCACTTCTATGAGCTGTACGACGACGAAGCTGCCATCGATGCGCACCGAGCCGCGCCGCACTTTGCCAAGTGGCGTGAAGCTGCTGGCGAATGCGTGGTTCCTGGCAGCCAGGTGAACACCATCTCGAAGCAGCTCATGCACCACGCGTGATTCCCCAGGCGGCTTTGTGTCCAGCGACGGACGCCGCCTTCAAACACCTCAGTAACGTTTAAGTGATTGCCATGACCAACCAGATTGCCACCATTTGCCCTATTAACGGTGAACAGCTCACGACCTACGCATCGATGACCGATGCTCAAATCGAAAGCGCCGTTAGCAAGGGCTATGCTGCTGCAAAGGCGTGGGGTACGCGTCCGCTCGAAGAGCGTGTTGCAGCGGTCAGAAAGCTTGCCGAAGAGCTCCGGAAGCAGGCGCCCGCGTTTGCCGCGCTCATGACCTCCGAGATGGGCAAAGTTACCGCAGAAGCCGCCGGCGAAATGGAGAAGTCTGCAGTTACTGCTCTCTACTACGCGGACAACGCTGAACGCATCCTCGGCGACGAACAGGTCTCAATTGACGGCGTCAATGCTTGGGTTGCCTATGAGCCAATCGGCTTGGTTCTGGCAGTGATGCCGTGGAACTTCCCGGTGTGGCAAGTGATGCGTTTCGCTATTCCGTCCATCACGGCGGGCAACGGCGTTCTGCTCAAGCACTCGCCAAACGTAACGGGTTGTGCGCTCGCTCTTGAGCAGCTCTGTAAGGACGCAGGTCTTCCGGAGAATCTCGTCACGACGCTGGTCGTGGCCGAGCCGGAAGTTCCGAATGTTATCGAGCGCCTTATCGCCGACGACCGCATCGCGGCAACCACGCTGACCGGTTCGAATCGGGCCGGCGCAGCCGTCGGCGCTGCGGCCGGTCGTGCATCGAAGAAATCCGTCCTCGAACTGGGCGGTTCGGACGCATTCGTCGTTCTCGACGACGCAGACCTTTCGACGGCCGTTGCTGCAGCGGTCAAGGCCCGCTTTAACAACGCTGGCCAGAGCTGCGTTTGCGCGAAGCGCTTCATCGTTTCCGAGTCGATCGCTCAGGCATTCACCGAGCAATTCGTCGCGCTGACCAAAGCTCTGGTCGTAGGTGACCCGCGCGAAGCTGGTACGCAAGTCGGCCCGCTCGCTCGTGGCGACCTGCGCGACGCGCTGGACCGCCAAGTCAAGCAATCGGTCGAAGCCGGTGCGAAGCTGCTGGCTGGCGGCAAGGCGGTCGACGGCCCGGGCTATTACTACGAGCCGACCGTTCTCGGTTCGACCGGCCCAGGCATTGTCGCATTTGACGAAGAGACTTTCGGTCCTCTCGCCGCGATAGCGGTCGCGAAGAACGACGAAGACGCCGTTCGTCTGGCCAACGCTACTCCGTTCGGTCTCTCGATCAGCGTGTGGTCGAAGTCGAAGGACCGGGCACTCGCCGTTGCACGGGGTGTTACGACCGGCGCTGCATTCGTCAACGCTGTAACGGCGTCGGATGCACGCATCCCGTTCGGCGGCACGAAGAAGTCGGGCTATGGCCGTGAGTTAGCTGCCGCAGGTATTCGCGAATTCACGAACGCGCGTACCTACTGGACGGTCGAGCAAAAGGCGTAAGCTTGAAATTCGGTCGCTTCGAGAAGGACCTGGGCGGTCTTCTCGAAGCGACTCTCAGGCACTCAAGCGGTCTTCTCGGTAAGTCATCTCGGCGTTCATTCGCCTCTTCCTTTGCTCTCTCGGGCCTGTCGAATCTCTGACAGTCGCTGCCGCTTTGCCATTTGTTTTGGTAAGCCCGAAACATCCAATTGGGCTGGTGACGCAACGTCAACAGTGGCGCGAGCCGTGCAATTAAATTTTCGCTGCGGTCTTCCTGCACAGGGAACGACTGCGCCGTTCTATTGACCAGCGAACGAACTTGAAGCTTTTCACGTTCTTCCGCGCGATATCTGTCGCCTCGCGTTTCACCTCAACACCAGGTCGACTCGTTCCGTCAGCGGCAGCTTTGGAGATTGGTAATGCATCGGATTATTGTCGTGGGGGGCGGTGCGGGTGGCCTGGAGCTAGCAACGCGACTGGGTGACCGCTATGCGTCGAAAAAGCGAAGGACCAGCAATAGCGTGCAAGTAACGCTGGTCGACCGCAATCCCACGCACATCTGGAAACCCCTTCTGCACGAAGTTGCGGCGGGAAGCATGGACCCGTTCACGCAGGAACTCTCGTATGCGGCGCAGGCACGCTGGCACAATTTCGAATTCCAGCTTGGCGAGCTGGTTGGTCTCCATCGGGAGAACCGCCGGATAACGCTCGGTGCAATTGCTGACGAGGACGGCGTCGAACTTCTTCCGCGTCGAGAGCTTGAATACGACACGCTCGTTGTTGCAATCGGGAGTACCACTCACTTCTTTGGCGTCAAGGGCGCTCAAGAGCATTCCATCGCACTCGACACGGTGGGACAGGCGGAGCGCTTCCGTAAGCGTCTGATTTCTGCCTGTGTTCGCGCCGAATTTCAGTCGACTGCGTATCCGACGAAGACGAACGGCGAGGCGAAGGTCCAGGTCGCAATCGTCGGGGCTGGCGCGACCGGCGTTGAGCTTTCCGCCGAGTTGCGCAATACCGCGCAAGTCTTGTCGGCCTACGGATTGCACAAACTCGACCCTCGCCACGATATCGGCATCGTTCTCATCGAGGCGGGACCGCGAATCCTTCCGGCGCTATCGGAGCGGGTGTCGCGAACGACGACCGAACTCCTCATGCAGCTCGGCGTGAACGTGATGACCGGCGAAGCGGTCGCCGAGATAGCGCCTGGCTGTGTTCACACTGCAAGCGGAAACACGATTTGGGCGGACCTCACCGTGTGGGCGGCAGGCATTAAGGCTCCGTCGGTACTCAGCATGCTGGACGGTCTGACCGTCAATCGCCTGGGACAGCTCGAGGTGCGGCCTACGCTTCAGACAACGCTCGATGACAATGTTTTCGCGCTTGGCGATTGCGCTGCCTGCCCGTGGCCGACGCATGAGGGCAAGAATGTCCCCCCGCGTGCGCAAGCAGCCCATCAGCAAGCCAGCTTTCTGTTTCGCGCGCTACGAGCGCGCATCGACGGTAGGGCTCTGCCCGAATTCAGCTACCGAGATCTTGGCTCGCTTGTTTCGCTGGGACATCACAGTGCTGTCGGCAATCTGATGGGCGGTGTTATCGGCGGGAATATGTTCATCGAAGGGCTCCTAGCGCGATTCATGTACATGTCGCTGCATCGCATGCACATTGCGGCGCTGCACGGCTTCTCCCGCATGGCCCTCGACACCGTCGCTCACTGGTTGCGCCGCACGACGGTGCCGCGAGTCAAATTGCACTGAGACGTGGCGCATGCTTTCCCACAATCTCGCCCAGCGGCTTACCCGAGATAGAACGCGCCGAGCAGTAAGGTCAAGAGGGTGACAGGCGCGCCGACACGGAAGTAATCCCAGAAGGAAATTTGCACGTTCTCATTCGCCGCTGCTTGCACGACGATGAGGTTCGCGACGGAGCCGAGAATCGTAAAGTTGCCCGCGAACGTGGAGGCCATGGCAACCACAAGCCATCCATGGCTGACCTCGGGAAGCTGAGCGATTAGCGGTTTCAGCAATAGGACCGCTGGAACGTTACTCACGATGTTTGACAACAACGCAGTTACCGCCGTCAGCACAAAGCTGTTTTGCAGCGCTTTGGTGCCGAAGCTACGAATCACGTCGCCCGCAAGGAAAACGTGTTGTGCACCGGCCACGATGATGAACAGTCCGACGAACATGAGCAGGAGTGACCAGTCGATCTCTTCGTAGATTCTTCTGGTTTTGATCCGGCGGGTAAGGAGTAAGAGACTGCCGACAGTGATGGCCGCCTTGGCGGGACTCACCCCGGCAACAAACGCAGCGACGAGCACGATGGTCGCGGCGAGCGAACGAACCGCTAGCGCCTTTCTGATTCTCGTCGGCGCCGCCGGCAGTACTCCCTGTACAGCATGAGTGAATTCGCGCCTGTGCATCAGGAAAACAAGCAACGCGGTGACTGCAAGTCCGACTACCGCGACGGGTCCGACGTGAGCGGTGAAAGTCACAAATGGAATACCGGAGAAGCTCCCAATCATGATGTTTTGGGGATTGCCGATGATGGTTGCGGCAGACCCGACGTTCGAAGCGAGAGCAACCGCCAGCAGGTAGGGAAGTGGCCGAAGATTCAACGCTCTGGTGAGCTCAATCACTAACGGCGCCAGGACAAGGCAAATGGCGTCATTGACGAAGACTGCGGAGAGCAAGCCCGTGACGAAGACCAGCGCGACAAGCAGAGTCCACGACGTACGGGCGTAGGAACCAATTGCGAAGGTGACGAGAGAGAAAAAGCCGGACAGGCGCAGGCTAGCCACCAGAATCATCATGCCGAGCAGCAGGGTGATTGTATCGAAGTCGATGGCCTTGTAGGACTCGTCTAACGAGATTGCGCCACACAGAATCATGAGTGCGGCGCCAGCGAGCGCAATCCCGGCGCGGTCGATGTTCAGACCGGGTATGCGGCCGATAGCGAGCGCGACGTAGCTGCCGACAAACACGGCCACGGTTGCAATCTCACGTGCGCTCGCCGCAATCGGCGCGCTAGCGGGCAGTAGCGTCGGCGTAAGTGCAGCTGCTAAGGCTGCGAGGACGGTTAAGCCAGCAGAGACGACGCCGATGATTCGAGGCCACCTTGGCCGCCGTTCGAGAGAGAGCCTATTCATCGGCGCGATGACACGCGACGAGGCGGCCGACTCCGTGGAACTTGATTTCTCTGAGCGCAGGCTCGTCAGTCTTGCAGCACTCGATGGCGCGTGGGCAGCGAGTGTGGAAATGGCATCCGGAGGGTGGGGCTAGCGGACTGGGGATGTCGCCTTTGAGCAGTACCCGCTCGCGAGTTCGTTCGTCGCGCGGCGAGGCGGAAGGGACGGCGGACAGAAGCGCCTGCGTGTATGGGTGTGCCGGTGAGGTTACCAGTTCGTCGGCGTTTGCTATCTCGACAATCTTGCCGAGGTACATAACAGCGATTCGATTGGATATGTGATGAACGACTCCAAGGTCGTGCGCAATGAAGAGATAGGTGAGTCCGAGTTGTGCCTGAAGGTCCTGCAGCAAGTTGACGACTTGCGCCTGAACTGAAACATCAAGGGCTGATACGGACTCGTCGCACACAATGAAGCTTGGCTCCATCGCGAGCGCGCGGGCGATACCGATGCGTTGACGCTGCCCGCCCGAGAACTCGTACGGATATTTGCTCGCAGCGTCGGGATTGAGTCCTACTAGCTCCAGCAGTTCGAAAACGCGGTCTTCCGTTTCGCGTCGAGTTGAACGGAGCTTGTGGACGCGAATGGGCTCTGCAATCAGTGAACCTACTGTGAAATAGGGCGTGAGAGACGAGAACGGGTCCTGGAAAATCATTTGCATGGACCTGCGCATCCCCCGCAGCTCTTTGCTCGTGGCGTTTGTGAGTTCTTTGCCCTCGAACTCGACATCGCCGGATGTGGGCCGAATCAACATGGTGACAGCGCGGCCGGTGGTGGATTTGCCGCAACCGGACTCTCCGACGAGCCCCAGTGTTTCGCCGCGAAAAATCGAAAAGCTGACATCGTCCACGGCCTTTACTACAGCGGCGCCTGCCGAGCGTTTCATCAGTCGGGCCGAGGAGCGGTACTGAACGGAAAGGTGTTTGACGTCAATGAGTGTGGGAGCAGTTTGGAGCATGGCGGTCTCTCGTTATTCGGACGATTCAAGCTGCGGTTGCTTGACCCATGGCGCGCGTACATCGAAATGGCACGCGGCAATGTGCCCTTCGTCCACAAGACGGGACGGAGGCGATTCCTTTTTGCAGACAGCCTCGCACTGAGCACAGCGTTGAGCGAATCGGCAACCGACCACCGATGAGGTGATAACGGGAGGGCGTCCTGGAATGGCGGTCAACCGATTACGGCGATGACCGACTTGTGGGACCGAACGTAGCAGCCCAATCGTGTAGGGCATTCGGGGGTCGTAGAAGATTTGGTCCACAGAACCGGACTCGACCACACGCCCGCCGTAGACAACTGCAACCCGGTCGGCGATTCCAGCGACGACTCCAAGGTCGTGCGTGATGAGGATGAGCGCCATGCCGCGCTCGCGTTGGATGTTTCGGATGAGTTCGAGAATTTGAGCTTGAATGGTTACGTCAAGCGCTGTTGTCGGTTCGTCGGCAATGAGCAGGTCCGGGTCGCATGCGAGCGCCATGGCAATCATTACGCGTTGGCGCATGCCACCTGACAACTGGTGAGGATAGTCGTTGAGGCGAGAGTCCGGTGATGCAATTCCGACTGTGCGCAACAAATCTGCTGCGCGACGTCGTGCTTCGGAACCCGACACCTTCAGATGCAACTCCATTACTTCTGTGAGCTGTCGGCCAATTGTGAGCACAGGGTTCAGCGAGCTGAGTGGGTCCTGAAAAATCATTGCGATGCGGCGCCCTCGAATGGCGCGCATCTCTTTCTCCGGAAGGGACACGAGGTCGATGCCGTCGAAGTTGATTCTTCCGCCCGTGATAGAGCCGACTCCGGACTGTAGCAATCGCATGATGGAGCGCGCAGTAACGCTCTTGCCTGAGCCGCTCTCGCCAACAATCGCAAGCGCCTCGCCTCTATCAACGGAAAAGGACACGCCATCGACTGCGCGCACCAGACCACGAGGCGTCTTTAGTTGGGTTACGAGATTTTCGACCGATAGGAGCGGGGCTGTCACCAGAGACCTCCAATAGACTCACTCAATCTTCACGGAACAATAATTTCTCTGTACAGAATAACAGCGAATTTCGCCGACACCTCGTGTTCGGGCCTAGGGTTTATTCGGAGTCCCGCGTTCCGACGGGCAAAGCGAGCGATGATGCAATGCGCAATTTGATCGATGCGATACCTACTTAAGTATCGGTAAAAATTGAATAATTTCGAATGCTAGCTTGCACAAAAGTAGCATATAAGCGGCTGATCTACTACGGGAAATCCCTGCCGATTCTCCGAAGATAACTGAAAAATTCATGCTCAAGAGTGGCTTGACGAAGACGCCGTCGTTGTCTTAAATTCGGTTTAACGGATTTGCTCTTCCGTTAAAGAGAATTGTGATTAACCTCGGAGGATTGAAGACATGCTGACCAAAGTTGCCAAACGCGAATCTATTTTCGTTCCGGACGAACCCCAGAATGCACGTACGCCGCACATGTCGCGCGTTGCTGACTTCGTCTTCTCTAGTGGTATCTACGGGCGCGGATTGCCGGACGGTACGACGGGCGTGTACGTGCCCGGCCTGGTCGGCGGTGACGTGGAGACCGACCCGGAAGCTCAAGTCGTGAAGGCGTTTGCGACGATGCGCAAGTATCTGGAGGCAGGTTCGATCAGCTTGGACAGCGTCGCGCTCGTGAACGTGCACGTGCGCAACGAAGCGATGAAAAAGCTCGTTTATCGCGAGTGGGACAAGCTGTTCCCCGCAGACCAAGGCCCGGCCGGCCACGTCATCGTGCCGCCGAGCTTCCTGGACCCGAATACGCATGTCGCCCTCGACTTCATCGCCCGACCCGGCACGAAGCGCGAATCGTTCGTCGTCGACGGTGAACCGCGCTATGGCACGCTGCCGCACGCTGTGCGTATCGGTGACGTCGTTTATATCTCGGGCCTGAACGGCCGCGACATCGTAGGCAAGCCGAAGGGGGAGCAGAACCCGGCCGAGCAGATGGTCATCTGTCACCAGCGCGTGGCACGTTACCTCGACGCTGCTGGCGCAACGCCGGATGAAGTCGGCTTCCTGCGCAACTACGTGCGTTACCGCAATAACCGCGAAATCATGAACCCGGAGTTCAAGAAGCTCTTCGGTGAAAAGATGCGCGCGGAAGCACCGGCCCGCAGCACGCACGTGCAGCCGAATCTGCCGTACACATACGAACTCGAAATCTGCAACGTGACGGCAGTGAAGGGCGCAGCGCAAGAAGGCGCCTACGTGGCCGCCGCTGGCAATGAATGGGTCCGTCCGCACGCAGAACCGATTTCGGATACGGCCAAGCGCGGCAACATGCTCTTCTCGTCGCGCGTTGCCGGTCGTGAGCAAGCGGATGGCACGAACGAAGAGCGCATGGAAATCCAAATCGCCAAGTCGTTCGAAAGCCTCGTCTCCCACCTTAAGGCAGCTGGTGGTTCGCTCGACACGGTTGGACGTCTGGACGTCTGGGTCGACGGCCTCGCAGCCAAGTTCCTGCACGACCGTCAGTGGGACAAGATGTTCGGCAGCGTGGAAAGCGCTCCCGCAGCTCATATCCATCACCAGTCGGAAGGTCTCGTTCCCGGTTGGCATCACCGCATGGAGTTCACGGCGTTCGTCGAGTAATACCAAAACTGGACGACGGGGTGTGGCCCGTCGTCCTACCAGCGTGTCCTCAAAGCGGAGAGCAGGGAAATGAGTCAACAGCAAGTTCAACGGCAAAGCCATAACGTTCGAAGCCATGTTCTGAACGGAACGGCTCCTCACGCTGCCAGCGTCGGCGGTTATGTTTTTTCGTCCTCGGTCAATGGTCGCGACGTGCTCAACGGTGATGATGTCATCGAGCTGCGTCCTCAAGTTGCTGCGGCGTTTTCGAAGATGAAAGAAGTCCTGCAGGAGTCGGGCACCGATATTGACGCAATCGGCCTTATGACGGTCAACATGGCGAACCACGGTGAGGTCCGCGACGCCGTGCTCGACGAGTGGAACAAAATGTTCCCCAACGGACAGGGTCCGGCCACTCATTTGCTCGTCCCGCAAGGCGGCTTCCCGAAGCCGAATACGTTTCTCGGTATTCAGTTCGTGGCGAAGGTTGGTGCGAAGCGTCGTAGCTTCATCGTCGACGGGCAAAAGCAAATTGGCAATCTGCCCCACGTGGTCGAGCTGGATGACTTCGTGGTGGTCGGTAGCATCGAACCGAGCGAAGCAGGCGGCGCGAAGTCGGTATTCGATCAGTTGGAAGAACGCCTTGCAGTTGTCGGCGCGACACGCGAACACCTTGGCTACCTCCGTACCTACAACTCGGATCGCGATGGTCGTGCCCAAGCGCAAGACGCCTTCGCGGCTTTCTTTGGCGCCCGACACGACCCGAAATTGCCTGCCTATCTCTCGCTGGTGATGCCGGATATGAAGGAGCGTGGATGGTTTGAAATGTCCCACGCCTTCGCGGTGAAGAACAGCAAGCCTGCTGGCTTCGTCTTCGATAGCAGCATACTCGACGTAAAAGACCGAGTCGGCGCGGACGTTGCCATTCGCGGCCCCCTCTTTTTCAGCGGCGGCATCTCCGGCCTCAAAGGTCCTAACGGCCATCGCGAGACGGAACCGGAATCGCAGGCAGGCCGGATGTATCAGGCCGTTGGAGCGGCGCTCGAGAGCGTTGGAGCTTGCTTCGGCAATCTGGGCAAAGTGAATATGTGGCTCAGCGGGAAGCCATCGAAGGACCTCGCGCTAGTCGGCTGGAAGCAAATCTTCGGAACCGCTGACCAAGGCGCTCGCGACAAGACGCCGGCGAGAACGTTCCTGATTCATGCACAGCCCGCGCTGGATGAGGACGTCCGCGTGGAGGTAGAGCTTCTTGGGGCCATCTAGGGTTCCAACGACTTCAGCCGAGGGGCAAACTGTAGAGCAGACGGCAGCGAATCGGCACTAGACCGCAAACGACTGCCGCTCTTAATAGGAGACGAAAGTGCCGGGAATTTCGCGGAGAGCGTTCTTGCAGACGAGCTGCCTGCTGCTCGCGCCGACATTAGAAATTAGCGCGACGCCGGCGGCGGTCGAACTACCCGTGAGGGCGACTCGGGGAGGCCGGGTCATAATCCGACGCACTTCTGCCTGGACGACGATGGACCCGCACACGGTCACGAACGTCGACCCCGACTACCCGCTCGTGTTTGATTATTTGACCCGTTACGTGCGAAATTCCCAAGGAAAGTTCGTCGTCGCGCCGGGTCTTGCGAAGAAGTGGACCCTCAACGAGAACGAAAGTATTGACTTCTTTCTTGAGGAGGGCGTGATTTTTCACGATGGCTCAAAGTTCGATGCGTCGGTCGTCGCGTGGAACCTTGAGCGCATGTTGACCAATCGCCGGTCAACAGCGAAAGGCAACCTCGAAAATGTGTCACGGATAGAGGTCCTGAACCCATCTACGATTCGCGTGCATCTCTCGAAGCCGAACGCCGCACTTCTAGTGAATCTCTCTTCAGCCGCTGATGGCTTGACCGCCATGCTCTCGCGCGAGCACGTCAGCAAGGTTGGCGACTCCGGAGCTGCACTCCAGCCCATTGGAACCGGCCCTTTCATGTTCCAGGAGTGGGCGGCGCATTCGAAGGTCTCGTACAAACGATGGGACCAATATTGGGTTCGGGCGTCGGGTGGCGCGCGGCTTCCATTCCCGGATGCGGTCGACACTGTGCTCCAGGCAAATGACCAGACCGCAATCCTGCGTCTGCGCTCCGGTTCATTCGATTTGGTCGACGGCATTCCAGGCAGCCAGATTGAAAATCTCGCGCGCGACAAAAATGTTCGAGTCGAGTTGACCCCGTGGCGAGTGAACTTCTTCGCCTTGGCATTTAACGCCCGACCAGGGGCGCGCTTTCAAGGCGAACAAGCCAAGAGGATTCGCCAAGCCGCATTTGCTGCCATTGATAAGAATGCAGTCGCGCACGCTGTCGGCCACACCCTGGGGCAGCCCGCCTTCTCGCCCCTCGTCGAAGGGCAACTCGGTTACACCGACAAGCTGCGTGGGCACGAGTTCGACCCGGCAAGAGCACGACAGCTTCTTCGCGAGGCCGGCGTGACAGGGCGGCTGAAGATGACGCTCACCATCATCTCCCGCCAGGATGACAACATCGCGGCGCAAATCTATCAACAGATGCTGGCCGATGTCGGCATCGACGTCACGATTCAGACACAGGATAAGGTGTCTTGGGTCTCCAGAATCCGCACCGGCGACTTTGAGCTTGCATCGTATTTTTCCAGAGGCCGCCCTGAAGCAGATGGCGCACTGACTAGCTTCTTTGGTGCAAGAGGCGTTGCGAATTATGCGGGGCTCAAAGACCCCGCTATCGAGCGACTGCTGGAAGAGGGGCGTTCAACGTACGACGATGCGAAGCGCCAATCCATCTACGAGAGGTTGCAGGAATTGGTCCACGAGCATGCCTACTACAACTTCGTGTGGGCGCGGTCTGGGGCGGTCGCTTTATCCAAAAAGTTGCTGGGTTATGTTCCGCCTTTCTCAGGAACCGTACCTGACGCAACGACGATTGCATTGGCCGCCCGATAAGGAGACGAAATGGGAAGCTATCTGCTGCGTCGACTAGCCTCGCTTGTGCTGGTCTTGTTACTAGTCAGTTTTCTGTCCTTCAGCCTCATCCATTTGGTACCTGGAGATCCGGCGGCGGCCGTGCTCGGGGACCAGGTAACTGATGCCGTCCTGTATCAGCAGGTGCGGGCCGACTTGGGATTGGACAAGCCCTACGTGGTGCAGTACGGAATCTGGCTCGGTCACCTGTTGCAAGGTCATCTGGGCGTGTCAATCTCGGGTCAACCTGTGCTCGACCAAATCATCGAGGCGCTCGGACCGACGCTGATGCTCACAGTCATGACGGTTACTGTTGCGGTCCTCGTCGGCGTATCTTTGGGTCTCGTCGCAGGAACGAACATCGGAAGCAGGCTGGACTCGTTCATCTCCACGATGTCTATCTTCGCTTTCTCTGTTCCTGGTTTTCTCGTGGGCATGCTTTTGCTGTACAGCTTCACGGTTCGTTGGCCGATCTTGCCGAGCGGAGGCTACGTGCCATTCACCGAGCATCCTCTTGAATCGGTGAAGAGTTTGTTGCTGCCCTCGCTATCGCTTGGCACTGCGTTCTCTTCCGTGGTCTTGAGGCAGATGCGCGGAAGCGTCGCCAAGACGATGCGGCAGGACTTCATAACTGTGGCTCGGGCGAAGGGCTTGTCTACGCGCGTGATCGTGCTTCGACATGCCTTAAAAAACTCTTTGATTCCGGTGCTGACCATCATCGGGCTCCAGACCGGACACCTATTCGGCGGAGTTGCAGTGGTCGAAACCATCTTCTCAATTCCGGGGATGGGGCATCTGGCAGTCGACTCCATCTTCTCTCGGAACTATCCAGTCCTGCAGGCAGTGATTCTCGTAACAGCAGTGCTAGTGATGCTGGTGAACCTCGTCGTCGATTTGCTGTATGCGGCAGTAGACCCGAGGGTTCGGTACCAATGAACAGTTCACATGGCCAGCGACAACGGGGCGCCCCGATTCGCGCGCAAAACGAGACCAAAGCTGAAGCTGACAAGGACAAGGATATGTTGAAAGCAATATCTGCTTCCTCCGGGAAGAGCGAATTCGGCGGCAAATCGGAGAGAAGGCGTAAGCGAATGTCGCCCAACCGAGCTTTATTGCTCCGCGTGCTTCGGTCAAGAATTGGCGCGCTGGGATTGAGCGTCGCTGTTGCGTTCATTCTTATTGCGATTTTCGCGCCGCTCATCGCACCGTTCAACCCGTACCGCATCGACGCGTACTCGACACTTGCTGCACCATCGATGCAGCACTGGTTCGGTACTGACGACCTCGGGCGTGACGTTTTCTCACGCCTCATCTACGGAGCACGCATTTCTTTGGAGGTTGGCTTTCTTAGCGTCACCTTCGCGATCTTTGCCGGCGGCGCAATCGGCCTGATTTCCGGTTACATCGGAGGCATCGTTGACGAAGCTGCAATGCGAGTTATGGATGCCATTCTCTCGTTCCCGGCCATTCTACTTGCGTTGGGCATTACTGCGGTATTGGGCTTGGGGATTGTGAACGTCATCATTGCGTTGGCGATTGTAAAGACGCCAACGTTCGCCCGCCTCGTTCGCGGCGAGGTGCTTACTCTGCGCGAAGAAGAGTACGTGATGGCCGCCAGGTCACTCGGCTTCGGCAACGCTCGCATCCTGTTCCGGCACATTCTCCCGGGCATCGCGCCAGTTCTAACCGTGCAATCAATGATTCAGGTCAGTCACGCGATTGCTGCAGAGGCTTCGCTGTCCTTCCTCGGCGTCGGTGCCGCACCGCCGTCTCCGTCGTGGGGCACGACCTTGAGTAGTGGGTTTAATTATCTGGAATCTGCACCTTGGCTTTGGCTATCACCGGGCCTCGCAATTTTCCTCCTCGTGCTTGCATTGAACATGTTCGGTGACGGTCTGCGTCGAGCTGTTGAGCCTCGTTCCGACTAACAGCACCGAACTGGCGAGCGGTCGCCTAGGCCCTCCTTTCTAGCTGCACCAAAAAACAACCGTCGAAGGCGGATGTGGGTAGTATTGCCCGCTGCTTTTGAATGGAACAGACATTCCCTTGAAGGGAAGTAGTGGAGACAGTCATGAACGGTGGAGTTCGCACACCTCGGTCAATAGCAGCATCGGTCATAGTGGCAGCTCTGCTGACGCCGACGGCTCATGCTTTAGCTGAGACGACTGACGAGAAGATTGAGGCTCTGCAGGCAAAAATAGATGCTTTGCAACGCGAGTTGGCGCAAATTCGCACGGCATCGAACCCGACATCAGGACGGGAGCGCGTCAGCGCAAAACAGTCGCCGCCTACCGCCGTCGCCATGGGAACGGACCGGGCTGTAGTGGACCCTGTCATTCGCGACCCAGAGCTTCGCCCGAGGCCGCCTTCGGAATCTACACACTACGGTTTTCTTATCGGCTGCCCGGACACAGAGAACTTCTATGGCGATGAGAAGAACCCGGTAGTGATTGCGGCCGCGCCTCCGATGCTGCGAAAAAGAGACGATCCCTCAAAAGGCTTCAAGATTCCAGGGACGGATACTTGTCTTCGTCTTGGCGGTAGAGTTCGTTCCGATACGACCGCTCAAAACTCTTTCACAACGGCTCAAAACAACTTCAACTTCCGAACGCGCGGCTATCTCGGCTTCCAGACGGTTACCCCTACGGCATGGGGTGACCTTCGCCTGAATTTCGACACGCTTGTCGAGATGGATACGGTCAAAGGGAATTCGGTCACGCTCGACACGGCCAACATCCAGTTTGGTGGATTCACGGTGGGTGTGCTGGAGCATTCGCTGTATGACATGTTCAACACGAATTATCTCGGTTATACCGGAGGCAATCAGAACGGGCGTGGCTCGGATTTGCAGCCGACGACGGCTCTCGCATACACGCATCAGTTCGGTAAGCTGACAGCGACAGTGGCCTTAGAAGATACGGTTCCACGCCGAAGCGGCGTTGGGACTTTCAATAACAAGTCCAATCCGCTGGTATTCGGAAATACGACCTTGAACTTCGCCGGTGAAAACCAACCGGACTTGCTGACGCGGTGGCAATGGTCGGATTCCTGGGGGACGGTTTTGTTCTCATCTGCGCTGCACAAGACGGGAGCTGTTGCTTCATCAGCAACGGGTAATCCGTTTGGAAACAACAGCACGCACGGTGACAATGTCTTGGGATACGCGTTTCAGGCCGGCGGACGCTTCCGCCTCACAGCCCATAACTACCTGACTCTTCAAGGGTCCGTGGCACGTGGGGCGAACTCCTACACAGGCTGGACGACTGCGAATTCAGGCGCCGTCTCGATGCCTGTCGCCGATGTCATCTATGACTCGAACGGCGGAGTCCATCCGACGAGCAGTTGGTCCGGTGTGCTGTCGGTTGAACATATCTGGAACGCGCAATGGCGACAGGCTATCTACGCGTCCTACGGTCTCTTGAATCAGTACGGCCCGAACTACGACGCGCGCATAGCATCGTTCGGCCACGTACTTTCGTGGACCCCCGTGTACAAATTCACCGTGGGTTTGGAACTGTTCTACGGCCATTACACGCAAATGCCAAAGATGTTCACGCAGGCGAATGGCGCATCAGAACCCAAGTCTGGCGTGTTTACAGCGCGCCTCCGACTGCAACGTGACTTCTGACGACGAAGGCTCTTCAAGCTTCAGGGAGCTGGTAGCTCGAGAGGGCCGGTTCGCTCATTAGCAGCGAGACCGGCTTTTTCTTCTCAAGAGAGCTTAGACGTCACCTCTTTGGCGGTCTCTTTTACAAGATTGACGAACTTTGCTTCGTCCTCGCCATCGAAGCGAGTCTGCGGAAGACCGAGTCCAATGACGCCTTGCAGTCGATTGTGGCTGTCTACGACTGGTGCTGCGATGCCGACTCCTCCTCGTTTGGAAACGCTGATGGCGTAACCGCGCGAGCGAATTAGTTCGAGTTGCGCCGGGTCTACGAAGGATTGGCTTGCCTCTTGCGCTTCGGGCGATGCTAGGAGCGCGTCGCGCTCCGCTTCGTCCACTAGCGCAAGTACAAGGCGGCCGGCGGCGCCGGACTTGAAGACCGCTGTCGGAACGTTGATTTCACGAACATGCCGCACCGGGTGCATGGACTCGATCGATTCGATGAAGACAATCGTATGGTCGTGTGAACGGTAGGTCGCGAACCAAGCAGTCTCTTCGGTTTGGTTGCGAAGCTTGGTCAGATACGGCCGCACCAATTCCTTCGGGGAGGCTTTCCCGGCGGCACTCTGTACAAGTTGCATGAACTTCAGTCCGAGAGCGTAACGACCGCGATTCGAGTCCTGCTGAATGAGTTGTTCTTCCTCTAGCATCGCGAGCACGCGATGGATGGTGCTGGGCTTCTGATTAATCCCCGTCGCGATTTCGCTAAGCGTCGCACTCTGCTCCTTCATGCTGGCCATGTAGGCCAACGTTGCGAAAGCCTTCGCGATTGGATTTCTTTCTCGTGGATTTGTCGTTGACATCGCGAATTCCTAATATCGGGGAAGGATTGCCTGATGGAGACTTATTTCCTACAATGCATTATATGTTGCCTTGAGAGGAATTAGCAATGTCGGCACCAACTGTCCAGACGCCCTATTATCGGCTGCACGCCTTCCTCTGCACCAATCATCGCGGACCGGAAGACCCACGTGGTTCGTGCGCCGCTCGCGGGTCGAACGAACTGCACAAGCACTTCAAGCGCAGATTGAAGGAGTGGAAGATCGAGGGCGTGCGCGTCAACGCGTCGGCTTGTCTGGAACGCTGCAGTCTCGGCCCGACCATAGTGGTCTACCCGGAGGGTGTCTGGTATTCGTGCCAGACGGAAGAGGACGCTGACGAGATTCTCAAGTCTCACGTGCTGGAAGGGCGTCCCGTCGAGCGGCTGATGCCGGAGGAGCGAAATGGTGAGCAGGAAGCGTCAGAATGAACGAATCGTTCTTAAGTCGCGTCTCTCAGTGCCATGTTGCGATCTGAACCTATACCCTGCGGATGCCGGGTTCGCGTTTGCTGAACGCGTAAGTATTGCGCCGTAAGGCCGTCGCGTGACTCTCTTTTCGATGTATGGCCACATCGAAAAACATCGTTTGAGCGTTCGAGCAGCAATGCCGGTGAGGGATGCACTCGAACCTGCTCTCCCGGCAAATTGCAGCCGCTTCAAGTGCGGACTTCAGCAATCGGCCAGCACAGCCCGTGGTCTATGCGCTCGCAGCGTCTCTCGAATGCCAATTTGGTAATGGAAAGCAGACACACGAAAATGGTCCTCGGCATCAGCATATAAGCCCCGAGGGACACTTCGGTGTAAGGAAAGCCGCTAAAATTCACGCATAACCAACACTTTGATAAAAGCATGGCAGACGCACAAATTCACGATCTTGCAGACTTCTTGCGGCGGGCAAACATTACCTTGAAGGACGAGTACGATCGCGTTCAACGGCGAGTGCGAGAAGATCCCGGGACGGCCGGCGATCAGGGTGAAGAAAATTGGGCGGATTTTCTACGCGGCTGGTTACCGAAGTCATACACCATCGTTACGAAAGGGCGGATTATTGGAGTGGATGGACGCATGTCGCCACAGATCGATATCCTCGTCCTTAAACCTTCCTATCCTGCTGCGCTCGTTTCGATCAAAACCTATCTAGCCGCTGGCGTGGCGGCCGCATTCGAATGCAAGATCACGGTACGACCTGATCACATTCGCGATGCCGTGCGCACTTGTTCCTTGGTGAAAGACCTTTTTCAAGCGCGCTCCGGCACGCCTCAGCGAGAGTTGCATTCTCCGATCGCTTACGGGCTGCTTTGTCATTCACACGCATGGAAGGCGGATGCCTCGAAGCCCTCGGAAAACGTTGCGTCGCAACTCAACGGTGCTTCCGAGGGCGTTACGCATCCTCGGCTTCTCCTGGATGTGCTTTGCATTGCTGATGTTGGAACGTGGTCTAACCAGATTTTTTCTTTGCAGATGCCACAACCGACGTTGGTCAATGGTAGGCCAGTTTTAGGTGATCCGTCCCAGAGTACGGTTGCGACTGCATTTGTAGCTTCGACGGTCGAAGAAAACGAATCAGCCGGTAAATTTTCGCCAGTCAGTATGCTTCTCTGGTCGGTGTTCCAAAAGATAGCGCGAGAAGATGCGACCATGCGCGACTTGGCCGAGTACTACCGCCAAGTCAATGCTGCAAACGGAAGCGGCAAGTTTCTTCATTGGAATCCACAACTGGTGTATTCGAACGGCGTCTGCAACCGCTTACTCTCGGAGGATCCGTTTGTTGGGTCGTTTGGGGTCGACAACGAGTGGAGCCGGATGTTTCACTAGTACATTTGGCGTGTTGTCCTCGATTTTCGTCGATCTTTTGGAAGACGCGGATGTCTGCTTAGCCCACACAGAGCTGCCTTTGGGAGGGAGCAACGGCCAACGGCTGGAATGAGTCGGGTGCCGAAATTCACGCCACGTTGCTTGGAGACGCTTGGCAGCACAATCCATCCAGGTTCCCAGATTCGAATTCTCCCGACCACCGAGTTAGCGGGTACCTAGACAATCTTCTTTCAGGCGGCACGTCTTTCTGACCGCTAAGAAGACTTGGCACATCGTCAAGGGCGCGCGGGTGTACCTCATTTCCTTTCTCCAATCTCGTTACGTAATGCTCGTTCAGGGCATCTGCCAGGACTCGCTCATGTTCGAGATTGGCACGAAGATCAAGCGAGAAGCGTTCGCCCTACCGGTTCGTATGACGAAGCTCGCGTGTCGCATAAACCGCTGAAAACAGACCGACAAGCAACGCGCCAGATGCAAGGACTTCATCGAAAGGGCTAGCGGCGTGCACATACGTTGCGTAAAACAATAGACCAATTCCGATGCCCGTAAAGAACAGGCCGAAAATGAGCCCCCAAATTGGACCTGCGCTTTCAGACCGCAATTTTTGAGACATCTTCATCAATCTCCCCCATCACCTTGGTGGGTTACGAGTGCGGGCGCCGCCGAAGCGAAGGCTAACCTGGCTCGCCACAACCGCAGAGGTCATCAACCAATCGCTGACCGGCGCTGCAACCGCCCATCAGAGCGTCGCCCTCCGAGGAAAACAAATGATTGCGCGTCTCGCCGAATCGCAAAGGCGAAAATACAGCGACGGGCAAGTCAGGGCGAAGGATCCTGACCGTGGCGACATACCCGACATGAGAGGCGACGGCTATCGTCGGACGCCGATTGAAATCGGTCTCAACGCTGACCTCGATGCTGAAGCCCCGATACTGATACGTACGATGCATCGACTGTCTCCTCGACTGGCAACTCAAACTACGTCTGATGCGCTGCAAACCGCCTGTGCACGGCAGCCGGTACGCTCAAGCATCAGGTAGGTGGGCAGTACAGCAAACGCTCGCGGCGAATCACGCCATCACTAATCCGGCCGACCGCCTTGCAGTACCGACGTACGCGGCCGAGTGAGCCAAGAAAAGCGCACCAGCTGCGGGTTCTCAATCACCCAAAGCTTGGCGCTCAAGTTGCTCCTTGGGAAGATGCCGCACATCGGTGCCTTTCGCGACATAGATGACGAGTTCTGCCAGGTTCGTTGCATGGTCCCCAATGCGCTCGATGGCCGATGCAATGGACAGGTAGTCGAGCGCCGACGAAATAACGCGCGGATGTTCAGTCATAAACGTTGTCAGCTTGCGCATGAACGCGCGGTATTGCTCGTCGATCGCCTCGTCCTCGCGCACAATCTGTGCGGCAGCAGCGACATCAAGCCGAGCAAATGCATCGAGCGCTCGATGGAGGATGGCGACCGCCATCTGACCGGATAATTTGATTTCTGCAGTGTTGATGATCTTGCCTGCCTCGTCATCCGCAATGCGTCGGGCGCGCTTCGCGATCTTGCGTGCCTCATCGCCCGCGCGCTCCAGATTGGTGACGGCTTTCGAACTCGCCATCAGCAAACGCAGATCTGATGCGGTCGGCTGACGCCGCGCGATGATGTTGCCGCATTCGGCATCAATGTCGATTTCCATCGCATTGAGCCGATGCTCCTGCGCAATGACCTCGTCGGCCAGTGCCAGATCGAAGCGATTGAGTGCCTCCATGGCATTGATCAATTGCGATTCAACAAGCCCGCCCATCTCGAGCACGTCGGTCACAATGCGATGTAGATCAGAGTCGAACTGGCTGGATGTGTGTTTGTCTGCCATGCAAATATTCTCCTCAACCGACGCCAGAATCTCGATGTGGATGCTTCGGCAAGTCCTCGCATGAAAAATCGCGAACTCGAGCTAGCGGCATTTTGGTGGTCGGCCAGTCTTGATCTTTTCGACCGCTGACGCAGCGGCGCGCAAGTGCTCTTCGGAAGCGGCCTCAAGCAAAATCAGACCAGCACGCAGAAGCTCACTCTTATTCACGAGTACGCCTGCATTAAGGCATCGCTGTGTCAGAGTCGCGATTTTCTCGTAGTCGGATCGCGGCATCGTGAAGGTATCGCGCACGACCTTCTCCTTCTTGACATGCTCCTTCTGCGGCGCAAGGACGACGACGGGAGCCAACTCAAGACGGACTGCGCGCTTCTTCTTCCGAGCTTTCGTTTTGGTCAGTTGCCCACCGGCGGCGGGCTTCGATGCTGCTTCCTTTTTCTTGGTGGCCTGGCGCGTCATGGTCGCTCGCAACTTTCAAGAAACGATACAAACAGTATATAGCGAAATATTTCGAGATGTAATGCGCTGTCGGCTGGCGCAGTGATCGCCCATAGCAAGGCGCGCTGCCAGCACTAGAGAGCAGACCTGGAGGATCTGAGGAGGGAGTTCAACGCCCAGGCTCGCTTCCGCGAACGTCTCCACGTTGATAGTTCGATTAAATCAAGTTCGCGCAATCGATACCTTGGCTGCAGCTAATGCAGTGATGTGGTTGGAGCAATCGTGGAAATCTTGCGCTAGAATAACTGTATATTTATACAGTGTTTTGGAGCCGGATCGTGAATCGCGCTGCCGTTCATGCTCAACAGATACGTGGCCCGGAAGATCGAGCCCGGTCCATCGACACCCTGCTCGACTCAAGTATGTATTCCGAGGCGGGGGAATAACTTATGGTAGCCACGCCTGTTCCAAGAATGGGCGCCGCAATCGAGGAAAGCTCGTATCAGGCTCAGGCTCTAGATTTCCAATCGAACCGATAATCGTGCAATGTCCTGAGCGAGATGCGGTGTAGGCGCGCGGGGCGGGAGGCATCTAGCCCCTCGATTGTGCGCGGAAAAAGGGCGGGGACATCGCTCTCTTGGGAAATGATCAAAATGCCATCCGAGCATCCCTGAAAGCTTCCTGCGGCGAAGCTTGGCATTGCGAGCGCGAGTGCGTTCTGCCGCCGATACTTCAACTGCGCGACGATCCGTCGAACGGACTGACGTCAGCGTTCCTTCCGCGCGGCAAACCGCCATCTCCACCTCCGACTTTTTGGCCGCATCGCGGACCGCGACGAAGGCAAACCTCGCAGCCAGCCACGCCGCTACCCGACCATCCCATCAGCCACAGTCCAAGCGGCGGCGGGCACCGAGTGCGCGTCAGAGCCCCCTCCTTGTCGGCCGGTAAATTGCATTTAGAACGCACGTCCAGCACTTATAAGAGGGCGGAATAGGGTAAATACTAGCAACAACGGGCTCCCAAAATGCGTTTGTTGACCATAGAATGCAGTCAACGTAGGCGCATGAGAGACACTCGATGAGCCGTCAGTCGCCGCAGGCTTCCACCCGATTCGGAAACGTCGCCGACATAGTGCGCCCGGTACTTCGCTAAGGGTGCGCCCGTACGTGGGACACCGCTCGGATGCTTGCCGGAAACGTCTTGCGCGGGCAAACGGGGGGCGCACGCGCGAGCGCCATCCTTCATCCGTGATTCGAGTGACGGACTGTTCGGCTATCAGGTTCCCGAGCGGCGCGACTTCAGAGCGCTCCGTTTGGCCTCTTAGAAACACATAAAAATGGAGACGGTTTATGAATCGAATGATTCGCCACACTACGCTTGTCGCAGCTGCTGTTTGTGCGTTAAACGCTACCGGCGCAATGGCTGCGGAGAAGATAACCATCATCGTGGGCGGCATAAATAAGCTGATCTACCTGCCGCCGAAATTGGCAGAAAACTTAGGGTATTTCAAAGACGAAGGGCTGGACGTTGAACTTCAGTCGCAGCAGGCGGGTGTTGATGCCGAGAACGAGCTGCTCGCGGGAGCAGCACAAGCAGTCGTTGGTTTCTATGACCACTCTATTGATTTGCAGGCGAAGGGGAAGGATGTAGAGAGCATCGTCCTCTTCGGGCTTGTGCCGGGCAGCATGGAGATGGTGCGAACCGACGCGGTCGGCCAAATCAAGAATATGGGCGACATCAAAGGAAAGACCCTTGGAGTCACGGCGCTCGGTTCTTCTTCGTCATTCCTCGGCCAGTATCTTGCGGCGAAGTATGGGCTCAAGACATCCGACTACTCGATGCTGCCAGTTGGTGCAGGAAACAGCCTGATCGCTTCGATCAAACAGAAGCGCGTCGAAGTTGCCTGGACCACCGAGCCTACAACGTCGCTCCTGCGAGCGAGCGGAGATGCGAAGGTGCTTGTTGATCTCAGCACCGTCGAGGGAACGAAGGCGGCACTTGGTGGACTCTATCCCGCTTCCTCACTTTATGTGGACAGCAAATGGGCGCAAGCACATAAGCCGGAAGCAGAAAGGCTCGCGAGGGCGTTCGTTAAAACGTTGAAATTTATCCAGACGCACACTGCTGAACAGATCGCAGAAAAGATGCCTGCGGACTATTACGGTGGCAACAAGGCGCTTTATGTTCAAGCTTTGAAAGCATCGCTTCCGATGTACTCGCCAGACGGAAAGATGCCAGAAGGGGGGCCGGAAACGGTACTCAAGGTCATGACCGCCTTCAACCCGAACATCAAGGGCAAGCACATCGACTTGTCTAGAACGTACACCAACAGCTACGTCAATCAATCCAATTAAACGAGGTAGAAGGGAGCGTCGGTAATACTTGGCACCGGCTCACCTGCGCCTTACCGATTATCTTTTAGGAGGCAAGTAATGGAACAGGCGCGCAATCTTTCCACGCCGGCTGCTGAAGTATCCGGTGATAGAAAATTCTGGCCGCACGGATGGTGGAAAATCGTCGAAACACGAGTCGGAATCATCCCGCTACCGGTGTACTTGTTATTGGTCGGCCTCGTCGCGACCTTCGTTGCTACCGGCAAGGTTCCTGGCGAGATCTCGATGGCGATAGCTGTCCTTGTCGTTTGTGGTTTCACATGCGCAGAAATCGGCAAGCGCTTGCCTATTTTCAAGAAGATCGGTTCCGCAGCGATCGTAGCGACCTTCTTGCCTTCGTTTCTCGCCTTCCATCATCTTTTGCCGCAGAAGTTGCTCGACATGGTGACGAACTTCACTCAAGTCAGCAACTTCATGTATCTGTTCATCTCGTCCATTATCGTTGGCAGCATCTTCAGCATGGACCGCCATGTTCTCGTACGCGGTTTTGCGAAGATCTTTTTCCCGCTTGCAGCAGGATCGCTGGTCGCCGCAGCGGTCGGAACGGCTGTGGGAACTTTGCTCGGACTTGGTGCCAAGCACACGCTTCTGTACGTGGTGATTCCTATCATGGCAGGTGGCGTCGGCGAGGGCGCGATTCCGTTGTCGGTCGGTTACGGTGAGATTCTCAACATTCCGCAGGGGGACGTGTTCGCTCAGGTACTTCCCTCGGTCATGATTGGCAGCTTGTGCGCAATCTTGTTCTCTGGCTTCCTTAACTGGGTCGGCGAAAAGCGGCCGCACCTGACCGGAAACGGGACGCTGCAGCCCAAGAGCGACATCGCGGAGGAAAAAGCCGATGAGGACGAGGTTCCCTCGACTCCCGATGTCAATACCGTCGCCGCAGCAGCAATCACCGCGATCTCCCTTTACCTTGTTGGCCTGCTTTCTCACCGCCTTCTTGGCTTACCTGCGCCCGTGGCGATGCTTTTCGTTGCCGTCTTTATCAAGGTCGGTAGGTTCGTGTCCCCGAACCTTCAGGGAGGCGCGCGAATCGTCTACCAGTTCTTCTCAACCGCTGTCACGTATCCGCTTCTGTTCGCGATTGGTACCGCGATGACCCCGTGGGATAAGCTAATCGCCGCAATCAATCTTCCCAACGTGGTCACTATCGCAAGTACCGTCGCAGCACTCATGGCAACCGGCTTTGTCGTAGGACGACGTTTGAAGATGTATCCCATTGATGCTGCAATCGTGAATGCTTGCCACAGTGGTCAAGGCGGCACGGGCGACGTGGCGATTCTCACCGCTTGTAATCGGATGAGCTTGATGCCATTCGCGCAGATCGCGACGCGGATTGGCGGCGCACTGACCGTAACCGGAACACTGTTGGTGCTTGCACGGCTCCACTAGATCGCTTGTGGACTCGGGCGCATTTTTCTCTGGGAATCTTCGCCTACGTGGACAGCGCGGTCGAGCTCGCGCCAGGGAATGTGCGCGAGCGTCGGACGATCTTCCGCGACTGGTAGTTACTTTGACACGAATACCTTCATAAGCACGTCGTTATTGGCGGCGACGGATTGCCAACTGTCAAGCAATTGGAACGCTTGCAGCGATTCGCTTGTGGCTTTGCTCCCACGCGACATTTGTGTCTCGAAGTTTTTGCGCGAAAACGAGTTAGCAGCGACAATCCACAGCTCTTTGTTCACGGAGGGTGCCGAGCGTCGAGAAGCTAAAGTGCTCCAAAGCCGACGCAACGTGTCCTTATGCTGGTTCGGGGTCATTGCTGTGATATCCACACGTTTTTTCTCAAACAGTCGAATGCGATGGACCGATGGATTGGAACCTGCGTCTGGCCAAGAATCAGCCATGCGGGCCCAGTTGCCTGTCGTCAGCGTGTGGTCCCGGGACACCAAATATTCCAGGTTTTTGATCGCTTGGCTCCCCACTTCTGCGATCGAACCAGCGGGAGACCGTGGTTGCTTGGCCGCGCCTCCACATTTGATATGAACGAAAACAAGCTTCGTTGGAGACGACAAAATAAAGTCAGCCGGCTCCGTTCCCATGTCTGTACAGAGCATTAGGTCCAGATCAGAGATATGGTCGAAAAGCGGACCTAAGTTGGTTAGCGTCGCCAGCGGATCTGCAATGCCTTTAAGCCGGTCGATGACTCTGAAGACGGAGTTTGCTCCGAATTCATCGACGCTCGTTCCACTTTCGTCTTTTTCTGACAAGACCGGATCTAGTAGCTCGGTTAGGCCAATGATTGTTCCGCCGAGCTTCGACTCGTTAAGCTTAAACCCAGCATTCGACGGTAGAGTGACTTGATAGAAATCGCCGTTAAAGTATGAAGTGCCATCGGCGTAGAGTATCTTCAACTGTGCACCGTTTAGCAGATCTACGAACATGCCATCCGATTCCGCGCCGGCTGGAGCTTGATTGTCGTTGAAATACAGCACATGCTCGTCGCACGACAAAACGGGCGTGTCATTGTCGTACCTTAGTTGGAACTTCAGTCTTGGAGCGGTGTCGATGAACGAAAATCCTGCATCGAATTTTGCATAGACGAAACTATTGTCAACCAGTACGCTTCGATTCTTCCACCGGACCAGCAAAGGCGTCTTGCAATCTGACAGGTCAACGATGATACTCACCGGCGCAGCGATTGGTCGGGTGTTGACAGGTCGAGCGTAGGAACTCAAAAGAGGGCTGCGGTTTTCCTTTGGTACGCGAATAACTGCGGCGACTTCGCGAAGCCAGATGTCCAGCCCCTCCAAGGAGAAATTCCTGTGCATCTGGTCCGACACACGGCCTGACCGAATTCCCAAGTAGTAGCTGCTGTGTGGTTTTTCGGCAATATCGACATTGACAATTTTGACGGTCGCCAACGCGTATGAGGAGTTGCTTTGGCTGAAGCCCACGTTCTCCAGGTTCTTGCCGCGCATAGCCGTCCTCTCGGGGCGGCGGGTGCTTGTGGAGATTGACGAGGCGTGGGCTTCCCGAGTAATCGCTGTGTGAGAACGTGCAGCTAGCGTCAGAAGAGCGTTGACATCGATTGCAGAACTCAATCCATAATCAACAGATTCGGAAAATTTTCTGTTCCGACTATCGAAGACCGCGACGAATTCGTCGAACTCACGCAAGATCGTCACTTCAAGCGATGGCTCGAAGAACAGGTGTTCGTCCAAGAACCGGGAATTTCTGAAGCAAACTGAGAGAACGACATTCATCCCGAACTGGTTGAACCTGCAGCTGACCAACTCACCGTTGCGAGACGAATCCCAGATAAGACGGTCAGTAGCTGCTGCCAAGCTAAATTCAGCACGCTTGCGTATCAAACAGACTGATGCAAGAGGTATCTTAAGTGCCGATTTAATGTCGATTGATCCCAGCTCGAACTTCTTTCGAAATGATGATCCGAAGTAGCTTACGTCCGGAAAGCCGTTCAAGTAGTTCTTAAGAAGCTCTGCTATGTTGAGAGACTTGAGAAACGCTTCGCGCTTCACAGGCGAAGCCAAATAGCTATCGAATTCGCGATAATTCCGCCACATCGCGGCATTCGCTTCGCTATGGCACTCGATCACGTGCGACGGGTAGTTATTATATTTTCGAACAATTCTGCCTACCGATTGTACGAGCTCACGCCCGCTGCCGACGTCATAGGTCAGGACGAGAAGTTTGGCTTGCGGCACATCGACGCCTTCATCGAGCATATGCTGATGAACGATAACCTCCCACGGCGACTGATGTAACTCGCTGGGAACCGCCGATCGATTGTTTTCCGTCGGTGTTTTGGCGTATTGTTCGTGCACTGCTAGTGTCTTGAAACGAGGCGCGCAAATTTTGAAATACGTGTCAATCTCTTCAAACCGGCTGCATTTAATGATGCATTTAGCGCTCGGATATTTGGCAAGAAAATCGTGAATCTCCTTTACCAACTGATCGGGCTCAATCTTCGCAAAACTTGGAGCTTCAAGGACTTTATCTTTGACGGCTTCAGAAAACGTGTAGATGTGACTGTGCTCGGGATCTATATCAAACACAAAGAGGTCGTTACGGTAGGGGGTCGCCGTAACCACAATCTTTTTGGCCGAAAGTCCACGTGTTATGAGGCTCCAAGTAGGAGACGGTTCGGAATGACCCTCATCGACGATCAGCAAGTCGACGCGTTCCTTCAATGTGGCCAAATCTGTCGCAGACAAGCGCGATAGCTTTTGAAAGGTAGTGACCGAAATGCCGGGCGTCATGTCTGGGCGAAACTCATCGTGGACTATTTTTCGCGGAAGATTTCCTTGAGGAACCATCCGTTCGAAAAACTGCCCGCTGATGTCTCGAAGAAGTTGCTGACGCACGGCTGCACGATGACTGATCACCAGCACGCGCCGTTGCGCACAAAAGTGTGCGACGACGGCTATGACGCCCGTTTTCCCCGCGCCTGTGGGCATGCTAAGGAGGCAGGCTTTCGAAGGTGCATGTTTTCGTAGGAAAGCGGAGATCTTTGTAAGGCTCGCTCTCTGTCCAGTCCTCAACTTCCGCCACAAAGCTGGATCTAGTCCTTTTAAGTCCATTATTCTTATCCGTTTTTTCGACAGCGGATAATACCGCATCTCAAGCTGCGTTCGAGGGACGTTCGTCGGGTCCAGCTCGGACTTAGGGAGCCATCCAATTCCGTCGCCGAGGTCGCCAGTCTGTGGTGGTCCTCCGGCCCGGCCAGGTCGTCATCAGTTCGCCGCGCGGATTAACGGTTCTCCGGTTCGCGACTCTGCGCGAGACCACCGCCACTTGATTGGAAAATTGCCAGCGTATCGAAAAAGTCGCACTGTAAGAGCAAAGGCGCTTTAGAATCTTGATTGCTAACAGAGCGACGACTCCAATCAGGCAGGTTGAGGCGGTGTCGCTTAGTTCGAAGGCACGCTATCCACGCCACAAAAAGTCAACATGACGCCACAAGAGCTATATTCTTTCCTCTCAGATTCGCGATTGATTGATTTGATTGAGCGCGTTAAGGTTTCGGACGATTTTCTTGATGTAGTTTCTCTTTCTGAGACCCAGCATTCGGATATGTTGGCGTGGTGCCTTCATCCCAATGAAGGTCATGCGCAGGGAGATGCAGTCTTGAAGGACTTCCTTACTGCCGCATATAATTCCGGAGCCGGCAAAAACAAACACGCGAACAAAAGCTTCTTTGCGCGATGGACGCCCGGAAAAATCAGAACTGCAAGCTTCGGATCTTCCTTTATCGCAAGGGAATTTAGTTTAAAAGTAGACGTTGAGAATAAGCGCGGAAGGTTGGACTTGTTTGTAATTGATCCTTTCAACAAGATAGTCGTTTCAATTGAGAACAAGGCCGGAGCGTCCCTTACGGAAACGCAGCTAAGCGCCTACTATTCAGCTGTGATAGAGCAGATCGCAAAGCGTTCGGTATTTAAAGATTTCGACTTCGCATTTATTGTTGTTGATCGAAATCTATTGGATTATTCGGAAGAGCATTTAGATGGGTTGGGTAATCGATGGGCGCTGCTGGATTACAACTGGCTCGAAGCGTCGGCTAATCGAGCGCGACGGCATATGGAGCGCAGCAATGAGGCGGCTCAACTTCTCATGGCGTATTGTCAGCGGCAAACGGGATGGCAAAGCGCGAACGAGAAGGTTGTCTCTGAGTTATCGGCAGAGCTTGCCGCTCATCATGAAACGGTCGTGGAGGAAATTCGGGCGATGAGAAAACTTCGTCCCACCGATTGGAGTCCCACTGTTTTCAACGGGTGCACTGGCGAGCTTCTTCTCTTTGTTCAACAGAATCGCCAGTTATGTGAACATCTCGTTCAGGCTCGAGGCATAGGGTCCGTTTTGACAGGTCTGCGCAAGGTTCTTCCAGATTTGTCAAACAACGAAATCGAGCAGGGTCGTACGTGGTTGCGTTTTTCAACGCGGAATATGCAAGCGCTTATGCGAAACGTCGATGGATTCTGGCCCATCTTCATAAATATTTTTCGTCAGTCAGCTCCCGACACTGAGAATTCGAAATTTACGATTAGGCTTGTTTGGGCGACCGAACACTTCCATGAAGAGTTTAATGTAGAGGCCCTTAAAGAGCATTTTTCAGAAAGCTTTCCCGAACTGAAGAAATTCGGAAAAAGTGCCTATCGACGGGTAATAATTCAACAAGGTCTGACTTCGTCGGGTGTAATACAGAAGGTTGCCGAGGTCGTATCGGAGGTCGAGTCACGTCTGGTCTCAGCGAGGCAGACCGGGATCGTTTAAAGGCGATAGATGGTGGACCTACCGAATCGGCGTGGCTTTCTTCTTCGCCACAAGGGAGTGCGAACTTGCAGATCTCAACGTTGCACAGCACAGTGTTCCTCGCGGAGGACTTTGTTCCCAATCCAACAAGTCGCGTGTCGCGACGCGTCTTGAGCGTACGCGATGTACGTCCGGTTGGCAGCGCGCCCGCAGTTCGCGCGCTCATCCAGCGGGGACCTCCGGGAGGCCGAGTAGCCGACCGCAGGTCAAAGGCTAAGGCTTTACGCGCGAGCCGGAAGGCCCATCGACTCTTGTGGGTAACGCGTGCCCTGCAAAGGCGGGTCAAATTTGGAACGCCGGCGATCCAAGGTCTGCGCGGCGTCCGCCACCCAAGTTGCCTTTCGCGCATTCGCGCGAGCGCGCCGATGATTGACCGGGTTGAGCATGACTCAGTTCGGGACTTGAGCCTTTGGGTCAATATTCCGACACGCTTAGAGCGGTGAAAGCACCCGAAGTCGCACACAGAGATTGGGCGAGGTATCAGAACTCTTATCAGCCAAAGCTTTCGACGACTCCTACTGATCAAAGCTTGAAATCGTCGGCTTGCCCCGACAGCGCCTCGTTCACACGACGCGGAATGCACTCACGGCTACGCGCAGCTCGTCCGCCTGCTCGTCGAGAGCGGCTGCAGCGGCTGCGGCCTCTTCCACGAGCGCTGCGTTCTGCTGGGTGACTTCATCCATCTGACCGACCGCGATGCCCACTTGCTCGATACCTCGACTTTGCTCGAGTGACGCGGTTGCTATTTCGTTCATGATCGTCGAAACGCGCTCGACTGCGGATTGGACTCGTCCCATCGTTTCACCGGCTTGCTGGACAAGTTCGGCGCCGGCCTTCACACGGCAGCCTGATGTTTCGATCAAGACCTTGATTTCGCGCGCGGCGGAAGCCGAGCGTTGAGCAAGTGACCGCACTTCGCTGGCGACAACTGCGAAGCCGCGACCGTGGTCACCGGCGCGCGCGGCTTCCACAGCGGCGTTGAGCGCAAGGATGTTGGTCTGGAAAGCAACGCTTTCAATCATTGATATGATTTCGGCCATACGATCTGCGCTTTCACGGATTTCCGACATCGTCGTGACCACATCGAGCACGAGCGCGTTTCCATCGTTAGCAACGCTTTGCGCCTCCTTCGCGAGCTCGCTCGCGCGCTCCGTGTTCTGGGAGTTCTGTTTGACCGTGGCGGTGAGTTGCTCCATGCTCGCAGCGGTTTCCTGCAATGAGGCCGCCTGCTGCTCGGTGCGCGAAGACAAGTCCATGTTGCCAGCCGATATCTGACGCGCGGCGTCGGAGATTGCGTTCGCGGACGATTTGATCGTACTGATTGTCCCGTGCAGATGTGACTGCATCTTGCTCATCGAGAAAATCAGGCTCGTTTCATCGTCTCGGGTCGACTTCAATGATGAGAGAAGATTTCCTTGGGCGATCTGATATGCGGCTTCTCGCGCATATGCTGGGTCGCCCCCGATCTCTCGGCTCACGCTGCGGATTATCCAGACGGCAAGAGCAGACGCTGCGCCGCCGGCGAGTAATAACTCAATTGCCTGCAAAATGAGCGCACGAAGGAAGGCGGCATGGATGTCGTCAACATAAGCCCCAGTGCCGATGATCCAGTTCCAGTCGCTAACCACCTGAACAGCAGATATCTTTGCGAAGTCCGTGGACTCACCAGGCTTCGGAGTGTTGGTGTTTACGTATCCGTGACCAGAGCGAACAGCGGCGAAGATCGCTTCAAAAATGAAGTTTCCCTTGGAGTCCCTCAGGTCCGCGACGTTCTTACCGACCATTTGTGGGCGAACCGGATTGAGTAGCATGACCGGTTCTCGAGTCGTCGCGAAAATGTACCCGTCTGTTCCATATCGGATATGTCCCAACTCTGATAGAGCCTGGTGCTGCGCCTCGCCGAGCGTCATCTGTCCTGTCGTGACCTTACCCTTGTAGGTGTCGATAACGTGGTTAGCCGCGTCGAGCACCGTATCAAGGAGATATTTACGGTCATTGAGCATCGTTTGGCGATGCTGAAGCACGCTCAGGGTGCTGATGATTGCGAGAGTGCACCATACGACCCCAACGAGGGACCATAGTTTGCGATGGAAGGAAAGACGGCTCATGGAATTACGATTCTCTAAAGTTCAGGCTAGTGCTTAACGACAGCGAAGCGACGAACTTGACTCAAAAATCTCGAGGCGACCCAAAAAGTCAACTTGAGTAATAAGGATGACGTACGACTGAGAATGCACTTGCCCAAATACGCCTTTTTTAAGGCACGGTTGCAGTTACCCAAGGAGAAGTCCGGGTGAGTCGAGACTGCCTTGGCAACTGCGGTTCATGCGAAACAGTTGAGTTTCTTTGCGCCTCCTGGCTGGCCAGAGCAAGAGGAGCCGTGCGAACTCATGTGATTTGCAGGGCAGGGCCCATGAGGGACGTGCAGCTCAAACTTGAACGAGTAACTTCGACAGTGTTCTTTGTAGCACTATATGGTCACTAAATGCAATAATGATGATGTGGCCCTGTTTGATTAGTGGGACCGAGTGTTGCGTTTATGCCAAAGACAGATTCTCATGGGGAGGAGGCTGCATCAGGGAGTTGACTGGCAAAATCAAGAGGGGCAGCCTTTTCCAGCAGCTCTTCATTCGAGTTATGGCCTTCCAGTCAACAGATTTACCGTGGCATGCGCTCCGCACTCGTTGCGCGCGGCTAGGGTATGTACCAAGATGTAAATGCGTTTTGTGTAAATAAAATGCACGACGTCGAAGTAGAAATCGCGTTGAAGCGGCTCTTCAGTATGTCCACGAACATGTAACGTGTTAGTCGATACCGCTGTCGCAACGAGGGTGTCTCACTTGCGGCTACGTGGAGTGCCCTGCTGGAAAACACATAACGAAGAACGCTGATAAAGAGGGGAGCCATGGGTATGGGAAAGTTGTCTCTTAGAATACCTGGAACGATGTCCGGACCTTGCACAGCGCGGCTACGCACTGAGAGGAATGGGCTATAGGGCAGCGCGCCCTTGTCACCTCACGTACGACGAGCAAGGCCGAAATGCTCGGATTGCGCCCCTTTGTAGTCTTCGGACTGCCTGCGCCCCCTCACTGGGGCTGTTGCCGGTAGGTATCCGGGCAAGTTCACAATTTTCTGCACGTGCCGCGTCCAAGCGACGCGCTGATTAGTGCTACTAATTCGCTTGTAAAGGAAATGCTGTACTTCGACTTGACGAAAACACTTATTAAGAGGACAGAATTGAAGACACGTCAGAGCTACGATATGAAGAGGTCGCTTCTTGCGCTTTCCGCCTTCGGGATGTTTGCCGGTGTGGCGCATGCGCAAAGCAGCGTTACGCTTTATGGCATCATCGATGAGGGCTTCAACTACAACAGCAACATGAAGGGCGATCGTTCGTACGCCTTGCAGAGTGGCGTGATGAACGGAAGTCGTTGGGGCCTGCGCGGAAGTGAAGACCTGGGTGGTGGTTTGAAGGCGATCTTCGTACTTGAAAATGGCTTCGATGTTAACAACGGCAAGTTGGGCCAAGGCGGCCTTCTTTTCGGTCGTCAGGCCTTCGTCGGCATCTCGAGTAGTGCATTCGGCTCCGTAACGTTGGGCCGTCAATACGACGTAATGGCGGACTTCGTCGCCCCGTTTGAGTCGGGTACGCAGTGGTCCGGGAACATTGGTGCGCACCCGGGAGACCTCGACAATCTGAACAACACCGTTCGCACGAACAATTCGGTCAAGTTCAAGAGCCTTACCTACAATGGACTTTCATTCGGCGGCATGTATAGTTTGGGCGGCGTAGCAGGCGACGCAACGCGGAACCAGGCATGGTCGGTGGGCGCTGGCTACGTCAATGGGCCTCTGGCTTTGGGCGTAGGATACATGAATGTCCGAAACCCGAACGTAAGCTTCTTTGGTAATGCTACATCCGGAACGGCGTCGGCGGCGACTGCGAACTCTTCGTATCCCATTTACAGTGGCTTCCTGTCCGCGCATACGTATCAAGCAATCAGTACTGGCGGCGCTTACACTATTGGCGCTGCGACACTTGGATTCACCTATTCGAATGTTGCCTTCAAAGGCCTCGGTGATTTGAGCTCTGGACCCAATCCGTCTCTGTATGCCGGGAGCGTCCACTTCAACAACGTCGAAGCGAACTTCAAGTACCAGGTCACCCCGGCACTCATTGTTGGCGTGGCATACGACTACACGAATAGCAGTAAGGTCTCGGGTGGCCGTGGGACCAACGATGGCGCGACGTATCATCAGGGGATGCTGGGGGTCGACTACTTCCTCTCGAAGCGAACCGACGTATACCTCCAGGGGATCTATCAGAAGGCATCCGGTACGGATTCTAGAAATCTCCCAGCGGTTGCGTCCATCAACAATCAGTCTTCGCCGTCCAGCAACGATAAGCAAGCACTCGTGCGGGTAGGTATCCGCCACAAGTTCTAAAACCCGCCGTATATGAAGGCTGCCGTCGAATGTTCCACGGCAGTTGATGGCTTTATCGCCTAGGGTGAGAAGTCGCCCGATGCGCCAATCAACGGGGGGCGGTTCGATGGTCGGGCCGCGCCCCCCCCGGCTGAATACGACGACATGGACCGGCACGTCAGTCGTCGCTCTTTCCGGCTTCGACCGGAGAGTAGATGGCCAATGCGAACCGCTTCCTAAAAAAGTTTTCATCAAGTTTTAGATTTCCCGACAATCGAGCATTGCTAATCTTCTCCCGTCACCTGATGCAAACGGTGCCGAACATTTCCCAGCAAGTTGGTGAACCTCAGGAGAAGAAGCATGAAGCATGTTCCCGTAGTCCTCGGTGGCCTAATCCTAGCTTTTGCGAGCCTCTCGGCCAATGCGGCCACGCCGCACCTCACCCAGGCCGAATGCCACGATTACCCGTTCGTGAAGCTGAACCACGAAGTGACGCACAAACAGCTGATGCAGGAGATGAGTGAGCTGGAAGCCGTCGGTTACCAACCCAGCGGCAGCGAGCCCGACTACCCGCATGACCTCAACGTCGCCGAGCGCAAGCTGCACAGAGAGTATCAACGCGACTGCGCGGGCCCCTCGGTCGCCGCCACTCAAACGCCGGGCAGTTCGAGCGCCAATTGAGCATCCAGCTCGAATTCTAAATTTTCTTTCATGAAACATCAGATGTCGCGATGTTACGGAAGCGTTACGCTTCTCATCGCGACCTTGAAAAAGGAGCAAAGGAATGAAGTCACTTTTCATCGCAGCCGGTCTGCTGTCCTGCCTTTTGAGCAACGCCGCCTTCGCGCAGACTGTGCAATCAACTAAGGCCACGCAGGCGTCGACCGACATATCGTGGAAGGCGCCGGCATCTACGCTGACTCGCGCTGACGTTCGACGTGATCTCGTCCATGCCGAAAAAGATGGGCAACTCAAGTACCTCGATTCCACGCTGTATCGAGGAGGTCGTTAACGAACAGGATGCTGTTCACAGTGCGTCGACTCGCCACGCCCGCCATGGAACATCGAAGCGTGCGACTCGGCCAACCGCTTGCCCCCGCTTGTGGCATGATGGAAAGTCCACAAATTCTGGGTCGCGCCGAGGGTTGGTTGACGAGCGGCGTCCCCGATAGAGAAACGATGGCAACCCGCGTACTCACGATTGAAGACGACCCGCTCACCGCGCATGAAATCGTGACGGAACTTCGCAAGGCGGGGTTTGAAGTGGACTGGGTTGACAACGGCACGGACGGCCTTGCGCGCGCAATTAGCGGCGACTTCAGTCTCATCATGCTGGACCGCATGTTACCGGGTGTGGATGGCCTCACGATTCTCACGACTCTGCGTACCGTCGGCGTAGAGACGCCTGTTCTAATGTTGAGTGCGCTCGGTGACGTCGACGAACGCATTCGTGGATTGCGCGCAGGCGGGGACGACTACCTTACGAAGCCGTTCGACCCCGACGAGTTGGTCGCACGACTTGAAGTGCTTCTGCGTCGAAGGAAGGATGTGCCGGTCCAAACGGCAACCAACCTGCAAGTCGGGCCGCTCACGTTGGACATGATTACGCGCAACGTGACGCGAGACGGTGTAGAAATCTCGCTCCTTCCTACCGAGTATCGAATTCTGGAATTCCTGATGCGGCATGCGGGGCAGACTATCACCCGTACGATGCTCTTTGAAACCGTATGGGGATATCACTTCGACCCTGGGACCAATCTGATTGATGTGCATATGGGCCGGCTTCGGAAAAAGATCGACAGCCCGGGCACGCCGCAGTTGATTCAAACCGTCCGGGGGGCTGGCTATGTGTTGGTCGACCAGTAACAGCTAACTTACCTTGTCTCGAGCTATCAAATCCGCCGCGCCAGTACAGGTTGGGAGAGGCTGGCACACCACCACCTTCAAGTGGCTCTCGGTTTACGGAGCCATCTTTTCGTTGTCGGTCATGCTCCTAGTCGGCTTCATCGGATGGTCGGTCACTACACGCATGCAAAATGACGCCGATGCTATTCTGCATTGGCAGCTCTACTACTTCGAATCTATCCCTAGTCAGGACCTCCCGCTGTCTATTCATCGTCGACTCGAAGGCGAGCACATGCATGTCAGCTATTTCGGCCTGTTTGCGTCGGACGGGTCAAGAATAGCCGGTGACATTGAGGCGATTCCATCAGGTCTCGAACTCGACGAGTCGGGCCACACGTTGGGCGGCAAGCTGAAGGTTCGCGGTGAGCGAACGCCACCGGTGGTCCGTGTCTCGGCAGCGCGTCGGCCGGACGGCACTGTCCTGGTGATAGCCCGCGACTTAACATCCGTGCTGCGTCTGCGAGAAGTTACCATGAACACACTGGTGACAGGCGGTCTGTTCTTCCTCGTCGTCAGCATCGCAACGGGACTCTTATTAAGCGTCCGACAGATGCGACGCGTTCGCGACATCCGCAGAGTCACTCAGCGGATTGCGGAGGGAGACTTGAATCAGCGTCTTCCTATAGGTGGTCGCGATGAGCTCGACATGCTTTCGCACCTGGTCAACCACATGCTCGACGATATCGAGCGCCTGATGACCGAGGTCAAAGGGGCGTGTGACGGTATCGCTCATGACCTGCGCACGCCGCTCTCCCACATTCGGACGTTGCTCGCAAACGTCGCGTTGCGTACGGAGGGCAAGGCAGACGAGGAAATACGCGGCATGATTGACGACGCCCGAATTGAGACTGACCGGCTGCTCGAACGATTCAGGGCAATGTTGCGCATCTCTGAGATTGAGTCGCTCAAACGGCGAAGCGGTTTTGCGTCGGTCGACCTTGCATCGCTCGTGTACGAACTAGGGGAGTTGTATGGTCCGCTCGCGGAAGACCGTGGAGTTCGCTGGAGCGTGAGGGTGACGCCAGTGGACAGTGTCAACGGCGACCGCGCTCTGCTTTTCGAAGCCTTCAGCAACATTCTGGACAACGCTATCAAATTTACGCCTGTCGGCGGAGAAGTGGAGATCTCGTTGAGCACCACCTCTCAAGGTCCGAAACTCGTCATCAGCGACACAGGACCAGGAATATCAGAGGCTGAGCGAGAAGCGGTCCTCACTCGCTTTTACCGGGCCGACAAGTCTCGTCATATCCCAGGGTCGGGTCTCGGACTAAGTATTGTCTCCGCCGTCATGCACCTTCATGACTTTGTGCTCCGAGTCACTTCCAACGAGTCGTCGAGCACTGGAACCTCGATGTCGTTGGAGTGCTGGCCGCACGCCCTGGACTGACGGAACCTCCTATGCGCGTCCTACTTGTTTCGCCATCTCGCGCAGAACACGCGTTTTTGCACAAAGCGCTTCGCGAAAGCGCGCATAGCGTGCAGTGTGCCGATGACCTTCGTGATGGACTCTTCCTCGGCTCACTCGAAGCATTTGATGCGGTTATTATTGTCGCCGTTGGGGAGGATGTGTATGAGACCCTCAACAAACTGTTGCCTGACTTCGCACAGCTGCCAGGCTCACCGTCCGTCATTACGGTATTGGGCGGAGCAAGTGCGGGGGAAAGGGCGAAACTGCTGCGCTCTGGCGCCGACGCCTGTTTCGTCGCGCCGTACTCGTTCATCGAACTCCAAGAGCGCATGAGAGCTTTGCAGCGCGGCTCTACAGGAACGAGCAGCGAGGCGACCGAGGGAACAATCCGCTTAGAGCCATCGACTCGAGAAGTCGTTGAGGGCAGGCTTCGCCTCCCTATAGGCAAGCGCGAATTTCTTCTCATGGAGTGTTTGCTTCGACAGGCGAACTTGCCCGTTCCTCGCGATCAGCTCATCAGGTATGCATGGCCGGAGAAGGAATCAGTCGACCCTGCGAGCGTCAATCTCGTCGTCGCGCGACTTCGAAAAAAGCTCCAACAACATGGTTTCGCGGCGCAGTTGGAAACCGTGAACCGGTTTGGTTACCAACTGCGCTCGTCGTAGAGGCCCGTTCTAATTTCCGAAGTAGGGTGTGCAGAAGTCGGGCGGTCCGACACAGTCATTGGAGGCAGATTGCGTCGTCGCGCATCCCGCCAGGATGCCAAACACAAACGCTATGCTACCGAGCGCGCACGCGCGTCGAATTCGTCTAGTCATCTGTTTAGCCGTGCCAGTAGAGCGTGCGGTCAACGTGGTCCAACTGACCATTCTTTTCGGCGCGGACCATCTCCTGGTAGACCTCCGCACGAGTCTTGGGTTGGACCTTCACACCATACTGCGGCGCCCAGTCTCCGCCTTGCGTGGTCGGGACGGGCTGAGCGATTGTGGGCGCGGGCGCCGACGCTGCATAAGAAGAGACGCTGGTCGCACTTGCAGCCAATGCGATGACGATTGATATGCCTTTCATGGCGAACTCCAGTCTTTTAACTCGGGGCGGACATCAGTTTCGATGACCGTGAAGACAGCATATCGAACCGAGTTTTTCGAAACGGCATCAAATGATGAAGATGATTTCATGACGGAGCTAGCAAGCTATCCTGCATAGGGAAGCAGAGTCTTACTTAAAAGAAATCGCATCAACAACATAAACGAATCATCATCGTTAGCCTTTGTTTTCACACTGAACAGTAACGCGGCCTCCCTACAGTACGGGTTCTCGCGTGACAGGCCTGGTGGCTGAGCCTGACACATTTCCTGCGTGACGCAGGCGCGAAAGGACAGCCTCCATTCAAGAGACCGCTATTGATGAACAAGACGTTAATCACCGCAGTGGCCGTAATGGCCACTTCGATTTCACATGCCGCCTTTGCCCAGAGCAGCGTGACGCTTTACGGGGTGCTCGACACCGGCATCGACTATATTTCCAATCAGGAGTCGAGTGGGCAGGGGCATCCTGTTTGGGGCATGCAAAGTGGCAATTTGAGCACCAACAGATGGGGCTTGAAGGGCTCGGAGGACCTCGGTGGAGGCCTTTCTGCAATCTTCAATCTCGAAAACGGCTTTAACATCAACAACGGCAAGCTCGCAAACGGCGGCGATGAATTCGGCCGTCAGGCGTGGGTCGGCTTGTCGAGTTCGCAATACGGCACGGTCACGCTGGGTCGACAGTACGACAGCATGGTCGACTTCGTGGCACTGCTCTCGGCGACCGGCTCAGGCTTCGGCGGCAATCTCGCGGAACATCCGTTCGACAACGACAACTTGAACAACAGCGTTCGCATGAACAACGCGATTAAGTATCGCAGCGCGAACTATGGTGGTCTTGTCTTTGGCGGTGCATATGCATTCAGCAACGCGCCGGGCGGATTTAGCAGCAACAACGCCTTCACGGCAGGCGGGTCGTACACTAACGGGCCGCTCAGTCTCGCCGCCGCGTACTTCCAGGCTAACCATCCGGGCGGCGTGAATACCCCTGCCAACCCAGGAGGGGCTCTGTCGAGCTCCGATGGTGACGCGGTCCTTGTCGGAGAACGCGAGCGCATGATAGGTGCTGCGGCTCGGTATGCAGCCGGACCCGCGACGGTCGGCTTTGTCTTCACGCGCTCGATGTTGGAATCCCCTGCAGAAATCGCGCAAGGCGGTGGCTATCACACCCTTAACGGCGACAGGCTCACGTTCAACAACTATGAGCTGAACGCCAAATATATGATGACGCCCCAAGTCAGTCTTGGGGGAGCATACACGTTTACGGATGGCCGCTTCGATACGACCGCAGGCAAGCTATCGCCGCGCTGGAACTCGTTCATGCTTCAGGCCGATTACTTGCTCAGCCGCCGGACGGATGTGTATCTCGAAGGCGTGTATCAGCATGCCACCGGCGCATCGGGCGTAGCACCGCTCGACAACGCTGGAATCTACTCGTTCGCACCGTCGTCGAACGGCAAGCAAGCAGTGGTAGCGGCTGGAATTCGTCACCGCTTCTGATTGATGCGGTGAGTTAGCAGTTCGTGGTGTGAAATTTTCCCAGGAACCTAAAGCTCCGGTTCCTGGGTTTTTTCGCCTATGAAAGATAGACGCGCGACCTCCTTGCGGAGGCCACGCCGAACTCGCAAACGAAGGCTGCGGACTTAGAAGCGGTGCGTCATCCCAACGCGATAAACCATCTGATTTCCGCTCGAGGACGTTCCTGCCGACCCGACGATATACGCGTTGTCGAACGGCAACCCAGTTTCGCCATCAGCGTGTTGATAAGCGCCTTGCAGATAAACAGACGTACGCTTGCTGACGTCATAGTCGAGCATCATCGAGACCTGATTCCACTTAGGCGTGTGGTGACCGGTCGTCGTGGCTACATGCGCCGCCGTGAAGGTGTAAGCGGCTGCCAACCAGAAGTCAGGCGTGAAGAAGTATTGACCGTTGATTTCGTAGTTGTCGAACTTCCACGAATCTTGCGAACCTGGACTCGGCTGGGCACTGAAATATGCATTCGAGGTGGGTTCATAGACGTCAACATGCGAGTAGGCCAACGAGACGACTGCGTTGTTTGAGAATGTGTACGACAGCCCCGCGTCGATGTTTTGCTGCGAATCTGCGGCGAACACGCTGGTGCCTGTCGAGATTGCGCCGGACGGGGTAGCGCCACCTGCATTGGTCTTCATGTAAGCGACGGCGGCCGCAAAAGGGCCCATTTTGTATGAGCCTGCGGCACTATACATGCGGTTGTTGGCAAATCTACCCGCTTGATTGCTGAAGCCGTACATGGCCTCTCCGGTGAAGCCGGCCACCGTTGGGGAGACGTACTTCACCGAATTCTGAATGCGATAGTCCCAGTCGGCGTTGTCGTTGTCATATGGATGCGCCGACAGGTCACCGATGATGTTCCCTGCTGACGTGAAACCGCTCCACATATCGACAGTTGGGTCGTACTGCGTGCCCATCGTCAACGTACCGAGTTGCTTAGATGACAGGCCAACGTAGGCTTGGCGACCAAATTCGGCTCCACCTTGGCCGGGCTGACCATTGTTGACATTGAATCCATTCTCCAAACGGAACACGGCGGACACACCACCGCCGAGGTCTTCACTGCCTCGGATTCCCCATCGGCTCCCGACTGTATCTCCGCTGACCAACTGGTAGCCGCGATTTCCATGCGCGTTGCTCGTGAAATTCAAGCCTTCGTCAATCAGACCGTACAGCGTGACGCTGCTCTGTGCATGCGCGACACCGCAAATTGCCAAAGCGGGCAATGCCGCAGTCAACATAGTTTTCTTCATGGTTTCTACCCCAAGCGAAAGATTAGCTAAAGTGCGCGACTGCCGGCGCCTGCTGTAGGCAGGCTGACAAGTCTCGTAAGCGCGGAGGGCAGATTAAGGAACCTTTAATCGGCAGCGTTCAAAAATTCAGAAAGACTGAATTGCACGAAACGATGATGCGGCTGACTCAAAAAGAGGCTTAGCGAGCGGGGTTGGATGGTGAATCCTCCAGATTAAAAACTCTTCATCTTTTTCACGCAGTCGCTATACACGACCGCCTCTAATCTTTCCAAACAGACAGCGAGCAGTTCGCGTGCTGCTGGATAAAAATACTCTCAAGGAAAGATTCATGAAAAAGCTCGTTCAAGTTCTCGTCGCTGCGGCAATGGTTTCGTGCGTCGCACCCGCGTTCGCTCAGTCCAGTGCGACGCAGGTTCAAGGCTCTCCCGTTGCCGCCGCGCAGCCGGCCGCTGGGGCGACGACCGCTGGTGATTGGCAACCGAATCCGGGCCCAGGCAAGACGCGGGCACAGGTCTATCAAGAACTCGTGCATGCCCAGCAAGACGGTCAGTTGGCTTACCTGAATCGTACGGTGTACGCGCACCACTGAGGCGCTATGAGGCGTCTTGTTGCCACGAGACGCCGAGCTTCTTAAATCAACGCGAGGATTGAAGTTGTGAATCAGCTACAGGCAATGCGCGTGTTCATGCGCGTGGTCGAACTTGCTAGCTTCAGCGCTGCCGCGCGGCAACTCGGGATGTCTGCTGCTGCCGTGACGCGCAGCGTCATGACTTTGGAGGCGCATTTGAACTTGCGCCTGCTCAACCGGTCGACACGCCATCTGTCGCTAACCGATGCCGGGCAGCTGTACATGGATGGGTGTCGGGAAATTATCGAGCAGCTCGATGTGATGGAGTCCAGCCTCGTGCGCTCGACCCGTGAGTTCAATGGAACGTTGCGGATATCTACATCGAGCACCTTCGCGGTGACTGGTCTGTGTGGCCTTCTCGCGGCGTATCGAAACTTCCACCCGCGCATATCTTTTGATGTGACAACCAGCGACACGCCGTCAGCTCTGATTGAGGGTGGATTTGACGTCGGCTTCTCGGAAGAGCCGCATATGCCTGACTCGGCATTGATTTCGCGCCAGCTGAGGCCGTTCAAACAAATCGTGGTTGCCTCTCCGAGATACCTTCAGAAAAACGGTGCGCCCACAAGTCCGACTGGGCTCGCCACGCATCATCTTCTTGCGACATCTTGCGGCGCGAGTAAGACGTGGAAGTTCACTGACGGAGAGGAATCGTATCGTGTGCCCGCAGGCTCAGCGCTTCAGGCCTCGAGCAATACGACCGTGCGTTCCGCAGCGCTTGCGGACATGGGCGTCGCAATCTTGCCCGTCCCGCTGGTAGAAGAGGACCTTGCGAAAGGGAATTTGCTGCCGATTCTCGGCCAGTATGAAATCGCCGACGGTCAGCGGCAGGTATCCATCCTCTATACCGGGAGGAATTACCTTTCCGCGCGCGTGCGGAATTTCATCGACTTCGTTGTTGACCAGTATCGCCCAACGTACAGTCAACCTGTGATGCGCGAAGCGGCTTGAGAAGAGTTCTCTATGTATAAGGTCCTATCCATCGAGGACGACGAACTCATGGTGAAGGAGCTGCAACGTGCCTTGCCAAGTCCGCGTTACAGCCTTCAGGTTGCTCGTTCGGGAAGAGAAGGGATGGCAATGGCGGTAAGTCTCTCGTTCGACGTCGTGACTCTCGATCGGATGCTACCTGACATTGACGGCTTGAAGGTCTTGACCGCCATGCGGGGAGTTGGAATGAGCACCCCTGTGTTGATAATCAGCTCTATGGATGAAGCTGATGAGCGCGTTCGAGGATTGCGTGCCGGTGGCGACGATTACATGACGAAGCCGTTCCTCCAAGATGAAGTGCAGGCGCGCGTCGACGGACTGCTCCGCCGAAGCAATGTCCGGGCAGCTCAGACGATTTTGCGCGTGAGCGGCATTGAACTAGACCTCGTTCGGCGGAGTGTGAGCTTCGACGGTCGGCCGGTGACTTTGCAACCGACTGAATTCCGCGTTCTTGAATTCATGATGCGCCACGCCGGGCAGGTGCTTACTCGAACGATGATTTTCGAAGGAGTCTGGGGCTGCAGATTTGACCCCGGGACGAATCTCATCGATGTTCACATCGGTCGATTGCGCAAGAAGATGCAAGAGTCCTGTGGCATCTCGATGTTCAAAACTATACGTGGTGCGGGCTACATGCTTGAGGACGGCCGCTGAACGGTTGTGTGTCAACAAGAGTGGAATTCTAAAACGAACTTCACTCTTCTTCCGCCGAGTTGTTAGCGCGCCAACGGCACACTCAACAACATCAGTGCCGTCAAGCGATTTTTCGGAGCAGTTCCCCATGTTGAAAATAGTCCGGCTGGCTCTCACCCGGCCCTACACGTTCATCGTGTTAGCGCTTTTGATTTTGGTTATCGGCCCGCTATCAATGCTGCGGACACCGACTGACATCTTCCCCGACATCCGTATTCCAGTCATCAGCGTCGTATGGAGTTACGCGGGCCTGCAGCCGGACGACATGGCCGGTCGCATCGTTACCTATTACGAGCGCTCGGTGGGGACGACGGTCAACGACATCCAGCACATTGAATCTCAATCGTTCCGTGGCTACGGCATCGTCAAGATATTTTTTCAGCCCACGGTGGACATTCGCACGGCGACGGCCCAGGTCACCTCGCTTTCGCAGACAGTCCTGAAGCAGATGCCTCCCGGTATCACGCCACCCCAGATTCTCAACTACAACGCTTCGACGGTGCCGGTCATTCAGATCGCCCTGACCAGTGACTCGCTCAATGAGCAACAAATCGCCGACTACGCAACCAATTTCATTCGGCCGGCGTTGCTCAGCGTTCCGGGCGTCGCCATTCCGACGCCGTATGGCGGAAAGGTTCGGGAAGTCCAGATTGACCTGAATCCCCAAGCGCTGCAGTCCGACGGGTTGTCCGCCGTTGACGTCGCTAACGCGCTTGCGAAGCAGAACCAGATTATTCCCGCAGGTACGGAAAAGATTGGCGACTACGAGTACAACGTCACTCTGAACAACAGCCCGCTTGCCATCAACGAACTGAACAACCTGCCCATCAAGACTGTCGCTGGCGCCACTATCCGAATTGGCGACGTCGCGCACGTTCGCGATGGCTTCCCGCCGCAGACGAACGTCGTGCGCCTCGACGGTCACCGCGCGGTGTTGATGAGCGTGCTCAAGAATGGCTCCGCGTCCACGCTCGACATCGTTGCCGGCGTCAAAGCCAAGCTTCCGCTTATCGAGCAAACACTGCCGCCGAGTCTGAAGCTCATCACGATGGGCGACCAGTCGGTGTTCGTGAAGGAGGCCGTCAGCGGCGTCGCGCGTGAGGGCATCATCGCGGCATCGCTGACTTCACTGATGATTCTGCTGTTCCTCGGAAGCTGGCGCTCGACGCTCATCATCGCGTCATCGATTCCGCTCGCCGTGCTGGCAGCAATCGCAGGGCTGTCCGCAATGGGCGAGACGCTCAATGTCATGACACTCGGCGGATTGGCGCTCGCGGTCGGTATTCTCGTCGACGATGCGACGGTTACTATCGAGAACATCAACTGGCACCTGGAGCATGGGAAGCCAGTCCGGCAGGCCATCCTGGACGGTGCTGCACAGATTGTCGGCCCGGCTCTCGTCTCGCTGCTCTGTATCTGTATCGTGTTCGTTCCGATGCTGATGCTGAACGGTATCGCGCGATTCCTTTTCGTGCCGATGGCTGAGGCCGTGATTTTCGCGATGGTTTCGTCGTTCATTCTGTCGCGGACGTTCGTCCCGATGATGGCGCAGTACCTGCTCAAGCCGCACGTTCACGGTGAACAACATCGCCCGACGAAAAATCCGTTGGTCATTTTCCAGCGGGGTTTCGAACATCGCTTCGAGAATGTTCGCGACGTCTATCGCACGGTGCTCCACACCGCGCTGAATTCTCCGAAGCAGTTCGTTGTTGGTTTCCTGGTCGTGGTCGTGGTGTCGTTCGGTCTTGCGCCGTTCCTTGGTCGCAATTTCTTCCCTGATATCGATTCGGGGGAAATCGCCTTGCACGTGCGCGGTCCCATCGGCCTGCGCATTGAGCAGACGGCCGCTCTTTTCGACCACGTCGAGGGAACGATTCGCCGGACGATTCCGCCGGACCAGTTGACTAGCATGGTCGACAACATCGGTCTACCTGTCAGCGGTATCAACCTGACTTACAACAACAGCGGCACGATGGGGCCCGCCGATGGCGACATTCTCATTTCGTTGGGGGAAAACCACAGCCCAACCGCTCAGTACGTGAAGAAGTTGCGTGAAGTTCTGCCGCGCGTCTACCCCGGCGTCACGTTCTCGTTCCTGCCTGCGGACATCATTTCGCAGATTCTGAACTTTGGCGCCCCGGCTCCCATCGACATACAGGTGGCCGGCCCCAACCAACAGGGTAACTCGGCCTTCACGCGCGAATTGCTCAAGCGCGTGACGCACGTGCCGGGAATCGCCGACGCACGAATTCAACAGCCGACAAACTATCCGCAGTTCTCGATTGCCGTCGACAGAACGCGGGCTGACGAACTTGGCATCACCGAGCAGGACGTGACCAATGCGGTTGTGGCCAACCTGTCCGGGACAAGTCAGGTCGCGCCGACGTATTGGCTCAACCCGAAGAACGGAGTGAGCTACCCCATCGTCGCGCAGACGCCGCAATACCTGATGAACTCCTTGGGCTCGCTCGACAACATGATGGTCACTGGGTCGGACGGACGTTCGCAGATTCTCGGCGGCATTGCCACAGTTAAACGCGGTATCGGTGACGCGGTGGTCTCGCACTACAACATCCAGCCGCTCTACGACATCTACGCGACGCCCCAAGGAAGCGACTTGGGAGCGGTGGCTTCAAAAATCAATGCGATTGTCCATCAGATGCATAGCCAACTTCCGAAGGGCTCGAGGGTCACGGTGCGCGGCCAGGTTCAAACCATGAACACGGCATTCAGTGGGCTCGGCTTCGGATTGGCAGGGGCGATTCTCCTGATTTACCTGCTCATCGTCGTGAACTTCCACTCATGGGCAGATGCGTTCGTGATTGTGACGGCACTCCCGGCGGCGCTAGCCGGCATCGTGTGGATGCTCTTCATCACTCATACGCCGCTATCGGTGCCAGCACTGACGGGCGCGATTCTCTGTATGGGTGTGGCGACCGCGAACGCGATTCTCGTCGTGAGTTTTGCACGGGAGCGGCTCGCACACCTGGGTGACTCCTTCCTGGCGGCGATGGAAGCAGGCGCTACGCGGTTCCGCCCGGTGCTGATGACGGCCCTCGCGATGATTATCGGCATGCTGCCGATGGCTCTGGGTCTGGGCGACGGGGGCGAGCAGAATGCCCCGCTTGGCCGAGCCGTGATTGGCGGCTTGATTTGCGCCACGGTGGCGACGCTGCTTTTCGTGCCGGTCGTGTTCAGCATCGTCCATCGCAACGACAAACTCTCTCAAGAAACTCTTCCTTCCGACACGGAGGCAACTCATGTCCACTGAAACCAGCGGTCAACCGCACCAGCATGGCCCCAGGAAGCTGCGACACCTGAAACTCATCTGCATCGTCGCGCTGCTGGTGGCAGCGGGAGTTGCAGCGGAAGGTATCGTCAGCCGTATGCATTCAAACCGGGCGCTCACGAGCTGGACTGATGCTCAGGCAATTCCGACTGTCCGGGTGGTCAAGCCGCAATTGCCGAAAAGCACCGACGACGTGGAATTGCCCGGCCGACTCGACGCGTACGTGAACGCGCCAATCTACGCGCGCGTTTCCGGCTACCTGCATGCGTGGTACGCCGACATCGGCACGCATGTGAAGGCTGGTCAACTGCTCGGGCAAATCGATACTCCTGACCTCGACCAGCAGCTTCAACAAGCGCGAGCCGACCTTGCAAATGCCATCGCCAACGAAAAGTTGGCCGCGACGACCGCTCATCGCTGGACTCAGATGCTCGCGCAGGACTCGGTGTCGCAACAGGCAACAGACGAAAAGACCAGCAACCTCGCGGCGAAGGAAGCGACTGTGCAGGCAAGCCGTGCGAACGTAGCTCGCCTCGAGGCGCTCGAGTCCTTCAAACGCATCACAGCGCCATTCGATGGTGTGGTGACCGCCCGTAAGACCGACGTCGGCGCGCTGATCAACGCCGGCGGCGGCACCGGACCAGAGCTCTTCGCCGTGACGGATGCCCGCAAGCTGCGCGTCTATGTGAACGTGCCACAAAGTGATGCCGCTGCAATCAAGAGCGGCCTGACAGCATCTCTCACTATCCCGGAGCGCCCGGGCAAGACTTTTGAGGCTCACCTCGTCGCCAGCAACGACGCTATCGCACCGCAGTCGGGAACCATGCTCGTGCAGCTGTCGGTTGACAATTCGGACGGCCAGCTCATGCCGGGCGAGTACGCGCAGGTCCGCTTTGCATTGCCGAGCGATGGCCACGCACTTCTCGTTCCGGCCAGCGCGCTGATTTTCCGGACTGACAACGTCCAAGTCGCCGTTTTGGGTGCACAGAATCACGTCCACCTGCGCGACATAAAGATTGCGACGGACCTTGGCAGCACGGTACTCATCGGTTCGGGCCTTCAGCCGAATGACCGTGTCGTTAACAACCCGCCTGACTCGCTCGCCGATGGCGACGTGGTACATCGGGCGGACGCGAAGATGGCGGCGTCGGAGGGTAAGCATGCTTAAGCGTGGCATTGTCGCATGCGTGGCTGCAGGCATATTGAGCGCGTGCTCATTTGCCCCTCCATATCATGCGCCAGAAACCGCCATCCCCGCGATCTTCAAGGAAGCGGGGCCTTGGCAGCCGGCGAAGCCAGCCGACCGCATCGCCCGAGATGGCTGGTGGAAGGTGTACGACGACCCAGTGTTGAACGACCTGGAGGCGAAGGTCGACGAGGCGAATCCTGACGTCGCCGCAGCAGTGGCTCGGCACGACGAGGCGGAAGCGTTCGTGCAACAGGCACGCTCCGGCTTGTTTCCGACCATCGGGTCAGAGGCATCGGTCTCGCGGCAACGCCAGTCCGACAACCGGCCGTTGCGAGGTTCGAACCAGCCATCGGTCTACAACTCGGCCGACGTCGATGTGGGTATCGGTTACGACCTGGATCTGTGGGGCAAAGTCCGCAACGAGGTAAAGGCGGGTAGGGCGGGCGAGCAGGCGAGCGCCGATGACTTGCAGTCGTTGCGGCTGAGTTTGCAGGCGAGTCTCGCGGACCATTATTTTCAACTGCGAGGGCTCGATGAACGGACGAAGCTGCTCCAGGAGACTATCGTCACTTATCAGCATGCGTTGAAATTGACGGAGAGCAGACATTCAGGCGGTCTGGCATCAGGAATGGACGTTTCTCGAGCACAGACGCAGTTGGCTTCGGCCAAAGCGGCCGTCGATGACACGGCAGCCAGCCGCGCCTTGCTTGAGCACGCCATTGCGACCCTCACCGGTACGCCGGCTTCGAGCTTCTCGCTCGCAACTGCGACACCCATCTACGTCGTCCCGCAAGTTCCGGTTGGCGTGCCCTCGCAGCTTCTGCAACGTCGGCCGGATATCGCCGCTGCCGAACGGCGCGTTGCCGCCGCGAACGCGGATATCGGTGTCGCGAAGGCCGCATTCTTCCCGGACGTATCGCTCGGGCTCGACGGGGGTTACCAGAGCGACAGCTTCTCACCGTGGCTAGCAGCGCCGAACGAAATTTGGTCGATTGGGCCGCAACTCGTGTTCACGCTCTTCGACGGTGGCAGGCGGAGCGCTGCGGTCGCTAGTGCTCGCGCGAAGCTCGCGGAGAACGGTGCCAAATATCGCGAGACCGTCCTCACCGCCTTCCAGCAGGTCGAAGACGACCTCGCCCTGTTGCACCACCTCGGTGACGAGTCTAAGAATGAAGACGACGCGCTCGCTTCGGCGCAGTCGACGTTGAAGCTCGCGACGTCTCGTTACAGAGACGGGGCGGTGAGCTATCTCGATGTCGTTACCGCGCAGACGACAGAGTTGGACGCCCAAATCTCCTCTTTGGACCTGCGCACCCGACAGTTGACTGCCTCTGTTGGTCTGATCCAGGCGCTGGGCGGTGGCTGGAAGTGATTCGATTTCGTAGTTCGTACGTGCGAGCATCGATTCCCGGCGCTCGCCAACGGGTGCTCGCGCACCGGAGGAACACCATGCAGATTGCAACTTTTGACCCAATTGAACGACTTTTGATGGACTACATCAACCGGGCGCGGTTTTACGGGGTCGGCTCACGTTCCCATCGGGTCATCCTCGAATCGGCCGCCAGGATGCTCGACTCGAAACTCCAAGAGAACCCGCGCGATGTCGGAAGCCAAGCGCGCCTATGGGCGGTGCTAAACCGTGAATGGCTGCGCGAGACTCCCAGCATTCATCTCGCGGATGTCAAACCAGCCTATAGACAGCTAGGTGCTGCTTGACGCTCGGCGCCAATCACGAACTTTGTTTCGGACGATAAATCTATGCAAGTGCCTTTGTCTATCGATGCCGAGCAGATTGACGGACGACGCCGAATCATCATCAAACTCGGCGAACGCGAACTCCGGCTCAACGGGGACGATGCGGAATTCTTCCTTGAGCGCCTTATTCAGGCAAGAGCAGCGATGGCTCCGCCTGTCCGAAAGGAGTTGTCGAGAACGGAAGAGCATCTATTGGAGATGAATCCATGCTGGCATGTAGCGCCTTGCCCGTCCCTTGATGGCGCGATCATGCTCGTACGCGACAGCGGGCAGGGGTGGACCGGGCTATTTTTGCCTCAGACCTCGCTGGGTCGCTTTGTCTCATGCATTCAAAGCTTCCTAGAACTCCCCGAGCATCCTCGGATGCTGCTTCAGTAGTTGCGGGTTCCTTGAATGCCTTTAGCCGTGGAGCGCAGACCAAATGAACAATCGCGTCGACTTTGAAATCGCCAGTGACGACCAGTCCGACACACTTCTGATCCGCATTGAAGATTCCTTCGCCGCTTTGAGTGCGGGCGAGGTTTCGGAACTCGTCGACGTTCTGGCAAACTTGCGGACTTCGGTGCACCCGGAAGTATCCCGCGAGCCGTCATCCGAGCGTCAATATATTGTGGAGACGTCGCCCCAGTGGGAGTTCGTTCAGAACCCGCTTTTCGACGGTCTGATTTTCTTCTTTCGACACAGTGGAGCGGGCTGGCACGGCTTTGGTTTTCCGAGGGGGAGTTTGGCTCAGCTGTCAGAGGCTTTGACGGCGGCCTAGTTTTACGCCTGCTGGGGGGAGAAACATCGCGCGATCGTCTGTTTCCATCGCCTGGGAGGCGACTTCGAGATGTCTTTCGATCGCCTCCTCACGCGAGTACAAGAGGTAAGGCAACGAGGCAGACGCAGTCGCGGGTGCGATCCACCTGTCGCCTTTGACATCAAGTCCTGGTAGCGCCGAATCCGAAAAGACGCGATGGGTTATCTACAAGCAACTTCTGTCGGTCGAGCCTGCTGTTAGCCCAGTTTTTCACCAACGAAAAGTTCTGACCATCGTCCTCGACTCGGAATTCTTCGATATCGGTGAGCTTCGCTTCGGCAGGTCGCTCCGTCGTTCCCGTATGAGGCCAGTCCGTGGCCCACACGACTTGGTTTGGAGCTGCATCGACGAGGGCCTTTCCAATGCTCTTTGAGTCCGGGTACCCAGGCTTGATCTTCGAAATCCGGTAAGGCGCAGAGAGTTTAACGAACACCTTCCCGCTCGCCATCAAGCCTGTCAATGCAGTAAAACCTTCCTGCTCCGGTCCCTTGGCCGCCTTTGCAAAGCCAAAGTGGTCGAGCACGACCTGGTGCGGTTGCGCTTGTATGCGCGGCGCTAACGAATCGATTACTTCCAACGCTGCGAATATTTGGATGACCGCCTGGCGGCCACGCAGCGTTTCAACCGTGTCCATCAGACGCCGATACGCATCTTCGGAATTACGGTCCTTTCCTACTTCTAGGTTGATCCGCAGACCTCGGACACCTGCGCCCAATAAATCGTCGATCTGCTGCGCAGAGAACGACTTATTAATGACCGCAATACCTCGAGCAGTTGGCCCCAGTTGCTTCAAAGCGTCGAGAAGGCAACTATTGTCCGTCCCGTACACACTAGGCTGAACAAGGACGGTCCTCTGAACGCCGATGGCAGCATGGAATCGGCGAAGGTCACTTACCGTCGCAGGCGGGGGGGTATAGCGACGCTTAGGGGAGTAGGGGAAATGTTCGGGGTCGAAAATGTGGCAGTGGCAATCAGTCGTACCCTCAGGAACTTTGAATGTGAGCGGCGAGATGTGGTCAAGCGACTTGCTGAGTGCGCTGGCGGAGTAAAGGAACGGCACGGCACCAACGGTAGCGCCTGCGGAAATCAAAAATTTGCGACGTGACAGCAAGGAACCCTCCATATATACGGTTTTAGTTTTCAGGTATGACTCGACGCGAGGAGTGGCCGGCGGCGTTGCGCGCACGGCCACAATTCATACGGAACGGTTACTCGTCTTTGACGAAGAAGCGAAGGGAGAAGGTGAGTGCCGTGGACAGCAGCAACATGCCAGCCATACCGAGCATGCCCATGGCAAACGAACCGGTAAGGTCTTTGAGCCAACCCACCATGAATGGCCCGGCGAAGCCGCCGAACGTGCCGACCGAGTTGATGAACGCGAGGCCGCCCGCTGCAGCTGCTCCCGAGAGGAAGCGGGTCGGGATGCTCCAGAACACCGCACGCGCCGTCGTCACGCCAATCACAGCGATTGTGATTCCGATCATCGCGGGCCAGAACTCGTTAAACAGTGCCGCGATAACCATGCCCACGGCCGCGAACAAACAAGTCAGGAGCAGATTAAGAATCTTCTTGCCACTCTTGTCGACCGCTCGTGCCCACGTCAGCATTGCAATCGTGGCGAAGATGTACGGAACCGTCGAGACCAGGCTGATCGCCGTGATGCTCAAGCCATGTGCCTTGAGAATCGTCGGCAACCAGATGCCAATGCCGTAAGAGCCGAGCACGAAGCCGAACTGGATACCCGTCAAAATCAGCACCCGTGTGTCCTTAAGTGCGGCGCCGAGGTTCTTCTTCTCCTTCTCGCGGTGCTCCGAGGCGAGCGCTTTGATCAGCGCGTCACGCTCAGCGGCGCTCAGCCAGGACGCCTGCGAGGGATTGTCACGAAGCATCACCAAAACAATGATGCCGATGATGGAGGCCGGCAAGCCCTGACAGATGAACATCCATTTCCAGCCCGCAAGGCCGAGGAATCCGTTCATGTTCAGCAGAAGACCCGAGAGCGGACCGCTGAGAATCGACGACACCGGCACACCCACCATGAACCAGGCGAGCATACGGGTGCGATATTTGGCGGGAAACCAGGTCGCCAGGTAGAAAGTGACACCGGGAAAGAAGCCCGCTTCGGCGACGCCCAGCACGAACCGGAAGAAATAGAAGCTCTTCGGTCCGACGGCAAGCGCCGTAGCAGCCGCTGCCAGGCCCCAAGTAATCATGATCCGTGCGAGCCATTTCCGGGCGCCGTAGCGGTACAGCATCAGGTTGCTCGGCACCTCAAGAAGGCAGTAGCCCGCGAAGAGAATGCCCGCACCCCAGCCGAACTGGGTCGCAGTCAAGCCAAGGTCCGCATTCATGCTCAGCGCGGCGAAGCCGACGCTCGTTCTATCGATGTAGTTGAAGATGAACGCGAGCGTCAGAAGAGGGAGCAACCGCCACGCGGTCTTCGATACAGCGAGCCGCTGAAGTTCCTCTTCGTCTGGCGAAACGAGCGTTGCGGGATGTGTAGGTGCAGCGGAAGTCATGGCTTGTCTCCGGCCAAATACAAAATCGAGATTTATGTTTTAGAACTTGTGTCGGATACCCAATCTGACGGCAACCTGGTTATTCGTGGTCGATGGCGTCATGCCGGTGATGGTTGCAACGGCAGGTTGGTTCAGCGAATCGGTGCCGCTCGCATGCTCGTACACTGCGATGGTGTACACATCCGTGCGCTTTGACAGGAAATAGTCAGCACCGACGCTGGCCAGTTCATATTTCGCACCATCGTGGCCAGTCGCGCCCACGCCCTTGGTATAGTCAAGGGCCGCGCCCAAGAGAAGAGCAGGCGTGACCTGCCATTTCGCGTTTGCTTCCACGTTATGGAAGTAGGCAGTGCCCCGGTACCCGAATGGATTCGGTCCGGACGAAGAGCCGAGATCCTGGAAACGCGTGTTTGAGTATGCGAGCCCAAGGGTCGTCGGCCCGATCGCATAGGAGGCTGCTACTGCTGCGATTTGCAAGCTCTTAGCGGAAGCGTAACCCGCGTAAATGGGGTTGCTCTGCGGCGACGTGGGAGAACCAACGGAACCTAGGTTATTAGTGGTAGCCGGGCCTGCGTTGGGGTTGGAGCCATAGAACGACGTGTTGGGATTGGCTGCGTTCAAATAACCTGCGCCGATTGAAATCGGACCGTTCGCATAACCCGCGCCAACCGACCAGATTCGATTCGTGCCAAACGAACCTGCCACTCCGCCAAAGCTATAGAGGGCACCGGCCGTGAAGCCACCAACGGTCGGCGACGTATATTTAACCGAGTTGTTGATCCGACGCGTGTTAGAGGCGTTGTCAAGGTCGCTCGGATGCTCAGTCATGTAGCCGCCCCACTGAGGTGCTGCGAGCAACGGCGCATAGAAATCGACCACTTCGTCGTACTGTCGACCGAGAGTGACTTTGCCGTACTGGTTCGTCGAGATTCCGACCCATGATTGGCGTCCGAATTCCGCACCGCCTTGGCCCAACGTGCCGTTGTTCGCACTGAAGCCGTTCTCGAGCAGGAAGATGGCCTTCATACCGCCGCCGAGATCTTCCGCGCCCTTCAGACCCCAGCGGCTACCTTGAATACCACCGGTCCCACCGTCCATGACGGCCCATTGATGTCCGCCTTTGAAGCCTGTGGCGGTCTTGGCCGTTTGAGCGTTGTTCAAGTAGTTGATACCGATGTCGACGATGCCGTACAGCGTGACGCTGCTTTGAGCATGAGCCGACAGGCACGGTACCAGCAATGCAGCCGGTGCGAGCTTTTTGAGCATTAGTGTCTCCGTTAATATGTGCCTTCTGCGGGCCCAAAAACGCCGCTTTATGCCAGCGACGCTTCCTGCGTAGCTCCCTTTTCGAGCAAGCTATCCAAGACGTACGGAAGAATTCCGCCGTTGCTGAAATAAGTGGCTTCGATCTGGGTATCGATACGTGCAAGCAGTTTCACTTCGCGCTTGCTGCCGTCAGAGCGAGTGATAACGAGCGTGACATCCTGAAGCGGCTTCACTCCGTCTTCGAGACCGATCAGGTCGAAAGTCTCATTGCCGTCGAGACCAAGCGTTTGAATGCTGTCTTCGCCGACGAATTGCAATGGCAGTACGCCGAGTCCAGCGAGGTTGCTCCGGTGAATACGCTCATAGCTGCGCGCCACGACCGCCTTGACTCCAAGCAAGCGGGTTCCCTTGGCTGCCCAGTCGCGACTCGAACCGGTGCCGTACTCTTCGCCCGCAAAAATAATCGTAGGGATGCCAGCACTGATGTATCGGCGAGAGGCATCAAAAATCGTCGTACGTTCACCGCTGGGCTGATGAACCGTGTACGGGCCCTCGTCAGCGGAGCCGTCTGCCTTGGCGGGTAACATGAGGTTCTTCAGTCGGACGTTCGCGAAGGTGCCACGAACCATCACTTCGAAGTGACCTCGGCGCGCTCCATACGTATTGAAATCCTTCTGCGCGACGCCGTGCTGCGTGAGCCATTCGCCTGCCGGCGAGTTCTTGGCAATCGAACCGGCCGGGCTAATATGGTCGGTCGTGATTGAGTTGCCGAGAATGGCGAGTGCACGTGCGCCAGCGACGTTGTTGCCGCCAGATTGCGTACCGCTGAAAAAATCAGGCTCAGCCGCATATGTCGACTCGGGCCAGTCGTACACGGCGCCTTCGCTGCTCTCAATTTCATTCCACAGGTCGTGACCTACGGTGAAGTCCGAATAAAGCTCCTTGTAGTGCTCTGAGTTTGCGGCGTAGACGCTCAGTTCCTTAATTTCTTCGTTCGTAGGCCAGACATCGGCGAGCATCACCGGCCGACCTTCACGGTCCATGCCAAGGGGCTCGCTCGTAATGTCGATTCGAGTCGTTCCGGCGAGAGCCAGAGCAACGACCAGCGCCGGGCTTGCCAGGAAGTTAGCTCGCAGATTGCCGTGGATCCGTGCTTCGAAGTTCCGGTTGCCCGAGAGCACCGCGCTGCAAACCAAGTCTTTAGAAACTACCGTTTCTTCGAGCGCCGCATCGAGCGGTCCAATGTTGCCAACACAGGCCCCGCATCCGTATGCGGCGATGCCAAAGCCGAGCGCTTCGAGCGGTGCGGTGAGTCCCGCATCCTTCAGATAGGCGGTCACCACACGCGACCCCGGAGTGAAGAGAGTCTTCACCCAAGGCTTCGCCTGGAGCCCGCGCTCGAGCGCCTTCTTAGCGACCAGACCAGCCGCAATCAGCAACTCTGGATTAGATGTGTTCGTGCAGGACGTGATTGCCGCGACCAGAACGTCGCCGTGGCCGATTTCATATTGCGCTTCAGGCCCCGGCGCACCAGCCGGCTTTGTCTTGACGGAATAGCGTTCCTCGAGCTGCTCTGCGGTTTTGCCGTAACCGCCGCTCTTGGCATCCTGGACCATGACTTCGTCGAAGCGTCGTCCGAGTTCCGAAAGGTCGACGCGGTCTTGCGGACGCTTCGGTCCCGAAACGCTCGGTTTGATCGTGCTGAGGTCGATTCGAATGACCTTGGAGTAATCGATGTCACCCGCCTTCGGCGCACCGAACAGGCCCTGCGCCGTGAAGTATTGACGAATGAGTGCGACTTGCTCTTCGCTTCTTCCGGTCTGGCGATAGTACGCGAGCGTGTTTTCGTCTACAGGGAAGAAGCCGCTCGTTGCGCCGTATTCCGGCGCCATGTTTGCGATGGTCGCGCGGTCCGTTGCGCTCAAAGATGCTGCGCCGTCGCCGAAGAACTCAACCAGCTTTCCGACGACCTTGGCAGCTCGCAGCGTTTCCGTCACCTGGAGGACGGCGTCCGTGGCGGTTACGCCAGCGGCCAGCGCGCCAGTGAGTTCAACGCCGACCACGTCGGGCATGAGCATGTAGATCGGTTGCCCGAGCATGCCAGCTTCGGCTTCAATCCCGCCGACACCCCATCCAAGCACGCCGATGCCGTTGATCATCGTCGTGTGCGAGTCCGTGCCAACGAGCGTATCGGGGAAAGCGACGCCGTCTTTCGCAATTACGCCTTGAGCCAGATACTCAAGGTTGATTTGATGGCAAATCCCAATTCCCGGAGGCACGACCTTGAAAGTATCGAACGCCTGCATGCCCCACTTCATCAACTCGTAACGCTCGCGATTTCGGCCGAACTCAACTTCCATATTTCGCCGCAGTGCGTTCGGAACGTTCGAAAATTCGGTCTGCACCGAGTGGTCGACGACCAGATGCACCGGCACAAGCGGCTCCACCGCCTTCGGGTTGGCGTTGCGCTTTGCCGCCTGACTGCGCATCGCCGCCAGGTCGGTCAACAAAGGGATACCTGTGAAGTCTTGGAGCAGGACGCGACCAACTACAAAGGGAATCTCTTTCTCACGCGGGGCGCTCGGCTCCCAGGTGGCCAAGTCGCGGACGTGGGACTCAAGCACCTTTGCTCCGTCGCAATTGCGCAGCACAGACTCCAGCAAAACTCGGATAACGACCGGCAGGCGACCGATCCGATCAAACCCCGACGCGGCGAGCGCGTCCAGCGAGTAGTAGCGGTACGAAGACGCATTGGAGCTGTCGAGGCTGCGGACGCATCCAGGAATGTTGATGGATTGATCGGCTGTCATGGTGTTCTCTTACGGAATGTGGGACGGAAGTCTTATTGGTCAGAACTTGAAGAGCTTCGCTGGCGTATCGCACAGGACCGTTTTCCGGTCGCTTTCTTGGGGAAGCCATTCGGCGACAGCGCGTAGCTGCGTGTTGTAGTTCTGCGAGGATTCGTACTGCGTGAAGGGCCAGTCGCTTGCCCACATGAGTCGGTCGGTACCGAACGCGTCATGGAGCAGGGGGGCTGCGGCGTGGGCGATATCAAAGCTTGTTCGATATCCGCCGGAGAGCTTCACCCAGACTTGACGGCTCTGACCGAACTGAAGCAGACCCTGAAATCCTTCGTCGGCAATTCCCAGTTGGCGATCCGGCATACCGAAATGGTCCACGACCACTTTGACGCCAGCTTTGATAAGCGGAGTCAAGGACTCTCGAAGGCGTGCTGCACGGTCGTTGATCTCGATGTGCCAGTCGCGTTTTACGCATTCGGCTACGGCATCCGCCCAAGCGCCAGCGCTGAAGTCGGGAACGGGAAGATTGCCGGTCAGGTTCACGCGTACACCGACGACGCCCGCCGATTCGTACTCGTCGAAGCGGTTCAAGTCCGTTGCCGGATCAATAGCCACTACGCCGCGAAGGCGCTCTGGCTGAGACCGCAAACATTCGACGAGATAGCTGTTGTCGTTACCAAGAATGCTTACAGCGATCAGCACGCCTCGTGCGATTCCGTTTGCGTCAAGCTGGCTGAGATACGAACTCAGCGGAGCGTCGTAGTCGGGCGTAAAGCGGCGCGACTGGATAAACGGGAGCTCGCGATGAAAAGCGTGTGCGTGCGTATCGACAATTAACATTGCGTGGCGTCCGTGTCAGTGTTTGACGATCTGTGCTCTAAAACGCAATCAGGTTATTGTCGACGCTGTGTCTTTGTCAATGCGAAAACGCAAAGTGCGGGAGGCGCGGGCAAAAAAAAGCCGCCTGGAGGGCGGCGTGGCGGGCTTTTGCGGGAAAATCTATCGTTTACCCTCTATGCCTCTGCTTTGAGCTCGACAAAGGTTCCAGCGGTCGCGGACGCCGGCGAGTCGGGTTGCTCGGAACGGTTGAAAACCTCGAGCACAGCCTTCTTAGAACGGGCTGCCTCAATGTGCCGCCTCATAAGGCTTGCGGCTTCCAGGAAGTCTCCGCGCTCTATCGCGTTGAGGATATCGATGTGCTCCTGAGCTAGCGCGCGGCGTGGCAACTGCTGCTTGGCCTGTCGGTACTCCGCTAACCGTCGCATCTGATCAAGCCGGCGCAGAGTCTGCAAGGCGAGCCTGTTTTGCGACCAAGACGCGATCGTTTCATGCAGGCGGGCATTGGACTCGTATCTCTCCGTTGGAGTCATGGCCTCATGGCCGCCGTCGAGAATGGATTGCTGTTCGCGCCGAAGCTCTCTGAGCTCGTCCAAATTAGGCCGAAACTTCGGGCTTAGGATGCCCGCTGGCTCGATTGCGGCACGGAGCGAGTACATGTCGTCGTAGGCGTCGAGCGAATCGATCATCGGCAAGAAACGCCAGCCATATCCGGCTTCTTTTTCGACCCAGCCTTCGCTCTGCGCCCGAATCAGCACCTTCCGGACGTCGCTTCTCGACGCATCTAAAAATCGTGTCAGGTCAGCCTCAGTCACGGACTCCGGGATTGCCCCACTGAAACGGGCATCCGCCAGGCGTAGATATAGTGGGTCATCTGCAGAATTAACCTGTTCCAGCAACTCGGCGGGAAGTTCGTCAAAGGATGCCTCAACCGAGTATCCACGGTTCTTGTCATACCGCATCACGCCCGCTTCAACCAACCGGTCAAGTGCCACGCGAATGGGCGAGCGGGAGGTCCCGATGAGCTTCGCCAACGTCCACTCGGGCAGATGGGTGCCGGCCGCCACGCGTTCGCGCCTAACGTACGCAATTATTTCGCGTAGCGCTTTCTGTTGGCTCGGGGTGAGGTCGGAAGTCATGGGAGATCAAATCCAAGCGTGTAGAAGGTGAAATTACAGCGTCTCTTAGACGAATATACCTCTACCTGAGGCGCCCGAGTGAGTTTCGACGCGCAATCAGCAAAGCTGCTTGCGCGCATCATGCGTTTGTTGTTAAATAAACGCAATCGTCGAATCGATGTTCGGGTACTATTTTCAGGAGATGAAACGTGGCGCAAACGAAGCTTCAGGCTGTCTATATGCGTGGGGGCACCAGCAAAGGCGTCTTTTTCCGAAACGATTGGCTTCCTGAAGATAAGGCTGCCCGCGACCGCATCCTGCTTCGCGTGATCGGCAGCCCCGACCCGTATGGCCAACAGATTGACGGGATGGGAGGCGCCACCTCAAGCACGAGCAAAGTGGTCATTGTCGACCGGTCTTCGCGCAGCGACTGCGACGTTGATTACCGCTTCGGTCAAGTCGCAATCGACAAGCCCGTCGTCGACTGGTCGGGAAACTGCGGTAATCTCACCTCTGCGGTTGGCCCCTTCGCGATTGCACAGGGCTTGGTGGACGCGCCGCGCGATGGCATTGCGACGGTGCGGATCTGGCAAGCGAACATCAGCGCGAAAATCATCGCGCATGTGCCGATGCGTGACGGCGCCGTCGTCGAGGAAGGCGACTTCGAATTGGACGGCGTCACTTTCCCAGCAGCCGAAATCAAAATCGAGTTTCTCGATCCTAGCGGTGATGGCGGCGACGAAGGGGGTAGCATGTTCCCTTCGGGCAGTGCACTTGATGTTCTCGACGTGCCTGGCGTCGGTCCTGTCGAAATGACCATGATTAACGCGGGCAACCCCGCTATTTTCATCGACGCCGCAGTTCTCGGCCTCAAGGGCAACGAGCTGCAGCGCGACGTTAATGGCAACGCCGAGCTGTTGAAAAAGGCCGAGGCAATCCGCTCTCACGCAGCTGTCCGCATGGGACTGGCTCGGTCGACGCAGGAAGCTACGGAACTCCGTCCTCATACGCCAAAGCTCGCGTTCGTCGCTAAGCCGTTGGGGTACGTTTCGTCCAGCGGGAAAGAGATCGACCCGTCGGCGCTTGACATCAATGCTCGAATCTTCTCGATGGGAAAGTTGCACCACGCGATGACTGGCACCGGTGCCGTCGCCATTGCGGTTGCTGCCACCATCCCGGGCACCGTAGTCAATCGCCTCGTTCCTGAGGCGAAAGGTTCGGTGCGGTTTGGGCATCCCTCTGGCAGCCTGGCCGTGGGTGCCGAGGCCGAGCAAAAGGACGGCGCTTGGACAGTCACGAAGGCAATCATGAGCCGAAGTGCTCGCCGACTGATGGAAGGTTTCGTTCTTGTACCTTCTTCGGTGTACCAGAAATGAGTCAGACAGATACTGTTTTGAGAGAAGCCTTCGCACCGACCGGCGTTCTGAAGGCCTCGATTAACTTCGGCAATCCTGTACTGGCCTCCAAAGGCGACAACGGAGAGCCTCAGGGTATCTCTGTTGATATCGCCAAGGAACTGGCTCGACGTCTCAACCTTCCTTTGGAATTGGTCACCTATGATGCAGCCGGAAAGGCTGTTGCGGGCATAGAAGCTGGCGAGGTTGATGTTGGATTCTTCGCCATTGACCCGGTTCGCGGTAATCAGATTGCCTTCACCAACCCGTACGTGCTGATTCAGGGCAGCTATCTTGTCAGGTTCGACTCACCGATTCAAACGCTTGAGGAAGTGGACCGGACGGGTATTCGTGTGGCGGTGGGGACAGGTAGTGCGTATGACCTGTTTCTGACTCGCGAGATCAAACATGCGGCGATCGTCAGGAACTCAACTTCGCCTGAGGTGGTGAACACTTTTCTCCGTGACGGTCTGGATGTTGCGGCAGGCGTCACCCAACAGTTGGAGGCTGACGCAAAGCGACTCGGAGGCCTTCGGCTGCTCGACGGGAATTTCATGGTCATCCGCCAAGCGATGGGCGTCGCGAAGTCACGTGGCGAGGGCGCCGCAGCTTGGTTGAACGTGTTTGTCTCCGAGCTACTTCGGAGCGGGTTCGTCTCGGACGCGGTCTCGCGGCATCGTATTGACGGTGCCTCGGTACCTCAGGAATAGTGCGCGAACGGGCGACAGCGCTGATCTGCCGTCGCTGCCGCCCGCTAAAAGGAGAACCTTGTCCGATATTGGCCCTTCTGAGGTGTGGCTATCGTCGAGCATCGTCTCAGGTTCGGGCTCTGCGCACACCGCCTCGGAGAGCAGCGCAGATAGCGCGTTATGCTTTCCCTGAGGCACCGTGGAAATCGTCACGCCGGTCGACGAGGCGCACTTGGAAAGCAGCCTTCATTGATTTTTTTCTCACACCCCGATTGAGTGTCTGGCGAGAGCATCACAGCGCGGTGCGACCTCCGCTTATTGATCGCTTCTTTTACCGCTGCGGCGGATTCAAGATGTTCGACGCTGATACCAGCCGCACGTCGCCGACGCGAGACGATTGACCGCTAGACTCAAACAACTGCGTCCAGTGCTGCTGAAGCGGTGGGGTGAACTTTCTTCGCTTTACTTTTGCGATGCTGGCCTCTATACGAGGCATCGATCGACTCGACCACGATTGTTTAGGTCGTCCGCCGTGCCCTATCGATAGCAGACTTACCGCAATAGAACCGTCGCGGCGACATCCATCGCTTACACCACAAGTATTTCCTGCGAACCGCCGCGAACGGTGACGGCCTCAGCGATCCGCCTTGAAATGCTCGAGCATTGCGGGTCTATCGTGTCTGAGCTGGAGATTTTTGAAAGTGCGTTGCCCAGAAAAAAGAGGCAAGGCAATAGCGCCGCGTAAAATACTAAGGCACAGACAGAGGCAACAATGGCGAAGGAATGCATGTCCCGAGGGAGGACACGAATAAAGGCCACGCGTTTGGTCACGAGTGTAGCTCTCGTTATGCTATGCGAGCCGCCATCGCAGGCGCGATTACCCAGGGCCATCAAGGTATAGTGAAGACTTCGGCCATACTGCGGACGGCGGCAAACTCTTTTCGATCAACAATTACACGAGGCTATTTCTTGGCAAAAAGGCGCCGTCGAGGTCGGAACGGGCGGGATGATCAGCGACGTCAACAAACACAACGCGCTCGGTGACACAACCTTGATCCATCGTGGCGACGCTAAAGAACAGATTCAAGGCGGTCATGGCCTATAGGCCTCAACCCGCGTTGGACGTGACCGAGGTCGAAACCTTCGTCGATAAACCGACAAAGCCGTTCACATTGGAGTCAGGCACGCGCGTTATGGCAAGCCTATGTACCGCGATGTAAGCATCCCGCGACTGGATCACGCACATGGAGTGAGGTCACGAAGTGTAGAATGACGTTTCGATCTTCAGTAAAGTTTCCGACCGGACGTCCGTTAACATAGCATCATCTCATCAAGTTTCGCGCTTTCCGACGCGAGCTGGTCCATAACTAACAAAGAAAATGCTGGCTGATGGCTTCAATCGAATACAGTCTCTTTCGAGTCAAATTTATAGCAAGTCTTCAACCGGACCTGTTTAAAACAGAAATAGATCGCGCGGATTTGTTTGCAGAGGCTCTACAAGAAAAGCCGTCTGCGGAGTTGCGCAAGGGTTACGTTTGGCACATTGCAAATTTGCACGAATTCTCTAAGGGGAAAGGATACTTTGCGGTAGGACGAACAACGCGCTCTATGATTGAAAAGTTTGACGAGGTCCTTGGAAACTTCGTACATGAAGAACTCGAGGAAAGTCCGTTTACGCATTGCGTCTACGATGCGCTTTTGGGAATCGTCGCCATCGCAAAGAAGCCGAGTCTGGCTTCAGACGCGCGAGGAATCGCAGCTAGGGTCGAGGAACTGCTACAGAGCACTGGTGTAGTCCAAACGAGCGGAATGAGAGTGGAGATTCTACCGATTCCGGATCCTGCTGGGTTCCTCCGAATGCTCACGGATGCGCACAGGGTGATTCGGTTCAGTGCGACGTTTCATGGCCCAAATCCGTTTGACGCAGATGAGCACTTCCAACGTCCGCTATCGGTATTCCTGCAGTCGACTCGGGGAGCTGTGGGCAAAGCGCAAGTTCAAGGAGATGATCTCGATAGGGAGGTGCTGACGGAAGTTACGCGCAGCACCGCTGCCACCGGCAACGAAGCTTCAGCTCGAATAATCAAAAATCGCTCGGAGCGTCCAGTGACAATCAACTTAAAAGGTGATCCCGTCAAGCAGGTTTTCGCCGAGCAAAATCACGTGCCCCAAGCAATTCTTCAACGGTTCGTGGACATCTACAGGCGAGTGCGGTCAAATGCGAGAGATACGCGCTGAATCAACAATCGAACTGATTGAAATGATCAGTGACTATCCCAACAACTTCATTTATCGAGGTCAAGCGAATGCGTCGTGGAGACTGCGGTCATCGATAGAGCGAATCGTTGGTGATAGCTGGACACCAAAGGTGGCGCGCGAATTCGAAGACTATTCGCTCATCGAATTCAAATCTAAGTTTCACTTATACGACAAAGAGAATGTCCTACCTTCGTCAAAACTAGCATGGCTCGCAACGATGCAGCATTACGGTGTTCCAACGAGATTGCTGGATTTTACCGAGAGCCCATTTGTTGCGCTGTACTTCGCCCTGGAAGGCTATAGCCATCTTTCAGACAACGACTTGGCCATCTATGCGTTCGACTACAGCGAAATCATGAGGCGCTCGATTGAACATGTTGAAGAAAGGAACGAAACGTTTAAGGAGAACCGACGCTCTGCCTTCGAAAAGGCCGACGCAATCTTCGACGAGACAGTGGATCCTCATTCATACCCCATCGCATGGATTGCGGAGCCACGGCAGCTCAACGCGCGCTTGGATCGCCAAGCAGGAACTTTTTTGATCTGCGGAGACCGAGGTGCTCACATCGAAGATGTCCTCGCGAGTTCCGTCTACGCCGGAGTTAGAATGGACAAGATTAGTTTCCCCAAGTCAATTTACGCCTCTTGCTTTGCTGCGTTACGAAAAATGAACCTCACCAGCAAGAGTTTGTACGGGGACCTAGACGGGCTTGCGCGCTCGATTCGGATGTCCATGCAAGTCTACGCGTCACAAAAGGCTATTGACGAGCTTCCCGGGGCCTCATCTTCACAGTACCGGTGATAAGGGGTCCGAGGACTGAGTCGCGGCAGGCTTTGTAGGCCACGATGCGGGCGGGCCGTGGCATAGGTTGACAGGCTGCATATCGGCGCTCGACATGGTCGAGGTGACTTGTCTACGGATCATCCGAGCATGCTGCTCGTCGGGATGCACGACGAGTAACTGCTTACAGTCGCGGCCGCGTCGGCGCTACAATGCCTTTGAAAAACCTAGTTGATAAAAGAAATTTTCGTATGACTCATAGAATCTTTAATTGGCTCGATATTGAGAGAGACTTCTCTGAGACGTTACTGGTGGGAAACGGGGCGAGCGTGGCGGTACACGGCGAGTTCGGGTACACCGGACTTTATGAAGCTGCGCAAGTGCATCACTTTATTGACGCTTGTGTTCAAGAGGTGTTCACTAAATTCGAAACGAACGATTTCGAATTGGTTCTTCGCCGCCTCTGGCAGACTAAGCAGGTTAATACAGCTTTGGGTATCGCAGTCAAGGAGGTCGACGAGGCATATGCTGTGGTACGTAGTGCTCTAATCCAGACCGTCCAGAAGGTGCATGTGTCGTATGAAGACGCCAAGACGCACCTATCTCCCATCTACAAGTTCATGCGGCGATTTCGAACTGTTATATCGCTGAATTACGATCTCATCGTCTACTGGGCCGCACAGTTCGGAACCGATGACCTAGGTAGCAGATATCATTTCAAAGACGGGTTTAATAGAACCGTTTTCGCTGACGATTGGGCAATGTATCGGGAGGCTTATGGTGGCATCGAGAATCCGACCATCTTTTGCTATCCGCATGGCAACATCGCGCTTGGTCTAACGAAGTCTCTCGACGAGCAGAAGCTGGTGGCAGGCTCGCAGGATTTGTTAAATTCAATTATTGATGCCTGGAACTCCGGAAGTCGTGCGCCGATTTTTGTTTGCGACGGCACGTCCAAGCAAAAATTCGACGCGATCTCGAAGTCGAACTACCTGCGAAGCGTGTACAACGGTCCTTTAAGCGAAATCGGCAAGTCACTGGTCATTTATGGTTGGGGCCTCGCGAAACAAGAGGAGCATATTCTTAACCAGATAGGAGAAGTTGCCCCAGAACGAATCGCCGTTTCAGTCTATAACAGCATGCAGGCTTACTGTGACCGTGCATATGCAGCCCTCTCGGCTATCGGTGTCAAGGACATACGGTTTTTTCACTCCAATAGCGACGGAGCATGGAATAATCCGGTTAGCCCGACTGCCTCGCCATGACTTGGAATCGGCGTGCGCAGAGGTAGATCGGGACAGAGTGTAAGGAATAGAAGAGTCGGCATGGTCTCGACTGAGGCCTCACATTTCCACGACTTACAACCGCGCATAGCATCGTTGGTATATCCTCCTCACCCGCGTCGTTGACCGTCGTCGAACGCGCGTATCGAAAGCCCTGCCTTAGTCGGAAACAATATGGTATATCTCGATTGGTCCAATATTGCGTACACCACTCTGCCGTTCGTTATGCTATGGCTCGTCAAGTTGTTGCTCGACTTGCGCCTAGCTCCTTTATTGGTGAAGAACCTCTATTGGCTACCGGTCCGGAACTACTTTCGTGAAAAGCCAATCAGCCTTTCTGGCAACTGGGAACACCTTTGGGGGGATGGCGGAAGTGCAGCGTATGCGAAAGACGTCGATCGACACGGTCACTCGGCCCTTCGTCAGTTAGGCTCGTACTGCTATGCGGAATTCTACTCGCGCGGTGATAGATACGCTTTCTTCGGGCAGGTAAGGGACGGGTTTATCGTGGGAGATTGGTTTGACGTAAAGGACAGAGGCGGATATTTCGGCGTTTTCCAGTTAGAAATTGTTAACTCATCGCTTCTTCGTGGGCTTTGGCTTGGTCATTCTAAACAGGTGAGAGAAATCAGGAGCGACTTGACGGAGTGGCGGCGCGTTAATAAGTGAGCGCCGTTACGGCAGGCGTTATGGCGTTACTTCGAGAATGTATCTGACGGGGAATATGCTGAGAGGGCGACCGGCGCCGATGACGTGGTGAAGCCGGAAGGTGTCGAAAACTCTTACGAGCTATGCGCTCGCTGTGCCGAACCTCTCAGTGCCACGTAGTGTCCGGACAGGGCGACCGGGCTCGCTAAACAGCGGGCAGGCGACGCGTCAGACCTGCAGATTCCCGTTCCTAACCCCGCTTGCGATTTCCACAGTTACCGCAATAGGCTCGCTCACGTATCGGCCGGCTTATATCTCTCGCACTGCTTTAGGTGCAGCGGCGATGGGGGCAACGCGCGCAGTTCCGAGGAGCGCTTTGGCTGCTTGCAAGTCGGGACAGTAGTCGACAATAAAACGGACGGCAGACGCTTGCTTGTGCCCCGGCCGACGGACGAACTACGGTGCAACACATGCGTTACTATGTAGGAGTCGACGTTGGAATTGGCATTGCAAGGGACGCGACTGCCTGAACTCCATGCCATCGAATGGGGCCCAGTCAAAATGGCACATAACGATGAACTTTTGAGCATCAAGGGAGTTGCTCAGCGACTCGACGTGAGTCGGCCATACGTCTCCAGGCTCGTGGAGGCCGACCGTCTTGGAGTGGTCGTTTTACGGAACGACGTTCGATATGTTTACGCGTCTGCGGTCGCCGAGTACCTCGCAAACCGGATAAAGCACGAGGGCGCTTCATCTCCTCGTGAGGCTGGCATCGAAGCCGGCTTGTACGATTGGTCCGAAGGTCATTTTCCGGACCGCATCCAGGGCGAAAAGTGACTTCCGCCGAACGGGATGAATTTGGCGCTGAACACGAGTCGAGCAATGCTGACGAAAGCGCCAGACGTAATCACTTAAGGGGGTAGTTTGCCGCCGCCGGGCGTCCTTGACGATGGGGTCTGCAAGCGAAGCGCGCACTCAACCGGAAGCGTTTCGGCAACAGGGGGACGCTGCTTTCGCGCAAACCTTTGGGTGCTTTCAGCGGCGCATGGCGTCCCCATGAACCGCCGGTATATCACGCCGACCCGGAACGGGCTGGTTCAAGTAACGGCTGCACGTTTGCTTCTTAACGTCGCCGCGTCAAGGCGTCGCATGAGCCCAGCGGGCTGCTGCGGGTGCCCTTTGACATCGGCTTCGGCGGGAGCGAGGCAATGACTTCTGTCAAGGACTGGACAGCAATTGTCCCAGCGGCGCAATACCATGAGCGCTTCTTACCAGTACCTCGGGTCGTAAACGTCATGCGGAGTCGCGCGCTCATCACCGGATCAACTCAAAACGGTATCAAATCTTCCCATGGGCGCTTATTTTGGGGGAGCAGGCGCAGGCCCAGGACCCAACGGCATGGGGAGAATGTTATCAATCAAAACGGTGTCGGCGCGCCATGACGGCTCCCATGCCTCGTCCATCTCCGCATGAGCCTGAGCGAGGTGGCGACGACCAGATGCGATGGGGTTCCATTCATACTCGACAAGGACGATTTCGCCATCGAGCAAATAGACGACCGGAAGGAAACCTCGAAAGAGCAGCAGGCTGTGCTCATGTTGGATAAGCGGTATTGCAAGTCCCTGTCCCGACAATGATAGGCAGAGTTCGGTATGACCAGAAGAAGTTCTGAAACGGTCGACTGGCGGAACTTGCGATTTGCGAATGAGCGATTGCGCTGCGGTGCCGGGCGGCGGGTTGATGACAAGCGCATAGTTCTCGTTGGTGCGCCAGGCAAGCTTGGATGGGAAGTGCCGACGCTGAAGTAAGAACGCGACTCCCTTGGCTGCCTCCTTGACCTGAGCGACGTCGCACCATTCCCAACCTGTCGAGTCTAGACGGGAGTGCGAGCGATAGCCGTTGTTGTCATGCCATCGGAAGTCGCCGATACGAGAGAATCGATCAAAGAGTAAAGCAACCATACCTGGAAGATTCTCGCGACTTCGAATTTCGCCACACTGAACTTGCTCCAAAAGGCCCGGGAAGAACCGCTCCCATTCAAAGTGCCTGAATTCACCTTGGTCATAGTCAAGCGATTCACCGAGAAAGGCATTGGCAATGCAACCTGCGGCTGATAATCTGCGGCAATACGCATCAAGGTGGCGCGCAAACGCATCGTAGGAGTCTTGACCTGTCAGCCGTTCGACGAGTTCGGGGCAGTCTTCCGCCAACCAACTCTCGAGCACTGACGAGTCGAGATTGGCGTAGATGTGCGGGCCGCATTGGTGCAGGTCAATTAAATGCCCGACGTAGTCCATTGCCTGCTGCTCTAATGAGTCGTCCGACCCGTGCCAGCGGTTGTTTGGGAAATACCGAACGTCCACCTCTCCCAGTTTTCGGAAGAGGTGTTGATGTTGGGGCTTCTGCTCGAATTCCATGTCTTTGTGGCGCAGTTGTAATTGACAGTATGGGATCGTGTTTTATCTGGTGGAGATGAAAGTTCGAGTCCTTCTGAGCAACACGACCGGCCGTGATGCTTGACGCCGGCTACCTTCGTTCCTTGAGCAGAACGGTATGTCCGGCCTGCCCTAGCGCGACTGTCTTTCCCTGCGAAGAGCTCGCACTCAGAGCTCTCATTCTTTGTGGGCGCCAGAATGTGATGTTCCAAAGGCTCGCGAACGTGCGAGCATCGACGGGAGCAGGGACCCGCCAGCGTCGCACGGAGGTCTTTTCCGTTTAAGTATCGTTCCTTCACTGGTTTCGTCACCGTGACATTCGAGGTGATATTTTGGAAACGATAACGGAGCATCTGTGAAAAACTATTTGCGTATCAAATCGGGCATTGAGCAACTCGTGAACTCAATGACCGCAACGGGGAGAATTCAGAGCATCGGTTCCTGCAATGGTCAGTGGCACATTCTGGGCGGTTCACCTCCCTAAGTACATTTCAAAAGCTCGACGGAAGTAGCCTCACGCTTGGCGAAAGCACTTGCCGGCGATAGGCCCGGCACGAAATTGCTGCACTACGACTGGGACGTGGTAGGCTTTTTCCATGACGGACATGGTCTGTGTTTCCATCTGACGTTCACAAGACGATGGTTTAGTCGCTCAACGGTAGAGCGCGATATTGGCTTGTTGAACGACATGTGCACTCGGGCGGTCTGAAAACACTGTCCGAAGCTGCGCAGCTCACCTGCGTAAATCGGCGCAGCCCCGAATCGGCTTGAGACCGGCTGGCGGTAGAGCTGCCGCGCAAAACTTGCACGGGGCAGCGCCACGGCGAGCCTCGATTGATTTTCAGCGTGCATATTTTGTTTTCAAAGAAAATTCTCATATTTACGTCTAAATTCGACGCTATTTAGACCCAAGACGCGTATGCGTCGGATTTGATAACGAATAAAGATATGCCTAGGGCTCTTTTCAAATCACGAAACGAAAATATAACCTTGAGGGCGGGTTGTTATCAATTATCGAACGCGTTATTTAGTCGAATAAAGATTAAAGTTTTAATCCGATTTGCCGTGCGTTGCATTTTGATTTCGTGATCCATATACTTCGCCGCGTTCAAACCAAATTAAGCGCGACAGGTCGCGAACCGGACTATGAAGCATAACTTTCCAAGGAACGGGCATAATGTAACCGGCGTCCCCGTCGTTTTCGGGGCTCTGCAGCAGGCTGGCGATCTCGCCGGCGATTTTAACGAGGCGGAAAGGTTGAACGTCACCGCGCCGGTGTTCACATCTCCTCTCACGACCAAGCGCATCAGCAAGTTGAAAGGCCGGTCAGTCTTTCGAATCGGTGCCGCTCCATTCGATGATTGCCTCGTTATGACGGTCAGATATCAGAAGGGGACGACAATGGCGATATGGTTGGCCGATGCGTCGGATCCGGACCTCTGGTCGGCCATCGACAACCTGCGTGCGACCGGCGAGGCGGGGTTTTCATTTGTATCCGGAGATATGATGTGGTTCTCTCCCTACCGCACCTACGACATGGGAGCAAACCTGGATGTTTGCAGGCTGGCTCTGGGTCGCAGCCCAAACGGGTTCATGCCAAGAGTGGCTGCCCTCATGGCTTCAGGAGCGATAGCCTCATATACATCAAGTATGTTGCCAGGTGTAGACGTTACGTACGCACAGGCGTGCGTCCTCAGCACGCCCCAGGTGCGAGCTGCCGCCCAAGCAATGGGGGCAACAGTGCTAGAGCTCTAAATCCTAAGCAGCTTTGAGCGCAACTCTTAAGCATTCGGTGTCCAACACGAGTTGCGTCGCGTTGTATGGCCGGTGCTGTCTTGAACCGACCAGTGCGATACCGACTCCGTCGGGACGCTAGGGAAAGAGGGGCGGAGATTGCGGCTTGCGAACCTACCCAAGCGGCGAGGGTGCCGTGAACGCTCGAACGCAATGTTGCCCGCACCAGGAACGATTCCGAGGACGTTAATCACCGACAATCATTGGCGAGAACATTATCGGCAGTCTTCAACGGATTCGCTTTGACGTCAGCGCTTATTCGACATCGTGGCTCCACGAGTGGATAACTTTGGCTGCACACGGCATAGCGCTCTGTACAGCCGCTGAGGGCGAGGTCGCCGTATTGCGAGGTCGCCCGTCATCGGCTGGCTGCTCACGAACTTTCCCATCCGTCTCCATGGTTCCTCAACTGGTCCGAGAAGAGTTCCGTGAGGTGACTGTACCTATCTTGCTCAAACAGAACGGAGGCTTTCCAATAGTCTTCCATAGCCGGGTTATGGCGGTTGTGTCCCATCATATATGCTATTTGGGTCCAGCGATCCGAGCAATCGGAGCGCGCAAGGCTTGCAATCATCCATACGGCGAAAGTGCGGCGAAGATCAATGAACCTGAATAACGGCGCACCTTTGGCCTTACCTTTCTGAAACGTCGTTCGAACGTGCCCTGTTGTGATGCACGCCCGTTGCATTGCAGTTTCAAGCGCAAGCGCAGATACGGGTCGTCCTGCGAACTCGGCCCCAGCGTCCTTGAGGTTCAAGATGAGCATACCTTGTGAACGGTCTTCACCGAACTCGGCCGTAAGCTCCCTTCTTTCGCCGTTAGCGTAGTCGAGAACCTCATGTATAAAGAAGCCGGGAATAACGACCGGGCGCATCCTGGGCCAACCTAAGTGATTTACGACGTAGGTTGCGCATTTATCGATAGGCTTGTCTTGATACTCGAGGAAAGGCGCAACCTTCTGATTTGTGACCTCAGACTGTCTCAGACCACAGAAGAGCGCAAGTCCAGCCGCCAGCCTCATTCCGGAGGACCGTGAGCTCGATCTGTCGGTGACATGGGCTTGCTTGTCCGACGTAGATACAGCGTGCCTCCAAGGAACCGGGCCCAACGCGTTGAGGATCTGATGTGCCTGCGATCGTGTCATTGAGGAAAAAGGGTGCCTCGATGCTTTGATATTCATTTTGTGCTCTCCTTAGGCTGTCGGTAAACGAGGCGGCCAGATAATTCCGGCATATCGCCTCGCAAAAAATCTTCATTCTTTAGGCTGCGGACGCAATTGCTCATCGAGTGCATTGAGGTGTAACGTTAAGAATTCGACCCGGTGAAGATTTTCGACTTCTCGTGTGAGCGCGTCGGCTGGATGTACCATACCGGTGCTTGCCTTTTTGACTAGCCCTTCGTCATTGTCAACATTGGACCTTCGCGCACACTTCAAGAGGGCGAGTAGCGTTCGCCAAAATTCATCCGTGGAATGCTTCCGTTCGTAGTTTGTAACCCTTTGTTGCTTGCCATCGGAGTAGGTGCTCCTAAGCTCAATCACTTCGTTGGATCGGATGCCTGTCACCGCCATGATCCACATGGCACAGGCTACTTGCTGCGCGGAGGAAGGGGCTGATCGGGCTGATCGGGCTGCGTCGAAACAGGACCCGACGAAGCCACTACCACACTTTGATGTTTTTAAAAGAATGTCCATTTCCGCTCCTTGACGACCGGACAACTAACGAAATGACCGAATGTTGACGACGACCGTACAACGTCACGATCCGGCATGTTCGATACTGGTCCCTCAAGCGACAACAGTCCAATTGGATGATCGAAATGGATTTCCCGAACAATTGCTGTCTACGCTGTTAGCAGCTGTATCGGTTGTGGGTCAAATGGTTGGCACGAAATTTTGTTCATAAATCATACGAGTTCATGGATCTTTAAATTTGTTCTTTTATTTTAGAACGTCCTTGAGAAATTCTTTATGGATTGAATCGCTAGGAAACCTGGCGAGATTGGAGAAGTCTTCCGTCGGCAAAGGACGCCAGTAGATTTATTGAGCAAGATTACGCGTAGTAGAGTGATGATCTTCGAGAACGCCGACAGCATGCCGGGTTCGATATCTTCCATACTTGCAAGCGCTGTTTTAATGATGCTGGCGTCTTCGATTTCGGCTGGAGTGTCCGTGAGGGCCGACATGTAGAGTCTGGGTTGGCTCGAAAGTCGGCGATTAGTAATCTTTTGCGTCGACGACAAGCGTTCACAAACTTGTTAGCCAGCAATACGTCACTGCTTGAACTAGTTGGACTGCTTAGCTGCGGCTTGTCCTGCGCAGCGCGTTATCACCGCCGATGAAGCCACTGGGGCTTGTCTTCAGCAGCTCGCACACGACTGACTCTGGGCAGTAGCACCGATCGTGCTCGATAGACGATGACTTCAGATCCCTCTTTTTTCGGAAGTACGCTACGCACTTGGTGCATATCACCGTCCATCCGCAAGTCAGTCATTTGCACGCGCAGTCGCACCGACTCCATTTGTTGCGGGCTTACGGGCTTCCTACCTGCTCTGGCAGAGTGCCGTCCCGGTCGGCCTTCACTCTGTAACACATCGCTTGGTCAGCTACTCCCAGTGTCGCCACCACCGCCGCAATGCTTTGTCTAGTGATCAGCCGCGACGTCTCCAGCTTGAACTCGAGCTTGTAGTGCGCCCGGTTTCGGTTGCTTGTCTCCATCTTCGCATGCTTGTTTGTTCAAAGGCTCAACAAGGAATTCGCTTCTCGAGGTCAAGCCGAGCGGTCGTTTTTCGGGTTGCCTTCACAAAACCAATGCTGCGAGAGTGTGGCATGTAGAGCAGAAGGCGCGCCGATATCCTTCGGAGGGGACCTCCAGAAAGGCGACAGAGCGACTCAGAAGCGACAGGCTTGCTGGACTCCTGTGATGCATTCTGTCCTTGGACCGCAGGGACTCCCGGCGTGTTCGATGCAATCTCACTGGCGCATTCTGGAAGTCGGGAGACCGTTCCGGAACGATGGCGAATCCATCGCGGTTGACTCAACCAGCAGTAGTTGCCCCTCGGATTGGCGAGCGCGCTTTTGGAGTCTGGACTTGTAGGGAACGGAATTCCGCGAATGTCTAAGTCGAATTTGACGACGCGAGCGTCGACCAATTTATTTGACCTCCTATCGACTTCGAGCGTTCTGGAGGTTGGGTACGGACGCCGGCCGGCAGCGGGTTAGAGGTGTACCGTATTCAATGAGGGGTACTTGCTGCCGATCTTCGCCCTCCAGTTATGACGCATCGCCTCCGGAGTTCTGTGCTTGCGAAGCAACTTTGGCGGCTTCATCCGATCTCTGTATCATCTGGGATATCGATGGATTGTTATTCGCCGAATCGCTTCGCCATTGTCGTTTGTTTGAGGTCGGAATCTCCATCCCAGAGCAGGTCGGCAATAACGTTCTCGATAAGCAGCGTCGTGCCATTCCTTTCGCCCGCAATTCTTAGAATCAGCGCTGTGGCGCTTTCTGCGCGCACAGTGCGTTCATACGGCCGAGTGAGCGGCGGCTCGCTTGATTTCCTGATGCGCCTGCGCCACACCTCACTCCGGAGACGAAACATCGAAGCGTCGATTCCAGTTTGCCAAATATGCATTCGTGATGGAAACGTCTCCACGGATAAGGATTCCATTCTCCGCGTTTCGGTTTTGGGCAGCCTTAGTGAAATTGAACGAACCGGTAAAAACGGCCGAATCGTCGAAAATCATCACTTTATTGTGGGCAATCGCGGGTTTCCTATCAACGACCACAGAAATTCCAGCATTCCGAAGAAACGTTAGGACTGTATACTTCTGTGAAACTTGACTTTTGTCCAAAATCACTCTCACGTCGACGCCCCGATCTTTGGCGCGTTTGACAGCCGCTGCAATAGGCGCGCTTGTGAAGGAATACGCTTGGATCCGAAGTGAGTGCTTCGTTTTGTCCAGTTCTTGGATTAGCAACTGCTGGCAGCTCGCAGCATCGGGAACGAAGCAGAGCTTATAGCTTGCTCCTGGAGCGAAATTCGTGGAGCGGGCAGTGGAATCTCCGATCGCTGCTGAGAATCGTTCAAAGATCGGCTCCTTGGCGTTGGTGGTTTGATAGATCGTGAAACTGAGAAGCGTTAGAATGCTGGCAACTTTCGAAGATAAGTTCACTGTACTGATTTTTCTAAGAATATGAGCCGAGTCGGAGCGGGGCATTGTCGCCGTTGCTATCGGTGATGGCGACAATTCAGATTATACTGCCTGACGCATTGGGCGCGGTGCCGGCTCGTCACTCTAATTTTTGGTCAAAATGTGGCCTGCGCTTTCGCCCTGTCCCTGGTCTTAGTGGGACGACGGTATTCACGATGGGGCGTGAAGGTTCGCTCCCTACTACGTGTTCGAGCATTGCTGCGCTTGCGTTGGCCTCAGCTAGCCTCTTGCTTTCTTTAATCGTTCTGTTGCATTGCTTTTCGAGTTCTCCCATGCGCAAGATCATCGCAGCCACACGCGACATCGCGACCTTGATGTCCATAGTGAGTTGCCTGTTTTCAGTGCGCAGCTTGCGATTGATATCTTCAAAGGAAGTAGGTGGAATTGTCGGGACTTTTTTTAGTGACTCAATCTTATCTCTTACACGAGGGTAAGCGCATTCTTCAAAGCCGATGAGCGTTCGAGCCCTCCCGGCTTCTCGCGCGACGGTGCTGGGATTTATCCTTAATTTTCCGAGGCGAGCCTTTTTTCTGAGGTCGGCATTTTTCGGTTCGTTACGTTCCAGCCGTCCTATCGCTTCCATGAACTCCTTCTCGATTCCGGTGTACACCGGGTCAGGTCGTTTCTTGGGCATTGTTACTCCACGTCAGGTAGAGGAAGGCCGAAAATATTTAGTAGTGTGCTAGCGACTTCGGCTCGGTTTTGAATCACTCGGAACCCGGCAGAGAGGCCGCACTGTTTTGCGGCCAGGTAGGATCTTTGGTTCTCTATGTAGCGATTCACCCAGAAATCAATGTGGTCGTCGTCCACACCGAAGCATGCACATCCTGCGCAAAGATCAGGCTTGCGGGTCTCGTAGTTCGGCTCATTGTTGCTCCAATGAGCATTTCCAGCGACTTTCTGACACTCTGCTTCAACTGGGTTCAGCCGAATGAAGCATTTGCCGTGCGGTGCGCTGAAGACTCTGATTCCACGTTCGAAACACCACTCCTGAAGATTTCTGAATCCGTCAGGCCCGCTCTCGTGACCTATAATGTTCCGTATAATTGGAGAATATTCGTCGATGAGCTTCGCAACTCTTCCGGCTACTGGCTCTTTTCCTACAATCCTTCGATACATGAACGCTGCTGCCGCCCTCGACTGTTGGCCGTGAATGTCACGAATAAGTTTTGCAACGCGTCCGATGTACTTCTGTTCAGTTACTACCACGGACAGATGGTGGAAGTGAGCCGAGATTTCGGGGAGCATTCTTCGATCTGTTCGAATTGTAAACATCGCATATGTTTTCCTCCATTGACCGGTACGCAGGCACCGACCTTTAGATTTTCGAAATGTCACAAGGTCTTCGCCTAATGAGCTGCGATCTGGAAGATGTTGGAGGTCCACCTGCTTCTCGATGAAGGTACGTTGAACCGACAGTATCCTGTCGCGTTTGCTTCGGACCACGGCCGAAGCCTTGATTGGGAGCGACGGACCGCCTCTTTTGTTGACAAAGAGCCAATCGCTTACTTCGACGCGATTTGATAATTGGCGCCACGATGAAAGAAGTTTCTCTAGGATCTCGATCGCTCGAATCGGTCCCGGCTTAAACAAGGTGCCGGCTGGACGCGACCCGGCAAGCCAATGTTCTGGCTTAGGTACTCGCTTCCCCTTTTGCAAGAGTGAGTTTAGAAAAAAAAGCTCATTCAGTCCGGAAAGCGACGGTTCGATGGAGAATGCTTTGTAGTTGCCGTCTGCAAGGAAGCCGGCGGGCAACCAGCGAAGCTCACCCGATCGCATGCCAGTTTCGGCCTGCAGAACGATGACGCATGCGCCGAGTAAAGTGTCTACCAAATCGCGTGTTGCAAGCGCGGGAAGACTACGGATTGACTGACCCTCCTGAATCTTGGTCAAGATCCCCAATGGTTCGTGCCATGGAACCGACGCCTCGGGTTCTACGGAGAAAAAAAAGGGAGGAAATTGTTTTGCTGCCTTTTCGTTCATGCTGGCATTTTCCCTTCCAGACGCGGCGAGGCTACACATGACCCTATCGTGGAGCTTGATGATGTCGTCGGCGCGTACACCCAGCCATCGATGAGCTTCGTTCATAATCAGAAGGGCGACTTCATCGGGAAGGGGAGGGGTGTTTCTTACCACATAGGCGACGATCTCTTCCGTCACGCTAAGGGCTGATCGATGACGAAGAGGGTCGGCGTACATGGTGGGAACGGCAGCTACGGCCAAGACCGGACTCTGAAACCAAATTCGCTGCCACACAATTACTGCCCTATACAGAGCGGTGGGACTGATCTCTGGACCAGTTTGCTGCTCGTCATCATCCTCGTCATGTGTTTCGGAATCGAACGGGCGATCTCCGGAGTCGTCTTCGCTATCGTCTGACGCCATGTCGGAGTCTTCGAAATCGTCGACGCGAAGGGCAGCTTGAACCCAATCATCCAAAAACTCATCAAACTCGTCGGGGCCGAGCGTTTTGAAGCTTAGGTGATGCTTTGAGACCATCCATCCAAGTAATTGCCATAGCGAAGATATGATGGTCGGGCCGGTTGTAAGCTTGACGGGGGGCAGGCCTCGCGGGTCGACAAAAAGAGACCAAACGAATCGCCTCGCAAAGTCGAGCAACGATGCATGTACCGGATCCAGAAGGGTTGTCCCATCGGGAAACCTACAATCCCATCGCAGCACAACGTCGTCATCCAAATACCATCGAGCGTCCTTCCAGAGGGATCTCCTAGAGACGTGCATGTTGTTCGGGTCCGGAAGCAAATGCAACATCGTATCGGGATCGGCGATGATTTCTGCGGTAGGCCGAGCGATGGGGGGCGAATGGGGAAAGGTCATTCCGGTTGGGGCATGGAAGGGATGTGGAGCGCTTTCGCGCCTTCTACGGCTCGCGAAGCGAAGTTGGGAAGCCACTTGTTCATCAGCTTCCCTTTCACGGGCGCGTATCTCGCGAACCAAGCTGCAGGAACCATTGATGTCTGAGCGCGATCGATCGCGTGCAGCAGCGAGACGCTATATGCATAAGATAGCGGCGAATTAAGGTCGGTTGCGCCCAAAGGGCAGGCAGGGCATCGACCGTACCCGTCGCACAGCTTTCCTTTCATTGAGTAAGGGCTGTCGTACGGGTCAGCACAGCTCCAACCCGGCGTCGCGCAATTCCGATCGATCTCGGTGGGATGATCTCGGGGATCGATCACCCCTTCCGAGTGCCTCCAACGATCCCTCTGTTCCGACACAGAAGCTAGCCGCTCACTGCCACGCTGCTTCTCGGCACCGCTTTTATAGAATGCTTCCGTGGTATCAATGCTTGCATGGTTAGCTTGCAAAGCTATCTTTCGAATATCTCCGCCAAAAATCTGGCGCGCCGTATCCAAAGTTGTTGGCCGGATATTCTCCAGTGAGAAAACTTCAAGGCCATGCTCTTCTCGAAATTGTTTAAGTACACGTCCCCAGGTGGATGCACCCGTGTATCCCTGCAAACCGGAAAACGCGGACACGTCGAACCCGTCGCGAGCGGTACCAAATATGAACAGTCGGTCTTTCAAATCTGGATGACAGTGGCTCCGAAGATCATTTGTCCAAGCGACTATAAAGTTCAAGATTACTGACGGGTTGTCGATATAGTCGTCAACAGGAATATAAACTCGTTGCCTGTTGTTAGAGCGACCCTTGTAAGCGCTAAATTCAATTTCGCCGTTGATCCACTGACGTTCCCACTCGATTTCATCAAAATCAAGGGCGGCATCCTCGTAAAGCACTAGCCAATTGCCGAGGACGTTCGTGTATCGGAAATCCGTTGTCTTGATATTTCTCGCCACGTCAGCATTGTAAGAGCACGCAAGGGCAATTAATATCACGAATGGTACCAAGGATCGCGCCGTCGGATGAAATACTGATGCCGCCTCAGCTCTCGATATATGTTTTTTATTAAGAATTTCTTGCACTCCTGGGTGCAACGCTTCTTTCTTCGGGAGAACCCCGTTCCGGAGTTCCCGAGACACAAAGTACATTGCTAACTCATAGGTAATCAGTTTGTACAAGTATTCAGGAAAATCGGCCACGTCCAAATCGAGCGTTGGATTTCTTGTCAAGAAGCTACGTATATCGCTGACCTTCGACATCGTCTTGTCGATTTCACTGATGCACGATAAACGAATTCTCGTCATTAAGTCATCGTTGATGACCTTCTTATGCTCAACGCCGTCCGATTGATTTGTCCACGGGGAGTAAGGAAAGATTAGATCAGGAGGGATTTCGGGTTTCCAACGTGCATCGTCTCGCAAGGCGTCAATGCAAGACTTGAAGGCATTAAATAATCTAGCTCGTGACATTTCTCGCAATGGATGTCCAGAGCTTGTGCGGAAAGAATCGAGCCACCCACGAAAATCATTGAGGACACTGTTGTTGAACTGTGGGAGAGCGATCTGAAAAAGCTTCTTGCTTTCGAGATATCGGAGAATTCCGAGCCGGATATTCTTCTGAACGGATCGTGCAGTCCCAGGTTTAGGAGTCTCGCCAGAAAGTTCGAGAATCGCATCAGCAAAAAAATGTATTAGATTAGGAAATGCATAGAAGGAGGTTAAGTCCAGCGCGAAGGGTTTGTCACGAACCAGTACGCGCGGATAAACGAGTCTCAATGAAGGGTGCCCCTCATTTCCAGAGGCCTGTTCGACACGCGGCTTTCCCGTCGTCAAGGTGTGGATTGGAGATTCAGTGACGCTTCCCTTGTTTGGCCCATCGGGGGGGCTATTCCGAGGGAATCGCGTTTGCGACCGGCGCTTTTTGATTCCCACCGTATCTCCTCCTGTTGGCGGAAAATACCCGTGAATTGGTTACTCGCCTTTCTATATGAGTAAAGCGAAGATAGGTTCCTATGGTTGTCGAGAGAGATTTATGCCCGAGGTACGCCTGAATAAGTTTCCACGGTTCAGGGTTTCCAGCTGACGTCTCTGCCCAGTAGGTCCAAACTGCGAAGGTATGTCGGAGGGAGTGAAAGACAATGGCGGCTTCTTGGGTTTCATATTCTTCACGAGTCGTAGGATCGATCTTTTCAGCCCGTCGAACGATGCCGCTTCGAAGCGCTGCTTCGTGAAAGCGCGACGATAGGGTGTCAGCTGTAACTGGCTTACCCGCGTCCCTATGTGCGTCCACTCCATTTAAGAAAAGGATCTGACTCGATTTTTTACTCTTACGAAGCGAGTATTTTCTAGCTTCCGCGATGCAATCTTTTCGTTCGGTATCAATATACGCCTGCAATTCGCGAGCTAGATATACAGGCACGAATACGTCTCGCGGCTCCAAGCGTTTCGTTTTGGTCACACGCATTGGCAGTGTGAGGTCCTCAGCCATTGAGTCATCGACTCGAAGGTCGACTATTTGATATGTCGTCAGTTTGGCGACTTCGTCTACGCGAAGCCCCGTCTGAAGTGATAATTCTGCAGCTAATCGATCTCGACTCGGACGGGAGTTAGAAATGGAGCGTTCGCTGGGCTTTGGGCCCAACTCCGCCTGCAGAGTGATCCACTGCGTTTCATTCAAGATCTGTGCGGCCTCACTATTAAGGCCTCTACCTTTGAATGAAAGTGGTTGTTTCCCTGGTTTTCCGCCCGCCAATTTAGATCTGTACCAAGCGAAGTCAAAGTGCTGAATAGCGATCGGTAAGTTTTTTTCTTGTCGCCATTCGCTATAGTCGAGCGCTCTTTGAATTCGGCGAGTTATTGCTCCGTCACTTAACGGCTCATGGGTTTGGGGGCTAATGAAGTCGAGTAACGTACGTCCATAAACGAGAATGCATTCGTCATCGACGTCCTCCCACGTTTTATTTTGACCGCAGATCTCTCGATGGAAGTGAGCGAGATCGTAGGCGGCCGCCTCGCAGGTGTGATCGGAACGACCTCGTAGGCTCGACTTTCGTCGCAAGGTGTTCATTTGAATAGGGAAGCGCTCACCAAAGTAGAGGAGAGGCGCTTCGAGAACGGTTAGAGAGTCGTCGTCGACAAGCATCGGCCGGCCAGCAGGGAGGGCGAATGTGCTCTCTGGTACTTCGACGGGGATTCGAACAGTTCTGTAGACCTGGATGTTCATATGCGCCCCGAGCTCCCTCTAGTCACGTCGACAAGTTCTCGATCTAACAGGTTGAAGATAGGCGAAATTCCGAAAAAGTGAACATTTTTTTTGAACGTCAGATATGCTTATCCCGGCGCGGAACGAATGGTCTGATGTGACCGCTCAAGTTCTTCCGGTTTCCCGAGACATGGCGTCGCGTTTGGCTCCCGCCCAACTCAGATATCGGAAGCCGTAGCGTGCTTCGTGAACAGTTTTTGGTCTGTATAAGATGTTCGCCAGCGAGAACGAGTCGGCCATGCCCTCTTTGCTCGCGCGATCGCCCGCGGGGCTCATGTGGCCGCGGTCGTAACCGCTCTTTTTGTAGTCGGCGAGCTGCGCGCTCTCGCCGGGCGGCAGCCGCTTGTCGACGAAGAAGCGATTCGTGCGCGTGTTGTTCTTCGCCTGATCGACACTGTTCGCGGTCAGATGTTCCGCCGACCAGAGCGGACCGTGCGTGATGCCGGAATGAAGGAGCGCGAAGTCGGAGTAGCAGATTGCCTGCGTGGCCGTGCGCATCTTCGAATTGACGACGACCGGTTCGCGGCCGTTCGGGCTGAACTGCGGGCAGTCACTCGCCGCTGCGGCGGCACACACCAGGCTGAGGAGCGCGGCGGCGAATGCCTTGATGCGAAATTGCATGCGTGAAGTCCGGGCTGAATGCGATGCATGAGACTTGAACGCCGCGTTGCATCTTTGCGCGGCGTTCGGGGCCGCAAGTATAAGCGTTGACGACAGCGCGCGGAACACGCGAACGCCCGGGCGCGCGTGAAAGTCAGCCGCGCTAGAATGCGTCGGGCCGACGTCATCTCAAAATCGAAAATGAATCCAGTGCGCAGCAAGCCGTCCTTCGTTCGATCCCTGATGGTGAGTCTCGCGATGTCCTGCGCCTTTCACGCATACGCCGATGAACCCGCGCAGCCGGCGAGCAACGACGGTCCAGCCTACGGTCCTGAATTGCAGGGCTTCGACTATCCGTATCCGGTGGCGCGCTTTGCCGTTTCTTCGCAGCGGCAGGTGGTGAGCATGGCCTATATGGACGTGCATCCGCCGCATCCGAACGGCCGCACGGCGGTGCTTCTGCACGGCAAGAACTTCTGCTCGGCGACGTGGAAGCAGACCATCGAGACTCTCAGCGATGCGGGATATCGCGTGATCGCGCCGGATCAGATCGGCTTTTGCAAATCGACCAAGCCGGCGCGCTATCAGTACAGCTTCCAGCAGCTCGCGCGCAATACGCACGCATTGCTCTCGGCGCTCGGCGTGTCGCGCGCGACGCTCATCGCGCATTCGACGGGCGGCATGCTGGCCGTGCGCTATGCGCTCATGTATCCGCGCGAGACGGATCAGATCGTGCTCGTGAACCCGATCGGACTCGAGGACTGGAAGGCGAAGGGCGTGCCGTCGATTTCGATCGACGACTGGTACGCGCGCGAGCTGAAGACGAGCGCGGACGGCATTCGCCGCTATGAAACGAGCACGTATTACGCAGGCCAATGGCGCGCCGATTACGAGCCGTGGGTGCAGATGCTCGCGGGCATGTATCGCGGGCCGGGCAAGGACGTCGTCGCGTGGAACTCGGCGCTCATCTACGACATGATCTACACGCAGCCCGTCGTCTACGAGTTCGATGAGTTGCGAACGCCCACGTTGCTACTGATTGGCGACAAGGACACCACCGCGATCGGCAAGGATTTCGCGCCGCCGGAGATTCGTCCGAAGCTCGGGCGCTATCCCGATCTCGCGAAGCTGGCGGCAGAGCGGATCGAGGGCGCGAAGCTCGTCGAGTTTCCGGAGTTGGGGCATGCGCCGCAGATGCAGGATCCGGCGGCGTTTCACAAGGCGCTGTTGGACGGGCTGGCGGCGGAGCGGACGGGGCGATGAGCGCCCAAACGGCATTTTGTCCCGGCTCCGTACTCCTGGGGGTTCACTGCTAGGCGAAACTGCGAACGGCTGCTTTTGGTTTCTCGTGGTTCTCAGGGGAAACTGCTGATGGAGAGACTGTAGTCGGCCGCAAAGCCGTTGAGGCGAAGCACTTCGGTGCAGACGAAGGTATGCATAGAGTAGTATGCTGTCGCTGATTTTGCTGCGCTCTATGCATCGCGACACTCCCGATTCTAGGTGAACCGTGACTAAGATAGTCTCTCTCTACAACAACAAAGGTGGAGTTGCGAAAACTACTACCATCTTCAATCTCGCTGTCTTTCTATCGAGGAACAAAAAGGTTTTGCTGGTTGACTGTGATCCACAATGCAATTGCACTGAACTGTTTTTTTGTTCTGGCGATAACTTTGATGACCCGGATGTTCAACTTCCGGGCACGACGATCTATGAAGCATTGAAACCGCGCTTCGACGGCGACACGGCAAGAATTGACGCAAAAAAGGTGGAGCTTGCGCAGTCGACAATCTACAACCAGCTCTTCCTTCTTCGAGGGGACATAAATTTCTCGCGTGCAGAGCAAAATTTTTCTGTTGCGATAGCGCAAGCGGTTACCGAGGCTGTTCACGAAAAGAACACTTACGCTGTTTTGACTAGGCTGTTTCGGGATCTTGCGAGTTTGCACGGTTTTGACTACGTGCTTTGTGATGTTGGTCCGAGTGCCGGCTCTATAACCCGTATGGTCATACTCGCGTGTGATGGTGTCTTTATTCCTGCTACACCGGATCGTTTTTCGTTTCAAACGGTTCAAGGCATGGGGGCAATAATAAGCGACTGGCTTACTCGGCATGATGCTGTAGTTGCTTCATTTGAACCTTTTGGGTTGAATGCATTTTTTCCGAAAACAAAGTTTTACGGGGCAATCTTGAATAATTACAAGATTCATCGTGCAGGGAAGAAAAAGGCTTCATACCAGAAGTGGGAAGAACGAGTGAAGGACGCACTTTCCAACATGCTTCAGAACTCTGCACTTAAGCGCTTCGAGCCGGTTAATCCGCAGTTGCTCTCAGATCCTTTCGTGGCATCTATCCGAGATGTGGGCCCAATGGCCCCTGTTGCGCAGCTTGTCGGAAAGGCCATTTTCGATATTGATCAGAAGGATACGGAGCTTGCTTCGTCTGATGGGGACTACTATCGTGGCGCGGTATGGGCAGAATGGGTGAAGCGCAAGGATGAGTACCAAGCGGAGATCGCAAAACTAGCAGCCGTCATGGGCTAGAAGATTATGGCAAAACCGTATACCCTTGTTGCGTTATTGGATGTCTTGGCGTATCGAAATCATCTTAAAGCTGATCGCTCCTCCGGAAGCGAGGCATTCAAAACAAAACTTGAATCAGCGCTTTCGGTCCTCAGTTCGATCAATGAGACAGAGATTGCGTATCAAGCGATCAGTGACACAATTATTATTGCAGCGAATCCTTCGACTTCGATCTCGGACTTTATTTCCACCATCGCGGAGGTTCAACGAGCTTTTCTACAAAGCGGTCTCTTGATTCGAGGTGGAGTTGCCTTTGAGCAGCATTTTAAATCAGGAAATTTAACGTATAGCCATGCTTTAGCCGTGGCATACGAGCTTGAGCAGAAGCAGGCAATCTACCCGCGCGTCGTCATAGATAAGGGGGTGATTGAGATGTTGCGTTCAGGAAGCCGATTTGCCGAAGGCGATGTCCAGCGTTTGCAATATGAATGCATGATCTGTGTGCAGAATGGCGTTCATTTTATTAACTTTGCCGCAGGTCACATTGATTGGTGTTATGAGAAAGCCAAGGCGATATTTGATGGCGAGCATTCAGATCTAGAGGGTCGAGAGGCTGAGCTAGCAAAGCATCGCTGGTTGCAAGACTATTTAGTCATTGTTTCCGAACGACGTCTTTCGAGCTATATGGGCGAAATCTCAGTGCTCACTTTCCATACAGAGGACCCACTATCTCAAGCAGCTGAAACTGATGCATAGCTCCTGGTTGCACGTCTGTCACTGAATGGCGGCGTCTGTCACCCAAATAGATCCGTGAGCAACCATCTTATTGCTCTCGGTTCACCCGTACTTCGCTAAAAGCCTTATAGGGTAAGGGTTAGGGTAGCACCGGCGAAGGGTTTGTACCGTAGTATCCTACCCCCAGCCCGTCGTCTACGAGTTCGATGAGTTGCGAACGCCCACGTTGCTCCTGATCGGCGACAAGGACACCACCGCGATCGGCAAGGATTTCGCGCCGCCGGAGATTCGTCCGAAGCTCGGGCGCTATCCCGATCTCGCGAAGCTGGCGGCAGAGCGGATCGAGGGCGCGAAGCTCGTCGAGTTTCCGGAGTTGGGGCATGCGCCGCAGATGCAGGATCCGGCGGCGTTTCACAAGGCCCTCCTCGATGGCCGCGCCGCGCTGAAACCGCGCTCGCCGTGATTCAGCGCACGCCGGGCGCGCACGCCGCGCGCTCGATCGCGGGCACCTGAACCGCCAGCGTGATGCCGCGCGCCACCATGAAGAGGGTGAGCGCGAGCCACAGTCCGTGATTGCCGAGCGATCCGGCGAGCGCCCACGCGGCGAGCAGGAACACGGCGAGCGACACGGCCATCGCTTTCATCAGTTCATGCGTGCGGGTCGCGCCGATGAACACGCCGTCGAGCTGAAAGCCCGCGACAGACGCGAGCGGCAGAATAGCTGCCCACGGCAGATAGCGCACCGCCGCCGCATGCACGACGGCCTGATCCGTCAGCCTGCCAATGATCCATTCGCCGCTCACCCAGTAGACGATCGAAAACCCCGCCGCGCCGATCGCGGACCAGAGCATCGTGACTTTCACGGCTTGGCGGAACGCGTGACGGTCCCGCGCGCCGGCCGCCGCGCCCACGAGCGCTTCGGCCGCGTGCGCGAAGCCGTCGAGCCCGAAGGACATGAAGGTCTGGAAGTTCAGCAGAACGGCGTTGGCGGCGAGGATCGCATCGCCCTGGCGCGCGCCGAGATGCGCGAACCAGCCGTACGAGCCGAGCAGGCAGATCGTGCGGATGAAAATGTCGCGGTTGATCGCGACGAGCCGCCTGAGCGCGTGCGCATCGAAGAGCGAACGCGGCGCGAGCGGAGGAAGGCCGCGCGGACGCAGATGCCAGAGTATCGCGAGGCCGAGCCCGAAGCCGCAGAAATCCGCGAACGCCGTCGCCGCGCCGATGCCCGCGACGCCCCAGCCGAAGCGGTACACGAAGAGCAGCACCGCGACGATATTCACCAGATTGATGAAGATCTGCGTGACGAGCGCGAGCCGCACGCGCTGACAGCCGAGCAGATACCCCAGCACGACATAGTTGCCGAGCGCGAACGGCGCGGCCCAGATGCGCGCGTGACAATACGCGCCCGCGGTGTCCTGCACGGCGGCGCTGCCGCCCAGCGCGGCGAGCGCATAGCGGATGACCGGCACCTGCAGCGCCAGCACGGCCGCGCCGATCGCGAGCGCGAGCAGCATCGCGCGCAGCACGCTCGCGCGCAACGCGTCGTGATCATGAGCGCCGAACGCTTGCGCGACGAGTCCCGTCGTGCCCATGCGCAGAAAGCCGAAGCCCCAGAACACGAAGCTGAACACGAGCCCGCCGAGCGCGACGCCGCCGAGATACTGCGGCCCGTCGAGATGACCGGCAACAGCCGTATCGACCGCGCCGAGAATCGGCTGCGTGAGGTTCGCGAGGACGATCGGGAACGCGAGCATCAGCACGCGCTTGTGCCAGTGCGCGGGCAGCGCGGTGTCTTCGGTCGAGTCGTCTTGTGGAGAAGTCTGCAAGGTGTCCGGCTGGCGTTTCGTGGCAAGGGCGTCATTGTCCGGAGCGCGCGCGGACCGCGCAACTTCGCGCGAACCTCGATAATGCGCGTCATGAAAACATTCGCGCTCTATGTCGTCACGGCCATCGCCGAGATCGCCGGCTGCTATTTCCCTTATCGATGGCTCAAGGAGGGCGGCTCGCCGTGGCTGATCCTGCCCGGCGCGCTGTCGCTCGCGCTGTTCGCGTGGCTGCTCACGCTGCACGACACGGCGGCGGGGCGCATCTATGCAGCGTACGGCGGCGTGTATATCGGCGTGGCGATCGCGTGGCTATGGGCCGTCGACCGCATCCGGCCGACGGCGTGGGATCTCGCGGGCGCGGCGATCGCGCTCGTCGGGATGAGCGTCATCGCGTTTCAGCCGCGTGTCTGAGACCCATCACGCTTCGAGCGCGAGCAGCGCGAACGTCGCGAGCCAGTGCTCGCCCATGTAATCGCCCGCGACGTGCGCGATTCCCGACGCCAGATGCTCGTTCGCGGCCGCTTCCAGCACCGCGATGCGCGCATCGCCGGCCGGCAGCGCCCGCGCGATGCTGCGCTGGCACCACGCGCGGCTCAGGTTCAGGCCGTCGAGGTGCGCGAGCTTGCCGTCGCTGCGGTCGGTGACGGTCGCGGGCGTGAAGAGCGTCGCGGGCTCGCGTGCGGCAATGCGCGGCAGAAAGCGGTCGAACCAGCCGACGAAGCGCTCGCCCGGCAGCACATGGCGCATCAGCACCGCTTCCATCAGCGAAGGCGAGAGGAATTCGTCGCCGGCCGGCTCCCACGCCTGACAGCCTTCGTCCTGCTCGAACCAGCGCAATGCCGTCTCTTTCAGCAGGCGCTCGAAGCCCTCGTTTCGCGCGATGCGCGCATAGCCGATCGCGAGCGTCAGCGCGAAGGCCATGTTGAAGTGCGTGCCGACGCGAAGCGGATACGTCGACTTCGGCAGGAATTCCTCGAAGCGCGCGACGAACGCGTCCGCGAGCGGCTGGAGCGTGCGTGCCCAGCGCGCGCCGTCATCGGACTGCATCGAGCGCAACTGGCCCGCGAGCGCGAGCAGCCACGCCCAGCCATAGGGCCGCTCGAAGCCGCGCGCGGCGGGACGCTGCAGGTAAGCGACCTCGGCGGCGACGTTCGCCTCGGTGAAATGCTCGTCGATCGCCGCGCGGACCCGCGGCGCTTCCGGCAGCCCGGGAAAGCGCTCGTAAAGGCGCGCGATCAGCCAGTAGCCGTGCACGCAGGAATGCCAGTCGAAGCTGCCGTAGAAGATCGGATGCAGCGCGCGCGGGCTCTGTACATCGGCCTCGGCCGCCATCACGTGATCGAGCTTGTTCGGATATTCGCGCGTCAGGTGGCCGAGCGCGACTTGCGCGAACTTCGACGCGAGCGCGGCGTCCAGGGTGATCGGTTGATGCGGGTTCATGCGAGCCTCGTCGATGCCAGTCGTGATCCCGAGACTTTATCGATAAATAGTCGTCAAAATCTGCGATCAGGGTAATTACCTACTTCATGCGCGCGCGGTATCGCAGGCTCGATTTGAAAGCGCGGCATCGATCTTTTGCAAGGGCGGCGAATGCTTTCACGACAAGCCTCTACGGGCTCCGGACCCGACCGGCGCACCCGGCACGGCGGCGCCGTCACGCGATTTTCCTCGCCCCGATGGGCCGTCTTCCGCGCGCCACGATCGCGCGCCTTCGTCCGAACCCTCGTATAAACTGGCGCCCGAACGCCGCCAAGAGCGCTCGGACCGGGGACGAGAGCTCCGGCGAATACCATCCAGTCAGTGACCAAGAGCCCAGAAACAATATGACCGACCTGCACGCTTACACCCCAGAGGACACCCGGCGCCGCGTTTTCGCGATCGTCGGCGCCTCGTCGGGCAACCTCGTCGAGTGGTTCGACTTCTATATCTACTCGTTCCTCGCGCTGTACTTCTCGGCGGCGTTTTTCCCGGGCGGCAATCCGACCGTGCAGCTGCTCAACACCGCGGGCGTGTTCGCGGCGGGCTTCCTGATGCGTCCGATCGGCGGCTGGCTCTTCGGCCGCATCGCCGACAAGCACGGCCGCCGCAACGCGATGATGATCTCCGTGCTGATGATGTGCGGCGGCTCGCTCGTCATTACGTTTCTGCCGACTTACGCGTCGATCGGCGCGTGGGCGCCGTTCCTGCTCTTGATCGCGCGCCTGTTCCAGGGCTTGTCGGTGGGCGGCGAGTACGGCACGAGCGCGACCTACATGAGTGAAGTGGCGTTGCGCGGCCGGCGCGGCTTCTTCGCCTCGTTCCAGTATGTGACGCTGATCGGCGGGCAGCTCGCCGCGCTTCTCGTGCTCGTGGTCCTGCAACTGTTTCTGTCGACGGAAGAGCTGAAGGCGTGGGGCTGGCGCGTGCCGTTTTTCATCGGCGCGTGCGCGGCGCTGGTTTCGCTGTATCTGCGACGCTCGCTCGACGAAACCTCGACCGCCGAAACGCGCCATCGCAAGGAAGCAGGCACGCTCGCCGGCCTGATGCAGCACAAGGGCGCGTTCATGACCGTGGTCGGCTTCACGGCGGGCGGCTCGCTGATTTTCTACACGTTCACGACCTACATGCAGAAGTATCTGGTCAACACCGCCGGCATGAACGCAAAGACCGCCAGCAACGTGATGACCGCCGCGCTCTTCGTCTACATGCTGCTGCAGCCGCTGTTCGGCGCGCTGTCGGACCGTATCGGCCGCCGCGCATCGATGCTCTGGTTCGGCGCACTCGCGACGATCTGCACGGTGCCGCTCCTGCACGCGCTCTCCGGCGTGACGAGCCCGGTCATGGCCTTCGTGCTGGTCGTGGCCGCGCTCGCGATCGTGAGCTTCTATACGTCGATCAGCGGCCTCATCAAGGCGGAAATGTTCCCGCCGGAAGTGCGCGCCCTGGGCGTCGGCCTGTCGTACGCGGTCGCCAACGCGGTGTTCGGCGGCTCGGCGGAGTTCGTCGCCCTGAAGCTGAAGTCGCTGGGCAGCGAATCCGCGTTCTTCTGGTACGTCACCGTGATGTGCGCGATCTCGCTGATCGTTTCCTGGCGCATGCTCGACCCGAGCAAGGAAGGGTATCTGCGCAACGAGCCGTAAGCCTTATGACGCGCGCGCGGCGCGGCGGCCCGTCCGTTCCGCCGCGCGCCCGCCATCCGCGCGGACGCTGTTGTCCGCCAGGCTTGCCGATGAAGGTACTATGGTGTTTTATGCGGTATGAGTATGTAGATGGCGCACCGGTCACGGTGCGCGGCGGTAATCGGGAACCGGATATGCATGCGCGCGGCAGCGCCACGCGCAACGCCGATGCGCACATTCGGGCGCGCCGGTCTGCCTGGAGCCTGTTCATGGAAGATTTCGACGAAACGCTGTTCGTTGTCTGGCGGGCCAACCTGAACGTTCTGGTCGGCTCGCCCGGAGGCGCCGGACGCCTCGCGCGCATGATGAATTTCTCGCCGACGTTCATGAAGCTGATCGTCGCCGGTCAGCGCGACTTCAATGAGGAGTTCGTACGCGGCATCGAGCTCGTGACGGGCCTGCCGTCGCACTGGCTGGACGAGCGCCGCACCCTGGCCGAGGTCCCGCCCGAAGTCCTGCGCGCGATCGACGAGGAAACGCCGATGGCGGTGTTCCGCGGCACGGCGCATCCCGCGCCGAAGCGCTCGGTGCTGCGCGGCCCGGAGCCGCTGCTTTCCCAGACCGAGGCGACGCGCCGTGTCGCCGATCTCGCCCAGCAGCAGGCCGAAGCGAACCGCCGCGATCTGCTCTTTCGCAAGAATCGGGAACTGCTTTCACAGGATTTGCGCCGGCTGGAGCGTCAGCTCGGGCTGCTGCAGGTCGACGGGATGCAGCCGAAGGTCGATGAACTGATCGCCTCGGATCGCATGAGCGAGGCGGCGAAGGCCGACCTGACAGGGCGTCTCGAGCAGATCGACAAGCACGTAAAGCTTTTACATCAGCATGTCGAGAAGCTCGTGGCGCTCTTGTCGACCCCCGACGAGCCGGACGGAAGCGAGTAACGCCCGGTCACTTCTTCTTGCGGTCGTCCCGGGGTTCCGGCTCGGGATGCACGGCGATCGGATCGCTCGCGGGGAAGGTTTCCTCCAGCGCTTCATCGAGCAGATCCTCTTCGTTCTCCGCCTTCTGATTCTTCTTTTCCTTCGAACGATCATCTCGGCTGGCTTTGGTCATGGTGCGCTCCGTGATGCGAAGTCGTGATGGATTCAATATAGCAGCGTCGATGATTCGTCGCAGTCAGCCTTCCCGCCGATAGTCCGCCGGGCGCACGCCCGTCCACTTCCGGAATGCGCGCCTGAATGCGCTCGGTTCCGCGAAGCCGAGCGCGTCCGCGATCTGCGGAATCGTCTCCCGTGTGTGCGCGAGGCGCGCGATCGCGAGATCGCGTCTCAACGCATCTTTGATCGTCTGATAGGTCAGCCCTTCCTGCTTCAGGCGGCGCCTGAGCGTCGCCTCCGCCATGTTGAGCGCGGCCGCGATGCTTTCCGCCTCGGGCCAGTCGGTCGGCGCGGTCTGCTTGAGGCGCGCCCGGATGCGCGCCGCGAGCGAATCCGGATTGCGATACTTCACGATGAAATTGGCCGGCGCGTCGCGCAGAAAGCGCTTGAGCGTGGCGGGCGTCTGCACGACCGGCAGCGCCGCGCAGTCAGCCGATAAATCGACGAACGAGCGCGGCTCGCCGAAACGCATGTCGTCGCAGAACATGAGGCGGTATTCATCGCTCGCGTCGGGCTCGGCGCAGCGCAGATGCGCGGCGAGCACCGGAATGCGCCGCCCGACCAGCCAGCACAGCAGCCCGTACACGAGGATGAAACCCGTCGCGTAGGCGAACATGGTCTTCGGCGCGCCCTTGTCGTCGAGCCAGATGCGCACGCGTTGTCCGTCGATGTCGGGCTCGAACGTCAGCTCGTCGAGCACGAGCCGCATGAAACCCGCGATGCGCAAGAGCGCCTGCGCGCCGTCGCGCGACGAAAGCGCCGCCTGACACAGCAGCACGAAGCTGCCGCGCCGCATCGGATGCCGGTCCTGGCCGAAGAACTCGTCGTCGAGGGCATCGGCGGTGGCGTTCCAGAGCTTGCCGTACTGCACCGGCGAGACGCGCGCGCGCGGCGAATCGAGCGTGGCCGGCGCGATGCCCGCGGCGGCCAGCAGGGTCTCGCGCGCGACGCCGCGCGCCTCGGCGCAACGCAACGCCGCTTCGACGAGACTCACGGAAATCGAGTCGCGCTCGATCTTCTTCTTGGGACTTGGGGTTGTCACTAGGTGGCCAAAGCGCTCAGTTAGCGTGATCGTTTTGGGCATCGGCTAACGTCCGGCGATTGCCTAGACTCGTGCTCAGACGGCCCATCCGCCGCTCATCGAACCGGCTGGCGGCGGTCAGAAAGTTTAAACGATCGATGCCGCGCGGCTCGCCGCTCCAGCCCCATTCACCGAATCGAGAACATGATCGACGCATTCCTCACCGAAGAGCAGCGGATGATCCGCGACGCGGCTCGCCAGTTCGCCACCGAAGTCCTCGCGCCGAACGCGGGCCAGTGGGACAAGGACGCCGCGATTCCCGACGCCGTCGTGCGGCAACTGGGCGAACTCGGCCTGCTCGGCATGATCGTGCCCGCCGAGCTCGGCGGCACTTTCAGCGACTACACCGCCTACGCGCTCGCGATGGAAGAGATCGCCGCGGGCTGCGCGTCGTGCGCGACGATGATGAGCGTGCACAACTCCGTTGGCTGCGGGCCGATCCTCGCGTACGGCACCGATGCGCAAAAGGCCGAATGGCTGCCGAAGCTCGCGAGCGGCGAGATCATCGGCGCGTTCTGTCTGACGGAGCCGCAGGCCGGCTCGGAGGCGAACAACCTGCGCGTGCGCGCCGTCGAAAGGGACGGCAAGTGGGTCATCTCCGGCAGCAAGCAGTTCGTGACGAACGGCAGGCGCGCGGGCGTGGCTATCGTCTTCGCCGTCACCGATCCGGATCTCGGCAAGCGCGGCCTCTCCGCGTTCATCGTGCCGACGGACACGCCCGGCTTCAACGTCGGCGCGCCGGAGCACAAGCTCGGCATCCGCGCGTCGGATACGTGTCCGATCACCTTCGACGATTGCGCGATTCCCGCCGCGAATCTGCTCGGCAAGCGCGGCGAGGGCCTGAAGATCGCGCTGTCGAATCTGGAGGGCGGGCGCATCGGCATCGCGGCGCAGGCGCTCGGCATCGCGCGCGCGGCCTTCGATGCGGCGCGCGCCTATGCGAAGGAGCGCGTGCAGTTCGGCAAGCCGATCCAGGAGCATCAGTCGGTGGCGAACATGCTCGCCGACATGCAGACGCACATCAACGCGGCGCGCCTCCTGATCCATCACGCGGCGCGCATGCGCACGGAAGGCATTCCGTGCCTGTCGGAGGCGTCGCAGGCGAAGCTCTATGCCTCCGAGATGGCCGAGCGCGTGTGTTCCGATGCGATCCAGATCCACGGCGGCTATGGCTATCTGCAGGATTATCCGGTGGAGCGTCATTATCGCGATGCGCGCATCACGCAGATCTACGAAGGCACGAGCGAAGTGCAGCGGATGGTGATCGCGCGCAACGTGTGACCGGTGCATAAAAAATATACGGAGACGCAATGAACGACGCCAGAGGCTTCATCGCAGCGCGAGACTTTCTGTTTGCGCATCGCACCGATTACGACACCGCGTATCGCGAGTTCAAGTGGCCATCCCTCGACCGCTTCAACTGGGCGCTCGATTACTTCGACCCGATGGCGCGCGGCAACGATGCGCCCGCGCTGCATATCGTGAACGAGGGCGGCGGCGAGACGCGTCTTACTTTCGCGCAGATGAGCGAGCGCTCGGCGCGCGTCGCGAATCACTTGCGCGGCCTGAACGTGAGGCGCGGCGAGCGCATCCTGCTGATGCTGCCGAACCGCGTCGAACTATGGGAAACGATGCTCGCGGCGATGAAGCTCGGCGCGATCGTCCTGCCCGCGACGACGCAGCTCGCGAGCGCCGACCTGCGCGACCGCATCGCGCTCGGGCGCGTGCAGCACGTGATCGTCGACGCGGCGGAGACGCAGAAGTTCGATGGCATCGACGTGCCGGGATTGCGTATCGCGGTGGGCGGCGCAAAGAGTGACTGGCTCGCTTACGAAGCCGCGTATGACGCATCGCCCGAATTCGTCAAGGATGCCGAAACCAACGCGAACGATCCCTATCTGCTGTATTTCACGTCGGGCACGACCTCGAAGCCGAAGCTCGTCGCGCATACGCATCAGAGCTATCCGGTCGGCCATCTGTCGACGATGTACTGGATCGGCCTGCAACCCGGCGACGTGCACTGGAACATCAGCTCGCCCGGCTGGGCCAAGCACGCGTGGAGCTGCTTCTTCGCACCGTGGAACGCGCAGGCGTGCGTGTTCATCTACAACTTCAGCCGCTTCGATGCGGCGCGCGCGCTCGATGTGCTCGTGAAGCACGAAGTCACCACGCTCTGCGCACCGCCTACCGTGTGGCGCATGCTCGTGCAGGAGCCGCTCGCATCGTACGAGGTGAAGCTGCGCGAGATCGTCGGCGCGGGCGAGCCGCTCAATCCGGAGGTGGTCGAGCGCGTGCAGGCCGCGTGGGGCGTGCCGATCCGCGACGGCTACGGCCAGACCGAAACCACCGCGCAGATAGCCAACACGCCGGGCCAGCGGCTCGTGCCGGGCTCGATGGGCCGTCCGCTGCCGGGCTATCGCGTCGCATTGCTCGATCCCGACGGCAATCCGGCGGATGAAGGCGAAATCGCGCTCGCGCTCGATCCGCCGCCGCTCGGCCTCATGACCGGTTACGCCGACAACCCCAAGGCCACCGAGAGCGCGATGCGCGGCGGCTTCTATCGCACGTCGGATGTCGCGGCGCGCGGCGCCGATGGCTATTTCGTCTACGTCGGCCGCGCGGACGACGTGTTCAAGTCGTCGGATTACCGGCTGAGCCCGTTCGAGCTGGAGAGCGTGTTGATCGAGCACGAGGCGATCGCGGAAGCGGCTGTCGTGCCGAGCCCGGATCCCTTGCGTCTTTCGGTGCCCAAGGCGTTCGTCACGCTGCGTCATGGCTACTCCATCGGACCGGAGCTCGCGAAGAGCGTGTTCGCGTTCTCGCGCGAGCGGCTCGCGCCGTACAAGCGCATTCGCCGCCTCGAATTCGCGGAATTGCCGAAGACGATCTCCGGCAAGATCCGCCGCGTCGATCTGCGCCGTCAGGAAGCCGCGCGCACCGAAGGCGGCGCGCGCGGCGAGTTCGAGTTCTGGGAAGAGGATTTTCCGGAACTGCGCCAGACCAGCAAGGCTGACTAGAAAGGAATCCGCACGATGATCGAAGTCACGCGCGACGGCGCCACCGTCACGATTCGCCTGAACCGGCCGCCCGCGAATGCGTTCACCGCCGAGGGACTGGCCGCACTGAAGGAAACCATCGATGGCCTGAATCGCGATGCTCAGGTTCGCGCGATCGTCGTGACGGGCACGGGCCCGAAGTTCTTCAGCGCGGGCGCCGACCTCAACCAGTTCGCGGACGGCGACAAGGCGCACGCACGCGTGGCCGCGCAGCGCTTCGGCGCCGCGTTCGAGGCGTTGCAGAACGCGCGCGCGGTCACGATCGCCGCGATCAACGGCTACGCGATGGGCGGCGGCCTCGAATGCGCGCTCGCGTGCGATATGCGCATCGCCGAGGAGCATGCGCAGATGGCGCTGCCGGAAGCATCGGTCGGACTGCTGCCGTGCGGATGCGGCACGCAGACGCTGCCGTGGCTCGTCGGCGAGGGCTGGGCGAAGCGCATCATTCTGACCGGCGAGCGCGTGAATGCGCAGACCGCGTTGCGCATCGGGCTGGTCGAGGAAATGGTCGCGACCGGCGGCGCGTATGAAGCCGCATTGAAGATCGCGGAGCGCGTCGCGTCGGTGAGCCCGGATGCCGTCGCGTACTCGAAGCCGCTGATCCACGCCGCGCGCGAAGGCATGCCGCGACGCGCGGCTCTGGCGCTCGAGCGCGAACGCTTCGTCGATCTCTTCGACGGCGCGAATCAGCGCGAAGGCGTTGCCGCGTTTCTCGACAAGCGCAAGCCGCGATGGAGCGCGTCATGAGCACGCAAGAACTGCTGCGCGAGACACCGGAAGTCACCTTCGATGTCGTGAATCGCGTGGCGCTCGTCACGCTCGACCGGCCGCACGCATTGAATGCGTTGTCGCACGGCATGATCGCGCTGCTCGCCGATATCTTCGCGCAATGCGCCGACGACGATTCGATTGCCGCGGTAGTGCTGCGCGGCGCGGGCGACAAGGCGTTCTGCGCGGGTGGCGACATCCGCAAGCTCTATCACGCCGCGCGCAACGATCCGCATCACGAGACGCCGTGGCTGAAATTCTTCATCGACGAATATCGGCTCGATCACGCGATTCATCGTTTCAAAAAGCCGGTCGTTGCGCTGATGGACGGCATCGTGATGGGCGGCGGCATGGGGCTCGCGCAAGGCGCCGCGCTGCGCATCGCGACCGAGCGCACGCGCATGGCGATGCCCGAGACGCGCATCGGCCTGTTGCCCGATGTCGGCGCGACGCACTTCCTGCGCGTGCTGCCGCGCGATCTCGCGCTCTATGTCGGCCTGACGGGCGCGCGTCTGTCGGGCGCCGATGCGAAGCGCGTCGGGCTCGCGGACGAATGCGTGCCGTCGACGTGGCTGCGCGGCTTCGTCGAGCGCCTCGAAAGAATGCGCTGGGACGATGTGCAGAATGCAATGGCGCAGCTCAAGCGCGTGTTCGTGCCGAGCGCGAACATCGAGCGCCATGCGCCGCTCGACGATATCCGCGCGCAGATCAGGCGTCATTTCTCCGTGTGTCCGACGGGCGGCGTGGAGCGCATCGTCGCGTCGCTCGCAGCGGACGAATCGAACTGGGCGCGCGCGACGCTCGCCACGCTCGAAAGCCATTCGCCGACGATGCTCGAAGTGACGTATCACGCGTTGATGCGTGGCCGGCAGATGTCGCTTGCGGATTGCTTTCGCATGGAGCTGGGCGTCGTGTACCGCGCGATCGACGATGGCGATTTCGTCGAAGGCGTGCGCGCGCTCATCATCGACAAGGACGAACGGCCGCGTTTCGCCCCGACGACGCTCGCGCAGGTGCGCGCCGAGCGCGTGCAGCACTTTCTCTCATCTCCGTGGCGTAAAGAGATGCATCCGCTCGCGGACCTGTGCGCATAATCTCCTGACGGAATTCGCAAGCAAATGTTTCTGCGGCGAACCGTCGAAATGGCCGATGGTCGAATGGGGCTTAACCGATCGGACAATTCAAGAGGAGGAACCGACCATGCCGAACCGTAAGTCACGGATCGCGCTTCTGTCGGCCGGCATCGCATTCGTGCTGATCGCACCGGCGGCATCGTACGCACAACTCAACCTTCAGCAATTCGGCTTCGGCAGCGGCAAGTCGGAGCCGGCCGCCGGCGCGAACGGCGCGGCGCAGCCTTCGGCGCTGAGCTCGCTCGTGCAGACCTATCTCGGCGCGAACCAGCAGGTGCTCTCGGGACAGTCGAGCCTCGCCTCGGCAATGGGCATGTCGAGCGTCGCGAGCCAGGCGCAGTCGGCGGCGGGCCTGCTGTCGGGCGCATCGGGCGGCAGCGGTGTGCCGAGCACGAGTGTGCTGTCGCAACTCGGCGGCACGCAGCAGAGCGTGTCGCAATCGTTGATGAAGGCGTTCACGAGCGGCTCCACAACGCCGCCGACCGCCGCGAGCAAACAGACTTTCAGCGATGGCCTCGCATCGCTCGGGCAGGGCGTGAAGCAGTACGCCGGCCTGCAAAACGATCTCGGCGCGGTGTCGAATTCGATGAACATGTCCTCGCTGCTGCAGGCCGGCTCGAACCCGGCGACGGCGCAGGCGGCGACCTATATCGCGCAATCGGCGCCGGGACAATTGCAGTCGCTCGTGCAGACGCTCACCCAAGCGGTGCAGTACGCGAAGACCAACGGCATCTCGGTGCCGTCGATCGCGGCATCGGCGTTGAGCGGCGCGAAATGATGTGACGCGTCGATCACGCGCACAAAAGAAAAGCGGCGAGGCTCGGATGAGCTTCGCCGTTTTTCTGTGGCGGGACGTTCGCTTCAGTGACCGGCCGCCTGGCGCATCGCAAGACGCCTGAGCACCGGCAACGTCTGCGGGCGGCGCGACTCGGGTCTCAGCGGCGGGAGGTACGAGATATCGGCGACGTCGGCGAGGCGCGTGTACGGGTCCGCTTCGAGCACTTCGAGCGCGGGCGGCTCGACCGGCTCCGCCACGACATGCTCGGGTTTATCGACGGCGATGCCGAGCGAATGACGCACATCCACGCCGCGAATATGCACCTTGTAACCGGCACCTTCGATCATGCGTTCGCGCGATTTCCAGAACTCGAGCGCAGAGGGTGTCATCGGGTGCATCGACACATATTCAAGCACGATCTCATAGCCGCGAACCTTGGGGTAATTCAGCAGCAATTGACCTGAGCGGATATAACGGATGTACCGGTCGATCTTTTTCGTGAGCAAATCCTGATGAACGCCTGCATCGCGCCAGTCGAGATCATCGAAGAGCCCGACATATACACGTTTGAAGAGAATGTTCACTCCGATGTAATCGATGGCGTCCACGTCGCGCAGAGACATGGTCAATCCCCTACGCCCTCAACGGGCAAATAACAAAGGATTGCATTGTAACGGATAGAAATCGTCAATTAACCGTGAAACTTACCGTTAACCGGGCTGGAATCTCATTTTCGTAAGACTCCGAATTCTCGATTTAAGTGAAGTCCGATTGTCGAGAACAAATACAACAAAACTCAAAGATATTCATCATTCAGGTCTGTCTTCTCGATGCATCGGCGAGATCCCGTGTGGATGCGGCTTCCGCGACTTCTTCGTTACTCATCGCCTCGACTTGCGGCAGCGGCGGCTGCTCGTTGATCCACGCATTCAGGATCGTCGACGTCACCGCGAGAATGACGGGCCCGATGAATAATCCGACTATTCCGAACGCGAACATGCCGCCGAGCACGCCGGAAAGGATCAGGAGCATCGAGAGATTCACACCGCGTTTGATGAGAATCGGGCGCAGGAAGTTGTCGAGCATGGCGATCATGATCGACCACACCAGCAGGAGCGATCCGGCGACATGCGAGCCGTGCCAGAAGAGCCATGCGACGCCGCCGAGCAAGGGCAGCAGCGGCCCGATCTGCGCGAGGCAAAGCATCAGCATGACGGCGGTGATGATGCCCGCGGCGGGCACGCCCGCGAGCGCGAGCCCGATGCCGCCGAGCGCCGATTGCGTGACCGCCGTCACGACGATGCCGAGCGCCACCGCGCGGATCGCGAGGCCGGCGAGCTTGATGGCTTCCGCGCCGCGCTGCGCGGCGATGCGCGTCGCGAAGCGCACGATGAAGCGCCCGGCCGCCTCGCCGTTCATATACAGGATGCCGGAGATGATGACCGTGATGAGCATGTGCATCACGAACACGCCGACGACGGCCGCATGTGCGAGCATCCAGCGCGCCGCGATCGTCACGTAGGGCTCGATCTTCGCGAGCAGGCCGCCCGGGCCCGCGTCCGAGAGCGTCTGCCATTCCCTTGCAATGCGCTGGCCCGCGACCGGGACATCGTGCACCCAGTGCGGCGGCGGCGGCAACGCATAGCTCGGCAGGCTCTTGATGGCGGTCATGATCTCGCCGCCGTGCAGCGCGAGCGTCGAGATCGCTTCGTAGAGCGGCAGCACGATCACGATCAGCAGCATGAACAGCATCACGCTCGTTGCGATCCAGCGGCGGTTGCCGCAGCGGCGCTGCACGGCGCGCATGAGCGGCCAGGTCGCGACGACGATCGTCGTCGCCCAGATGAGGCCGGGCAGGAACGGACGCAGGACGTAGAGGCTGCCGACCGTCAGCGCGGTGAGAATCGTGATGACGAGCAGAATGCGGGCGATATCCACCGGCTGGCGTGGACTCGGATTCGGCTGCCCGTTGGATGGGATTGGCATGATGCGTCCGGATGAAAGTGAAGGGTTGCGCGGCGTCTGCCGACGGGCATGGCGCGCAACGAGCGATGAACAAGCGACAAACGAACGCCGGCGGTCCGGCAAGCCGCTCCCGAAGTGAGGGGCGCAATCATAACGGCACTCCGTTCCATGCTACTAAAAATCGCGCCGCGCCTGTCCCTGAAAATATCCTTCGTCCGATAGAAGAGGCATTCAGCGAAGCCTTTCCATAAATCTGGAAATGATTTCTTAAATTGCCTATCCTTTTTTGCGGACGCAGAAGAGGGCATGCACTGCTCCGCCGCGCGCCACGAGGACCAGACAAGAACGTTTGGGAGGCTGACATGGCCGGTTTTTCCCGTACCTCGCTCGTCCCGCTCATCATCATCGCCGCCGGTGCTTTCGGAATCGTGACATCGCCCGGAATCGAAGCCGCCGAGGAAATCCAGAACGCCAACACGACGCAAACCTCGCCGGTCCCGAGCGCGTTGCGGCCTGTCTCGCAGCAGCAGCTCGACGGCGCTGCGGGCGACAGCAGCCTCATGGCTGCACTCGAACGGCTCGTATGCCGAAACGCGCTATGCGCCCGCGACGCAGATCAACACGTCGAACGTGGCGAAGCTGAAACCAGCGTTCATCTCGACGCCGCCACTGGCCGCAAGCTCTGGGAGTTCCAGTGCGGCGCGGGCGTCAATGCGCCGGCGGTGTCGTACATGGTGAACGGCAAGCAGTACATCGCGGTCGCGGCGGGCGGCAATACGCAACTCGACTTCAAGCGCGGCAACAGCGTGCTCGTGTTCGCTCTGCCTTGAAATGGCGACGCGTTCGAAGCGGCTTCGTGTCTGGCTCGTGTACGCGCTGTGGATCGTCGTGTGCGTGCTGCTGTCGCTGCCGTCGCTTTCGCGCGCCGATGCGAAGGCCGGCGCCGCGAAGGCCGCCGTCTGCTCGACGTGTCATGGCCTCGCGGGCAACTCGATGACGGGCGACTATCCGTCGCTCGCGGGGCAGACTTCCCGCTATCTCTATCTGCAATTGCGCGATTTCAAGGCGGGCCGCCGCAGAGATTCGCGCATGTCGCCGATGGCCGCGAACCTCGCGCCCCATGACATGCGCGATCTCGCCGATTATTTCGCCGCGCAAAAGCACGTTCCGACCGATTTCAAGGCGGACCCGGTGAAGGTCGAGGCGGGCAGGAGGAAGTCCGAGGAGCTTCTCTGCACGATGTGCCACCTCGGCGGCTTCTCGGGCCAGAACGAGATTCCGCGCCTGGCCGGGCAGCAGTATCCGTACATCGTGAAGCAACTGCAGGACTTCCGCGACAGGAAGCGCACCAACGACGCGGGCAACATGACGAGCGTTTCCAAGAATCTCACGGACGCGGACATCGAGAATCTGGCGAACTACATCGCGAATCTGCAATGACGTTCAATGGAGGCGGCCATAACGATGACAAGAACGCTTCGCGTGCTGACATTCGCTCTGTCGATGACGTGCTCCTGCGCGATTGCCTACGCGCAGCAGGACGCCTACGCGCTCAACGAGCGCCTGCTTTCCGCCGTGCGCGAGGGCGATCAGGCCGCCGTCACGCGTTTGCTCGATGAAGGCGCGGCGATCGATTCGCGCAACCGTATCGGCGCCACGCCGCTCATCAGCGCATGCAAGAAAGGCCTGACGCCGATGGCGCGCATGCTGATCGCGCGCGGCGCGAACGTGAGCCAGGCGGACGTGCAGGGCATCACGCCGCTGATGGCCGCCGCCTTCGAAGGCAACGACGACATCGCGGCCTTGCTGCTGGCGCATCACGCCGATGCCGCCGCGACCGACCGTGTCGGCAAGACCGCGATGGAGTACGCGGCGGGACGCGGGCATACGGCCGTCGTGCAGCGCTTGCTCGACACGGGCGTCGATGTGAACGCCGCGTATCGCAACCACCTCACGGCGCTGATGTGGGCGGCGGGCTACGATCAGGCCGAGACGGCGTCGATGCTGCTCGCGCGCGGCGCGAAGCGCGATCTGCGCGACGATCGCGGCATGACCGCGAAGGACATCGCCGAGCAGACCGGTTCGACGCATGTCGCGGCGTTGCTGTCGAACGGCTGATGCCTCAGGATTTCAGGATTCGTTGTCCAAACCGTTGACCGCCGGCATCGGGAAACAGCGTCGCGCCCACACGCTGCGGATCGATGCCGAAGGTCTCGCCCGCCGCGCTCGCGATGACGGCATCGAGCCCGATCGTCGGCTTCAGATCGCGCGCCTGATACAGCGACGCATTCGCGAGTCCCGGCCAGTCCGCGAGCACGCGGGCGCCCGCCACCGCGCCGCCGACGATCATCGCCGCCGACGCCGTGCCGTGGTCCGTGCCGCCCGTGCCGTTCGCCGCCGCCGTGCGGCCGAACTCGGTCGCTACCAGCACCGTCGTGTTCGCCCAGTGCTCGCCGAGGCCGTCGCGCAGCGACGCGAGCAGCGTGTCGAGCGCCTTCAGTTGCGTGGCGAGGCGCGGGTTCTGCGCGCTGTGCGTGTCCCAGCCGCCGGTTTCGATCATCGCGATGCGCGGGCCATCGGGCTTGCCCAGAAAGCTGGCGGCGAGCTTGCCGAGGCTCGCCGGATCCTGGCGAGCGCCAGCGTCGGCGGCGAGGCCGCGCGCCTGCATCGCGGCATCCCAGAGCGGATGAAGCTGCGCATCGCCCGCATAGAGCTGCGAGACGCGCGTGAGGAGATCGTCGGGTGCCTGCGGCAATGACGAAGGCGCATACGACGTGACTTCCGCGCGGCCGCGCAGCGCGAGCGGCACGGTCGGCGCGAACGCGACGGCATCGGCGCGCGGTGCGGGCAGCATCGACAACAGGCGGTTCATCCAGCCGTCCTTCAACCGGTACGGCGCGGCGCCGCCGGTTTCGAGCACGTTCTGGCCGTCGAAGTGCGAGCGCTCGCGATAGGGCGACGCCACCGCATGCACGAACAGCGCCTCCTTGCCGGCGTACATCCGCGCGACCTGTTTCATCGACGGATGCAGCGCGAAGAGGCCGTCGAGCTTCGTTGCCGCCGATGCATCGATGGCGAGCGGGCCGCGCAGTGTCGCATACGCGGGATCGCCATATGGCACGACGATGTTCAGCCCGTCCGCCGCCCCGCGCTGGATCACGAAGACGAAGCGGCGGTCGGTTTCGGCGGAGGCGAACACGATCCGCGGCGCGACGAGCATCGCGCCGGCGCTCGCGCCCGCGCACCACAGGAACTGGCGACGCGTCAGCATGGGTTCATCTCCTCAGAAAATCGGGGGACACGAGCAGCAGCGCGAGCGCGGTCTGCGCGCTTTCGGCACGCGCGACGGCGCTGGCGGTCGGCTCGGACAACACGCCCGCGAGCAGTTGCGGGCCGAGCGCGCGGGCATCGAGCGTGTCGCCTGTGCGCGCGGCAAAGCGTTGCGCAAGCTCGACGCGGCGCACGAGCGCATCGGGCGCGGCCCAGCTCGCGGCGACATCGTCGTAACCGGCGGGCGAGCCGGGGCGCCAGACCTGCTGCCCCAGTTGCGTGAGGAGCGGCGCGGCGCGCGCGCCTTGCAAGCCGGTGCGGCCCAATCCGCGCAAGGACGAGATGGTCCAGTCCCACGGCGTCTTGAATTTGGCGGGCGCGCCCGGCCACGCTTCGGGCGCTTCGATCAGTGCGCGATACACCGAGGGCAGATCACCGCCGCTATCGCTGAACGCGCTCGCAAGCCGCTCGACGAGCGCGGGCGGCGGCGTGTCCGCGACGAAGTGGCGCGCGAGTTTCTCCGCGATGTGATGCGCCGTCGCGCGCGAATTGGCCAGATCGCGCAGGACGGCGAGCGGCTGCTCATCGCCGGCCTGCGCGTATTGCCTGCCCATCACCGTGCGCGCGCCCGGCTCGTGCAGGCGCGCACGGAACACGTACTGGCCGGGCGGCGCGGGATCGTCGGGGTTCTTGCCCGCGTTCGCGCCCATCGCCCCGAGGCTCCAGCCGGTGAGCGCGCGCGCGAACTCGGTCACGTCGGCTTGCGTGTAGCCGCTGCGCACGCCGAGCGTGTGCAGCTCCATGATCTCGCGCGCGAGGTTTTCGTTGAGGCCGCGCCTGTTGTTGGGATCGCGCATCGCCGCGCGCGCGGCGGCGGGGCTGTCCGGTCCGACGGAGCGCGCCTGATCGAGAAAGATCTGCATCGCCGGATGCCGTTCCGCCGCGACCAGCATGTCCTCGAAGCGGCCGAGCACATGCGGGCGAATCGCCTCGTTTTCGAACGATCCGGCGAGCATGGCGACGGGCGGCTTTTCGATCGACACCGCGAAGTGATTCGCCCAGAAATGCACGAGGCGTTCGATGAAAGGCGTGCTCGTCGTGAGCGCGCTCGTCACGCGGGCATCGACGGCATCGCGGTAGACCTCGCGGATCTGCTCGGCGTATTGCTTGCGCACGGCGGGTTTGTCGGCATCGCTCGCATCGCGCAGCGCGCGCTGGCGTTCGGCGAAGCGCGCGGCGAGCGCGGCGCTCGATGGTTGGCTGCCGAGCGCCGGCGGCATCGGCTGATAGCTGCTCGTGCGCGGATCGGCCTGTTCCGCGAGCCAGCCGCGCGGATCGGCGGGCAGCGGCTCGCCCGGCCGCGCGCCAAGGCCGAAGCGATTCACCGCGATGGCGGCGGGCGAGCGTTGCGGCGCGATTGCCATGACTTGCTCCAGACGCTTTCGATGTGGGTTAAACGTGCGAGCGCGGGAAATCCGTCGCGCGAGGTCACTGCCGCGGCCGTTCGCCAGGCGGGACGGCGCGCAGCGGGCCATAGCGCTCCATCGCGCCGACAAGCTTCAGCCGTTCCTCGGGCGTGAGCGTCGATGCGAAATCCGCGACCGTGCCTTCGATGCGCGCGCGCAGCGCGATGTCCGCGTCGCGCGTGCGGGTCAGCGCGTCATCGAGCGCATGGCGATCGAAGTCGCGTGCGGCGAGGATGTGCGCGATATCGATGCGTCCGTCGCGCGCATCGCGGATCAGCGGCAGACTTTCGCGGCGCGCATGGCGCAACGCGTCGCGTAGTTGTTGCTGGCGTTCGGCGGAGAGATCGGCGGCGGCGAAGCGGATGCCGCGTGGCTGCGCGGCTTCCCCGCGCTGATGCGCGAACAGCCGATAGGCGCCGCCCGCGATCGATCCGATCAGAAATACGTTCAGCACGAGCGACACCGCCGCGAGCGTCTTCAGCGTGCGTGGATTCATTGATCGCTCCAGTCGGAAGGGGCGCCGCCGAAGGCCGTGCCCGAATAGGATTGCTCGAACCAGCCGCCGTGCGCGCCGTCGTTCGGCGCGGGCGCGGGTGCGGGCGCGAGCAGCGAAACCAGCAGCGCGCCCGCCGCGACGCCCGCCGCACCCGCGCCGATGAAGCCCGCGCCCGAGAACCAGATGCGCGGACGCCGCCAGAACGTGCGCGCGGGCCGCGCCGGCGCGGAATCGACGATGCGCCGCGCGAGTTCCGGGCTGGGCGCGGCGACCGCGTGCGCGTCGAGCATGGCGTCGAGCGCGCGGGCTTCGGCGAGTGCGGCGAGTGTTTGCGCATCGCCGGCGGCGACGAGCGCGAGCGCCGCGTCGCGTTCGTGCGCGGGCCAGCGTTCCGGCGACGCGCCGTAAGCCTCGGTGATGTGGCGGAATCGTTCGGGTGTCATCGATGTTCCTTCGGAGCGTCGAGTGCGGCTCTGAGATTGCGGCGCGCGCGGGCGAGCAGGCTTTCGAGCGCTTCGACGCTCACGCCCATCAAGGCCGCCGCGTCCGCGTTCGGCAATTCCTGGTAGTACTGCAGCACGAGCGCCTCCCGCTGGCGCGCGGGCAGTCTCGCGAGCGCCTGCGCGATGCGCTCGTTCGCATGCGCCGTGTCGAGGCGTTCGTCGGGCAGTGGAGCGGGATCGGCCTGCTCGGGAAGCGCGTCGGACACGGTCGACTCCCGATGACGGCGCAAGCGGTCGTAACACAGATTGAGCGTCACGCGATGCAGCCACGTATCGAAGCGCGCGGTTCCGGTGCGCCACTTCGGCGCGATCTTCCAGATGCGCAGAAACGCTTCCTGAGCCACGTCGTCGGCCTCGTCACGATCGCCCAGCATGCGCGCCGCGAGCGCGACGATGCGCGGGAGCTTCCTCGCGACGATCTCGCGGACGGCTCCCGGTTCCCGATTGCCGACGCGGGCAATGAGCGCGGTGTCCGGATCTTCTTCTTCGTTCAATGTGATCTCGGGTCTCGTGGCGCATGTTGGACTGCATGCTCGCGGACGGGCGGAATGCCGTCGCCGTCCGCATCCTCAGTAAACGACGACCGGCCCGCGATAGTAGACAGGATGCGCCGGATAGACGACGCAACCCGCGAGCGTCAGCGCGACGAGCGCGGCGGCGAGCAGTGTTTTCAGCATGATGGGCCACCTCGTTTCGGTTGTGTCGGGACGCGCGACATCACGCCCAATGGCCTTCGACCCAGCGCCAGTTCGGCCCGTGCGCGACCCAGTGCCCCGGAATCCAGCGATAACCCGCGCGCACCGGCCGCCAGTGGCCCGGCGCCCAGACGTAGCCGCCATGCGTCCAGCGCCAGTGTCCCGGGTCCCACGCGTAGCCCGCGCGTGGCGGCGGAGGCGGTTCGGCGCGCATCGGCGGCGGCGCGGAAGGCGCGATGATGACCGCCTGCGCTTCGGCCGGGCCGCTGTGCAGGGCGGCAAAGGAAAGGGCGATCACGGGCGCAAGAACGGCTGCGGAAAGCGCCGCGCGCAGCGGCGTGCGTGTTTTTCTCATGATGGTTCTCGTCGATTCAGGGTTGCGACGAGAACTTGAACGGAGCGAGGCCGGCGATTTCGTCGCCGGATGCACGCGGAAGTTGTAACGATGTTTTACGCCGATAGGTCAGGCGAACGCGTCGACGCCATCGACGAGACGCTTCGCGAGACGCGGCTGACGCAACTGCTCGATCCACCATTTCAGCGCGCGGCCTTCGTGATCGCCGCGCCACGCGACGTAGAGCACGTTCGGCTCGCGCGGATCGGCGGTTTCCATTTCGACGAGCTCGCCGCGCGCGAGCAGCGTTTCCACGCGATGCCGCGGCACCCAGCCCGTGCCGAGCCCTTGCCGCTGGGCGAGGATTTTCGCGCGCATGGTCGGCACCGCGAACGCGGCCTGCCCGCCGAGCACGCCGTACGCGCGCCCCGCCGAGCGCGACGAATCCGCGACGACCACCGCGCGATGCGCCGCGATCTGCTCGCGCCGCAGCGGCCCGTCGGTCTTCGCGAGCGGATGGCGCGGCGACAGCGCGAAGGTCCATTGCATGACGCCGAGCTCGAACCAGCGCAGGCCGGGAATCGCGGGCGGCTCGTTGGTCGCGCCGACGATCAGGTCCGCGCGGCCATCGCGCAGCGCTTCCCAGGTGCCGCCCAGCACCTCGTGCGTGATGCGCAGCGCGACGCCGGATTCGAGCGCATCGAAGGCCTGCACGACGGGCAACAGCGTCTCGAATTCGAGGATTTCGTCGCAGACGATCCACAAGCGGTCTTCCCAGCCGCTCGCGATCTGCTTCACGCGCTGCGCGAGCCGCGCCACGTCGAGCATCAGACGCGACGCTTCATCGGCGAGCAGATGGCCGGCGGGCGTGAGTTGCAGGCGATAGCGGCGGCGGTCGAAGAGCAGCGCGTCGAAGCGCGTTTCCAGTTGCCGCGCGGCATGCGACACGGTCGACGGCGCCTTGCCGAGCCGCGCCGCCGCGCGCGACAAGCTGCCGGTTTCGCGGATCGCGTCGAGCAGCGAGAGTTCTTCCTCTGACAACATGTTCGACTCCATCGAACGAGTGCATCGTCCGGATCGTACGGCAAAAGCGGCGCGCGGGGTCAACATGGGAACCATCGGACAAACCGAATCTTCGATGGAGCTGAACGATGAAAACCTTCCTGCACACGATGCGCCGCGCCGCCGGCGCGCTTCTCGCAGCCGCCGCGCTGCAACCGGCCGCGCACGCCGCCAGCGCGCCGCGCGCACCGCAGGCCGCCGCCGCGAGCGCGATCGAATCACGCACGATCGACGCGAATGGCGTCGAGCTGCACTACCTGCAAGCGGGGCGAGGCGACGCGACGCCCGTCATCCTGCTGCACGGCTACACGGAAACGAGCCGCATGTGGCAACCGCTGATGACGCGTCTCGCGGGCGAGCGCGTCGTGCTGGCGCCCGATCTGCCGGGCGCGGGCGGCTCGGCGATGCCGGCCTCCGGCTACGACAAGAAAACGCTCGCGCAAGACATTCACGCGATGGTGCGCGCGCTGGGCTATCGCAAGGTGAAGCTCGTCGGGCATGACATCGGGCTGATGGTCGCGTACGCGTACGCCGCGCAGTATCCCGACGAAGTCGAAAGCATCGTGCTGATGGACGCCTTTTTGCCCGGCGTCGGCGACTGGCAGAAAGTCTGGCTGCTGCGCGACAAGTGGCATTTCAACTTCTACGGCGACACGCCTGAACAACTGGTGCGCGGCCGCGAGCGTGTCTATTTCGAGCACTTCTGGAACGATTTCGCCGCCGATCCCGCGCATTCGGTGAGCGAAGCCGATCGCCGCTATTATTCGGCGCAATACGGGCGCAGCGGCCGCATGCGCGCGGGGTTCGAGTATTTCCACGCGTTTTCGCAAGACGCGGACGATTTCGCCGCTTTCGCGAAAACGCCGCTCACGATGCCGATGCTCGTCCTCACCGGCGAGCGCGCGTCGGGCACGTTCCTGATCGATCAGGCGAAGCTCGTCGCAACCAACGTGCAGGGCGTCGTGATGCCGGGCGCCGGACACTGGCTGATGGAGGAAGCGCCGGATGCGACGATGGCGCAACTGGTGCGTTTCATCGACGCGCCTTCAACGAACTGATCATGCCGGTGCCATGGCGCATGTGTTGCGCCGTGGCCATCAAGGAGGAAATGGAAATGGGACTTCTCGTCGACGGGAAATGGCAGGACCAGTGGTACGACACGGCGTCCACCGGCGGGCGCTTCATGCGCAAGGACGCCGCATATCGCAACTGGGTGACGGCGGATGGCGCGCCGGGCCCGGGCGGAGAGGGCGGCTTCGAGGCCGAGGCGGGGCGCTATCACCTGTATGTGAGCCTCGCTTGCCCGTGGGCGCACCGCACGCTCATCATGCGCGCGCTGAAGGGGCTGGAAGCGATGATCGACGTATCCGTCGTGAACTGGCTGATGCTGGAAAACGGCTGGACCTTCGACCGGGCGCCGGGCGTCGTGCCCGACAAGATCAATGGCGCGCACTTCCTGCATCAGGTCTACACTTCCGCCGATCCGCATTACACCGGCCGCGTCACCGTGCCGGTTCTATGGGACAAGGCGCGCGGGACGATCGTCAACAACGAGTCGTCGGAGATCATTCGCATGCTGAATACGGCGTTCGACGGCATAGGCGCGAAGCCCGGCGACTACTATCCGCGCGAGCTGCGCGAAGAGATCGACGCGCTCAACGCCCGCATCTACGACACGCTCAACAACGGCGTCTACAAGGCGGGCTTCGCGACCACGCAAGCCGCGTACGAGGAAGCGGTGATGCCGCTCTTCGAGACGCTCGACTTTCTCGAAGAGCGCCTGAGCGCGCGCCGATACCTGACGGGCGAGCGCTTCACCGAAGCCGACATCCGCCTCTTCACGACGCTCGTGCGCTTCGACGCCGTGTATGTGGGCCACTTCAAGTGCAATCTGCGGCGCATCGCGGATTATCCGAATCTCTCGCGGTTCGCGCGCGAGATCTACCGCATGCCGGGCATCGCCGCGACGGTGAATTTTGAGCACATCAAGCGGCACTACTACGAAAGCCATAGGACGATCAATCCGACGGGCATCGTGCCCGCCGGACCGGTGCTCGACTTCGACGCGCCTTAGTCGTACTTGTAGACGCCGTGCTTCGTCTTGCGACCGAGACGTCCCGCCGCGACCAGCTCGCGCATCAACGGGCACGCGCGGTACTTCGAATCGCCGAAGTCCTTGAGGAACACGTCCATCACCGAGAGGCACACGTCGAGGCCGATCAGGTCCGCGAGCGCGAGCGGGCCGATCGGATGGTTCGCGCCGAGCTTCATGCCCGCGTCGATTTCCTCGGCGCTCGCCACACCTTCATAGAGCACGTAGAACGCTTCGTTGATCATCGGCACGAGAATGCGGTTGACGACGAAGCCCGGCGAATTGCGCACGCCGATCGGCGACTTGTCGAGCTTCTCCGTGAGCGCGCGCACCGCGGTGGCGGTTTCATCGCTCGTCTGCACGCCGCGAATCACTTCGACGAGCTGCAGCAGCGGCACCGGATTGAAGAAGTGCATGCCGATGAAGCGCGCAGGCGTCGCGAGCTGCGCGGCGAGCGCGGTGATCGAGATCGACGACGTATTCGACGCAATGATGGCATCGGGACGCGCGGCTTCCTCGATCTGCTTCAGGATGCGGGTCTTGAGCTCGGCGTTTTCCGTGGCGGCCTCGATCACGATGTCGGCCGCGGCGAGACGCGCGTAATCGGTCGAGGTTTCGATGCGCGTGAGCGCCGCGTCGCGCGCGGACGCCGCGAGCTTGTCCTTCGATACGAGGCGCTCCAGGCTGCCGGTCAGCGTTTTGATGCCCTTCGCGAGCGCGGCGTCGGTGACGTCGATCAGCACGACCTTGAAGCCCGCGACGGCCGCGACCTGCGCGATGCCGTTGCCCATGGTTCCCGCACCGACGATGCCGACGGTCTGAATATTCATGCTCTGCTCCTCCTTGATCTGCGCCGGCGCGAGCGGCCGGCAAACCGGAAATGGTCGAAAGCGCGCGAGGCGCGTTCAGGCATCGATTCTAACCAGCGGCGAAGGCAGTCAGATCTTTTGGCACGATGCCGTTTGCATGACAAAACGCAACATATCGGTCCAGGCCGCTCTTCCAGTTCTCGGCGGCGAGCACCTGCCCGCTGTCGTTCACGAACAGCAGTTCGCCCTGGATGATGTTGAGCGTGACGATGTCCGCGCCGTCGGCATCCGATGGCAGCGCCTCGGGCGTGTGGCTCGATCCGGCCGTCTCGTACACGATGCTCCCCGGCTCTGCGATCCACTCGTGCTCGCGATACTTCCAGCGCCCCTCGACCGTATACACGATCACCGTGCCCGTATGACGATGCCGCGGCATCTGACCTTTGGCCGGCGCTTTCATCAGCGCGATGACCTCGCCGCGAATCGGATCGAGCTTGAAGTACTTGACGAGCACGCGCTCGCTGTACGGCGTGAACGGCACCCACGGCAGGTCCGCGTCGTTGAGGCAGGTGGTGTGGATCTGTTCGAACAGCATGATGTCGGCTCCTTGTATTTCCGCAGTCCATTGTAGGCAGCGCGGCGGCCGTCGAACATCGGCCGAATGGACGACCCCATCGTTCAAGCCGGATCGCGTCGTATCTGCTATCGTCCGTGCCATGCCAACCATCATCACCGTTTCCAATCTGTCCAAGACCTACGGGTCGGGCTTCCGCGCGCTCCGGAACGTGAATCTGGAGATCCGTCGCGGCGAGATTTTCGCGCTGCTCGGCCCGAACGGGGCGGGCAAGACGACGCTCATCAGCACCGTCTGCGGCATCGTGAATCCGAGCGAGGGCAAGGTCACCGTCGCCGGTCACGACATCGTCACGGACTATCGCGCCGCGCGCGCGATGATCGGCCTCGTGCCGCAGGAACTCACCACCGACGCTTTCGAGACCGTGTGGGCGACCGTGTCGTTCAGCCGCGGGCTGTTCGGACGGCCGAAGAATCCGGCGCACATCGAGAAGGTGCTCAAGTCGCTTTCGCTCTGGAGCAAGAAGGACAACAAGATCATGACGCTCTCGGGCGGCATGAAGCGCCGCGTGCTGATCGCGAAGGCGCTCGCGCACGAGCCCGAGATCCTCTTTCTCGATGAGCCCACCGCGGGCGTCGATGTCGAATTGCGCCGCGACATGTGGGGCCTCGTGCGCGAGCTGCAGTCGAAGGGCGTGACCATCATCCTCACGACGCACTATATCGAGGAAGCGGAGGAGATGGCGGACCGCATCGGCGTCATCAATCGCGGGGAAATCGTGCTCGTCGAGGAAAAGCGCGAGCTCATGCGCAAGCTCGGTCAGAAGAAGCTCACGCTGCAGCTCGAGCATCCGCTCGCCGAAGTGCCCGCGCCGCTGTTGGCCTACGGCCTCGCGCGCTCCACCGACGGCAGCGAACTCACGTACACCTATGACGCGCACGACGAGCCGGGCCGCATCATCGCGCTGCTGCGTCACGTCGACGAAGCCGGCGTGCGCTTCAAGGATCTGCAAACGACGCAAAGCTCGCTCGAAGACATCTTCGTGAGCCTCGTCAGGGAAGCCAAATGAATCTATACGCCGTTCGCGCGATCTACCGTTTCGAGATGGCGCGCGCCGGGCGCACGCTGATGCAGAGCATCGTGTCGCCCGTCATTTCCACGTCGCTTTACTTCGTCGTGTTCGGCGCGGCCATCGGCTCGCGCATTCCGGAAGTCGACGGCATCAGCTACGGCGCGTTCATCGTGCCGGGCCTCGTGATGCTGTCGCTCCTGACGCAAAGCATCGCCAATGCGTCCTTCGGCATCTATTTTCCGAAGTTCACCGGCACGATCTACGAACTGCTGTCCGCGCCCGTGTCGTACTTCGAGCTCGTCGTGAGTTATGTGGGCGCGGCCGCGACCAAGTCGGTCATCCTCGGTCTGATCATTCTTCTGACCGCGCGGCTGTTCGTGCCGCTCAGAATCGATCATCCGGTCTGGATGATCCTCTTTTTGCTGCTCACATCGGTGACGTTCAGCCTGCTCGGGTTCATCATCGGCATCTGGGCGGACGGTTTCGAGAAGCTGCAGATCATTCCGCTCCTGATCGTCACGCCGCTCACGTTTCTCGGCGGCAGCTTCTATTCGATCAACATCCTGCCGCCGTTCTGGAAGACCGTCGCGCTGTTCAATCCGGTCGTCTATCTGATCAGCGGCTTTCGCTGGAGCTTTTACGGACTCGCCGATGTCCAAGTCGGCGTGAGTCTCGGCATGACGCTGGTCTTTCTCGCGGTATTCATCGCGATCGTCGCGTGGATCTTCAAAACGGGATACCGGCTCAAATCGTAGCGCGGCGCGCCGGCCGGGCGCCGGCTGGGCGGATGAGAGCATGAGGGCGTACATCGGATGAAAATCATGAGACGCACGAAGCGCAATTTTCTCGGTGTGATGGCCGCCGCGTTCGCGGGCGGCGCGCGCCCTTCCGCGCCCGCCAGATCGTATGAAATCGACCACAGCAGCGCGGACTGGCGCCGCCGCCTGTCTTCCGAACAGTTTCGCGTCCTCCGGCGCGGCGGCACCGAGCCGCCGTTCGCAAGCCCGCTGCTCAGGGAGCACCGGGACGGCACCTATGCGTGCGCGGGGTGCGGGCTCCCGTTGTTTTCGTCGGCGGCGAAATTCGACAGCGGCACCGGCTGGCCGAGCTTCTGGAAGCCGCTCGACGGCTCGGTCGCGATGCACGCGGACGCGACCGGCCACATGCGCAACGAGGTGCACTGTCGGCGCTGCGGCGGGCATCTCGGCCACGTCTTCGACGATGGCCCGAAGCCCACCGGCTTGCGCTACTGCATGAACGGCGCTGCGCTCGAATTCCTGCACGACGAAGCCTGACATCGCGCACTCATCCCTCTTTCTGGCGACTTTCTCATGAACGCACTCGAACTCAAGCTCGATTCGGCGAAGACAGCGCTCGTGCTGATCGATTTGCAGGCGGGCATCGCCGCCTTGCCAGTGCAGCCTCACGACGCCGCGAGCGTGCTCGCGAACGCCCGTGCGCTCGCCGACCGATTTCGCGGGCTGGGCGCGCCGGTCGTGCTCGTCAAGGTGGCGTTTCCGAACGCGCCCGGCGGCCTGCGTCCGATCACCGACGCTGGACAGCCGCAGGAAGCGCCGGAGCCCGCGGGCTGGAGCGAGTTGTGCGCCGAGCTTGGCGTGCAGGCGTCGGATATCGTGGTCACCAAGCGGCAGTGGGGCGCGTTCTACGGCACGGACCTCGATTCCCACTTGCGCCGGCGCGGCATCGAGACGATCGTGCTGGGCGGCATCGCGACGGCCATCGGCGTGGATTCGACCGCGCGCGGCGCGCACGAGCGCGGCTATCAGCAGATTTTCGTCGAGGACGCAATGAGCGACTTGCACGCCGACACGCACGAATCGACCTGCCGCTACATCTTTCCGCGCATTGGCCGCATTCGTTCGACGGAACAGGTGTTGGCGGCACTGGCATAGCGGCGCGCGTCGCCTATCCTGTAGCGTACGTCCGATATCGACGGGCGCGACGAGGTGCGGTGATGGCGGCCATTCCGAAAGTAGCGATCGCGTGTCAGGGCGGCGGAAGCCATGCGGCGTTCGCGGCGGGCGTGCTCGAACGGCTCCTGAGCGACGAGTGCTTCGACCGGTTCGAGCTGGTCGCGCTGTCTGGAACGTCCGGCGGCGCGATGTGCAGCGCGCTCGCCTGGGCGGGCTTGCTGCTCGGTGGCCCCGCGGACGCCAGGCAGCGCCTCGCGGCTTTCTGGAAGGATCTGGAGGCGCGCGAGGGGCCGGATATCGTCGCCAACGCGGTCGGGACGTGGTACGCGCGCCTGCCCATCAATGCGGAAATCAGTCCGTATCTGTATCCGCCGGTCGCCGAGGAGCGGCTGCGCGAGCTGCTCGACAAGCATCTGCCGTTCGCATCGCTGCCGACGGAACCCGACCGGCGCGCGAAGCCGACGCTTCTGATCGGCGCGACCGACGTGCGCACCGGCGACCGCGTGATCTTTCCCGGCGACAAGCTGAATCAGGATGAGCTGGTGGCATCGGCCGCGGTGCCGCCGCTGTATCGCGCGGTCGCCGCAGACGGGCGCATGTGCTGGGACGGCCTCTTCAGCAGCAACCCGCCGGTGCGCGAATTCACGGACTTCGCCATCGACATGCGGCCCGACGAAATCTGGGTCGTGCAGATCAATCCGCAGCATCGCCGCGAGCTGCCCGAATCGATGAACGAGATCATCGACCGGCGCAACGAGCTCGCCGGCAATCTCGCGCTCGGGCAGGAGCTTTATTTCACGACGCGCGTGAACGATCTGTTGAAGGCCAACGATTCGCTTGCGAAGCGCTACAAGCCGATCAAGGTCCGCGTCGTGCAGATGCACCTCGACGCGAAGGATTATCCCGGTCCGCTCGACTATGCATCGAAGCTCGATCGCAATCCCGCACTCATTCACGCGCTGATCCGCAAGGGACGCGAGCGCGCCGAATGGTTCTTCGATGCTCGCTCCGACTGGCCGAGAGAAGGCACGGCGCCGCACAGGAGCGTCTACGCGACGACACCGGCGGCGGTGTCGAAGAAGGCATAGCGCCGCGCGCCCGCGTTTCGCGCGGCGAAGCGTTCGAGCACAAAATTTCGCAGTCCAATGTATCGTGCGTTGCGGATTAGCGGGCACAATCGTTCGCGGGATTTGCGCAGGGCGGATGCAACGCGGACGATTTCGCGGGCGGCGCCGGACAATTGCCCGTGACAAGGATAATGCTATGAAAATCAAAACGCTTGGAATGATCGCCGTGGCCTCGTCGATCGCACTGGGCAGCGTAAGCGCGAAGGCCGACCGCGCCGCGCGGCACGTAGAAGGACAAATGGTCGTTCAGATCATCGGCACGGTGAAGGGCGTCGACACTGCCGCGCATCGCGTCACCGTGGTGAATGCGCAAGGCGTCGAGACGCGCCTGAACGTGAGCCCGGAGATGCACGATCTCGACAAGCTGCCGCTCGGCACACGCATCAGGAGTTCGGCGCTGCAGCCGGTCGTGCTGACGCCGGTCGGGCATGCGAGGCCTCAGGCGTTCATCCCCGGCGACAAGCGCTTCGTGGCGCAGGTGACGAGCGTCGATCCTGCTACGGGCGTCGTCATGCTCGCGGATGCCGATAATCTGCCGATCGAGGTGCGCACGCGCGATGTGCGTCAGGCGGCTACGCTTGCAAACGGGACGGCCGTCAGGGTGGACGCGATGAACACGGGCTCGAACCCATCGCCCTCGAAACATTGAATCGCGCGGAAATCTTTAAGAAAAATCTGGTGGTTTCGATTTTTCTGTTCCCTTATTTTTGACTCACTCGCTGGCGGGGCCCCGCCTGCCAGTACGAGAGCGTTCTTTCATTCCCCGTGTCTGGACGCAGCGCTTTTCCCCGAGCGCAGGACGCGCGGCGTTCCCCCCGCCACGCGTCCTTTTTTTTCGAGCCGTCACGGCGTCGTCATGCTGGCGTCGAAGCAACCAGACGAACCAGCGTAATCTCCGACGGTGCGCCCAGCCGTTTCGGCGGTCCCCAATAGCCGGTGCCCCGGCTCGTATAGACCCAAAGCCCGTTGAATTTCACGAGTCCCGCGACGAACGGCTGCTGCAGGCGCACGAAGAAATTCCACGGCAGGAACTGGCCGCCGTGCGTGTGTCCCGAAAGTTGCAGTGTGAAGCCCGCCTCGGCCGCCGCCGTCGCGCTGCGCGGCTGATGGGCGAGCAGCACGCGCACGGCGGCGTTGTCGGGTGCGCCGCTGAGCGCCTTCGCGGGATCGCTGCGATGCGCGGGATCGAAGCTGCCGGCGCTGAAATCCGTGACGCCCGCGACCACGGCTTGCACGCCATCGTGATTCAGCACGACATGCTGATTGAGCAGCACGGTCAGCCCGAGGCGGCGGAACTCGGCGATCCACTTGTCCGCGCCCGAGTAGTACTCGTGATTGCCGGTGACGAGAAACGCGCCATGCCGCGCGGTGAGGCCGGCGAGCGGGCGCGTGTGATCGGCGAGATTCGGCACGGTGCCGTCGACGACATCGCCCGTCACCGCGATCAGATCCGGCTCGAGCTCGTTCACCGCCGCGACGATGCGCTCGACATAGTGACGCTTGATCGTCGGACCGACGTGAATATCGCTGATCTGCGCGATCGTGAAGCCGTCGAGCGCGGCGGGAAGATTGTCGATGGGCACATCCACGCTCACGACCGGCGCGCGCCGCCGCGCGTTATAGAAGCCGATCGCGGAGAACAGCACGGCGAGGAGCGGCACCGCGAGCGCGCTGTACGCGACCAGCACCGGCGACCCGACAGGCATGCCGCGCAGCCAGTCAGCGAGATGCACGAAGAACAGCATCACGTCGCGCGCGAAGGTCAGAAGAAGCAGCGAGGAGAAAAAGCCGAGCGCGGTCAGCCCGAGCCAGGCGAGGCGATCGGCGAGCGACTGCGGTTCGATCTGGCGCGCCGCCATGCCGAGCGGAATGACGATGACCGACGCGGCGAGCAAGACCGCCGCCAGCACCTTGAGCGGCAGGCCGACGGGCGCGTCCGGAATGAGCCGCACGCCGACATAGAGGTGAAACAGAACGCCGATGCCGATGAAACGGATAAAAAAAGCCGAGCGTCGCATAGCGCCCCTGAGAGTCGAAGAAGCGGCAAGGAGACGGGCGGTGTGCGCCCGCGCCGGATATGGAGCGGATTCTACCGTTTCGACGCCAGCATGGCCTTTGGCGGTCGATCGTGGCCGAAGAAGGTGATTCCGCAAATATGGTATGAGGTTTTGACTTCGGACCGGCTGCCGCGGTATAAATCAGTCGACTTCGGTCGCTGCTGCGGTGTTCGAGCATCAAAAAAATTGAATGATCGGCACTGCGAATTCAGATAACCTGAATATGGGAGCAGTATCATGAATTTGAGGCTGTGTGCAGTTTCAGCACTTTTCGTGTCGGCGATGGCTGTGTCGACAGGCGTCGCCGTGGCCCAGAACGATCCGCTTGCAAAGGCGGCGGACAAGGTCGTCGGTCTTGCTGATCCAATTCACGTTCAGGCAACGATCGTGGGTATCGACGCCCCCAACCGCACGCTGATTGTCCGCGGCCCTCACGGTGACGCAACCGTGCTCGTAAACAAGGAAGTCACGAACTTCGACAAGCTGCACATTGGCGACAAGGTCGACGTGCTCTACAAGAACGCGTTGCTCGTGAGCGCCGAAAAGGTGAAGGGCAAAGGCGAGCGCGAACGTATCGATACGGCCGCCTATCAGCCGACGTCGGGCAAGAACGGTGTGACGGGCTTCGACGCCACTCGGCAAGTCGAGGTCCTTGCGACGGTCGAAAACGTCAACAACAAGAAGCGCACGATCACGCTGCGCGGCCCGTGGCGCACCGAGACGTTCGATCTCACGCCGGATTTCGCGGCGGAGAAGCTGAAGAAGGGCGACACGATCCACGCTGTGTTCGTGTCCGCGACGGCGGTGCAGGTGACGCCGGCCGCCTCGACGAACTAACTCGGCGAGACATCGTAAAAAGCCTCGGCACCGAAGTGTCGAGGCTTTTTGCGTTCAGGAGCGTGCAACGCGCGATCAGACCGCCATGCAGAGATACTTGATGACGACGTAATCGTCGATGCCGTAATGCGAGCCCTCGCGCCCGAGGCCCGATTGCTTGACGCCGCCGAAGGGCGCGACTTCATTCGAGATCAGCCCGGTGTTGATACCCACCATGCCGTATTCGAGCGCTTCGGCCACACGCCAGATACGGCCGATGTCGCGGCTGTAGAAGTACGCGGCGAGACCGAATTCGGTGTCGTTGGCGAGGCGCACGACTTCGTCGTCGGACGAGAAACTGAAGATCGGCGCGAGCGGGCCGAAGGTTTCTTCCTTCGCCACTTTCATGTCGGGCGTGACGCCGGTCAGCACGGTCGGCTCGAAAAAGCCGTGACCGAGCGTGTGACGCTTGCCGCCCGAAGCGAGCGCGGCGCCTTTCGCGAGCGCGTCCGCGATATGCGATTCGACCTTCTTCACGGCTGCTTCGTTGATGAGCGGCCCGAGCGCCACGCCGCTTTCGGTGCCGCGCCCGACTTTCAGCTTGGCGACGGCCGCCGCCATTTTCTGCGCGAACGCATCGTAGACGCGCTCGTGCACGTAGAAGCGGTTCGTGCACACGCAGGTCTGTCCGCTGTTGCGATATTTCGATGCGATCGCGCCTTCCACTGCGGCGTCGAGATCGGCGTCGTCGAACACGATGAACGGCGCGTTGCCGCCGAGCTCCAGCGTTACTTTCTTGACCGTCGGCGCGCTTTGCGCCATCAGCAAACGGCCCACGGCGGTCGATCCGGTGAACGACAGCTTGCGCACGATCGGATTGCCGGTCATCTCTTCGCCGATGGCTTTCGGATCGCCCGTGAGGATGCTCAGCACGCCTTTCGGGATGCCCGCGCGTTCGGCGAGCACGGCGAGCGCGAACGCGGAGAAGGGCGTCGCTTCGGCGGGCTTCACGACGATGGGACAGCCGGCCGCGAGCGCCGGGCCGACCTTGCGCGTGATCATCGCGGCGGGGAAGTTCCACGGCGTGATCGCGGCGCAGACGCCGATCGGCTCTTTGGTCACGACGATGCGCTTGTCGGCGGCGGGCGTCGCGAGCGTATCGCCGGCAACGCGCTTGCCTTCCTCGGCGAACCATTCGATGAACGAAGCGGCGTACGTGATTTCGCCCTTTGCTTCGGCGAGCGGCTTGCCTTGCTCGGTTGTGAGGATGAGCGCGAGATCGTCGGCGTTGGCCATCATCAGGTCGAACCAGCGGCGTAGGATGATCGCGCGTTCCTTGGCGGTTTTTTTGCGCCACGCGGGCCAGGCGGCGTTGGCAGCATCGATGGCGCGGCGCGTTTCGTTCGCGCCCATGTGCGGGACTGTGCCGAGGGATTCGCCGTTCGACGGGTCGATGACTTCGAATGTCTTTCCATCGTCGGATTGTTGCCATTCGCCGTTGATGTAGGCTGCGTGGCGCAGCAGCGTCGGGTCTTTCAGGTCGTCTTGCAGGCTCATGGTTTTGGCATTCCTCGTGGGGTTGTAGCGTGTGGTGTTTATCGCCGGATCCCGATTTCGTGTCGGTCTATTTGCTCTGCCCCTGTGCGGGGCGGCAGTCACTTTCTTTGCTGCTGCAAAGAAAGTAACCAAAGAAACAGCTTGTCCCATCCAAAGTGCTTCAGGCCGGCCGCGGCACAGAACTGCGCAAGTGGTCCGGCAGTAGCGAGTGCCCTCACAGGCCTAACCGGGCTTGGATCGCGCACGGTCTGTCACATCGCGCCACTTAACTGATTGGTAAGGCGCCAACTAGCTCCGGCCCGCTGCGCGGCCGACCGGTCAATCGGGTCGGCGCACACTTCCTTGCTAACGCTTCCATCTCACTGCATTCGCCCACCGTTGGTTTCCCTTGTAGACCCCGCGGCAGCGCGTAGCGCTGTGCCGGAGCTATTTCGTGCTGAACCAGCGCGCTCAAACTTTTAGCGTGTCAGACCGTGCGCGGTCCAGGCCCGATTAGACCTGTGAGGGCACTCGCTACTGCCGGCCCACATACCATCTTCTGTGCCGGGGCCGGCCTGAAGCACTTTGGATGGGGATAGCTGTTTCTTTGGTTACTTTCTTTGCAGCAGCAAAGAAAGTGACTGCCGCCCCGCATAGGGGCAACGCTAATAGACCAAAGACACAGCGGGATCCGGCGACAACGCCGGCATCAAGCATCAAGCATCAAGCATCAAACAGTAGCGCCGACAACCTCAGTCAACACATCCTCAAGAATCCCCAAAGCCTCATCAAAAACCGCATCCTGAATGGTGAGCGGAAACAGGAACCGAACGACGTTCGAATAGACCCCGCACACGAGCAGCAACAACCCGCGCTCCAGCGCGCGCGTCTGTACCTGCTTGGCGAACGTGGCATCGGCCTCACGCGAGCCGGTCTTGCAGAACTCCACCGCGACCATCGCGCCGGGCCCGCGCACATCGGCAATCTGCGGCACGTCGCCCCGAAGCGAGTCGAGCTTCGCCTTGAGCTTGTCGCCGAGCACAGTCGCGCGCTCGCAGAGATTTTCACCTTCGATAATGTCGAGCACCGCATGCGCCGCCGCCAGCGCGAGCGGGTTGCCCGCATACGTGCCGCCGAGCCCGCCGGGCGCGGGCGCGTCCATGATCTCCGCGCGCCCCACCACGCCCGACAGCGGCATGCCGCCCGCCAGCGACTTCGCAATCGTCATCAGATCGGGCGCGACGTCGTAATGCTCCATCGCGAAGAGCTTGCCAGTGCGCGCGAAGCCGGTCTGGACTTCATCGGCGATCAACAGAATGCCGTGCGCATCGCAGATCTCGCGCAGACCGTGCACGAATTCCGCCGGCGCCGGGTTGAAGCCGCCTTCGCCCTGCACCGGCTCGAAGATGATCGCCGCGACGCGCGTCGGCTCGATATCCGCCTTGAAGATATGCCCGATCGCGCGCAGCGAATCCTGCACCGACACGCCGTGCAGCGGATTCGGGAACGGCGCGTGATAGACGTCCGACGGGAACGGCCCGAAGCCGATCTTGTACGGCGCGACCTTGCCGGTGAGCGCCATGCCCATCAGCGTGCGGCCGTGGAAGCCGCCCGTGAACGCGATCACGCCCGGCCGGCCCGTCGCCGCGCGCGCGATCTTGATCGCGTTCTCGACGGCTTCCGCGCCCGTCGTGAAGAACGCGGTCTTGTTCGGATACGTGCTCGGCGCGCGGGCGCTGATCTTCTCCGCCAGCGACACGTACGACTCGTACGGCACGATCTGATACGCGGTGTGCGTGAAGCAGTCGAGCTGCGCGCGGATCGCCTCCACGATCTTCGGATGACGATGCCCCGTGTTGCACACCGCGATGCCCGCCGCGAAGTCGATAAAGCGGCGGCCCTCGACATCCCACAGTTCCGCGTTCTCGGCGCGCGCCGCGTAGAAATCGCACATCACGCCGACGCCGCGCGGGGTCGCGGCATTCTTGCGGGCTTGCAGGTCGGCGTTTTTGAGGGTGGTGCTCACAGGAAATCTCCTTCGCGCGAGGCGCATGTCGAGGGTGGCCGCATCGGCCGGCTGAACTTAAAGACGACTATAGTAAGATTTGGTCCTCAAGTTCAGAGCCATTTCAATAAATCTATAGGAGCCAATTCGATGTCCACACGCGCAAGCGTGCTCTCCGACTGGCTCGCTCAGCGCATCGACCGCTCGAACGGCCAGCCGATCTACCGGCAATTGCACCGGCTCCTTCAACAGGCGATCCTCACGCGCGAACTTTCGGCGGGCGCGAAAGTGCCGTCGTCGCGGCTGCTCGCGGCGGAGCTCGGCGTCGGGCGCAACACGGTGACGCAGGTGTACGAGCAGCTCACGCTCGAAGGCTATGTGTCGTCGGCGACGGGGCGCGGCACCTTCGTCGCCGACAGCGCGCCCGACGAAATCCTCTTCGACGACGCGCCCAGGGAGGCCGCCGCGCCATCCGGCATTCAATCCACGCTTTCCGCGCGCGGCGCGCGGCTGATCGTGGGCGCGGGCGTGTCGAAGCGTCAGGGCGGCGCGTTCATGCCGGGCGTGCCGGACGTGTCGCGCTTTCCGTCGCGCGTGTGGAACCGGCTGCACGCGAAATACTGGCGCAAGCCGCTGCCCGATCTGCTGACCTACGCGCCCGGCGGCGGCCACGCGGGATTGCGGCACGCGCTCGCGCACTATCTGCGCACATCGCGCTCGGTGCGCTGCACGCCGGAGCAGATCGTCGTGACGACGGGCATCCATCAATCGATCGATCTCGCCGCGCGCCTGCTCGCGGATTCCGGCGACACGATCTGGACCGAGGATCCGTGCTACTGGGGCGTGCGCAGCGTGCTGCAGGTGTCGGGGCTCGATCTGAAGGCGATTCCCGTCGATGCCGAGGGCATCGCGCCAACGCCCGCCGATCTCGCGTCGCCGCCGAAGCTCATGCTCGTCACGCCGTCGCATCAATATCCGCTCGGCATGGTGATGAGCCTCGCGCGCCGCCGCATGCTGCTCGAATACGCGCGTCAGCATCGCTGCTGGATCGTCGAGGACGATTACGACAGCGAGTTCCGCTACGGCAGCCGCCCGCTCGCGTCGCTGCAGGGCATGGACTCGGGCGGGCAGGTGATTTACGTCGGCAGCTTCGGCAAGACGCTGTTCCCGGGGCTGCGCATCGGCTATATCGTCGTGCCGGAGGCGCTCGCGCAGAGCTTCGCGACGGCGAGCGCCGAGCTTTATCGCGAAGGGCAGCTACTGCAGCAGGCGGTGCTCGCCGAGTTCATCGAGCAGGGACATTTCACGTCGCACATCCGGCGCATGCGCGCACTCTACGGCCAGCGCCGCGACACGATGCTCGCGACGATCGCCGCGCGCTACGGCGAAACGCTCGCGATCGCCGGCGGCGACGCCGGGCTGCATCTCGTGCTCAGACTGCCGAAAAATGTCGACGATCGCGCGCTCGCCGCCGCCGCGCTCGCGGAGGACATCGTCGTGCGGCCGCTGTCGGGCTATTACGCGCATCGGCCGGACGCGGAATCCGGCTTGCTGATCGGTTACGCATGCGTGCCGGACGACGAAATCGCGCCGGCTTTCGACAAGCTCGCGGGCGTGATCGACCGTTTTCTGCGCTGAACCGGTCGAAACTTCACGTTTTCGTGCCCGCGCAGCGAAAAAAATCGCGCGCGGAACTGGAAAGCGCGGCGCATGTGGAGGATCATGTGCGCCGTTTTCCGATTAACCGCATCGCCGACTCACTCAGCAAAGGTTTCTCCATGACGACTTCGTCCGATCCACGCTTCACCGTCATCGCCGATCTTTCCGACGACGCCCCGTCGCTGCGCGAGATTCGCCACGACATCCACCGTCATCCGGAGCTCTCCTACGAGGAGACGCGCACCGCGGCGCTCGTCGCCGAGCGGCTGGAAGAGTGGGGCTGGCAGGTGACGCGCGGCGTCGGCGGCACGGGCGTCGTCGGCACCCTGAAAGCGGGCGACGGCGCGAAGAGCATCGGCCTGCGCGCCGACATGGACGCGCTGCCGATCATCGAGCAGACCGGCAAGCCGTACGCCAGCGAGACGCACGGCAAGATGCACGCCTGCGGCCACGACGGCCACACGACGATGCTGCTCGGCGCCGCGCGTCATCTCGCGCGCACGCGGCGTTTCAACGGCACCGTGCATCTGTACTTTCAGCCGGCGGAAGAGCACGGCGTGCCGAGCGGCGCGCAGAAGATGATCGAGGAAGGCCTCTTCGAGCGCTTTCACTGCGACGCCGTGTTCGGCGTGCACAACCATCCCGGCGCGCAGCCCGGCACGTTCCTGTTCCGCAAGGGGCCGTTCATGGCGGCGGGCGATCAGGTGTCGATCGTCATCGAGGGCGTCGGCGGGCACGCGGCGCGTCCGCATCTTTCCGTCGATCCGGTCGTCGTGACGGCGAGCATCGTGATGGCGCTGCAGACGATCGTCGCGCGCAACGTCGATCCGGCGCAGCCGGCCGTGGTCACCGTCGGCTCGATGCACGCGGGCACGGTCAACAACGTGATTCCGAATCGCGCGACGCTGGAGCTTTCCGTGCGTTCGTTCGACCGCCAAGTGCGCGAGCTGCTCAAGCGCCGCATCAAGGAACTGGTCGAATCGCAGGCCGCGAGCTACGGCGCGAAAGCGGCGGTGAAGTATCTGGAAGGCTATCCGGTCGTCGTGAATTCGGACGCGGAAACGGACTTCGCGATTCAGGTCGCGCGCGAGCTGGTCGGCGAGCAGAACGTCGTCGCGCATGCGGATCTGCTGATGGGCAGCGAGGACTTCGCCTTCATGCTGCAGAAACGGCCGGGCTCGTTCCTGCGCATCGGCAACGGCGCGGGCGAGGACGGCTGCATGGTCCACAACCCGCATTACGACTTCAACGACAAGAATCTGCCGGTCGGCGCGGCGTACTGGGCGCGTCTGGTCGAGCGCTTCCTGGCGCAATAAGGCAAAACGGCGCGTGATGCTCTCACGCGCCGTTCGATCATCAGGCCGGCAGCCTGAAACTGCCGATCGCGTCGCGCAGCATATCCGCCTGATCCTTCAGCGAATGCGCGGCGGCGGCGGCTTCCTCGACAAGCGCGGCGTTCTGCTGCGTCACCTGATCCATCTCGACGACCGCGCGGTTCACCTGCTCGATGCCCGCGCTCTGCTCGCGCGACGCGTGGCTGATCTCGTCGAGAATCTCGTTCACGCGGCGCACCGATTGCACGATTTCCGTCATCGTCGCGCCCGCGTTCGTCACGAGCGACGCGCCTTGCTGCACCGTCTGCGTCGACGTCTCGATGAGCGCCTTGATCTCCTTCGCCGCCGTGGCGGAGCGCTGCGCGAGGCTGCGCACTTCGGCCGCGACAACCGCGAAGCCGCGTCCCTGTTCGCCCGCGCGCGCCGCTTCCACCGCCGCGTTGAGCGCGAGGATATTCGTCTGGAACGCGATGCCGTCGATCACGCCGATGATGTCGCCGATCTGCTGCGAGCTTGCGGTGATGCGCGTCATCGTGTCGATCACGTCATCGACGACGCCGCTGCCGCGCGTCGCCACGTCCGCCGCCTGCTCCGCGAGACGCGCCGCCTGCGCCGCGCTCTCGGCGTTGTTCTTCACGTTGGCGGTCATCTGGTCCATGCTCGACGCGGTCTGCACGAGCGCCGCCGCCTGCTCTTCGGTGCGCTGCGAGAGATCCGTATTGCCCGCCGCGATTTCCGACGCGCCCACGTTGATATTCTCGGTGCCGTTGCGCACGCGCGAAACGGTCTCGACAAGGCCGCGCTGCATCACGCCGAGCGCGTGCAGGAGACTCGTCGTGTCGTTCGGACGAACGTCGACGGTGCTCGTCAGATCGCCGCGCGCGATGCGATGCGCCGCGCCGACCGCGAGCTCCAGCTCGCCGCCGAGATTGCGCCGAATGCTGGAGAGGACGATCAGCATCGCCGCCGTCGCGATGCCGCCGAGCAGCGCGGTGATCGCGAGCCAGCGCAGCGCGCTCGCATAGAACGCGTTCTGCACGTCGTCCATGTACATGCCGGTGACGAGATACCAGTCCCACTGCGCGAAGCGCTGCGAGTACGAAAGCTTCGGAACCGGCTTGTCGCCGCCCGGCTTCGACCACAGATAGCTGATGAAGCCGCCGCCCGGCTGATCGCCGGCCTTCACGATATCGACGAACAGGCGATTGCCGGCCGGATCGGTGTATGTCGACAGATCCTGCCCGATCATCGCGGGCTTGATCGGGTGCATCACCATCCTCGGATGCGAGTCGTTGATCGAGAGATAGCCGTCCGTGCCGTAACGGATCGCGCCGACCACTTCCAGCGCGCGCTTCTTCGCTTCCTCTTCGGTGAGGGTCTTGTTCGCGGCGAGCGCCGCGTAGTGCGCGGTGATTGCGTGCGCCTCGTTGACGAGGGTCTTCAACTGCTCCTTGCGGTCGTCGATCATCGACGACCGGTTCTGCCACGCCCCGATGATCCCGATCGCGATCAAGCCGATCCACAGCACGGCGATCAGCGAGCCGAGCTTCCTGTTCAACGTCATTCTGTTCATGTTGCGCCCGTCGCCTCTTTGCGTTGTCTGTCATTGAGCGGCGGTGCATGCCGCCGCTTGCCCGCTTTACGGCAGGCGCTGCGGCGGAATGTAGGGCGGGGAATACCCGTAGGGTATTCGTCTGATTGAAGCGCGAATGAAGCTCAGAGCCGCCGGATCGGATCCTTGTCGGGCGGCGCGTCGGGATGCTGCGGCTCGTCCGGGCGATGCCCCGGCGAAGGCGGCGTGAGCGGATCGGCTTCCGGATCGCGGTTCGGGTCCGCGACGGGATCCGGAACGGGACTGGTCTGCATGTCGAATTTCATGATGTCCCCTGAAAGGTGGATCGTCGTCTATGCCGATTCGTGCGCCGCCGGCATGTGCAGCGTGAACGGCTCGCCCGGATGCGCGTCGCCGGTTTTCGAGAGCGCGGCGCGGGCGCGCGCGGCGATGGCGTTGCTGCCGGTGTCGCGCGGATGCTCTTCGAGCACGATATGCGGCGTGCCGAGCGCGCGGGCAGCGGCGACGGGCGATGACGCGGCGGCATCGTCGGAGACCAGCAGGCGCGCGTTCGCGATCAGGCGCGGCAGCGTGGCCGGCGCGACGGCGCCCGCGAGAAAGAGCGCGGCCGTCTGCATCGCGCCGAGCACGCCGGCGGTGCGCTCGGGATCGGGCGCGTCGCCGACGATGGCGATCTGCCAGCCGTCGGCGGCGAGCTGGTCGGCGACATCGGCGTAACGCTCGGCGGGCCAGGCGGGCGCCGCGCGATGGCTGCCCGGATGGATCAGCACGAGGCGCTCGCGCTCGATGCCGTGGAACGCGGCGAGCTCGTCATACTCGGCATCGGACGGCGTGGCCGGCGTGGCGCTCGGCGCCTCGGGGACGAGCGCGGTCGCGAGGTCGTCGCTCAGCGTGGAAAGGGGATTGGCTCGCATCCTGGCTCCTGCAATTGGCGTGGCCTCGTTTCGATGTTCCGCGTGGCAAGCACCCGCCGTGCCCGGAGCGATGTCGGGCCCGTCTTGCGGGAAAGCGCGTGCGCCGCCGAGACAGATTGCATCCGGAACCGTGACAGTTTGAGCGGCGGTTGCGGTATCTGTCACGTATTGAAGGAGGCGCGACGGCGCTCGTCAAGGCGCGGCGTTTTCATCGCCGATGTAAAAAAGCCGCCGCCTCGCGATGGCGAGGCGGCGGCTCGATCGTGCGATTTACGCGACGCGGGCGGCGCTCAGGTCTCGCCGTTGCCGTCGCCGGCGGGCAGCGTCTTCGGCGTGAACGCCTCGGCCCGGCGGCGGATGCCGTCGACTTCGCCGGTCACGAAGGTGCGCTTGTCGGCGGCGAGCGCTTCCTGGTACGACGCGCCTTCCGGCACGCGATGCAGCAGCGCGCGCAATTCGCCTTGCGTGGTCTGCTCGACCGGTTCGTAGTCGTAGAGACCGAGCTCGAGTTCGGCGCGTTCGTGCAGGATGAACAGGCACGACGCGAACACCGCGACCGCGAGCACTTCCTGCACGCCGAAGCGGAATTCGTGCGGCACCGGCGAGAACGGCAGCCACGCGATTACCGCCGCGCCGGCGAGCGCCAGCGCGATCGTTGCGTTGAGCAGGCGTTGCAGGCGCGCGATGATGCGCTCGCGCTCGGTCTTCAGCTGCCCCGCCGATTTCGGCACGAGCGCAACGAGGGATTGTTGACGGCGGAGTTCTTCGAGCGGGAGAGCGGCCATGGAGAAGTGGTCGGGACCATCGGTGAGCGCCAAAGCGGCGCGACACCGGTATAACGCGCGGCTTACAGGAACGTTGACGGCGCTTTCGTCTTGTTGCGTCCTGTTTCTTCCTGTTGCATCTGGCCGTGCGCTCAGCGCGTGCGGTCCTTCACCGGCGTGCGGATGGTCGCGACGCCGTCGGCGATCTGCTGCGCGAAGACGAGCGCCTCGACGATCGTTCCGAACACTTCGACGCGGAGTTTGTCATCGGCCAGTCGCATCAGATACGACGGGTGATAGGTCGGCACGATGATGTGCCCCTTGTGCTCGATGGTCTTGCCGAGATACTCGGACAGCGCCGTGCGATGCCCCGTGAGCGCCTTCAGCGCCGTTGCCCCGAGCGCGACGACGACTTTCGGCGCGATCCGCTTCAGTTCTTCCTCGAGCCAGTAGCGGCAGGCCTCGCGCTCGCGCTGCGCGGGCGCGAGATGCGCGCGTTCGTCGCCGTGCGCTTCCCACTTGAAGTGCTTTACCGCGTTGGTCAGATAAAGCGATTCGCGCGCGATCGCCGCCTCGGCGAGCGCTTCGTCGAGCAGCTTGCCCGCCGGGCCGACGAACGGCTTGCCCTCGCGGTCTTCCTGATCACCCGGCTGCTCGCCGACGAGCATCACGCGCGCATTGGCGGGACCGACGCCCGCCACGGCCTGCGTCGCGTTGCGCCAGAGCGCGCAGCGCTTGCATGCGTCGAGCGACGGCGGCTCGGTGAGCATCGTGCCCTTGATCGGCTCCAGCTCCGTGTTGATGGCGACTTCCATCTCGGGCGGCACGTTGCGCGCATCGCGGTCGCGCCGCGAGTAAGGGTCGGCGCGGGAAATCAGCGCGGGGTCGGTGCGCGCGTTCTCCGGGCTTTTCCAGTAGCGCACCGGCATGTGCGACGCCATTTCGGCGGCGTTTTCCTGCGCCGGCGCGAAGGTGCTCTCGTAGTACGCGAGCCAGAGCGCCTCGATGGCGTCGCCGCTCACGGCTTCGCCGCTCATCGCGGTGTCGCCGAAATCCATCGGCTTTTCTTCCGGCTCGCTCGTGCGGTCCACGCGCAAGAGGGCGCCGTCCCAGAAGGCGGCGCCGTGCGGCGTGGCGATCATCCACGTGGCGCTGCCCATGCGCGTGGCGAAATGCATCGCCGCGTGCTCCAGCAGGTCGTGCACCGGCTCGAACCAGCTGATGAACTCGGGCGGCCCGAGCGACGAATCGCGATGCCGGAAGCGCAGCACCTTGCGCATCTCGCGCTCCTCGGCCTCGACCACTTCGATCATCCGGCGCAGCCGATAGCCGTCCGCGTCATCCGCCGACGCGATCGCGCGGTCGCCCTGCGTCCAGCGCCACAGCGCCTTGTAGAGGAACTGCCAGCGGTCCGGGGCGCGATAGCACGCCGCCGTTTCGAGCATGGAGAGAAACTCGCGCGCGATCCTGACCGGCTTCTTCGCGTTCGGATCCGCCGAGCCGGGCGGAAGTGGAGAGATGGAGCCGAACACGGTCGCCGATGCATCGGTTTCGCGCCATAGCACGTCTTCCGGGCGCGCACCCTCCATGAGGAGATTGCGCGCTTCGGTGCGCCAGGCGGCAAACGACGGATCGAGCATGACGCTTTTCATCGGCGAACGAAATCAGAAAAGTACTGTATATCCATACAGTAATTCTAGCGATCCGCGCTGCTTTTGGGCAACTATTTAGGGACGTTCGTGCCCTTTTACGAGATGCGTTCAGATGATGAAACATGGGAACAGTCATTGCTGAAATCGATCCATCGCGGTCATCGATTGCCTTTGTCGCCTGCTGGGGATGGCCGCCGGACAACATCGATTTACGGAGCCGACATGCTTGCCATTGTCATCCCTGCCCACAACGAAGCCGCGCATATCGGCGCGTGCGTGGTGGCCGCGCGCCGCGCTGCGGCACATCACCAGTTGCGCGGCGAGGCGGTGCGCGTGATCGTCGTGCTCGACAGTTGCACCGATGACACCGGCGAAATCGCGCGGGCGCTGGGCGCGGACGTGATGCGCATCGACGCGCGCAATGTCGGCATGGCGCGCGCGTGCGGCGCAGAGCGGGCGCTCGCGCTGGGCGCGCGCTGGCTCGCGTTCACGGATGCCGATACCACCGTCGCCGAAGACTGGCTCGTGCGCCAGCTCGACTGCCGCGCGGATGCCGTGTGCGGCGTGATCGGCGTGCATGACTGGTCGCCGCATATCGGCGCGGTGCGCGAGCACTTCGGGCGCACTTATACCGACGCGGACGGGCATCGGCATATTCATGGCGCGAACCTGGGTGTGTCGGCAAACGCGTATCTGCGGGCGGGCGGGTTTCCGCCGCTGGAATCGAGCGAGGACGTGGCGCTCGTCGAGGCGCTGCTGGCGACCGGCGCGCGGATCGAGTGGAGCGCTTCGCCGCGCGTGGTGACGAGTGTGCGAACGGATTTTCGCGCGAGGAAGGGGTTCGGCGCGACTCTGCTGGAAGTCAGCAGGCGCTATCTGCCGATCAGCACCGACGCCGCAGATTCAGCCGATACGGCGGCGATCGCGGCTTGAGACCGGTCAATTGTCGAGCGCTTCCTTGATTCCGACGTAGCCCTTAGCGATTTCGTGCACGTTGCCCGTAACCTTCGATGGCGCCGTGCAGGCCCGACGTGGTTCGCTCCCAAGCGCGATCCATCATTTCCTCAGCGGACCTGCGCGGATAGGCCGACCGATAGTCGGTAGGCGGACAAATCGAAAACGCGCCTGCCAGCGCGCCCGCAACGCGCCGCATTTCGCTCCAGATCTTCATGTGATGCTCTCGTGGAAGGATGGTCCGCTGCGCAACCGCACGGTCGCGAGTGAAATTCATCCTACCATTTACTTAATGATCCGAAGCAATTAGGCCGAGCGGCCAGGCGCTTTTCAGACATTCCAGCAGCGCGCGGGCAGGCCGCTTTCAATCGTGCTGGAGATCGCCCGGCACATCGATATCACGCAGCACATTTGGATCGCCGACTTCGACGATGAACGGCGTCTGCGTCGAAAAGATGCCGCGCGCGCCCGCATCGCCTTCGAGCGCGGCGAGTGCGTCCCGATGCGCGATGCCGAACCCGACCGGATGCCCGCGCTTGCCGCGATAAAACGGCGCGACGAGCGCCGCGCCTTCGTCGAGCGGCCGGGCGACCGCTTCGTAGGTCGCCGGTTCGATCCACGGCATGTCGCCCAGCGCCACGAGCCAGCCATCGGCTTCGGAGGTCGCGCGCACGGCGGCGGCGAGCGTCGCGCCCATGCCGCGTTCGGCGTCGGCGCTGAAAATCACATTGCAGCCGGCTTCGTTGAGGACATCGGCGAGCTTTTCGGCGCCCGGACGCACGACCGCGATGACTTCGGCGGCGACCGCCAGCAGCCTGCGCGCCGACTGAAACACGACGGGCGCGCCGCCCGGCAAGGCGGCAAGCAGCTTGTTGTGGAGGCCGGACGGGTCGAAGCGGGTGCCGAGACCCGCCGCCAGCAGGATGCCGGTCGCGTTCGACGAATAGCTCATCGCGGCTCTTCGTGTGGGGATCGAACCCGAATTGTGCGGCGCATCGAAGATCGTCGCAAGCACAAAAAAGCCCGCGGCGGGCACGGCGGCCGCCGCGGGCTTCGTTGCGCATCACGCCATCGTCGGCGGCAAGACCTTGTCGAGCGTGATCGGCAGATCGCGCACGCGCACGCCCGTCGCGTGATACACCGCATTGCCGAGCGCGCCCGCGACGCCCGTGATGCCGATCTCGCCGATGCCCCGCGCGCCGTGCGGATTGATATACGGGTCGGGCTGATCGACGAAGGAGATATCCAGCATGCCGATGTCCGCATTCACCGGCACGTGATACTCCGCGAGATTCGCGTTGGTGTAGCGCCCGTAGCGCGCATCCATCTCGCTCTTCTCGAAGAGCGCCGAGCCCACGCCCCACACGATGCCGCCCATCAACTGGCTGTGCGCCGTTTTCTCGTTGAGCAGCGTGCCGACGTCGTACACGGCGACGATGCGCGGCACGCGAACGATGCCGAGGTCCGCATCGATATGCACTTCCGCGAACACCGCGCCGAACGAGTGGAACGCGTACTGCTTTTTCTCGTCGCCGGGACGCGCGGTGGCGACGGCTTCGATCGCGCGGCCGCCGTTGCGCGCGATGATCGCCGCGGCCGGATCGCGCCTGTCCGGATTCGACACGCTCACGACCCAGCCGTTGTTCACGATCACGTCCTCGCGCGCGAGCCCCGCGACGGGCGAGCCGCGATCCGCGAGCGCCATCGCGATGAGCTGGTCGCGTGCCTGCATCGACGCCGCCCGCACCGCCGGCGACACGCTCGCCGCCGATTGCGAGCCGCCCGACACCGGCGCCTTCGGCAAGGACGAATCGCCGAGCGCGAAGCGCACGTAATCGAGCGGAAAGCCGAGCGCGTCGGCGGCGACCTGCGTCATGATCGTGTAGGTGCCGGTGCCGAGATCCTGCGTGCCGGAGGCGACCATCGCGGTGCCGTCGGGCAGGATGCGCGCGATCGCCGATGCCTCGCTGCGGTTCGCCGGATAGGTCGCCGTGCCCACGCCCCAGCCGACGAGCGTATTGCCCTCGCGCATCGAGCGCGGCGCCGCGCTGCGCTTCGGCCAGCCGAACTTCTCCGCGCCGCGTCGATAGCATTCGAGCAGCGACTTCTCCGACCATGGCTTCTTCTCTTGCGGCTCCATGTTCGCGTGGTTCTTGATGCGGAACGCGAGCGGGTCCATCTTCAACTGATACGCCATTTCGTCCATCGCCGTTTCGAGCGCGAACGAGCCGCTCGTCTCGCCGGGCGCGCGCATGAAAGTGGGCGTGCCGATGTCGAGCTTCACGAGCTTGTGCGAGGTCGACTGGTTCGGCACCGCGTAGAGCATGCGCGAGACGATGGCCGAGCTTTCGGTCCAGTCCTCGAAGGTCGAGGTCGTCGAAATCACGTCGTGGCGCATGCCGGTCATAATGCCGTCGTCGCGCGCGCTCACCTGGATGCGCTGCTCGGTGCACGGCCGGTTGCCGATCATGCCGAACATCTGCGGGCGCTCCAGCACGAGCTTGACGGGCCGGCCGGTCTGCCTGGAAGCCATCGCCGCCAGCACGACGTGCGACCACACCGAGCCCTTACAGCCGAAGCCGCCGCCGACGAACGGGCAGATCACGCGCACGTTGTCCTCGGCGATGCCGAAGAACTTCGCCACCGCGCTTCTCGCGCCGGAGACGCCTTGCGTCGCGTCGTAGAGCGTGAGATTCGGGCCGTCCCAGCGGGCGAGCGTCGCGTGCGGCTCCATCGGATTGTGATGCTCGTAGGGCGTGGTGTAGACGGCGTTCAGGCGCGTCGGGCCTTGCTTCAAACCGGCGTCGACGTCGCCGCGCTTCGTCGTGATCGCGCGGCCCATCATCCTTTCCGGCTGATACGCGGAAGCCTTCGCGCGCTCGAAATCGGCATTCGGCATCGCGGCTTCGTAGCGCACGTCGACGTAACGTGCCGCGCCTTGCGCATGTTCCAGCGAATCCGCGACGACCACCGCCACCGGCTCGTTGCTGTAGCGCACCTCGGCGGTCTGAAGCAGCGTGAGCTTGCGCACGGCGGGCGGCTGCGCGTCGGGCACGCCGTTGTTCGGCAGGCGCATCGCGTTCTGATGCGTCATCACGAGCAGCACGCCGGGCATCGATTGCGCGCGGCTCGTGTCGATCGACGCGATGCGGCCCTTCGCCACCGTGCTCGTGACGAGCACCGCGTGCGCGAGTTTCGCGTCGGTGGCGTCGCCCGAATAGCGCGCCTGGCCCGTGACCTTGAGCACGCCGTCGGTGCGGTCGAGCGGTTTTCCGATGACACTCATGCGACACCTCCGGCCTGTTGAACCGCGCGCACGATCGCGCGCTGCGCGAGCGCGACCTTGAACGCGTTGTCGCGTTGCGGTTGCGCGCCTTGCACCGCGAGCGCGGCGGCGGTCTGCAGCGCCGGCTTGTCGAGCGTCTTGCCGATGAGCGCGCGCTCGGTCGCGTTCGCGCGCCACGGCTTGTGCGCAACGCCGCCCAACGCGATACGCGCGCTCTTCACCGTGTTGCCGTCCATCTGCAACGCGGCCGCGACGGACACGAGCGCGAACGCATAGCTCGCGCGGTCGCGCACCTTCAGATACTTCGAATGCGCGGCGAAGAGCGGCGGCGGCAGATCGACCGATGTGATCAGCTCGCCCGCCTGCAAGGTCGTGTCGAGATCGGGCCTGTCGCCCGGCAGCCGATGAAATTCCGCGAACGGAATCGTCCGCTCGCCGTTCGGGCCGGTGACGCGCACGACCGCATCGAGGGCCGCGAGCGCGACGCTCATGTCGGACGGATTCGTCGCGATGCATAGCCGGCTCGCGCCGAGAATCGCGTGCATGCGCGTGTTGCCGTCGATGGCCGCGCAGCCGCTGCCCGGCGCGCGCTTGTTGCATTGAGGAAAGGCGGTGTCGTAGAAGTACGGGCAGCGCGTGCGCTGCATCAGATTGCCGCCGACCGTCGCCATGTTGCGCAGCTGCGCCGATGCGCCCGCGAGCAGCGCCTGCGACAAGAGCGGATAACGCTCGCGCACCCACGCGTGATTCGCGCAATCGCTGTTGCGCACGAGGGCGCCCAAGCGCAGGCCGCCGTCGGGCAGCGCGGTGATGCCGTTCAGCGCATCGATGTGCGTGATGTCGACGAGCTTCATCGGCCGCATCACGCCGCCTTTCATCAGATCGAGCAGGTTGGTGCCGCCGCCAACGAACATCGCGCCGGGCTGGCTCGCCGCCGAAAGCGCGGAACCGATGTCGGCGGCGCGCTGATAGGAGATCGCGTCCATGTGCGTCTCCTTCAGGCGTTGCCGGACGCGACGGCTTTCACCGCCGCGACGATGTTCGGATACGCGCCGCAGCGGCAGATGTTGCCGCTCATGCGCTCGCGGATTTCATCGTCGGAGAGTTGCGCGGGGCGAAAGCGCACGTCGGCCGTGACGGCGCTCGCGTCGCCCGCCCGGTATTCGGCGATGAGCGCGGTGGCCGAGCACAACTGCCCGGGCGTGCAGTAGCCGCACTGAAAGGCGTCCTTTTCGATGAACGCGCGCTGGATCGGCGCGAGCGTGTCGCCGTCGGGCGCGAGGCCTTCGACGGTCGTGACCGATTCGCCGTCGTGCATCACCGCGAGCGTCAGGCACGAGTTGATGCGCCGCCCCGAGACGATCACCGTGCACGCGCCGCACTGGCCGCGGTCGCAGCCTTTCTTCGTGCCGGTGAGCCCGGCGTATTCGCGCAAGGCGTCGAGCAGCGTCGTGCGCGCCTCGACCTGCAGTTCGTACGGATGGCCGTTGATGGCGAGCTTCACGGGCATCGTCGGGGCGGCGGCGGGCGGCGGCGCCACGGCCGGTGTCGCGGCGGCCTGTTGTTGCGCATGCGCGAGCGGCGCGGCGGTGACGGCCGCGGCGGCTGCGGCCGACTGGAGAAAGCGCCGGCGCGACGGCTTCTGAGCCGCGTCGTTCGCGTCTGCGACGTGCTGATTGACTGGGGACATGGCGATCGGTTGCTCCTCGCTCGTTCGAAAGGGCGCCGCCCGAGACTCGAATCTCCGTGGGCTCCGGCTCGCGACCGACTGCGACCTCGGTGTGCGAGCGCCGATGCTCAAGTCCTTCGGATGGGGCGTGAAGACGCGCATGATGCGCAGGACGCGGATATGTCCAGTCGGCCAACCGTAAGCCGACCGAACGTTCGACCACCCGCGACGGGTAGAGGCGAGCAAGTACGGTGCCATGCGGCGAAGCCGTTCGCATGGCGGCATGTCTTTGCAGTTCACGCGCGGCCATGCAAGTAAATGCTGCATGCGCGCGTAAATCCGGGCGCGACGCCTGCAAGCTGCGCGCAAGTATTGCGATTGTTTCGCGGCGCGCGTGCCGCTTCAGCGCACTTTGTGACCATTCAGCCGGGCGCGACGCTTCAAAATGGCGCGTCTGGCTGTCGAGTAAATCCAGTATGGCGTCCCATTCGAGCCTTTATCACGTCGCGCTTTCTCACTATTCGCAGGGACGTTACGCAGATGCGTCGAGCGCGCTCGCGCCGCTCCTTCAAACCGATGGCGCCGATGCCGACGCGCTCAATCTCGCCGCTGTCTGCGCGTATCGCATGCAGTTGCATGAGGAAGCCGAAGCATGCTGGCGCCGGGCAATCACCGCGCGTCCTCTGGACGCCGGTCTGCGCGCCAATCTGGGCAATTTTCTGAGAGAGAGGCGGCGCTTCACGGACGCGGAAAGCCTGTACCGCGACGCGCTCGCGATTCGCCCGGATTTTCCCGAAGCGCACTTCAATCTCGCCGCGATGCATACGCGGGCCGGGCGTTGGCCGGAAGCGGAGGCGGCTTACCGGCAGGCGCTGGCTGCGCGTCCGGATTATGCGGAAGCGCACAACGACTTCGGCAATCTGCTGCACAGGATCGGGCGTCTGAACGAAGCCCGGACGCATCTCGAACGCGCGCTCGCGGCCCATCCCGACTGGGCCGACGCGCATTACAACCTCGGCAATGTGCTGAAGGCGTCCGGCCGCCTGCCCGAAGCGGAGCGCGCGTATCGCAAGGCTGTTTCGCTGCGTCCGGATCTCGCGGGCGCGCACGGCAATCTGGGCGGTGTGCTGGAGGCGCTTGGCCGCCGGCAGGAAGCCGAGGCGGCGTATCGAAGCGCGCTCGGGTGCCGCCCGGACATGAGCGAGTCCTGCTTCAACCTCGGCAACGCGATCTACGAGCAATGCGCGTCCGGCCGCTGGGATCGCTTGCGCGAAGCCGAGGCCGCGTACCGTCGAGCGCTGTCCATTCGGCCGGATTTTCCCGCCGCGCTCGGCAACCTGGGGATTCTGCTCAAGGAACACCGGGGCCGCCTGAGCGAAGCCGAGGCGCTGTTTCGGCACGCATCGCACATCGACCCGAACTCCGACGACGCCCGTCTCAATCTCGCGACGACGCTCCTGCGCGCCGGCGATTACGAACGAGGCTGGCCGCTCTTCGAAACGCGCCATGGCGAACGTGGGTCGCAGTCACGCATCCGGCCGCCCGATCTGGCTTGTCCCCGATGGCGTGGCGAGCCGGTCGCGGGCAAAACGCTCGTCGTGATGGCGGAGCAGGGCTTCGGCGACACGCTCCAGTTCTGCCGCTATCTGCCGCTCGTGAAGGCGCAGGGCGTCGCGAGACTGATGGTCGTGTGTCCGCCGCCGCTCGTCGCCCTGATCCGGTCGATGGACGCCGTGGACGTCTGCATCGCCCAGGCCGATCTGCACGCGCTGCCGCCCGCTGATTACTGGTGCTTCATGATGAGCCTGCCGATGCTGATGGGCACCACGCTCGATACCATTCCCGCGCCGGTGCCGTATCTGCGGCAGTCGCGGGAGCGCGTCGCGTTCTGGCGTGAGCGTCTGCCGGAGGGCGCGCCGAAGATCGGGCTCGTCTGGGCCGGTGAGCCGCGTCCGCACTTGCCCGACCGCTTCGGGACATTCAGCCGGCGCTGGCTCGACGCGCGTTTGCTGGCGCCGCTCGCCGCGTTGCCTGGTTTCGCATTCGTCAGCCTGCAGAAAGGTCCGGACGCGCGCGCTCAGATCGACGCGCTGCCATTGTCGAGCCGCCCGCTCGACCTGATGGACGGCGTCAAGGACTTCAACGACACGGCGGCGCTCATCGCCTCGCTGGATCTCGTCATCACGGTGGATACGGCCGTCGCGCATCTGGCGGGCGCGCTCGGCAAGCCCACCTGGGTTTTGCTGTGCTCGAACGCGTGCTGGCGCTGGCTGGAAGATCGCGATGACTCGCCGTGGTATCCGTCGGCGCGGCTCTTCAGGCAGACGCAGCCGGGCAACTGGGAAGAAGTGATCGGGCGCGTCGCGGCGGAGCTGTCCCGATTCGATGTCGGCAACTAACCGTCTGTCGATGCCGAAGCCGCCGCGGCGATCCGATCATTTGACGAGCGCGAGCACGTCCCTGAAGCGCGGATGCCGGCAACTGCCGAGCCAGCCGAAAATCGTGGTTTCGACGCTCGTGAGACGCGCGCCCTCCTGTTGCGCCCGCGCGAGTGCGACGGCGCGATCGTCGGCGCGGCGCGATGCGGCCGCATCCGCCACATACTCCACGCGATAGCCGAGCCGCAGCAGGCCGAGCACCGTCAGCAGCACGCATACATGCGCTTCCGCGCCGGCCACCCAGAGCGTAGCGGGCGCGGGCGGCAGCGCGGCGACGAAAGCGGGTGCGAGCGTCGCATCGAAGGTGTGCTTCTCGATCACGGTCGCGGTGCGGATGTCGTCGAGCAGGACATTCACGGTTGCGCCGAGCCCCCGCGGATTCTGCTCCGTGACGAGCACCGGCACATCGAGCAGATGCGCCGCGCGAAGCAGCGCGGCGACGCGCCCGGCGAGGCGTTCGCCGCCGTCGAGATGCGGCAGCAGCCGCGCCTGCATGTCGACGATGACGAGCACCGCGTTATGCCTCGCTTTCCATGATCCGGTCGATGAGCCGCGCGTTCTCGCCCGCCGAGCCGATGCCCGCGTGCTTGGCCATCGGCACGAAGAAGTGCGTGGCGATCGGCAGCTTCGAGCGTTCGAGCCAGTTCGTCAGATGCGCGGTGAGGCGCTTCGCCGGCGTTTTCAGCTCGTCGCGCAGCACGCCGGGCAATTTCTCGAAGTGACGCATGTCCGTCTGATACGGCTCGGGCGCGACGCAGAGCGCGTTCGGCCGGCCATCGACATCCACGGGAAGGCGCTCCAGCGCCTGATGCAGCAGTGCGACGCCCAGCCCCTCGCCGCGCCACGGCTTGCGCACTTCCCACAGGCTGATGTAGATCACGCGATGCGCGTTGAACACCTCGCACAGCCTTTCCGGGCCGAGCGCCTCGGTGGCCGCGAGCGCGAGCGAGAGCATCTCGCCGGAGTAGGTGTCGAGCGTGTAGACGAGATCGGCGCTGCTCGTGAGCGGCGGCACCTTGACGAGCTGGAGCCTGACCGCCGCCGCGACAATGTCGCTGCCCGCCTCGTGGAACACGGCGAACGCGGTGCCGAGGCGCTCGTCGTCGACCTGCGGGTACTCGTGACGATAGGTCATCGTGAAGAGAAACGGTCCGATCTTCTCCCGATACGCGAGCGGACGGTCGACGTCGTAATCGTCGGCGCCGTCGAGGCCGTAGGGATCGTAGTCGCGTTTCTCGCGGCGCTCGCCGTTCGATGCCGCGAGCGCCGCGAGCGGCCGACGCGATTCGGGCACCAGATCTTCCGGCAAGCCTTCCCATGTGAGGCGCAAAAACTCCCGTCCGCCCCGATAGTGCGTCTCGAAGAGCGAGACCACCGGCTCGCCCGCGACCGGATCGAGGATGCGCTGCGCGCATTCATAGGCGCGGTCGAGAAGCTGATCGGCTTCGGCGGGATCGGGCGAGAGGTGCGGCTCGCTGCCCTGCGGCACGGCGGGCAAGCCTTTTGCGAGGCGTTGCTTGTGCGCGAGCTCGAGCCATTCGTCGGCGGCGCGTTCGGCGATGAACCCCGCCGCGATGCGATAGCCCGTCAGCACGATCGACTGGCCGGTGCGCCCGAGCGGGAAGGTGTACTCGTCGGACATGGCGTCGTCGACGGTGACGCCGCGGAAGGTCTCGCGCGGCAGGTTCGCGCTTGCCGCCGGATCGAAGCGGTCATGCGAGAGCACGTGGGCGACGAGGTCCGACGCGGCAGGGCCGAACTCCGATCCGGCGCCGGGCAGCAGCTTCAGGAGCGACAAGGTGCTGGTGGTGTTTTGTGTGTTTGTGGTGCCGGCCGTGCTCGATGTGCTCATGAGTGCCATCTCCGATCGTGAAGGGTTATCGTAACAAACCGCGAGGCGGGCGGGCCCGCGTGGCGGCGCATTTACGGGAGAGATCGATGAACGTTCAAAGGGACGATGAGCTGACGACAGCGGTTCATGAAGGAGGCTGCGCATGCGGCGCGTTCCGCTTTCGCGCGACGGGAAAACCAGCGCGCGTCGGCATGTGCCATTGCATGACGTGCCGGCAAGTGCACGGCTCCGCTTTTGGAGCTTATGCGATTTACGCGCGCGGCGACGTGACGATGAGCGGCGGCCTGTCGACCTGGCGCAGCTCGGACGACGGCCGGCGGCACTTCTGCCCGGTATGCGGCTCGGTCGCCTATATGGAGTTCACGACGCGCGATGAAGTCGATCTGCCCATCGGCGCGTTCGACGAAACCGGTCTCTTCGAGCCGGACTACGAACTGTGGTGCAGGCATCGCGAGCCGTGGCTGCCGCGGGGCGTGCGTCCGGAATACGACAAGGAGCGCCCGCATTAGGCGGCGCGATGCCGGGACGCATCCGCATCGGCATATCGGGCTGGCGCTACGCCGGCTGGCGCGGCGTGTTCTATCCGAAGAAGCTCGCGCAGGCCCGCGAGCTCGATTTCGCGTCACGCGCGGTCCAGACCGTCGAGATCAACGGATCGCATTATTCGCTGCAGAGCGTGGCGAGCTATCGCGCGTGGCATGACGCGACGCCTGCCGGGTTCGTTTTCAGCGTGAAGGGGCCGCGCTATCTGACCCACATGCTGCGCTTTCGCAACGAGACGGCCCTTCCGGCGATCGCCAATTTCTTCGCGTCCGGCGTGCTTGCGCTCGGCAGCAAGCTCGGACCGTTTCTCTGGCAGTTTCCGCCAAACTTTTCGTTTCGCCCGGACGCCTTCGAGCGCTTTCTCGAACTGCTGCCGAAGGACACCGTAGCCGCCGCGCGTCTCGCTCAGGGCCACGATACGCGCGTGAAGGAGCCGTGGTTCGAGCCGGGCAGGAAGCGCGCGTTGCGGCACGCGGTCGAGATCCGCAATCCGAGCTTCTGCACCGATGAATTCGTCCGCCTGCTGCGCAAGCACGGCGTGGGGCTCGTCGTCTCCGATTCGGTCGCCGGATGGCCCTACGCCGAAGACCTCACCTCCGATTTCACTTATCTGCGGCTGCATGGCAGCGAAACCTTGTATGGCGGCAGTTATAAGGACGAGGCGCTCGATGAATGGGCGCGGCGCATCGAGCGCTGGGCGGCGGGCGGACAGATCGACGACGCGCGCCTGATCTCATCGGCGAAACCGCGCCCGCGCGCCGCCCGCGATGTCTTCTGCTACTTCGACAACGACCAGAAAGTGCGGGCCCCTTTCGACGCGCGCCGCCTGATGGAGCGCCTCGGACTCGTGGCCGGGCATCAGATCGGGACAAGCCGTTGAAGTCCGGGACACCATTTGTCCCGCCGGAACTGCATCCTCTTATCAACGGTCCGAGCAATTGCATTCGCGCCCGGAAAATAAGACGATAAGTGGCGTGCGCTGCGGAAGCCGAAACACGCGCGCCGGGATGCACGAGAGCGGCAGGATCGAGAACCTTTGAACTTCAAGGCCAACGAGGAGCATCGATACCATGACGAAGCAACCGGTCAGCGGCAGCGACAAGATTCATCCCGAAGGTGCGAAATGCATCGGCGACTGCGATCCCGCCGAGCAGATCGAAGTAATCGTGATGCTGCGGCGCAAGGACGAAGCGGGCTTCAAACAGATGATGGCGCGCATCGACGAAGGCGAGGCGCCCGCGCAAGCGGTCTCACGCGAAGAGTTCGACAAGCGTTTCACCGCTTCGGACGAAGACATCGAAAAGGTCAAGGCCTTCGCCAAACAATACGGCCTGACAGTCGTGCGCGCCGAAACCGAAACGCGCAGCGTGGTGCTGAAGGGCAGCATCGATCAGTTCGAGAAAGCTTTCGACGTGAAGCTCGAGCGCTTTCAACATCACAACATCGGTGAGTATCGCGGCCGCACCGGGCCGGTCAACGTGCCCGACGAAATGCACGACGCCGTCACCGCCGTGCTCGGCCTCGACAGCAAGCCGCAGGCGCGTCCGCACTTCCGCTTCCGCCCGCCGTTCAGGCCCGCGCGGGGCGCGACGCCCGCGTCGTTCACGCCGGTCGATCTCGCGCGCCTCTACGACTTCCCCGATAGCGACGGCGCCGGCCAGTGCATCGCGATCATCGAGCTGGGCGGCGGCTATCGGGACAGCGATCTCTCCGCATATTTCTCGAAGCTCGGCGTGAAGGCGCCGAACGTGGTGGCGATCGGCGTGGACAACGCGAAGAACGCGCCGACGGGCAATCCGAACGGTCCGGACGGCGAAGTGACGCTCGACATCGAGATCGCGGGCGCCATTGCGCCGGGCGCGCGCATTGCCGTGTACTTCGCGCCGAACAGCGACGCCGGTTTCGTCGATGCCGTCAATCGCGCGCTGCACGATGCCACCAACGAGCCGTCCGTGATATCGATCAGCTGGGGCGGGCCGGAGTCGATGTGGTCGTCGCAATCGATGGGCGCCTTCAACGACGTGCTGCAAAGCGCGGCCGCGCTCGGCGTGACGGTCTGCGCGGCATCGGGCGACAGCGGCTCGTCCGATGGCGTCGGCGACGGCGCGGATCACGTCGACTTTCCCGCATCGAGCCCGTACGTGCTCGGCTGCGGCGGCACGAGCCTCGCGGCGTCGGCAACCGGCATCACCAAGGAAGTCGTGTGGAACGACGGCGATCAGGGCGGCTCGGGCGGCGGCGGGGTGTCCGGCGCGTTCGCGCTGCCGGTGTGGCAGAAGGGGCTCTCGGTCACGCGCAACGGCAAGCCCACGGCGCTCGCCAAACGCGGCGTGCCCGATGTGGCGGGCGACGCATCGCCGCAAACCGGCTACGAAGTGCTGATCGACGGCGACGACACGGTCGTCGGCGGCACGAGCGCGGTCGCGCCGCTGTGGGCCGCGCTTATCGCCCGCATCAACGCGATCAACAAGTCGCCGGCGGGCTTCGTCAATCCGAAGCTCTACAAGGCGAAGACGGTGTTCCGCGACATCACGGAAGGCAGCAACGGCAGCTTCTCGGCGGCGGCCGGCTGGGACGCATGCACCGGCATGGGCAGCCCCGACGGCGGAAAGATCGCGGCGCTGCTCAGGCCCGCGAAGAGCTGAAGCAGGATGCAGCAAGGCGTAAGACAGTGAACAACAACCACGACGACGATTCTGGAGCGACGACGATGAACTCCGATCCACTGGCAGCGAGCGACAAACCCGCGAGCGCGGAAGAACCGGCAATGGCGGCCGCGGCGAAGAAAGCGCCGAAGAAGACCACGACGGCGAAGAAAGACCAGCCGTACTTCGATCCGGTCGCGTACGGCAACGGCCCCGACGACGCGGTCGCCGCGACCGAGGCCGACGAGAACGCGGCGATCACGCATCACAGCGTGACGATAGGCGGCGCGAAGATTGCCTATACGGCGACGGTCGGCCATCTCGTGACCGTCGATCCGAGCAGTTCGAAGCCGGACGCGAAGATGTTCTATGTCGCGTTCACGAAGGACGGCGCGAAGGAGGAAACGCGGCCGCTCACGTTCTTCTATAACGGCGGGCCGGGTTCGTCGTCGGTGTTCGTGCTGCTCGGCTCGTTCGCGCCGCGCCGCATCAAGACGGCGATGCCGAGCTTCACGCCGCCCGCGCCGTATCAGATGGAGGACAACCCGGACAGCCTGCTCGACCGCAGCGACCTGATCTTCATCAATCCGGTCGGCACGGGCTATTCCGCCGCGATCGCGCCGAACAAGAACCGCGATTTCTGGGGTGTCGATCAGGACGCGGGCTCGATCGCGCAGTTCATCAAGCGCTATCTGACGAAGAACAATCGGTGGAATTCGCCCAAGTTCCTGTTCGGCGAGTCGTACGGCACGGCGCGCAGTTGTGTGCTCGCGTACAAGCTGCACGAGGATGGCATCGACCTGAACGGCGTGACGCTGCAATCGTCCATTCTGGATTACCGTCAGGCGGGCAATCCTGTCGGCGCGCTGCCGACCGCCGCCGCAGACGCGTGGTATCACAAGAAGCTCGGCGTGCATCCGACGCCGACCAGCCTGCTGAACTTTGCCGAGGAAGTCGCGGAATTTTCCCGTACGGACTATCTGAACGCGCTGCGCAAGTTTCCGCAGACCGACGATGAAGTCGTCGAGAAGCTTTCCGAATACACGGGCATCGACAAGGCGACATTGCTCGCGTGGAGTCTCGATATCGCGGCTTACGACAGCCGGGGCAACTCGCTTTTCCTGACGACGCTGCTGAAGTCGAAGGGCGAATCGCTCGGCGCCTACGATGGCCGCGTGACGGCGATCTCGACGGGCATCGCGGGGAAGATCGACCCGAACTCGGGCGGCAACGATCCGACGATGACCGCGGTGAGCGGCGTCTACACGACGATGTGGAACAGCTATCTGAACGAGCAGTTGAAGTTCACGTCGACTTCTTCGTTCACGGATCTGAACGATCAGGCGTTCCTCAACTGGGACTTCAAGCATACGGACCCGACGGGCGCGCAGAAAGGCGTCGATTCGAAGGGCAACATCATTCTTTACACGGCGGGAGACCTCGCCGCGGTGATGGCGTTGAACGTGGATCTGAAGGTGCTCGCCGCGAACGGGATGTATGACTTCGTGACGCCGTTCTATCAGACGATCATCGATTTGCAGCAGATGCCGCTGATCGACAAGACCGTGAGGCAGAATCTGTCGGCGACGTTCTATCCGTCGGGGCATATGGTGTATCTCGACGGCGGGTCGAGGACGCAGCTCAAGGCCGATCTCGCGAAGATGTACGACGAGGCAACGTCGAATCATGCGGCTATGAGCCGGATCATTACTTTGCAGAGGACTACGGCGGTGAAGTTGGGGGCTTTATCGCCGGTGGATGGCGCCTGACGGCGTTTGGTCTTTTTTGGGGTTTTTTCTGGCGCAGGCGCGGGTGTTTGTTCGCTCGCGCGTTTTTTTTTTCGCCGGATCCCGTTGTGTCTTTGGTTTATTAGCGTTGCCCCTATGCGGGGCGGCAGTCACTTTCTTTGCTGCTGCAAAGAAAGTAACCAAAGAAACAGCTTGTCCCATCCAAAGTGCTTCAGGCCGGCCCCGGCACAGAAGATCGGCTGTGGTCCGGCAGTAGCGAGTGCCCTCATAGGCCATACCGGGCTTGGATCGCGCACGGTCTGCCACATCGCACCGCACAACTAAGTGGTAAGGCGCGAAATAGCTCCGGCCCGCTTCGCGGCCGACCGGTAAATCGGGTCCGCGCGCGCCTATTTGCTAACGCTTCTATCTCTTGGCATTCGCCCCACCGTTGGTTTCCCTTGCAAACCCAACGGCAGCGCGTAGCGCTGTGCCGGAGCTATTTGGTGCTGAACCAGCGCCCTTACACTCCTAACTAGTCAGACCGTGCGCGATCCAAGCCCGATTAGGCCTTTGAGGGCACTCGCTACTGCCGGACCACATACCATCTTCTGTGCCGGGGCCGGCATGAAGCACTTTGGATGGGGATAGCTGTTTCTTTGGTTACTTTCTTTGCAGCAGCAAAGAAAGTGACTGCCGCCCCGCATAGGGGCAGAGCCAATAGACCGACGCGAAAACAGGATTTCGCGAAAGCGCGAGCGCCCGGGAAGACCTAACTCAAGGACAACACCAATAGACCAACACGAACACGGGATCCGGCGAAAAAACCGAAAAGCGCAAGCACCCCAACAGTGGGAACATCAATTGCGGCAGTGAGCGCAAAACCTCACCCCAACCGGAGTTCCCCTCAAAATGGCGACAAAAAAGCAGCAACCCGCGAACGGCGTCGCGCGCACCCCCTCGCAGAGCAATACCAACAAGAAAACCGAAGCTCTCGAAACCTTCCGCACCGACGCCACCAATCAGGCCCTCACGACGAATCAGGGCGTCAAGATCGCCGATAACCAGAACACCCTGCGCGCCGGCGAGCGCGGCCCGTCGCTGCTCGAAGACTTCATCATGCGTGAAAAAATCACGCACTTCGACCACGAGCGCATTCCCGAACGCATCGTCCACGCGCGCGGCTCGGCGGCGCACGGCGTCTTCAAGGTCTACGAATCGCAAGCCGATCTGACCAAGGCCGCGTTCCTGCAAGAGCCGTCGAAGGAAACACCCGTCTACGTGCGCTTCTCGACCGTGCAAGGCTCGCGCGGCTCCGCCGATACCGTGCGCGACGTGCGCGGCTTCGCCGTCAAGTTCTACACCGAGGAAGGCAACTTCGATCTCGTCGGCAACAACATGCCCGTGTTCTTCATCCAGGATGCGATCAAGTTCCCCGACTTCGTCCACGCCGTGAAGCCCGAGCCGCACAACGAAATGCCGCAAGGCGGCTCCGCGCACGATACCTTCTGGGACTTCGTCTCGCTCGTGCCGGAATCCGCGCACATGGTGCTCTGGACCATGTCCGACCGCGCTATTCCCCGAAGCCTGCGCACGATGGAAGGTTTCGGCATCCATACCTTCCGCTTCATCAATGCAGAGGGCAAAGGCCGCTTCGTCAAGTTCCACTGGCGGCCGACGATCGGTTCGGCGTCGCTGCTGTGGGACGAAGCACAGAAACTCGCGGGCAAGGACCCGGACTTCCATCGCCGGGATTTGTGGGAAGCGATAGACAACGGCGACTATCCCGAGTGGGAACTCGGCGTGCAGATGGTCGAGGAAGAGGATGAGCACAAGTTCGACTTCGATCTGCTCGACCCCACCAAGATCATTCCCGAAGAACTCGTGCCGCTCAAGATGATCGGCAAGCTGACGTTGAATCGCAATCCCGACAACTTCTTCGCGGAGACGGAGCAGGTCGCGTTCTGTCCAGGGCATATCGTGCCGGGCATCGACTTCACCAACGATCCGCTCCTGCAAGGGCGTCTTTTCTCCTACACCGATACGCAGATCAGCCGTCTCGGCGGCCCGAATTTCCACGAAATCCCGATCAACCGTCCGCTCGCGCCGCTGCACAACGGCCAGCGCGACGCGATGCATCGCCAGACCATCGACAAGGGGCAGGCGTCCTACGAGCCGAATTCCATCGACGGCGGCTGGCCGAAGGAAACCGGTCCGGCCGCGTCGGGCGGTGGCTTCGAAAGCTACACGCAGCGCGTCGAAGGCTCGAAGATCCGCGTGCGCAGCCCGTCGTTCCAGGACCACTACTCGCAGGCGACGCTCTTCTGGAACAGCATGACCGATCCGGAAAAGGATCACATCGTCGGCGCGTATTCGTTCGAGTTGAGCAAGGTGGAACGCAAGAATATCCGCGAGCGCCAACTCGGCATCCTCGCCAATATCGACGAAACCCTCGCCGCGCGCGTCGCCGCGAATCTCGGCCTGCCCGCGCCGAAGCAGAGCGCGGGCGCGGACGAGCTCGGCAAGTCGTCGGTGCGGGAATCGCCAGCGTTGTCGATCGTCGCGAAGACGAAGCCTTCGATCAAGACGCGCAAGGTCGCGATCCTCGCCGCGCAGGGCGCCGATGCCGCGAGCATCAAGGCCGTGCAGGACGCGCTCAAGGCCGAAGGCGCGCACGCGAAGGTGATCTCCCCGGTGCTCGGCTCGCCCGCGCAAGGCATCGAGGCCGATGCGACCATTCTCGGCATGCCGTCGGTCATGTTCGACGGCGTGATCGTCGCGGGCGGCAAGGACAGCGCGAAGTTGCTGTCCGAATCCGGCGACGCGCGCCACTTCGTGCTCGAAGCGTTCAAGCACCTGAAGGCGATCGGCGCGATCGGCGATGGCGAGGACGTGCTCGCGGCCGCGCATCTGCCGAACGGCGAGGAAGGCATCGCGGTGGGCAGCGACGTCAAGCAGGTGCTGAAGGCGTTCATCGAAGCGATGAGCAAGCATCGCGTGTGGTCGCGCGCGCAAAAGGCGGAGTCGGTGCCGGCCTGATTTAGAGGACGGCGCGCGGCGTTTCACGTGTTGTAACGATACGCAGCCACGGCACGCGCGGCCATATATACGCACTCTGGCCTTTTTGAGACACTAGCCGCACGTTTTAGAGGAGTGCGGCTTGTTCAATCGTGCGAGACATCGTGGCGACACCGTGCCGTTCGGGCTCGCGCGATGGCGCGCGTGCGCGGCGCGCGTGGCCTTTATCCTGATAGGCGTGCTGTGCGCGACGGCGGCGCACGCGCAAGGGCGCATCGTGATCGGCGCGGTGCCGGGCATGACGCCGCCGCTCGACATGGCCCATGAACGCGGTCAGCGCCTGCCGGAACCGCGCGGCATATCGGTCGACTATGCGCAGGCTGTCGCCGGCGCGCTCGATGCCGAAGCGCACTGGCGCCTTTATCCGAGCCGCGCCGCGCTCGTCGCGGCGCTCATCCGCGGCGAAATCGACATGGCCACGGGCGCGACCGGCGAGGACGGCGGCGCCGCGCTCGACTACAGCCGTCCGTATCTGCCCATCAAGCAGGTCTTCGTCGAGCCGCTCGAAAAGCGCGCACCGACGCATCGGCTTGCCTATGTCGATGCGCAAACCTCGCCGGCGCGTTTGAAGTCCGCGTATCCGTCGATGCAGCCGGCCGCCCATGCCGATCTGATCGGCGCGTTGCTCGCCGTATCGCTCGGCGATGCCGATGCCTTCGTCGGCGACATGACCGCCGCCGCCTACACGATCACGCATTTCGATCTGCCGAATCTGACCATCACCGGCGTCGCGGCCTTCGACGAAGACGGCTACCGCTTCGCGTTCGCGGCGAACCGGCCGGACGCGCGCGCGCTGCGCAAACGGGTGGACGATGCGCTCGCCGCGCTGCCGCCGGCATTCATTCTCGTCGAGCGTGCGCGCTGGAATCCGGGCGCGTCCGTGGTCACGCTGGAGAAGCAGATCGAGCTGACCGCCGAAGAGCGCGCATGGGTCCGCGCGCATCCCGTGGTGCGCTATTCGATGCTCGCGCAGGGCGCGCCGCTGACGTTCCGCGATTCGCGCGGCCGGCCGGCAGGCGCCGCGGTCGATTTTCTCGATGCGATCGCGCGCGTCACGGGTTTGCGCTTCGAGGCCCGCGTGCGCGATACCACGGAGCAGTTGAAAGCCGACCTGCAAAGCGGCGCGTCGGCGATTCTGCCGTACGGCGTGGGCGATGCGTCGGCCATGCCCGGCGGCGTCGCCACCGTGCCGACCGGGGAAGGCATTCTTGGGATCGTGACCGCGGCCGGTCAGCCGCCGCTGCGCGATGCCGCCGCGCTCGCGGGCAAGCGGATCGCGCTGCCGAACGCTTCGCTGCTGCACGATCTCCTGACGAAGCATGCGCCGGGGGCGCGGTTCGTCCCCACGCGTGCCTTCGAAGGACAGTTCCGCGCCGTGGCCAAAGGCGAGGCCGATGCCACCATCGTGGATCTGGCCCTCGCGAACTACGCGGTGGGCAATCCGTATCGCGGCAAGCTCGTGCTGAGCGGCGTGCTGTCGACGCAGCCGGTGCCGTACGGTCTCATCGTCGCGGCCAATGAGCCGGTGCTGCGCGGCATCGTCGATCGCGCGATCGCGAGTCTGCCGCCGCCGGAACTGGAGGCGATCCGCGCGCGCTGGCAGCTCTCCGAACATCCCGAGATGCTGTGGGAGCGCCGCCGCCCGCAGGTCGAGCTCGGCGCGTTGCTCGGCGCCGCGTTCCTGTTCGTGCTCGCGGGCTGGGCGCTGACGCTGCGCGTGCAGATCGCGCGCCGGATCGCGGCCGAAAACGCGATGCGCGCCGCGAAGGAAGAGGCCGAAACGGCGAACCGCGCGAAATCGACCTTCCTCGCGACGATGAGCCACGAAATCCGCACGCCGATGAACGCCGTGCTCGGTCTGCTCGAAATGGAATTGCGCGCGCCCGGAGAACGCGCCGCGACCGAGCGCGCCCTCTCGACCGCGCACCGCGCCGCGCTCGATCTGCTCGGCATGATCGACGACCTGCTCGATGTCGCGAAGATCGAGGCCGAGCGGCTCGTGCTCGCGCCGGCGCCGCTCGAGATCGATGCGTGGATTGCGGGCGTCGCGGCCATCTACGAGCCCGCCGCGCGCGCGAAGGGCGTCGGGCTCGTCGTGAAGCGTCTGTCCGATGGCGCTCCGGCCTGGATCCTCGCCGATGGCCAGCGCTTGCGGCAGGTCGTCGGCAATCTGCTGTCGAACGCGATCAAGTTCACCGAGATCGGCGCGGTCACGCTCGAGTATGGCGTCGCGCCGCCGCGCGAGGGCAGGCGCGCGGTGACGCTCGCGGTATCGGACACGGGCATCGGCATCGCGCCGGAAAAGCAGGCCATGCTCTTCACGCCTTTCGTGCAGGCGCACGAAGGCCGCGCGCGCCACTACGGCGGCACCGGACTCGGACTCACCATCAGCAAGCGGCTCGTCACGATGATGGGCGGCGCAATCGATTTGTCGAGCGAACCGGGGCGCGGCACGCGCTTCACGGTGCGGATCGATTTTTCCGTCGCGGATGCCGTCGCGCCGCCCGCCGATGCGCGGCCCGCGGCGGCGAGCGCGGCCGCCGGGTCGCTCGCGGGCCTGTCCGTGCTCGTCGTAGACGATCATCCGGCCAACCGTATCGTGCTCGACGGGCAGATCAGGCTGCTCGGCGGCACCGCGCAACTGGCCGTCGACGGCAAGAGCGCGCTCGCGCGCTGGCGCGCCGGGCCGCGTGCGTTCGACGTCATTCTCACCGACTGCTCGATGCCCGAAATGAGCGGCGAGGAGCTGGCGCGGGCGATCCGCGACGAAGAAGCACGGGACGCGTCGGACGATCCGGCGAAGCGCGCCGTGCCGATCGTCGGCCTGACCGCGAACGCGCAACCCGAGGCGGCGGCGCGGGCGATCGCGTCGGGCATGACCGCGTGTCTCGTGAAGCCGCTCGGTCTCGACGATTTGCGCGACGCGTTGTTCGCCGCCACGCTCGACCGGGACGTGTCCGCCGGTGCGCCGCCGCCGCGCACGCAGTCGCCCGAAGCCGAAGCCGAAGCCGAAGCCGAAGCCGAAGCCGAAGCCGAAGCCGAAGCCGAAGCCGAAGCCGAAGCCGAAGCCGAAGCCGAAACGCCACTGTTCGACCGCGCGTTGCTTGCGGGCTTCGGCGAGCAGGCCGGCGCGCTCGTCGACACGTTGAAGGCTGCCAACGCGCAAGATCTCGCCGACGCGCACGCCGCATTCGGCGACTGCGATCACGCGCGCCTGCGCGACATCGCGCATCGCATGAAGGGCGCTGCGGCGGTGATCGGGGCGGCGCCGTTCGTGCGCGCGTGCGTCGCGTTGCAGCGCGACTGCGAGCACGCAATCGACGAGGACCGCAACGGCGAGGACGACGCGCGCATCGCGGCATCGTTCGCGGCATTCGCCGCGGCGGAACAAGCGCTCGATGCCGCGCTCGACGCGGCGCTCGCGGGCCGTGTCGCGTAACGCTCCTTACCATCCGATGCGTCGTCCCGACGCGCTTCGACACGCGCGATCGACGCTTCGCGTGCAACGCGCGATTCGTGTGTTTTAATTGAACCTCCGATCATCTCGAAAACATGCGGCGATCGCGGCCGCGATGGATGGCGCATAGAGGAATGAGTCGAAGGGACAACGGGTTCATCGAGGAACCGAAGCCAGGCGCGGGCCGCACCGGCCGGACCGCGCGCGCGGTGCTGGCGTGCTGCTGCGCGGTGTTCGCGTTCATGCCGGGCACGTCGTGCGCGCAACGCGCCGAATGGCTCGATGCGCGCGTCACGCAGACAACCATCATCGATACGATCTGCGTGCCGGGCTACGTGGATCGCGTGCTGCCGTCCTTCGAAATCCAGATGCGCCAGAAAGAGCGGCTCTTGAAGCAGCGCAGCATCGACGCATCGTTCGCGGCGGAATACGCGCTCGATCACCGCATGCCGGTGCTGCTCGGCGGCTCGCCCAACTCGCCCGCGAATCTCGATCTGCGCCGCTGGGAAGGCCGCGCGGGCCAGCGCCGCAAGGAGCGGCTCGCGGTCTATCTGAAGCGCTGCGTCTGCACCGGCGATATCACCCTCAAAGACGCGCAGACCGCGATGGCGGGCGACTGGCCCAATCGGTATCCGAATCTTTCCAGCATGACGTGCAGCGGCTTCTGACGATTGGTTCCCCGCATCCGTCCGATTTAGAACATCTATTGAAAAAGGCGGAATGTCGCGGCACGCGCGCGGTCTACGGGATTAGTATGGAGCTATCTCGAAATTGGCCGTGGAGTTGCGATGATGTTCGTTTATGTGTCCCTGTTCGTTGTCGGTACGCTCGCGGCGCGCATGATGGCCGGGCCGCGCCGTGCGCCCGTGCGCGTGCGCGCAAGAAGGTGGCGGCGATGAACCTGCTCGTCTGGAATCTTCCCCAGCGCTGCGCCGCGCGCGACGTGCGGCGTTTTCTCGAACACGAGCTCGGCGGCTATGCGAGCGACATCGAGGTCCACGGCGCGGGCACCGCCGAGGCCTATGCGACCGCGAAGCTCGCGACCGACGTGCCCTACATCGGTGAGGCGATCGCGCAACGGCTCTGCCATCAGCGGTTTCGCGACTTGCCCTTGCGCGCCCGCGCCTCGGCTTCCGGCGACGCGTCCACCCGCCTGCATTGACGAATCTCCGGCGCGAGCCTCGTCGCGCGCGCCCGGAATGAACTTTGCTGAGCCTCCCCTGACGAACGTTATGTAGCGGCGAAGCCGGTGTCTCGTGCGCACCGGCTTTTTTGTCGATGCGCGCCGCGGCTTCGCGCATGCGCCGCTCGAACCGGTCGATCCAGTGGATCGTCCGCGGGCCGAAGGCAAAGGGGATCATTCGAATCGATGCAGCAGGCAGGCAAGAACAAGACGCCGTTCGGCGCGAGGTTTTTCGTGAGCGCAGCGGCTGGCGCGCTTCTTTCGATTGCGACGGCGGCGCACGCGCAGCAGGCGGCGTCGGGGGCATCGGGAACGTCGGCGCAGGGCCATGTGACGGCGCGGCCCGTCGCGCCTCTGGCGCCCCGCACGCCCGTTCCGCCGATGCCGCAGAGCGCCGGCATTGCGCAGGGCGCGAGCGTACCCGCGCGCGCGCTTCCCGCCATGCCCGTGCCGATGCCCGCGCCAGCGGCGTCGGGGGCTGCGGGCGCGTCGGCGGCTTCCGAGGCTTCCGCCGCCTCGGCGGCAAGTGCGGCATCGGCCGCGAGTGCCGCGAGTGCCGCGAGTGCCGCGTCGGAAGCGCAGGCGCCCGAAGTGCCCTTGCCGCAGGAGCCACCGGAGCCGAATTTCGCGCAGCGCACCGGCATGCCGCCGACGGGCGCATTCGCAATGCGGCAGACGTACGCGAAGGAAGTGGACAGGCGGCTGACGGTGCCTGTCGCGGACCAGCAGGCCTATGGCCGCCTGTTGCAACACGTGCTCGATGAAGACGGCCGCGGCGATCTCGCCAACGAGTTCGTCGTGATGGTCGATCGCAGCGCGAACGTGCAGGCGATCTTCGTCTACTTCCGCGCGAAGGCGGGCGATGCATGGTCGATGATCGGCGCGTCGCCGGTCTCGACGGGGCGTCCCGGCACTTTCGATCATTTCGTCACGCCGCTCGGCGTGTTCCAGCACGTGCCGGGCAACATGGACTTCCGCGCCGAGGGCACGTTGAACGAGTTCAACATCCGTGGCTATGGCGCGCGCGACATGCGCATCTACGATTTCGGCTGGGCCGACGGCGAGCGCGGCTGGGGCAAGGGCGGCAAATCGCCGATGCGTTTCCAGATGCATGCCACCGATCCCGAGAAGCTCGAGCCCCTGCTCGGCATGCGGCATTCGAAGGGCTGCGTGCGCATCCCGTCGACGCTGAATACGTTCTTCGATCACCACGGCATCATCGATGCGCAATACGAGGCGCGCGTCGCTGAAGGCCAGTCGATGTGGGTCCTGAAGGCCACGCGCAAGACGACGCCGTGGGCGGGGCATTACGTCGTCGTCGTCGATACGGGCAGGAAGACGCGGCCGGCGTGGTCGCCGGGTCCTGGCAAGGCGGTGCGCGAGCACATTCCGGCGGGCGCGGAGACGGCCGACTGAGTTTCCGTCGACGTGCTGCTTCTCGCGTTTTCTATTTCGCGCGCGCGAGCAGCACGCCTGCGAGCGCGACCGCAAAGCCCGCCAGCTGCACCGCGTCGAGCGTTTCGCCGAACGCGACATAGCTTTCGAGCGCGGCGAGCGGCGGCGCGAGAAACAGCAGGGCGGTGGCGCGCGATGCGTCGCCACGGCGGACCATCCACACGAGCAGCGTCGTCGCGACGCCCGACAGCATCAGGATGCCCCATGCGAGCGCGAGCCACGTCGTCGTCGATGCAATGAAGCGATGTTCGTCGAGCGCGAGTACGAGTATCAGCGCGACGATCGCCGCGCCGGCGTTCTGCAGCGCGCTGGCGCTGCGGATATCGGCGTGCGCGAGCGAGGTCTTCTGATAGAGCGTGCCCGCCGTGATCGCGACGACGGCGAGCACCGCGATCGTCACGACGAGCCATTGCGGCGCGTGTCCGTTCGGCGCGTGACCGATATGCGCGCCGCTCGCGGCGATCTTCGGCGCGAGCACGAGCGCCACGCCGACGAGGCCGAGCACGAGCCCGCTCCATGCGCGCGGCGAGAGCCGTTCACCGAAGAGCCGCGCGGCCACGGCGGCGGTAAGAAGCGGCTGGAGCGCGCCGAGCAGCGCCATGATGCCCGCGCCGAGCCCTTGAGCGACGGCCCAGTAGCCCGCGCCGAGATAGACGCCTTGAAGGAGCGCGCCGGCGAACAAATGCCGGCCGATGTCGCGGCCCCTGGGCCACGGCGTGCGCGTGATGGCGGCGATCGCGAAAAACAGCAGCGTCGTGCCGGCAAAGCGCGCGAGCAGATACAGATTCGGGTCGACGTAGGGCGTGATCGCCCGCGCGACGATGAACCCTGTCGACCAGAGGAACACGAAGACGGGCGCGGCGAGAATCGAAACCATGTGAGGCATGTGGCGAGAGGAGATGCCGCAGTATCGGTCCGATGACGCGGGTTCGTCTTGTCTAACCGTGCACTCGCCGGTCGGGACGCCTCATTCGATCGTGAAGGTGTCGAGCGGCTGGTTCGCGCGGGCATCGCTCGCGAAGCGCCGCGATAGCTGCGCATGCAAGCGCTTTGCTTCGTCGAGTGTGAGATCGATCCAGTAAGGATCGCCCGCTGCGTCGTTCAAACGTTCGGGGGGAAACTGAATTTCGATCACCACGCCTTTCTTGTACATCGGATGCCTTTTTCGAAGCTCGAGCGGAGCGAAAGAGTCTAGCGGACGCGCGCTCTTCGATTGCGCACGCGGCGGAAAGAATGCGTTGCGCGATATGGCTTGACGCGTTGCGCTTGCCAAGGAAATGCCACATAAGGCCGCTAAACTCCACACGCCGCCTTGCTTCCATTTTCCTTGATCGACCGATGCTCGCCGAACAACGTCACCAGTACATCCTTTCCGAGCTGGACAAGCATGGCGCGCTCGCGGTGGCCGATCTCGTGCGCGCGCTGTCCGTGTCGCGCGAGACCGTGCGGCGCGATCTGAACACGCTTGCTGAACGCGGCCTCGTGACGACGACGCATGGCGGCGCGCTGTCGGTCGATCGTCGTGAGCCGCATGTCGATGTGCGCGAAGGGGAGAACGCGGCGGCGAAGCATGCTATCGGTGTGCGCGCGGCGGCGTTCGTGCCGGATGGGGCTTCGCTCATCATCGATTCGGGGAGCACGACGCAGGCGGTGGCGCGTGCGCTAGCACAGCGGCATCGGCTGACGGTCTATACCAATGACTGGCGTATTGCGATGCTGCTTGCACGGCGCAATGGCAATCGCGTTACGTTGCTTGGCGGTGAGATCGCGGACCTCGAAGACGCGACGTTCGGGCTGGATACGATCCAGCAGCTTTCGCAGTATCACGCGGATTTTGCTTTCATTGGGGCGGGGGGGATTACTGTCGATGGGCATCTAACGGATTATTCGCGGCTCGCCGCCGAAGTGCGCGGGGGGATGATTGCTTCCGCGGGTTGTGCTGTCGTTGTTGCTGATCGGTCGAAGTTTGGTTTGGTTACGCCGGTGAGGATTCGAGGGTTCGAGTTGGTGCGGTATCTTGTTACCGAGGCTGCGCCTGATAAGGGTATTCGGCGGGTTATTGCTTCTCGGGGGCCGGAGTTGCTTGTGGCTTAGTTGTTTGCTTGTTTGCTTGCTTGGACTTCTATGAAATCCTGTTTTCGCGTTGGTCTATTTGCTCTGCCCCTGTGCGGGGCGGCAGTCACTTTCTTTGCTGCTGCAAAGAAAGTAACCAAAGAAACAGCTTGTCCCATCCAAAGTGCTTCAGGCCGGCCCCGGCACAGAAGATGGTATGTGGTCCGGCAGTAGCGAGTGCCCTCAAAGGCCTAACCGGGCTTGGATCGCGCACGGTCTGCCACATCGCACCGTTTAACTGACTGGTAAGGCGCGATTTAGCTCCAGCCCGCTTCGCGGCCGACCGGTCAATCGGGGCGCCGCACACTTCCTTGCTAATGCTTCTATCTCTCCGCATTCGCCCACCGCTGGTTTCCCTTGCAAACCCATCGGCAGCGCGTAGCGCTGTGCCGGAGCTATTTGGTGCTGAACCAGTTGGTTAAGCGGCGCGATGTGTCAGACCGTGCGCGATCCAAGCCCGGAGAGTTTTGTGAGGGCACTGGCTACTGCCGGACCACATACGATCTTCTGTGCCGGGGCCGGTGTGAAGTACTTTGGATGGGGATAGCTGTTTCTTTGGTTACTTTCTTTGCAGCAGCAAAGAAAGTGACTGCCGCCCCGCACAGGGGCAGAGCAAATAGACCGACACGAAACCAGGATTTCATAGAAGCCCAAGCAAGCAAAACAAAAGCAAGCAAAACAAAAGCAAGCAAAACAAAAGCAAGCAAAACAAAAGCAAGCAAAACAAAAGCAAGCAAAACAAAAGCCCTCCCATTTGGCGAAATGTGCAGATACGTGGCGCACTGTGGCGCCTTCACGTCGATGTCACAGATCTCTGCAATCCTTCGGGTCGGAAGGTCGCGCCCGACCATCCACCATCCCCAAAAAACGAGAGTTCACCATGACCCGCGATTTCCGCCTCGCGCGCAACGTGCTGCCGGCGTTCGCCGCCGCTTTCACGATCCTTGCCGCGATGCCCGTGCACGCCGCCGACGCCGTCGTCCTCTACACCGCCGACGGCCTCGAGAATCTCTACAAGGACGTGCTTCCCGCATTCGAAAAGAAAGAAGGGGTGAAGGTCAACATCGTCACCGCGGGCAGCGGCGAAGTCGTGAACCGCGCGACCGTCGAAAAGGATTCGCCCAAAGCGGATGTGCTCGTCACGTTGCCGCCGTTCATTCAGCAAGCGCAGCAAGGCGGCCTCCTGCAGCCGTATCAGAGCGTGAACTACAAGAACGTGCCCGCGATCGCGAAAGCGCAAGACGGCGCATGGGCCACGTTCGTGAACAACTACTTCTCGTTCGCGATCAATCCGGAAGTCACGAAGACAGCGCCGAAAACGTTCGCCGATCTGCTGCATCCGAACTACTCGGGCAAGATCGCGTATTCGAATCCGGCAACGGCCGGCGACGGCATGGCCGTCATCATCCTCACCTCCGCGCTGATGGGCGAGGACAAAGCCTTCGAATATCTCAAGTCGCTCGAGCAAAGCGCGAAGTTCCACACCAAGGGCACGGGCTATCTCGACGTGCTGCTCTCGCGTAACGAGATCGCCTTCGCAAACGGCGACCTGCAAATGGACCTCGACGATGCCGCGAACGGCGGCCTCTCGATCAAGCCGCTCTTCCTTTCGCACAAGGCCGGCGAAGCGCCGACCACGTTCCAGCTGCCCTACGCTATCGGCCTCATCAAGGGCGGGCCGAATCAGGCGGCGGGCAAGAAGCTGATCGACTATCTGATGTCGTCGGATGTGCAGGCGAAGGTGCCCGATATCTACGGCATCCCGGGCCGCACCGATGTGCCGCTCGCCGGCAAGAACGGCGATGCGGTGAAGCAGGCGATCTCGGGCGTGAAGCTGATTCCGGTCGACTGGAACGTCGTCATGCAGAAGAAGGCAGGCTGGACCGAGCGCTGGAAGACCGAAGTGATCGGCAACTCGGGCAAGCAGACCGAAGTCGTCAAGCCGAAGTCGTAACGTGAGCGCCGTTCCTCAAGAAGCGCCCGGCGCTCACTGCACGCCGGGCGTGCACATCGATCGTCTCTCGGTGCGCTTCGGCGCGCGCACCGTGCTCGACGATATTTCGTTGCACATCGATCGCGGCGAGTTCCTGACGGTGCTCGGCCGAAGCGGCTGCGGCAAGACCACGCTGCTGCGCTTCATCGCGGGATTCGTCAAGGCCGATGCGCTCGCGGGCACGCTCTCCATCGCGGGCCGCGATCTCACGCACGTGCCGCCGCATCAACGCAATCTCGGGCTGCTGTTCCAGAGCTATGCGCTCTTTCCGCATCTCTCCGTATTCGATAACGTCGCGTTCGGCCTGCGCGCGCGCAAGCTGAAGACGAGCGAAATAGCAAGACGCGTCGCCGATGCGCTCAAGCTCGTGCAGCTCGCCGATGCCGGTCACGTCATGCCTGCGCAGTTATCCGGCGGCATGCAGCAGCGCGTCGCACTGGCGCGCGCGCTCGTCATCGAACCGGATGTGCTGCTGCTCGATGAACCGCTGTCCGCGCTCGATGCGAACCTGCGCGCGTCGGTGCGCAGCGAACTGAAGGCGCTGCATGAGCGCTTGCCGAACCTGACGATCGTCTGCGTGACGCACGATCAGGATGACGCGCTCGTGCTTTCCGATCGCACGCTCCTGATGCGCGATGGCCGCATCGCGCAACTCGGCGCGCCGCGCGAACTCTACGACGCGCCCAACGATGCGTTCGTCGCGCGCTATCTTGGCGCGGCGAATCTCCTGCCGCCGCGCGTGGTGTATCCCGTCGGCGATGCGCGGCACGACGACCGCGAGCGTCTCGCGTGCATTCGTCCCGAGCGCTTCATGATCGTGCCGCTCGGCGAAGGTCCGCTGCATGGCACGATCGCGTCCGTCGAATGGTATGGCGCGGCGCTTTCGATTTCCGTCGCGCTCGATGCGTTGCCCGGCGAGCCCGTGCTCGTGACGACGCAGCGCGGCCATTCACGCATGCCCGACAAAGGCACGCGCGTTTCACTTCGCTTCGAGGCTGACGATGTCGTCCTTGTTCGTTCCTGACAGCGTCGCGCGCAACGAAGGCGGCATCAGCGATGCGGATCTCTCCGCGCAGTTCGCCGCGCATGCGCAAGAGGCGAAGCGCCGCGAGCGCAAGGGGCAGTGGCATCTGCTCTTCATTCTCGTGTGCGTTCTCGGGCCGCTCGTCGTGTATCCGCTCGCGCGGCTCGTGATGTTGAGCGTGACCGGGCCGCACGGCTTCACGCTGCACGCGTACACCGCGTTCTTCGGCAATCCGGAAACGCGCGGCATGATCGGCACGACGCTCGGCATCCTCTTCGCGAGCGCGGGCATCGCGTCGCTGCTCGGCGTCGCGCTCGCGTCGATGTTGTTCTTCAGGCCGTTCGCGGGCGCGCGTCTGCTCACGCGCTTCCTGGAGTTGTTCGTCGCGTTTCCGTCGTTTCTGGTGGCGTTCACGCTGATCTTTCTCTATGGCTCGCAAGGCTCGGTGAGCATCGGCCTGCAGCGGCTCTTTTCGCTCGATGCGGCGCCGCTCGATTTCCTCTTCGGCATCGGCGGCGTGATTCTCGCGGAAGTCGTGTTCTATGCGCCGTTCGTCGTACGCCCGACGCTCGCGTCGTACGCGACCCTCGACATGCGCCTCGTCGAAGCGGCGAAGAGCCTCGGCGCCGACGGCTGGATGGTCGCCATGAAGGTCGTCTTGCCGCTCGCGTGGCCAGGCATCGCGGCGGGCACGATCCTGTGCTTCCTGCTTACGCTGAACGAATTCGGCATTCTGCTCGTGCTCGGCAGCGCGCATCTGATCACCTTGCCGATCGCGATCTACAGCGCCGCGACCGTAGATCTCGATCTGCCCACTGCGGCGGCGGGATCGGTCGTGATGCTGCTGATGTCGCTGTCGCTCTACGCGCTGTATCGGCGTGTCGACCGCCGCTCGGGAGGGCGCTGACATGCAGCTTTCGGCTTCATCGCGCTTCACGCCCGGCGCATTGCTTCGCATCGCGTTCACCGGCTTCGTCGCGCTGCTCTGCTTCTGGCTTTTCGTATTGCCGGTGGCCGTCGTTGCGCTGTCGAGCGTCGCGTCGCACTGGTCGGGAACGATCTTTCCCGATGGCGTCAGCCTGCGCTGGTTCGCGCGGCTTTCATCGAGCGATCTCGATGCGGTCACGACGAGTCTCGAAGTCGGCCTCGGCGTCGCGATGCTCGGCACGGCCCTCGGCCTGTGGCTCGCGCTCGCGCTGGAAGGTCACGACCGGCGCGGACTCGGCGCGCTCGTCGATGCCGTCGCGATGATGGGCAGCGGCGTGCCGAGCGTCGTGCTCGGTCTCGCGGTGTTGATCGCGTATCACAAGCGTCCGCTCGATCTGTCGGGATCGGCCGCGATTGTCGTGCTCGTGCAGCTCGCGCTCGTGCTGCCGTTCTGCTATCGGTGCGCGGCGGCCGCGTTACGTCCCGAGCTGACGACGCTGCGCGAAGCGGCCGCCAGTCTCGGCGCGCCGCCGCGCATGGTGCTTGCGCGCGTGGTGTTGCCGCAACTCGTGCCCGCGATCCGCGCGAGCCTGGCGCTCGGCTTCGCGCTGTCGCTCGGCGAACTGGGCGCGACGCTGACCGTCTATCCGCCGGGCTTCGCGACGGTGCCGATCGTCGTCGTGGGGCAGGTCAATCGCGGCTACTATCTGCCCGCGTCGGCGCTAGCGCTGATTCTGCTCGCTGTCTCGCTTGCCGCGCTTGTGCTGATCGCCGCGCGTGCGCCGCGCCGTTGACTCGCGCGTTAAACATCAGGATGACGAATCAAATCGGCGCGGTTCGCGGCTTTGGCGCAGGCGCAACTTAGCAATTCGCGGGCCTCGCCCCTTTCGGCCTTGTCATACCAAAAAAAATAAAACTGGCGTAACCTGCACGTTCAGGCACGGCCGCACCCGCCGACCGGAGCGAGGCGCCATTTTGGGGCGTCCGATTTGAACTCCCGTCGTGCTTTCGTGGTCGTTGCATATGTCGCAAAAACCGGAGGTTCCGATGACATCCGTCGACCTGGAATTCGACCAGCTCAACAGCACCGTCGATGCGCTCAGGCGCTCCATCTCGAACCGCCTGATGTACGGCGTCGGCAAGGATTCGGTCACCGCGCAGCCGCGCGACTGGCTCCATGCCGCTGAACTCGCAGTGCGCGACCGCCTCGTCGCACGCTGGATGCGCACCACGCGGCTGCAATATGAACAAGACGTGAAACGCGTCTACTACCTGTCGATGGAGTTTCTCATCGGCAGGACCTTCAGCAATGCGCTGCTCGCGCTAGGCATCTACGACGAAGTGCGCGATGCGCTCGCGGGGCTCGGCGTGGATCTCGCGGCGCTCGAAGAGCTGGAGCCGGACGCCGCGCTCGGCAACGGCGGCCTTGGCCGTCTCGCGGCCTGTTTCCTCGATTCGATGGCGACCGTGGGCGTGCCGGGCTTCGGCTACGGCATCCGTTACGACTACGGGATGTTCCGGCAGACGATCGTCGACGGCAATCAGGTCGAAATGCCCGATTACTGGCTGCGCGCGGGCAATCCGTGGGAGTTTCCGCGGCCCGAGGTGGTCTATACGGTGCATTTCGGCGGCCGCACCGTGCAGCATGAGGACCGCACCGACTGGATCGACACCGAGCACGTCAACGCGATGGCGTACGACACGGTCATCCCCGGCTTCGCCACGACCGCGACGAACACGCTGCGCCTGTGGTCCGCGCGCGCAACCGACGAGTTCGATCTGTCCGCGTTCAACCAGGGCGACTATCGCCGCGCGGTGGAGGCGAAGAACACGTCCGAGCACGTTTCGCGTCTGCTGTATCCCGACGATTCGACGCAGGCCGGCCGCGAATTGCGTCTGCGCCAGGAGTACTTCTTCGTCTCCGCGACGATGCAGGATCTGATCCGCCGCTATCAGCGCACGCACACGCATTTCGGCCGGCTCGCGGAGAAGGTCGCGGTGCATCTGAACGATACGCACCCCGTGCTCGCGATTCCCGAGCTGATGCGTCTGCTCGTCGACCGGCACCATCTTCCGTGGGACAAGGCGTGGAAGCTCGTGCAGCAGATGTTCTCCTACACGAACCACACGCTGATGCCCGAAGCGCTCGAAACGTGGGACGTCGAGATGCTCGCGCGTCTGTTGCCGCGGCATCTGGAGATCATCTTCGAGATCAACGCGCAGTTCCTCAAGCAGGTCACGGAGAAGTTCGGCCGCGATGTCGATCTGATTCGCCGCATCTCGCTCGTCGATGAATACGGCCAGCGCCGCGTGCGCATGGCGCATCTCGCGATCGTCGCGAGCCACAAGGTGAACGGCGTGTCGAAGCTGCACTCGCAACTGATGGTGCAGAACATCTTCTCCGACTTCGCGCGCATGTATCCGGAGCGCTTCACCAATGTGACGAACGGCATCACGCCGCGCCGCTGGCTCGCGCAGGCGAGCCCGTCGCTGTCCGCGCTGATCGACAAGCGGCTCGGGCCGCGCTGGCGCACCGATCTCTTCGAGCTCGGCCGTCTGCGCGAATGGCGCGACGATCCCGAGTTCTGCAAGGCTTTTCACGACGCGAAGTTCGCCAACAAGCTTCGACTGGTGGAACGCGCGAAGCGCGAGGCCAACGCGATCATCAATCCTGATGCGCTGTTCGATCTTCAGGTGAAGCGCATCCACGAATACAAGCGGCAACTGCTCAACATCCTGTACGTGATCGTGCGCTACAACCGCATTCGCGAGAATCCGGAGAAGGACTGGACGCCGCGCGTCGTGATGTTCGCGGGCAAGGCGGCTTCGGCCTACAAGATGGCGAAGAACATCATCAAGCTCATCAACGATGTCGCGAAGAAGGTGAACGCAGACCCGCTCGTGGGCGACCGGCTGAAGGTGGGTTTCATTCCGAATTACGGCGTCTCGGTGGCCGAGCTCATCATTCCGGCAGCGGATCTGTCGGAGCAGATTTCAATGGCCGGCACCGAGGCATCGGGCACCGGCAACATGAAGCTCGCGCTGAACGGCGCGCTGACCATCGGCACGCTCGATGGCGCGAACATCGAAATCTGCGATGCCGTGGGGCGCGAGAATATCTTCATCTTCGGCAATACGACCGATGAGATCGAATCGCTGCGCGCGGCGGGTTATCGGCCGCGGCAGATCTACGAGGAGAACCTGGAGCTGAAGATCGCGCTCGATCAGATCCGCCTCGGGCATTTCTCGCCGGAGGAGCCGCATCGCTTTTACGACATCTTCCATACGCTCGTGGACTGGGGCGATCACTACATGGTGCTCGCCGATTTCGACAGCTTCGACAAGACGCAAACCGAAGTCGATCTCAAGTTCCGCGACAAGGACGCGTGGACCCGGAGCGCGATCGAGAATGTCGCGGGCATGGGCATCTTTTCGTCGGATCGAACGATCGCGGAGTATGCGCGCGAAATCTGGCACGTCGAGACCTTGCAGGTGACGTGAGGCGGTCGAGCGCTCAACGCCGCGTGATGCGAATCACCCGGCCGAGCGTTGCGTTGGGAAACCACGCGGTGATTTTGCCGATCACCGCGTTCACGTCCGCGCTGTCCGTTTCCACGTAGAGTGTCGTGCAGTCTCGGCGGCGGTTCGTCGCGACGACGTGTGCGCGCACGTGCGCGCCGAAAGCGTGCGCGAGCAGTTCGCGCGCGGGCGCGGAGTTCAGGCCGGGCACGGTCAGATCGAACGCGAGGCAGTGGTGCGTTTCGCGGCGGCGGGGCGAGCCGCCGTTGAGTGCATGGGGAAGGACAGAAAGGTCGGATGTGCGGTACATCGATGATAGCCGCCCGATGGCGGCCCGAAGTGGCAACGTGTCCACTTTATCGCCGCGCACCTAAACGCGGCGATAAAGTCGCGCGCCGCGATATCAACGCCGTATAAAGATCACGCTTGCGGTTTGGCCGCCGCGCCTGCCGCATGCTTCACGACCGCTTCGCCGACGAGCTCGGCCACTTTGTCCGCGAACGCCTGATCCTTCGTGATGAGCACTTCGCGCTCGCCGTCGGGCGTCGAGACCATCAACTGATAGATCACGTCCTGCGTGATCCACGTCAGGTATCCCACCACGACGATCATCACGCCGAGCACGAGCGCCGCGCCCGAGCCGCTGACGATGCCCGCGCCGAGCACGACGAGCCCGATCAGCGCAATGATGATGGGCAGCGGCTTCTGGCGCGGAATCATCACGACGCGCGCGGCGCGCAGATCGCGCAGCGGAATCATCTGCCCCGATGCCGAGAGGCCGGCGCGCGAGAGCGTCACGCCGCGTTCGTTGAAAGGAGTATCCATAAAGGTTTCGTTGTTTCTTTTGCGGCTGATGAAACCGCGCAGATTACCAGACAGCGCGGCGCGGCGGCATGTCGCGGGTTGACGCATTCGCTGCCGGGCTTGCATATCGGAAATCTCCGATATATACTTCGCAACAAGACGATTCGGAAAGCTTCCACGTTCCGTCCGTCAGACGCACGAGCAACGAAATGGACATCGACGCAATTCACAAGGCCCTCGCCAACCCCCTTCGCCGCGAGATTCTCGAATGGCTGAAGGAGCCGGAACGGCATTTCCCTAACCAGGAACTGCCGTTGTCGCATGGTGTTTGCGCGGGTCAGATCGATGGGCGCTGCGGCATGTCGCAGTCCACCGTTTCGGCGCATCTCGCGACCTTGCACAAAGCCGGGCTCGTCACCACGAAGCGCGTTGGACAGTGGGTGTTTTTCAGGCGCGACGAAGCGGTCATTCAGGCATTCCGCGATTCCATCGGGAATCTTTGAGCCTGCTTGCCGTAGGGTGAAAGTCTGCTTTCAACTTCATTAGGACACCAATTCATGTCGACTCTCTTCGATCCGCTCAAGGTTGGCGCACTCACGCTCAAGAACCGCATCATCATGGCACCGCTCACCCGTCAGCGCGCGGGCGTCGAGCGCGTGCCCAATGAGCTGATGGCGCAGTATTACGCGGACCGCGCATCGGCCGGTCTCATTCTCAGCGAGGCGACCTCGGTGACGCCGCAAGGCGTCGGCTATGCCGATACCCCGGGCATCTGGTCCGACGAGCAAGTCGAAGGCTGGAAGCTCGTGACGAAGGCCGTGCACGAGGCGGGCGGCAAGATCTTCCTGCAACTGTGGCACGTGGGCCGCGTCTCGGACCCGGTCTTCCTGAATGGCGATCTGCCGGTCGCGCCGAGCGCGATCGCCCCGGACGGGCACGTGAGCCTCGTGCGTCCGCAACGCCCGTACGTGACGCCTCGCGCGCTCGAGCTCGATGAAATCGCGGGTGTCGTCGCTGCGTTCCGCAAGGGCGCGGAGAACGCGAAGCGCGCGGGTTTCGACGGCGTGGAAGTGCACGGCGCGAACGGCTATCTGCTCGACCAGTTCCTGCAGGACAGCACCAACCAGCGTAGTGACGCTTACGGCGGTTCGATCGAAAACCGCGCGCGTCTGCTGCTCGAAATCGTCGATCAGTGCATCGACGTGTGGGGCGCGGATCGTGTCGGCGTGCATCTCGCGCCGCGCGCGGATTCGCACACGATGGGCGACAGCGATCGCGCCGCGACCTTCGGCCATGTGGCGCGGGAGCTCGGCCGCCGCGGGATCGCGTTCATCGCGGCGCGCGAGCATGAAGCCGCGGACAGCCTCGGGCCGCAACTGAAGAAGGCGTTCGGCGGCGTGTACATCGTCAACGAAGGCTTCTCGAAGGCGAGCGCCGAAGCGATCATCGCGCGCGGCGATGCGGACGCGGTTGCGTGGGGCAAGCCGTTCATCGCGAACGCGGACCTCGTGCGGCGCTTCGAGGTCGATGCGGGCCTCAACGACTGGGACACATCGACGTTCTATGCGCCGGGCGCGAAGGGCTACACGGACTATCCGTTGCTCGAAACGGCGGAATAAGGCGCGGTGTGCGCCAGATCCGAAAACAGCGGTTTCGGCCGCTGTTTTTGTTCGCGCGCGGACGAATCGGCAAGACCTCGCGAAGGCATCGCGAAGGCATCGCACGAAGCAAAAAAATCGGGCCGCTCGACGCGGCCCGATTGCATTTCAGCTCAGCAGCCGATGCTTAGAACTTGTGGCGGATGCCGACGCGGAACGCGAGCTGGTCGTTCTCGCCCAGGCCCGAGGTGCCGAAGTAGCTCGACGACGAGGAGCCGATCGATGCCTGGTTCTCCACGCCGCGGTTCGAGCCCGAAGCCTTCTGGTAGATACCGAGCGCGTACACGTCGGTGCGCTTCGACAGCGCGTAGTCGACGCTCGCGTCGATCTGGTTCCAGTGGCCGGTCTGGTTGCCCGTCATGTTCAGGTACGAGTAGCCGAGTCCAGCCGACAGCGCCGACGTGAACGCGTACTTGCCGCCGATATCGAACGCGTTGAGCTTGGAGCTCGCGCCGTTGATCGGTTCGAACAGCGTGTTGGTCCAGAGGCCGAACACGGTCGCGGCACCGAACGCGTAGTTCGCGCCGATGCCGAACGTGCGCAGATCCTTGCCGGCGTTGGCCGTGCCCATCGTCTGGATGTTCGCCACGGCCGTGCTGAATGCGGGCGATGCCGCTGCCGGGTAGCGGATGTCCGTGTACGCCGCGCCGATGCCGAACGGACCTGCCTTGTAGTTCAGGCCGAAGCTGTATGCACGCGACGAACCTGCCGTCGTGGTCGTGCCGACGGTCGTGTTCGGCGTGCCGGCGAACGCGCCTGCCTGGTTCGAGAAGCCATACATCGCGCCGAACGTCACGCCGTAGAAGCTCGCGCTGCTGAACTTGACCGCGTTGTTGATGCGGCTCGACGTCAGCTGGTCGACGTCGTTCATGTGGTACGCGTAGTTGCCCGCGAGCGTCTGGCCGCCGATCGAGTAGTTGCTGCCGAGGTAATCGGTCGAGAACGAGTACTGACGACCGAAGGTCAGCGAGCCGACGTCGTTCTTCGCGAGACCGACATATGCCTGACGGCCGAACAACGCGCCGCCCTGGCCGAGCGTGCCGGTGCCGCTGTTGAAGCCGTTCTCCAACGTGAAGATCGCCTTCAGGCCGCCGCCGAGGTCTTCCGAACCCTTCAGGCCCCAACGGCTGCCTTGCGCGACGCCGTCGTCGTACTTGACGAGTGAATCGCCAGCGCGCGTCGCCGTTTGCGTGCTGTTGTTGACGTAGCTGATACCCGCGTCGATGATGCCGTACAGCGTGACGCTGCTTTGCGCTTGAGCGGAGGTGGCGGCGAGGGCGGCAAATGCGGCGAGCGCGGCGGTCGCCAAGAGATTCTTCTTCAAAACAAGCTCCGTGAGTTGATACGCGGTGTGGTTGTCGACGGTGTCTGGTGCGTCGCGCTCTGACGGCGCGTGGCTGCGACGGGCGCAAATGTAGCGAGCGCTGAAGAAAGAAATGTGACAGTGCTTTCAAGCGGCTTGCGGTGTGTCGTGCGTGCAACAGGGCTGGCGAAATGCCGGCGCTTGTGCATGCAGCCCGTCCGATGCGATGCTCACGGTTCTCTCACCGCGAGGAAAATCATGGACGAAGCAGGAATCCGCGAACTGGAAGAGCGCCTGAAGAAGGCGATGGTGGCATCGGACGTGGACGCGCTCGACGCGCTATTGGCCGATGACCTGAGCTTCGTGGATGCGACGGGCAAGGTCTGGACCAAGGCCGACGATCTGAACGGGCATCGCTACGGCATGCAGCGCATCGAGAAGCTGGATGTGGAGGATCAGACCGTGCGGATGTATGGCGGCTTTGCCGTCGTGGTCACGCGCGTCGCGATTTCCGGGACCTTCGCGGGCGCGCCGTTCGCGGGCAGCTTGCGCTACACGCGAACGTGGGGAGACATTGGAGGAACGTGGCGCGTCGTGGCCGCGCAATGCGGCCTCGCGCCATTCTGACAAACGCGCTTACGCCGACAGCAACGACCCCGTGCGGTAAGCCTTCGCGCCCGCGATGCGCGCCACTTCCAGCCCGGCGGTCGCGAAGCGCGTGATATGCCGCGCGTACATCACGCCCGACGTCGTGCACTTGAGCGTGGTGACGGTGTCGGCGATCGGATCGATCACATCCGCGATCGGCGCGCCCGCCTCGATGAACGCGCCCACTTGCGCGCGGAACACGAGCACGCCCGACACCGGAGCGACGATCGGCTCGGCACCCGCGAGCGGCGTAGCCGGATACTGGAGCGGCGGTTGTTCCGGCACGGCGGCATCGATCACGCCGCGGTGGATCAGATAGTTGACGATCGCCTGCGCGTCCTTCTCGGCGAGCTCGTAGGACACGTCGTGCTGGCTGCGCAGTTCGACCGTCACCGAGATGCCGCCGTTCGGGATCGGAAAACGCTCGCCGTAACGCTGACGCAGATCCGACCAGCAGAAGCTGTGAATCTCGTCGAACGGATTGCCGACGGAATTCAGCGCGAGCAGCGACGCCTTCGCGTCGAGATAGCGCGCGAGCGGCTCGACTTCGTCCCAGATCTCCGGATTGGTGTAGAGATGCAGCGCGGCGTCGAGATCGCAGTGCAGGTCGAGCACGACATCGGCGTCATAGGAAAGCTTCTGCAGCGCGAGGCGCAGCGATTCGAGCTCGGTGTGCGGCGTCTGCTCGTCGAGCGCTTCTTTCATCGCGGCACGCACGGCGAGTTGGTTCGCGTCGCTTTCGGCGCCGAGGCGCGCTTCGATGCGCGGCGCGATCAGCCCGGCGAGATCATAGAAATTGCGGTTGAAGTTGACGCCGCTGTTGGTTTCGAAGCGCCCCAGCAGATTGCCGTGAAGATTCTGGTTCAGGCCGATCGGATTGGGCACCGGCACGATCACCACTTCGCCGCGCAGCTTGCCCGCCGTTTCGAATTCGGCGAGATGACGGCGCAGCCGCCACGCGACGAGCATGCCGGGCAGTTCGTCCGCGTGCAGCGAGGACTGGATATAGATTTTCTGGCCGCCGCCGGAGCCGTAATGAAAGCTCGTGATGGTGCGGGAAGTGCCGAGCGTCGGCGAGATCAGGGGATGAGTTCTGGTTTGCATGTTGGTCGCGCGCACTCGAATGCGCGGGTCGTGCCTCTCTGGAAATTGCCGGGCGCCGCGGCGTCTCCTTCCGTCGGCGTCCTACCGGACGTTCGATCTTAGCCGAAATCGGCGCGGCGGGAGGCCGAAGGCCCGCGTGCAGCCGGTGTCCGAAAAGGAAACGGGCTCCGCGCCCTTGAGCGCGGAGCCCGTTTCGTCAGGCCGTCAGGCCTGGGCGTGCGTTAGCCGCCGTACACGTCGAAGTCGAAATACTTCTTCTCGATCTTCTTGTACGTGCCGTCCTTGATCATGTCGGCAATCGCCTTGTCGATCTTCGCCTTCAGCTCGGTGTCTTCCTTGCGCAGGCCGATGCCCGCGCCGTTGCCGAGCGTCTTCGGATCGTCGAGGTTCTGGCCGGCGAAGTCGAAGCCCGCGCCGCGCGGCGTCTTCAGGAAGCCGAGTTCGGCCTGCACGGCGTCTTGCAGCGCGGCGTCGAGACGGCCCGAGATCAGGTCGGCATAGACCTGGTCCTGGTTCTGGTACGGCGTGACCGTCACGCCCTTCGCGGCCCAGTAGGTCTTCGCGTAGGTTTCCTGGATCGTGCCCTGTTCGACGCCGACGTTCTTGCCCTTCAGGCTCTCGGGGGTCGGCAGGATATTGCTGCCCTTCTTCGCGACGAGGCGCGTCGGCGTGTTGAAAAGCTTGCTCGAGAAGGCGATCTGCTCGGCGCGTTGCGGGGTCATCGACATCGACGAGAGGACGCCGTCGAATTTCTTCGCCTTGAGCGCCGGGATCATGCCGTCGAAGTCGTTTTCGATCCACACGCACTTCGCCTTCAGGCGCGCGCAGATCTCGTTGCCGAGATCGATGTCGAAACCGACCAGCTTGCCGTCGGAGCCCTTCGATTCGAACGGCGGATAGCTTGCGTCGACGCCGAAACGGATCGTCGAATAGTCCTTCGCAAGCGCCGGCGTGACGGCGGTGAGCGACGTGGCGGCGAGGAGGGACATCGTGAGTGCCGCGAGCAGTTTCTTCACTGTTTTAACTCCAGAAGGTGGTCAGTTCAGCCCGGAAGGTCTCATATCCGGTGGTCCGGCGCGTCGTTGGGCGCCGGCGCATGGCATTCCGCGGATCGTGTCCGAGCAGAATCGGCAGAAGGTTACCAAGACAAAATGTTTCGGGTGCTAGTAAAAGCCCCGATAGCAGGGGCTTTAGAGCCTTTCCTCGCGTTCAGCGCTTCTTCAGCGGATGGTCTTTCAGGAACCACGACAGCGCGAACGCGATGAAGGCGAGGCACGCGGCGACGAGGTAGACCGTGTGCATCGAGCCCGCGAATGCGTGCAGATAGTCGTCGTGGAGCGCGGGCGGCAGGTGCGCGACCGCCTGCGGCCCGAGCGTCTGCGGCAGCTCGGTGCCGGGTGGAATGAGCGCTTCGAGACGCGAGCGCAGGCTGTTTGAAAAGATCGCGCCGAACGCCGCCACGCCGACCGAGCCGCCGATCGAGCGGAAGAGCGTCGCGCTGGACGTTGCCACGCCCATCAGCCGGAATTCGACGACGTTCTGCACCGCGAGCACGAGCACCTGCATCACCATGCCGAGCCCGAGGCCGAGCAGCGCCATGTAGACGTTCATGACCGCGAGCGGGGTGTCGAGGCTGAGCGTGGAGAGCAGCAGCATCGCGACCGTGACGAGCGCCGTGCCCGCGATCGGGAAGAAGCGATACTTGCCGATCCTGCTGATGACGCGCCCGCTCACGATCGACGAGAGCAGCACGCCGCCCATCATCGGCGTGATCTGCAGGCCGGCGCCGGAAGGCGTCGAGCCTTTCACCACCTGCAGATAGAGCGGCAGAAACGTGACGGCGCCGAACAGCGCGCAGCCGACGATGAAGCCGATCAGCCCGGCGAGCACGAAGGTGCGTTCCCTGAAGAGCGAGAGCGGCATGATGGGCTCGGCGGCGAGCCGTTCCTCGTAGACGAAGCCGCCGATGCACACGAGCCCGAGCAAGAGCGTGCACCAGAGCTGCGGCGAGGTCCACGGCAGGAGCGTGCCGCCTTCGCTCGTGAAAAGGATGATGCAAGTGAGCGCGGCCGCGAGAAAGCCCGCGCCCATGTAGTCCACGCGATGATCGACGTGCGCGGTATGCGGCTTGAACACGAGCTGGATCACGGCGAGCGCGATCACGCCGAGCGGCAGGTTGATGTAGAAGATCCAGCGCCACGACAAGTGCTCGACGAGAAAGCCGCCGAGCAGGGGACCTACGACCGTCGCGAGGCCGTACACGCCGCCGAAGAGGCCCTGGAAGCGGCCGCGCTCGGCGGGCGGGATGACGTCGGCGATGGCGGCCATCGTGATGACCATGAGCCCGCCGCCGCCGAGGCCTTGCAGCGCCCGCAGCGCGATCAGCTGCGTCATGTCCTGCGCGACGCCGCAGAGGATCGAGCCGGCCAGAAAGATCAGGATCGACGCCTGAAGCACGACCTTGCGGCCGAACTGGTCGCCGAACTTGCCGTAGAGCGGCACGACGATGGTCGAGCTGAGCAGGTAGGACGTGACGACCCACGAGAGATTTTCGAGCCCGCCGAGATCGCCGACGATGGTCGGCAGCGCGGTCGACACGATGGTCTGATCGAGCGCGCCGAGCAGCATCACGAGCAGCAGCGCCGTGAAGAGCAGCCCGACGGGCGGTTTCGATGCGACGCCGGTTTCGTCGGACGCTTTCGCGCCCGCGATGGCGGTTTGATGCAAAGATGTCATTTCGGCTGAGACGGCGTGGGCGACGCCGCGAGCAAAAGTTCGGATTCAGGACCGGCGGATGGGCCGCGAATCACGTGGATTGAATTTAATTAACACGAAAGTTAATATAGACGACACACGAAGTCTAGTCAAATTCCGATATGGCAAACGATGTGTTGAACACGGGTGCGGGCGCCTCCGAGGACCCCGCGCCGCGCAAGAAGCCGGGCCGGCGGCCCGGACGGCCGAGCGGGGCGCACGGCGAGCAGGCGCGGGCGCAATTGCTGGATATCGCGCTGGAGCTGTTTGCGCGGCAGGGCATCGGCGAGACGACGCTCGGCGCGATCGCGCGAGAGGCGGGCGTGACTCCGGCGATGGTCCATTACTACTTCAAGACGCGCGATCAGCTGCTCGACATGCTGATCGACGAGCGGTTCGTGCCGTTGCGCGTCGAGCTTGCGCGCGTGTTCAACGATCCGGATTCGGAACCCGTCGATACCTTGCGCTCGTTCGTGGAGACGCTCGTCGCGACGGTCGAGAAATATCCGTGGTTCGCGGCGCTATGGGTGCGCGAGATGATCAGTGATGGCGGTTTGCTGCGGCAGCGCATGGCCGAGCGCTTCGGCGACGAGCACAAGGAGCGCGCGATCGAGCGCATCGCCGGCTGGCAGAAGGAGGGCAAGCTGAATCCGGCGCTGGAGCCGTCGCTCGTGTTCGCGTCGCTGTTCGGGCTGACGGTGTTTCCGCTCGCGACATCGCGCTGGCGCGCGGTCGGGGATCGGGCGGTGACTTCGGAGCAGCTCGCCCGGCACGTCGTGGCGTTGCTGATGAACGGGATTCAGCCGTATTGAGGGCGGTCGGGATCGTCGCAATTACCCAACCGTTTAAAATCCGTCCCTCGCCCCGCGTCCCGCGCCGTCCGAAGCGGCGCCGCGCACCGCCCAAAGAGGAGACAATCCGATGGCCACACCCCACGCGGCGCATGCACACGCGCTTCCCGTCACCGCCGGCAGCATTTCCGCCCGGCTCGACCGGCTGCCGGCCACGCGCTCCGTATGGACGCTCATCGTGCTCCTGAGTCTCGGATTCTTCTTCGAGCTCTACGACCTGCTGTATTCCGGTTACGTCGCGCCGGGTCTCGTCAAAAGCGGCATCCTGACATCGACCACCACGGGTTTGTTCGGCATGACGGGCGTCGCGAGCTTCATCGCGTCGCTGTTCGCGGGCCTGTTCATCGGCACGATCGCCTGCGGGTTTCTCGCCGACCGCTTCGGCCGCCGCGCGATCTTCACGTATTCGCTGCTGTGGTACACGGCCGCGAACCTCATCATGGCGTTCCAGCACACGGCGACCGGCCTGAACCTCTGGCGCTTCGTCGCCGGCGTGGGCATCGGCGTGGAACTGGTGACGATCGGCACCTATATCTCCGAGCTTGCGCCCAGGCACATTCGCGGGCGCGCGTTCGCGTGCGAGCAGGCGGTCGGATTCATGGCCGTCCCGGTGGTCGCTTTTCTCGCGTATCTGCTGGTGCCGCGCGCGCCGTTCGGCATCGACGGCTGGCGCTGGGTCGTGATCATCGGGGCTCATGGCGCGCTTTTCGTCTGGTGGATCCGCCGCACGCTGCCGGAAAGCCCGCGCTGGCTCGCGCAGAAGGGGCGCCTCGCCGAAGCCGACCGCGTGATGACCGCGCTCGAAGAAAAAGTGGCGCGCGAATACGGAAAACCGCTGCCCGCGCCCGAGGCCGCCGTGGAAACCGCGCACAGCCGCGGCTCCTTCGCCGACATGTGGAAGCCGCCGTACGGCAAGCGCGCGCTGATGATGATCATCTTCAACGTGTTCCAGACAGTCGGCTTCTACGGTTTCGCGAACTGGGTGCCGACGCTGCTCGTCAAGCAGGGCATCACCGTGACATCGAGCCTCATGTATTCGAGCATCATCGCGATCGCCGCGCCCATCGGGCCGATCATCGGGCTCGCCATCGCGGACCGGATCGAGCGCAAGACGGCCATCGTCGCGATGGCGGCGGTCAATATCGTGTGCGGGCTCGCCTTCAGCCAGTCGGGCGATGCGGCCTTTCTGATCGCGATGGGCGTTGGCCTCACGCTGTCGGCGAACATCATGTCGTACAGCTACCACGCTTACCAGACCGAGCTTTTTCCGACGAGCATCCGGGCGCGGGCGGTCGGTTTCGTGTATTCGTGGAGCCGTTTCTCGGCGATTTTCACGTCGTTCATCATCGCGGGCGTGCTGAAGGGCTTCGGCACGACGGGCGTGTTCGTCTTCATCGCGTCGGCGATGTTGATCGTGATGGCCGCGATCGGCTCGATGGGTCCGAGAACGCGGGATCTCGCGCTGGAGAAGATTTCGCACTAGCGAAAAAAAGCGCGCGATGATGCGAGTCAGCGTTCCGTATGCCAGAATCCGCAGGACGCACACAATCGGCGGCCGATATTCGAATATGTCCGAGACGCTCAACACAGTCGAAGCAGATCATGCGATGCGCAACTGGACGTACCGGTCGACGGGGAAGATTCCGATCGGTTCGGACCTGCACAAGCGCATGTTCTGCGAGATGCTGCTGACGACGCACGACCCGTACAAGCCCGCCGTCATCGACTGGCCGAAGCTGGATCCGGCCGCATTGAAACGCGTGACCTCCCTGCCGATCTGGGATATCGCCGTGCAGACGGAAGGCCGCGCGTCGATTCGCGTGGCGACCTATGCGGGCACCGTCGCCGATCCGCAACTGCGCGAAGCGCTGCGCATGAACGGCGGCGAGGAGGCGCGGCACAAGCTGGTGTTGTCGAAACTGGTCGAGGCTTACGGCATCGCGCTCGCGCCGGAACCGCCGTATCCCGCGCCAGCCGATCCGCTGCGCGCGTGGATGCTCACGGGCTACAGCGAGTGCATCGACAGTTTCTTCGCGTTCGGTCTTTTCGAGGCGGCGCGGCAGTCGGGATATTTTCCCGAAGAACTCGTCGAAACCTTCGAGCCGGTGATTCAGGAAGAGGCGCGCCACATTCTGTTTTTCGCGAACTGGGTCGCGTGGTACCGGCGCAGCCTGCCTTGGTATAGCAAGCCGTGGTTTCTGGCGAAGAGCGCGAGCGTCTGGTTCTCGCTGATCCGCGACCGCATCTCGCTCGCGCGCGGCTTCGACAACAGCGGCGCCGCGCAGGACGCGAATTTCCCGGCGAATGTGGGCGACTCGGTGGCGGGCGACGTATCGGTGCGCTCGTTGATCGAACTGTGCCTCACCGAAAACGATCGCCGCATGGGCGGCTATGACGCGCGTCTGCTGCGTCCGACCACCGTGCCGAAACTCGCGCGTCTCGCGCTGCGCTTCGTCAAGAAGTAAGGCTGCTTCACTCCGCCGGTTTCGATGCCGCGTCGAAACGGCGCCCGGCTTCCTCGACGTCCTGGCGAAACTGCGCGAGCGCCGCCAGTTGCGCATTCGGCGGCTGCAGCGCCGTCCACAGCACGTCCACCAGTTCGTTCGCCGTCGTCTCGATCTGAGTCTGACTCAGGCGGCGCTTCGCGAGCGTCGCGTCCCACAGCACATGCTCCATCGGCCCGAAGACGAGCGAGCGCAGAAGGCGCAGCGGCACGTCGCCGCGCACGTGGCCGAGCGCCTGGCCGCGCGCGAGCACGTCCATCAGCGGCGCGGTGTAGCGGCGTTGCAATTCCGTCAACGTGTCCGACAGATCATGCTGCTTCGTGCGGCCTTCCGACAGCACCAGCGCGCACAGGCCCGTGCCGTTCATCAGCATCAGCCGCATATGCGTCCTGACGATGAACGCGAACTGCTGGCGCACCGAGCCGTCGCGCGGCAGGCCGGTTTCGAACGCTTCGATGATTTCGTCGTACCAGTCCGCGATGACGCGGGCGCACAGCTCGCGCTTGCCGCTGAAATAGCTGAACACGGTAGCTTCCGAAATGCCCGCGCGCTGCGCGATCTCCGCGCTCGTGGCGGCGTCGTAGCCCTTTTCGGCGAAGACGTCGCGGCCCGCCTGAAGGATGTCCTTCACGCGCTGCTGCGATTTGACGCCGGCGGGCGCGCGGCGGCCGGTGGCGGTGGTTTGCGTCGACATTGTCGGATGGTGTGACGATGAGAGTACGAATTAAATGTGAGCGTAGCTCAAAAATCTATTGACGACTAGACGATTTGAGCGTGAAATTGCCCCATTCCGTGGTTTGATGCCCTGTGTGAGTAAAACTCAAATTTCAGGGTGCACCCAAAACATCGCATCTGGAGGAGACGACCCATGAGCAACGTACCCGGCCTGAATTTCGCGTTGGGCGAAGACATCGACATGCTGCGCGATTCGCTCGCCAATTTCGCGGCGAAGGAAATCGCGCCGCGCGCGGGCGAAATCGACCATAGCGACCAGTTCCCGATGGACCTGTGGAAGAAGTTCGGCGATCTGGGCGTGCTCGGCATGACCGTCTCCGAGGAATACGGCGGCGCGAACATGGGCTACACCGCGCACATGGTCGCGATGGAAGAGATTTCGCGCGCATCGGCGTCGGTGGGGCTGTCGTACGGCGCGCATTCGAATCTCTGCGTGAACCAGATTCATCGTAACGGCACGGAAGCGCAGAAGCAGAAGTATCTGCCGAAGCTCGTGTCCGGCGAGCATATCGGCGCACTGGCGATGAGCGAGCCCAACGCGGGCTCGGACGTCGTCAGCATGAAGCTGCGCGCCGAGGAGAAGGGCGATCACTACGTGCTCAACGGCACGAAGATGTGGATCACCAACGGCCCGGATTGCGACGCGCTCGTCGTCTATGCGAAGACGGATATCGAGGCCGGTCCGCGCGGCATCACGGCGTTCATCGTCGAGAAGGGCATGAAGGGTTTTTCCGTCGCGCAGAAGCTCGACAAGCTCGGCATGCGCGGCTCGCACACCGGCGAGCTCGTGTTCGAGAACGTCGAAGTGCCGAAGGAGAACATCCTCGGTCAGTTGAACGGCGGCACGAAGGTGCTGATGAGCGGCCTCGACTACGAACGCGCCGTGCTCGCGGGCGGCCCGACCGGCATCATGCTCGCGTGCATGGACGCGGTCGTGCCGTATATCCATGACCGCAAGCAGTTCGGTCAGGCCATCGGCGAATTCCAGCTCATTCAGGGCAAGGTCGCCGACATGTACTCGACGCTGCAGGCGTGCCGCGCGTATCTCTACGCGGTCGGCCGTCAGCTCGACACGCTCGGTTCGGATCACGTGCGGCAAGTGCGCAAGGACTGCGCGGGCGTGATTCTCTACACCGCCGAAAAGGCGACGTGGATGGCCGGCGAAGCGATTCAGGTTCTCGGCGGCAACGGCTATATCAACGAGTATCCGGTTGGCCGCCTGTGGCGCGATGCGAAGCTCTATGAGATCGGCGCGGGCACGAGCGAGATCCGCCGCATGCTGATCGGCCGCGAACTCTTTGCCGAAACGGCCTGAGGCGCGCGTCATGACGATCATCGAATCGAAGCTGAATCCGCGCGGCGAGGAATTCCGCACCAATGCGCAAGCGCTCGAAGCGCTCGTCGCGGACCTGAAAGAGAAGATCGCGAAGATCGCGGAAGGCGGCGGGCAGGCCGCGCGCGATCGTCACGTATCGCGCAACAAGCTGCTGCCGCGCGACCGGATCGCGCAACTGCTCGATCCCGGCACGCCGTTTCTCGAACTCTCGCAACTGGCCGCGTACGGCATGTACGACGACGACGCGCCGGGCGCGGGCATCATCACGGGCATCGGGCGCATTGCGGGGCAGGAGTGCGTGGTCGTGTGCAATGACGCGACCGTGAAGGGCGGCACGTACTATCCCGTCACCGTGAAGAAGCACTTGCGCGCGCAGGAGATCGCGGAGCAGAACCGCCTGCCGTGCGTGTATCTCGTCGATTCGGGCGGCGCGAACCTGCCGAATCAGGACGATGTGTTCCCCGACCGCGATCACTTCGGCCGCATCTTCTACAACCAGGCGAACCTGTCGGCGCAGGGCATCGCGCAGATCGCGGTCGTGATGGGTTCGTGCACGGCGGGCGGCGCGTACGTGCCCGCGATGAGCGATGAATCGATCATCGTGAAGAATCAAGGCACGATCTTTCTCGGCGGCCCGCCGCTGGTGAAAGCGGCGACGGGCGAAGAAGTCAGCGCCGAAGACCTCGGCGGCGGCGACGTGCATACGCGTCTTTCCGGCGTCGCCGATCATCTCGCGCAGAACGACGCGCATGCGCTCGGCATCGCGCGCAGCATCGTCGGCAATCTGAATCGCGTGAAGACGCCGACCCTCGCGCTCAAGGAGCCGCTGCCGCCGCGCTACGACCCGCAAAGCGTCTACGGCGTGATTCCCGTCGATACCCGCAAGCCCTTCGACGTGCGCGAAGTGATCGCGCGCATCGTCGACGATTCGGCCTTCGACGAGTTCAAGGCGCGCTACGGCACCACGCTCGTCTGCGGCTTCGCGCATATCTGGGGGCATCCGGTTGGCATCGTCGCGAACAACGGCATTCTGTTTTCGGAGTCGGCGCTGAAGGGCGCGCACTTCATCGAGCTGTGCGCGCAGCGCAAGATTCCGCTCGTGTTCCTGCAGAACATCACGGGCTTCATGGTCGGGCGCAAGTACGAGAACGAAGGCATCGCGCGCAACGGCGCGAAGATGGTGACCGCGGTGGCCACGGCGAAGGTGCCGAAGTTCACGGTGATCATCGGCGGTTCGTTCGGCGCGGGCAATTACGGCATGTGCGGCCGCGCGTATTCGCCGCGCTTCCTGTGGATGTGGCCGAACGCGCGCATCTCGGTGATGGGCGGCGAGCAGGCCGCGTCCGTGCTCGCGACGGTGCGGCGCGACGGCATCGAGAAGAAGGGCGGTACGTGGTCGGCGGAGGAAGAGGAGGCGTTCAAGGCGCCGATCCGCGACCAGTACGAAGCGCAGGGGCATCCGTACTACGCGAGCGCGCGCCTGTGGGACGACGGCGTGATCGATCCCGCGCAGACGCGCGACGTTTTGGGCCTTGGATTAGCCGCGACGATGAACGCGCCTATCGAAGAAACACGCTTCGGCGTCTTCAGGATGTAACGCCATGTTCAACAAAATACTCATAGCGAACCGCGGCGAAATCGCATGCCGCGTAGCGGCGACCGCGAAGCGCCTGAATGTCGGCAGCGTCGCCGTGTATTCCGACGCCGATGCCAAAGCCAAGCACGTCGCCGTGTGCGATGAAGCGGTGCATGTCGGCGGATCGGCGGCATCGGAAAGTTATCTGCGCATCGAGCGCATCGTCGATGCGGCGAAGCGAACCGGCGCGCAGGCGATTCATCCGGGCTACGGCTTTCTCTCGGAGAACGAGGACTTCGCCAACGCATGCGAGAAAGCGGGGCTCGTGTTCATCGGGCCGCCCGTCGAGGCGATCAGCGCGATGGGCTCGAAAGCCGCCGCGAAAGCGCTGATGCAGTCGGCGTCCGTGCCGCTCGTGCCGGGCTATCACGGCGACGATCAGGATCCCTCGCTGCTCCAGCGCGAAGCGGACCGCATCGGCTATCCGGTGCTCCTGAAAGCGAGCGCGGGCGGCGGCGGCAAGGGCATGCGCGTCGTCGAGAAGAGCGAGGATTTCGCGGCCGCGCTCGCGTCGTGCAAGCGCGAGGCGGCGTCGAGCTTCGGCAACGACCGCGTGCTCATCGAAAAGTATCTGCTGCGTCCGCGTCACGTCGAAGTGCAGGTGTTCGCGGACAAGCACGGCAATGCGGTCTATCTCTTCGATCGCGATTGCTCCGTGCAGCGCCGCCATCAGAAGGTGCTGGAAGAAGCGCCCGCACCGGGGCTCAACGACGAAACGCGCCGCGCGATGGGCGAAGCCGCCGTTGCAGCGGCGCGCGCGGTGAACTACGTCGGCGCGGGCACGGTCGAGTTCATCATGACGCAGGACGGCCAGTTCTACTTCATGGAGATGAACACGCGCCTGCAGGTCGAGCATCCGGTGACGGAGATGGTCACGGGCCTGGATCTCGTCGAATGGCAATTGCGCGTGGCGGCGGGCGAACCATTGCCGCTCACGCAGGACGAGCTGAAGGTGACCGGCCACGCGATCGAGGCGCGCATCTACGCGGAGAACCCGTCGCGCGGCTTCCTGCCATCGACGGGCACGCTCAAGCATCTGCGCATGCCGCACGCGGTGGAGTTTTCGATCGACGGCGACGTGCGCGTCGACAGCGGCGTGCGTCAGGGCGACGCGATCACGCCGTTCTACGATCCGATGATCGCGAAGCTGATCGTGCATGGCCGCGACCGTCGCGATGCGCTGGCTCGCATGGCGCGCGCGCTGGCGGAGTGCGAGATCGTCGGGCTTTCCACCAACGTCGAATTCCTGCAGCGGATCGTGAAAAGCGAGCCGTTCAGCGCGGGCGATCTCGACACGGGTCTGATCGAGCGTCATCACGACGCGCTGTTCGCGCCGACTCACGTGTCGCGCAAGAAGGCGCTCGCGCTCGCATGCGCGGCGCTGCTCACGCGCGAGGGCGGCGAGGCGCACGGTTTTTCGCCCTGGGATGCGCTGTCGCACTGGCGCATGGCGGGCGGCTATAGCCAGGATCTGAACTGGCGCGCGCTCGATACGGACGAGACGCTCAAAGTCGTCTTCACGAAGAACGGCGACAAGCGCTTGCGGCTCGATGAGGACAGCGCGCGCTTCGACTGGTCGCACATCGGCGAGACGTCCTTCGCGGTTCAACTCGACGATGCGCTGATCAAGGGCCACGTCTTCACCGATGGCGACGTCTTCCACGTCTTCCACGAAGGCGCGGCGTTCCAGTTCGAGTGGCAGAACCTGATGGCCCACGCGGGCGATGCCGAGCACGAAGGGCGTCTCACCGCGCCGATGCCCGGCAAGGTGATCGCGGTGCTCGTGGAGCCGGGCGCGTCGGTGGAGAAGGGCGCGCCGCTGATGGTGATGGAAGCGATGAAGATGGAGCACACCATCGTGGCGCCTGCCACGGGCAAGATCGGCGAGATTCTGTTCGAAGTCGGCGATCAGGTCGCCGACGGCTCGCAGTTGCTCGTGCTCGAAGTGGAGCAGGCGGCCTAACGCTTCTTCGCGGGCGCGCCGAGCAGCGTCTCTTCGGTCTCGGCGCGCACGAGTATCTCCACACGCCGGTTCAACGCGCGGCCTTGCGCCGTGTCGTTGGCGGCGATCGGCCTCAGATACGCCATGCCTTTGGTCGTGATGCGCTCGGCGGGAACGCCGCGCGCGATCAGCGCCTGCGCGACGGCGTTGGCGCGCGCCTCGGACAGCGCGCGGTTATAGGCGAGCGTGCCGTCGTTGTCCGTGTGGCCTTCGATGAGAATCGGCCGCATGCTGCGCTTGAGCACCTGAGCCGCGCGGTCGAGCATCGGCGAGTAACCGCCGCGGATGCGCGACGCATCGATATCGAACAGCGGCGCCTCGGGCAGGCGCATCTCCACGCCGCCCTTGACCGGCAACATCGCGATGCCGTATTGCGCGTTCAACTGCTCTTCCTTCGAGCGGTTGAGACCGGACGAACATCCGGCGAGCAGTGTGAGCGACAAGCACGCCACAACCGTTGCCCGTGAACCTTTCCCTTTCATTGCAAGATCTCTGCGTCGATGCCGAACCCCGATTATAGGGATGGCGAAACGAGTCTTTTGTAAAGAACGATACATGACTGCGCGCATCGAGTGGAACGGTTCGTGCGTGATTACAATGCAGGCGGGCGCTTCAGGCGTCAGACTCATCGATCATCACGAGGTTCATGCCCCCATGCAGATCCAACCGCGCAACGACACGACACCGGACGCGGCCGCGCGCACGCGCAAGATGCAGCGCACGGCTTCCACGACGCTCCACGTGGTGCTGGTGCTGATCGCACTGTACACGGCGCGCACCTTCATTCCGGCCGTCGTGTGGGCGAGCGTGATCGCCATCGCATTGTGGCCTGCGTTCCGCTGGCTCGAGCGAAGGCCGATGTTCAATCAGCATCACAACCTGCTCGCGGTGTCGTTGACGGCGGCGATCGGGCTGTTGTTCGTGGTGCCGTTTTTCATCGTCGCGGCGCAGACGGCGGCCGAAGCGCACGACATGCTCGGCTGGATCCACGATGTCCTGCGCACCGGCATTCCAATGCCCGCGTTCATCGAGCATCTGCCGAGCAGCTTGCAGCAGATCGCGCGCTGGTGGCAGGCGAATCTTTCGACGCCGCTCGAATCCTCACCCGCGGTGAAGAATCTGCACAGCGCGACGGTCGTCGCGATGACGCGGCATTTCGGCGGACGCGTGGTGCATGGCCTCGTGGAGTTCGGCTTCATGCTGATGACGCTTTTCTTCGTGTTCCTGGCGGGCTCGCGGCTCGGCGAGCAACTGCTCACAGGCTCGCGCCGCGCGTTCGGCTCGGACGGCGCCGCGCTCGTGCGGCGCATGGCGGAATCGGTGCGGTGCACCGTGGTGGGACTCGTCGTCGTGGGGCTCGGCGAGGGCGCGCTGCTTGGCGTCGCGTATGCTGTGACGGGCGTGCCGCACGCGACGCTGCTCGGCATGCTGACCGCCGTCGCGGCGATGCTGCCGTTCTGCGCGCCGATCGTTTTTCTTGGCGCATCGCTATGGCTGCTCGCGCAGGGCGCGATGGTCGCGGCTGCGTGCGTCGCGGCGTTCGGATTGATCGTCGTGTTCGTGGCGGAGCACTTCGTGCGGCCGGTGCTGATCGGCGGTTCGACGCGGCTGCCGTTTCTGCTGGTGCTGTTCGGGATTCTCGGCGGCGCGGAGACGTTCGGGCTCATCGGGCTGTTCATCGGCCCGGCGCTGATGACGATTCTCGTCGTGTTGTGGGTGGAGTGGGTGCGGGATTGATTCGAGAGCGGGAGCACACGCGGATGCTCCCTCTCGTCGAAGCGAGATCACATACGGATCGGCGTATTCATTGACCGGCATCGCTTCGAGCTTTGCCTGATCGAGCGATACCGCGAGGATCGCGTGCTGTTGCTTCTGCGGGAAACGGCGCGCCAGCTTCGTGCCGAACTTCCCGACGAGCCCACGACTTGCGCGAGCGGCCGACTCAGCCGCGTTCCTGCACGCAGACCCACGGCGACAGGACGACCGCCCACAATTCCGGATCGCGCGCGGCGAGATCGGTGGCGGTGTTGGCCTGCATGCGTTCGATCAACCCGGCGGAAAGCCATTGCGTGACCTGTTGCGTGTCGTCGCTGGCGAGGCTTTCAGCGACGCTCACGAGATCGAGGTCGCCCTTCACCCAGATGAGCTTGCCTTGAGCGAAAAAGCGTTCCAGTTCGGACCAGCCGATCTGGGCGGTTTCACCGAGGAGCTTGACGTAGAGCGGGCTGGGCGTGGGAGCGTCTGACATGAGAGGAAGCGGAGAAAAAACGAAAGGCGTCCGACACTATAGCGCAGTGCCGGACGCCTTCGTTTCAATCGACTGCTGCGAGAAGCGCGATTAGCCTTACAGGTCGAAGAAAACCGTCTCGTTCGGGCCGCGCAGATGGATGTCGAAGCGGTAGATCGCGCCCGACGAACCCGGCTTGGCCGACGCACCCGCCTCGCGCTTCGCGATCAGCGTTTGACGGCGCTCCGCCGGCACGCCTTGCAGCACGGTGTCCTTCGCGTTGGCTTCGGTTTCGTCCTCGAAGTAGATGCGCGTGTACGCGTGCAGCAGCATGCCGCGCATCAACACGATGACGTCGAGGTGCGGCGCGGCGTCGTCGGCGGTGGCGCCGGGCTTCACCGTGTCGAAGATGAAGCGCAGTTTCGGGTCCGTGCCGGTGCCGCAGCGGGCGAAGCCGCGGAAGCCCGATTCGCGCGCTTCCTGCACGGTCTGCACGTAGCGGCCGTTTGCATCGGCCTGGGCGATTTCGATCAGCGCGTCGTTGACGGGCTTGCCTTCGGCGTCGTACACGTTGCCGACGACGGAGATATGCTCGCCCGGCACTTCACGGTCCGCCGCCGATGCGGTGAAAAGGCTCTTCAGGTCGAAGTTGTACTGCTCGGGCACGAGGCCGTAAGCGAAGTACGGTCCGACGGTTTGCGAGGGGGTCTGTTTCAGCGTGGTCATGTTCGGTTACTCCGTCGGCGTTTGGTCCGGGCCGCGCAGCACGATGTTGAATTCGTAGCCGAGCGCGTAGTTTTCCTGCGTCGTGTCGATCGAGAAGGACGACACCAGACGCTTGCGTGCGTGCTCCGGAATGCCCTGATAGATCGGATCGAGATCGAGCAGCGGATCGCCGGGGAAGTACATCTGCGTGACGAGGCGCGAGCCGAAATATTCGCCGAAGAGCGAGAAGTGGATGTGCTGCGGACGCCACGCGTTCGGGTGATTGCCCCACGGATACGCGCCCGGCTTGATCGTCATGAAGCGGTAGCGGCCTTCGTCGTCGGTCAGGCAGCGGCCCGCGCCGAGGAAGTTCGGGTCGAGCGGCGCGTCGTGCTGGTCCGCTTTGTGCACGTAGCGGCCGGCGGCGTTCGCCTGCCACACTTCCACGAGCGTGTTGCGCACCGGGCGGCCGCCTTCGTCGAGCACGCGGCCCGTCACGATGATGCGCTCGCCGAGCGGATCGCCGTTTTTCGCGGCATTGCGGGTGAGGTCATTGTCGAGCACGCCCAGATCGTCAGCACCGTAGACCGGCACGCGGCGGTTGCGCAGGTTTTCCTTCAGCGGAATCAGCGGCAATCCGGGGCTGCGCAGGATCGACGACTTGTAGCCCGGCGACAGATACGCGGGATGGGATTCCCAATCGCGCGGTGTGAGGATGGGGGAGGTCATGTCGACTGTCTCCTGTATTTGTGGAAGTTGAATAGGATGTTTCTGACGGCTACTTTATAGAACGACGCAAGTTATGGAAAATGATGTTTCGTGCCATCTTGCATAACGGATCGTCATGGATACCGACTTCACCAACACCCGCGTCAAGTTCCGGCATCTGCAGTGTTTTCTGGCCGTCACGCAGCTCGGCAGCGTGCAGCGCGCCGCCGACAGCTTGTCGATCACGCAGCCCGCGGTTTCGAAAACGATCGGCGAGCTCGAATCCATTCTAGGCGTGCGTTTGTTCGAGCGCGGGCGGCGCGGCGCGGTGCCCACGCGGGAAGGCAGGCTGTTCGCGCCGCATGCCAGCGCGTGCGTGGCGTCCTTGCGGGAAGGTGTCGACATGTTGCTGCGCGAGCGCGGCGATATGCCTGGATCCATCGCGGTGGGCATCCTGCCGACGGTCGCGCCCGTGCTGCTGTCGCCCGCGCTGACGTCGTTCCGGCAGCAGTGGCCGGCGGTGTCGCTCTCCGTGTGGACCGATTCGAACGCGCTCCTGCTGGAGAAGCTGAAGGCGGGCGATGTCGATCTCGTGGTCGGGCGCCTGTCCGAGCCCCAAGCGATGCACGGGCTTTCTTTCGAGCAGATTTATCGCGAGCCGCTCGCGGTGGTCGTGCGGCGCGAGCATCCGTTGACCCTGGAGACGCCGCTCACGCCCGCGCTGCTCGCGCGCTTCGTGATCGTCGTGCCGCCGTTCGGCACGTTGATTCGTCAGTCGGCTGAAAGCGTGCTGACCGCGTTCGGCGCGCATGCGTTGACGGCGCTCGTCGAGACGTTGTCGGTGTCGCTCGGGCGCTCGCTCGCGATGAACAACGACGCCGTGTGGTTCGTGCCCGCGGGCGCCGTCGAACAGGACATCGCGCTCGGGCTGCTCACCGCGCTGCCGATGCCCTTCGCGGGCACTGACGAGCCCATCGGCCTGATTCGCCGCAACGACGCGGCGCGCACGCCGGTCGAGGAAACGCTCGTCGACGCGCTGCGCGAAGCCGGCCGCTCGCGAGCGGGGCGCAAATGACCGGCGCACGCGAGCGGCGCGCAAGTTGCTGAAGCAGCATTTACCGCGCAGGTTTTGCGCGAAAGAAATACTATGACGAAAAGGGCGGTGAACGAAGTGACTGCAACAATCGCGTGCAGCGGCGGTCACATTCGAGGTCGTTCGCAGCCTTTGTCCTGGACGTTTCCCGCATAGACGCGCCGCACCCGAAAACATGTTCGCAAGATGAAGACCGTACTGCTCGTCGACGACGACCCCGCTACCATCGAAGCCTGGACCCTCTGCATGCAAGGCGAGGATTGCAATGTCTTATGCGCGTTCGATGGCAACGGAGCGTTATCGATACTCGGCGAGCAGCGGGTGGACATTGTCGTGTCCGACTGGATGATGCCGGGCTTGGGCGGAGCGCTGCTCTGCCAGACGATGAAGAACGACGCGGCGCTCGCGCACATTCCTTTCCTGATGATTTCCGGGCACCCGAATCCGCCCGCGTTCGTAAGCTATGACGGGTACTTGCGCAAGCCTGTCGATATGGGGACGCTGATCGCGGCGGTGAATCGCTTGTGCGCCGCGAAGAAGAAGCCGCTTTACTGACGCGCGTCTAGCGCAGTTCCGCCAGCGCCTCGTCCATCTGCGTCTGCGCGAGCCGGTTCAACTCCTGCGGAATTTGGCAATCGAGCGGCAGGCACGGCGTGACGATCACGCGGATATGTCCACCACGATCCGGCCAGCCCTTCGCGGGCCAGACCTTGCCCGCATCGTGCACGACGGGCACGACCGGCACCTTCGTCGCACAGGCGAGGCGCACGCCGCCCGACGCGAGCTTGAGCGGCGCATCGTGGGCGACGCGCGTGCCTTCCGGGAAAATGACCACCGAATCGCCTTTCTTCAGCCGCGCCGCGCACTCGCGCGTCACGGCGGTGTGCGCCTGACGGATCGAGCCGCGGTCGAGGCTCACCATGTCGAGGCCGCGCAGGACCCAGCCGAAAAACGGGATGTTCATCAGCTCGTGCTTGAACACGAAGCTGATGCGGCGCGGAAAAAGCGCCATGAACGAGAGCGTTTCCCACGTCGATTCGTGCCGCGACAGGATGATGCACGGCCCGTCGGGCAAATGCTCCAGCCCTTCGATCGAGCACGTGACGCCGGTGATCACGCGCATCATCGCGACCATCGCGCGGCACCAGAGCTTCGCGAGCCGGTAGCGCCCGTTACGGCCGACGAACGGAAAGAGCGGCAGGATCAGGATCGACCAAATAGTGCCGCTGCCGAGCAGATAGGTTGCAAAGAGCCACTTGACGAGGGTGCGGCGCATCGGGATTCGCTGGATGACAGAGGGGTGACGAACGGCGGGAAGCCGCAAGCATAGCGTATCGGGCGCGCGCGTCATGCGGTGTCATCGAAGCGATGCAACAATGGACCCCGACGAAACACATTCAGCAAAGGATGGAGCAATGGAAAATCAAACGCCGGTGCAGTTCGACGAAGGCATGCTCGACGTGGGCGACGGCCACTCGATCTACTGGCGCGCGCAGGGACCGCACGACGCGCCCGTGATGCTCGTCGTGCATGGCGGCCCCGGCGGCGCGATGAACGTGAAATGGGCGGAAGTGCTGGAAGAGGGCAAGTGGCGCGTCGTGTTCTTCGATCAGCGCGGCTGCGGCAAGTCGAAGCCCTTCGGCCTGCTTGCGCACAACGGCATCGATGCGCTCGTCGGCGACATGGAAAAGCTGCGCGCCGCGTTGAATATCGAGCAATGGGCGATCTTCGGCGGCTCGTGGGGCACGACGCTCGGCCTTGCATACGGCGTCGCGCATCCGGAGCGCTGCACGGGCTTTTTGCTGCGCGGCGTGTTTCTCGCGCGGCGCGAGGACATCGACTGGTTTCTCTGGGACGTGCGCCGCGTGTTCCCCGAGGCGCACCGCGCGTTTCTGGATGCGATCGAAGCGGCCTGCGGCAAGCGCCCGGCGAACGCGCAGGACATTCTGCGGCTGACCGAGGCGCCGCTCGCGCGCTTCGACGAAGCGGGCACGCGGCTCGCGCGCGCGTGGACGCAGTATGAAACGACGCTCTCCGTCGTCAACAAGCCAGAGAAGGAACCGGCGGAAGAAGAGAAGCGCCCGAGCGCGGAAGCCAATGCGGCGGCGATCTCGATGGCGCTGCTCGAGCGTCACTACATGGCGAACGAGCTGCCGCCGATGCCGCTCTTGCCGCTCGTCGCGCGCATCGCGCATTTGCCCTGCCGGATCGTGCATGGCCGCTTCGACATGGTCTGCCCGGCCGATCAGGCGCTCGAGCTCGCCGCGCGCTGGCCCGGCGCGGAGCTGGCCGTCGTGGATGCGGCGGGGCACTGGACTTTCGAGCCGGGGAATCTCGCGGCATTGCGCGCGGGCGCGGCGGCACTCGCGAATGCGATCACGCCGGTGAAAACCGCGGCCGCGTGAAGCTCAGAAGATCGCGGGCGCTGCTTCGATCAGCCTGCGCCAGTCGAGATCCGCGCCGATCACGACGGGCTTCGCGGTGCGCTGCGTGGCGATCGTGAGCGTCACGCAAAGCGACGTGCCCGTCACCGAAAGATACGGCGCGCTCGTGATCACCTGCTGCGGCTTCGCGTGCGCGTCGACGAAATACGGGCGATTGTCCCAGCGCCCGGCCGACGGGTCCGCGATCGGCGCGAACCGTTCGCTGGGCGCTTTCGCGGCGGCGCCCGCGAGGCCCGGCATGAACTCGCGGCCGCCCTCGTCGAGGAAGAAGCAGCTGAGCGTGCAGGGCAGCGCGAGCAGATCGGCGCACGTGGCCTCGGTCGTCGCGCCCGACGCGAAGCGCCTCGCGGCCTGCGTCAGGTTCGAGCGATAAGGCATCAGGAGCAGGTCGCTCGCGAGGCGTTCGGTGCGGCGCATCTGCGCGAGCGCGTCGAACACGTCTTCGAAGAGCGGCGTCGCCGTGCCGCGCCCGGCAAGCTGCGCCGACGGCATGCCGAACAGATAGCCCTGCACGAAATCGACATTCGAGCGCGCGGCGAGCATCAGATCGTCGCCCGTCTCGATGCCTTCCGCGACCACGAACATGCCCGACTCGTGCAGGAGATCGACGAGCTTCGGCATCAGCGCGTCGCGCATGTGGGCGCGCGGCTGCGTGCTTGCGGCGCGCACGAGGCTGCGGTCGAGCTTGACGATGTCCGGCTTCAAAGTGAGCAGCCGGTCGATGTTGGAATGCCCCGCGCCGAAATCGTCGACGGCGACGAGAAAGCCCTGCGCCCGGAACGCATGCGTCGCGCGGGCAATGTCGTCGACGTCCGTGCCGCCGGATTCGAGCACTTCGATCACGAGCCGCTCGGGCGCGAGGCCCGCGTCGCGCGTGGCCGAAGCGAGCCGCGCGGCGTAGCCGGGATCGATGAAGGTCGCGGGATTGACGTTGAGGAAGAGCCAGTGCGCGGCGGGCAGCACCGGCGCCGCGTTCTGCAGATGCGTGAGGTGGCTCATGCGGTCGAGCTCGGTGAGCTTGCCCGCGACGATCGCGCGTCCGAAGAGATCGAACGGGCCGACGAGCGTCTCGCCGCCCGCGTCGCCGCGCAACAGCGCCTCGTAGCCGACTTCGCGCTGATGCGGCAGGCTGAAGATCGGCTGCAGATGCGTGCGCAGCGCGATGCCGTCGACGATGTCCGCGCGTCCGCTCGGCACGTTCAGGCGAGGGTGGCCGGGCTCGCCTGCGCGGCGGCCGGAGACGGCGTACGGAAAGCGCGCGCCGGCAGACGAACGCACAGAGGACACAGGTCGATGAACGGCACGGCAGTCACGCGTTTCGGTGGGGATGAGCACAATATCGGCCGGTCGTGCGCAAACTTGAGCAGCGAACTCGTCTATTCGTCGAGCGCAGTTCGGGCGCTTCGGGCCCCGTCCGGTTTGCCGCCGACGCCCGCGCGACCTATCTTTGTTGTTGCGAGGCCGCGATCCGGTGCAACTTTGGCCGGACCCGGCTCGTCGAACGATGCAACGAACCATGTGAGAGAGATAGATGGCGCAACAGAAAACCAATCCCAAGCTCGAGCAGGCGCTGACGCGTGGCGATCTCGCGATCCGTCAGGCCAACTCGGGGCGCGCCACGGCGGTGCTGCGCGCACTCGGCAAGATGATCGTGGAGGCATCCGCGACGATCGGCGTCGAGGCGCACGTCGTCATTCACGACGGTGACAAGATCTACGATCCCGCCGACGGCGTGTGGCCGCAGCAGTTGCTCGTGTCGCTCGATGGCCCTGTCGAAGAGAACGATCCTGACGAGATCCGCACGATCACGCTGCTCGCCGACACGCCGGCCACGATTTTCCGCTGCGAATGGCAGCGCGCGGACGGCAATATCGGACGGCAGGAAGGGCGGCCGCTAGCAATGGTGGCTTTCATCACCGACGTCGATATCCCCTGGCTCGACGACGACGACTGATTAATTTTTAATTCGCTCCGGCGATTTCACACAACCGACATGATTATGTCGTGTTAGCGCGGGCGCTTCTTTCGAAGGACGCCCGCTTTTCTTTTTCCGCCGCCCGGCTGTTTTCCATCCCAGATTTTGCACTTCCGGTGTTTCGCACATTCTGCTAAACCGGCATGTAAGCAAACGTTACCGACTTCTTTTTTTTCTGCGTTTTCCGGCATTTACGTGATGTTCCACGACGCTTCGGCGAACGCTATTCTCTGGATTGCCTCTCGCGTCGATTGGTGGCTGCTCGCCCTCGTTTCCTCACCCTGATCGGGCTCGCATATTCCTGTACGACATATGCATATATTGGTTGTGCGGCGGCTACCCGGCGATTGGCTTCGCCGATTAGAAGCTTTCTTCCACTGCTTTAGCCTGAAATTTGCTGTGAAACAGCGGCAAGCGCGCACCCCGTTATTGGTCTTCGTGAGAGGCTCGATACGCCCGTGTAAAGGAACCAACCATTAAATCTCCTTCACGCGCGGCACCTTTCCAATCGCCAAGAAAAAATGGGGTTTACAAATGGAACGTCTGAACCTTGCCAACGCCGCCGCCGCTAACCAATCCGAATCGGCGGTCCGCCCAACGCTCACGGTCGTGCCCACGCTTCAGAAATCCGAGCGCATGCCGTTTACTATCCGTATCGTCCGTGATGATGCGGGACTGCAAAAAGCCGTGAGCATCAGACGTTCGGCCTATGGGCGGCATCTGCCCGAATTCGCCGAAACCATGACGATCGAGTCCTCCGATCGCGATCGCGGCACCGCCGTGCTGCTGGCGGAATCCAAGCTCGACGGCGCACCGCTCGGCACCATGCGCATCCAGACCAATGCGTATGGCCCGCTCGCGGTGGAGCAGTCGGTGCGTCTGCCGGAACATCTCGGGACGAGCCGCCTTGCGGAAGCGACGCGTCTCGGCGTCGCGGGCGGCATGGTGGGGCGCGTGGTGAAAGTGGCGCTGTGCAAGGCGCTCTGGATGTTCTGCGAGCTGCACGAGATCGATTACATGGTGATCACGGCGCGCACGCCGCTGGATCGGGAGTATGAGGCGATGCTCTTCAAGGATGTTTTCGGCGTCAATGAATTCCTGCCGATGTCGCACGTGGGCGGCCTGCCGCATCGCGTGCTGGCGAAGGATGTCGCCGCGGCGCGCCAGCGCTGGGAAGAAGCCCGTCATCCGCTCTTCAATTACATGGTGAATACTCACCACCCGGATATCGATTTGCATTCTGTAGATTTATCTTTTGACTGGGAACCGGTACGATGCCCGGAGGCTCCGTTGATGGCCTACGGAAGATAAAAAGCACGAACGTCAGGAAGGTAATAGCGAAAAACCGGACCGCGGAGCGGTCCGGTTGGCCAAGCGACGGCGAACGGGGTTTTCCCATGGCTCTTTCGTCGCCCGCGCCGGCGCATATCGCGTCGGGCGCAAACGGGGGTTTTTCCAGGTATGGCGTCGGTTATTCCAGCTTCCTTATCGAGATTCAGACGCACGGGTTCGTGGATCGACGACGCGCTGTACGCGGTCGCCGTTTATGCCGTGCCGTTTCTGATTTTGCTCGGTACGATCGCGACGCTCTATTTCCTGCCGCGCCAATTTGAATCGCGCGGCGCGCTTGCTCTCGAATTGCGCGTCGTCGCCGATAAATCCGGCATCATGACGCCCGCCGAAGCGCTTCAGGCGCTGCAAGGCGCCACGCCGGTTTCCCGTTACAGCACGCGTCTTTCCGAAAAACCGGTCTGGTTCAGTTTCACGACGCCCAGCATGAGCGCGGACTCGTCGACGATCGTCGAATTGCCGTCGCGTCATGCGCAAACGCTTGCCTGCTGGAACGCGAATACGCTCGCGCCGCTCGGCCAGGCCGACCGCGATGGCGTGAGCGGCGAGATGCGCGCGGTGAAAGCGGGCTTCTCTATTCAGGTAGGCCGGCTGAAGCAATCCGAAAACATTCTCTGCCGGGGCACATTTTCCGGTCCCGCGCAGATCAATGCGAACGCGTGGGAATGGCAAGGCCTGCGCAATTCCTCGCTCGATTTTCAGGAAAGTTCCGGCCTCATCGCCGGGGGCCTGCTGACGCTCGCCGTGTTCGTGTTCGTCACGGCGCTCATCAATCACGAATGGACCTACGTGATTTTCGCGGTGTGGCTCGTCGGCAATCTGCGCCTTTGCGCGAACGCGATGGGCTGGGACATGCAATGGCTCGGCCGCCTGTTGCCGTCGGATTTCATGCAGCCGTTGCGGCAGGTCACGTTCGCCGCGTACTACCTGCTCACCGCCGCGCTCTTTCAGCAGCTCTTCCGGCGCGAACTGCGCGTGGTCGGCTATCGCTGGCTGCTGCGCGTCATCCAGTATGTCGGCATCGTGCTGCTCGCCGCCGCGCTCGCGCTGCCGTACGCGCTTTTCATCCCGGCGCTGTGGATCATCGCGGGCTTCGGCATCTGCGTGCTGCTGTTCTTTCTCGCGCGGCTCGTGTGGATGGCGCGCTCGCGCACCGTCATGTGGTATGTAGCCTCGCTCGGCGTCGTGCTGTTCGCGACGTTCTCCGAGGTGCTCGGCGCGGCATTCGGGCTCAAGGTGCTCGTCGGCGGCGTCAATACGGTGATGGCCGCGCTGTCGTCGAGCATGATGGCGGCCTTCGCGATCGCGGAGCAGATGCGCGCCGAACGCGATTTCCGCCGTCAGGCGCAGATGGAATTGCGCAACACCTACGAAGTCACGCCGATCGGCCTCTTCACGCTCGACGCCGACGGGCACTTCGTGCGCGCCAACCCCGCATTGCGCGCGATGCTCGATCTGCAAAAGACCGACTACAAGGCGCGGCACTGGAACGATTACTTCGAGGCGGGCGCGTGGGGCGCGCTGCAGGCACTGGCGTCGAAGGGCAGCGACGGCGAACTGGAAATGGGCGGCTCAGTCGCGCGCGGCACCGGCGAGCGGCGTTATCTGCTGAAGGCGATCCGCTCGAACGGCTGGATCGAAGGCTCGCTTCAGGATACGACCGAACGGTCGCGGGCCGTCGAGCGGCTGCGTTTCCTGGCGGAGCATGATCCGCTCACCGCGTCGCTGAACCGGCGCGGCATCGAGAAGGCGATTTCCGCGCAAAGCGAGGAAACGCTGCCGTGGGCGCTCGCGTATGTCGATCTCGACCGCTTCAAGCTCGTCAACGATCTCTTCGGACATCGTTGCGGCGACGAAGTGCTGCGCCAGGTCGCGGCCCGCACGCGCGCGCACTTCGCGGGCAGCTATCCGGTGGGGCGCATCGGTGGCGACGAATTCGTGTGCGTGATGCACGACACGTCGATCGAGGACGCCATCGCGCAATGCCGCGACCTGATCTCGATTCTTTCGGACGCACCGTATCAGGTCGGCAATCGCGCGTTCCAGGTGAAGGCGTCGATCGGTCTTGTCGAATGCTCGCAGGGCGTGCGCGTGCAGGACGCGCTTTCACACGCGGATCGCGCGTGCCGCGAGGCGAAGAAAGTCGCGCACACGCATCTCGTCACGTATCGCAAAGGCGCGGCCGCGTTCGAGGAGCGCGCGGAGGAACTGAAGCTCGTCGAGACGCTCGGACGCAATCGCCTGCCGCCCGGGCTCTTCCTCGTGATGCAGCCGATCATGTCGCTCTCGGCGCCCACCGAATCGCTCAACTTCGAAGTGCTGCTGCGCATGCGCGCGCCCGACGGGACGACGCTGCCCGCAGGCAAGGTGATCGTCGCGGCGGAGGAATCGGGCAATATCGCGGCCATCGACCGCTGGGTCATCTCGACGCTGCTCGAATGGATCGAGGTGCATCAGCATCAGCTCGCCAGCACGCAGTTCATCTGCGTGAATCTGTCGGGCGGTTCGCTGAACGACGAGCAGTTCATGGAGGACATCTTCGCGCTCTTCGCGCGCTATCAGTCGATCGTCCATTATCTGTGCCTCGAAATCACGGAGAGCGTCGCGCTGCACGATCTGGAGAACACGCAGCGCTTCATCGCGCGCGTGCACGACATGGGCGGAAAGATCGCGCTCGACGACTTCGGCGCGGGCTACACGTCGTTCAAATATCTGAAGGCGCTGTCCGCCGATGCGCTCAAGATCGACGGCGAATTCGTGCGCTCGATGTGCGCGCATCCGGCCGATATCGCGATCGTCGAGGCGATCGTCGCGCTCGCGCGCAATCTCGGCATGCGTAGCGTCGCGGAGTGGGTCGAGGACATCGATACCTTGCGTGCGCTGCAGGAGATCGGCGTCGATTACGTGCAGGGCTTTCTCGTCGCCCGGCCGCAGGACAGCTCTGCGATCCTCGCGGCGAGCTCGGCCGCGAGCTTCGTGAAGGACCCGGAAGTGATCAGCTTCGTCGAAGGCCTGTCGGAGCCGGCTCAGTCGAACGTGTTCGACTACGAGTGGCACGCGCGCGCTTCAGGTGCGCACTGAAGCCGCGTATCGGAGCGCCGGAAGGTCTCAGGCCGTCTTCATCTCGTTCAATATCTTCGCCGCCGCGATGGGAATGCGCGTGTCGTCCCATTGCGCGAGCCATTGAATTTCCTTGCGCGTGAAATAGCCCGCGTGATTGCGCAGCGCGAACTGCAGCGAATCGACGATGTGATCGCGGATGATCTGCGGCGCGTTCTCGTCATTGACGATCGCGTGAAGGGCTTCGAGTGTGCTCATTTGTTTTCAAGCGCGGAGTTCGATTGGCGAAGAATCTCTCGCCGAACATAACCGATCAGAAATCGCAGAAAATAATCGGCCGGTGTCGCGAACGGTGCGTGGATGCGCGCTTGATAAAATCGGCGCGGGTGTCTTTACTAAATAAAAACAGTGGATTTAATCGAACGGGGACGAACGATGAACGATGTCCGGCGCGCACGCCTCATCCGCGAGGCCGTGGCCGATGTCTGAGCGGCCCGCGCGCAAAGCCTCCGTGCATTCCGTCGGCTCGAATCAGCTCGGCATGCGCCAGTTCAACGAGCGCATCGTGCTGCAGGCGATCCGGCTGCACGGTTCGTTGCCCAAGGCGGATATCGCGCGCATGACGCGCCTGTCGATGCAGACGGTCTCGCTGATCGTCGATCATCTGATCGAGGACGGGCTGCTGGCGAAGGAGCCGCGCGCACGCGTGCGGGGGCGCATTGGTCAGCCTTCGGTGCCGATCTCGCTGCGCGCGGACGGCGCGTTTTCCATCGGCGTGAAAGTGGGGCGGCGCAGTCTCGACGTGCTGTCGATGGACTTCGCCGGCAACGTGCGCTCGCGCGAGACGCTGGAGTATCCCTATCCCGATCCGCATGCGCTCTTCCCTGCGCTGGAGGCGCGGCTCGCGAGCGTGGTCGCCACGCTCGGCGACGGCGCGCCGAAAATTGCGGGCATCGGCGTCGCGGCGCCGTTGTGGCTCGGCGGCTGGCGCGATTTCTTCGATACGCCCCCCGACGCGCTCGCGGCGTGGAACGACATCGACATTCGGGAACGCATTCAGGCGATGACCGCGCTGCCCGTCGAATTCGCCAAGGACACGACGGCCGCGTGCGCCGCCGAGCTCGTGATGGGTCAGGGGCGCGGGCTGCGCAATTTCTTGTATGTGTTCATCGGGACGTTCATCGGCGGCGGACTCGTCATCGACGGCAGGCTGCACGCGGGGCCGGGCGGCAACGCGGGCGCGATCGGCTCGTTTCCGCTGACCGGCGCCGCAAAAGGGAATCGCGCGGGGCAGTTGCTCAATACGGCGTCGGTGTATGTGCTGGAGAAGGCGTTCGCCGCCGCGGGCGCGCCGCCCGCCGCCGCGCACGACGAGCGCGCCCTTGCGCCCGAACTGCGCGCGCTATCCGAAGCGTGGATGGACAAGACGTGCCCGGCGCTCGCGATGAGCATCGCTTCGTCGGCCGCGTTGCTCGATCTCGAAGCGGTGGTGATCGACGGCGAGATCGACCGCAGCTTGTTGCGCGACGTGATCCGCCGCACCGGCGACGCGCTCGCCGCGTTCGACTGGCAAGGCATGACGCGTCCGCGTCTGGTGGAAGGCCTGATCGGTCCCGACGCCCGCGCGATGGGCGGCGCGATCCTGCCGCTCTACGCGCATTTCGCGCCGAAGCACGAGCTCTTTCTGAAGCCGCTCGAAGCCTGATCGCGCGGCGCCCTTCAGTCCAGCGACAGCCGCGCGGCGAACGCGAGCAGCGCGGCGGAAAACGTCCAGCGCTGCACGGTCTGCGCTTTCGGATGACGGCGCAGCCAGCCGGAAATCCGCACCGCGCCCGCCGCCAGCGCGAGGTCGAACATGACGCCGACCGCGACGAGCACCACGCCGAGTTCCAGCACTTGCGACCAGACCGCACCCGCTTCCGGACGCACGAATTGCGGCAGCAGCACGGAACAGAAAAGCAGCGCTTTCGGATTGAGAATGCTGCTCAGAATGCCTTTCGCGTAGGCGGAACGCAGCGTGGAGGCGGCGGGCTGCCCGGGCGCCGCGTCGAGCCCGAACGCGGGCGAACGGAAAATCTGGATCGCCACGTAGGACAGGTACAGACCGCCCGCGATGCGCACGCCGTCATAGAGCCACGGCGCGGAACGCAAGAGCGCGGCGACGCCGAGCGCCGAGAGCGTCACGTGGGTCGCGCGCGCGGTGGCGAGCCCTCCGGCTACGGCGAGTCCATGCCGGAAGCCGCGCGTGCCGCTCGTCTGAAGCATGAGCGCCATGTCCGGGCCCGGCAACGCGTAGACGACCGCGAGCGCGCCGATGAAAACCCAAAGCAAGTGTGCCGAGACCATGATGAAGCTCCTGTTTCGAAGGCTTAATCGTGCCACTTCGGATGAGGCGTTTTCTGGCCTTTTTTATCGGACCTTGGGAATTTCTCACAGCTTTCCGCTAGAGTTTGCAAAGAACAAAGGGGAAAGCTCCATGACCGAACTCGACCGTATCGACCGCGCGATGCTCGCCGCGCTTCAGCAGGACGGCCGCATGCCCGTCGCGAAACTCGCCGAGCGCGTCGGCCTGAGTGAGACGCCGTGCGCGCGCAGGCTCAAGCGTCTCGAAAGCGATGGCTATATCGACGGCTATCGCGCGATGTTGTCGCGCAAGGCGCTCGAACTGGGCGTCGTCGCGTTCGCGCAGGTGCGCTTCAGCGTGCACGACCGCGCGCTGTCCGATCGCTTCGAGCGCGAGATCCAGGGCATCGCGCGCATCGTGTCGTGTCACAACATTTCGGGCACGGCCGATTATCTGCTTCAGATCGTCGCGCGCGATCTCGACGAGTACGGCATCTTCATGCGCGACGTGCTGCGCACCTTGCCCGGCGTGACGGCCGTCGAATCGATACTTTCGCTGCGAGAGGTCAAGCGGGACGGCGGATTACCGCTGCCCTGATATTGTCTATACAAGAAACGTCGTGGCACGGAAGGAAAGCCTCGGGATTCCCCTAATACAACGTAAGTTGTATATACAAGAACATGAGACCAACTCGACGCGGCTCATCGCCTGCGGTCGTCGACACTCCCTTTTCTTGATGCGCAGGAGCAATCCGTGACTTCATCTTCCCGTTTCCGCGATACCGAAATCCGCGCCCCGCGCGGCACGCAGCTCAACGCCAAAAGCTGGCTGACCGAAGCGCCGCTGCGCATGCTGATGAACAATCTCGACCCCGACGTGGCCGAAAATCCGAAGGAACTCGTCGTGTACGGCGGCATTGGCCGGGCGGCGCGCGACTGGGCGTCCTACGACAAGATCGTCGAGACGCTCAAGCGCCTCGAAGCGGACGAGACGCTGCTCGTCCAGTCGGGCAAGCCGGTCGGTGTGTTCAAAACGCACGAGAACGCGCCGCGCGTGCTGATCGCGAATTCGAACCTCGTGCCGCACTGGGCCAACTGGGAGCACTTCAACGAGCTCGACGCGAAGGGCCTCGCGATGTACGGCCAGATGACCGCGGGCAGCTGGATCTATATCGGCAGCCAGGGGATCGTGCAGGGCACGTACGAAACGTTCGTGGAAGCCGGACGGCAGCATTATGGCGGCGACCTGAAGGGCCGCTGGGTGCTGACCGCCGGGCTCGGCGGCATGGGCGGCGCGCAGCCGCTCGCGGCGACGCTCGCGGGCGCCTGTTCGCTCAACATCGAATGCCAGCAGAGCCGCATCGACTTCCGTCTGAAGACGCGTTATGTCGATGAACAGGCGGCCGATCTCGACGACGCCCTCGCGCGCATCCAGCGCTACACCTCCGAAGGACGTGCCATTTCCATCGCGCTGTGCGCGAACGCGGCGGACGTGCTGCCCGAGCTCGTGCGACGCGGCGTGCGCCCGGACATGGTCACCGATCAGACGAGCGCGCACGATCCGCTCAACGGCTATCTGCCGAAAGGCTGGACCTGGGCGCAGTACCGCGACCGCGCGCAGAGCGATCCGGCGGCGACGGTGAAAGCCGCGAAGCAATCGATGGCCGAGCACGTGCGCGCGATGCTCGCGTTCCGCGAACAGGGCGTGCCGACCTTCGACTACGGCAACAATATCCGCCAGATGGCCAAGGAAGAGGGCGTCGAGAACGCGTTCGACTTTCCGGGCTTCGTGCCGGCCTATATCCGTCCGCTCTTTTGCCGTGGCGTCGGACCGTTCCGCTGGGCCGCGCTTTCGGGCGATCCCGAGGACATCTACAAGACCGACGCGAAGGTGAAGGAAATCATCGCCGACGATGCGCATCTGCATCGCTGGCTCGACATGGCGCGCGAGCGCATCAGCTTCCAGGGCTTGCCGGCGCGCATTTGCTGGGTCGGGCTCGGCCTGCGCGCGAAGCTCGGCCTCGCGTTCAACGAGATGGTGCGTAACGGGGAGTTGTCGGCGCCGGTCGTGATCGGCCGCGATCATCTCGATTCCGGCTCGGTCGCGAGCCCGAATCGCGAAACCGAAGCGATGCAGGACGGCTCCGACGCCGTGTCCGACTGGCCGCTGCTCAACGCGCTGCTGAATACGGCAAGCGGCGCGACTTGGGTGTCGATCCACCACGGCGGCGGCGTCGGCATGGGCTTTTCGCAGCACGCGGGCGTCGTGATCGTGTGCGACGGCAGCCGCGAGGCCGATGCCCGCATCGCGCGCGTGCTGCACAACGATCCGGCAACCGGCGTCATGCGCCATGCCGATGCGGGCTACGACATCGCGGTTCAATGCGCGCGCGAGCAGGGCCTCGATCTGCCGATGATCGACAAGCGATGAGAAAGCTCTGGCACCACTGTCACGCCGCGACGATGACCGGCGGCACGTATTCGATCGTCGAAGACGCGGCGATCCTGACCGACGGCGCGCGCATCGAATGGATCGGGCCGCGCGCGGCCGCGCCGGAGGTCGGCGATTGCGAGCGTGTCGATCTCGAAGGCGCGTGGGTGACGCCGGGGCTGATCGACTGCCACACGCATCTCGTGTTCGGCGGCGATCGCAGCGGCGAGTTCGAAGAGCGGCTTCAGGGCGTCAGCTACGCGGAGATCGCGGCGCGCGGCGGCGGCATCGCGAGCACGGTGCGCGCGACGCGCGAAGCCAGCGAGGATGCGTTGTTCGAAGCGGCCAAGGCGCGCGCGCTCGGGCTGATGCGCGAGGGCGTCACCGCGCTCGAAGTGAAGTCCGGCTACGGGCTCGACCTCGCGAACGAACGCAAGATGCTCGCGGTCGCGCGGCGGCTCGGCGAAGCGCTGCCGCTGACGGTGCGCGCGACCTGCCTCGCCGCGCATGCGTTGCCGCCCGAATACGCGAATCGCGCGGATGACTACATCGCGCATGTCTGCGATGACGTGCTGCCGGCGCTCGTCGCCGAAGGCCTCGTCGACGCCGTCGATGCGTTCTGCGAGCACATCGCGTTTTCGACGCAGCAAGTCGAGCGCGTGTTTCAGTGCGCCCGCGATCTGGGCGTGCCTGTGAAGCTGCACGCGGAGCAGTTGTCGTCGCTGCATGGATCGTCGCTCGCGGCGCGGTATCGGGCGTTGTCGGCGGATCATCTCGAATACATGACGGAAGACGATGTCATCGCGATGGCGCACTCCGGCACCGTCGCCGTGCTGCTGCCGGGCGCGTTCTACCTGTTGCGTGAGACGCAGTTGCCGCCCATCGACGCGCTGCGGCGGCATCGCGTGCCGATCGCGCTCGCAAGCGATCTGAATCCCGGTACATCGCCGGCGCTGTCCTTGCGCATGATGCTCAACATGGGCTGCACGCTGTTCCGCATGACGCCCGAGGAAGCACTCGCCGGCGTGACGATTCACGCGGCCAGCGCGCTCGGCTTGCAATCGACGCACGGATCGCTCGAAGCAGGCAAGTCGGCCGATTTCGTCGCCTGGCGAATCGGCAGGCCTGCTGAACTTTCCTATTGGCTCGGCGGCGCGTTGGGCAATCGCGTCGTGCGCGGCGGCGTGGAGATCGATTTCGCGCGCATCGTCCGATAAAACGACGCCTCGTCCGAAACCGGACGAGGCGTTGTGCCCAAAAGAGAAACGGCGACGCGCTACGTGCGCTTGCGGATCATTCCCCAGACGACGAGCAGGACGATCGCGCCTATCACCGAGGCGATCCATCCGGCCGGCTGTCCCGGCTGATACCAGCCGAGCGCGCGGCCGACGTAACCCGCGATCAGCGATCCGGCGATGCCGAGCACGATGGTCATGATCCAGCCCATGTTGTCGTCGCCCGGCTTGATGGCACGCGCGATGAGACCGACGACGAGTCCGACGATCAAAGTACCGATGAATGCAAGCATGCGGTTGCTCCTTGACTGAGTTTTACTGCTTCTTGGCTGCGTTTCTGATGGCTTCCGGATGGTCCCGGTACATTCAAAGTAGCACGGCGCAATGCATTTGGGTATGACACTGGCCGTTCGGCCAATCCGTCAAGCACGAACAATGCCGCGTGCATGCATCAAGGTAGAATTCGTCGCATTGCCTACTGCTTGCGCATTGCCACGATATGACCGATTCCGAATTCCCCTCCACCGACGACGCGATCCACGAAGACCGCCTCTGGCGCGACGACGGCTGGACCGCGCGCGTGATCAAGAACGAGGACGACGACGGCTGGGCCGTCGAAATGATCCAGACGGGTGAAGCGGAGCCCGCACTCGTCGGCCCGTGGACGATGGGCCGTGACAAGAAGAACCCGAAGCCGCTCGATGCGGCGGCGTTCCGCACGCTGGTCAAGACGGCGTCTGAAGTGTTGCGCCGGCACGAGCAGCAGCGTCATGCAATGTTGAACAAGAACGTCACCATTAACGTGCATGGCGAGGACGTTACCGTCACGCTGGAGATCGTTCCCGATGAGGACGATCCCTACGCCAATCTCAAAGCCTTCGATGCGTATGGCGCGCAGCTCGCGCATGTGCGTGTGTCGCCCGCGTTCAAGCTGAGCAAGGCGAACGCGGAGCGCTGGGCCGAGAATGATTTCGTCAAGCCGGGTTCGAATGGCTGAGCCGCGCGGAAAGCGCGTGCGCAAATGAAAACGCCGTCGCGTTTGGGCGCGACGGCGTTGTAACGAATATTGAACGTCGATCAGGCGTTCAGCCCTTCTTGACGACGAATGCAATGCGGCGATTGGCGAAACGTCCGCTCGCGGTTTCGTTGTCCGCGACCGGGTTGGCGTCGCCGTAACCCGCGGCGGTGAGCGTCTGCTGCGGTACGCCGTTGCGCACCAGGAACGCACGGACCGCCTGGGCGCGTTCTTTCGACACTTCCAGCTTCGCCGCCGCGGCGCCTTGCGAATCCGAATAGCCGGTGATTTCGAGATTGACCATCGAGCCCTTGGCCGCGCAGCTCTTGAGCAGTTGCGCCGTCTCGCCGAGCGTGCCGTTCGCGCTTTCAGGGATCTGCGCGCTCGAGCGCGCGAAATTGACGACCTGAAGGTCAAGCACTCGCGTCAGCTTCGCGCCGGAGCAGGGCGTGTCCGTGGCGAGCAGGCTCTTCATCGCGCTGCGAAACGATTGCGCCGCGCTCGCGACGGCGCCGTCCACGTCGAATGCCGCGACCTGGTACATGCCGCCGAGCGCACCTTTCAGGCGATCCGACCATCCGAGCTTCGCGTTCGCGGCCGTGCCGCTCAGTTCCACCCGGGAGCCGCTGATCTTGGCTTCCGCGCCGGGCACGGCCATGAGCGGGAAGAAGTCGTTCAGGCGAGAAAGCCACGTCGAAGGGCGCGTTTCCGGAACGACGGCAATGTCCGCGCCATAGGCTTTGCCGAAGCGGGCCGACAATGCGTCGAGCAGATGCTTCTTTTCGGCTTCGGTGCCGACCGTCGCTTCGATCGACGGAACCCCCGAAGCATTGACGTTGAACAGCAACTGCGCGTCTTTCCAGTCGGCACGCGCGGCGGCTGGCGCGGAGGCGGCCGGAGCAGGGGCCGCATCGATGGCCTGCGTAGTCGCGGTGGCGGACGCGGCCAGCGGCGCGTCGTTGCTGGACTGCGTGGCCGATGACGCTGCAAGGGAAGCCGGTGCCGCCACGTTCTCGACGGGCTGCGGGGCCGGCGCGGCGCTCAGGTCGACGCTTGCGCTGTGCGTGAAGCCGCGATAGTAGACGAACGCGAGGATCGCGGCCAACACGAGAAACAGCAGCCAGATCCAGTTGTTCGAGCGCTTCGGCGCGGGCTTGCGCAACGGTGCGCGCATGGGGGGCGGCGAGGGCGGCGCGGAAGGCGCGGGTTTGACGACCGGTGCGCTTTCCGGCACAGGCATTGCGGCGGGCGCGGCTGTTACCGCGACATCGCCGTCATGACGCTGGGCCAGGCTCGACGCGACCGTGTCGAGCCGTGGCGTGATGCAGCTGGTGAAGCCTTCGGTGTTGCCGACGCCGATGGCCGCCGCGACCGCATTCGACATCGACGTGTTGATCTCGCCGACCTGATCGCGCAGCAGCCTGGGCAAATGCGGAAGGTTCCACTGAGCGAGCAGGAAGTGCCGCTTCATGATGCCGAAAAGCACGGCGGCGACGATGCCCGCGAGCGCCGATGTAGCTTGCGTCGGAACGCCGGTTTCGGCCGATACCGCGTCGGTCAGCGCATCGACACGCTGGCCTGTGGCGAGCGCGGCGAGCATGTGGCCGTTGGCTTCGAGCTGCTTGAGGCCGCCGGTCGTCGCGATCAGCTTCGAGAACTGATCGACGATATGCGCATTGGTTTCCGGCTGCATGATGACCGCGTGCACCGACTGCGCGCCGGGAATGAGCGTCGTGCGGTCCATCAGCGACGCGACGAGCCCGGGCGCGAGGCGCGCCGCTAGTTGCCGGACGATGGGACCGGGAATGCCGAACTGTTGCGACAGCTGCTCCGCGATGCTTTCCGAGATCGCGGAATTGACCGCCTGGACCAGATTGATGCTCATCGACTTTCTTTTCCTTTCTACATGAACGCTTAACGTAAGCGCAAGAGTGCAGCGCATTCTATCTGGACAGTTATCCTAAAAAGATGCGTGCAAACTTCTTTACGAAAACGCTGCTTCGATGCGACTCACGGTCACTTTCAGCGTGCGCGCGGGCCCATGTTCGAGAAGAATTTGACGATGCGCTTGCCGGCGGCGCCGAGCCATGACGGGTCCGCGGGCGCGGGCTCCGATTGGTTCACGGAAAGCGCGACGAGCGACAGAAGAGAATGAGAACGGATGAGCGTGCGGTACGATGCATCGAGCGGCGACGTCCACGCGCAGGTGCGGCAATCGTGCTTCGTGCACGTGTTGCAGGGAGGTTGATCGCGGTTCATGGCGGAGTCCTTTACGAATACCCACGCATGATCTTCGATAGGCTATCGTAAGGCGATCAGACGGTTCCGATTGAACTCTTAAGTTCGATCTCGAAAATAGGACAAACTAGCTCGACATTGCTTCAATGAAAAGGAGATGGCGATGCACTACCTGTTGATCTACGAACTCTGTTCGGACTATCTGGAGCGCCGGGCGCAATATCGCGATGCACATCTCGCTCTGGCGTGGGCGGCCGTCGAGCGGGGCGACATCGTGCTCGCGGGCGCGCTCGATGCGCCCACCGATCGCGCGATGCTGCTCTTCCACGGCGACTCGCCCGCCGCCGCCGAAGACTTCGCGAAGAACGATCCGTACGTGACGAACGGGCTGGTGGAACGGTGGGAAGTGCGCAAGTGGAACACGGTCGTGGGCGCGAGCGCGGCCACGCCCGTGCGCTAGCGCGACGCAGGAATTACGCGTCGGCGGTTTCTTCCTCGGGACGATCCCGGCGCGTAGGGCCGCGGCGCCGCGCCGAGCGATAAAGGCTCGTGAGCGTATCGTCGATCTGCTGCGAGCGCTCGAAAAGCGCCGCGAGCCAGTCGACGAACACCGACACGCGCGGCGTCGCCTGGCGGCTCTTCAGGAAAGCCACCGACACCTTGAGCGGCGGCGATTTCCATTGCGGCAGCACTTCGCGCAATTGTCCCGAGCGCAGAAATGGCTGCGCCGCGATGCGCAGCGGCTGGATCAGCCCGAGCCCTTCGACGCCGCACGCCAGGTACGCGTGCTCGTCGGCGACCTGCACGAAGCCGCGCATCTTCATCGTGAACGGTTCGCCGTCGACATCGAAATCGAAGTCGGCGGGGCGTCCGCTCTTCTCCGAGAGACAGTTCACCGCCACGTGCTGCGCGAGCTCATCGAGCGACTGCGGCATGCCGTGCTTTTCCAGATACGCGGGGCTCGCGCACGTCACCTGTTCGAGCATGCCGAGGCGGCGCGCGATCAGTCCCGAATCGGGCAATTCGCCGAGCTGCACGCTGCAATCGACACCTTCGCCGACGAGATCGACATTGCGGTTGCCGATGCCGATCGACAGCTCGATCTGCGGATAGCGCGCGTGAAACTCCGGCAGCGCGGGCACGACGATCGACGTCGCGACGGTATCCGGCATCTCCACGCGCAAGCGTCCGCGCAGGCGCTCCTCGCCCGCGCCGAAACCTGATTCGAGCTCGTCGATATCGGCGAGGATCTGCGCGCAGCGTTCGTAGTAGGCGGCGCCGTCGACGGTGAGATTCAGGCGCCGCGTCGTGCGTGCGAGCAGTTGCACGCCGACGAGCGCTTCGAGTTGTTGCACGGTCGTCGAAACACTCGCGCGCGGCATGCCGAGCGACTCGGCCGCACGCGTGAAACTGTTCGTATCGACGACACGCGTAAAGACACGCATGGCATGGACGCGATCGATCACGTTGAGTTTTCCTTTTATGACGATTGAATGGCGATGCGCCAGAAAAAACGAACCCGCCGCGGCTGGGAAGCTGCGGAAAAAAGGCGCATCGGCGATGGTTAGATCGTACGGACGGGAAGCGTCAACGTGAATACACAAAACTGGCGGATTCTTGCCTGATTCTTTTTGTCGGCGCGAATCCGGCAAGTCACAGCGTCGGCATTTCGCCGCGCAGACGGCCTGCGAAACCGGTCATGTCGGCGCCCGAAGGTGATTGATAGAGCCGCAATCCCATCTCCGGAAGTATCGACAGCAGATGATCGAAGACATCGCCCTGAATGCGCTCATATTGCGTCCACGCGGTCGTCGCCGTGAAGCAATAGACCTCGATCGGAATGCCCTGCGATTCCGGCTCCATCATGCGCACCATGATGGCCATGTCCTGGCGAATCTCCGGATGGCGTTGCAAATACGCGAGCCCGTACGCGCGAAACGTGCCGATATTCGTGAGCCGGCGCCGGTTCGCGGGCTCGTTCGCGAGTTCGCCGAGATTGCGGTTCGCCTGCTCGACTTCCGTCTGCTTGTGCTCCAGATAATCGTGCAGCAGGCGAAAGCGCTTCAGGCGCGCGGTTTCCTCTTCGGTGAGAAAGCGCACGCATTGGGCGTCGATGCGCAAGGTGCGCTTGATGCGCCGCCCGCCCGATTCGAACATGTGCCGATAGTTGCGGTAGCTCTCCGAAAAAAGCTTGTAAGTGGGCACCGTGGTCACGGTGTTGTCCCAGTTCTGCACCTTGACGGTATGCAGCGCGATGTCCTTCACGAAGCCATCGGCGGCGGCTTGCGGCATTTCGATCCAGTCGCCGATGCGCAGCATGTCGTTCGACGTCAACTGCGTGCTCGCGACGAGCGACAGCAACGTGTCCTTGAACACGAGCAGCAGCACGGCGGAGAGCGCGCCGAGACCGGAGAGCATCCAGAGCGGCGAGCGGTCGATCAATATCGACAGCACGAGCACGCCGCACACGAGCGCGAGCGCCAGCTTGCCGATCTGGATATAGCCCTTGATCGAGCGTGTCTGCGCTTCCTTGCTTTCCGCATAGACATCCTGCCACGCGGAAAGCGCGCTGCCCGCGGCGAGAAACACGCAGATCCACGCGCCGCCGTGCGCGACGCGACCGATGACCGCGGCCCAGTGTCCGACGCGCGGCACGTCGTCGATGCCGAGGGCGACCGTCGCGAACGGCACCGCGTACCAGAGCCGGTGATAGGCGCGATGTTCGCTGAACGCGCGATCCCACTTCTGATGCCCGGCGAGCACGAGCAGGCGATGCGCGACATAGAGCACGATGCGCGCGACCACCCATTGCACGAAGAGCGCGATCAGCGCGAGCGCGGCGAGGCCCGCGGCCACCTGCGCCCAAGGATGAGCGGCGAGTTGCTGCGGCAGTGGATCTGGAAGGAAGTCGAAATTCATACGGTTCGGTCGGGACTGAAAGCGCGTTCGTTCCGGCGGCGCTGTGCGCCCAGTATTGTGCATGATCGTGCACGTTCGACGCACGGGACGCGCGCGCCTTATCGAAAACCCGAGTTCGATGAAAATGAATTTTTTTTGGGCGGGATTTCGAGTAAATATAGTTTCATCGCGTTTCATCGCAATAAGAGGGCAGTGCATTCCATGTCCCGTTCGCTATCGGTTCGCGCGCCTCTGAGCGCCGACGATCTGATCTCCGTGCGCATCGCCGCGGCCATGCCGACGCTCACGCCCATCCATCGGCGCATGGGCGCGTTCGTGCTGGCGAATCTGTTCCGTTCGGCGACGATGCGCATCGACGAGCTGGCGGGCGCGGTGGGCGCATCGGTGGCGACGGCGAACCGTTTTGCGCGCGCGCTCGGCTTCTCCGGCTATCCGGCGTTTCGCGAGGCGCTCGTGCGCGGTTTCGAGGCGACCATCGCGCCGGTGGAGCGTTTGCGCACCGCGCTCGAATCGCCCGCGAGCGGCGCCGAAGTCTTCGATGCATCGCTCGCGCAGGCGGCAGCCAATCTGCGGCTCGCGCAGACATCCGTCGATGGCGCGAAGGCCGAGGCGATCGTCGACATGGTCCTCGCCGCGCCGCGCGTCTTCGTGGTCGGCTACGGCGCGAGCGCGTTTCTCGCCGGGCTCATGGAGCACGGGCTCACGCCGTATTGCGCGAACGTGCAGTCGCTCGCGCTGATGGGCGGACCGTCGCACGCGGCGCGGCGGCTTTTCACGGCGTCGCGCGGCGATGTGCTCATCGCGATCGCGTTTCCGCGCTATGTCGACGACACCATCACGCTGGCGCGGCTCGCGCGCGACCACGGCCTGCGCGTCGTCGCGCTCACGGACAGCGCCGCGTCGCCGCTCGCGCAAGTCGCGGACCTCGTGCTCGCGATCCGCGCCGAGCGCAGGCTCGCGGCGAATTGCGATACCGCGGTGCTCGCCGTCATCGAAGCGCTCTGCGATGCGGTCGCGCATCGGGCGAAGCGTTCCGTCGAGGCGGCATCGGGCCTGACCGAATTCGTGTTGCCGTGGCTCGTCGCGCCATCGATTCCAAACGATGCGCGACCGGTTCAGCCAACCCGCCGCACGGCCGCCAAACGACACACTCACACGGAGTCACGCGAGTCATGAACGCCAGACCAGTCATTGCGATCCACGGCGGCGCGGGCACGATCCTGCGAAGCGCGATGAACACCGAAACGGAAGCGGGCTATCACGCGGCGCTCACGGACATCCTGCGCGCGGGCGAACGCATCCTGGCCAATGGCGGCAGCGCGCTCGACGCGGTGACCGAAGCCGTGCGCCTGCTCGAAGACTGTCCGCTCTTCAACGCGGGCCACGGCGCGGTGTTCACGGCGGCGGGCACGCACGAGCTCGATGCCTCCGTGATGGACGGCGCGACGCTCGAAGCCGGCGCGATCAGTTGCGTGACGCGCGTGAAGAATCCCGTGCTCGCCGCGCGCCGCGTGCTCGACGTGAGCGATCATGTGATGTTCACGGCGGCGGGCGCGGAAGCGTTCGCTCAGGCGCAGGGGCTCGAATTCGTCGAGCCGTCGTACTTCTACACGGAGGCGCGCTATCAGCAATGGCTGAAGGCGCGCGGCACATCGGGCACGATGCTCGATCACGATGCAATGACGAAGTTCGCCTTCGAAAACGATCCCATCGATCCGGACAGGAAGTTCGGCACGGTCGGCGCGGTTGCGCTCGATGCGGCAGGCCATCTCGCCGCGGCGACATCGACGGGCGGCATCACCAACAAGCAGGCGGGCCGCGTCGGCGATGCGCCTTTGATCGGCGCGGGCTGCTATGCGAACGACGCGACCTGCGCCGTGTCGACCACCGGCACCGGCGAGATGTTCATCCGCATGCTTGCGGCGTACGACGTATCGGCGCAGATGGAGTATCGCGGCGTCTCGCTGGAAGAAGCATCGAACGATGTCGTGATGGAGAAGCTGCCGCGCATCGAAGGACGCGGCGGTCTCGTCGCCGTCGATGCGAAGGGCAACGTCGTGCTGCCGTTCAACACGGAAGGCATGTATCGCGGCTTCGCGCGCGTGGGCGAAGCGCCCGTCACGGCGATCTACCGATGATGACCTTGCCCGATACACGCGTCATCGACGTGCGCGATTTGTCGGTCTCGTTCCGCTCGCGCTCGCGCACGGTCGAAGCCGTGCGCAACATCTCGTTCACCGTGGATCGCGGCGAAACGCTCGCGATCGTCGGCGAATCGGGCTCGGGCAAGTCGGTGACGTCGCTCGCGCTGATGCGTCTCGTCGAGCATGGCGGCGGGCGGATCGTGTCGGGAAGCATCGCGTTTCGCCGGCGCAACGGTCAAATGCTCGATCTCGCGAAAGCATCGTCGGCGACGATGCGCGGCGTGCGTGGCGCCGACATCGCGATGATCTTCCAGGAGCCGATGACATCGCTCAATCCGGTCTTCACGGTCGGCGACCAGATCGCGGAAGCCATCGCGTTGCACCAGGGCAAGAGCCATTCGGAGGCGCGGGTCGAAGCGTTGCATCTGCTCGATCTCGTGCGCATTCCCGAATCGAAGCGCGTGTTCGCGCGCTATCCGCATCAGTTGTCGGGCGGCATGCGCCAGCGCGTGATGATCGCGATGGCGCTTTCGTGCAAGCCCGCGCTGCTGATCGCCGACGAGCCGACCACCGCGCTCGACGTCACGATTCAGGCGCAAATTCTGCAACTCGTGCGCGGCCTGCAGGACGAGATGAACATGGGCGTGATCTTCATCACGCACGACATGGGCGTGGTCGCGGAAGTCGCGGATCGCGTGCTCGTGATGTATCGCGGCGAGAAAGTGGAGGAAGCGCCATCGGACGCGCTGTTTCATGCGCCGAAGCACGCTTACACGAAGGCGCTGCTCGCCGCGGTGCCGACGCTCGGCGCGATGCGCGGCACCGACCGTCCCGCGAAATTCCCCATTCTCGAAGTGGAGCCGGCCGAGGTCGCGCCGGACGATGCGAGCGCGCTGCGTCCATCGGAAGCGGTGGAAAAGGAGCAGCAGCCCGCCGTCGATGAATCCATGAAGCCGATCCTGCGCGTGCGCGATCTCGTCACGCGCTTTCCTGTGAAGAGCGGGCTGTTCGGCCGCACGACGGCGGCGGTGCATGCGGTCGAGCGCGTGAGCTTCGACCTGCGCCCGGGCGAAACGCTCGCGCTCGTCGGCGAATCGGGCTGTGGCAAGTCGACGACGGGACGTTCGCTGCTGAGGCTCGTCGAGAGCCAGAGCGGCTCCATCGAATTCGACGGGCGCGACATCAGCAAGCTCGAAGGCCACGAACTGCAGACGCTGCGGCGCAATATCCAGTTCATCTTTCAGGACCCGTTCGCGTCGCTCAATCCGCGTCTGACGGTCGGCTTCTCCGTGATGGAGCCGCTGCTCGTGCATGGTGTCGCGAGCGGCAAAGAAGCACAGGCGCGCGTCGACTGGCTGCTGGAAAAAGTCGGCTTGCCGCCGGAAGCCGCGCAGCGATATCCGCATGAATTCTCGGGCGGTCAAAGACAGCGCATCGCGATTGCGCGCGCGCTCGCGTTGAACCCGAAAGTCGTGATCGCCGACGAATCCGTCTCCGCGCTCGATGTCTCCGTGCGCGCGCAGATCGTCAATCTGATGCTCGATCTCCAGCGCGAGCTCGGCGTCGCGTATCTGTTCATTTCGCATGACATGGCGGTGGTGGAGCGCGTGAGTCATCGCGTGGCGGTGATGTATCTCGGGCAGATCGTCGAGATCGGGCCGCGCGCGGCCGTGTTCGACGCGCCGCGTCATCCGTACACGCGCAAGCTGATGAGCGCGGTGCCCGTCGCCGATCCGTCGCGCCGGCACGCGAAGCGCATGCTCGCCGCCGACGAGATTCCAAGCCCGATCCGCAAGCTCGGCGATGAACCCATCGTCGCGAAACTCGTAGCCGTAGGACCAGACCATTACGTTGCCGAGCATCACGTAGGCGGCGCGTACTGATAACACCATGACGTCAAGCCAAGGAGTCCAACGATGCCGTCCTTCAAACTGCGCTCGATTCTCGCCGCAAGCGCATTCGCCGCGCTGACCTCGCTCGCACCGGTTGCCGCGCATGCGCAAAGCACCGTCGTGATGGCGGTCGCCTCGACCTTCACGACGATGGATCCTTACGACGCCAACGACACGCTCTCGCAGGCGGTCGCGAAGTCGTTCTACGAGGGCCTGTTCGGCTTCGACAAGGACATGAAGATCCGCAACGTGCTCGCGACGAGCTACGAAGCGAGCGCGGATGCGAAGGTCTACACGATCCATCTGCGCCGTGACGTGAAGTTCCAGGACGGCACCGACTTCAACGCGGAGGCCGTGAAGGCCGTGTTCGACCGCGTCACCAATCCGGACAACAAGCTGAAGCGCTACAACCTCTTCAACAAGATCGAGAAGACCGAAGTCATCGATCCGTACACGGTGAAGATCACGCTGAAGATTCCGTTCTCGGCCTTCATCAACGTGCTCGCGCATCCGTCGGCGGTGATGATCTCGCCGACCGCGCTGAAGAAGTACGGCAAGGAAATCGCGTTTCATCCGGTCGGCACGGGTCCGTTCGAATTCGTCGAATGGAAGCAGACCGACGACATGAAGGTGAAGAAGTTCGCGGGCTACTGGCAGAAGGGCTTGCCGAAGGTCGACATGATCGACTGGAAGCCGGTGGTCGATAACAACACGCGCGCCGCGCTGATGCAGACGGGCGAAGCGGACTTCGCGTTCTCGATTCCGTTCGAGCAGGCCGCTACGCTCAAGTCGAGCCCGAAGGTCGATCTGATCGCGGCGCCCTCGATCATCCAGCGTTACGTCAGCATGAATACGCTGCAGAAGCCCTTCGACAATCCGAAGGTGCGCGAGGCGATGAACTACGCGATCAACAAGGAAGCGCTGGTAAAGGTCGCATTCGCGGGTTACGCGGTGCCTTCCGAAGGCGTCGTGCCGCCGGGCGTCGACTATGCGACGCCGAAGCTCGGGCCGTGGAAATACGATCCCGCGAAGGCGCGCGAGCTGCTGAAGGAAGCGGGCTATCCGAACGGCTTCGAAACCGTGCTGTGGTCGGGCTATAACCATACGACCGCGCAGAAGATCATCCAGTTCGTGCAGCAGCAGCTTTCGCAAGTGGGCGTGAAGGCATCGGTCGAGGCGCTCGAAGCCGGGCAGCGCGTGCAGCGCATCGAGAGCGCGCCCGATCCGAAGACGGCGCCGGTGCGCATGCTGTACATCGGCTGGTCGTCGTCGACGGGCGAGGCGGACTGGGCGATCTCGCCGCTCTTGAGCGGCGGTTCTTTCCCGCCGAAGCTCTTCAACACCGCGTACTACAAGAACGATCAGGTCGATGAGGACCTGCAGAAGGCGCTCGCCACGACGGATCGCAGCGAGAAGGCGAAGCTCTACACCGATGCGCAAAAACGCATCTGGGCCGATGCGCCGTGGATTTTCCTCGTCACGGAAAAGGTCGTGTACGCGCGCAGCAAGCGTCTGTCGGGCGCGTACGTGATGCCTGACGGCTCGTTCAGCTTCGACGAGATCGCGGTCAAGTGATGGACGCCTGCCGGGCCCGCGCGGCCCGGCTTCATTCGAGTTTCACACGATGCTCAACTTCATCGCCAAACGCCTGCTGGGCCTTTTGCCGACGCTTTTCATCGTCGCGGTGCTCGTGTTCTTCTTCGTGCACATGCTGCCGGGCGATCCCGCGCGTCTCGCCGCGGGGGCGGAAGCCGACGAAGCGACGGTCGCGCTCGTGCGCGCCGATCTCGGCCTCGACAAGCCGCTGCCGCAGCAGCTCGTCAACTTCTTCGGCAAGGTCGTGCACTTCGACTTCGGCATGTCGACGCGCAGCAAGCGGCCTGTCTCGACGGAAATCGCCGAGCGCTTCATGCCCACGCTGTGGCTCACGCTCGCGAGCATGGCGTGGGCGGTGGTCTTCGGCATGGCGATCGGCATCGTGTCGGCGGTGTGGCGCAACCGCTGGCCGGATCGATTGGGCATGACGCTCGCCGTGTCGGGCATTTCGTTTCCGGCCTTCGCGCTCGGCATGCTGCTCATGGAAATCTTCTCGGTGAAGCTCGGCTGGCTGCCTATCGTCGATGACGGTACGTGGAAGGCCTACGTGCTGCCGTCGATCACGCTGGGCGCGGCGGTCGCGGCGGTGATGGCGCGCTTCACGCGCGCGTCCTTCGTCGAAGTGCTCGGCGAGGACTTCGTGCGCACCGCGCGCGCGAAGGGCGTGCACGAGCCGATGGTGATTGTGAAGCACTGCCTGCGCAACGCGATGATTCCCGTCGTCACGATGATGGGCCTGCAATTCGGCTTTCTGCTCGGCGGCTCGATCGTCGTGGAGAAGGTGTTCAACTGGCCGGGCCTCGGGCGCCTGCTCGTCGATGCGGTCGAGATGCGCGACTACCCTGTGATTCAGGCCGAAGTGCTGTTGTTCTCGCTCGAGTTCATTGTGATCAATCTGATCGTGGACGTGCTGTACGCGATCATCAATCCGACTATCCGTTTCAAGTGAGGACCGCATGAGCGTGAGCGCCGGCAATGCCAAGGTCGCCGCTGCCACGGCAGCAGGGCACGAAGTCCGCACGCCGTGGACGGAGTTCTGGCGTAAGTTCAAGCAGCAGCACGTCGCGATGATCGCGGCCGTTTTCGTGTTGCTGCTGGTCGTGATCGCGATCATCGCGCCGTATATCGCGCCTTACGATCCGGAGAATTATTTCGATTACGACGCGCTCAATGCGGGCCCGTCCGCCGCGCACTGGTTCGGCGTGGATTCACTGGGACGCGACATATTGAGCCGCATACTCGTGGGCAGCCGCATTTCGTTGACGGCCGGGTTGCTCTCGGTTGTGCTCGGCGCGGTCATCGGCACGTTCTTCGGCCTGCTCGCGGGCTATTACGAAGGCTGGTGGGACCGCATCGTGATGCGCATCGCGGACGTGCTGTTCGCGTTTCCCGGCATTCTGCTCGCGATCGGCGTCGTCGCGATTCTCGGCAACGGCATGGTGAACGTGGTGTGCGCGGTCGCGATCTTCAGCATTCCCGCGTTCGCGCGTCTCGTGCGCGGCAATACGCTCGCGCTGAAGCATCTCACGTATATCGAGGCGGCGCGAAGCATCGGCGCGTCGGACTGGACGATACTCGCGCGGCACATCCTGCCCGGCACGATTTCGTCGGTGGTCGTGTACTTCACGATGCGTATAGGCACGTCGATCATCACGGCCGCGAGCCTTTCGTTCCTCGGCCTCGGCGCGCAGCCGCCGACGCCCGAGTGGGGCGCGATGCTCAATGAAGCTCGCGCCGACATGGCAATGGCGCCGCACGTCGCGATCTTCCCGAGCCTCGCGATCTTCTTCACGGTGCTCGCGTTCAATCTGCTCGGCGACGGCTTGCGCGACGCGCTCGATCCGAAGCTCGACCGGCCATGATGCGGGCGCCGCATATCGGTGTGCTCGAAGCGGGCGCGCGCGGCACGATCGCCGATGTCGCGGGCGTGACGGTCGGGCATTGCACGCTCGCTCAGGGCGCGGTGCAAACCGGCGTCACCGTGGTTCGTCCGCACGGCGGCGACGTGTATCGCAGCAAGGTGCCGGCCGCGGCATGCGTCATCAATGGCTTCGGCAAGAGCATCGGGCTCGTGCAAGTGGAAGAGCTCGGCCTGCTCGAAACGCCGATCGCGCTGACCAACACGTTCGGCGTCGGCACGGTGGCGAATGCGCAGATTCGCGCAGCCATCGGGGCGAATCCGCGCATCGGTCGTGAGGAGCCGAGCGTGAATCCGCTCGTGTTCGAATGCAATGACGGCTATCTCAACGACATGCAGGCGCTCGCCGTCGATGAAGCGCACTACGCGAGCGCGCTCGATGCATGCCGCGAGGACTTCGGGCGCGGCGCGGTGGGCGCGGGGCGCGGCATGTCGTGCTTCGAGCTGAAGGGCGGCATCGGGTCGGCGTCGCGCATCACGCGCATCGGCGGGCATGTCTTTACGACGGGCGCGCTCGTGCTCGCCAATTTCGGTCGCCTGGCGCAACTGACCATCGGCGGCGATCCGGTAGGCCGTACGCTGCACGCCGCGAGCGATGCACTTCAGACGCCCGAGCAAGGTTCCATCATCATGCTGCTCGCAACCGACGCGCCGCTCGATGCGCGTCAATTGCGCCGTCTCGCGACGCGCGCCGCCGCTGGCCTCGCGCGCACCGGCTCGGTCTATGGCCACGGCAGCGGCGATATCGCGCTGGCCTTCACCACCGCCTACACCGTGCCGCACGATGCGGACTTCATCGCACTGCCGCCGCTCGTCGGCGACGCGCGGCTCGATCCGCTGTTTCAGGCCGCCGCCGACAGCGTCGAACAGGCGGTCCTCGATGCGCTCTTCAGCGCGGAAAAGGTTGCCGGACGCGACGGTCATCGGCGCATCTCGCTCAACGACGCATTGAAGCAACGACCATGAAAGTGCTGATCTCAGTGGATATCGAAGGCATCGCGGGTGTATTTCATCCCGAGCAGACGCGCGCCGGCAATGCCGAATATGAGCAGGCGCGCCGCTGGATGACGCGCGAAGCCGACGCCGCCGCGCAGGGCGCATTCGAAGGCGGCGCGTCGCAGGTCTGGATCAACGATTCGCACGGCGGCTTTCGCAATCTCATGCCCGATCTGCTCGATCAGCGCGCGCGCCTCGTGCTCGGCAAGCCGCGCACGCTCGGCATGATGGCCGGGCTGGAAGCATCGCCGGAAGTGGTGTTCATGATCGGCTATCACGCGCGCGCGCAAAGCCGCGGCATTCTCGCGCATACGATCAACAGCGCCGCATTCGCGCGCGTCATGCTCGACGGCGAGGAAGTCGGCGAAGCCGGTCTCTACGGCAGGCTCGCCGAAGAGCACGGCGCGCGCGTCGCGCTACTGACCGGCGACGATGTATTCGGCGCCGAGACGCTGCCCGCGTTTCCCGGCGCGCGCTTTCTGTGCGTGAAGACCGCGCACGGCTATTCGAGCGGCGTCACCGAAACGCCCGCCGCCGCATGCGAGGCCATCTGGCTCGCCGCGCGCGAAACGATCGAGGCGGCGGCATCGTCGGACCGCGCGCATCGTGCGCCCTTCGCCGATCATCGTTGCGAACTGCGCGTGCAAACGACCGCGTTCGCCGATCTCTTCTGCCAATGGCCGGCGCTCGAGCGTATCGATGCCGTGACGCTCGCTTTCGATGCACCGTCGGTCGAACACATCGTGCGAATGCTCAATTGCCTTTCGGCAATGTCTTTCATGATACGGTGAGTGTTTGAACCAGGCGCTGTGAGTATCGTTAGAATGGAGCCACTCGCGAGACCGGCTCTGGTCTTGACGTCTTTTTGCAGACGACGCTCATGCACACGGTGAAACTCGAACACAATGACGACGAGGTGCTCGACCCCGCCGATCCGCAACTGGTCATTCGCGGCTCGCTTTTCATCGACGGCCATGACGCCGGCTGCTGGGAAGAACGGCGCGACGGCACCTGGGCGGCGCACGTCCGGCACAAGCAGGGCTGGATCGTCGAGGCGAGCCGCGGCGCGTTGATCGACCGGCTCGCCCGCGAGGCATAACGTAGTTAATTTCGAACCGATTTCGCACAACTCATGTATCTGTCGATCATCGCCGTGGGACTCGGCGGCGGGCTGGGGTCGCTGCTCAGATGGGTTCTCGGCTTGCGTCTGAATGCCATTTTTCCGAATCTTCCGCTCGGCACGTTTGCGGCGAACGTGATCGCCGGCTACATCATCGGCGTGGCGGTCGCCTTCTTCGCGCGCTATCCGGATCTCTCGGTGGAATGGCGGCTCTTCATCATCACCGGGCTGATGGGCGGGCTCTCCACGTTTTCCACGTTCTCGGCCGAAGTCGTCGCGCATTTGCAGCAGGGGCGGCTCGGCTGGGCGCTCGCCGAAATCGCCATCCACGTGTGCGCGTCGCTGCTCATGACCGCGCTCGGCATCGCCACCGTGGCGGTGGCTTCCTGACCGGTCGCGTCCCGCCATCCGGTTTTCCGCGATTTGAACGTTTGCGTGCCTCCGCTTCCAGATCATTCCCCGCACAATTTTTCCGCGTGTTCCACGCTCGACCCTCGCTGCCTCGGCAGCGGTTTTTTCTATTTGACAGCAACGAAGGTGATGAAATGCCAGGGCTTCCGCTCATCGAAGTCAGACCATACAAAGCGAGCGATCTCGACGGTGTGATCGATTTGTTCCAACGCGCCGTTCGCGAAACGGCCTCGGCCGATTACAACGCAGCGCAGATCGAAGCCTGGGCCCAAGCCGACCGCGACGAATGGGAACTCGCGCGCGCGAGCCGCCCGACGTGGGTGGGGCTCGTCGACGGCGAGCTCGCGGGCTTCGCGGATATGGAGAAGAACGGCCTCATCGACATGATGTTCGTCGATCCGCTGCATCAGCGCAAAAGCGTGGCGACGTCGCTGCTCGCGCGCATCGAAGCGGAAGCCGACGAGGCCGGCATCACCACGCTGCATACCTACTCGAGCGTCACCGGGCGGCCGTTCTTCGAATATTGCGGATTCACAATGCTGCTGGCGCGCGCCGTGATCGTGCGCGAGCAGCGCTTCGTCCAGTTCGTGATGGAGAAAGTATTGTTGTAACTGTCAAATCTGTATAGACAAGATACGCCGTATTAGCCGGGATACCCTAGTGATATCCCGGATATCCCCTTGTTTCGTCCTGTCTGCGCGTTTAGACTTGAGTCTAACTTGTATAGACAGGACGAATCATGATCAAGCTCACGCCCGGAAAACTGACTCTGCCGCAACTGCGCCGCATCGCGCGAGGCTCCGATTCGCTGGAACTCGATCCGGCGAGCTTCGCGGCGATAGACGCTAGCGCGCGCGCCGTCGCCGCCATCGCCGCGAAGGGCGACCCGGCCTACGGCATCAACACGGGCTTCGGGCGGCTCGCCAATACGCACATCCCGGCCGATCAGCTGGAACTGCTGCAGAAGAATCTCGTGCTGTCGCACGCGGTGGGCGTCGGCGAGCCGATGTCGCGTCCGGTCGTGCGGCTCCTGATGGCGCTCAAGCTGTCGAGCCTCGGGCGCGGTCATTCGGGCATCCGCCGCGAAGTCATCGACGCGCTCATTACGCTTTTCAACGCCGATGTCCTCCCGATCATCCCGGTGAAGGGCTCGGTCGGCGCATCGGGCGATCTCGCGCCGCTCGCGCATATGTCGACGGTGCTGCTCGGCATCGGCGAAGTCACGATTCGCGGCGAACGCGCCAGCGCGCTCGACGGCCTCACGGTCGCGGGCCTGAAGCCGCTCACGCTGCAGGCGAAGGAAGGCCTCGCGCTGCTGAACGGCACGCAGGCGTCGGCGGCGCTCGCGCTCTACAACCTCTTCGCGATCGAGGATCTGTTCCGCACAGGGCTCGTCGCGGGTGCGCTGTCCGTCGATGCCGCCGCGGGCTCGGTCGTCCCCTTCGATGCGCGCATTCATGAGCTTCGCGGCCATCGCGGGCAGATGGAGGCGGCCGCGGCTTATCGCACGCTGCTGAAGGGCTCGGGCATCAACCTTTCGCACGCGGACTGTGAAAAGGTGCAGGACCCGTACAGCCTGCGCTGCCAGCCGCAGGTGATGGGCGCGTGCCTCGACCAGATGCGCCACGCGGCCGAGGTGCTGCTGATCGAATCGAACGCCGTCTCCGACAATCCGCTGATTTTCCCCGACACGGGCGAGGTGCTCTCGGGCGGCAACTTCCACGCGGAGCCGGTCGCGTTCGCCGCCGACAACCTCGCGCTCGCCGCCGCGGAAATCGGCGCGCTCGCGGAACGCCGCATCGCGCTTCTGATCGACGCGACGCTCTCCGGCCTGCCGCCTTTTCTCGTGCGCGACGGCGGCGTCAACTCGGGCTTCATGATCGCGCATGTGACGGCGGCCGCGCTCGCATCGGAGAACAAGACGCTCGCGCATCCGGCATCGGTCGATTCGCTGCCGACATCCGCGAACCAGGAAGACCACGTTTCGATGGCGACTTTTGCCGCGCGCAAGCTCGGCGACATCGCCAGCAACACGGCCAATATTCTCGCGATCGAACTGCTCGCGGCGGCGCAGGGCGTCGATCTGCGCGCGCCGCATCAGACGAGCGCGCCGCTCGCCGAAGTCATGAAGACGCTGCGCGCGCACGTGCCGCACTACGATCTCGACCGCTATTTCGCGCCGGACATTGCCGCAATTGCGACGCTCGTGCAGGAAGGCGCGATTGCGCGGCACAGCCCGTTCTCGTTCGCGTCGGAAGAGCCTGTATGAGCACGCCTGCGTATCAGGAGATCAAGGACTACATTCTCCAGCGCATTCACATCGGCGAGTGGAAGGAGGGCGATCAGGTGCCCTCCGAGAACGAGCTCGCGCGCGAGTTCAAGGTCGCGCGCATGACCGTGAACCGCGCGCTGCGCGAACTGACCTCGGAGCAGGTGCTCACGCGCGTGCAGGGCGCGGGCACCTTCGTCGCGCAGCCGAAATACGCCTCCACGCTCGTCGAGATTCGCAGCATTTCCGATGAAATCGTCGCGCGCGGTCATGCTTATCGCGCGGATGTGCTGCATCTGGGCGCGTCGATCGTCGATGAAGCGCTCGCCGCCGAGATGCATCTCACCGTCGGCAGCCCGGTGTTTCATTCGCGCGTGCTGCACTTCGAGAACGACGAGCCGGTGCAGATGGAAGAGCGCTACGTGAATCCCGCGCTCGCGCCGGAATACGCGCGGCAGGATTTCACGACGATCACGCCGAATCAATATCTGATGGCCGCCGCGCCGCTGCAGCGCGTCGAGTACCGGATCGAGGCGTCTGTGCCGTCGGCGGAAATTGGTCACGCGCTCGCGATGAAGGAGCACGAGCCGTGTCTGCTGCTGCATCGGCGCACGTGGTCGCGGGATGCGGTGGCCTCGGTCGCGAATCTCTGGCATCCGGGCGACCGCTATCAATTCACCGGACATTTCTGACCGTGATGATCATTCGCGCCGCTTCGCTCACGCCCAGGCCGTGGAAGAACGGTGGCGGCGTCACGCGCGAGATCGCGGCGGGGCCGCCGGATGCGTCGCTCGATGCGTTCGCGTGGCGTCTGTCGCTCGCGGACGTGGCTTCGGATGGCGCGTTCTCCACCTTCGCGGGCGTCGATCGCGTGCTCGTTTTGCTCGACGGCGCCGGCATGCGTCTGACGGAAGCGGATGGCCGCGTGCATGGGCTCGACGCGCCGCTCGCGATCGCGCGCTTCGCCGGCGAGACGCCGATCCAAGCAGCGCTGCTCGACGGCCCGACGCGCGACTTCAACGTGATGGTGCGCCGCGATCGCGCACGCGCGGCGGTGAGCGTCTGGCGCGGTTCATGCACGATCACGCCTGAACACGATCTGACGTTCATCTTCTGCGCGCGCGGAAGGCTCGACATCAAGGCCGCCGATGGCACGCGCCATACGCTCGAAACAGGCGACACGCTGCGCTTCGAGCGCGCGGCCGAACTGGAATGCGAGGCCGCGGATGATACGTCGTGGCTGCGGATCGGTATCGATATGTTGTAAAGACGGCGGACGGCTCACGAGTAGCCGCGCATCGACATAAAAAGGGAGACACACACACATGAACGCTGCGAATCGGGCATTCTTCGCGGACCACGCGCGCCTCGCCGACGGCTGGCGCCAGGACGTGCTCATCGAATGGAACGACGACGGCGCGCTCGTGCGCGTCACGCCGGACAGCGCGGCGCCCGATGGCGTCGAGCGGGCGAAGGGGCCGGTCGTGCCCGGCATGCCGAACCTGCACTCGCACGCGTTCCAGCGCGCGATGGCCGGTCTCACCGAATATCGCGCGAGCGTCGCCGATACGTTCTGGAGCTGGCGCGATCTCATGTATCGCTTCGCCGCGCAGATCGGGCCGGAATCGCTCGCGGATATCGCGCACTGGCTCTATATCGAGATGCTGAAGGCGGGCTACACGTCCGTATGCGAGTTCCATTACGTGCATCACACGCCCGATGGCACGCCCTACGCGAACCGCGCGGAACTCGCCGAACGCGTCGTCGATGCGGCCGGGCGCGCGGGCATCGGCATCACGATGCTGCCGGTGCTGTACGAATACAGCGGCTTCAACAAGGGCGCGCCGCGCGAGGATCAGCGCCGCTTTCTGAACACGCCCGACACGCTGCTCACGCTCATCGACACGCTCGCTCGCGCGCGGCCCGAGAACGGTGCGCGTCGTTACGGCGTCGCGCCGCATTCGCTGCGTGCCGTGTCCGGTGAATCGCTCGCGGCGGTGCTCGAAGGGCTCGATGCGCACTTCGGCCACGCGCCGGTGCACATCCACGTGGCGGAGCAGGTCGCCGAAGTGGAGGCGTGCGTCGCGGCAACGGGGCATCGGCCGGTCGAATGGCTGCTCGAACGTTTCAATGTCGACGAACGCTGGTGCCTCGTGCATGCGACGCACATCGACGCGAACGAATGCGCGCGCCTTGCGGCGAGCGGCGCGGTCGCGGGGCTGTGCCTCACGACCGAGGCGAATCTCGGCGACGGCGTGTTTCCGTCGCACGACTATCTCGATGCGGGCGGACGCATCGGTATCGGCTCGGATAGTCACGTCGGCGTGGACTGGCGCTCGGAGTTGCGCCTGCTCGAATACGGCCAGCGCCTGTGCCGGCGTCAGCGCAACGTGCTCGCATCGCCGACGCAGAGCCGTCCCGCCGACCGACTTTTCGACGCCGCGCTCGACGGCGGCGCGCACGCGACCGGACGGCCCGTCGGCGCGCTCGCGCCGGGCCTGCGCGCCGACTGGCTCGTGCTCGACGACGCGCATCCGGGCATCGGCGGCCATGCGCGCGAGACGTGGCTCTCGAGCGCGGTGTTTTGCGAACACGGCGAGTCGCCGATCCGCGATGTCTTCGTTTCCGGCCGCAAGGTGGTCGATGCGCGCCGTCATGCGCAGGAAGACGAAGCGCTCGCGCGTTATCGCGCCGCCTTGCGCGGCTTGCTGGGCTGAGGTCATCAAATGAACGAGTCTTCGATTTTCACGCTGGAGCGCGGCAGCGCGCCGCTCCTGATCTCGATACCGCACCGGGGCACGCAGATTCCCTGCGCGCTCGCCGACGAGATGACGCCCATCGCAAAACGCACCGAGGATTGCGACTGGCATCTGGAGCGGCTCTATGCGTTCGCGCGCGAACTGGGCGCGTCGATCCTGACGCCGCAGTACGCGCGCTATGTCATCGACCTGAACCGTCCGCCCGACGATGCGAATCTGTATCCGGGCCGCGATACGACAGGACTCTGTCCGCTCGATACCTTCGACAAGGCGCCGCTCTACAAGCCGGGCCACGAGCCGTCGCGCGAGCAGATCGAGGCGCGGCGCGCGATGTACTGGCAGCCGTATCACGATGCGCTCGCCGGCGAGCTCGACGCGCTGCGGCAGGCCCATGGCCGCGTGTTGCTGTGGGAAGCGCATTCGATCCGCTCGGTCGTGCCGCGCTTTTTCGAAGGACGCCTCGCCGATTTCAACTTCGGCACGGCGGACGGGGCATCGGCGGCGCCGGGGCTCGCCGAGCATCTCGCGGGGATCGTCGAGCGCGACGGGCGCTATTCGACGGTGGCCAACGGACGCTTCAAGGGCGGCTACATCACGCGGCAATACGGGCGGCCCGAGAAAGGCATTCACGCGATTCAGCTCGAGTTGACGCAGGTCAGTTACATGGAAGAATCGGCGCCGTTTACTTACGACGAGGCGAGGGCGAACGCGGTCCAACCGCTGCTGCGCGACTTGGTGACGGCTGCGCTCGCGTATGTCGCTACCGCATAAAAGCTGGCGCGGACATGGCGAATTGCTGGCGATCTCGTAAAGGCGCTTCGCCTTGCAATCGATTACGAATGCTTTCCCGTGCCGAACGCGGCCAAAATTATTTCAATTAAAACAAATGTTTAAGTGATTTGGCGCAGCTTCTTCGAAGCCGCGCCGCGCTTCTCGTCGCGAAACGCATTATTGCGATCCAGACAATTAAGTTTCGTGCAAATCGGGGTTTCCCCTAGGGCGTCGTGCTCCTACACTGTCTTCAAGCGAAACGAAATCAGAAACCACTTAAAAAGCTTCCGATTGAGTTTCGATTTCAAAACAAGACTATTGGAGGTTCATCATGATCAAGGCATTCGTTCCCGCACTCGTCATCGCCACCGCTCTGGCCGCTCCGACTTTCGCATTCGCGCAGGACAACGGTCCGGTGACCCGTGCTCAAGTCCGCGCGGAACTGGTTCAACTGGAAAAGGCCGGCTACAACCCGTCGACCGATCGCGTGAACTATCCGCAAAACATCCAGGCCGCCCAGGCCCGTGTGAACGCCGAGAACGGCGTGTCGGCTTACGGCCCTTCGACGGCCGGCACTTCGCAATCGGGTGTGGCCGCTCCGGCGCCGCGCGCCAACGTGTCGATGTCGGATCGCAACTCGGTTTACTTCGGTCGTTGATCGAAGCTCCCCTCGGAGCTTCGTGACGCAGGGCAGTAGAAGTAGTGAGCAGTAGCGGTTGAAGTTGCAGCAAGCGTCAGAAAGAGCAGTACTTGCGAGAAACGTAGTCGCAGTTGCAGTACGTGGTGAAGCAGTAAGCAGCAAGACGAACGCCGGCCGCTATCAAAGCGGCCGGCGTTTTCTATTGAGCCGCCGGTTTTTCTTCGACGCGCGGCGAAACCGCCCCGCACGCGCGAATCACGAGACGCACGACTTCCTCTGTCTGTTCATCGAAGGCCTTGCGCGTGAGCGCGCGCTTGCCCTTCAGCGCGCGGATCTGCGCATCGAAATCGGCGTAGTGCTGCGTGATGGCCCAGATCATGAACATGAACGTGTCCGGCTCGACCGGCGCGAGCAGGCCGCGCGCGATCCAGCTCTCGATCACGGTCACGCGCGTATCGAGCCATGGTTTCACGCGCTCGTTGAGAATGTCCTGCATGTGATGCGCGCCGTGAATGATCTCGCTCGCCCACACCTTCGATCCGAGCGGCCTTCGTCTCGACAATTCCATCTTCGCGCGCACATAGCCGCCGATCGCTTCCACTGGATCGTCGCTGCATTCGAAGGTATCCGCCGCGCGATGCCAGTCCTCGAACAGATCCTCGAGCACGCGGCGATAGAGCGCGAGCTTCGTCGGAAAGTAGTAATGCAGGTTGGCTTTGGGCAAGCCTGCTCGCTCGGCGATCATCGCCGTGCTCGCGCCTTCCAGTCCTTTTTCCGCGAACACTTCTTCGGCGCATGCGAGCAGTTGCGCTTCGTTGCTCTCGCGGATCTGCGCCTTGCGCCTTCGCAAAGGCGGCGCACTGTCCTCGTTTTCAGTGATGCCCTTCACCGCGTCGTCGTGTCTCATCGTCGAATTCTTCTGTCGTGTGTGCCGCATCGTGCCTCAATCGCGCCGTTCCTGCACGCGGCGCTGCATCGCGACGAAAACGCCATCGAAACCAATGCCCGCCGATGCTGCATTGCAATGGCACGCAAATCGCTTTGTACGCTCCGTGTTTGCTCGCACACGAAAGACGTTGATTTGCTTATTTTAATCGGCTACAACCTGTCCAACCGGACAGGATTTGAAGAGCGCTCGCAACATCGAAGAAGCGTGTCGTTTGCATCATGCATCGCAGAACAGAAATCGTGCACCGCGCGCGTGCAGCATCGCACCGCAAGCGTCCGGCATGCACGAAGCGAAGTCACTCACATACGAAATCCGATCGTAAGGAGCGAGGCGCATGAACGTCGTAACGGATGCAATCAGAGAGGCTGGTCTCGATACGTCCATCAAGGTGAATGGCCAACGCCTGTGGGACAGCCTCATGGCAATGGCGAAAATCGGCGCGACGCCGAAAGGCGGTGTCTGCCGTCTCGCGCTGACCGATCTCGACAAGGAAGGGCGCGATCTCATCGTCAGCTGGGCGAAGGAAGCGGGCTGCACGGTGAGCGTCGATCAGATGGGCAACGTGTTCATGCGCCGCGCGGGCCGCAACCTCGACGCGCTGCCCGTGATGACCGGCTCGCATGCCGATTCCCAGCCGACGGGCGGGCGCTTCGACGGCATCTACGGCGTGCTCGGCGGACTCGAAGTGATCCGCTCGCTGAACGATCGCGGCATCGAGACGGAGCATCCGATCGAAGTCGTCATCTGGACCAACGAGGAAGGCTCGCGCTTCGCGCCGGCGATGGTCGCATCGGGCGTGTTCGCGGGCGTGTTCTCGCTCGATTACGGTCTCTCGCGCAAGGACGTCGACGGCAAGACGATCGGCGAGGAACTGAAGCGCATCGGCTATGCGGGCGATCTGCCGTGCGGCGGCCGCAAGCTGCATGCGGCGTTCGAACTGCACATCGAGCAAGGTCCGATTCTCGAAGCCGAAGATAAAACGATCGGCGTCGTCACCGATGCGCAAGGTCAGCGCTGGTACGAAATCACGTTGACGGGCCAGGAAGCGCATGCAGGCCCCACGCCGATGCCGCGCCGCAAGGACGCCTTGCTCGGCGCATCGCGCGTGGTGGATCTCGTGAACCGCATCGGGCTCGACAATGCGCCGCTCGCCTGCGCGACGGTCGGCATGATGCAGGTGCATCCGAACTCGCGCAACGTCATTCCCGGCCGCGTGTTCTTCACCGTCGATTTCCGTCATCCGGACGATGCCGTGCTCGCGCGCATGGACGCCGCGTTGCGCGCGGGCGTCGAGCGCATCGCGGGCGAGATCGGTTTGCAGACCGAGCTCGAGCAGATCTTCTACTACGAGCCCGTCAGGTTCGATGCCGCGTGCGTGGCGTCCGTGCGCGCCGCGGCGCAGCGCTTCGGCTATTCGCATCGCGACATGGTGTCGGGCGCGGGTCACGATGCCTGCTATCTCGCGCAGGTCGCACCGACGTCGATGGTGTTCGTGCCTTGCGTCGACGGCATCAGCCACAACGAAATCGAAGACGCGACGCAGGAGTGGATCGAGGCGGGCGCGAACGTGCTCCTGCACGCGATGCTGGAGCGCGCGTCGGAACCCGCTTCGTAAGGCTGGCATGTTTCCGCTCGTTTGACACGCACCGTCCGCGCCCCGCACGCGGACGGCGGACCCATCACGTCCCGAAGGACCGCGTATGACCATCAAAACGACAGGCGATATCGCAAACCATCGCCTTACGCAAGAACAGCTCGCGTGTGAATTCTCGGATATCGCGCCGCTCCTCGATGCGACGGCCGCAGCGGCCGCCGCGAGCCGTTGCCACTACTGCTACGACGCGCCCTGCGTGCAGGCGTGTCCGACGAAGATCGACATTCCCGGCTTCATCCGCAAGATCGGCAATGGCAACCTGAAGGGCGCGGCCGTCGACATTCTCTCGGCCAATCCGCTGGGCGGCATGTGCGCGCGCGTGTGCCCGACCGAAATTCTTTGCGAAGGTAGTTGCGTGCGCAACCATCAGGGCGACGAGCCGGTGAAGATCGGCGCGTTGCAGCGTCACGCGACTGACTCCGCGATGGCGAAGGGCGAGCCCTTGTTCAGGCGCGCGCCGGATACCGGCAGACGCGTCGCGATCGTGGGCGCGGGACCGGCAGGGCTTGCCTGTGCCTATCGGCTTGCGTTGGCAGGACATCGCGCGATCATCTTCGATGCGCGCACGAAGCCCGGCGGCCTCAACGAATACGGCATCGCCGCTTACAAGACGGTCGAGGATTATGCGCAGCGCGAGATCGAATGGCTGTATTCGATTGGCGGCATCGAGATCAGAACGGGCCAGTCGCTCGGCCGCGATTTCACGCTCGACGAGTTGCGCAAGCAGTACGACGCGGTGTTCATCGGCTTCGGTCTCGCGGGCGTACGTGAACTGGCGCTCGAAGGCGAATCGCTCGATGGCGTGATGAACGCGGTCGATTTCATTGAACAAGTGCGTCAGGCCGATGATCTCGCGACGGTGCCGGTCGGCAGGCGCGTGGTCGTGATCGGCGGCGGCAATACGGCTGTCGATGCCTGCGTGCAAAGCCGTAAGCTCGGCGCGACGAACGTGACGATGGCATACCGGCGCAGCATCGAGAACATGAGCGCGACGTGGGCCGAGCGCGAGTTCGCGCAGACGAACGGCGTGACCATTGTCACGCATGCGAAGCCCATGCGACTGATCGGCGATAACGGCGCGGTGACCGGCGTCGAATTCGAGCGTGAGACGGAGCGCTTCGTGATCGAAGCGGACATGGTGCTGAAGGCGATCGGTCAGACGCTCGTGCCCGTCGGCATCGACCGCGAACTGCTGACGCTCGACGGCGGCCGCATCGTCACCGACGAGAACCGTCAGACGACGCTCGCGAAAGTATGGGCCGGCGGCGATTGCGCGACCCACGAAGGACTCGATCTCACCGTGCAGGCCGTGCAGGACGGCAAGCTCGCGGCGGCGTCCATCGACGCCTCGTTCGAGCTGACCGCGATCAAAGCCGCCTGAGCATACAAGGAGAACTACGAACATGGCCGATCTGACTTGCAACATCGCCGGCATCACATCGCCGAATCCCTTTTGGCTCGCGTCCGCGCCGCCGACCGACAAGGCCTATAACGTCAACCGCGCGTTCGAGGCGGGCTGGGGCGGCGTCGTGTGGAAGACGCTGGGCCTCGATCCCCACGTCGTCAACGTGAGCTCGCGTTACGGCGCGGTGCAATGGAACGGTCAGCGCATCGCGGGGCTGAACAACATCGAACTGATCACCGACCGTCCGCTCGACGTGAACCTGCGCGAGATCGAGCAGGTGAAGCGCGACTGGCCCGACCGCGCGCTGATCGTCTCGTTGATGGTCCCGTGCAACGAGAAAGACTGGAAGTGGATTCTCACGCAAGTCGAGGACACAGGCGCGGATGCGGTGGAACTGAACTTCGGCTGCCCGCACGGCATGAGCGAGCGCGGCATGGGCTCGGCGGTGGGACAGGTGCCCGAATATGTGGAGATGGTCACGCGCTGGGTGAAGGAAGGCACGAAGCTGCCGTGCCTCGTGAAGCTCACGCCCAACATCAGCGATATCCGCATGGGCTCGCGCGCCGCGTTCAAGGGCGGCGCGGACGGCGTGTCACTCATCAATACGATCAACTCGATCGTCGCCGTCGATCTCGACCAGATGGCGCCGATGCCGACCGTCGATGGTAAAGGCACGCACGGCGGCTATTGCGGTCCCGCCGTGAAGCCGATCGCGCTGAACATGGTGGCCGAAATCGCGCGCGATCCGGAGACGCCGAACCTGCCCATCTCGGGCATCGGCGGCATTTCATCGTGGCGCGATGCCGCCGAGTTCATGGTGCTCGGCGCGGGCAGCGTGCAGGTGTGCACGGCGGCGATGCATTACGGCTTTCGCATCGTGTCCGATCTCGCCGATGGCCTCTCGAACTGGATGGACGAAAAAGGCTACGCCACGCTCGACGACATTCGCGGGCGCGCGGTGCCGAACGTCACCGACTGGAAGTACCTCAATCTCAAGTACGACATCAAGGCGCGCATCGATCAGGACAAGTGCATCAAGTGCGGGCTGTGTCATATCGCGTGCGAGGACACGTCGCATCAGGCGATCCTGAAGGAGAAGGACGGCAAGCGGCATTTCGAGGTGGTGGATTCGGAATGCATCGGCTGCAATCTGTGCATGCATGTGTGCCCGGTCGAGCAGTGCATCACGATGGAACGCGTCGATGCGGGCGAATATGCGAACTGGACCACGCATCCGAACAACCCCGCGCGTGTCGATGCGGAAGTACCCGCGAAAGCGGCATAAACATAACGTAGCGCTCGTCGTCGTTGAATCCCCATGATCAACCGCACACTCAACCGGAGTGCATCCGATGAATCAGACAGCGCATAACGTCGAGACGAGCAGTCTGTACAACGAGGACCTGGCGCCGACCGGGCCTGCGCAGCGCACGTGGAAGTGGTATCACTTCGCGGCGTTGTGGGTCGGCATGGTGATGAACATAGCGTCATACATGCTGGCCGCGGGCCTGACCGATCAGGGCATGTCGCCATGGCAGGCGGTGATGACGGTTCTGCTCGGCAACGTAATCGTGCTCGTGCCGATGCTGCTGATCGGTCATGCGGGCGCGAAGCACGGCATTCCATACGCGGTGCTCGTGCGCTCGTCGTTTGGCACGCAGGGCGCGAAGCTGCCTGCATTGCTGCGCGCGATTGTCGCGTGCGGCTGGTACGGCATTCAGACGTGGCTGGGCGGCAGCGCCATCTATACGCTTCTGAATATCCTCACGGGCAATGCATTGCACGGCGCGGCGCTGCCGCTCCTCGACATTTCGCTCGGGCAGCTCGCGTGCTTTCTCGTGTTCTGGGCGCTGCAGCTCTACTTCATCTGGCATGGCACTGATTCGATCCGTTGGCTCGAAAGCTGGTCCGCGCCGATCAAGGTCGTGATGTGCGTCGCGCTCGTGTGGTGGGCGACGACGAAGGCGGGCGGCATCGGCTCGATGCTTTCGGCGCCGTCGCAATTCGTCGCGGGCGGCAAGAAGGAGGGGCTTTTCTGGGCGACGTTCTGGCCGGGCCTCACCGCGATGGTCGGCTTCTGGGCGACGCTCGCGCTCAATATCCCCGACTTCACGCGCTTTGCCCGTTCGCAGCGCGATCAGATGATCGGGCAATCGATCGGCCTGCCGGTGCCGATGGCACTGCTTTCCGTGATATCGGTCGTCGTCACGTCGGCGACGGTCGTGATCTATGGCAAGGCGATCTGGGACCCGATCGACCTGACGAGCCGCATGACGGGCATCGGCGTGGGCATCGCGCTCATCATCCTGACGCTCGATACGATGTGCTGCAATCTCGCGGCCAATCTCGTCGGGCCGGCGTACGACTTTTCGAGCCTCTGGCCGAAGGGCATTTCGTATCGCGCGGGCGGCATGATCACGGCGACCATCGCCATCGTCATGATGCCGTGGAAGATTCTCGCGACTACGCAGGGTTATATCTTCACGTGGCTCGTCGGCTATTCGGCGTTGCTCGGGCCTGTCGCGGGCATCATGATGGTGGATTACTTCTTCATTCGCGGCACGCGGCTCGATCATCGCGAGCTTTTTGCCGAAGACGGTGAGTACTCGTATAGCGGCGGCTGGAATGTTGCAGCGGTCGTGGCGCTGCTTGTCGGCGTGCTGCCGAATCTGCCTGGGTTTCTGCATACGGCGTTTCCTGCGTCCTTTCCCGGCGTGCCCGCCTTTTTCAATACGCTCTACACGTATGCGTGGTTCGTGGGGCTTGTGTTGGCGGCCGTCGTTTATGGGTCTTGGATGAAGTTGCGGGGTAGCCCGCGGGCGGGGGTTTTGAGTGCTTGAAGTTTGGTTTCGCCGGATCCCGTTGTGTCTTTGGTCTATTAGCGTTGCCCCTATGCGGGGCGGCAGTCACTTTCTTTGCTGCTGCAAAGAAAGTAACCAAAGAAACAGCTTGTCCCATCCAAAGTGCTTCAAGCCGGCCCCGGCACAGAAGATGGCACGTGGTCCGGCAGTAGCGAGTGCCCTCACAGGCCTAACCGGGCTTGGACCGCGCACGGTCTGACAAGCTAGAACCTTGAGGGCGCTGGTTCAGCACCAAACAGTTCCGGCACAGCGCTACGCGCTGCCGCTGGGTCTACAAGGGAAACCAACGGTGGGCGAATGCAGTGAGATGGAAGCGTTAGCAAGGACGTGTGCGCGGACCCGATGGACCGGTCGGCCGCGCAGCGGGCCGGAGCTATTTCGTGCTGAACCAGTCGGTTAAGCGGTGCGATGTGACAGACCGTGCGCGATCCAAGCCCGGTATGTCCTATGAGGGCACTCGCTACTGCCGGACCACAGCCGTTCTTCTGTGCCGGGGCCGGTGTGAAGCACTTTGGATGGGACAAGCTGTTTCTTTGGTTACTTTCTTTGCAGCAGCAAAGAAAGTGACTGCCGCCCCGCACAGGGGCAGAGCAAATAGACCGACACGAATACAGGATTCCACGCAAACGAAAGCGAAAGCGAAACAACGAAACGCAACGCAACGCAACGTAACGACTACCCACCCCGGAGGGACACTTCAATGCCAACATTGATCCGCGGCGGCACCATCATCGACGCCGACCGCACCTACCGCGCCGATGTGCTCTGCGCAGACCCGCAAGCCGGCGGCACCATCCTGGCCATAGCCCCCGACATAGAAGCGCCTTCCGATGCGCAAACCATCGACGCCGGCGGCCAGTACGTGATGCCCGGCGGCATCGATCCGCATACGCACATGGAGCTGCCCTTCATGGGCACGACCGCGAGCGACGACTTCCATACGGGCACGGCAGCGGGCCTTTCGGGCGGCACGACGAGCATCATCGACTTCGTGATCCCGAGCCCGAAGCAGCCGCTGATGGATGCGTTCAAAGAGTGGCGCGGCTGGGCGGAAAAGGCATCGGCGGACTATGGCTTTCACGTCGCGGTGACGTGGTGGGACGAGTCCGTGCACCGCGACATGGGTCTGCTCGTGCACGAGCACGGCGTGTCGAGCTTCAAGCACTTCATGGCCTACAAGAACGCGATCATGGCCGACGACGAAGTGCTCGTGAACAGCTTCACGCGCTCGCTCGAACTGGGCGCGCTGCCCACCGTGCATGCGGAAAACGGCGAGCTCGTCTTTCAGTTGCAGAAGCAACTATTGGCCAAAGGCTTTAGAGGACCGGAGGCGCATCCGTTGTCGCGTCCGCCCGAAGTGGAGGGCGAGGCGGCCAATCGCGCGATTCGCATCGCGCAGGTGCTCGGCGTGCCGCTCTACATCGTGCATGTGTCGGCGAAGGATGCAGTCGATGTGATCGCGAAGGCGCGCAACGACGGGCTGCGCGTGTTCGGCGAAGTGCTGCCTGGGCATCTCGTGATCGACGAATCGGTATATCGCGATCCCGACTGGACGCGGGCCGCCGCGCACGTGATGAGCCCGCCGTTTCGCACGAGCGAGCATCGCGAGGCGCTGTGGCGCGGGCTGCAATCGGGGCAACTGCACACGACAGCGACCGATCATTGCGTGTTCTGCGCGTCGCAGAAGGCAATGGGCCGCGAAGACTTCACGAAGATCCCCAACGGCTGCGGCGGCGTCGAGGATCGCATGTCGGTGCTATGGCATCACGGCGTCAACATGGGCCGTCTCACGCCGAACGAATTCGTGCGCGTGACGTCGACCAATGCCGCGCAGATCTTCAATCTCTATCCCCGAAAAGGCGCGGTGCAGGTGGGCGCGGACGCGGACCTCGTCGTCTGGGACCCGAACGCGACGCGCACGATTTCCGTGAAGACGCATCATCAGAAGGTCGATTTCAACGTGTTCGAAGGCATGACGGTGCAAGGCGTCGCGACGCACACGCTCACGCGCGGCGCGCTTGCGTGGGCGAACGGCGACCTGCGCGCGGTGCGCGGCGCGGGGCAGTATCTGAAGCGTCCGCCGAACGCGTCGTACTTCGAGGCGGCGCGCGTCGCCAACAAGCTGAAGGAGCCGCATCCGGTGAATCGCGCCGAAGCGGCCTGATTCGCGGTCGATGACGAAGCCCCGCGCCCGTGCGACGCGGGGCTTTGTCACGTTCCGGGGCGCTTTCACGCGCTTGCAAGCATAATCCGGCAGGCTGTCTGTCTTTGCGCCACCGGATCATGCCGATGAAAATCACCAACACACTCCGCTGCCTCGTTGCGCTCGGCGCACTTTCTCTGCCGCTCGCGTGCGCGGCCAATCCGAACGCATTGTGGGAGATCGTCCACGATTATTGCGAGCCCGCGGCCGAGGGCGCGCACGTTCGGCAGAAATGCGCCGATGTCGATCTCGCGGGCGGCTATGCGGTCCTGAAGGATATCGTCGGCGTCGCGCAATATCTGCTGATTCCGACGGCGCGCGTAAGCGGCATCGAAAGCCCCGAACTGCTCCAGCCGAATGCGCCGAACTACTTTCGCGATGCCTGGAAGGCGCGCGTCTACGTGGACCGTGCGCTGCGTCGCACGCTCCCGCGCGATGAGGTTTCGCTCGCAATCAATTCCGCGAGCGGGCGCACGCAGAACCAGTTGCATATTCATATCGATTGCCTCGCGCCCGATGTCGTGCGCGCGCTGCGCGAAGTGGGGCCGGGCATCGGCACGGAGTGGGCACCGCTGCCGGTGAGATTGCGCGGTCATGTGTACAGCGCCATGCGTATCGATGACGCCGATCTCGCGCATACCGATCCCTTCAAGCTCATCGCGCCCTACGCCGCAAGCCGCGGTCAGACGATGGGCGAACAGACGCTGCTGCTCGCGGGCGCGGTGCGCAGCGACGGCGCGCCCGCGTTCTATCTCCTCAACGATCACGTTCAGCCGGGCAACTGGGCGTCGTCGGAAGAGCTTCAGGATCACACGTGTTCGTTGGCCGATCGGTCTATAGAAAAGCCGTAACGGTCGCAGAAGAATGAGGTGACGGTAATGGTTCGGAGTTCGGATCAAGCGTTCCGCAATTCGGAACTTTCGAGCCTTGTCACCTCTACTTCTGGGAACCACAATGAATGCACTTCGAAATTACGTTTGATCCGTTGAAGGACGCGTCTAATCGCATCCGACACGGCGTTTCACTCGAACTTGCAAGAGAGATCGAATGGGACCGTGCCGAGTTGAGAGTGGACGGTCGTCGCGATTATGGAGAGGTTCGCGAAATTGCCGTAGTGCCTATTCGCGGCCATATGTTTTGCGTGGTGTTCACGCTCAGAAACGAGACGCGGCGCATCATCAGCCTGCGCCGCGCAAACAAGAGAGAGGTAAATCAGTATGCGACAAACGTATAAGGGCTTCATCCTTCCCACCGACGAGGAGGATGCGGAGATCAATCGGGGTATCGCATTGGATCCGGATACCTACGAACTTACCGAGGAAGACTTCAAGCAAATGAAACCGTTCGCCGTCTATGAGCGCGAGCGGTTGAAGGCAGACGAGCCTCCCGCAACATGACCGCTCAACTCGCGCCGCGCGCGCCCACGCGATGCGCAAACACCCGCGGCGCGACCACTTCGACACGCGCTTCCGGCATCACGCGTTTCAACGCGCGCAGCGTGAACGCGAGGTCTTCGCTGGCCGTGTCGATTTCGAGCCGCAGCTCGCAGCCTTCGCGTTGTGCCTGACTCACATAAATGCCGAGCGGCGAGTGAAACAGCGCGCGTAGGCGTTCTCGTGACGCATCGCTGTCCGCAAAATGCGCCAGCGCCAGAATGCGCACGCGCTGACACGTGCCGATGCCTTCATCGTGTAATTTTCTGCGGCTGGCAGCCCACGCAAGCGACATATCCATGAGCGTTGCTCCATCACGTTTCCCTTGTGTAGAAGCATAGGCCGGCTTTCGTCAACGTCACGCAAAGAGAGGTTCGCAGCGTGTAAAAAACGTATCAATCGAAGCCCTGGAACACGGCATCGTCCGGGCCGATGGACGCAGGCGATTTCCACGCCGCGTCGCGCATCGAATGGCGCACCTGATGCTCGACGCCGAGCAGCACCGCGAAAATCGCCATGCGCACAGCGATGCCGTTGTCCGTCTGGCGGAAGATAGCGAGGCGCGAGTCGTGGTTCAGATCGGTCGCGAGATCGTTCGCGCCGGGGCGGCTGTCGCGTGGCAGCGGATGCATGATGAGCGTGTCGCGTCCGCACACATCGTCGACGAGCGCCTGATTGATCTGAAAATCGGGCGTATAGCCTTCGATGGACTCATCGGCGAAACGCTCCTTCTGAATGCGCGTCGCATAGACCACGTCCGCGCCCGCCAGACCCGCGCGCAAGTCGCTCGTCTGCTCGATCACATGATCGCCACGCGCGAGGCGATCGACGATATGCGCCGGCATTTCCAGCGAGCGCGGCGACACGAGCGTGAATTTCAGCCCTTTGTAAAGCGAGAGCAGCTTGGCGAGCGAATGCACGGTGCGGCCGTACTTGAGATCGCCGACCATTGCGATATGCGCGCCATCGACGATCTTCCCGAGACGCGAGAACTCGCGCTGGATCGTGTAGAGATCGAGCAGCGCCTGGCTCGGATGCTCGCCGGGGCCGTCGCCCGCGTTGATGACGGGAATGTTCGTCGCCCGCGCGAATTCGGCGACCGAGCCTTGCTCCGGATGTCGCACGACGATCGCGTCCGCGTAGCCGCTTATCACGCGGCTCGTGTCGTAGATCGACTCGCCCTTTGCCATCGACGAGAACGTGAAGCCGGTCGTGTCGCACACCGAGCCGCCGAGCCGCGCGAACGCCGCGCCAAAGCTCACGCGCGTGCGCGTGCTGGCCTCGAAGAACAGGTTGGCGAGCACGGCGCCTTCGAGCACGCGCGTGATCTTCTTGCGCCGCGCGATGGGCTGCATCATGTCCGCGGTGCGGAACAGCGCTTCGGCCGATTCGCGCGAGAACTGGTCGATCGAAAGCAGTTGCGGCCGGCCTTCGAATTCGATTGTTTGATATGCGCTTTGCGTATATGCGCCATTCTCCGGCATGCCCGCGAGAATCTCGCCGACATAACGCGCCGCGATCTCCGGCATCGCGCGCGATTCCGGCGATTCGTCCGGCAGCAACCACGTATCGAGCGCGCGGCGCGAGACGCCGATGCGCGACGCGAACGCATCGCGCGTCATGTTCAGGCGCCGCATGGCGTCGCGAAGAATCGTCTGCTGCTGATGTTGCTGCTCGTGCTGTGGACTCACGTCACCGCTCCAAAATATACGCGGTGCGTATATTAGGTCACTCGCCGATCAGATGCAAGACGAGTTCGCGCTGGTGCTGCGCCGTCCGATGCTCGAACACGTAAATGCCTTGCCACGTGCCGAGCACCATGCGGCCGGCCTCGACGGGAATCGAAAGCTGCACGGTGGTGAGCGCGGTGCGCAGGTGCGCCGGCATGTCGTCGGGGCCTTCGGTGTCGTGCACGTAGCGGCCGGGCGCTTCGGGCGCGACCGACTCGAAATAGCGCTCGAGGTCCGCGCGCACGTCGGGATCGGCGTTCTCCTGAATCAGCAGCGATGCCGACGTGTGCCGGCAAAAGAGCGTGAGCAGGCCGGTGCGGATGTCCTGAAGATCGATCCAGTGATCGATGTCGCGGGTGACTTCGTGCAGGCCGCGCGAGCCTGTCGCGACGGTCAGATGGTGGAGTGCCTGTTTCATGTCGGCCTCGGTGCGTGGAAAGTGGGCGCCACTTCGTGAGTTTACCGGCTTCCCTGCGCGCCGATTCATTCCGGTTCCATGAACTATGCTGTCTGGACGACGGTTCGACGAAAGGCGCGAACGATGACCGAAAGGCTTTCGAACAGGCAAACGGCTTGCGCAATGCTCATCGCCGTGGCGATCGCGCTTCCGGCCGCGACCCGCGCCGACGACGCGCGCGAGAATCGCGGCAGCGATCCCTTCCTGCATGTCTCGAGCGCCATCGCAGATTGCGAAGCGCCGCGCGGCCCGTTCGAGACCGAGCAGGAATGGCTCGACGAGGCGCACTACCGGATCGAGCGCGGCAATAGCTGCTGGATCGCGGGCCGCTGCCGTCTCGCGAACAGTTACAGCTACGACAAGGAGATCGCCGAGAGCGTCACCCGGCGGCTCAATGCGCTGAACGCGTCGCTGCAGTGGCGCGAGAAGACGAGCCTGTGGCTCACGCTGCAGCGCCGCTTCATCTATCTCGACGGCTGCGTGTCGCGCGATTTCGACAAGGCGCGCTTCGTGTCCGCGCTCGGCGAGACGGCCGATGTCGAAAAAGTCATCGACCGCACGACGCGGCGGCCGTGATTGCGTAATTGGCCTAATCTAAAAGAGAGACCAAACACGAGGAGCCGCGGCGCACGCGTGCCGCTGGTTTTCGCCGATGAGAACGAACCTCGCTGACTGGCTGTGGCGTCGCACTCGACGTGCGCTGCGCGCGCTGTTGCTGCTGGCGTTCGCGCTCATGCCGATGAGCGCCGCCATCGCGGCGGCCGCGCCGGCCGTCGTGATCCCGCTGAAGGGCGCAATCGGCCCGGCGAGCGCGGATTTCGTCGTGCGCGCGCTCGCCCGCGCCGCCGATGACCACGCGCAACTCGCGGTGCTCGAACTCGACACGCCCGGCGGACTCGACCTCTCGATGCGCTCGATCATCCAGGCGATCCTTGCCTCGCCGGTGCCGGTGGCCGTGTTCATCGCGCCCGCCGGCGCGCGCGCGGCGAGCGCGGGAACCTACATTACGTACGCGAGCCACATCGCGGCGATGGCGCCCGGCACGAACCTCGGCGCGGCGTCGCCCGTGCAGCTCGGCATGGGCGGAACGGAGCGCGAGCCGGGCGCGGGCAAAGCCGCATCGGGCACCGACACGCAATCGACCGAGACGCGAAAGCAGATGCAGGACGCCGCCGCCTACATACGCGGCCTCGCGCAACTGCGCGGACGCAACGTGCAATGGGGCGAGCGCGCGGTGCGCGAGGCGGTCGCGCTGTCTGCGAGCGAGGCGCTGGAGCAGAAAGTCATCGACCTCATCGCCAACGACGTTCCCGATCTGCTCGCGAAGCTCGACGGCCGTCACGTGACGACCTCGAGCGGCACGCACGTGCTCGCGACGAAAAGCGCGCCCCTCGTCGTACTGCAACCCGACTGGCGCAGCCGCTTTCTCGCAACGATCACGGACCCGAGCGTCGCGCTCATCCTGATGATGATCGGCATGTACGGGCTCTTCTTCGAGTTCGCGAATCCGGGCATGGTGCTGCCGGGCGTCGCGGGCGCGATCTGTCTGCTCGTCGGATTGTTCGCGCTGCAACTGCTGCCGATCAATTTCGTCGGACTGGGGTTGATCGTGCTCGGTCTCGGCTTTCTGGTCGCGGAGATGTTTCTGCCGACGTTCGGCTCGCTCGGCATCGGCGGGGTCATCGCGTTCGCGATCGGCGCGCTCATGCTGATCGATACCGATGTGCCCGGCTTCGGCATTCCGGTCGGTCTCGTCATCGGCCTCGCGCTCTTTACGGCGCTGTTCGTGTTCACCGTGTCGGGCGTCGCGTTGAAGGCGCGCAGGCGGCCTGTCGTGAGCGGCGGCGAAGCGATGCTCGGCAGCATCGGCGTGATGTTGACGCACGAGCCCGGCAGCGGCTGGGCGCGCGTGCAGGGCGAACGATGGCGCGTGCAGGCTGCCGCGCCGCGAGCGTTGCCGCCCGAAGGCGCGCGCGTGCGCGTGATCTCGCGTCATGGCCTCACGCTGACCGTCGAGCCGGTCGAAGACACACGCGAGACTCCTGAACACATCCACGGCGAGGCTTGAAAAATGGGGCTTACATTCGGTTTCAGCGGCATCCTGATCGCGCTCTTCATTTTCATGGTGGCGTCGGCGGTGCGCATCTTCCGCGAGTACGAGCGCGGCGTCGTATTCATGCTCGGGCGCTTCTGGAAAGTGAAGGGGCCGGGCCTCGTGCTCATCATTCCGATCGTGCAGCAGGTCGTGCGCATGGACTTGCGCACTGTCGTGTTCGACGTGCCGCCGCAGGACGTCATCACGCGCGACAACGTGTCGGTGAAGGTGAATGCGGTCGTGTATTTTCGCGTCGTCGATCCGGAGAAGGCGGTGATTCAGGTCGCGCGCTTTCTCGAAGCGACGAGCCAGCTTTCGCAAACCACCTTGCGCGCGATTCTCGGCAAGCACGAGCTCGACGAGCTGCTGTCCGAGCGCGAGCGCCTGAACAGCGACATTCAGCGCGTGCTCGATTCACAGACGGATGCATGGGGCATCAAGGTATCGAACGTGGAGATCAAGGACGTCGACATCAACGAGACGATGATCCGCGCGATCGCCCGGCAGGCCGAAGCCGAGCGCGAGCGCCGCGCGAAGATCATTCATGCGGAAGGGGAGCTGCAGGCGTCCGAGAAGCTGCTGCAGGCGGCGCAGATGCTAGCGCAGCAACCTCAGGCGATGCAGTTGCGCTATCTGCAGACGTTGACGACGATCGCCGGCGACAAGAATTCGACGATCGTCTTTCCGGTGCCGGTCGATATCGTTTCCGCCGTCATCGAGCGCTTCACGAAGGCTTAAGCGAGCCTCGGGAAATCGAGCGTCGTATCGTTCACGCGGTTCACGAGGTTCGTGAAGTTGATGACGCTCATCGCGAACAGCGTGTCGACGACCTGCGCTTCCGAGTAGCCGGCTTCACGCACTTCGTCCAGCCGCGCGGCGTCGACCGTCCCGGTCGAGCCCGCGACATGCCGCACGAAGCGCACGAGCGCATCGCGCTTGGTATTGCCGGTGGCTTCCCCCGCGCGGATCTGCTGCGTTTCCTTTTGCGAGAGCCCGACCATCTTGCCGACGACCGTGTGCGCGGCGGCACAGTAATCACAACCCGAGAGTTCGCTGACGGCGAGCTTGATCGCTTCGACATCCGCCTTGTCGAGGCTGCTCTTCGCGAGGATCGCATCGCCGTTGAGCGCTGCGCCGAGCGCGGCGGGGCTATGCGTGCCGATGGTCGCATAGGCGTTCGGCACTTTGCCCGCGGCCTTCTTGATCGCGGCGAACAGATCGGCGGTTGCGCCCGTGGCTTCGTTGACGTTGATTTGGGAAAGACGTGACATGGTGTGCTCCTTCGTTCAGTGGTTGGCCATCTCGATGGCATGGGTGAACTTTAGGCGCGCGCCTGTCTCGCGTGAATGCTCGCGCGGCTCGTAAAACCGCGCGATCGTCTCAACGTGCGAATGCCGCGTCTTCGTGCCATGATCGTGGCTTCCCGCACGCATCACGCATTTACGCGCACATGGACTATCTGACGAGCCTGAAGGTGTTTTGCACGGTGGTCGAAGCGAAGAGCTTCGCGCGTGCGGCCGACATACTCGGCTTGTCGCCGCCGGTCGTATCGCGCGCGATCGCAGGTCTGGAAGAGCGGCTCGGCAGCCGGCTCTTCAATCGCACGACACGGCAGATCTCGCTCACCGAGACCGCCGAGCGCTTCTTCGCGGACTGCTCGCGCCTGCTCGACGAACTCCAGGCGATGGAAGAGCGCGCATCGAACCGCGCGAGCGAAGCAACGGGCCTGCTGCGGCTCGTTTCGCATACGACCGTGATGATGAGCCGCTATGCGCCGCTCGTCGCGAGCTTCAGGCGGGCGCATCCGCACGTGCGTCTCGACGTGACGCTGACGGAGCGGCCCGTCGATCTCGTCGGCGAAGGCTACGACCTCGCGATCGTGCTGCCGTTCATGCTCTCCACCGACACTGCCGTCACGCGCCTGCTCGAAACCATTCCGCTCGTGCTCGTCGCGAGTCCCGCGTATCTCGCGCAGCGTCCCGCGCCGCGCCATCCGTCCGAACTCGTCGATCATCAGTTCGTGCCGATGTCGCCATCGATCCGCAAGCCAGCGCTGACGTTTCGCATCGGCGGCGAGGAGCTGCGCGTGCCGCTCAATCACGACATCGCGTCGAACAGCGCGGTGTTCAATCGCGAGATGGTGATGCAGGGCTTCGGCATCGGGGTGCTGCCGACCGTGCTCGTCGCGCACGAGGTGGCGGCGGGGCGGCTCGTCACGCTGCTCGACGCCTATGAGCGCGTCGATGCGGCCATCGAGATCCGCATCGCCTACAGCACGCGCGCGCTTCTGCCGGCGAAGGTGCGCGCGTTCATCGAACATGCGGCGCGCTTCTGCGCGGAGGAAGGCACGCCGTCCGACGCTCCGCGAAGCTAAGCCCGAGCCTTGTGCCGCAAGGCTCAGCGCGATTCTTTCCGCCAGCGGTATTCATTCGTGTGTTCCGTGACTGTTGACTTGGTGCATATGCACAACTAGTCTTCCGGGCTATGACGGGCAGCGAATTCGCCCTTTCCTCAATTCAAAATGTGCATATGCACTATAATCGCAAATGACGACTCCTACGACGGAATTACCTTCGGTGGCGGCGCCGACCTTCGCGCGGCCGGCGCGCCGGATCCCCTGGATGCTGCTCGCGCTCGGACTGGTCGGGCTCGCGCTGATCGCCGCGGCGAGCTACTGGGCGCTGGTGCTGCGCTTCGTTCAAACCACCGACGATGCCTATGTCGGCGGCGATGTCACCGTGCTCGCGCCGAAGGTGAATGGCTTCGTCACCGATGTGCTCGTGCAGGACAACCAGCGCGTGAAGGCGGGTCAGGTGTTGATCGCCCTGGATTCGCGCGACTACGACGCGCGCCTCGCGCAAGCCGACGCCGAATTGTCGAGCGCGCGGGCGGCGGTGGTCGAGTTGCAGGCGAAGGATGCGTTGCAGGCGGCCGTGATCAATCAGCAGCAGGCGGAAGTGCGGGCATCGGCGGCGGAGTTGACGCGCAGCGGGCAGGACCGTTTGCGCTATCGCGAGCTCGTCAAGGACGATGCGGTGTCGAACCAGATCGTCGAGCGCGCCGATGCGGACTACACGAAGGCGCAGGCGGCGGTGGATCGCAGCGGCGCATCGCTCGTCGCGGCGAAGCGCCAGTTGAGCGTGATCGAAGCGCAGATCGCGGATGCGCAGGCGCGCGTCGCGACGGCCGAAGCGGCACGACGTGTCGCGGAGCTGAACGTCGAATACACCACGATCCGCTCGCCCGTCGATGGCTACGTCGGCAACCGCACGGCCCGCGTGGGCGTGCTCGCGAACGTGGGCACGTCGCTTCTGACCATCGTTCCGTCGACGGGTCTCTGGATCGATGCGAACTTCAAGGAAGATCAGCTGAAGAAGATGCGCGCAGGCGACGAAGCCGACGTGGAACTCGATGCATCGAGCGTGCCGCTCACGGGCCGCGTCGAAAGCCTCGCGCCCGCGACCGGCGCCACCTTCAGCGTGCTGCCCGCCGAAAACGCGACGGGCAACTTCACGAAAATCGTGCAGCGCGTGCCGGTGCGTATCCGTCTCGATGTGCCGAGGGGTATGGAATCCGTGCTGCGTCCGGGTCTTTCCGCGACGGTCAAGGTTCATGTCGGCAAGCGGTCGAACGGCTGAGGAGCGGGGCGATGACTCACACCGTTCACTTCGATCCCGCGCAACAGCCGATCAGACAGCGCGTGTTCGCGTTCGCGCTGATGTGCCTCGGCTTCTTCATGGCGACGCTCGATATCCAGATCGTGGCTTCGTCGCTGAAGGATATCGGCGGCGGATTGTCCGCGAGTCAGGACGAGTTGTCATGGGTGCAGACGTCCTATCTGATCGCGGAGATTCTCGTCATTCCAATGTCGGGCTGGCTCTCGAAAGTATTCTCCACACGCTGGCTTTTCGTGGCGTCGGCAGTCGGCTTCACGGTCACGAGCATGCTGTGCGGCATGGCGTGGGACATCGATTCGATGATCCTCTTTCGCGGCCTGCAAGGCGCGCTCGGCGCCGCGATGATCCCGACCGTGTTCACGACCGCCTTCGTGCTGTTCCCCGGCAAGCAGCGATTGATTGCATCGACGACTATCGGCGCGCTGGCATCGCTCGCGCCCGCGGTCGGGCCGGTGATCGGCGGCTGGATCACCGATCAGTGGTCGTGGCACTGGCTCTTCTATCTGAACGTGGTGCCGGGCCTCGCCGTCGCGTTGCTCGTGCCGAAGTACGTGCATATCGATGAGCCCGACCTGGCGCTGCTGAAGAAGGGCGATTATCTCGGCATCGCGCTGATGTCGGGCTTTCTCGGCTGTCTGGAATACGTGCTGGAGGAAGGCCCGCGCAAGAACTGGTTCGGCGATGACGTGATCGTCGCGTGTACGTGGATTTCCGCGATCTGCGGCTTTCTCTTTCTCGTGCATGCGTTCACGGCCAAGGACCCGGTGGTGGATCTGCGCGCGCTCGCGGTGCGCAACTTCGCGATCGGCAGTTTGCTGTCGTTCGTGACGGGCATCGGCATCTTCGTTTCGGTGTTTCTGACGCCGGTGTTTCTCGCCCGCGTGCGGGGCTTCGATTCGCTGCATACGGGGCTCGCGCTGCTTTCCGTCGGCTGCTTCCAGTTGCTTTCCATCGGCGTGTACGGCTTCGCGTCGCGCTTCATCGACATGCGCGTGCTGCTTGCGTTCGGTCTCGTCTGCTTCGGCGCGGGCTGCTACTTCTATACGCCGCTCACGCACGACTGGGGCTGGCAGCAATTCCTGCTGCCGCAGGCGTTGCGTGGCATCGGCCAGCAATTCGCGGTGCCGCCCATCGTCACGATGGCGCTCGGTTCTCTGCCACCGTCGCGGCTCAAATCGGCGAGCGGGCTGTTCAATCTGATGCGCAATCTCGGCGGCGCCATTGGCATCGCGGTGAGCGCGACGATGCTCAACGATCGCCTCAACCTGCATTACCTGCGCCTGAACGAGAGCGTGACGACCGGCCGGCCCGTCATCGACGATCTGCTCGCGCGCTCGTCGGCGCATCTTGCAGCCGTCGCGGGCGATGCGCTGGATGCGTCGCAGGCGGGTCTCGCATCGTTGCATGCGCTCGTGATGCGGGAGGCGCTCACGCTGACCTTCGCCGATTGCTTCTATGTGCTCGCGCTGTGCTTTCTCTTCGGCCTGGTGACGGTGATATTCGCGAAGCCGATCACGAGCGCGCCGCCTTCGTCCGATGCGCATTGAACCAGGCCTTATCCGGATGCTTCGATCATGAAGAAACTTTTCGCCGAAATACTTGCAGGTGTGACATTGCTGGCGCTTGCCGCGTGCGCGGTGCAGCCCGCCACGCACGCCGATCTTCCCGCGACGGTCAACGCGACCGCGCCCGCGGACTGGGGCGTCGATGCGCCCAAACAGGCCGTCGATCCCACGGCATGGTGGAATCAGTTCAACGATCCTGTCATGCATGAACTCGTCGCATCGGTGCTCAACGACAACCTCGACGTTCAGGCCGCGGTGGAGCGCGTGAAGCAGGCGCAGGCGCTCACGACGCAACGACGCGCCGCGCTCCTGCCGCAACTCGATGCAGGCGCGGGCGGATCATACTCGCGTCAGAACACGCCGCCGCCGCTCGGCTATGTGAAGCAGGCGGGCTTCGGCCTCACGCTCAGTTGGACGCCGGACGTGTTCGGCGGCGAGCGTCTGGAGTTGCTGGCATCGCAGGCGCAGCTCGTCGGCCGTGAACATGCGGCGGATCAGATCAGGCTCGCGCTCGCCGCCGACACGGCCGCCGCGTATGTCGATCTGCGCTGGGCCCAAGCCGAGCTGAAGATCCTGCAAGACAACCAGGAGATTCGCGAGCGTGCGTTGAAACTCACGCAACGTCGCCTGCAATATGGCTTGTCGACCAAGCTCGATGTCGCGCGTGCGCAGAATCAGCTGAGCGATCTGCTGTCGCGCATCCCGCGCACGCAGGCGACGATCCAGCATCAGCTGAGCCTGATCGCCGTGTATTCGGGCCGCACGCCGGAGTCCATCGACAAGCTGATGCTCGCGAATCCGGGCGCGGCGCCTGTCATTCCGGTGCCCGCGAACGGCGCGCCGCAACTGCTGCCTTCCGAAGCCTTGCTGCGCCGCCCGGACGTGCTCGTCGCCCATGCGACCGTGCAGCAGCGCGCGGCGGAAGTCGGCGTCGCGCGTGCGGAGCGCTATCCGAAGTTTTCGCTGCGTTTGTCGGATGGCTTGCTGGCATCGTCGTATCTCGGCTTGCCGACACTCACCGACAACCTCTTTTCCGCCGCGCTCAACGCGACGAGCCCGATCTTCAACGCGGGCCGCATCACGGCGGAGATCGAGCAGAACGAGAGCAAGCTGCGCGAGTCGGAATTGCATCTGCGTCAGACCATGCTCGAAGCGCTGAAGGATGTCGAAGATACGCGCAGCGATCTCGTCAGCACGACCGAATCGACGGCGCGCCTGACCGATGCGCTCGCGGCATCGGATCAATCGCTCACGCTGTCGACGCAGTTGTACAAGGGCGGCGCGGCGAGCTTCCTGGATGTGCTCGACGCGCAGCAATCCTTTCTGCGCGACGCCGATGCGCTCAATCAGTCGAAGCGTGAACATGCGCTCGCGGCGGTGGCGCTTTATCGTTCGCTGGGCGGCGGATGGAGCACGGCCGGCGATGACGATGTGATCAGGACGGCCAGCACTGGAGCGGCCAGCGAGAAAGCGGAGACGACGAAATGAGCCTGATCGAAGAAACTGCCGCCGGACTCGACGGTCTCGCGCAACTGCGCAAGCTGATCGCCTGCGGGCGCAAACCGGGGATACTCGTGTCGCTCGATTTCGATTTCATCGAGGTCGAAGCGGGCAGGGCGGTGTTCGCGGGCGTGCCCGGCGATCACGCGTATAACCCGATCGGCACGGTGCACGGCGGCTATGCCGCGACCTTGCTCGATTCCGCGTGCGGATGCGCGGTGCATTCGTGTCTGACCGCGACGCAGGCCTATACGACGCTCGAACTGAAGGTCGCGTATCACAAGGCCGCCACGCGCGATTCGGGTTTGCTGAAGGCGGAAGGGCGCGTCTTGTCGATCGGACGCCGCGCCGCATTCGCCGAAGCGACGCTCAAGGACATGAGCGGACGATTGTTCGCATCGGCGACGTCGACGTTGCTGGTCATGGAGCGTTGAATTCGGCAGGACTGTGCGTCATCGAACAAAGCGCACTGAAGGACCAGGTCGAATGACCTTGATAAACGCCACGCGCCGACACTATATTTTTTACAGCCTCGATACGGGAAGCTGACGGAAATAAAACCCACATCGGCGTCTGGGAGCAGTGTCATGAGTCTGCGCATCGCGTCTTTCAATCTGGAGAACCTCTTCACACGTCCGTCGGCCATGGTCGACGGCGACAAGAAGGGGCAGCGCGCCATCGACGACTACGCGCTGGCGAATACGATCATCGCGAAACCGGTCTACAGCGACGACGACAAGCAAACGCTGCGGGAGCTGGATCGCCGGTATGGCTTCTCGGCTTTGAATGCGCCGGCGAAGGCGCTTCTTACGCTCAACAAGATACGCGGACAGCTTTATCGCCGCTCGAAGAAGGGCGTCGTTTCCGTGGTGGCGAATGGAAGGGCCGACTGGACCGGCTGGTTCGAACTGCGCCGGGAAGACGTGTCGTGGGAAGCGGTCGTGAACACCGGCCGTGTGATCGATGCGGTCCGGCCGGACATTCTCGTCTGCGTGGAAGTGGAGAATCGTCCGACGGTGCAGCGCTTCAACGATCAGGTGCTCGACGCGACCTTCGGAATAGGCTTCCCGCACGTCATGGTGATCGATGGAAACGATACGCGCGGCATCGATGTCGGCATTCTCAGCCGGTTTCCAATCATGGCGATGCGCTCGCATGTCGACGATGAACTCGAAGGCAAGCACATTTTCTCGCGGGATTGCCCGGAGTATGTCATCGCGCTTCCTTCAGGTGCGCGGCTCGTCGTGTGTCCGAACCATTTCAAGTCGAAGCGTGGCGGCGACGAACCGGAGGTGCAGGCGCGGCGACTCGCCCAGGGCACGCGCGCGGCCGAAATCGCGCGGACGGCCGAGTCGCAGATCAGTCCGCTGGTGCTGGTCGCGGGCGATCTCAACGACACGCCGGATAGCCCCGCTGTCACGCCGCTGCTCAGCGATGGCTGGTCGGATATTCAGTCGCACAAAGGTTACCCGAAGGACCGGCCCGGCACCTATGCCACGGGCACGGCGGCCAGCAAGATCGACTATCTGATCATGTCGAAGGCGCTGAAGAAGACATTGAAGGAAGTGGGCATCGAGCGTCGTGGAACGTATCACCCGAAGCTGTGGGAATCGTTCAAGGGACTGACGGCGAAGACCGAAGCATCCGATCACCACTGCATCTGGGCCGTGTTCGATCTGCTCTGAACATGCGCGGCGCTCGTTGCGCCCAAGCGAAAGCCCGGTCCCTCGCGTGCAAGGAACCGGGCTGGTCCATAGTCGATAGAACCGCTTATTTCACGCTTTCCAGCGCCTTTCTCACCGTGCCGAAGATCTGATCGATCTGATCATCCTCGATGATGAGCGGCGGCGAGAACGCAAGGATATCGCCGGTGTAACGCACGAGCACGCCCGCCTCGAAGCACTTGACGAACACCTCGTACGCACGCGCGCCCGGCGCGCCGTCGCGCGATTCCAGCTCGATGCCCGCCACGAGCCCGAGATTCCGGATGTCCTTCACGAACGGCGCATCGCGCAGCGCGTGCGCGGCGCTTTCGAACTTCTCGGCCTTCGCCGCGGCGCGCTCGAACAGCTTGTCGCGCTGATACAGATCGAGCGTCGCGATGGCCGCGGCCATCGCGACCGGGTGCGCCGAGTATGTATAGCCGTGGAACAGCTCGATGGCGTTGGCCGCGCCTGCATTGATGACCGTGTCGTGCACGTTGCGATGTGCGGCGACGGCGCCCATCGGAATGGCCGCGTTGTTGATCGCCTTGGCCATCGTGATGAGGTCCGGCGTGACGCCGAAGTACTCGCTCGCGGTTGCCTTGCCGAGCCGGCCGAAGCCGGTGATGACCTCATCGAAAATCAGCAGAATGCCGTACTTCGTGCAGATTTCGCGCAGCTTCTGCAGATAGCCCTTCGGCGGCACTAGGACGCCCGTGGAGCCCGCGAGCGGCTCGACGATCACGGCCGCGATCGTCGAAGGATCGTGCAGCGCGACGATGCGCTCCAGATCCTCGGCGAGATGCTCGCCCCACGAGGGCTGGCCCTTCGTGAATGCGTTATGCGCGAGATCGTGCGTATGCGGCAGGTGATCGACCGACGGCAGCAGCGCGCCCGAGAACGTCTTGCGATTCGGCGCAATGCCGCCCACCGAAATGCCGCCGAAGCCGACGCCGTGATAGCCGCGCTCACGGCCGATCAGCCGCGTGCGCTGGCCTTCGCCGCGTGCGCGGTGATAGGCGAGGGCGATCTTGAGCGCCGTATCGACCGACTCCGAACCCGAGTTCGTGAAGAAGATGCGGTCGAGGCCTTCGGGCATCACTTCGGCAACCTTCGTCGCCGTTTCGAACGCGAGCGGATGGCCCATCTGGAATGTCGGCGCGAAATCGAGCGTGCCGAGCGTCTTGTGCACCGCATCGACGATCTCGTCCCGGCAATGACCCGCGTTCACGCACCAGAGGCCCGCGGTGCCGTCGAGCACGTCGCGGCCATCGGTCGAGCGGTAGTACATGCCCTTCGCGCTTTCGAGCAGACGCGGCGCGGCCTTGAACTGGCGATTGGCGGTGAACGGCATCCAGAACGACGAGAGGTCGTCGATGACGGGGCGAGCATTCATAAGGGGTCTCCTGAAGAAGTACGGCCACTGTATTCCTGCGCAAATTTGCACGGCATAGACAGTTGCTTCACTGCGCTGCTAACTGTGCTGGCAAAATGCTGCAAACTGTATTGGTCCGCGCGCCATGGCCGCGTTATTCTCGAATTCATGATCGAACTCAAGCTGGAGCGCGGCTCGCGTCAGACGCCGACGCTCGTCGAACAACTGGTGCGCGCGTTCGCCACGGCGATCGAGGAGCAGACGCTGCGCGCGGGCGCGCTGCTGCCGTCGGTGCGGCGTCTCGCCGAGGCCGAGAGCCTCAGCACGTTCACGGTGACGGAAGCGTACGGCAGGCTCGTGTCGATGGGGCTCGTCACCGCGCGGCGCGGTTCAGGCTATCGCGTGGCGGTGCGCGGGCGCAGCGAGCGTGTGCGCGAAGTCGTCTGGCAGCCGCCGAGCCTCACCGCGACCTGGCTGCTTTCCGACGTCTTCGCCGATCATTCCGTGCCGATCAAGTCCGGCTGCGGCTGGCTGCCGAACGAATGGGTCAACGAAAGCGGCCTGCAACATGCGCTGCGCGCGGTGAGCCGCGTGCCGGCGGCGCGCATCGCGGATTACGGGCATCCGTACGGCTTCGCGCCGCTGCGCGAGCGGATCGCGGAGCAACTGGATCGTCACGGCCTGCCGGTCGATGCCTCGTCGAACGTGCTGCTGACCGCCGGCGCGACGCAGGCGCTCGATCTCATCGTGCGCACGCTGTTGCGTCCGGGCGATGCCGTGGTCGTCGAAGATCCGGGCTACTGCAATCTGCTGCAGATTCTGCGGCTCGCCGGTCTTCAGGTGCATGGTGTGCCGCGCACCGTCGCGGGCATCGATACGGACGAGTTCGAGCGCATCGTGATCGAGCACCGGCCGAAAGCCGTCTTCCTCAACACGACTTTGCAGAACCCGACCGGCGCGACCTTCGGCATGGCGGCGGCGTTTCGTCTGATGCAGATCGCGGAGCGTCACGGCCTGTGGGTCGTCGAGGACGATGTGAACCGTGAGCTCGCACCGCCCGGCGCGCCCTTGCTCGCGTCGATGGAAGGGCTCAATCGCGTGTTGTATGTCGGCGGCTTCGCGAAGACGATCACGCCCGCGTTGCGCTGCGGCTATGTCGTTGCCGAACGCGATGTGTTGCGCGAGCTGGCGCGCACGAAGATGGCCGTGGGCCTCACGTCATCGGAAGCGACGGAGCGCATCGTCGAGAAAGTGCTCACCGAAGGGCGCTATGCGCGGCATGTGGAATATGTCGTCGAAAAGCTGAAGGATGCGCATGCGCTCGTCGAAGAACGGATGGACGCGTTGGGCATGGCCTTGTTTCGACGCCCGCGCGCCGGCCTGTTCCTCTGGGCCGCGTTGCCGATCGATCCGGCAGAAGGAAGCGCCGTTGCCACGCGCGCATTGCAACACGGCATATGGCTCGCGCCGGGTTCTTATTTCCGTCCGAATGACGCGGAAAGCGCGTGCTTTCGATTCAATGTCCCTTATTCAGTGGACGATGCGCTTTGGAGTTTTCTGCAAGGAACGATTAAAGATTCTTAAAGCGGACGCGGCGCGTCGAAAGCGCCGCGTCCGCGATGCCGTCATTTATTGCGTGACCTGAGAAGAAGCAGAAGCCGAAGCCTGTCCGCGCTGAATCTGCGCGGTGCGTTCCGTATTACCGAAATCACCGCGTCCTTGCGCGGCTTCTTCGGCCGCGAAGGTTTGCGCGCTCACGCCGTGTTGCGAAGCAGGCGCGCCGACATCGGGCCGATAATGCGGCGCCGGACCATAACCGCTTGCAAAAGCCGAACCGGCGAAGAGAGTACTCAATGCAATGGCAAAGCTCACTACGAGTCGCTTGTTCACGAGAATGCTCCAACGAAATGAATGAGGAGATGCAGTTGTCCGGCACGCAGCAACCGCAATCGGAGAAGCGAGTCGTTCGATAAGAAGACAAGAAACGCCCCCGACATGAGAACGCAGTGTAGAAGGCCTTCGCCGATTTTTAATCGCGCGAGAAGCCAATTGAGTTTTCGCCGATCTCAAACAATGGGATAACGCCGCGTGTATTCACGCGGCGTTTCACGAATCGCTCGCGCTGGCTGTTACGCGACGGCCTCGGCTTGCGACCGCTTTGCGCGCGACGCCGCGAGATGCGCCTGCAAATGCTCGCAGACGTCTTTTCTACGCACGGGATTGAGCGGATCGCATAGACGAATCGTGAGCGTGGACGTGGTTGCGTGCAGCAAGGGCGGATCGTCCGCGTCGGGTTCGGGCGCTTCCCACAGCACGACGGTGACGGTGCCGTCGGAAACCTGCACGATCTGAAAGCGCGCGAGATCGATCTTCGTCAGTTCATGAGGTTCGATCGAATGATGCATGATGTCCTCTACATACTCGGCATGTGCATCGACATTCATGCAAACACCGTGCCGATGTCACGTTGCGTCGCGCATCATGCGGATGCGCCGCCGCTCGCCGGCATGGGCTGCGTGCTCGTTGCCTCCGGTTCGGCCGGGGCGTCGGCCAACGGGTTCGGCGCGGCTTCCTCGATTTGCTTGCGTGGCGCACTGCGCTTCGTAGCCGGCCTTGTCGCGCTCGTTTTCTTCACGGCGGGCGCCGATGCTTTTTTCTTCGCTTCGGGCGCACGGGTTTGCGTCGCCTTGGCTTTTTTCACGGCAGTCGCAGCAGCGGAAGCCTTCTTGACCGCGACCTTCCTGGCCGCCGCCTTCGGCTTGACCACGCTTTCGGCGCTCTCCGCATCGATCAGAAACTTGCTGCGGTCCTTCACGTTCGCGATCCACGCAGGCGGGCGCGCCCAGCCGCTCCACGTTTCGCCCGTCTTCGGATTGCGGTACTTCGCGGGCAGCTTGCCCTTCTTCGCGAGCTTGGTCATCGCTTCGTGGCGGCCCGCCGGCGCGGGATAAGCGACGTGCGGCTTCGCGGCGCGCCCGGCCTTTTTGCCGTGGCGGTCGATATCCGCGGTCGTGAGGCCGTGCCGTTCCATCATCGCGCGGATATCGTCGAGCACGGCTTGCGCGCGCTCTGCGATCAGCCGCTCGGTCTGCGCCTGCAGTTTCTTCAATCTGGCTTGTATTTGCTTGAGTGTCGCCATTGCCGTCTCCTCTCTGATCGATGCCGCGTCTTCGTTGAGGCGCTAACCCGCGCCCATTCTCGTTTCGTCGACGAACTTCTCGGTCGCATCGTCGATGCGGCGCGACTTGCGTCCCGCAGGCCCATGCACATAGACGGCCTTGACGTCCGCGGATGCATCGGGCGCGGGCGGCGGCGTCATCGCGTAACGGACCTCGCGCGCGTGATCGCCCAGTTGCAGGCGCGGGTCGAACACGGAATCGAAGCGCCACAGCATGCGGATGAAATTCGTCTGCCCATGCATGAGCAAATGCATGGCCCGGCCGGCCGCGCCGCGCAACGCGGCCCAGCCCATGTGCTTGCGATTGAGCACTTGCTGCGTGCGCACGAGCTCCGCATAGAACTCGGGCAGCGGCAGGCGCGTGGGCAACACCGCGTGCTGGATGTCGTAGAGGCGGTAGTCGAGACTCGTGAGACGCCGCTCTTCACGCAGCCAGATTTCCGTGCCGGGATAGGGCGTGTTCACGCTGATATTCACGATCTCCGGAATCTCCAGGCACCATTGGCGCACGGTCTCGAAGCGCTGGCGGTCCCAGTCGGGATCGGCGATCAGATTGATCGCCACGGTAATGCCGAGCGAGCGCGCGAACGCCAGCGCCTCGAAGTTCTTGTCGACCGTGATTCGCTTGCGAAATGCTTTCAGTCCTTCCGCGTCGAGCGCTTCCATGCCGATGAACATGTACTGCAAGCCGAGCGTGCGCCAAAAACGGAAGACGTCCTTGTTGCGCAGGAGCACGTCGCCGCGCGTTTCGAGGTAATACTGCTTGCGGATGCCGCGCCGCTCGATCGCGCGGCCGATCTCCATGCCGTGCTCCGCATGCACGAACGCGACGTCATCGACGATGAACACGCCCGGCTCGCGGATCGACGCGAGCTCGTGGGCGATGACCTCCGGGCTGCGCGAGCGATAGCTGCGGCCATAGAACGTCCATGCGCTGCAGAACGTGCAATCCCACGGGCAGCCGCGTGCGAACTCGATCGACGCGCAAGGGTCCAGCGTGCCGATGAAATATTTACGGCGATGCCGCAGGAGATCGCGCGCGGGAAGGATATCGTCGAGGCTTTCGACGAAATGCGGCGGCGGTCCAGAGCCGTCGCTCGTCACCGCGCCCGGCACTGCGAGCAGATCGCTCTTCGTCGCAACGGCATGCAGCAGCGCGTTCACCGATGCCTCGCCTTCGCCCTTCAGCACGCAATCGATCGCGCCTTGCGCGTGACGCAACACGTCGCTCGCGGTAAACGAAGCGCTGTGCCCGCCGACGAAGATGAAGCACTGCGGCAAGCGCGTCTTCACGGCCTTGGCGAGATCGATGATTTCGGGAATGTTGGCGAGATAGTTGCCGGAGAAGCAGAGCGCGTCGGGGCGCCATGTGTGCACGAGCCGGTGAAGGTCGTGGTGGGTTTCGACTTGCAGGTCGATGAGGCGGACATCGTGACCGGCCTGACGCACGGCTGCCGCCACGGTTTCGAGCCCGAGCGGCTCGAGTCGGAGGAATACGCGGGTGTACATCAGGCCGCTGGGATGAACGGCGAGCACCTTCATGGACTCTCCTCGCGAGAAAGAATCACATCGTGCGGATCAAATCTCCATTCGTGCGCGGCCTCTTTTGAAGCAGGGCCGTTGTCCTGACCGGGCCTTCGGCGCAAAGGAATGCCGGGGCCATGTTCATTCTACTGTCGGCTCGGGCGCGCTGCCCGATTGCGTGCCGAAACGTCCCGATGCACCGATACACCGATGCACCGATGGTTATCGGCGCGCTGCGACGAACGCCGCCGTTTCGTAAGGTACGGTTACTTCATGCTTGCCGCTCAGCGCAGGCTCTGCATCGATCAGCGCGAGCACAGCCGCATCGATGCCGGCGCGCGCGGCTTCGGGCAATGACGCGATGAAGCTCGTGGAGCGCACGCGATGCACGATGACGTCTTCCGGCGAGCCCGTATGGCCGAACGAGAAATGCGTTTCGACGAGCGGGCCGAAGCCTTCATGCGCAAACGCCTTGCGCCAGGCGCCGTTGTAATAGCGCGGCGTATCGCCTTCGTACCGGTTGACGATGGCGTCGAGCTTTGCGACCCACGGTACGCGCGCATCGCGCAGATTCCACACGAGGCCGAGCTTGCCGCCCGGCTTCAACACGCGATGAATCTCGTCGAGCGCCGCGCGATTGGCGAACCAGTGAAACGACTGCGCGCACACGACCGCATCGACCGATGCATCGGCAAGCGGCATCGATTGCGCGCTGCCCGCGAGCGCCTGCACCTCGGGCAGCGCGGCGGCGAGCTTCGCGCGCATGGAGTCGACCGGCTCGATCGCGATGACGCGGGCGCCCGTTTGCACGAGGCGCGGCGTGAACTTGCCTGTGCCCGCGCCGAGATCGACGACGCTCGCACCAGGCGCGAGCCCGAGCGCATCTGCGAGCCAGCCCGCCAGTTCGGGCGGATAGTCCGGCCGCCCGCGCACGTAGCTTTCCGCGTTGGCCGTATAACCTTCGGCGGCTGCGCGGTGCACATTGGATTGGTCGTGCGCGGGCTGGGTCATGACTGGATTACTCGCCGTAGATATCGAAGTCGAAGTACTTCTTCTCGATGCGCTTGTAGGTGCCGTCCTTGATCATCGCGGCGATGGCGCCGTCGAGTTTTTCCTTCAGGTCGGTGTCTTCCTTGCGCAAGCCGATCGCCGTGCCGGGGCCGAAGATCGCGCTGTCTTCCAGCGCGCCACCCGCGAAGCCGTAGGGCTTGCCGCGCGGCGTTTCCAGAAAGCCGCGTTCCGCCTGCACGGCGTTTTGCAGCGACGCATCGAGGCGGCCGGCCAGAAGGTCCGCATAGACCTGGTCCTGATCCGCGTAGGACACGACCTTCACGCCCTTCGCGCCCCAGTGCACCTTCGCATAGGTTTCCTGCATCGAACCCTGCTCGACGCCGACCGTCTTGCCCGCGAGGGATTCCGCCGTCGGCTGGATGTTCGAATCGCGCTTCGCGACGAGGCGCGTGGGCACGTGGAAGAGCTTGCTGGAGAAGGCGATCTGCTTGACGCGCGCCGGGGTCATCGACATCGTGGAGAGGACGCCGTCGAACTTGCGCGACTTGAGGCCCGGAATCATGCCGTCGAATGCGTTCTCGACCCACACGCATTTCGCTTCGAGGCGCCGGCACAATTCGTTGCCGACATCGATATCGAAGCCGACCAGCGTGCCGTCGGGTGCTTTCGATTCGAAAGGCGGATAACTCGCATCGACGCCGAAGCGGATGGTCGACCATTCTTTTGCATGCGCTCCAACCGATACGGCCAGCATCGAACCCAACAACACCGTCAACAGCCTCTTCACGATAGTCCCTTCTTTCTATGAGTTTATGAGTGTGGGCGGCATGCGCCGCCGCCGACGATTATAGTGGCGGGCGTGCGGCGCAAAAGAAAAACGGCCGCGAAAAGATCGCGGCCGTTCGAATGAAAAGTGATGGCTGCTTCGGGCGCTCAACCCGCGCGCACTTCGACGCGGCGCGGACGCGCTTCCTCGCGACGCGGAATCGTGAGCTTGAGCACGCCGTTCGTGAGATTCGCATCGATCTTCGTGGTGTCGAAATCATCGCTCACCGTGAAAGCGCGCGCGAAACGCGGTGCGCGCAGTTCGGCGTGATGCACGCGCACCGCGCCTTGCACCGGCAATTCCGCTTCGGCTTCGATGGTGAGGCGCGCATCGTGCACCTTCACGTCGAGCTTCTCGCGCGGCACGCCGGGAAGGTCGGCCCACAGCGTGATGCCGTGGCTATCCTCGACGATATCGACGGCGGGCGTCACGGTCGCGCGGCGCACCGTGTCTTCGTTCTTGCGCGCCACTTCGTTCGTGTCTTGCGGGGTGACTTGCGTGTTCTCGGTCATGATGGGCTTCCTCTTACTGAATGGTGATCGCGCGGGGCTTCGACGCTTCGCGCTTGCCGATGGTGATGGACAGCGTGCCGTTCTCATAGCGCGCTTCGACCTTGTCGGTATCCGCGTTCTGCGGCAGCTCGATCACGCGGCGGAAACTGCCGGTGAAGCGCTCTTTCGCATAAGTGCGCGCGCCTTCGACGCTGGCTTGCGCGCGGCGCTCGCCGCTGATGGTGAGCGTGCCCTTGTCGACGGTCACATCGAGCGAAGCAGGCTCGACGCCCGGCGCGAACGCGACGATATGAATGGCATCGTCCGTGCTGCCGATATTCAGTTGAGGAAACGCATCCGTGCGGCTCGAACGAATGCTGGAAGGAAGATTGCCGAAGAGCGAGGACATGTGCCGTTGCATGCGGTCCAGCTCCGAGAAAACATCGCCGCCAAAATAGAAGTCACTCATGGTGCAGTCTCCGATAGTGCGGCCCGAAGGCCGGCAGCAGGAAAGTTGAAACGACAGCGCGGTTGTTATCGCTGCCTGTGCATCCAAGGTAGGTGCGAAGGCTATCGTTTCAATACCGGAGAGCTATGTTTCCAGTGCTATTTATTTTCGCGAGGCGGCTCTTGAAAGACGTCGAAGCGCGCTTATATCCGTTCGAATGCGCGCTTACTGCACAGTCAGATCATCCTGATAGTAGCCCGCGAAACGCGCGAACTGTCGTTCGGCATCCGCGGGGTCGGCCCCTTCGTTGAGCACCACGCTCGAGAACCCCGTCCGTTCCATCTGCACGAGCTGATCGATCAACACATCGCCCGTCGCGCGCAAATCGCCTTTGAAGCCGAATCTCTTACGAAGCAGATAAGCCTGGCTATAAGCGCGGCCATCGGTGAAATGCGGAAAGTGCAGATCGATACGATCGAGCCCGGCCAATCGGTCCTTCAGCGTGAGCGGATCGTCGTCGTTCGCAAGGCTTGCGACGTGTTCGGTCTTGTCAGCATCGTGATCCTGCTGCGTGAGAATGCGCATGCGTTGTACGCCATTCATGCCGTCACCTCATCATTCATGCGGGCTGCATGGGCCGCGGCCTTGAACGGATCGAGTCCCACACGCCGCACGGTTTCGATGAAACGCTCATCGCGCTCGCGCGTGTCGCGATACGTCGTCAGGATCGCCTCGATCACATCGGCCACTTCGGCCGCGCTGAACGATGGCCCGATCACCTTGCCCGGCTGCGGCGCGCCGCTCGCCGCGCTGCCATCCGATCCGCCGAGCGTGATCTGATACCACTCGCGTCCGTCCTTGTCGACGCCGAGCACGCCGATATGCCCGCTGTGATGATGGCCGCACGAGTTGATGCAGCCGCTGATATGCAAATCGATTTCGCCGATATCGTCGAGCTCGTCGAGATCCTGATAGCGCTCGGTGATCGCCTGCGCGATCGGCAGCGAACGCGCATTCGCAAGCGCGCAGAAGTCGCCGCCGGGGCACGCGATCATGTCGGTGAGAAGCTGCACGTTCGCGCTCGCGAAGCCCGCTTCGCGCGCGGCTTGCCATAGCGCGAAGAGCTCGCTTGCGCGCACCCACGGGAGCACGACATTCTGCGTGTGCGTGACGCGCGCTTCGCCCGCCGAGAACCGGTCGGCGAGATCCGCGATGATGTCGAGCTGATCGCCGGTCGCATCGCCCGGCGATTGCAGCAGACGCTTGAACGACAGCGTCACGATGCGCAGCGCGGGGTCCTTGTGTTGCGCGACATTGCGTTGCAGCCAGCGCGCGAAGAGCGGGTGGGCATGGGCATCGGCTGCATCGGGTGCCGCATGGCGGGCATTCAACGCAGGCGGCACGAACGACGCGCTCACGCGCGCCAGTTCCTCCTCGGTGATGAGATGCGGTGCGCCGTCATGCTCGACGATCTGCCGGAATTCCTCGTTCACGTCGTCGATATAGCGCTGGCCTTCGGCCTTCATCAGAATCTTGATGCGCGCCTTGTACTTGTTGTCGCGGCGGCCGTAGCGGTTGTACACGCGCACGATTGCCTCGATGTAATTCATGATGTGCTGCCACGGCAGGAACTCGCGCATCGGCGTGGCGATCACGGGCGTGCGTCCCATGCCGCCGCCCGCGCTCACGCGAAAGCCGAGTTCTCCCTGTTCGTCGCGCACGAGTTGCAGGCCGACGTCGTGCCATGCGGTCGCCGCGCGATCTTCGCTCGCACCCGTGATAGCAATCTTGAACTTGCGCGGCAGGAACGCGAACTCGGGATGCAGCGTCGTCCACTGCCGCATGATTTCCGCGAAGGGGCGCGGATCGGCCACTTCGTCGGGCGCGACACCCGCGCGTTCATCGCAGGAGATGTTGCGGATGCAATTACCGCTCGTCTGGATGCCGTGCATGTCGACGGCCGCGAGCAGGTCCATCACGTCTGCGGATTTGTCGAGCGGAATCCAGTTGAATTGAACGTTGGTGCGCGTGGTGAAGTGCGCGCAATGTGTCGGCAGGCGAGCGGTGCCGAGCTTGCCTTGCGCGATGCTCGCCGCGCGATAGATCTCGGGATCCGGATCGTCGTATTCACGCGCGATGCGCGCGAGCACCCGCAACTGCGCGCTCGACAGTTCGCCATAGGGCACGGCCACGCGCAGCATCGGCGCATGACGCTGCACATACCAGCCGTTCTGCAGGCGCAGCGGACGAAATGCGTCTTCACTCAGGCGGCCATCCTGCCAGCGCTCGAGCTGGTCGCGGAACTGCGCGGCGCGGCTCTTCACGAATGATTTGTCGAACTCGGTGTATCGGTACATGGATGCGGCGGCTTATCGGAGAGAGAACCAACGATAGAGGGCGGGGCGGCATCGCGACAAGCAGCAGTTGCAATCAATTCGAGGGTAGCAGCGCCGGATCGAACGCCATTCTGCTGCCGCCGAATACCTCGCAACTGCTGCTGTTTTTCATGCGGCTCGACGCTCATCATGACCGCGTGGAAGATCAATTCGGGTCTGAGAAGGAGCCGGTCATGGAACTCTTGAAGATGATGCGCATCGTGCTGTGGAGCTTTTTCGGCGTGCGCAAGCGTGCGTCGCACAACGCGGATTTCGCGCAGGTGAAGCTGCCGCTGTTGCCCGTCATCGCCGTGATGCTCGCGGGCGCATTTGGGTTGACGCTGCTGACGGTCGCGAAAATCGCCACGGGCATCGCGCATTGATTTTGCGGCACGTCTCGCATCCCGCTCTTACAATGGCGATCGGATGATTGCCACGAGCGAGGACCGGGACGATGAAAGTATGCGTATATGGCGCGGGCGCCATCGGCGGATGGATCGGCGTGAAGCTCGCGCAGGCGGGCTGCGATGTGAGCGTGGTGGCACGCGGCGCCACGCTCGATGCACTGAAGAAGGAAGGGCTGAAGCTCGTCGAGAAGGATGCGGCACATACCGTGAAGGTCGCCGCGAGCGCGGAGCCCGCGGACCTCGGCGCGCAGGACCTCGTCGTCGTGGCGGTGAAGGCACCCGCGATGGAATCGGTCGCCGCGCATATCGCGCCGCTTCTTTCCGGCGACACGACCGTGCTGACCGCGATGAACGGCGTCCCCTGGTGGTTCTGCGACGGCCTCGGCGAGCCCTTCACGGGCAAGCGCCTTTCGTCGGTCGATCCGCACGGCGCGATAGCCGACGCGATTCCGGGCGCGCAGACGGTGGGCTGCGTCGTGCACGCGAGTTGCTTCGTCGAGGCGCCGGGCGTCATTCGCCATCATCAGGGCAAGGGCCTCATTCTCGGCGAAGCGACGGGCGCACCGACCGCACGCACCGAATCGCTCGTATCGCTCTTCGCGAAGGCGGGCTTCGACGCCACGCTCTCCCGGCAGATTCAACGCGACGTCTGGTTCAAGCTGTGGGGCAACATGACGATGAACCCCATCAGCGCGATCACCGGCGCAACCACCGACCGCATCCTGAGCGACGATCTCGTGCGCGGCTTCGTGACCGGCGTGATGCTGGAGGCGAAGGAAATCGGCGCGCGCTTCGGCATTCCTATCGAGCAGGACCCGGAAGACCGTCACGCCGTGACGCTCAAGCTCGGCGCGATGAAGACATCGATGCTGCAGGACGTTCAGGCGGGCAAGGCGGTCGAACTCGATGCGCTCGTCGCTTCGGTGCGCGAGCTGGGCGCGATGACCGGCGTGTCCACTCCGTTCACCGATGCCCTGCTTGGACTCGCGCGCCTGCACGCCCGCACGCTCGGGCTCTATCCCGCCGGCTGAGCCTGCGATCGATGCGATTTCCTGCTCGGAGCAACTGCAACTGACGGGACACGCGTGCTCGGATATCTGCAACGGTGCTTGTATTCCATTTCCACGAGGGGCAAGTCGAGTGCTGGTCGCGGTAAAAACGGTGTGTATCCAATCAACATACGAATTGCAGATTGTCCGATGAAATCCGGTATAGTCGGTATCCAACAAAGCATCGTTTGTCGGAGTACAGAGATACTGGTCTATGGATCATTCGTACTACAAAATAAATAAACTATTGTTGCGCTGGAGCAAGAAAGATGGTGCACGCATCGTGCATGAAGCCACGCTTTCGATGGACAAGGCGCCGCCTGCGCTCCCATATTCACGGGCATCCGTAGTGAAATCCACGCGAGCTCCCAGGCAACCAAAGCCTGACCCGGCGGTCAAGATGTTGGATGACATAGGGAAAGCAGTAGACGCCTTTTCCCGCTTCAAGACGTGGCTGAACACGCCCGATCCCCCCAAGCCACCCAAAGCGCCTCAGCTAACGAAGCCTGCAAAGACAGTGCCACCGTTCGATATTCAAGAAATCCCCGGCGCGATGCGCAAGGAAATGATGCCGATCGGAGCAAAGCTGATGGATCGATGGTTTGCAGGACGGCTGAATTACTCACCGACTCCTGCAGACGAAAAAGCGGAAATCAATCAGGAAGGAAAGCCCTATCCTCCTGAGATGTATGACACAACCACAATCAAGCTAGATTGGGTGTTGAAGTCCGCACGCGCCAAGGAAAAGTTTGACTACTTGATAAGCGAAGCTGTCCGATCACCTGCAGCCCGCAAAGTGCTCTACGATAAACTGGTTCTCTATAAGGACAGGGACGATATTTTTACAACCGATATTTGTGGAGAAGACCCAAAAGAATTGCACAAACTTTTTCAGTTTCAACGTGTCGACGTTGATGGGACTTTCAGCGAAAAGATAGCGACTCAATTGACGGCAGATGTCGAGCGTTTCGGTGTCCCCGATGATCTATCCGCTGCACTCGGATCGTTCAACCTTATGCCGCTATCGGAAGCGTCAGGTTTTTCCACGATACTTTCAGCTATAGCTCTCGAACGAAAACAGAGGTGACAGGCGTGTGGGTGTACGTGAAAGACAACTACACATTCACTGATCAGCAAGGCGAGCGCTCACAGTACCTCGGGCATTGGAGCAGCAATGGCATCATCGTCATTCCGCTTGATCAGATTGCATCTTTCTCTTCTGGCATCCCCTATGTAGACTCACCGATCACCGTCGGAAATCCGGCCATCAAGGGTGAAACATACTATCCAATACATAACAGCGACTTTCGTGCGTGGTCGACCAGGCATCGACGCGGAGGAGATTTTATTATCTTCTCAGATCGCCGCTTCGTTCCAATTTTTCCACCAATCCCGCTGTATTTATGAGGCTGGCTTTTAGGCGCGGCGCACTACTTGTGTCGGTCGTTGGCGTGTTTTATTTCGCCCTGTTCAACCACACTCCACGCGGTACAGACTGTCGAGGTTCGTCATCTCCGGATGGCCTCTACAGAGCCGAGCTTTGCATGCTGAAATGGTTCGGGCGAGGTAATGCGAAATATGTTGGTCGGGTCTTCGATGCCAGGAGCGGAGAACTGTTAGCGCAACACACGTTCGTAACGCCAGTGCCAACGATTACGTGGTCTGACTACGAGGGGGAATCCGTGTTGTTTTCAATTGGCGATGGCGGTGATGACTCGACGTATGTAGCTTTACCGCCATCAAAGTGGGAACGGCTTTTAGCTGCGCGTCCACGGCTGTAACCACACCCGACGCGCCACATACGAGCGCGGTCCTCGGTCAGGTGCAGTTGTTGCGAGCAGGAAGATCGCATGGATTGCAAGCACGGCCAGTTTCAAATGCAAGTCGCTGCATCTATCCCGCCGGCTGAGCCTGCATCACGCGACGACGATACGCAGCGGGTCCGCGGCCGCGAACGCTTCGGCCCGCTCCGCGCTCGGCGGATAGATCCACTCGGTGTTGATGCGCGTCTTCAGTGCCTTCGCCTGCGCGCCCGACATCTTCACCTCACGCTCCCAGCCTTCCGTATAGACCGCGCCCCACGGTCCCAGATCGAGACACGTCACGTATTTCGGCTGACTGTACGGAATGGGCGCTTCGCCCAGCATGTCCGCCGCGACGTTGTGACCCGCCGAGCGGCCGAGGTTCATCGCGTGCTGGCAGGACATCAGCGCGTGGTTGCCTTCGTCGTCGGTGGCGGCGTAGGCGACATCGCCCGTCGCGTAGACCGTGTCCACGCCCAGCACGCGCAGATTGCGATCCACGTGCAGGCGGCCCAGTGCATCGCGCTCGGCGGGAATCTGCGCCGTCAGCGCGCTCGCGCGCACGCCGGCGGTCCAGATCACCGTGCTCGCTTCGATGCGCTCGCCGTCCGATGTCGTGAGTCCGTTCGCATCGACCGATGCCACGGCCGAACCGAGCCGCCACTGCACGCCGAGTGATTCGAGCGCCTCTACGATGACCGGACGCGGGCCCGCGCCGAGGTCCGGCCCGATCTCCGTGTCGCGCTCGACGATGATCACGCGCACATCCGCATCTTCGCCAAGCGCCGCGCGCAGCCGCGCGGGCATTTCCGCAGCCGTTTCGATACCCGTGAACCCGCCGCCCGCGACGACGACCGTGTTGCGCGCGGGTGTATCGGGTTGCGTCGCGAGTTGCTTGATGTGCGCTTCGAGCGCGGCCGCTTCGTCGACCTGATCGACGCTGAACGTGTGTTGCGCGAGTCCCGGAATCTGCGGACGGAACAGGCGGCTGCCGGTAGCCAGAACGAGACGGTCGTAGTTCAGCTTCGATGGCGAGCCGTCGGCGCCCAGCAGGTCGACCTGATTGCGCTCGACATCGATGCGCTCCACCGTGCCCTGAATGAACCTGACGCCCGTGGACGCGAAGATGTCCAGCAGCGGCGCCTTCATGCCCGCGGCATTTTCTTCATAGAGACGCGGACGCACGTGCAAATGCGGCTCCGGCGCGATCAGCACGACTTCGATATCCGTCCTGCCGTGCTGGTCGATGAGCCGCGCGGCGGAAAGGGCGCTCCACATGCCGGCGAAGCCGGCTCCGACTACGAGAATGCGCTGGGACATTTCGATGCTCCTTGAGAATTCGATGTTGGATTCGCTCGACGGGCGATTGTCGTCGCCATCGCTTAACTGCGATTCTATGAGTCGTAGATAGGAATCGCAAGAGGTTTACTGGGAACGAGAAAATCTGTCCGATTTGCGCGAATTAAGTGGAGCTAGAAGCGAGTTTCGGACATGTTCGTATCCAAACCTGCCGAAACTGGGATAAGCGAAGGTGTAGATCAAGCGAACAGGCGGCAATACGGTGCCCACCGCGCTAAGCTATGCAACGCACGCAACGAAACATCAGAGGAAGCGAATGGAACAGGAAAACCAGCAGAAGAGCGGCAGCGAGCTCATCGAGATGCGCAACCTGCTGCGCGAGTTCGTTCGCGAGCGCGACTGGAGCCGCTTTCATTCGCCGAAGAATCTGGCGGCGGCGCTTTCCGTCGAGGCGAGCGAGTTGCTCGAACCGTTCACGTGGCTCGCCACCGGCGACAAGACCGAGCTGGACGACACGAAGCTGCGAGCCATCCGCCACGAAATGGCGGACGTGCTCGCCTATCTCGTGATGCTCGCGGATTCCCTCGACGTCGATCTGCATCGCGCGCTGATCGAAAAGATGGCGTTGAACCGTTCGAAGTATCCGGCTCACAAGGTGAAGGGCGACGCGCGCAAATACACCGAATACGATGAATGAGCGATGAATGAGCGACGAATGAGCCCGCGAGGGCAAAGCCTCTGGCGCGCGGTGCGCCCGCGCGGTTAAGCTTGGCTTCGACCGCTCGTTTCCTTGGAGGATTGCCGATGGACTTTTCGCTTTCGCCGGAGTTGACCGATCTGCAGGCGCGCGTGCGCGCTTTCATCGCCGAAGAAATCGTGCCGCTCGAGCGCGATCCGCGCTGCACGCCGCATGGCCCGAACGAGTCGCTGCGCGCCGACCTGATCGCGAAGGGCCGCAAGGCGGGGCTGCTGTCGAGCCATGTATCGCCGGAGTTCGGCGGCCTCGGGCTGAACCACGTAGCGAAAGCCATTCTGTTCGAGGAAGCGGGCTATTCGCCGCTCGGGCCGGTCGCGCTCAACATCGCCGCGCCCGACGAAGGCAACATGCATCTGCTCGAAGCCATCGCCACGCCGCAGCAGAAGGAGCGCTGGCTGCGTCCGCTCGCGGCGGGCGCGATCCGCTCATGCTTCTGCATGACCGAGCCGCCGCCGGGCGCGGGCGCCGATCCCGCGATGCTGCAGACCCTTGCGGTGCAGGACGGCGACGACTACGTGATCGACGGCCGCAAGTGGTTCATCACGGGCGCGGAAGGCGCGGCGGTCGCGATCATCATGGCGAAGTTCGCCGACGGCCCGGCGACGATGTTCCTCGCCGACATGTCGAGCCCCGGCATCGTGATCGAGCGCGCGATGGATTCGCTCGACACATGCTTTCCCGGTGGCCATGGCGTCGTGCGCTTCGAGGGTCTGCGCGTGCCGAAGGAAAACGTGCTGGGCGAGCCGGGCGAAGGTTTTCGCTATGCGCAAGTGCGGCTATCGCCCGCGCGTCTCACGCACTGCATGCGCTGGCTCGGCGCCGCGCGGCGCGCGCACGATGTCGCGACGGCGCACGCACGGCAACGCCAGGCGTTCGGCCGTGCGCTGGGAGAGCACGAAGGCGTCGGCTTCATGCTCGCGGACAATGAAATGGACCTGCACGTGACGCGCCTCGCCATCTGGCACTGCGCGTGGGTGCTCGATCAGGGCGTGCTCGGCAAGCACGAATCGAGCGTCGCGAAAGTGGTGTCGTCGGAGGCGCTGTGGCGCGTCGTCGATCGTTCCGTGCAGGTGCTCGGCGGGCAGGGCGTCACGCGTGAAACGGTCGTCGCGCGGATTTTCGCGGACATGCGCGCATTCCGTATCTACGACGGCCCCTCGGAAGTGCATCGCTGGAGCATCGCGCGGCGTATCCTGCGCGGCGACAAACCGCGCAAGGAGTCCGCCTGACGAATCGCCGGCTCAGTGAACGCTGGTGTCGCCGCTCGCCTGCCGCTGCGCGACGATGCGGCTCGCGCGCTGCGCGTTCTCGGGATAGTTCAGCCAGTCGTTGGGATCGTAGCCCGCCGCGCGCCATAGCAGGAATTCCTGCTTGACCTGCGCGCGCGTTTTGGGCGCGTTCGGATCGCTCGTCTGAAGCTGCGGTTGCGCGAGCGCGGATGCGGCGCAGCACAACGTCAGCGCGCCGAGAATGAAACGTGGGATGGATGTCATGACGAGTACCTCACACCGCGTAGCACGGTCATTTGATTCTAGGTGACGGAACGAAAAAGGGCAGAAGACCTTTCGTTCGTGTGCCGCATACCGCATGCCTCGGCTGCGCGGCGCGATATTCGATGTCGCGTGCCAGCCATCCGCCCTATACTCGTTTTTTTCGGGCGGGACATGCCGGCGCGTTTTCATTGAACGCAGCGAAGCAAAGAACCACGGCCTGATATCGCGAACAAAAACAAGCACACGACAAACAGGCCGCAGTCATGAGCACGTCGGACGTTGCCGTCACCAGCAGTTTCCCGGAAATGGACGAACTAAACGCGATCCGCGTTGCGGGCGGGGCGCGTTTCGCGTGGCACACCATTGGCGAAGTGCGCGCGCGCAAGCATGCGTTTCCGCTGCTGACCGCATCGATCGGCTGTGAAGATCCTCGAGCGCCTGCGATCGGCTTTTTTGGCGGCGTACACGGCCTCGAATGCATCGGCACGCAACTCGTGCTCGAATATATGCGCGCGCTGTTGCGCCGCCTCGAATGGGACGACACGCTGCATCAGCAGTTGCGCGCGATTCGTCTCATCTTCATGCCGATCGTGAATCCCGGCGGCATGTTCGCGCGCACCCGCGCGAATCCGAATGGCGTCGATCTGATGCGCAACGCGCCGCAAAGCGCCGAAGGACGCGTGCCGTTTCTCGCGGGCGGGCAGCGTATCGGGCCGTGGCTGCCGTGGTATCGCGGGCACGTCGACGGCCGCATGGAAGTGGAGAGCGCGGCGCTGCTTTCGGTGGTCGAAGAGCAACTGATGTCGCGGCCGCTCAGCTTCGCGCTCGACTGTCATTCGGGCTTCGGCTGGGACGACAGCATCTGGTTTCCGTACGCGGGCACCGACCGGCAAATGGCGCATTTGCCCGAAATGTTTCTGCTGAAGACGATGTTCGAGGAATCGTATCCGCATCATGGCTACGCGTTCGAGCCGCAGAGCCATCAATATCTGTTGCACGGCGACCTGTGGGACTTCGCATACGACCGCTCGCGCGCGCCCAATATCTTTCTGCCGATGACGCTCGAGCTCGGCTCATGGCGCTGGATTCGCAAGAATCCGATGCAGCTGTTCTCGCGCCTCGGCATCTTCAATCCGATCAAGGCGCATCGCACGCGCCGCGTGCTGCGACGGCATCCGAACTTCTTCGATTTCCTGACGCGCGCCGCTTTCTCTTCGCGCCGCTGGCTCCCAAGCGGCGAATTCCGCGAGGAAGTGCTGCGGCGCGCGCGCGAGCATTGGCAGCGCACGGGCGCGCCATGAGCCAGTGGATTCTATTGCGCGGCCTCACACGCGAAGCGCGCCACTGGGGCGCGTTCGAGGCGGCGCTCGCCGCGCATGGGCTTGTCGGCGCGGATGAGCGGGCCGTGTGCATCGACTTGCCGGGCAACGGCGCCGAGCATGCGCATGCGTCGCCGCAATCCGTCATCGCGATGATGGACTTCGTGCGCGCGCACGCCGCCGCGCTGAATGTGCGCCTGCCGTGCCGCGTGCTCGCAATGTCGCTCGGCGCAATGGTTGCCACCGCGTGGGCGCAGCATCATGCCGGCGAAATCGAGCGGCTCGTGCTCATCAATACGAGCATGCGTCCGTTCGCGCGCATGCACGAACGTCTGCGGCCCGCGGCATGGCCAATGCTTGCTCGTATTGCGATGAACTGGCCGCGGCCCGAACGATGCGAAACACTGATACATCGGCTGACGTGCAATCGCGGCGACACGCGCGACGCGGACATCGCGCAATGGGCGCGGCTGCGGCGCACGCACGGCGCGGGCGCGGCGAACGCGCTGCGGCAACTCGCGGCGGCGGCGCGCTTTCGCGCATCACGCGATGCGCCGCGCTGTCCGGTGCTGCTGCTTTCGTCGGCGGCTGACCGGCTCGTCGATCCGGTATGCTCCGTGCGCATCGCAGCTCAATGGCGCGCTTCCCACGCGGTGCATCCTTGGGCTGGCCACGATCTGCCGCACGACGATGCGCAATGGACGTGCCGAAGCATCGCCGTATGGCTCGATGAAGAGCGCGCGAAAAGAAGCGCATGTGACACGCGTGTGACAACGAATCCACACCTGACCGGAACATGAAACCGCCCATCGTCAATCTCGACACGTTGAATCCGCAGCCGCTGCCACCCGAATTCGCGCCGACGGGCGCCGCCGCGGAACGCTATGCACCGCGCATCGCGCGTATCGGCGGCATGATCGGCGCGAGGAAACTCGGCTACAGCCTCATCGTGCTCGAACCGGGCAAGCGCGCGTTTCCGTTTCATCACCATCGGGTGAACGAGGAGATGTTCTTCGTCGTCGAAGGCGAGGGCGAAGTGCGCATCGGCGGCGAGACGCATGCGATCCGCGCGGGCGATATCATCGCCTGCGTGCCGGGCGATTCCGAAACGGCGCATCAGATCGTCAATACCGGCAGCGTGGCGCTGCGCTACCTCGCGGTCAGCACGATGCAATCGCCCGAAGTCGTCGAGTATCCCGATACCGGCCGCCAAGCGGTGCTCGTCGCGGATGAGCCGGGCGTGAAAGGTCTGCGCGCGGTGTTTCGCGCCAGCGACTCGCTCGGTTACTGGGACGGCGAATGAAGCGGGCGCCGGCATGACGCGCGGCCGTCGCTGCCGCCATATCGCGCGTAACGACGCGTAACAGTGCGGACTTTCTTGTTAATTCTTGTTAAGCCCGTGCCATTCGCGCGACGCCTAAGGGAAACCTCTGTTGCAACGCAGCATCGCCTTGCGTATGCTGTTCATAGCGGGTGGCATCGGCTGCCTGGACGCATCGACACGAACAATAGAACGCCGTTGAGCAAGCAGCGTTTCATCGGATGGGGGCCGGTAAACCTTACGGGCATCTGCCTGAAGGAGTCGCAAATATGGATCTGAGCACATCGTCGAAACCGACGCTGCACGTCTTCAATCAGGAAGGCGGGTGGCATTGGGGCATCACCGTCGAACGGGCTGCGGGAGGCGGAATGAAGGTCGTTGCCTATAGCGACGAAGGCTTCGATTCCGAGGAAGAAGCGCGCGAGGACGGCGAGCACGTGCTGCGCTCGGAAGACTGGCGCTCGCGCCAGAGCTTCAGCCGCAGCGAGCGGCGTCAAGGGTATCCCTGATCGGGACGGCACACGGTCGCCCCGATATTCTTCTGCTGTTCGCCTCATCCCCGTTGCACTCACCCCTCGCTGCATCTTTCCCCTGCACCAAAAACGCGCGACACTGATCGCACCTTCGTTTCGACAAGGCGCTTCATATGTCGTCCATTCCTTGTCCATCCGGCGCGGCGCCCGATGATTCACGCTACGTCGTGCGCCGCATGACGCCACCCGATGTCGACGTGGCCCTCGACTGGGCCGCTGCCGAAGGATGGAACCCCGGCCTCGACGATGCACGCGCGTTCTTGTCCGCCGACCCGCACGGCTTTTTCGTGGGCACGTGGGACGGCGCGCCGATCGGCTGCATCTCGGCGGTCGCATATGGCGATGCGTTCGGCTTCATCGGGCTCTATATCGTGCATCCCGAATGGCGCGGCAAGGGCTTTGGCATGCGCTTGTGGAACAGCGGCATGACTTATCTCGACGGACGCAACATCGGCCTCGACGGCGTGCTCGCGCAACAGCCCAACTATCGGAAATCCGGCTTCGTGCTCGCGTATCGCAATGTGCGCTATGAGGGCGTGGCGTCCGCGGATGAAGACGTCGTCGACGGCGTGACGATTGCCGACGCCGCAAGCGTGCCCTTCGAGCGTCTGCTCGAATACGACACGCGGATGTTCGCCTGCGAGCGCGCCGGGTTTCTGCGCGCGTGGCTGTCGCTGCCGCAGGCGCACGCGCGCGCACTTGTCGCGCTCGACGGCGACACACTGCGCGGTCTCGCCGTGATCCGGCGCTGCGGCACGGGCCACAAGATCGGCCCGCTCTTCGCCGACGGTCTGCCCGCCGCGCGCGCGCTTTATCGCGCGCTCGTGTCCGTGCTGCCGGGCGAGCCAGTGTTTCTCGATGTGCCGGAAAGCAATCCGGCGGCGGTCGCGCTCGCCGTCGAGCATGACATGAAAAGCGTCTTCGAGACGGCGCGCATGTACACGCGCGCGGCCCCGGACGTGCCGCTCGCGAATGTATTCGGCGTGACGACTTTCGAGCTCGGCTGAAAACCGGAAAAGCGCGATCAGTCCGGCGGCGTGCCTTCGTGGAAGAAGGTCTTCAGTTGCGAGCGCAGTTCCGGCGAATCCGTGTGCTGATGCACGGCGACCGCGTGCTGCACGGCCGCTTCCATCAGCTCGTCTTCGGTGTCGGCGGACAGAACGATGCTGCACTTCACATCGCTCGGGCATTCGCGGCAGTCGATGTACTTGCGCGTCATGGCATCCTCCTGGCATGAGACGCTGATCCCAGTATAGGCGGCGCGCAGGCGGCCCGTGCCGGCGTTTGCACGCGCGCGCGCACTCCGGTAACGTGTGACGTCTGTGCCAATCGCGAGTCTCTCCATGAGCCACGATCATTCTCATCATCACGATCACGATCACGCCGGCAGCGCGTTGCCGGAGATGGACCTGCGCGTGCGCGCGCTCGAGTCGCTTCTGGTCGAGAAAGGCTATGTCGATCCGCAAGCGCTCGATGTGTTCGTTGAAACGTACGAGCACAAGGTCGGGCCGCGCAACGGCGCGCGCGTCGTCGCGAAGGCGTGGTGCGACCCGGACTATCGTGCGTGGCTCCTGGATGACGCCACCGCCGCCATCGCATCGCTCGGCTACAGCGGACGGCAAGGCGAGCACATGGTCGCGCTCGAGAACACGGAGGACGTACATAACATGGTCGTCTGCACGCTGTGCTCGTGCTATCCGTGGTCGGTGCTCGGGCTGCCGCCTGTCTGGTACAAGTCGGCGCCGTATCGCTCGCGGGCGGTGATCGATCCGCGCGGCGTGCTGAAGGAGTTCGGCGTCGAGCTGCCGGCGCACGTCGAACTGCGCGTGTGGGATTCGACCGCCGAGGTCCGCTATCTCGTCGTGCCGGTGCGTCCCGCCGGCACGGACCATCTCGACGAAGCGGCGCTCGCGAATCTCGTCACCCGCGATTCGATGATCGGCACGGGCGTCGCGCTCGCGCCATCGCAGGCTGCGGGAGCATCGGCATGAACGCGGCGCACGACATGGGCGGCATGCAGGCGTTCGGCCCGATCGAAATCGATGCCTGCGACACGCCGGGCGCTTCGCCTTTTCATGCGGACTGGGAGCGGCGCGTGCTCGCCGTCACGCTCGCGATGGGCGCGACGGGCCAATGGAACATCGACACGTCGCGCGCGGCGCGCGAAAGCCTGCCGCCCGCGCAATATCTCAACAGCACCTACTACGAAATCTGGTTCGAGGGCTTGAAGAAGCTGCTCATCGCGAAAGGACTGGCGAGCGCGGATGAAATCGCGGGCGGCCATGCGCAATCCGCCGCGAAGCCGAACGTGCGCGTGCTGAAAGCAGCCGACGTGGCCGCGGCGCTCTTGCGCGGCTCGCCTGTCGAGCGGCCGGCGACATCGGCGGCGCGCTTTGCCGTCGGTGATGAAGTCCGCACGAAGCTGATGAATCCGCCAACGCACACGCGTCTGCCGCGCTATTGCCGGGGCAAGCTGGGGCGCATCGTGGCGGTGCGCGGCACGCATGTATTTCCCGACGAAAACGCGCTCGGTCACGGCGAACATCCGCACTGGCTCTACACCGTGCGCTTCGATGCCACGGCGTTGTGGGGACCGGACACGACGGCGTCGTCGGTCTGCGTGGATTGCTGGGAGCCTTATCTCGATGCGGCGCATGCGTGACATGAATTCGAACGAACCGAAGCTTCACGAATTGCGCGCCGCGTTGCCCGGATTGCCGTTCGACGACGACGGCCCGGTGTTTCGCGCGCCGTGGCAGGCGCAGGCTTTCGCGATGACGCTCGCGTTGCACGAGCGCGGCGTGTTCACGTGGAAGGAATGGGCGCATGCGTTGAGCGTGGCGATCAAGGACGCGCAGGCCGCCGGCGATCCCGACCACGGCGACACCTACTACGCGCACTGGCTGGACGCGCTGGAGCATCTCGCCGCGCAGAAGGGCTGCGTGAGCGAAGAGACGCTCGCGCGCCGGCGCATCGAATGGGACGAGGCCGCGCGCGCCACGCCGCATGGCCAGCCGATCATGCTCGGGCGCACGCATCAACTGTCCGCCGCGACGCTCGATGCATATCGCGCGGCGATCTATCGTATCGACAGCCGCGACGCCCAGCCGGACATCGACATGAAAATCGGCGTCGCGAATGGCGACGTTGCATCGTTGCTTGCGAGGCACGGCGTCGAGGGCGCGGTGTTCGTCACGGCGTTCAATCCGTTCGGCCATGTGCTCGCACCCGAGGACAACGCGGCGCGGCAGCGCAGGCTGACCGAGCGCGTCGGGCAAATGGGACTGCGCGCGCTGCGCGGCGAAGGCATCGATCCGATGAACATCTGGGTGGCCGAAGCGAGCCTCTTCGTGCTCGGCGCGACGCCCGATACCGCCGATGCGCTGTTGACGGAGTTCGAGCAGAACGCGGTCGTGTACGTCGATCGCGCGGGCGTGCCGGAATTGTTGGCGCATCCGGACCATCGCTGAAACCATCCACGAGGAGAATCTGATGCCGCTCGTTCGAATCGATTTGCAGAAGGGCAAGGACGGCGCATATCGCGCGGCCATCGGCGACGTGGTGTACGACGCGATGCGCGCGACGCTCGACGTGCCCGAGAACGATCGCTTCCAGATCGTCGCGGAGCATGGCGCGACGGATTTCATCATCGACCGGACGTATCTCGGCATCAGCCGCACCGACGATTGCGTCGTGATCCAGGTCACGCTCAACGAAGGCCGCGATCTCGCGAAGAAAAGCGCGTTCTACAAGGCCGTCGCCGATGGCCTGCACGAGCGCCTGAAACTGCGGCGCGAGGACGTGTTCATCAGCCTCGTCGAAGTGAAGAAGGAAAACTGGTCCTTCGGCAACGGCGAGGCGCAGTACGCACCCAAATGACCGAAGCAACGATTCCCCTCGACGTTACGCCGATGCCGCTTCCCGCCGCTGCGCCCCATGACGTGCGCGTGTGGCTGGTTCCTATCGATCTGACCGCGCCGCTCGACGGCGCGTATTTCGCGGTGATGCACGCGAGCGAGCGCGCGCGGGCGGCGCGCTTTCTGCGTCACGCGGATGCCGCGCGCTTCGCGACCGTGCGTTGCGCGCTGCGCTATGTGCTCGCGGCCGAGACGGGCGCCGATGCCGCGAGTCTCGTGCTCGACGCCGGCGAGAAGGGCAGGCCCTTCCTCGCGCATCCGGACGCGCCGGATTTCAACGTATCGCATTCGGGCGCGCATGGGTTGATCGCGGTATCGCGGGGAAGGCGCGTGGGCGCCGATATCGAGGAAGCGCCGGCGGCATTCCGCTGGCGCGAACTGGCGCCGGCCGTGCTGGCTGATGCCGACCGCCGCGCGATCGACGCGATGCCCAGCGATGCTGCGCGAAGCGGCGCATTCTTCGACTGCTGGACGGCCAAGGAAGCGGTGCTGAAAGCGCACGGCGACGGCATCGGCGGCGGCGCGATCTCGATGACAGGCTTTTCGGTGCTGCCGCGCGACGGCGTTCGCTACGCGGTCACAGAGAGCGCGGGCGCGTTCGATGCGATCGCACTCGCCGCGCCTGCCGGTTACGCGGCGGCGCTCGCCTGGTCCTTGTGATGCAATGCAGCGACGCTCACGCCGCCTTCGTGCGAAGCAGATCGCGATGCGTGAGATAAAGCCGCAAGTCGAATTCGATCTGATGGTAGCCCGGCTGCATCAGCTCACAGAGACGATAGAACGCCTTGTTGTGATCGCTTTCCTTCAGATGCGCGAGCTCGTGCACGACGATCATCCGAAGAAACTCGGGCGCGGTGTCCCTGAATAGCGAGGCGATGCGGATTTCCTTCTTCGCCTTGAGCTTCGCGCCCTGCACACGCGAGATCGCGGTGTGCAGGCCGAGTGCGTGACGCAGCACGTCGAGCTTGCTGTCGTAGAAGACCTTGTCGATCGCGGGCGCGACGCGCAGGAATTCCTGCTTCAGGTCTGAGCAATATGCGTAAAGCGCGCGGTCGGACTGCACCGCGTGTTTGTTCGGATAGCGCGCGTCGAGATACGCGCCCAACTGTTGCTGGGCGATCAGTCGGCGCACCTTGTCCTGTAGCGTGTTCGGGTAAGCGCTCAGGTATTTCAGGTGTTGCATGACGGCCGGATTCGATAAATACGTTCAATGCCTGAATGCGCAGGCGGGCGTGGGGCGCGTCGGGCGGCGTCCGCAGCGTTAATTGCGCAGCAATCTAGCAATCATTTTAGACAACGCGGCGCCGCCTCGCCGCCGATGTGATCACAAGCGTGTTTCGGCCCGCGCAATTCCGTAAGTTTATGTATCAGCCCGGCCCTCATTGCCGGCGCCGTGCGAACATTGCGCGCTTTCCAGGCAAGGCGACAAGGCAGGCTTCTTCATGGCATCGAGCAAGGCGCATCACGCGACCGGATGGGCGGCGGGCATCATCGCGGCGGCCGTCGTGACGCATCCGGTCAGCGCGGCGGGCCCGGACATGCTCTCGGGCGTGCTCGCGCTCTTCGCGGGCGTCGTCGGCGCGACCGCGCCCGACTGGCTCGAAGTCGCGTGGTGGACGCGCGCGCGCAAGCTCTGGATCACGCATCGCACGCTCACGCATTGGGGCGTCGGCTGGGCTGCGCTGCTCGCGCTTTCGTATCATTTTCTCGGGCGCCATCCGGCGGCGCCCATCGCGTTCGGCTTCGCGTGCGGCGGGCTCATGCATCTCTTCGCGGACTGGCCGAATCCGCTCGGCGTGCCGTGGATCGTCGCGCGTCATTCGCTCAATCTGTGGAGGAGCGGACGTTGCGATCTGATCATCGTGGCGGCTGCGTGGGGCGCGGCGCTTTTCGTTATCGACGATGTCTGGTTTCATCATGTCTATGGCCGCATGCTGCTGAACGCGCTGCGCATCTAGCACGCCATCCGGGGAGTCACGTTCTCATGCAATCGAATCACACGCGCCGCCGCTTTGTTCTTCGCTTCGTTCTTCTCTCTGCCGCCTTGCCCGCGATGCTGGCGCTCGATGGCTGCGCGGGGTTCTTCAACCGCGATGCGATGCGCGTGAGCGTCGCGGGCATCGAGCCGCTCGAAGGGCAGGGCCTCGAATTGCGCTTCGCGGTGAAGCTGCGTGTGCAGAATCCGAACGACGCGCCGATCGACTTCGACGGCGTCGCGCTCGATCTCGACCTGAACGGCCACGCGTTCGGCAGCGGCGTGAGCGATCAGCGCGGCTCCGTGCCGCGCTTCGGCGAGATCGTGCTGTCCGTGCCGGTGACGGTGTCGGCGTTGTCGATCGCGCGCCAGGCGTTCGGCTTCGCGAGCGGCGATACCGTCAATAAGGTCTCGTACGCGGTGCGCGGCAAGCTCGCGGGCGGCGCGTTCGGCGGCGCGCGCTTTGCGGACACCGGCTACGTCGATCTTCCCGGCATGGGCGCTTCCGGCTTCTAGGGCGCTGACGCTTCCAGCGGATCGTAGGGCACGACGCGCTCCGCCTCGTTCGCGTCGTTGCGCGCGACCACGGCGCGCGCCGGCTCCGTCGCGCTCAGATTGAACGGCTGATGCGGCACGCCCGGCGGAATGAACAGAAAGTCGCCGGGCTCGCTCACGACCGATTCCGTCAGTCCCGGCCCGTAACGCGTTTCGACGCGCCCTTCCAGCACGTAGAGGCCGGTCTCGTAGCCTACGTGAACATGCGGCTCGCCGTGTCCACCGGGCGGCACGACGACGAGATGCATCGACAGGCCGCGCGCCCCCGCCGTGGCCGCCGACAGCCCGATGAAATAGGGCAGACGCTGAACCGTCGCGATCTCCGCTTTGGGCCGCACCGCGACGACCGTCTGCTGCGCTGTCTCTTCCGGGGTGTCCTGCATGGCGGTTCCTCCATCGGCTTCATGCGCCGTTTTTCGACGATAGCCGAAACCCGATGTCGCGCAAAGGTCACGCGGCGCGGCTACCGTACGGGGACGCGCAATGCACGTTCGTTGTGCAAGCGCACATGACCGGCGCGCGGCTAAATGCCCGGCCCGGCGCATAATCTCCATGAACGCGAAGAGCGGGCCGCAACGGCATCGCAACCGAAAGCCTCGGGAGGACACCATGCTGGTCAAGAACGAAGCGCGGGTAGAACAGCTCATCAACGATCTCCTGGACTTCGCGCGGGGGCGATTGCCGGAACCCGCGTTCAAGGTGATCGAGCCGCTTCTTCGCTATTACTACGAGCAGGTCGACGTCGAAGACATTGCGAGCCGCGACGTCGCCGATCTCTACGGCGCCGCGATGGCGCACTGGCAGACGGCGCAGAAATTCGTGCGCGGGCGCGAGGTGCTGCGCGTCTATAACCCGAATCTGGAGCAGCACGGCTGGCATTCGGATCACACCGTCGTCGAGATCGTCAACGACGACATGCCGTTTCTCGTCGATTCCGTGACGATGGAGCTCAACCGGCTCGGCCTCGCGCTGCATTCGGCGATTCATCCGGTGTTTCGCGTATGGCGTGCCGGCAAGGGCGCGCATTCGGGCGAGATCGAGCGCATCGGGCAGGGCCACAGCGAAGCGGGCGACACGCATTCCGAGCTCGAATCGTTCATCCATTTCGAAGTGGACCGTTGCAGCGACGCCGAGCGTCTCGAAGAAGTGCGCGACAACATCGCACGCGTGCTCGGCGACGTGCGCGCGGCGGTCGAGGACTGGCCGAAGGTCACCGAGGCGGCGCGCATCTCGATCGGCGATCTGAAGACGCGCGACACCACGCCCGATGGCATCGAGTCCCGCGCGTTCCTCGAATGGATGGTGGAGGATCATTTCACCTTCCTCGGCTGCCGCGACTACGACCTCGTCGAGCACGAAGGCGGCTTTGCGTTGCGCGGCGTGCCGGGCTCGGGCATGGGCATTCTGCGCGAGACCTTGCGTGCCCCGGCCGCCGGCGACGTGACGCCGCTGCCGCCGGGCGCGGCCGCGATCATCGAGGGCGCGGCGCCTATCTTTCTGACGAAGGCCAATTCGCGCGCGACGGTGCATCGGCCGGGCTATCTCGACTATGTCGGTGTGAAGCGCACGTCGCCCGACGGCAAGGTGACCGGCGAGCGTCGCTTTCTCGGGCTCTATACGTCGACGGCGTATCTCGTGCCGACCTCCGAGATTCCGATCGTGCGGCGCAAGTGCGCGAACATCGTGCGGCGCGCGGGCTTCCTCGCGAAAGGGCATCTGGCGAAGTCGCTCATCTCGGTGCTGGAGCAGTATCCGCGCGACGAGCTGTTCCAGGCCGACGAAGACGTGCTCTTCGATATCGCGATCGGCGTGCTGCGTCTGCAGGAACATCAGCGCACGCGGCTCTTCGTGCGGCGCGACCGCTTCGACCGCTTCGTGTCGTGCCTCGTCTTCGTGCCGCGCGACAAGTTCAATACCGATCTGCGCCGCCGCATCAGCCGTGTGCTGATGGAGGCGTTCAACGGCAAGAGCATCGAGTTCACGCCGCTTTTGTCCGAGTCGCCGCTCGCGCGCATTCATATCGTCGTGCGTGCCGACCGGGGCGCGATGCCCGAGGTCGATACGCGCGAGCTCGAAGCGCGCATCGTGCAGGTCGCGCGGCGCTGGCAGGACGATCTCGCCGATGCGCTCATCGACAGTCATGGCGAGGAAGCGGGCAATCGCCTGTTGCAGCGTTATGCCGATTCCTTCCCGGCGGGCTATCGCGAAGACTATCCGGCGCGCACGGCGGTACGCGACATCGAGCTGATCGAAGCGACGCATACGCAGCCGGGCGGCCTCTCGATGAGTCTCTACAGGCCGATCGAAGCCGGGCGGCGCGCGTTCCGCTTCAAGGTGTATCGCGCCGGCGATCCGATCGCGCTTTCGCACAGCTTGCCGATGCTCGAACATCTCGGCGTGCGCGTCGATGAAGAACGGCCGTATCTGATCGAGCCGACCGGCGCGCCGAACGCGTGGATTCACGATTTCGGCCTTGAATTGCAGGACGATGTCGAGTTCGATATCGATCGCGTGAAGCCGCTCTTCGAGAACGCGTTCGCGGCCGTATGGTCGGGCGAAATCGAGAACGACGACTACAACCGCCTCGTGCTGCGCGCACAGTTCGGCGCGCGCGACGTGACGATCATGCGCGCGTACGCGAAGTATCTGCGCCAGGTCGGCTCGACCTTCAGCGACGCGTATATCGAGCGCGCGCTGATCGGCAATCCGCTGATCGCGAAGAAGCTGCTGCAACTCTTCATGGTGCGTTTCGATCCGGCGCGCGGCGGATCGATGGAAGATCGCGATGCGGTGGCGGAGCGCGTGCTCGCCGATATCGAAGGCGCGCTCGATCAGGTGCCGAACCTCGATGAAGACCGCATCCTGCGCCAGTTCCTCGGCGTCATCACGGCGACGGTGCGCACCAATCACTTTCATCGCGATGCGAGCGGCCAGCCGCGTCCGTATGTGTCGTTCAAGCTGGACCCTTCGAAGGTGCCGGGTCTGCCCGAGCCCAAGCCGATGTTCGAGATCTGGGTCTATGCGCCGCGCGTGGAAGGCGTGCATTTGCGCGGCGGACGCGTCGCGCGCGGCGGGCTGCGCTGGTCGGACAGGCGCGAGGACTTCCGCACTGAAGTGCTCGGTCTCATGAAGGCGCAGATGGTGAAGAACACGGTGATCGTGCCGGTGGGATCGAAGGGCGGCTTCGTCGTGAAGAATCCGCCGCCGGTGACGGACCGCGAGGCGTTTCTCACGGAAGGCGTCGCGTGCTATCAGATGTTCCTGCGCGGCCTGCTCGATGTGACCGACAACCGCACGCCAGACGGCATCGTGCCGCCGCCCGATGTCGTGCGCCATGATCCCGACGATCCTTATCTTGTTGTCGCGGCGGACAAGGGCACCGCGACGTTCTCCGATTACGCGAATGCCATCGCGCACGAATACGGTTTCTGGCTCGACGACGCGTTCGCGTCCGGCGGCTCGGTCGGTTACGACCACAAGAAGATGGGCATCACCGCGCGCGGCGCTTGGGAATCGGTGAAGCGTCATTTCCGCGAGATGAACTTCGACACGCAGACGACCGATTTCACCGTTGTCGGCATCGGCGACATGTCCGGCGACGTGTTCGGCAACGGCATGCTGCTGTCGCGTCATATCAAACTGATCGCCGCGTTCGATCATCGGCATGTGTTTCTCGATCCTTCGCCCGATACGGAAAAGAGCTTCGAGGAGCGCGCGCGGCTCTTCGCATTGCCGCGCTCCAGTTGGGCCGACTACGATGCCGCGCTCATCTCGACGGGCGGCGGCGTCTATCCGCGCACCGCGAAGTCGATTCCGATCTCGCCGCAGGTGCAGGCGGCGCTCGGCATCAGCACGGCGACGCTCGCGCCGAACGAACTCATTCGCGCGATCCTGCTCGCCGAAGCGGACCTGCTCTACAACGGCGGCGTGGGCACGTATGTGAAATCGAGCGCGGAGACGCATCAACAGGTCGGCGACCGCACCAATGACGGTGTGCGCGTGAACGGCGCGGAACTGCGCGTGAAGGTCGTCGCGGAAGGCGGCAATCTGGGCCTCACGCAACTGGGGCGCATCGAGTTCGCGCAGCATGGCGGGCGCATCAACACCGATGCAATCGATAACTCCGCGGGCGTCGACTGCTCCGATCACGAGGTCAACATCAAGATCCTGCTCGGCCTCGTCGTCGCGGATGGCGAGATGACCGAGAAGCAACGCAACGCGCTGCTCGCCGAGATGACCGATGAAGTCGGCCTGCTCGTGCTGAAGGACAACTACGCGCAGACGCAGGCGCTCTCCATCGCGAAGCGCCATGAAGCGGAGACGCTCGATGCCGAGGCGCGCATGATGCGCTTCCTCGAGCGCGCCGGGCGCCTGAAGCGCAGGATCGAGTTCCTGCCGTCCGATGACGAGATCACCGAGCGCGCGGCGGCGAAATCCGGACTCACGTCGCCGGAGCGCGCGGTGCTGCTCGCGTACGGCAAGATGTGGCTCTACGACGAGCTGCTCGACTCCGACGTGCCGGAAGACGCGCTCGTCGCCGACATGCTGCCCGAGTATTTTCCGAAGCCTTTGCAACAGCGCTACAGCGACACGATGCAGCGCCATCCGCTGAAGCGTGAAATTCTCGCGACGCATCTGACGAATGCGCTCGTGAATCGCGTGGGCTGCACGTTCGTGCACCGGCTGATGGAAGAGACCGATGCGCGCCCGAGCGATATCGTGCGCGCGGCGCTGATGGCGCGCGATGTCTTCGACCTCGACGATCTGTGGCACAGCATCGACGCGCTCGACAATATCGTCGCCGATGAAGCGCAGGCGCGCATGTTCGTCGATGTCGTGCGTTTGCTCGACGACACGTCGCTCTGGTTCCTGCGTCATCTGAAGCACAACGGGTCGGGCACGCACGAGGCGAAAGGCCTGCTCGCGCGCTGCCGCGAGGCGGCGCAACGGCTCGCGCCGCAGTTGCCGGCGCTGCTGCCCGCGACCCAGCTCGACGCGTGGTATGGGCGCCGGCGCGAGCTGGAGGACGCGGGCGTCGAAAGCAGTCTCGCGGCGCGCGTCGCGAGCGGCGAGATCGCGACTGCCGTGCTCGACAGCGCGGAAGTGGCAGCGTGCTCGGGGCGCAGCCTCGAACTCGTCGCGAGCGTGTACTTCGGCATCGGCACGCTGCTCGATTATCGCGGCATCGCCGAGCGGGCGATGGCGCTGCCGATCACGACACACTGGGACCTGCTCGCGCGCGCCGCGGCGATGGAGGAGCTTGCGCGGCTCAAGCGCGCGCTGACCGTCAGCGCGCTCGAACAGTCGCGCGGCATCGATGCGCCCGATGTGATCGTCGAAAGCTGGCGCGCGAAGCGGGAGGCGGCGATCGATCGCTATACGCGTCTGCTGGCGGAATTGCGGGCAAGCGGCGGAGCGAGCCTCTCGATGTTGCTCGTGGTCGTGCGCGAGATGGCGGTGCTGGAGCGGGCGTGACCGGCTCCGCGTCGACGGAACTCGACGGTGACGACGCGGACTCGATCTTCCGCCGTCACCGATCGAATTTTAGGAATTCTCTTTGGTCTCCAGTTTGAAAATTGCCAAATAATCGTCGATTTTCAAAATCACTGTCATACGACAGGCGATTTTGAAGTTCGACGGTAAAGGCAATCAATGAAACTAGAAAAAGGCCGTATGACCATCGTCATCGCCTCTGTTGCAGCGATGTTGAGCGGATGCGCGACCGAAGCGTCGCGCGCGCTGGCGGTACCGGAAGTCGCGAGCGCCCAGAAGCCCTTCGCGGGCAAATCCGTGCCGGTCGCGATCGGCAAGTTCGACAATCATTCGAGCTATATGCGGGGCGTGTTTTCGGATGGCGTCGATCGTCTCGGCGGCCAGGCGAAGACCATTCTCATCACCGACTTGCAGCAGAGCCGGCGTTTTACCGTGCTGGATCGTGACAATTTGAGCGAAACGAAACAGGAAGCCGGCTTTTCCAGCAAGGCGCAGGCCATCCGGGGCGCGAATTACGTCATTACGGGCGATGTCACGGAGTTCGGCCGCAAAGAAGTCGGCGACCATGAGCTGTTCGGCATTCTCGGGCGCGGAAAGACGCAGGTGGCCTACGCGAAGGTCAGTCTGAATATCGTCGATACGACCACGTCCGAGGTGGTGACATCGAGCCAGGGTGCCGGCGAGTACAGCTTGTCGAGCCGCGAAGTGATCGGCTTCGGCGGCACTTCGAGCTATGACTCCACGCTCAACGGCAAGGTGCTCGACCTGGCCATCAGCGAAGCGGTCAATCACCTGGCCGAGAAGGTCGACGCGGGCGCGCTGCAAGTCGCACGCTAATTCACTCACTCTCATCCGAAGAACATGATCACGAAGAATTTCCGGCTGGCCAGCCTCGCGCTGCCGGTCGCGGTGGCGTGCGCGCTGCTCACGGGCTGTGCCACCAAGACCCCGTCGCTCTATCAATGGGACGGCTATCAGCCTCAGGTCTACGAGTATTTCAAGGCACAAAAGGGTGCGGAAGATCAGATCGCTGCACTCGAGACGGCGCGCGAGAAGATCACCGCGAAGAACGGAGCGTTGCCGCCCGGATTCCGGGCTCATCTGGGCACGTTGTACGCAAGCGTCGGCAAGGGCGCCGAGGCGCGTCAGCAATTGACCGAAGAGAAGGCGCAGTTTCCCGAATCTTCCGCCTATATGGATTTCCTGTTGAGCAAACTTCAGTAAGCACCGACCATGACCTTCAATATTTCCCGCAAACTCCTCGCGGTGCTGTCGGTTGTCGTGGCCCTGACGGCATGCGCTTCGCGTTCGCCGACCCAGACCGACCACACCGCATTTCGCAACAGCAAGCCGAGCTCGATTCTCGTTCTCCCGCCGATCAACGACACGAACGAAGTCGGCGCAACCTACGGCATGCTGTCCCAGATGACGATGCCGCTCGCCGAAGGCGGCTACTACGTCGTGCCGGTCGCCGAGATGGAGGAGACGTTCAGGCATAACGGCCTGACGACGCCTAACGACATCCAGAGCGTTGCGCCCGACAAGCTGCGCAGCATCTTCGGCGCGGACGCGGCCTTGTACACAAAGATCACCAGGTACGGCTCGTCGTATCGGCTCATCGCGACCACGACCGAGGTTGCGGCGGAAGCCCGGCTGGTCGATCTGCGCTCGGGCGAGACACTGTGGAGCGGTTCTGCGAAGGCGAACGGCGGCGAGGTCGGCAACGATTTCAGCGTGGGCGGAGGGCTCGTCACGGCGCTCGTGCAAACGGCGGTCAAGCATGCCGTCAATGTCACCACGGACAAGTCGTGGACCGTCGCGGGACTGACCAGTGCGCGTTTGCTGGCGACGGGCGGATCGAACGGTCTGTTGTATGGTCCGCGCTCGCCGAACTACGGCAAGGACTGATCGATACGGATCGCACGAAGCATCAGCGCGCCGGCTCTCCGGCGCGTTTTTTTTTTGCGCTTCTTAAGCAGAAGTTTCCTTAATTAATTTGCATTAAATGAGGAATACATATAAAGCGAATGAAACGCTGCATGCACTAATCCATCACATCGGCAACTTTGTCCGATACATGCTAGATCACGTGCACGATTTCACTGGTCAGCCCCTTTACATCCCGTAAACCGAGGCATTAAATCAGTGAGCGGACCGATGCGTCCGCTATCGCAATTCTTCCCCGCCCTCGCGTCTCCCAGGTGTGCATCCGATCGACACGCCACGCGTGATCCGACGGCGGGTTCCGTGCGCTTTCGCCGTACCAGCTGGCAGGGTCGGGCACGTCGCGGCGCTCTATCTAGCAGCGAGGTCTCACAATGATCAACATCTCAGGCGAAGCGATCGACACCCTCAAGGCGTCGGTGAGAGGCAAGGTGATCTCACCGTCGGATGCCGACTACGACGAAGCACGCAAGGTCTGGAACGCGACCATCGACCGGCGCCCCGCGCTGATCGTGCGTTGCGCGGGCACCGCCGACGTGATGGGCGCGCTCGCGTTCGCGCGCGCGAACGGCCTTCTGGTTTCGATTCGCGGCGGGTCCCACAATATCGCGGGCAGCGCGGTCAGCGATGACGCATTGATGATCGATCTCTCCGCGCTGAAATCCGTGCGTATCGATCCGGAAGCGAAGCGCGCCTATGTCGAGCCCGGCGCGCTGCTCTCCGACTTCGATCACGAAGCGCAGGCGTTCGGCCTCGCCACGCCGCTTGGCATCAACTCGACGACGGGCGTCGCGGGCCTCACGCTCGGCGGCGGCTTCGGCTGGATCAGCCGCAAGTTCGGCGTGACGGTCGACAATCTCGTCGCGGCTCAGATCGTCACGGCGGATGGCAAATGGCGGCGCGTGAGTGCGGACAGCGAGCCCGATCTCTTCTGGGCGTTGCGCGGCGGCGGCGGCAATTTCGGCGTCGTCACGCTCTTCGAATATCAACTGCACGAAGTCGGGCCGCAGATCTATGGCGGACTCGTCGTGTATCCGCTCGAGCAGGCGGATGCAGTGCTGCCGAAGTATCGCGAGTTCGTCGCGCAAAGCCCCGACGAACTGACGGTGTGGGCCGTGCTGCGTCTCGCGCCGCCGTTGCCGTTCCTGCCCGCGGAGGTGCACGGCAAGCCGGTCGTCGTGCTCGCGAGCTGCTATATCGGCCCGGTAGAAAACGGCGAGAGGGCGCTTGCGCCGGTGCGCGCGTTCGGCACGCCCTACGGCGAGCACCTCGGGCCGATGCCCTTCGCCGCATGGCAAAAGGCCTTCGATCCGCTGCTCACGCCCGGAGAGCGCAACTACTGGAAGTCGCATAACTTCGCGACGCTGAACGACGAAACATTCGATATCCTGACGAATGCGGTGAGGTCGCTACCATCGACGCAGTGCGAGGTCTTCATCGGCGCAATGGGCGGGCAGACGAACCGCGTGCCCGTCGATGCGACGGCGTACGCGAATCGCGATTCCATCTACACGATCAACATTCACGGCCGATGGAGCGATGCCGCCGACGACGAGCAGTGCACGAAGTGGGCGCGCGACATGTTCGCCGCGATGACGCCGCATGCGCTCGGCAGCGTCTATGTGAACTTCATGACAGGCGAGGAAGGCGATCGGGTGAGGGCGGCGTATGGCCCGAACTACGAGCGGCTCGCCGAAGTGAAGCGGCGCTATGATCCGGACAACGTGTTCCGCAGCAATCAGAACATCATGCCCGCGGCGTGACGCGTGGCGCGCCGCTTCCGTGGCGGAAGCGGCGCGCCGGCAAGAGTGGATTCAAGGCCGGTCGAGATGACGGCGAATATCGCGCGTGTCCATGTTGGACACGTCGTTGCTGACTTCCTCGTAGACGAGCTTGCGCGTTTCGCTGCTCAGATGATCTCGCAGCAGGCCGAGAAACTTTGGCTCGACCGCGAGGCGCAAGCGATCGAATCGTCGATGCAGGCGGCTGTGTTCCAGAAACTCGGCGACGGTTCTCGCGAACTTCTCACGGTCCTTGTCCGCCGATTCCGCCGTGCGCGGCGCCGGGTTCCTGAGGTCTTCGACCTGCCGCAAATCGAGCTTCAATCCTTCCGTCTCGAAGATCCGGGCGCGGCTGCCGTCGGCGGCAAGAACCCAGGTGATGGCGGTCATGGTGCTCCTCCTGTTCGCCAGCCCAAGCGGGCTCCCGCCATTGTGCGCCTAATCTCCCGGTAACGGCTTCGTTCTCGCGCGCCATTCGCTTTCGCGGCGCAGCATGGCCCGCGCGCGATCATGTCGAAGCAGCATCAGGGCAACATCAGGGCAGCATCGATCCGCTCGCCGCAAAGCGCGTGTGGAACGAAAACGCCTGATCCAGACGATGCGGTGTGTGTCCGCCGAACGCTGCTGCATCGCGGTAATAGTCGCGCAGCAAATCGCGGTACATCGGATGCGCGCAATTCTGGATCACGTTCATTGCGCGTTCGCGCGGCGCGAGGCCGGTGAGATTGGCGAGCCCGCGCTCCGTCACGACGATATCCACATCGTGCTCGTTGTGATCGCAATGCGGCACCATCGGGACGATGCTCGAAATGCGTCCATCCTTCGCGATCGATTTCGTCGCGAAGATCGCATAGGCCGCGTTGCGCGCGAAATCGCCCGAGCCGCCGATGCCGTTCATCATGTGCGTGCCGCCCACATGCGTCGAATTCACGTTGCCGTAAATGTCCGCCTCGAGCGCCGTGTTGATCGCGATGAGACCGAGCCGGCGAATCGCTTCGGGATGGTTGCTCACCTCCTGCGGCCGCAATACGAGCCGGTCGCGATAGCGATCGATCTCGCGGAACACCTGCGCCTGCCGCTCCGCGGACAAAGTGATCGATGCGCCCGATGCGAACGTCGCCTTGCCGGAATCGAGCAGATCGAAGGTCGAGTCCTGGAGCACTTCCGAATAGATCGTCAGCGCTTCGAAGGGCGACGCCGCGAAGCCCGAGAGCACCGCATTGGCGATCGTGCCGATGCCCGCCTGCAGCGGCGGCAATTGCTTCGGAAGGCGTGCGCGCGACACTTCATGCTGAAAGAACTCGATCAGATGCCCCGCGATGAGCGCCGTTTCCTGATCCGCGGGCAACACGGTGGATGCGCTGTCCGGCGTGTCGGTGATGACGATCGCGGCGATCTTCTCGATGGGAATCTCGATGGCCGTCTCGCCGATCCTGTCATGCGCGCGCAAGATCGGAAGCGGCTCGCGCTGCGGCCGGCGCTCGGGAATCCAGATGTCGTGCAGGCCTTCGAGCGCGAGCGGCTGCGCCAGATTGATCTCGACGATCACGCGCTCGGCGAGGATCGCGAAGCTCGCCGAATTGCCGACGGAGGTCGTGGGCACGATGCCGCCCGTCTCCGTGATCGCGGCGGCTTCGATGATCGCGATATCGAGTTTGCCTAGCCGGTTCGCGCGCAGGAACTCGACGGTCTCCGACAGATGCTGGTCGACGAACATCACCTCGCCGCGATTGATCGCGCGGCGCAAGGTCGTATCGACCTGAAAGGGCAGGCGCCGCGCGAGCACGCCCGCTTCGGTCATGATGCGGTCGGTGTCATGTCCGAGCGATGCGCCCGTCATCAGCGTGATGCGCAACGGGTCGCTCTCCTCGCGGGCGCGGCGGGCGATTTCGAGCGGCACGGCCTTCGCGTCGCCCGCGCGCGTGAAGCCGCTCGCGCCGACGGTCATGCCGTCGCACACGAGCCGCGCCGCGTCGGCGGCCGAGGTGATTTTCCCGCGCAGGGCGGCACAGCGAATACGGTCTTCGTACATTGACATCTCCACGAACGCTTTCAGGCTCAATCGGGCCGGCGATTATAGGAAGCACTCGCGCCTTCGAAGCCGCGGCATTGCAAGACATTGTTCCAATGCCGCGCAAACTTGCGCTTCATCTAATTCGATGCAGGTTTCACGCATGGCATCGTGCGGCAAATGGGCGCGAATCAAGGGCCGCGCGGTGCTATGCGAACTATATGGCGCGTGCTTGCGCGGATTAATCGCCGCGCCAGGAAGGCACATTTCCATTCCGGGAAAGGATGCGTTCAGCGATGCGCATCGAAAGGCGCATCGGGATCGACGAGCGCGGTGCGGATGAAATGCAGGCACGCGAGCACGCGCTGCATGTCGTGCCTTGCGTCGCGCTCGTCGCGCACGGCGTCGAGCATGCTTTCGGCGATGAGGATCGACGCGACGACCGAACCGATCGCGCGACGCAGCGTCTCGCTGTCCGGTGCGCGGAACAGCACGGCGATATCGCGCAACACGCGCGCGAGCGACGTGCTCCACGCGATGCGCAATGCATCGGCGAAGCGCTGTGCAGGCAACGCGCGTGATTCGCGGCGCAGATCGATCATTGCCTGTCCCACTTCGAGCGTGACGAGCATCCACGAAAGCGCCTGCCGGTGTTCGCGCGAGCGGCGCGTGAGCAGGCCGCGCAGTTGCGACATCAGATCGTGCGTGCCCGAATGAAAGCGCTCGCCGAGCCCCGCGAGCTTGCCTTCGCAGGCGAGCGCGGCCTGGGTCCGCAGTTCCGCGAGCGTCTTGCCGACGAGCCACGCCGTGCGCGGCGGCACGATGACCGCGCAGGCGATGGCCGCGGCGAGCATCGCGACGACAACGGCGATGCCATTGTTCAAGAGCAGGCCCGGATCGTAGACGATGCGGTTGTCGGGCGCGGCGAGCAGACAGAAGAACACGCAAAAGCCGATGCCGTATCCGGCGGCGGCCGGGCGCATCGCGAGAAAGGCGCCTGCCGCCAGCGGCGGCGCGAGCACCGCGCACAGGAGCGCGAAGCCGTCGATGGCGGGATAGACATGGCACAGGAAGACGTAGCCCGTCACGACCGCGCCCGCCGCGCCCGCGGCCATCTGCGCGATGAACTTCGACGGCCGCGCCGATGCCGATGACAACGCGCAGGCGAGCGTCGCGCCGATCACGGCATAGCCGCCGCTCGGCCACGCGGTGACGATCCAGAACCACGCGGTCGCCGCGATCACGCTGCCCGTGCGCGCGAAGGTCGCTGCAATGACGAAGCGGTTGGTCTTCGCTTCATATCGCGACGGCGCGCGATCGTTCGACGCTTCGCCATTCGCGATCGACAGATAACGCATCGTATCGTCGACGAAGCGGTACAGCAGCTCGCCCGACGTCGTGAAATCGAGTTGCGTCGCGTGATCCGTGCTCGCGAGACTGCGTTGCGCGTCGCGCACGCGCCTCGGCAGCGTCGCCTTGTAGCGCGCCAGATGGGCATGCGGCGAGTCATGTTCGAAGATGCGCGCGAGCTCGTCGAGGAAGGGCGCGAGCGCATCGTGCGCGCATTGCGTGTGGTCCGATCGCAGGCGCTTGACCGACTGATCGAGCGCATGAAGGCGCGCGCAGGCATCCATGAACGCGCTGTTCAGTTGCGCGAGCGTGCCGTTGCCCTGACGCATCGCGGGCGACTCGTAGGCTGCGATGCCGCGCGTCGCTTCGAAGCCGACGATCTCATCGACGAAATCGGCGAAGCGGCGCTCACGCGCGATGCGCGAGAGACGCCCGCGCAACACGCCCGCCGCGAACGCCGCGAAGTCCGTCTGGCGCTGCGCGAGCGATTGCACGAGCGTCGCGCTTGCATGACGCGGGAACACGAGCGCGCTCACGACGCTCGAGCACACGATCCCGAGCATGACTTCCGCGCCGCGCGTGAGCGTCGCGATCAGCAAGTTATTCGGATCGGTGACGGCGGGAATGCCGATGAGCGCCGCCGTATAGCCCGCGAGCACGAAGCCATACCAGCGGAACTGGCGATAACGCACTGCGAGCGCGGTGCACGCGGCGACCCATAGGGTCAGGGCGAGCACATAGAGCTCGGTCTGCTGCACGAACACCGCGCCCAACACGAGCGCGGCCAGCATGCCGAGCGCCGTGCCCGCGAAACGGTAGACGCTCTTGGCGAGCACCATGCCGGAGAAGGGCTGCATCAGCACGAAGGTGGTCGTCATCGCGACACGCGGCTGCGGCAGTTCGAGCCGCATCGCGATGCCCATCGCGAGGAATGCGGCAAGCAGTGTCTTCGCGAGATGAAGCCAGATGTGGCCATCGGTGGCGAGCCAGTCGCGTATCGACACGCGTGCTTCCAGGAACGACATGCAGTCCGCCGACAGGCTCCTCATCATGAAGGCGCCGATTGTAGGCAACCCGTTCACGGCGATTAATGAGGGAATTCGGGAACATTCTTTCCGGATTCAACAACAATCGCCCCCCGGAAAAGTCGGACAATGACGCTTCCGAAGTATTTGTGACTGTTTGATGGATACCCTACAGAACATGCGGGTCTTCACTCGCGTGATCGAAGCTGGCAGCTTCACGGCTGCGGCTCAGTCGATGAACTCGACGACCGGCGCGATGTCGCGCGCCGTCTCTGAACTGGAAGCCCATTTGCGCACGCGCCTGATGAACCGCTCGACGCGGCGTCTCGCGCTCACATCGGCGGGCGAGCGCTACCTGAAGCGCGTGCGGCAGATTCTCGCCGACATCGACGGCGCGGAAGAGGAAGCGAGCTGCGCGCATGAACATCCGTCGGGCACGCTGCGCATGTTCAGCTTCGCGAGCGTGGGCCAGCATTACATCCTGCCGGCCATCGCGCGGTATCGCGCGCTGTATCCCGATGTCAAGGTCGAGCTGACGCTTTCCCAGCGCATGCCCGATCTCTTCGAAGGCAGCAGCGACGTGGCCGTGGTCTCGGCGAGCGCATTGTCGGATTCGGAAGTCATTTCGCACAAGCTCGGCGAAACCTTCAGCATTCTGTGCGCATCGCCGGAGTATCTGCGCTCGCGGGGCGCGCCCGAAGAAACCGCCGATCTCGCGCAGCACGATTGCCTCACCTTGCAGACGCCCGCGTTTCCCGCGCGCGAATGGACGCTCGAAGGCCCCGAAGGGCGCGAGACGCTGCAGATCAGCGGGCCGGTGCAGGTGAATATCGCGGAGTCGCTCGTCGTGGCGATTCGCGAAGGCATGGGCATCGGCATGTTGCCCTTGTATGCGGCGATCGAAGGCTTGCGCAACGGCTCGCTCGTGCGCGTGCTGCCGAATCACACGCTGCAGCGCACGAACCTCTATGCGCTCTATGCGTCGCGCAAGTTCGTCGATGCGAAGACGCGCACGTGGGTTGAGTTTCTGCGCGCGCATCTGCCGGACGTGATCGCGCGCGACGAAGCCCTGCTTGCCGAAGTGGGCAAGGCCAAGCCGAACGTCCTGCGCGTCGCGTGAATCACGTATCGCTCCACATGCGCAGCAGGTTGTGATAGCAGCCGACGAGTGAGCGCTTCGCGGCTTCGTCGCCGTTGGTGGCGTTGAGGCGCTGGATCGAGTTGTCGAGATCGAAGAGCAGGGCGCGCTGAGTATCATCGCGCACGAGGCTTTGCACCCAGAAGAAACTCGACACCCGCGCGCCGCGCGTGACGGGCCGCACCTGATGCAGGCTCGTGGCGGGATAAACGATCGCATGCCCGGCGGGCAGCTTCACTTCCTGCACGCCGTAGGTATCTTCGATGATGAGCTCGCCGCCGTCATAGTCCTCGGGCGGCGTGAGAAAGAGCGTGACCGAGACATCGGTGCGCACGCGCGCGCCGTGACCGGGCACGATGCGGATCGCGCCATCTACATGACTGCCGAAATGCATGCCGCCTTCATAGCGGTTGAAGAGCGGCGGATACACGCGATTGGGCAGCACCGCGCTGATGAATAGCGGATGGCGCTCCAGCGCGCCGATGATCGCATCGCCCAGTTCCTGCGCGATCGGCGAGCCTTCCGCGATCTGCATGTTGCGCTTGACCGGCGCGCCCTGATAGCCCGCGGTAGCGCGGCCATCGACCCAGGAGTCGCTGGCTTCGAGACGCGCGCGCATGGCGGCGGTGTCTTCGGGGCTCAGCACGTTCGGTATCGAGAGGATCATTGTTATTGCCTTCGCGCGCGCCATGTATCACGGCGCGCGCTCATTTCACATCAACGGAAGCGGTAGTTCAACGTCGCGAGGAACGTGCGGCCGAGGCCCGGCACCGCGCGTCCGCCATCCGACGGAATCAGTGCGTCGTAGTACTTCTTGTCCGTCATGTTCAGCACGTTGAGCTGGATATCGTAGCGCTTCTGATGATACGCGGCCATCACGTCCCAGCGCACGTAGCCGCCCACTTCGACCAGATTGTTGTTCGCCGCATAGCGCGACGACACGTACGTCGGCCCGCCGCCGATCTGCCACGCCGGCGTGAAGTCGTAGGTCGTCCACAGCGTGAGCATGTGATGCGGCGTGTTCGCGAGCTGGTTGCCGGTGGTGCCGTCGAACGCCTTCTGCACCGTGCCGTCCATGTACGTGTAGCCGCCGAACATCTGCCATTGCCGCGTGATGTGGCCCGCGACGCCCAGCTGATAGCCGCGCACGCGCACGTCGCCGTCGAGCGTGTACTCGCCCGTGGATGTCTGCGTGCGCGCGTTGGTCTTGTCGATGTTGAAGAGCGACTGCGTCACCGAAAGCCCGCCGTTCAGCAGATCCCACTTGGAGCCGATCTCATACGAGCGGTTGTGCTCGGGCGGCGTGTTCTGCTGGCCGTTGGTGAGCGTGAGCGCTTCGAGCGACGGATTGAACGACGTGCCATACGACACGTAGTACGACTGCCAGTCCGTCGGCTGCCACACCACGCCGGTGCGCACGCTCGTGAAGTAGTTCGTCTGCGTCGCGTAGCCGGGCGCGTTGATCGAGTTGTGGATCGACGCCTCGTAGCGGTCCCAGCGCACGCCGCCGATCCACTTCCAGTGCTCGCCGATCGAGATCGTATCGTTCAAGTAGATGCCGATGCCGTTCGCGCTCGATTCCGCGAGATTGGTCGCCACTTCACGATAGTTCGACGGACGCGGCACATAAGGCGGATTGACGAGCGGCACGATCGCGAGCGTGTTCGACGGCAGGCCCGGCGTGGTCGCGGTGAAGGTCTGGTTGCTGTACGTCTCGTGACTCAGATCGACGCCGAAGAGCATGTCGTGCTTCAGGAGACCCGTCGCGAACTTGCCCTGGAAGTCGGTCGTGTTGTAGACCGAGTGATCGTTGATGTTGCGGTCCTTGCCTTGCAGCCGCACATAGAGCGACGTGAGCGGCAGCGTCGTGTAGTTGCCGTTCGAGAGCGCGGGCGAGGTGCCGAGCGGCCCCGTCAATACGGCCGCCGGGTTGGTCGCGCGCGCCTCGGTGCTGTAGTGGCTGAACTGCGTCTGGTTGCGCAGCGTGAACATGTCGTTGAAGCGGTGCTCCACGCGCGCGTTCACGGTCTGCACGTCCTGGATCGTGCGGTCGTCGGTGAAGCCGTAGAAGGTCTTCGTGTCGACGGGCGCGGGATGGCCGTTCAGCGGCGGAATGCCGTAGTCGGGCTGATCGCGGTTGTGCTGGATCAGCGCGGACAGCGTCACCTGCGTCGGCGTACCGATGCCGAACTTCACTTCCGGCGCGATGCCGTAATCCTTGTTGTGCATCTCGTCGCGCGTCGAGCCGAGCGACTGGCCGAACGCGTTGATGCGGAACGCGGAGGTGTCCGTCATCGGCTGATTGATGTCGACCGTCGTGCGATAGCGGTCGTGCGTGCCCGCCTGCAGCGAGACATCGGCGCGCGGCTTGAGGTTCGGCTGCTTGCTGACCTGATTGATGACGCCGCCCGTCGAGCCGCGTCCGAAGTACAGCGACGACGGGCCGTAGAGCACGTCGATCGATTCGAGATTGAACGTATCGCGATAGTACTGGCCGCGGTCGCGGAAGCCGTCGAGATAGATGTCCGTGCGCGCCGAGAAGCCGCGCAAGTTGATGTTGTTGCCGATCTGCCCGCCTTCGGCCGCGCCGATCGTGACGCCCGGGACATTGCGCAGCGCGTCGGTGAACGAGCTCACGCCCTGCGAATTCAGCACTGCCTTCGGCACGACGACGACCGCCTGCGGGATATCGCGCAGCGCCGTCGGCACCTTGGCGCCGACGCTCGACATTTCGGGCTGGAAATCAGGCGCGTCGGCCTGGCCCGTTACCTTGACGGCGGGCAGGGCGGCGGTTTCGGGTGCGGTGGCGGCGGGAGCGCCGTCGGCGGGAGCCGCTTGCGCGACTTGAGATGCGGAAGGAGCGTTCTGCGATGCGGCTTGCGTGGACTGCGGTGCGGTTTGGGCGTAGAGCGGCGCGGCCATGGGGACCGCGGCAATAGTCACCAATGCCGCTGCGAGCGGCGTTTTCCTCAACATTTCGTTTTTATCCCGATGCTTGTTAGTGAAATCCGAATCGGCAGCGAAGCGGGTTTTCGTCTACCGAAAGTGATCGAACAGCGATCAAAGCGGAGCGGGCGGCAGCGCCCTGAACCTGACAGCGCATCCAGTCGCGCCGAGCCTGATTGAAACGGGCTATCGGCGCAATTGTATTAAATGCGAATCAGTATCATTACACGTCTCAGAAACATTTGGAAATAAACATTGCAGAAGACGGGTCTTTTTCCCGACGAGCGTGACGTCCGCGCAACGAAACAATGTGTGGAAAATGCGGATTTCGGCGCAGGCCGCGATGCGCGCCGAGGACTGTGTGACAACGGTTTGGAGGGAGATACCCGGCTCGCGCGCTGGTCGCGTGGACTCAAACCGCATCCATTGCGGACAAAAAGTGGCGGATCACTATTGCGCCGTGCCGACGCACGCGGCTGGCCTCAGAACCCGCCGACGCCGGATGTGACGAGCGCATAAGGACCGCTCGTCAATTGCTGACGCAGGAAATCGATGCACACGCGGATCTTCGCCGAATGCGACGAGCGCGCCGAGGTCACCGCCCACACATCGGCGCGCTGGCGGTAAGCGGGCAGCACGGGCACGAGCGTCCCGTTCTGCAGGCTCGACGCGACATCCCAGATCGATCCCATCACGATGCCGAAGCCATCCTCGGCCCATTGGCGCACGATGTCGCTGTGGTTCGACGCGATCGGCCCCGTCACCTTGACGCTTTCCTCGCCGCCCGGCCCGGCGAGCCGCCAGACGCCGAAGCGCTGATCGCGTCCGCGAAAGAGCAGGCAATCGTGCTGTGCGAGTTCGGCGAGCGTCTTGGGCGCGCCGCGGCGCTCGAGATACGCGGGCGCGGCCGCGAGCACGCGAAAACTTTCGACGATCTTGTGCGCGATCAGATGCGGCTCCTGCACTTCACCGACGCGAATGTCGATATCGAAGTTCTCGCCGACGAGATCCACGCGCCGGTCGAGCAGTTCGAGCCAGATCTCGAGCCCCGGATGACGGCGCCGCAGCAAGGTGAGCGCCGGCGACACATGCTCCCGCCCGAGCCGCAGGCTCGTGCCGATGCGCAACAGCCCGCGCGGATCGTCGAGGCCGGAAAACGCGTCGGCCATGCCTTGCACGTCGTCGAGAATCTTTTGCGCCCACTGGAAGGCCGCTTCGCCGTCGCTCGTGATGGACACGCGGCGCGTCGTGCGCATGAAGAGCTTCACGCCGAGACTCGTCTCCAGCATCGCGATGCGCTTGCTGACGTGCGCCGGCGAAATGCCGGTTTCGGTGGCGGCCGCGATGAAGCTCGAACGCCGCGCGACGATGCAGAAGAGCTGAAGGTCGCGCAGGAATTGATCGTTGTTCGCGACGAGCGCGCTTTGTGTTTTCATTCGGCTGATCTTGCTCGTGTGCCCGCTTGCGGCCGTGGCCCTAAGCCTAGCCGCAAGCGAAGCGCACGCGCAAGAACATCAGTTCGACAGCGACAGATACGGCGAGCTGAACGCCTGTGGCGGGAAGGCCGGCTGCACGCCGCCCTGACGCGTGAAGCTGTAGCGCACGTAGACGGCGGCGAGCCACTCGCGATACTGATACGCGTTGCCGAACGATGCCGTCGCGCCGAACGCGAGCTGCGGCGCGAGCTGATATTCGCCCGTCGCGTTGATCGAGTACGACACGCCCGTCTTGCTTTGGCCCGGATAGACCGCGCCCGCATCGGGCGTCGCGCCGGAGCTGGCGGCCCGCGCCTGGTAGGTGGCGTTCGTCGGGAAATAGTTCGACGCGTCCTCGCGATAGTGCTGCACGCCGATCGAGCCCTTCAGGTCGTAGGAGAAAAGCCCCGTGCGCCCCATGTATTCGACCGGGAAGTTCAGGATCACATACTGCTGCGGGCTGAAGTAGCCGCCTTGGCCGTAGGTGAAGTACGACAGGTTCTTGTCGTAGTGCATCAGCGTGGTGTTCGCGCCGATGGTGAGCGTCTGGTCCGGGTCCTTGATGATGCGCGTATAGATGCCGCCGCCGCCCTTCACCGCGTTGTTGGTCGCGACCTGATTGCCGTCGAGGAACTGATACGCGGCGTTCACGTAGACGCCGCTCGTGCCGTCGTCCCAGCCGAGATCGGCGCGCGCGCCTGTCGATGTCACGCCGCCCCATGCGAGGCCCGCGCCCTGATCGCGCGTGCCGGCATACGACAGCAGGCTGTCGGTCACGGCGCGGCGCGCGACGGCGAGCGAGTACGAGACCTTGTCGGTGATCGCGTTCTGATACTGCAAGCCGCCGACGACGTTCGTCTCGCGGAAGCCGAGCGGCGTCGTGCCGATATCGCCCTTGATGTTGCGGTTCTCGTAGCCGACCGAGAGACCGACGCCCGTCGCCGTCTGCGAGCCGTAGTTGTTCGTCGGCGGATTGGCCACCGCGCCGAGACCCGAGCCGAAGCGCGCGAGCGTGTTCGGCTCGCTGCTCGCGGTGCCCGCGTCGAGCGTGACGGGCGTCGCGCGCACGATCACGTGGCCGTTGCCCGCCTTGATGCGGCCTTCGATGGGCGCTTCGATATCGGTCAGGTTCGAGAGGCCGTCCTCGCCGTCGCGGCTGCGGAAGATGAGGCCGCCCGAGATCGTGCTCGCCTGCTCGCGATTGATCTGCGCGAGCTCTTCCGCGACGCCCGCCGTCTGCGAATTCGCGACCGGCATGGGAACGCCGCCGGCGCTCATCGTCGCGGCGGCGGCGGCGCGCTGCGCGGGCTGCGCCTGCGACGGATAGTAGGGCTGCGCGTAGCCTGCGGGCGGCTGCGGGATGTAGGGCTGCTGCGCGTACTGCGGCGCGTAGGGTTGCGGCGGCGCGTAATAAGGCTGCTGGCCGTACGGCGCCTGCGCGTATTGCTGCGGTTGCGGTTGTGGCGGCGCGGCGTAGGCGTAGGGATCGGCGGGTCGCGCCGTCGTCGCCTTGTTCGACGACTTCGGTTTCTTCGTCGCGCCGGCGGCAGGCTGGGGCGCGTAGGCGTTTGCTTGCGCGTCGCGCGCGCCGGGCGACATCGGCCAGGGCGCGGCGTACGGGTCTTGCGCGGCGTAGGGCTGCTGCTGCGGGTAAGGCTGCTGTGGATAAGGCTGCTGCGGATAAGGCTGCTGCGGATAAGGCTGCTGCGGATAAGCCTGCTGCGGATAAGCCTGCTGCGGATAAGCCTGCTGCGGATACCCGGCCGAAGCCCCCGCATCCTGCCCCGGATACGGCTGCAACGGCGCGCCGGACTGCCCTGAGCCGTAAGCGTCGGGTCCATATCCGCCGCCCGAAACCGGACGCGGCGCGCCCTGAGGCACGGGAGCCGGCGAGGGCGCGACGTAGGGCGCGGTATAAGGCGCGGGCTGAGGAGGCGGCAGATAGGTCGGCACGGGCTGCGAGTAAGTCTGAGGAAGGGCCTGACGATAAGACGCGCCGGATGCGAGCGCCGGATTCGACGCCGTATCGACGGCCGTCTTGCCTTCGAACGGATTGGTGCCGGGCAGCGGATTCGAGCCGATGCGGCTCATCGCGCTTTCCCAGCCCCGCGGGACATTGCCGCGCGCCTGACCGGGCGCGGCGGCCGGCACGGGCGTATTGGCCGCGATGAGCGAGCGCTGCAGGAACTGCGCGGCGAGATCGAGCTTGCCTTGCGCGCGATACATCCGGCCGATCGCGGCCAGCACGCCGGGATCGTTCGGCGCGGCGGCATACGCCTGATTCGCGTAGGTCTGGGCGAGCTTGAAATCGTGCACGCCGCTCGCGGCCGACATCGCCGCCGTTTGCAGACCGACATCGTCGGGGCGGCGCGACAGCGCGTTCTGGTAGCAGGAGAGCGCGCTGCGGTCATCGCCCGCCGATGTGTACATGCGGCCGAGCGCCGCCTGGAGATCGGCGTTGTCGGGCATCGCGGCGAGCCACGGCGCGATGACGTCGTAGGCGGCGGCGAGATCGCCCTGCCGGCGCACGGTATCCGCGCGCGCAACGACGATGCCCACGTTCAGATTGTTGAAGTCGGCGCGCTGCTGCGTCGTGAGCGGCATCGACTGCAGGCGGCGCATCACACCGCCGAGCTCGGCTTCCTGCTGCGTCGCCGACAAAATGCCTGCGTATTGCAGCAACAGGCCGGTGTCGTTCGGCGCACTGGCGATCGCGCCGCGCACGAGCGAGAGCGCCCGCGCCGGATCGCCCGCCTTCACGTACGCCGACGCCACCGCGCCCATCAGCTCGGCATTGCCCGCCGCCACCGGCTCGGCCCGGCGCAGGATCGCGAACGCCTGCTCGCGCTGGCCCGCGGCTGCGGCGCGCGTCGCGAGATCGGCCTGCTGATGAACCCAGAGGCGATGCTGCAAGGCCGTCATCGCGGGCGTGCGTTGCGCGGCGGGAATACGCTCGAGCTGCGCGAGTCCCGTCGACCAGTCCTGCGTTTCGGCCGAGAGCAGCGCGCTCGCGTAGAGCGCGTCGGTCATGTCGGGATGCGTGGCCAGCAGGCCGTCCATCATGCTGCGCGCATTGCCCACCGCGCCCTGACGCACGTAGATGCGCGCGAGATCGAGCCGCAGCCACGGATCGTCGGGATCGTTGAGGAGCGCGTCTTCGAAGAGACTGCGCGCCGCGCCGAGATCGCCGCGCGCTTCCGCCGCGCGCGCCTGCGCGGCCTGCGCCTCGCCGCGCAGCTTGTTGATGCCGCCCGCTTTCGCCTGCTGCTCCGTGTTCAGGCGATTGGCGAATTCGAGCGCTTCGTCGCCGCGCCCTTGCGCGGCCAATGCGCCGACGAGCCCGCGAATCGCGTCGGGATTGTCGGCCTGACGGCGCAGCGCCATGCGATACGCTGCTTCCGCGCCGCGCGGATCGCCGTTCGCGAGCAGCATTTCGCCGAGCAGCACCTGCGCGGTGACATCGGAGGGATTGATCGCGATCGCGCGCTCGAACAGCGTCTTCGCCTGCGCGATCTGGCCGTTGCTGCGCGCGCCGATGGCATCGCTCGTATAGGTCCAGTAGGTCGCGCTCGTGAGCGCGTCCTTCCAGCGCGCCGGATTGCCCGCGCGCGACGCGCGTTCGAGGTACGTGCGCGCCTCCGCGAAACGCTCCTGCTTCAGCGCCGCGACGCCCATGCCGCCGAGCGCGTCGGCGTCGTTCGGATTGCTCGCGAGCACCGATGAAAAGCGCGCGCGCGCCGTCACGAGATCGCCGCGATCGAGCGCGGTGAAGCCTTCGGCAACCGTGCGGCCGCGCGCATCGACGACGGAATCGGCCTGCGCGCGCTCGCGTGCCGACTTGTCCTGCTGAACCATCGAATCGAAGCGCGCCTTCACGGCGGCGTCGTCGGGCGAAACCTGCAGATACGCCTGATAAAGCGGCGCATCCGACGCGCGCGCGCCGAGCCACAGCAGCGCCTGCCGCCAGCTCTTCTTCGCGTCCGCGCCGACGGCACTGTCGTTCGCGAGCTTCGCGAGCCGCGCGATGCCGTCGCGCCGTGTGGAATCGCGATACGTCAGATGTTGCGCGTAGGCGAGCTGGTAGCGCGGTTCGTCGGGATTCTCGTGCGCCAGCTGCTCGAGACCGCGGCGCGCTTCGTCCCAGCCCTGGGGCGTCGCGGCGAGCGCCTGGTAGTACTCGAGCTGAAGCTGCGGCGTCGTGGGCTTGCCTTCGATCGCGCGCCGGTATTCCTGCACCGCCGACGCGCTTTGCCCGCTCTGCGCGAGCCGGCGCGCGTCGTTCACGGTCTGATCGCGCGAGCTGGTTTCGCCGAGACGGCGGCCGAGCTCGTCGATGTTCGGATAGTTCGGCGCGACCTGACGCAACTGCGCGAGATACTGCTGCGCGCCGCTGCCGTCCTTGCGGTCGGCGAGCACCATGCCCATGCCGAAGAGCGCGTCGGGCTGCTTCGGATTGATGCGCAGCACCTTCTGCCACGCCTGCTCCGCGAGATCGCCGCGCTTGTGCGCCTGCCAGTACTTGCCCTGGTCGATGAGCACGGTCAGCGGATCGGCGGCCTGCGCGAAGGCCAATACGGGCGTGGCGCAGATCAGCGCCGCGATCACGCGTTGTCTGGCCCGGATCAGCATGCGCGTCTCCAGTTCGGCTGGAGACGGCCGTTTTCATCGAAGCGATATCGCCCGTCGATGAAACCGCCGCCGAACAGGCCGAGCACGCGGTCGTAGTAGACCGGCTCGCGGCCCGCGCCCGGCGGCGCGGTCAGTGCTTCGAGATGGGTGCGCGCAAGCCCGAGGCCGCGCTCGTCGTTCAGCGCCTTGAAGTAGGGCGCAAGCGCCCCCCAGTAGGACAGCGGGCCTTCGCCCGTGGCCGCGCCGGTCGTCACGTTGACTTTCTCCGGCGGAAAACCCGTCTGCGCGACGCTCTGGCGCATGCCGCCGAGCGCATCGAGCCACGGCCGCGCGAGCGGATCGCCGCTCGCCGCCATGCCGGCCCAGAGATAGACGCGGATCGCGTCATAGCTGCCGACATCGCCGTTCTTCGGATCGACGGCGAACTGGCCGTTCGGGTTTGCCTGGTACGCCGCCCAGTCCGGCGCGTAGCCGCGCGGCGAGGTGACCTTGACCATCCTCGCGGCGTTCTGCGCGAGCTTCGTCCACGGGCCGTCGGGCATTTCATGCGCGAGGCCGCGCAACAGCGGCAGCGGCAGATAGCTCGGATTCAGGCGCGTCACGTCGCCGGTGCGAAAGCCTTGCGGGCCGGGCAGCAGCATCGGACCGAGGCCCGGCAGATCGACGACTTCCTGCTTCACGATCTGCGTCGCGAGCGCGTAGGCGAGCTTCGTGTAGGTCGGTTCCTTCCACAGCCGGCCAGCCTGGAACAGGTCATAGGCGATCCACAGATCGGCATCGGATGCCGGGTTCGGATCCATCACGCCGAACGAGCCGTCCTGCTTCCTGCCCCATTGCCACGCGGGCAGGCGCAGGTTGTTCGCGTCGAACTGATTCGCCGACAGATTGCTGCGCGTCCAGTTGAGCAGACGATCGAAGGTCGCGCGGTCGTTCGCGACGAGCGCGAAGAACATGCCGTAGGACTGGCCTTCCGATGTGGTCTGCTGCGCGTCGGTGGAGCGGTCGATCACGCGGCCATCGGCCTGCACGACGCGCTCCACGAAGAGACGGTACGCGGGCCAGTCGCATTGCTGCGCGGCCTGCGCGCTTGCCGCCGAGGCGGCGATGATTGCACCAGCAAAAAACCTGGCGGTGAATACCCGCATATCAATCCCTCAGGCGCCGCGCGGCGATCGAGCGCAGCGCGCGGTAAAACAGGGCGGCGATGATGAGCGCGGCGAGCACGCCGCTCAGCACCAGCAGAAGCGGATGCGACGACAGCGCCCAGCGCATGTAATGCATCGGCGACAGATGGCCGACGTAGTACGCCTCGCCGTTCGACGTGACCGTCACCGTGCGCCCATGGATCACGGCCATCGCGCCTTGAATGGAAGGCAGCAGGTCGTTGTCGAGCAGGGCGGCGGAGAGATCGGCGTCCGACTGGCCCGCCGCGCTGATGAGCGCCACCGCGCTGCGCCCGCTCTTCAGCGGCGATTCGAAGCCGGTCAGGAGCGCATCGCCGTTCGAGCTGACGAGCGAGAGATCCGCGCGCGCCGGCGAGCGTTCCGGGCCCTGCTCGCCATGCCACCAGTCGACGACCTTGAACGCGACATCGGAAAGCTGGAAGGTGCGCGCGTCGCCGTCGCCGGAGAAGGGCATGTTCTTCGCCCAGCGCTGCAGGAGCGGCTGACGGCCCGGCGAGCCGAGAAGCAGCAGATCCTTGTCGGCGAAGCGGTCGACGTCGTTCGCGCTCGTCACGGTGACGCCCGTCACCGGATAGCCCGTCGATGCGCCCATGCGGCCCATCTCCAGCAGATACAGGCTGTAATCGGCCGAATTCGGCTCGTTCGGCAGCACGACCGCCGTCTGCGAAAGATCGGCCATGCGGGTGAACGGGAAGCCGCCGTTGGCGAACGCCGCCAGATCGGGCAGCGCCATGTAGTGCGGGAAGCCGGACAGATCGATGGTCGAGTTCGGATCGATCGCGCCGACGACGTTATCGAGCACGCGTCCCGTGCATTCGCCGGTCTTCGGGATGTCGTAGTAGAAGTGCAGGCGCAACTGCGCGCGCGGCGTGATGAGCAGCGGCGGCAGATAGATCTCGCGGCGCGCGGCGACGGTCTTGTCCGGCAGCACGCGGCTGAAGTAGTGGCCGAGATCGAAGGTCGATGTCGACACCGCCGGAATGCGCAGCGACTGCACGAAGCCGTTGTTCACGCTGATATTGAGCGACGAGCGGTCCGGCGCCGGGCGCACCGTGTAGCGATAGCCGAGATCGACGGGCACGCCTTTGGTCTGCCACATGAAGAGATCGGGCGGCACGCGCAGGTTGACGCGCACGGCGTCGGCGTCGTAGCCGTGCGCGGTCAGATCGCGCGCTTCCGCAAGCTCGCCGAAGCGCACGGGGCGGTCGGTCGGCAGCCAGTTCGGCGCGTCGTAGGGGCGGCGCGGCTGCAGGTCGTTGAACTGCGTGATCGTCGCGTTCGTGCCGCTCAGTGCGTTCTGGCCGACGCCGAGCGCCTTCGCGGCGGTCTTCAGTTCCGCGTCGTCGCGGCCGAGCACGAGCAGGATGCGGCCGCGCGCGTTGGCATCGCGATCGACGAGCGCGATCGTCGGGCCGGAGACCGGCGGAATGTCGACGCCCGCGACCTTCGCATCCCCGACCGCGAACACGACGGCATTGCCCGAAAGCGGCACGTTGTCGGTTTGCGCGGGGAAGATCGCGCCGCGATAGCCCGCGAGCGAGCCGAAATACGACGCGACCATGCCGGCCGCTTCGAGCGCGGGCAGGCTCGGCTTGCCCGCGAACACGAAGGGCAGCTCGAGACGGCGCACGTCGCGGCGGTCGAAGAACGGCTGCGGCAGCGCGGCGAGATCGGGCTTGTTCGCGATCGACGCGTACGTGAGATCGAGCGAGCTCGCGTTGCTGACGGTCGCCCACAGTGTCGAGTTCGACGGATCCTCGCACTGCTGCGTGTAGTGGCCGATCAGCTGTACGTTCAGGTGATTGAACTCGGTGATGAAGCGCGGATCGATCGCGACATCGCGCGCGACCAGCACGCCGGCCTGATCGCGCGGCACGGGCAGCGTCGCGGCCACTTCGCCGTTGATCAGCACCTTCAGTTGCGAGATCGACGGCAAAAGCGACGGCGAATAGCTGTAGATCAGATGCAGGATCGCGCCCGTCACGACTTCGTCGCCGCGCACGGAGAACGCGATGCCGTTCTGGCCGTCGGTGCCGCGCAATTGCAGCGGATCGAGCGCGCCGTAGTCGGCGAAGCTGAGCGTCTGGCGGCGTCCGCCCGGAACCAGCGTGCCGGGATCGGCCGTGGTCGGCGTGCGCGAGCCTAAGGGCTTGTCGGACTTGCCGGAGAACGCGGGCACGGGCATCGCGAGCGCGGGCTGACCGATCGTGGCCGGGTTGTAGACGACGGACGGGCTCGGCGCGGGCACGGCGCCGACGCCGGTGGCCTGCTGCGCGCCCGCCGCGGCGCTTTCCGATGCGGCGGCCGCCGCAGCCGATGCGACCGGCGCCGCGAACGCGGTCTGCAACGCCATGAAGACGGCCAGCGCGCGCACAAAAGGCCTTTCACAAAAACGCGGCGCGCGCGCGCCCGTTTCGTTTTCAACGCGCAACTTCGACATACCCATGCCCATTATTGGTCTTTGGTTTTCAGCTTCTTCACATCCACCGGGCGCTTGTTCATCCAGGTACGAAGGTCGCTGTACAAATGCTCGAACAATCCCGCGATGCCGCGCGTGCCCACCAGCAGCACGTGCGACAGGCCGCGCAGCGGCGTATCGGGGCGGCGTCCCTCGGACCAGCCGGTCCAGGCGTCCGCGCGCGCGAAAGTGGTCTTCACGAAGTCGTATTCCTGCTCGCGCGTGAGCTGCGAAAAGCGCAGGCCGACGCGGCCGGGTTCCGTATAGCCGACGGTCGCGGGGAACGCATACTCTTCGTCGCCGCGAAAGAGCGAGACCGTGACGCGCTCGTGCATCGGCACTTCGATTTTGGCGGGCAGCGCGACGCCCACGCCGCCTTCCGAATAGTCGATGGTCTCGCACGCGAGCGTGCGGCCGGTCGAGAACTTGAGCATCACGGGCATCTTCATCGTGACGCGATGCGTCGCGCGCACCTGCTTGCGCTCGCTCGCCGCCGCCACCGATGCGCCGAGGATCAGCATGTTGTAGACCGTCCAGCAGAGGTTGAGGATGGTCGTGTTCACCTCGCTCCTGATGTGCCAGTACATGACGATATGCACGATGCCCGCGACGAAGCCGAGCAGGTTCAGCAGCAGGAGGAACAGATAAGGCCGCGAGATATACCAGTCGAAGTAATCCTTCGCGATCTGGCCGCCCTTGGCCGTCACGTTGAACTTGCCGAGCTTCGGGTTGATGACCGCGAGCAGCGTCGGCGCGGTGATGTACGACGCCAGCACCGACTCGTACACTTCGGCCCAGAACGAGTGGCGGAAGCTGCGCTGCATGCGCGAGTTGGTGATGCTCGCGTGCATCATGTGCGGCAGCGCGAAGACCGCGATGGTGCTCGCCGCCGCTTCGATCACATGCGCGCCGAAGAAGAGATACGACAAGGGCGCCGTGAGGAACACGAGACGCGGCACGCCATAGAAGAAGTGCAGCATGCCGTTGAGATAGCACAGCCGCTGACCGATCCTGAGGCCCTTGCCGGTGAGCGGGTTGTCGATGCGGAAGATCTGCGTCATGCCGCGCGCCCAGCGGATGCGCTGCCCGATGTGGCCTGACAGGCTTTCGGTGGCGAGCCCGGCGGCCTGCGGAATCGCGAGATACGCGGTCGTATAGCCGAGCCGATGCAGCTTCAACGCGGTGTGCGCATCCTCCGTCACGGTCTCGACCGCGATGCCGCCGATCTCTTCGACCATCGAGCGCCGCAGCACCGCGCACGAGCCGCAGAAGAAGGTCGCGTTCCAGAGATCGTTGCCGTCCTGCACGAGGCCGTAGAACAGCTCGCCTTCGTTCGGCACCTTGCGGAACGTGCCGAGATTGCGCTCGAACGGATCGGGCGAGAAGAAGTGGTGCGGCGTCTGCAGCATCGACAGCAGCTTGTCGCGCAGGAACCAGCCGAGGCAGATCTGCAGGAAGGAACGCGTCGGGATGTGGTCGCAGTCGAAGATCGCGAGGAATTCGCCCTTGGTGATCTTCAGCGCCTCGTTGATGTTGCCCGCCTTCGCATGACGGTTGTGCGTGCGGATCGTCCAGTTGACGCCCACTTCCTCGCAGAACGCCTTGAACTCGGGACGGCGGCCGTCGTCGAGCACGTGGATCGCGATTTTGTCGGCCGGGTAGTCGAGCGCGAGCGCCGCGTAGATCGTGGGTTTCACGACCGAGAGCGGCTCGTTGTACGTCGGGATGAAGACGTCGACTGTCGGCCACTGGCTGCGGTCGGCGGGCAGCGGCAAGGGCTTGCGCTTGAGCGGCCACGCGGTCTGGAAGTAGCCGAGCAGCAGAACCAGCGCCGCATAGACTTCGGCGGCGACGAGCAACAGGCCCCAGGCGGCGTCGAGCGGACGCTCCCAGTAAGTCGTCTCCGTCAGACGCCAGAACATGTAGCGGCCCGACGCGGCCACCGACAGCATGATCATCACGAGCGTCGCGTACTGTCCTTGCAGACGCCGGAAGCCGAGCGCGCAGAGGAAGCAGATGGTCGCGAACGCGAGCTGCTGGCCGAACGCGAGCGGCACCGTGACGACGAAATACAGCGCGAACGCGGCGAACACCGTCAGCAGGATCACGACGATCCGGCTGCGCCAGATGCCCGCATCGACGAAACGTTCGAGACGCGAAGTCGCGACGCTGACCTCCGTTTCCGGCGATGGGATCTTCGCGGATCTCATGCGAGTTTCCTCGATGAGGCGGCCATCGCGTCGATGGCGGAAAGGAGCCAGTCACCGCACGCGCGCAGATCGGCGGCGGCTTGCGAAAGCGGATCGTAATGGATCAGGGTCGTATCGCACGCGAGCGATTCGGAGACCCCTTCATCTTGATGGATCACGCCGGGGAACAGTTTGGTGCCGAGCATATTGCGCAGCACCTTCAGCACGTCCTTGCTGAGCTGGCGCGACTGATCGACCTGATTCACGACATAGCCCTGACCCGCGAAATCCGGGCGCGGCGCGGCGTAGGCATCGACCATGCGCTCCATGCCGGGGATCGCCGCATAGGACGCGGCATCGGCAAGCACCACGTTCAGCGCGAAGTTCGCGGCCGTGAGCGCGGTGCGCGTGTAGACCGACGAGCCCGGCGGCGTGTCGACGATCACGATGTCGTTCGCGTCGAGCGCGAGCGAGTCGAGTGAATGCGCGAGCCACGCAGGATCGCTGTCGACGAGCGCCTCGAAGCGGCGGCGGTCATCCTCGGTCACCGCGCCGTAGGGCAGCACCGTCACGCCGTCGACGCCGTCGAACATCACGGTCTGCCACGGATCGCGGCTGAGCGTCGCGCGCGAAATGCCGTCGATGCTGTCGAGCGGAATGCCGAAGTGCAGGCGCAGCGCGTTCTGCGGATCGAGATCGAGCACGATCACGCGGCGGCTGCGCGCGGCGAGCACCGAGGCGAGATTGGCGGCGAGCGTCGTCTTGCCGACACCGCCCTTCGCGGAAACTACCGTAATGACTTTCATGAGCGTGAGAGGCGGCTCGCGCGCGCGGCGTGGCCTGCGGCTGCTTGCGTGTTCGTGGGTTCGCCGGCCTGCGGACTGGCGCGGCGCAGCCGCTCGAACATGGCGTCGAGCGAACTGGCGGGCGCGCTGGGCGTGTTCTGGGCGTTTGCCTTGAAAAGCTTGCCGAGGATCGATTGCGGCGCGGCGGCCGCGGGTTCGGGCGTGCGCGGCGCTTCGGCGGCCGGCGTTACCGGTGAAACCTGAGCTGTCGTGCGGCGCGCCGCGAAGTTCGATCCGAACGTGGCTGCCGCGCGCGAGGGTTTTTCGGCGTCATTCGCGACGGGGCTGGACTCGACCGGCGTTTGAACAGGCGGCACGCTCGCCGCGAAAGCGGCTGCGGAATCCGGAATCGTTCCGGTTTGATTCGACACCGATTCGCCGAGCACCGAAAAGCGCAATGCGCTCAGCGACTCCGCCGCGGGCGGATTGACCGGCGGAATCGTGCGGCGATGGGGGCGTGTGAAGAGTTGCTGCTTGCCGCGATGAATCGGCGTCGGCTTTTCGGCCGGCTCGCCCGAGGGTTCATACGAGCGTGTGCGTGGCGAGCCCGGTTGCGCATCGCGCGGCGGCGCGATCTCGGGAATCGACGGCTGCGCGAAGTCGAGCGTGGCGAGCAGCGGCCAGCGGGTGCGGGCGGTCCTGGCTTCGTTTTCCCGTCCGATTTCCTGATAGTTGCCTGCATTGCCGCCGAAATGATCGAACAGCTTCTCGATGTCGCGCGAAGTATTCATGGTGCCGCTTCCTCGTCGTGCTTTTTTGATGCCTGGCCGGTGCTGCCTGTTTTGAGCCGCCCGTCAGGGCGGTCGAAGCCGCCGCATCGGGGCGGCGGTCGGATTGCGCTGGACGCTTCAGGCCGCGACGCGCGCGAGTCTGAATTCGATGGCCGAGTCGTCGCCGAACTCGCTCGCCTGCCTGATCGCGAGTCCTTGCGCGCCGAGCGCGGCGAGCCACTGCTGATAAGCCCCTTCGAGAAACGCGGGCGTCCACGCGAGCGCGCGCTCGCCGAAGGCGGGCAGAGGCGCGCAGTAATGCACGATGCTCAGATAGTCGCGCTCGTCGGACAGTTCGACGAAGCCCCAGTCGGTGTCGCTCCACAAGGCGTTGAGCGCGTCGGCGAGCGCCGCCGTCGAATCGCAGGGCGGCAGGGGGCGGGCATCGGCAAATCGGCTGCCCACGCGGTGCATCAACTGGCGCAGTTCATTGCGCCCGATCTGCGTTTCGAATTCGTCGGCAAGCGCGGCCAGCAGCCCGCGCCATTGCCTGGAGATCTGACTGTCCAACAGGTAATCGAAAATAGCGGCCATGTTCTCGTTCGGCAGGGCGCGAGCCGCAGCACGTGGTTGATCGGTCTTGGTTACGTCCTCGCCGGGATTCCCATTTAACCCGCGAGCATTGATCCGGACATTTGTCCAGGCGCTATTACACGTCTGAACTTACTTCAATGTGGTTTTTTTCGCCAGTAGAAACACTAGCAGCGGGCTGATTTGTCGGATCGGCGGAAAAGGCGGCCACAGGAGGCCCAATTCGGGCGTTTAGAGCCTTTTGGCATGGACGAAATATCGACACCCACGAGACTCGTCGCGGCGACGCGGCATGGGGGCCGGCGCAGCGGAGGCGGCAGTGTACCATCTCGTTAATCGAGCGGATCGACGGTGTCGGCTCAGATTCGCACCGATTGACATTTGTCGGAATCGCTTACCGGAAAGGCTGCTAACCACCTGATTCATCAGACTTATTGACATCATCGAGCCGTGTGTCCACTACAGTCGGCAACCACACGGCGAAAAAAAAAGCGCCCCAAGTGGGGCGCTTTGCATGAGCTGTTGAACGCTTACGGGTTCGCGCGTACCGCGTCCCTGACTGCGTCCATCACGATGCCGTAATTGAGCGGGATGTCCAACGAATCGGAGTAGCCGGGTTGGTCGGCCGACTCCTTTGAGACTGCGCGAACCGGAATCGGTTCGTAGGCGGTTTCGCCTGCCGGATTGTCGCGTCCTTCGATGGCACCCTGCAATTGCGGATTCTTCACGATTAACTCCTTCCGGTAATGGAGCGGCGAGGAACTGCAATATAAACCAATGTCATGACATTTTGGCGACTTCGATTTGAAAACTCGCTCCGAAACTGCTGCGCGCGGCGCGCCGGTAATCGCCGCTGTCGCGCATCTCGAAAGAGTGCGGGGCCTCCAGTTTAATGGTGAGCCGCGCTGCCGAATGCGCTGTTTCATTATGACAATGGCGTGTCGGTATGGCTTGCCGCGCCGTAAATCGGCCCGGAAATTGCATGACCATAACTTTGCCACGTATGCTTTTAATTGTGACCATGCGGGAATCGGTTCTCGGATTCCCTCCCGCGCGGAAATAAACTCTATCGAAGGCGCTGCCGGTGCCACGGTTTATTTCGCTTTATCATGAACCGTCCGGTTGGACGATGCCGGCTTGAACGCCGTTACAAAAGGAGAAGTTGGCAATGAGCAAGATCGCGATCATCGGTGCGACGGGCAATGTCGGCAGCCGTCTGCTGGAGGAGGCGTTGCGGCGCGGACACACGGTCACGGCGATTGCTCGCGACGCGTCCGGTCTCCCGCCGCGAGACGGCGTGATTCCGCAAAGCGTCGATGCGCTCGATGCAGATGCTCTTGCGACTGCCATCGCCGGGCACGACGCCGTGTTCAGCGCTACGCGCTTCGTCACGGTGCCGGAAGAGGCGATCGCCGGTCCGGTGAAGCGCGCCGGCGTGCGGCGCCTGCTGGTGGTGGGCGGCGCGGGCAGCCTTTATGCGGCGCCGGGGCAGCGCGTGCTCGATCTGCCGGACTTTCCCGCCGCGTACAAGCCGGAGGCGACGGCGGGCGCGGCCTTTCTGGACGCGCTGCGCCGTGAACGCGACATCGACTGGACCTTCGTTTCGCCGTCGGCGGAATTCGTGGCCGGGCCGCGAACGCAGAAATTCCGTATCGGTGTGGACGAACTCCTCGTCGACGGCCGCGGCCGCAGCTGGATTTCCTTCGACGATTTCGCGATCGCCTTCCTCGACGAGTTCGAGCACGACGCCCACATCAGGCAGCGCTTCACGGTCGGCTATTGATGGCGAGCGGCGGCAGAACCGGCATCGGCTAGCGCTGCCGGTCTTGCCGCCGCTTTCGTATGCCGCCGCAGGTCAGCCGTGCATGTCGACTTCCATTTCCTCGCTGTTCCGGGGCATCGCGGCGGCGAGGATCATGGCGGCGGCGTTTTGCGGCTTTGGATCGCGTTGCGACGGCCGATACACCTGATCGCCGCGATGAATCGGCATCCCCGACAGGGAGCACACGCCCTCGGCCGTCGCCGTGGTCGCGCGCCAGCCTTGATAGCCGTAATGGCACGTGCCGGGGTCGGACCAATAGACGAGCGCGGTCGCGCTGCTCGGACGCTCGATCACGCGCACGATCGCCTGCGGGAACGGCAGTCGATCGTCGGAATGATGCGGATGCGTGCGATTCCAGTCGCGTGTCAGGCGCTCGAGAAACGCGCTCTCGGCGCGCGCGGATTTTTGGGATGGCGCGGTGCGAGCGATGTCCGTGGGCATCGCTTCGAGCAGGTGAACCGTCTGTGACCACGGGTCCGCTCTTTTCGAAACAGCTGTCATGGCATTGTTCCAGGCTTTGACTCGACCTAGAACGTACGTCATTAAGCACATTCCGATAAATACTGCATCAGTGAATACACTATCCCGCTGATACGAATAATCGGGGCGGAGGTGGCCGAGCGCCTTTGCCGGCGGGCCGAGAGGGGCGCGCGCGGCCCGGTTTGTTTCTTTGCTGGCGGGGCTTCGAACCGGTCTGAGAGGCTCACCGCGGACCGATACGCGAGGCTAATTCCGGCGACGACTGCAGCGTCCGCAGGTCAATTGAGCCATTGTTGGCCCAAGCAGAACGGCCCGGCCGCGTTGGCGGCCCGGGAACGCCTCAGATCGACTCAGTTGGTGGTCTTCGCAAGAGCGCGAGGTGCAAGCAGATGGCTCACCGCGCGGGCGTTTGCGCCAGTCCGGCATACCTTGCGCGGTCCGCCGCCCGCCCTATCCCGCGATCGCGCGTTTCGCCGCCCGACCCCTCAGCCACTCCAGCGCCAGCAGCAGACTCGTCGAGAACACGATGAGGATCGTCGCGAGCGCCGCAATGGTCGGGCTGATGTTTTCGCGGATGCCGGTGAACATCTGCCGCGGCAGCGTCGTCTGATCGGCGCCGGCGAGGAAGAGCGTGACCACGACTTCATCGAACGAGGTCGCGAACGCGAACAGCGCGCCCGAGATCACGCCCGGCGCGATAACGGGCAGGGTCACACGGAAAAACGTCGTCAGGGGGCTCGCGCCGAGCGATTGGCTCGCGCGCACGAGATTGTGGTTGAAGTTCTGCAGCGTCGCGCCGACCGTCGTGACGACGAAGGGCACGCCGAGCGCCGCGTGCGCGAGAATCAGCCCGAAATACGTATTGGCGATGCCGAGCGGCGCGAAGAACAGATACATGCCGACGCCGACGACGATCACCGGCACGATCATCGGCGAAATGAGCACGGCCATGAGCACGCCCTTGCCGATGAAGTTCGCCTTCGTCAGCCCGACCGCCGCGAGCGTGCCGAGGATCGTCGCGACGAGCGTTGCGGAAGGCGCAACGATGAAGCTGTTCTTTGCCGCCATGCGCCATTCCTGCGACATGACGAGGTTGTGATACCAGCGCATCGACCAGCCCGGAATCGGGTAGACGAGGAAGGTGCTCGATGAAAACGACAGCGGCACGATCGCAAGCACGGGCAGGATCAGATATAGCAGGATCAGCACGCAGACGATGCGCAACGTGAAATACCAGACGCGCTCGATGGCTGACGTGTGCGGCGCGAACATCGGTTTGGCGAGTTTCATCTTTGTTTACCCCAGGCTCACGTTCGAGCGCGTGAAGCGTCCGTAGATCACATACAACACGAGGGTCGCGGCGAGCAGCAGCGCGCCGAGCGCGCAGGCCATGCCCCAGTTGATCGTCACGTTGGTGAAGTACGCGATGTAATAGCTGACCATCTGGTCGTTCGGCCCGCCGAGCAGCGCCGGCGTGATGTAGTAGCCGATCGCGAGAATGAACACGAGCAGCACGCCCGCGCCGATGCCCGGATAGGTTTGCGGCACGTACACGCGCCAGAACGCGGCGAACGGATGGCTGCCGAGCGATACCGCCGCGCGCTGGTAAGTGGGCGGCACGGATTTCATCACGCTGTAGAGCGGCAGGATCATGAACGGCAGCAGGATGTGCGTCATCGAGATATAGACGCCCACGCGGTTGAAGAGCAGCGCGAGCGGCGAACCGATCAGCCCGCTGCCGATCAGCGCCTTGTTGACGAGGCCCTCGCTCTGCAAGAGCACGATCCACGCGGCGACGCGCACCAGCACCGAGGTCCAGAACGGAATCAGCACGAGCACCATCACGAGGTTCGCGCGGCGCGCGGGCAGCGTTGAGATCCAGTAGGCGAGCGGGTAGCCGAGCAGCAGCGCGAACAGCGTCACGCCGAAGCCGATTACGAACGTGCGGCCGAAGACGTTGAGATAGATCGACTGGTCTGGATCGGCGTGGACGATATCGCCGAAGCCGTTCTGCTTGTGATCGAGCGATGCGAGGAGGTAGAAGGGCGAATATCGGCCCGCGTTCTTCGCGATTGCTTGCCAGTAGGCGGGATCGTTCCAGCGTTCGTCGATGTCGAGAATCTTCGACTTGATCTGCGCGGCGGGCAGGGGTTTGCCGTCGTCGCCGGTCAGGGGCATGGCGCGCGCCGTCTTCGCGACGAGCGAGCGGTAGCCCGGAATTTCGGTGTTGAGGCGCCGGGCGAGCGCGCCCATCGATTCGCCTTCCGAGATCGCGGTGAGATCCTGCGCGAGCGCGGCATACGCTTCATCCGATGGCGGCGTCTTGCGGTCCCATTTCGCGAGCGCGGCGCCGGTATGCGGCAGCGCGTTCGCCACTTCGGGATTTTCGATGGCGCGCGTGAGCAGCGCGCCGATCGGCACCACGAAAATCAGGAACAGGAAAATGGCGAGTGGCGCGATGAGCACGAGCGCCATGGCGCGCTTCTTGGCATCGGCGATCTTCAGTTCGCGCTTGAGACGCGCGCTCGATTCGCGCGAGTCGTCCGCGGGGATCGTCATGGTGTTCACGTTGGTGTCTCCTTCCCGGCCGCGCCCCACGGGAGCGCGGCCGTCATGCCAGCTGAAATACGCTTACTTCGATGCCCACGCGGTGAAGCGCTGCTCGAGCTCGTCGCCGTGGTCGGTCCAGAACGCCATGTCCTGCAGCACCGCGTTCTTCGCGTTCTCCGGCGAGTTCGGCATGTCGGACTTGGTCTTTGCGTCGAGCGCGGAGATCGCGGCCTTGTTCACCGGACCGTACGCGATGTGCTGCGCATAGACCTCCTGCGGCTTCTGCGACACCGAATACGCGATGAACTGCTGCGCCACGTCCTTGTTCGGCGAGCCCTTCGGAATAGCCCAGTAGTCGAGGTCATAGATGCTGCCGTTCCACACGACCTTCAGGTTCTTGCCTTCCTTGCGCGCCGCGTCGATGCGGCCGTTGTAGGCGGTGGACATCACGACATCGCCCGCGACGAGGAACTGCGGCGGCTGTGCGCCCGCTTCCCACCACTGGATATTCGGCTTCAGTTCGTCGAGCTTCTTGAATGCGCGGTCAGCGCCGGCCTTCGTGCCGAGCACCTTGTAGACGTCCTTCGGCGCGACGCCGTCGGCCATCAGCGCGAATTCGAGGTTGTAGCGTGCGCCCTTGCGCATGCCGCGCTTGCCGGGGAATTTCTTCGTGTCCCAGAAGTCCGCCCAGCTTGCCGGGCCAGTCTTGAGCTTATCGGCGTTGTAGGCGAGCGCCGTCGACCATACGAAGAAGCCGACACCGCACGTCGCCGGCGATTCGGGCACGAGGTCTGATTTCTTCGCGATCTTCGACCAGTCGAGTTTCTCGTAAAGGCCTTCGTCGCAGCCGCGGCCGAGATCGCCCGATTCGACCTCGACCACATCCCAGTTGACGTGCTTCGCTTCCACCATCGCCTTGACCTTGGCCTGTTCGCCGTTGTACTCGACGGCCGTGACCTTGTTCTTGGTCGACTGCTCGAACGGCTGGTTGAACGCGACCTTCTGCGCGTCGCCGTTCGCGCCGCCGAAGTTGACGACGGTGATCTCCGCCGCGTTCGCCAGATGAGCGGCGGACGCGAAAAGGAGTGCGGCGGCGGCCGCCGTTGAGCACGATGCGAACTTCTTCATGATGGTTTCCTCTGTCGGTTTGGTTTTATCAGTGAAACGACGGGTGGGAAGCGAAGCGCTTGCTTCGGATTCAGGCGAACACGCGTAAATGCTCGGGCGCGAATTCGAGGGCGACGGGTGCGCCGGGCGCGAAGCCGTCGAGCGCCGCGGTGCCGAGCGGCACCTTGACGAAGCACTCGTCCTGCTCGCGCACGCCGCAGCGCATGCGCACGTGATCGCCGAAATAGATGAGGCTCTTCGCCTCGCCGGATAGCGCGTTGACGTTGCCGTTGGCGTGTCCGTTGCCTTGCGTGAGCTTCATGCGCTCGGGCCGGATACACGCGATGGCGGACGCACCCGGTTTTGCGTTCGCGACATTGAGGCCGGACAGGCGCGTGCCGTCCGCGAGACGGATCTCGCAGAAATCGCCTTGCGTCTGTTCGATGGTGCCGCGCAACCGGTTGCTGTCACCGATGAAGTTCGCGACGAACTCGTTGCACGGCGCTTCATAGAGATGATCGACGGTGTCGAGCTGCTGCACGATGCCCTTGTCGAATACGGCGACGCGGTCGGACATCGTGAGGGCTTCGCCCTGATCGTGCGTCACGTAGACGAAGGTGACGCCGAGCTTTTCATGCAGCGCCTTGAGCTCGATTTGCATGTGCTCGCGCAACTGCTTGTCGAGGGCGCCGAGCGGCTCGTCCATCAGCACGAGCTTGGGCTCGAACACGAGCGCGCGGGCAAGCGCGATGCGCTGCTGCTGGCCGCCGGACAACTGCGCGGGATAACGCTTCGCGAAGCTCTCCATGCGCACCATCTTGAGCGCGTTGTTCACGCGATACGCGCGTTCCTCCGCGGACATCTTGCGCACCGTCAGCGGATATTCGACGTTCTGCTGCACCGACAGATGGGGAAAAAGCGCGTAGTTCTGAAACACCATGCCGATGTCGCGCTTGTGCGGGGGCACCTTGTTGAGCAGCTTGCCGTCGAGCCAGATCTCGCCGCCGGTCGGGAACTCGAAGCCCGCGAGCATCATGAGGCAGGTCGTCTTGCCGGAGCCGGACGGCCCGAGCAGCGTGAGGAATTCGCCCTGATAGATATCGAGATCGAGCGATTTGACGACGAGCGTTTCGCCGTCATAGGTCTTTCGCACGCCGCGAAAGCTGACGATCACCTGATCGGTTTTCATCTTCCGTGTCTCCTTCGGAAAACCCTGATACTGCCGAGCGTCCCGAGGACGCCCGGAAATTTTTTCCACTGCTTGGGATAACTATAGCTCGGGACGGTTCTAAAATGGGGAGCCATTTCAATATTCAGAATAGAACCACTTCGGCGTTCTGAACGGGTGGCTTGGACCGGGGAGAACTGATGGATACGATCATCCTTGCCGACTGGCTGAGCGCGCGGCTCGACCGCGCGGCTGCCGAGCCGATGTACCGGCAGGTGCTGGAACTGATGCAGCAGGCGATCCTCACGAGCCAGCTCGCGCCGGGCACGAAGCTGCCGAGTTCGCGCACGCTCGCGCTCGATCTCGGCATCGCGCGCAATACCGTGCTGCATGTCTACGAGCAGCTCACGGCCGAAGGCTATGTGACGTCGACGACCGGCAGCGGCACCTATGTCGCCGACACCGCGCCGCGCGATGGCGCCGTCAGGCAGGCGCCGCCCGAAGCAACGAAGGCGCCGTGCACGATATCGCGCCGGGGCGAGCGCCTGATCGCGCAGGCGGGCGTGTCGCCGAAGCAGTGGGGCGCGTTCATGCCCGGCGTGCCGGATGTCGCGGAGTTTCCGGCGCGCACGTGGAGCCGCCTGCAGGCGCGTCTCTGGAAGCGCGCGAGCCCCGATCTGCTCACGTATGCGCCTGGCGGCGGCTATCGGCCGCTGCGCCGCGCGCTGTCGGATTATTTGCGCGTCGCGCGCTCGGTGAAGTGCCAGCCGGACCAGATCATCATCACGACGGGCATTCATCAGTCGATCGACCTCACCGTGCGGCTGCTGACGGATTTCGGCGACCGCGCGTGGGTCGAGGAGCCCTGCTATTGGGGCGTGCGCAGCGTGCTGCAATCGTCGGGACTGACACTCGTGCCGATTCCCGTCGACGCGGAAGGCCTGAACCCGACCGACGGCGACATGGCTGAGCCGCCGCGCATCGCGCTCGTGACGCCGTCGCATCAATACCCGCTCGGCATGGTGATGAGCCTCGCGCGACGCCGCGCGCTGCTGGAGTTCGCGCGGCAGCACAAGGTGTGGATCATCGAGGACGACTACGACAGCGAGTTTCGCTATGGCAGCCGGCCCCTGTCATCTCTGCAGGGGCTCGACGACGCGGGGCAGGTGATCTATGTCGGCAGTCTCGGCAAGATGCTGTATCCGGGATTGCGGATGGGCTATATGGTGGTGCCGGAGAATCTCGTCGATTCGTTTCGTACCGGCGTGGCCGAGCTCTACCGCGAGGGCCAGCTGATGCAGCAGGCCGTGCTCACCGAGTTCATTCTGGACGGCCATCTCACTTCGCATGTGCGCCGCATGCGCGGTCTGTACGGCGAACGGCGCGAGTTGCTGATCAACGCGATCCGGGCGCGCTTCGGCGATTCCTTGCCCGTGCGCGGCGATGAAGCCGGCCTGCACTTCGTGCTCGAACTGCCCGATTCGACAGACGACCGCGCCGTTGCCGCTGCCGCGCTCAGCGCCGGAGTCGTGACCCGGCCGCTTGTCCATTACTACATGAACCGGCTCGCGGCGAAAAAGGGCTTGATGCTGGGTTATGCGTGCGTGCCGAACGACCAGATCGCCACGAACTTCGACAGGCTGGCGGAAGTCGTCGAAGCGATGACGGCGTCGGTCGTGGTGAGTTAATAGCTTTTTGGCAGGAATTAAGGCGCTGGTTTAGCGCAACAAGGCACCGCAGTTTATAAACCGGCTAGCTGCTGCTTTAAATCAGCGATTTAAAGAACGAAGCCTCGAGGTGCCTCTCGGACTTATTGACTGTGAAAAGGCAAGCAATCACTGAGAGCGAGTGACTTTTTTCAAATTGTCCGCATTATTTTATCCAGTCTTCTTTGGATTCGTAGTTTTCAGATTATTCGTGCTGGTGATTCTGAGGGCAAAAATATAAGATTCATTTGCCCAAACGCAACGGGTGCCTTCTTCAATTTAAGGAGGCGGTCGTCTGCGATGCTCCGATGTCACTGTATTGGTGTACCGCAGCGATTTGATATGTGTTCACATTTAGGTGTGGGCGAGTACTTTTTTAAACTTGGTTATTAAAGAGGTCTAGCATGCAAAAGATCGAACGTAGCGCATTGGTCCAAGCTCAAATCGCCGGTGGTACGGCTAAGAGCTCCACGTCGGCCTCGGCGGAGAACAATACGACGGTGGACATCACCATCAAAGGCTAAATCCAACTGTAGTTTCAAGAAAGGCAAAATAATGCAGAAAATCGAGCGCAGCGCATTGACGCACTCCGAACTGGCTGGTGGTTGCGCGAAGAACTCGCGAGCTAACGCCAGCAATACGGTCTACATCGTCATTCAGGCAAAGTAAGAGCTGCTCGAGGTCGGAGCGTCGTGCCAAAAAAGGCGCGATGCATCCACGGATGCAATGGCTGGGATGTATTTTTAAATTTTCTTAAGGAATTGAATCATGCAAAAGATCGAACGCAATGTCTTGGCTCAGGCTCAAATCGCAGGCGGTACGGCAAAATCGTCGACCAGCTCGACGGCAACGAACACGACGAATGTGACGATTAGCATCGGCGGTTAAGGCAGGGCGGCGGTTGGGAACTTCATTCCTAACCGCTGTCGTGTTGTTAATTTTAATCTGGAGTAATGGCGTGCAAAAACTCGATCGCAATGCGTTGGCTCAGTCGCAACTGGCCGGTGGTACTGCTAAGTCGGGCGTGACCTCGACTGCGACTAATGACACGAATGTGTCGATTACTATCACGCCGCCTGGGAATTCAGGCGGCTGATACCGTTCTTGAAAGAGAACGCCGGGGTGCGCTCGAAAAATGCGCCTCCGGTGAATGGAGTTGCCTGATTCAACGTTCAGACTGATCGTCGGTCTTGGTGGTCGAAAAGGCGCTTTTTCAGTCATCTAGTTCATCGTTTTGAAAAGCACGCCTCATCCGAATTCAATTTACCCATAAATGTCTGCCCTTATTCGATCAATCAGGAAATGGATTGCGCGGAAGAAATTCCTCGCGCGCCGTTCCGTGGTGGGTCGCATTCCGGTGAGAGCCATTGAGCGTCTCGCCAACGTCGGATGGCTGGTGCGTAGCTGGTGCGACGTGCGTTGGCGTGCAACCGGAGTCAGCCGCGCAGAACTCGGCCGTGATCTTTTGGGATTACCCTCCGAAATCGCGCAGCGGGCTCGCGCGGGCGTGTTGCTCGAAAAGCTGATTGACCAGCGCATCTACTTCGGCCGCGCGATTCGAAACGGCGAATCATTGCCGGACCTCGATGCTGTGGCGCAAACACTCGCAGAACAAGTGCGACGGCTGAAAAGCATCGCGCCCGGCAAGCCGATATTCGTTTCGCCGTTCCACTACGTTTCGCAGTACGCGAACATCTACGTCGTCGAAAAAATGGGCGCTTTGCTCGGGATCGATTCGCTCGCCGTGGTATCGGGTGTTCCGCAAAACCAGTATGGCGACGATCACGCACTGATTCCCGGCATCAAGGTTCTCTATACCTACAACGATCCGAACCGCGGCGGGTTGGGCGTGCGCGTCGCCCGTGCGCTCAAGCGCCACGGCGTGGCCGTACTGTTCTCGGACGTTCCGCCATTTACGATGCATCGCTACCCAATGGAAACGGTCGGTGTATCGATATTCGGGCGCAATGCCAGAATCCATAACGGTGTGTTCCGCATGGGCGCCACGTTCGACGCGCTGCTGCTGCCGTTTTATCTCCGATTCGAGCAAGGACGGTTCAGAGCCCGCCTGTTCGACCCCATTCGGCTTGCTGATGAGGGCGCGCCGCAGATCCTTGCCGGCGATATCGAAGCCGCGCTCTCCGAAAACTACCCTCAGTGGCTCACCTCGGGTCACCCGGCGATGTATTCGTTTGCCGCCGCCAAATAGCTCTATCGCTCAACAAATCCGCGCGTTGACCGGACCGTCTGCCACGAGCGGCAGACAGCTTGCACGCGATACCTATTGCCAACCGACAGCCACCATCGAGCGCTATGCAAGCAACTAGCCTTCCCGAATTCAAGGACGTGCCTTGGCGCTGGATCGCCTACGCCACGTCGACATTTGTCGTCGGTGCAATCGCCTTCGGGTTTCTGCATCAGGTCGAACTCAAGCAGGATGTGCCGAGCGAGATCGTCTCGCCCGCCGAAATCAAGATTCGCGGACTGACGGGGCTCGTGTCCGCCATCTATGCGAAACCTGCCGAGCGCGTGGCGTTGGGCGCACCGCTCTTCCGGCTGCAGCGCGACCTTTCGTTGTCGGCCAACGGCCAGCGCCGGCAAGTCTTCGACGAACAGGCGAGGGACGAGCAGATTCGCGCCGCCGTGGATCAATACGAGCAGCGGCGTGCCCAGTTGAACGCGCAGCTCGATGCCTCGCGCGTGACGGAAGCAAGCCGGCGCGCGGAACTGGGGGCGCTCGACGAGCAGATCGCGCAAGGCCGTCAACTGGTCGGTGAATCCGAGCGCAAGGTGACGCGCCTGAATTCAGTTTCGGAATACGTGACAGCCGACCGGATCGAGCAGGCGCAGGCGGATGTCCATCAGGGCAAGGTCGCGGTCGCGCAGACGAGAGCACGCCGCCAGCAGCTGGCGGGCGAAATCGATGCGACGCGCAGCGCGCGGGCGGACCTCGACGCGCAGGTGCGCGAGCTCGAAGCGCGGCACGACAGAGAGATCCAGGACATTCGCTCGCGCTACGAGCGCGAGCGTCAGGACGCGACCGTGTCGGCGCCGAGTGCGGGCGTCGTCACCTTTTCGAGCCTGGTGGCCGGCCGCACGCTCGCGGAGGGCGACGTCGCGCTCGTCATCGCGACGAACGACCACGGTCCGCTGCGCGCCGCACTGCGCATTCCTTCCCGGCGGCGCGGCTTCGTCAAGGAAGGACAAATCGTCCGGCTCAAGTTCGATGCGTTTCCCTACACGAAATTCGGCACGTACGAAGCCACGATCGACTCCATCTCCAGCACGACCATCGGCATGGGCGAGCAGCAGGACGGCGCGAAAAACAGCGATGGCGAATACATGGCGTGGGCCACGCTGAAAAGCAAGACATTCGATTTCGACGGGCAGCACCTTGTCATCCTGCCGGGTATGAGGGCGACCGCGAGCATCGTGGTCGAGCGCAGAACCATCGCCGAATGGGTGCTTGCACCTTTGTTCCGAATGCTGAGAGGTTGACAGTGCGAGTCATTTACCAGAACGAAGTGGCAGAGTGCGGGTACGCCTGCCTTGCGATGGTGCTATCCCATCACGGACGAGCCACCGAAGTGCGCGAGTTGTCCGCGTACAAGCCGATTTCCGCCAACGGTCTCACGTTGATGGATCTCTACGACATCGCGATCGATTTCGGGCTGTCCGTTCAGGCGTACCGCTTTGATCCTTCCGATCTTTCGCAGATCAAGAAAGGTTCCGTCCTGCACTTCGGCGGCGCGCATTTCGTCGTCTTCGAAAAGTACGGCCGGGGCTTCGTCCAGGTGATCGACCCGGCGAGCGGCCGGCGGCGCGTATCGATGGACATGTTCATCACCACCGTCTCCGGCTTTCTGCTGGAATTCGCGCCCACGCCGGAAATGCCGCGCATCTCCGCGAAATCTCGCGTGCCCGCCGCGGTGAAGCGCGTGCGCGCGCTCAATCCGCAATTGAATGGGCAGATCGCCAAAGTGCTGTTCGTGGCGCTCGGAAGCCAGTTCGCGATTCTCGCGTCGCCGTACTTCGGCAGCCTGGTGCTCGACTATGTCGTTGCGGCGGACAACCGCAACCTGCTGAACGTGCTGGTCGTGACTTTCGCCAGCATCTTCGTGATCGGCGCGCTGAGCCAGTATGTGCAGGCGTATCTCACCGAACTGTTGAACGGGATGGCGCAGGTCAATGCCACGGAGGGGCTCGTCGGCCACCTGCTGCGCAACCCGATGTCGTGGTTCGAAAAGCGTCACGTCGGCGATGTCTTCGCGAAGGTGAAGGCGCAGGACGAGATCAACAACTTCGCGACGCGCACGACCGTCTCGCTATTCATCGATCTGACGGTCGGCGCGCTCGCCCTGGGGCTCATGATCATTCAGAGCCCGAAACTCACGGTGGTCGCCGTGCTCGTGTTCGCGCTGTACTTTGCGTTCGCATTCAGCATGTACCCGTCGATGCGCGACACGCACGCGCTCGTTCTGGAAACCTCCGCGCGTTGCGACGACTCCATGATCGAAACGATCCGGGCGGCTTCGCTGCTCAAGCTCGCGCAGGGCGAGACGCGCCGCACCGCGATCTACATGACGATTTACAAGACGTATGTCGCCGCCCGGCTCTCGAGCAGCCGGCTGGCCTCGACGCGCGATTCGATCCTGAAGCTCCTGCAGTACGCGGACACCATCCTCATCACGTGGATGGCCGCGCGCCTGATGTTGGGCGGAAAGATCTCCGTCGGTGTGTTCTATTCGTTCCTGATCTACAAGGCGCTGTTGTCCGAACGCTTCTCGCGCGCAATCAACGCGGCCTTTGAATATTTCATGCTGAGCGTGCCGACCGCGCGCGTGGACGATATCGTGGAGGCGCAAAACGAACGCTATACGCCGTTGAAGGATAGCCAGCGCGCCACCGAGATTCGCGCTTTCGACACGCTGGACGTGCGCGATGTCACGTTCAGCTACGGCGTGTCCGATGAACCCGTTTTGCGCAACGCGAGCTTCAGCGTGCGCAAGGGCGACAAGATCGCCATTGTCGGGCCATCGGGCAGCGGCAAGTCCACGCTATTCAAATTGCTCTCGGCGTCGGAAACGCTGCAGCACGGTCATATCGCGCTGAACGGCATTGCGTGGCCGAACCTGACCGTCGACGAGATTCGCCGGCATCAGGCGCACATGCGCCAGGGCGACATCATCCTGCATGGCTCCATCGCAGATAACGTGACGCTCTTCGCCGGCAATCCGGACGAGGACCGCATGCATTCGCTGCTCGAAAAGGTCGGCCTGATCGACGACATCATGCGCCTGCCCATGCGCACCCGCACGGTCATCAGCGACACCATCGCCAATATCTCCGCGGGGCAACGGCAGCGTCTGCTGCTGGCGCGCGCGCTGTATCAGGATCGTGAGCTGCTGCTGCTCGACGAGCCCACGTCCAACCTCGACCCGGTTTCCGTCCGCCGGATCGCCAACTTGCTGCGCGAACTCGATCGAACCGTGGTCGTCATCACGCACGACATGTCGCTTGCATCCACGTTCGATGTGCGCTTTCGGTTCACCGACGGCGCGCTCGTGCGGGACAACGACGTCAATATCGAGGCTGGCGAGGAAGTCGTCGCATGAGAAAGAACAATGTTGCGGGCTGGATCCTCACTGGCATGCTGGCGTGCGCTGCGCCGGCACGCGCGGACGACTTGCGTTCCATCGTCGACATGACGCTCGGTCACGATGCCGAACTCGCGCAGGCGCGCGCGGCCTACGAGGCAGCGAAGCAAGCGCTTCCGATCGCACGCGCCGCGTTGCTCCCGCAGATAGGAGGAGGCTGGGGGCGGACCTATAACCGCATCGAGGTGGAGAGCTTTCCGAGGCAGACCTACTGGCAGAGCGGCTGGATGGTCAGCGTGTCGCAGGCGCTGTTCGACTGGAGCAAATGGACGGCGTACAAACAGTCGGACTACGTCGCGGCGAAGGGCGTGGTCGATCTCGCCGGTGCACAGCAGAGCGCGATGCTTCGCGCCGTAAAGGCCTACTTCGAAGAGCTCGCCGCCGAGGACGAATTGAAGCGCACGATCGAATATGGCGCCGCCATCGCGGCGCAAGCGGAGGAGATTCGTCGCAAGCGCGCGGCCGGTGAGGCCACGCTGATCGACGTGCGTGACGGTGAGGTCGCTCGCGAGCAGGCGCACCTTCAGCAGTTGGACGCGCAACAGGAGTTGTCCATCAAACGTCGCGCTGTCGAGCTGGCGAGTGGTCAACCGTTCACCTCGCTCGCCGCGCTGCCGCGCGATCTTCCGCTGCCGAAGCTTTCTCCGGAGAGCGCGGAAGTCTGGGTCGACGAAGCAAAAGCGCGCGGCTACGACGTGCAGTCCAAGCAGATCGACTGGGAAATTGCCAAGTACGACACAAAAAAGGCGCGCGCCGCAGGCTATCCGGTTGTCAATCTGACGGGGTCATACACGCCGGCCGGCGCGGCTTCAGGCTATGCCATGCCCACCACCACGACCACGGGAATGCTGTCGGTGAGCATTCCATTGCTGACGGGCGGCGAAATTCAAGGGCGTGTCAGGCAATCCCTTGCGCTGGAGGACAAGGCGGAACAGGGATTCCTGCTGGCATCGCGACAGGCGGAGAATTCCGCGCGCGATAATTACGCGCGCTTTATCCAGGCGCGCGAGAGGACCGCCACGCTCGCGCGCCTCGTCGGATCGACGCGCGAGGCGCTCGACGCGACGAAGATCGGCTATCGAACCGGCAGCCGCACGAGCGTCGATGTCTTGCGTGCCATCGACACGTTCTACATCACGCAGCGCGACCTGATGCGAGCGCGTTACCAGGCCGTCGTGACCTTGCTCAACCTGAAGGCCGATGTTGCAACGTTGAGCACCGAGGACATCTCGCAGATCAGTTCGATGCTGTGCTGCTCGGTGAAGACGCAGACCAGCGAGAGCCCCTCTTCCGCGAGCAGCGGCGCACCCAATGCAGCAAAGCCAGCCGAGCTGACGTTCGAACTGCAACCGGCTGTTCCCGCGGTCGAAAGCGCAACGGTCAGGTAGCGCCTTGCCGGTTCATCTGGCGACCTGGGGCTCCGTCGCGCCGGCCCGAATCGCGCGGACCACGCGGGCGAGCGCCTTCAGCGCATCGGCGGGCGAGTCGGCGAACTGCGCGGTCACGATTGCACCGTCAACGGCCAAAGCGAGTGCCTGCGCGTCCGCCTTTGCGGTGCGCGAAGCTGGCATCAGCGCACGAATGGCGGTGGTCATGTCGCGCTTGTGACGCCGTGAAATATCCACGGCCTGCGGCAGCGTCGCGCCAACTTCCACGACCGAATTGATGAACGCGCACCCGCGATAGCTCTCGCTGCCGAACCATTCGGCGAGCGCCGGCACGAGCGCATTGAGCGTCCCGCCGTGGCGCGCCAGGGCTTGGCGGAACCATGCCATCCAGTTCTCGTGACGGAAGTCCAGGAACGCGACGATCAGATCGTCCTTGCTCGGAAAGTAGCGATAAAAGGTCTTCTTCGCGACGCCCGATTCCGCGATCACGCGATCGATGCCCGTCGCGCGAATGCCGTCGCGATAGAAGAGGTCGTGCGCGGTATGCAGGATGCGCGCGTCCGGCGCGAGCTCCGCGAGATCGAAAGACGATGCTGATGGTTTCATGCAATCGATTGTAGACAGGTTCGTCTACCTGCGCTAGAGTGCGTCTGGTAGACAGATCTGTCTACCTTCGCTCATCGCTTCGTAATCGCTTCGTAAAAGAGGACTTGCCATGGAAAGCAAACCGCCGTTTCCGCCGTTCGACGAAGAATCCGCCAAGCTGAAAGTTCGCCTCGCCGAAGATGCATGGAACACGCGCGAGCCGGAGCGCGTATCGCTTGCTTATAGCGTCGATACCCGCTGGCGCAATCGCGCCGAGTTCGCGAATGGCCGCGAGGAAGTGGTCGCGTTTTTGCGGCGCAAATGGGCGCGCGAGCTCGACTATCGCTTGATCAAGGAGTTATGGGCGTACGAGGGCAACCGCATCGCGGTGCGCTTCGCGTACGAATGGCATGACGACGCCAACAACTGGTATCGCAGCTACGGTAACGAGAACTGGGAATTCAACGAGGCGGGGCTGATGACGCATCGCCACGCGTCGATCAACGACCTGCCGATCAAGGCAGCGGACCGCAAGTATCACTGGCCGCTCGGCCGCCGGCCCGACGACCATCCGAGCCTGAGCGACCTGGGCTTCTGATCCTGCTGTGAGCTCTGCGGCGCTACTTCTTGATGCGCCGCACGGCATCGGCTGCCGCGCCGAGTTTCGCCTGCATCTTGCCCGCCATTTTTTCGGCCGTGCCGCGCATTTGCGTGCCGCGGCTGCCGGTGGCCTTCCCGACGGCTTCGCGGACGATGCCTTTCATCTGGCGAGCCGTGCCTTCGATGCGGTTCTTGTCCATGATCACCTCCGACGGTTTACGAGGCGTGCGCCTCATCGGTAATGCCGCATGGGACGTGCCTGCTTCTTCCTACATATCGCGTCGGCGGCGGAAAGCCCACCATCCGGCGAGCGCGGTGAACGTGGCGACGATCGCGACCAGCAGCCAGAAACCGTGATGGTTCTCCGCGAGCGGAATGCCGCCCACATTCATGCCGAAGAAACCCGCGACGATATTGATAGGCAGCGCAAGCACCGTCACGAGCGTCAGCGTGAAGAGCGTGCGGTTGCTTTGCTCGCCCATGCGTGTCGCGACTTCTTCCTGCAAGAGCTTGATGCGCTCGACGAGGCCCGCGAGATCATTGAGCACGAGGGAGAACTCTTCGGTCGCGTCGCGCAGGTCCTGGATGTCCTGGGCATGCAGCCAGCGCGGCGGCCGCGCGAGCAGACGGAACACGGAGCCGGGCTCGGGCGCGAGCAGGCGCTGCAATCGCACGAGCACGCGCCGCAGGCCGCCAAGGTCGGTGCGGGTCGCGGCGCCGCGCATCGAAAGAAAACGATCTTCGATACCGTCGACCTCGACGCTCGTGCGCCGCACGATATGCACGAGCAGTTCCGCCTGATCGCGCAGCAGATGCGCGAGCAGTTCGGCGGGCGAGCGGAACAGTTCGCCGCGCCTGACCGACTCGCGCAGCGAATCGACGGAACGCAAGGGCTTGAGGCGCGCCGTGACGAGCAGCTTCTGATGCGTGTAGACCCACAGCGTCGCGATCTCCGAGGGCGTCAGCTCGAAGTTGAACATCACGTCGTTGATGACGGCGAAGAGCGCGCCTTCCTGATGCTCGATGCGCGTCGAATGCGAGCCTTCGTTGAGGGTGTCGAAGAAGGCGTCGGGTAGGCCGAGGCGGCCGCGCATCCAGCGTTCGCACGAACTGTTCGCGAGATCGAAGTGCAGCCAGACGAATTCCCGGGTGGTGTCGTCGCGCGCGAGCCATTCGCTCGCGGCTTCGGCGTCGATCGGCTCGCCAGGGTGGTCGACATGAAATCGGAAGCCGCAGACGAGGCCGGAAAAATCGGAGCCGTAAGGCGGTCTTTGCAGGGTAGCGGGATTCATGCAGGCGTTCGGTTGCGTTCTGGTAGATCGGCGTGTCGGCTGATGGCGCGCGCGTCGACGCATCGGAGATTCGCGCCGCCACGCGCTAGTGTGCCACCGGTCGCGCCCCGAATCGCGATCGCCGCGCGTGATCGGATAGCGAAATGGTCACCCCAGGCGCGTCAGGACGTGCAAATATGACTGTCATATTGATGGCGTATGATCGCGCCACGCAAGACGGGCGCACACGCGGCGCCCGCGTGGAGTCCGCCGCCGGCGCGCGGCGCCGCGTGCCAACATGGGGAGAAGGCAGTGGAAGACCGTGACGATCTGGACGGGGCGACGCAATCGACGGCGGGGGGCGTGATCCGGCTCGCGTCGGTGATCGCCGGGCTCGCGCGCGAAGGCGCGATCGACACCCGCTTCGGCGCGAAGCTCCTGAAGCGGCTCGACAAGGAAGCGCGGCGCGTGGCGTCGCTCGACGAGGCCGAGCAATCCGCGCTCTTCGGCGCGCTCGGGGAGCTCGATCTCGCGTTGCGTCAGCGCGACGCGGCATCGCTCGTCGAGGCGAATGCGCGGCTGCGCGAGAGCGAGGGCGCTGCGTCGGGCAAGCGGCGCAAGAGCAAGAAAGAAAGCGACGCCTGAACGAAGCCCGAGCGAAGCCTGAGCGCCGCGCGGCGGGCCGGGCGCGAAACGTGCTGCGGCGCGGACGTGTGATCTCGTCCAATGCCCATGTCCGTATCCCTGCATTCCCCTCATTGCGCGCTGTGGACGAACCGTAGCGTCGACTTGCACCGCGCCCCGTGGCGCATCCTCATCGTCGACGACAACGTCCATAGCGCCGAAGCGCTCTCAGCCGCGCTCGAATCCGACGGGTTCGACGCGCGCTTTGCGCTGTCCGGCGTCGCGGCCCTGCATTCGATCGATAGCTGGGTGCCCCACGTCGTCATTCTCGACATCACCATGCCGGAGCACGACGGCTTCGCGACCGCGCGCGTGCTGCGCCGGATCGCCCGCACGCGCGACGCGGTGATCATTGCGTTCACTGCGCTCGGCGAGGATATCGTGCGGCCCGAGGCCGTTCATGCAGGCTTCGATGGTTACTGCCAGAAGGGCAATCCGCCCGCCGAGCTGGTCCGTCTGATCGGGCGGCTCGTTCACTGAGATAACGTCCCGGATCGGCGCGCGTGCCGCTATTTGGCACGTCCGGTCGCCAGATCTTTGTTCCGTTCCCGTCGAATGAAGCTCGACATAGCGCTGCGAAGCTACAGCCGCAAAGCCTTACGCCACGGTCATGTGCGGTGAATTCGCACGCCCGTGCGGCCAGTTATTGTTGGCTCAGAGCGAAAAGTGAATTGAAACTTATGGGGATAAAAAATCGATAGTAGGGGTATACACTGCTTTCCATCGACGTAGCAGACAGTTTCTCGCAAGACCGCTTCGGCGCTTTCTGATTGAACGTCAACCGTCTTTGGAGCACACCATGAAACGCAATCTTCTCGCTACTCTCCTGATCGCCGCTTCCGCCACGCTCGCTGCTCCTGCTTTCGCGAGCGGCTACGGCCCGGCGCCGTTCTACCGTCCGGCAGTCGGCGCGCCGGCTTCGCAACAAGGCCCGAGCGCGCAAGCGATCGCCGCCGAGGAAAACGCTCACGGCGCCGATGTCCACGCTTTCGGCGGCTCGCGTGACGCGCTGGCGCAATCGGGTAACCGCACGCAATCGGCCAACAAGGCGCAATCGGTCTTCTTCGGTCAATAACCGGTTCGGCTTGCCCGGCTTATCCGCCGGGCGGATAGTCTGAAAGATCGCTTCGGCGCCCGGTGACGCAGACTCACGAGGTCTGTGTCACCGGGCGCCGATCGTTTTTCAGGCGGCGTGCGCGAGCGCCCCGCGCATCACGTTCGCGAGCTCCGACGCCTCGAACTTCGACACATACGCATTCGCGCCGACCTTGCGCACATGCTGCTCGTTCGCCGATCCCGACAGTGACGAGTGGATCACCACCGGAATGTGCATCAGCCCCGTTTCCGCCTTGATGCGGCGCGTGAGGGTGAAGCCGTCCATCTCGGGCATTTCCAGATCCGTGAGCACGAGCGCGATATGATCCGCGACCTCGGTGCCTTCCTTCTGCGCTTTTCTGAGCGCCGCTTCCAGCACGTCCCACGCTTCCTGACCGGTCTTGGTCATCACGAAGGGCACGCCCATCGCGGTAAGGCTTTGTTCGATGAGCGCCCGCGCGACGCCCGAATCGTCCGCCGCCAGCACGCGCGCGCCCGGTTTCAAATGAAGCCGCCCGGTGTTCGCCTCGGTGATGTCGGCTTCCCGCGACGGCAGCACGTCACGCACGATGCGCTCCACGTCGAGGACCTGCGCGAGCCGCGAGCCGTCGACATTGCCGTCGAGCCGCGCGAAGCTCGTCACGGTCTTGCCGCCCGAATGCGATTCCGCCGAGAGCACCTGGTTCCATTCGAGCCGCACGATGTCGTCGACTTCCTCGACCGCGAAGCCTTGCGTCGTCCGCGCGAACTCGGTGACGAGCAGGATCTTCGGCCCGTTCTTCGGCCGGCAGCCGGTGATGCGCGCGAGATCGATCACCGGAATGATCTGTCCGCGAATATCCGCCACACCGAGAATCTCCTCGCTCGATCCGGCCACCGCGGTGATCGTCGGCATCGCGAGAATTTCGCGCACCTTGAACACGTTGATGCCGTACAGTTCCCGTTGCTCCGAGCCCGGCGTCTCGCCGAGCCTGAACAGGAGCAACTCGAACATGTTGCTGCCCGCGAGCCGCACGCGCTGCTCGATATCCTGTTGTGAACTGCTCACCTCGTTCTCCCTCTAAGCGGTGCATTGCGCCGCGTTGCCGTCGTGGTCGTCTTCATGGCGATGAATCCCGCCGAATTCCTGATTAGCGGCAGCGATCGGGGAAACTGTAGGCACGCGGCATGAACCGCGATTCACGATTCACGTGGCGCGCCGCACTTGCGCGCCGCCGCGTTGATCTATACTTTTTCGAATGGTCGGGTTAATGCCGATGAAGGCGCCGCGCGCAAGGCTTTAGGCTCCTCAAGGGCGCAAGGCAAACCCGTCGCCCAGGCGCAACAACGTTCCCCGCTACAACGGAGGCGCTCGATGGCAACAGTCGCACAGGTTCTGAATTCGAAACCCGACCAGACCGTCTATACGGTTGCCGCAACGGCGTCGGTCTTCGATGCAATCAAGCTGATGGCCGACAAGCATATCGGCGCGGTGATCGTCACCGAGGGTGACGAGATCGTGGGCATCATGACCGAGCGCGACTATGCGCGCAAAGTCGTACTGATGGACCGCGCGTCGAAGCAGACGCCCGTGCGCGACATCATGACCTCGCAGGTGCGCTACGTGCGCCCGGACCAGACCACCGACGACTGCATGGCGCTCATGACCGACAAGCGCATGCGTCACCTGCCGGTGATCGACGACGGCAAGCTCGTCGGCATGATCTCCATCGGGGATCTGGTGAAGAACATCATCTCCGAGCAGCAGTTCACCATCCAGCAGCTCGAGTACTACATTCGCGGCGAGCACACGTAAGCCCCGGCGGCGCGCGATGCGCCCGGCCGTCCGGCTGTAAGCATTTCGTTATAATCGGCAGGCTTCGCGCGAAAGCGCGGGCCAGCCTCGTCGTGCCCTTCGCACGCGGGGGATCAAAGGAGCGCCGCCGATGACTCCAACCGTCACATCCGCCGCATCCGCCGAAACAGGACAGACGCTCGCCGCCGACGCGCCGTTCTTCATCGTGATGAACGCGGGCTCGGGCCGCCGTCCGGCCGACGCGACGCGCACCATCCTCGAGCAGGAGCTGGGCGCGGCGGGGCGGCGCTTCGAGTTGCGCGTCGTCGACGATCCGCGCCGCCTCGCGAACGTCGCGCGCGAAGCGGCCGCCGCGGCCTGCGCGCAGGACGGCGTGCTCGTCGGCGCGGGCGGCGATGGCACGCTCTGCACGGTCGCGCATGCGGCGCACGACGCCGGCTGCCCGTTCGCGGTGCTGCCGCGCGGCACCTTCAATTACTTCAGCCGCGACCATGGCATTCCCGCCGATCTCGAACAATCCACGAAACTCCTGCTCGACGCCCGCGCTTATCCGGTGCAGGTGGGTTTCGTCAACGGGCGCATGTTTCTCGTCAATGCGAGTCTCGGGCTTTATCCGCGTTTGCTCGAAGATCGTGAAATCTACAAGCGGCAGTTCGGCCGCAGCCGGCTGGTGGCGCTGTGGTCGGCGCTCGCCACGTTGTTGAAGCCGCACCGGCACCTGCGTCTGCATATCGAACACGAAGGCAGCACCACCGAGATTCGCTCGTCGACGCTTTTCGTCGGCAACAACCGGCTGCAGATGGAACAGATCGGCATGCCGGAGGAAGCGCGCGCGCTGGAACACGGTTTGCTCGTCGCGATTGCCCCGCGGCCGGTGGGGCGGCTCATGCATCTGTGGCTGTCGCTGCATGGCGCGGCGGGACGGCTGTCCGATTCCGATCACGTCGTGAGCTTCACGTTCGAGCGCATCACGGTGATGCGTCCGTCGAAGAAGCGCAAATCGATCAAGATCGCGACGGACGGCGAGATCGCGAAGCTGCCGATGCCGCTGGAATTCCGCGTCTCCGACAAGCCGCTCTTCCTGCTCAAGCCGGAACCGGCGATGGCTGAAGCGAATCGCTCATGACCGTGTTGCTGCAGATTTCCGATACGCATTTCGGCACCGAGCGGCCGCAAGTCGCAGCGGCCTTGCTGCGTCTCGTCGATGCGCTGTCGCCGGAGCTCATCGTGCTGTCGGGCGATATCACGCAGCGGGCCCGCCGCGGCCAGTTCGCCGCCGCGCGCGCGTTCGTCGATGCGCTCAGTCCCACGCCGACGCTCGTTATCCCCGGCAATCACGACATTCCGCTTTTCAATCCGCTCGCGCGGTTTTTTTATCCGTATGCGAATCATCAGCGCGCGTTCGGCGCCGATCTGGAACCTTCGTTCGAAGCGCCCGGGCTGCTCGTGCTCGGCGTGAACACGACGCGCCCATACCGGCATAAGGACGGCGAAGTGTCGATGCAGCAGATCAGGCGCGTCGCCGCTCGGCTCGAGCTGGCGGACGCGGCGCAGTTGCGCGTGGTGGTCACGCATCAGCCGGTGGCCGTCACGCGCTCGCAGGACGAAAAGAACCTGTTGCACGGCCGCGAACGCGCGGTGCAGCGCTGGGCGCGCGCGGGCGCGGACCTGATTCTCGGCGGGCATATTCATCTGCCGTACGTGCTGCCGCTGCACGATACGTTCGCGGGCCTTCCGCGCCGCATGTGGGCGGTGCAGGCGGGCACGGCGCTGTCGTGGCGCACGCGCGGCACCATCGACAATTCGGTGAACGTGATTCGCCACGAAGCCGGCGGTGTCGAAATGCGGCAAACCACCGTCGAGCGCTGGGATTACTCGGAGACGAGCGAGACCTTCGAGATGATCGCGCTCCACGAGCTCGCGCTCGACGGCGCGAAGCCCGGCATCGCCGTCACCGTGCCCGGATGACGAGTTCCGCGAAGCCGGTCGCCGCGTCGGGTTCGCGCGTGTAGCGCTCGTCCGGCAGATTCGCGACGATGATCTCCGCCGTCGTTCGCACGATGCAACCCGGCGTGACGTGTCCGCCGAACACGCGGCCGTCTGCGTCGGACACGCTCATGTGCAGGTGCGGACCTTGCGCGGACAGTGTGCCGGCGAGCGTCAGGATTTCGAGGTCGCCGCGCAATTCGGCGGCGGTGTCGCGGCCCGCGTAACGCAGGCGGGCGACGCTCAGGCTGCCGATTCCCTGCAGCACGAACGCGGCCGGGAGACCGCGCGTATGGAAAGCGTGATCGAGCGCGGCGCGCAGGTCGTCGCCGGGTGAGAGACGCAGGGTCATCGCATGCATGAATGGAACACTCCGAGCCGGATCGCCGTCAAGACTACACGCTCGCGGGTCATGATGGCATGATGGGCGCGACCCGTCGTGGAGGGTTCATCTTCCGGAGACGCCATGAGTTTCGAACTGACGATGCTGGCCTGGACGCTCGTGCTCGCGCTGGTGCAAGTGTTGCTCCCTGCATTGGTGCGCAATCGCGAAGTCGGCATCCGATACAACACCGGACCGCGCGACGGTCCCGCGCCGCCGCCCGGCAGGCTCTCCGGGCGGCTCATGCGCGCGCAGGCGAATCTGTTCGAAACGCTGCCGATTTTCGCGATCGCGGTGCTGATCGTGCACGTGACGGGACGCGAGAACCCGCTCACGCATTACGGCGCGCTTGCGTATTTCGTCGCGCGCCTCGTCTACGTGCCGCTCTACGTGGCGGGCGTGCCCTTCGTGCGCTCGCTCGTGTGGCTCGTGTCGGTCGTCGGCATCGTGCAGATTCTCGTTCCCATCATCTGAAAAGGAGTGACGGGCAATGACCGAACAATCTTCGACCATCGAGATCGAAACCGCGCCGAATCCCGAATTCGCCGTGATCCTGATGCACGGCCTCGGCGCCGACGCCAACGACTTCGTGCCGCTCGTGCCCGAGCTGCGCCTGGACGATGCACCCGCTATCCGCTTCGTGTTTCCGAACGCGCCGGAGATCGCGGTCACGGCGAACAACGGCTACGTGATGCGCGCCTGGTACGACATCCTGTCGTTCGAGGGCATCAACCGGCGCGTGGACGAGGCGGGCATTGCGCGTTCGGTGGAACGCGTGCGCGGGCTCATCACGGAGCAGAACGCGCGCGGCATTCCGAGCGAGCGCATTTTCATCGCGGGATTCTCGCAGGGCGGCGCGATGACCTATCACACGGGGCTCACGCATCCCGAGAAGCTCGCGGGGCTGATCGTGCTGTCGGGCTACATTCCGTCCGAAGGCCTGATCGATGAATCGCTCTCCGAAGCCAATCGCTCGATTTCCATCTTCGCCGCGCACGGCAGCTTCGACGACGTGCTCAACGTCAGCCTCGGCGAGCAGGCGTGCGAATTCGCGCGCGCGCAGGGCTGCGACGTCGAATGGAATGCCTATCCGATGCCGCATTCCGTCTGCATGGAGGAAGTCGAAGCGCTGCGCGCGTGGCTCGGCGCGCGGCTAGCCCGTTAAGGTCCTGGCGAAAAGCGCGAGCACCGCGTCCGCATCCACGCCGATGCAGACATCGCAGGCGGGGCGCGTGTCCCAGTCCGGCGCGCTCGCGAGCATCGACGCGGGTTTTTGTATCGTGAGGCCCGCCGCGATGCCCTCGGTCAGGACGCGCACCGGGCCGCTGCGCAGCGTGTACAGTTCGCGCGCGACGACGAATGCCGCCGCCGAGTAATCGTGCGCGTAGATGCCTTTCGACATGCCGTCGTCCGCGTGGAAGCGTTCGTAGAAGCGCGACACGTCCCACACGAAGCGGCCCGCATCGCCGGCACGGTCGCGCAGCGAAGCGAGAAACGCCGTCGTCATCACGGTTTCGTGGGTCACGTCGAGCCCCACGATCGACAGCTTCCACGGCGCGCCGAAGACGATATCGGCGGCATCCGGGTCGCCGTGCATGTTCGCCTCGGCGGCGGGCGTCGTATTGCCGAGCGTGCCGTTGAAGCCGAACGCGCCGCCCATCACCACGACTTCACGCACGAGCGCGGCGATCTCCGGATCGTCTTCGAGGGCGAGCGCGAGATTGGTCATCGGCCCGACGGCGAGCAGCGTGATCTCGCCGGGATGCGCCCGCACCGTCTCGACGATGAACCGGTGCGCCGCGCGCCCGTCCTCCTGCGCGTCGACGTGCCCGATCCGCTCGATATCGCCGAGCGCGTCGTTGCCGTGGATATGCGCGATCGGCTCGGGCGGCGGGCATTTCAGCGGCGCCGCCGCGCCGCGCGCGACCGGCACGCCCGGCGCGAAGCGCGACGCGAGATAGAGCGCGTTTGTCGTCGTCGTGTCGATGTCGGCATTGCCGAACACGCTCGTGATGCCGACGAGCTCGATCGCCGGATGCCGCGCCTGGAACACGAGCGCGATGGCATCGTCGATGCCGGGATCGGTGTCGTAGATGATCCTGTGCTTCGTCATGCCGCCGCCGCCGCGCATTCGCCCGCGATCAGCGTCACCATTTCGCGCCGCAGTTCGGCGGGGCTCACGGGCTTCGAAAGCACGTCGTGATCGCACGCGAGCGGGACGATGGTCGCAGCCGGCTCGCCGGTCACGACGAGGCACGGGCAGGGCCGCCCGAGCTTCGCCGCGCCGAGCATCGCGACCTCGCGCGCCGTCTTGAAGTCGCGCAGGCGGTAATCGGTGATGATGAGATCGGGGAAACGCTCGACCGTCGCGAGAATCTCCTCATATTCCTCGAAGGTCGCGGCGGAGTCGTAGAGCACGCCCCATTGCGAGAGCAGCGCCTCGGTGGACGCGCGCACGAGACCGTCGTCCTCCACGAGCAGCACGTAGCGCCCGCTGAGCTGCGCGGCCTCGGCGGCTTCCGAGCGCGCCGGCGCGCGCGCTGACGGCGTGTCCAGCGACGGTCCGCACAGCGGCATTTCCAGCGAGAAGCGCGAGCCGCGCCCCTCGGTGGACTTCAGCTCGATGCGGTGCTGATCCAGCATCGAAATCACCGCATTGACGATCGACAGCCCGAGGCCCAGGCCCTTGTCGCGGTCCTGCTCGGGGTTGTCGACCTGAAAGAACGGCTGGAAGATCGCGTCGAAATAATCGGCCGGAATGCCGATGCCGTTGTCCAGTACATCGATGCGCGCGCGCGTCGGCGAGCGCACCACGCCGACGATCACCGTTGCTTTCGACGTCTTGCTCGTGTCCGCGTACTTGATGCCGTTCGACACGAGATTCGCGACCGCGCGCCCGAGCCAGTGCGCGTCGCTGCGCACGCAGACGATGTCTTCCTTCGGCAGCCGCAGCCGCAATTCGACGCCGCGGCTCATCGCGAACGGACGCAACTGCTCGGCGGCCTCCTCGACGATCTGCCGCACGTCGAACACGTGATAGCGCGGCACGACGCGCCCCGACTCCAGCCGCGACAGATCCAGCACCGCGTTCAGAAGCCGCGCGAGGATCACCGACGAGCGCCCGCATTCGTTGATGAGCCGCTCGGCCTGAGCGAACTCGCCGTTGCGGATGGCCTCGGCGGCGGCCTGCAAAAACAGGTTGAGCGCGTGCATCGGCTGGCGCAGGTCGTGGGTGGCGGCGGCGAGGAAGTTGGACTTTTCGCGGCTCGCGGTCTGCGCGGCGATCATCTGCTGCTCGCGCAGCGCGAGCAGCGCGTTGGTCTTGTTTTCCTGATCCTTCTTCGACACTTCCAGCTCGCGGTTTTTGCGGCCGAGCGAGACGTTCGCGGTGCGCAATTCGTCGTTGAGCGCGGCGAGCGCGCGCTCCGAGCTATAGCGCTCGCGCGACACGCGCTCGGCGTGCGTGCAGACGCCGTGCCCGACGACCACGACGTTGAACATGTAGAACATCCCGGCGAAGAAGTCCTCGGGGCTGAGCAGATGAAAGCTGATTTGCAGCAGGATGATCGACGCGAGCGTGACGACGCCGGCGATCAGCGCGATGCGCGAGCGCAGGTAGAAGAAGCTGAACTGGAAGAACAGCGCGAGACAGAGACCGTTGAAGTGCTGCGTGAAGTTGTAGGGCGCGGGCGTAATCGCCACCATCGTGAGGATCAGGCACAGCAGGCCGTAGATGCCCGTGAGAATGATCCGCTGCGAGCTTGCGTGCGAGCGGAACGACGGCCGCAGCACCAGCACGCCGACGAAGAACAGCAGCGCGATGCCCGCGAAGCGCAGCGCGAGGATATCCGGGAGGCGCGCGTTGAGCGCCTGGTTGCCGCGCGCGAAGCTCAGGTCCCACCAGAGAAAGCACGTCCAGATGGCGAGCGCGAGCAGGGTCGACGCACGTCTGAACGCACAAAAGCGCTGGCTGTGATCTTCGAGAAACTGCGCCTCCAGCGCGGGATCGGAGAACGGCGCCGGAATCGAGAGATTGCGCACCAGGCTCGCGCCAGCCTCACGGGCGGCCGCGAACAGCATTCCTGGATTGCGCACGCTGGCGGCGCGTTGGGGTACGGCCATCTTCATGCTCGCTCACGGAATCGGGTTTTCTACTTTAGGCCAATGCAGTCATACCAATACGCCTTTTTTTAGCAATCAGCCGTTATGACCGGAAAATATTGCGTCTTATTGGCGCCTTATTGGCGTGTCTCGGGCGGGGCGGGAAGGCGAGGAGGGAAGAAGGCCGGGTCGGTTCCGGTGCCGAACGGCGAGCGTCGGGTTTTCGCTCGCCGATTCGAAGGACAGCCACAACATATGCCCCCCGCACGATGACGAGGGCGGTTCTGCACGGACCTGAATCCGCTCAGGATTTCGGTTTGGCCTTGGTGGTGCGCTTCGTGACCTGCATTTCCTTCGTGCCTGCGGCCTTCGCGGGCGACGCCTTGCTGCCGGCCGTCTTCTTGCGGCTCGACATTTCCGTCTCAGCGGGCTGGCTCGCTTGAGCCTTGCGTGGGGATGGCATGCTGACCTCCTTCAGTGCGTGTCCATATCGACACATTGATAACCATAGGATGCGGTCAGCCGGTATTCAAGACGCGGCGCGGCTCGGGCGCCACGTATCGGCAAAAAACTTCTGAGGACGAAGCATTTCGACGCGATGCGCGCGGCAAGCGATCAACGGATGAGCTTCAGCCCGGCCGGCAGCGTTTCGCCGAACACGCGGCCTTCGTCGGCGCGATCGAGCTCGACGGTCTCGCGGACCATCGCGATCCACGCCTCTGCCGCGCCCATCGTTTCGAGGCGCTGGACGACGGCGGCGCGGGCCTCGTCGGGCAGGTCGCGCGAGCGGTCGCCGGTCATGCGGGCGATCTGCACGGCGGCGAACGCGGCCGGATCGATCTTCTTCCAGTCGAGCGCGAGGATCGCATCGAGCCAGGTGACGGCGACGTCCGGCGGCACCACGCCGTGCGCGCTGCCGTAGAAGGGCGCGCGCGCGCCGATGCGGCCCACGGCCCACCAGCTCTGCACGTTCTCCGAAGGTTTTCTGAGGCGCGTGAGCAGCCACTCGCCGACCTCGATCTTGCGTTCGACGCTCACGCGTTCCAGCGATGCCGCGAGCCGCACCATGTCCTCGTAGCCCGCGCGCGCCGCGCCCGCCGCCTTGCGGTAGCGGCTCGTGCCGGGCGGCTGGAGCACGAAGGCCATGTCGTCGAGGAGCCGCAATTGAGCCGCTTCGGGCAGCCCGCCCGCCGCGCGGCGCCAGAGCGTCCACCATTCGGACCAGATCTGGCTTTCGTTGCTGTACTGGATGCCCTGATCGAAGAGCGTCCACAACTGCTCGACGCGCCATTCGTCGAGCGGATGGCCGAATCCCGGCCTCATGCAGTAGCCCGCGAGATTGAGCCACAGGCGCTCGTGATCGGCGGTGCGGCGGCGCTTTTTTGCGCGCTCGAACAGCGCGCCGAAGAGCTCGCGCAACAGCGCGATGTCCCAGGTGTCGCGCGCGCCGAGCGTCTGTTCGAGCTGCGCGCGCAGGCGTTTGACTTCCTTCGGCCCGACGTCCTGCGACTTCGCGCCGAACGTGCGGTCGATCAGTTCGATGGCTTTCGGCAGCGCCGGATGCGGTTCGCTCGCCGCTTCATCGGATTGAGCCGTCTCGCGGCGCAGCTGAAATTCGAGCAGCCAGCGCTTCGCGGGATCGTCGACGGCGATGCAGTGCATTTCCAGCGTGCCGACCTCGGTGAGCGAAGTCGTCAGTTGAACCGGCGTTTCGCGCGCCTTGCCGTGGTCCGCGGCGCGCGGATCGACGACGGTCGCGATCGGCGGCAGACGCACGAAATCACCCGCTGCGGCGGCGAGGTCCGCGAGTTCGCCCGCCTTATGAGCCGTCTCCGCCACCGACGACGCCAGGTGAAAGCGCACCGGCGCGCCGAGCGTGAGCGCGAAGGTGCGGTCGGCGAGATGGATCGGCTGGCCTTCTTCCGTGCCGCGCGGCAGCACGCAGACGCCGCGCGTCGCGCTGGCGTCGTCTTCGAGCAGAAGGAAGAAGCTGCGCGCCGAGCCGCCGCCGATCTTCGGCGCGTGGCCCGCGCGCGCGAGCGCATACGCGACCGCGCCGCGCGCGACGGCCACGTCGGGATGGCCGTTCGCGAGCACGTTGACCGCTTCGCCGCGCCAGCCCGAAAGCGTGTCGGCGATGCGCCGCGCGAGCGGATCGGCGCGAAACACGCCGCCGTTCAAAAGCAAGGTGTCCGGAATGGCGAGCATTTCGGCGGGGACGTCGAGCGCCTTGCGCGCTTCGCCCGCATGCTGGCCGAGAAACGCCGCGATGTGCCGCGTGATGGCCGCGTCGCTTGCATAAGGCAGCCCGAACTCGACGATGCCGCCGCGCGCGCGGATCGGGCGATCGCCCGCGGACACCCTCGGGAAAAAGCCTTCGACGATGATCTGCTCGATTTCGTCGCGCGTGACATCGGTGGAGCGCGCGCCGCCGATGAGCTTCGAGCCCGCGCCCAGCAGCGTGATCGACGTGGAAGCGGGCGCGTTCGCGCCGAGCAGCTGTTCCTTCGCGGCCCGGCAGCGCTCGACCAGTTGCGACAGACGCGCCGCGGACAGCCGCGCGTCGCCGCTCGCGAGCCGCTTCTCGACGAGATGCGCGAGCGCGAGGTCCATGTTGTCGCCGCCGAGCATCAGATGGTTGCCCACGCCGATGCGCGTCAGGCGCGGCTCGCCATTTTCCAACGCGACCTGGATGAGCGTGAGGTCGGTCGTGCCGCCGCCGACATCGACGATCAGCACGAGCCGCGTGGACGCGAGTTCACGTCCAAGCGTCTCGCGATGATGGAACAGCCAGTCGTAGAACGCGGCCTGCGGCTCTTCCAGCAGCCGCAGCGTTTCGAGTCCCGCCATGCGCGCCGCTTCGAGCGTGAGGGCGCGCGCGCCTTCATCGAACGAGGCGGGCACGGTCAGCACCACGTCCTGCGTGTCCAGCGGCGCATCCGGAAAGCGCTCGTTCCACGCCGCGTGCACGTGCGCCAGATAGCTCGCGCTCGCGATCACTGGCGAGATTTTTTCGACATCGTCGCCCGCGCCCCACGGAAGAATGGGCGCGAGGCGATCGACCGCAGCATGCGAAAGCCAGCTCTTCGCGCTCGACACGAGCCGCCCGGGCACCTGCGCGCCGAGCTTCCTCGCGATTTCGCCGATGACCGCGGGCGCTTCCATCTCGCCCCACGGCAGCTGCAGATCGGCGGATTTGAGTTCGCCCGGCGCGAAGTGATAGCGCAGCGACGGCAACAGCGGCCGCGCGGCCACTTCGCCGGGACTGACGAGCTGCTCGATCTCGAACACGCGGATGTCGTTCGAGCCGGCCTCCGCGTATGCGACGACCGTATTGCTCGTCCCCAGATCGATGCCGACGCTGTACCGCGCGCCGGACGCCCGTTTCTTCCGTGCGGACACTTACAGGCCCATGCCCTGATCCACGCCCGAGGCCGCGCCGCCGCGCACGTCGAACTCGACTTTCCAGCGCTCCGACGAGCCGCGCGGAATTGCTTCGAGTTCGAGCGTGCCCGCTTCTGTCACGCGCGCATGCAGCTTGACGGGCACGACTTCGCCCGGCGTGCGGCCTTCGGGCGGCAGCGACGCCTCGATCTCCTCGAGTTCCTGCAGCTCGTCCGGCTGCCAGTATTCGAGCAGCGTGCCGACCTGATCCTGCCGGCGCACCGACGAGCCGAAGAAGCGGAAATGCACCGGCTCCCCGACGACGAGCCCGAATTCCTGCGTGGGCAATTCGGCCTCGGTGCCTTCCTCCATGCCGAACGGCGCGACGCACAGCGCCTGCACGGGCGGCTCGAGTCCGGGCACGGCCGGCATCGCCGATTCGACCGCGACGTAGTACGCGCGCGCCGTGCCGCCGCGGATGCGCACGCCCTTGCCGTGCCGCACATAGCCGTAATAGGCCGCGCCGCGCGCCACCGCCAGATCGAGGTCCGCGCCTTCGAGCAGACGCGCGGCGGGCGCGTTCTCGGCGGCGAGCCAGGCATTGAGCGTCGTCATCACGCGCTCGACGAGCAGTGGCGACTTGAACACGCCGCCGTTGAACAGCACGACGGTCGGATGCAGCATCGTCGCGCCTTGCGGCGCTTCGCGCTGCAAGCCTTCCACTTCCGCCAGCGCGTTCACCTGACGGCCGAGGAACGCCGCGAGATGACGCGTGACGGCGGCGTCCTGCGCGTAGGGCAGACCGAGCTGCGTCAGGCCGACGCGCGCGCGCGAAACCGGCCGCGCCGATGCATCGACTTGCGGGAAGAAGCCTTCGAGCAGGATTTGCGTGAGTTCGGCGCGGGTGAGTTCGGTGCGCAGCGACCCGCCGATGAGCTTCGAGCCGCGGCTCGGCACGACGAGCGGCACGGCGTCGACGGACGGATCGGACAGCAGCGCTTCCTTCGCCGAGCGGCACGCGTAGGTGAGGGCGCGCAACTGCCACGGATCGGGCTGCGTGCCGGCCGCCGCGAGCTTGCGCGCGACGGTATGCGCGAGCGCGAGGTCCATGTTGTCGCCGCCGAGCAGGATATGCTCGCCGACCGCGACGCGATGCAGCTCCAGATTGCCTTCGCGCTCGACGACCGCGATCAGCGAAAGGTCGGTCGTGCCGCCGCCGACATCCACGACGAGAATCACGTCGCCCACCTTGACCTGCTTGCGCCAGTTGCCGCTCGACTTCTGGATCCAGCTATAGAGCGCGGCTTGCGGCTCTTCGAGCAGCGTCATGCGCGTGTAGCCGGCGGCCGCCGCCGCTTCGGCGGTGAGTTCGCGCGCGGCGGGATCGAAGGAAGCGGGGATCGTCACGGTGACGTCCTGCTGATCGAACGGCGCGTCCGGATGCTGATGATTCCAGGCCTCGCGCAAGTGCGTCAGATAGCGCACCGAGCTTTCCAGCGGCGAGACGCGCTCGACTTCCTCGGGCGCATCCGACGGCAGAATCGCCGCGCGGCGATCGACGCCCGGATGGCACAGCCAGCTCTTCGCGCTGGAGACGAGGCGGATCGGCGTGCCCGCGCCACGGCTACGTGCGAGCTCACCGACGATGAACGTGCGCTCCTGCGTCCACGGCAGCGTGAGATCGCCGGGCGCGAGCTCGTTTTCGTGCGGCAGATAGAGGAACGAGGGCAGGAGATCGCGCTCTTCGGCGGCGCCGGGCGCGGTCAGCTGCGAGATCGGCAGCACGCCTTGCGCGGTCTTTTCGCCATCGCTCGCGCTCATGTCGACATAGGAGAGCGCGCAATGCGTCGTGCCGAGATCGACGCCGATCGAGTAGCGCGCCTGGCTCTGGTTTTCGTTGATTTCGCTCACAGTTCCACCTCCGCCGGCGCGACGATGCTCGCATCATGGGACGGCGCGAGCTTCGGCAGGCGCGTGTCCTCGACCTTCCAGCCGCGATGGCTGATGCTGCCGTTGAAAGGCGGCTTGCCGACGACATTGCCCGTCAGGCGCACCGCCGCCGCATCGAAGCCTTCCTGCAGCGTGATGCGGCTGCCTTCGGCTTCGGTCCGCACGGGCTTGATCGAGAAATGCTCGCGCAGCACCGCGCGGCAGCCATCGTGCACGAGGCGGGCGGCCGCGCCGATATCGGCGTCGTTGTAATTGGCGATGTCCTCTTCGACGAAATCGATGAAGCGCGCGTCGCGCTGCAGAAGGCCGAGCAGCTGCAAGGCGGCGACGGGGCTGGCTTCCGTGAGCGCGGACGGCGCGGGCTGGACCGGCGCGGCGGTGGGCTTCGGTGTTTCGGCTTTGAAATCGGGCTCGATATCGGGCGCTCGGGCCGCTTCGGGCGCTTCGCGCAGGCGCTGCACGCGGCCCGCGAACGCCGCATTGCCCAGAATGCCGAAGAAGGCCCCGAAGGCAATGCCTATCCTGCCGAAAAAGCCTGGATTCATGTCGGTCATGTGATGCTCCTGTAGGCCGCGAGAGGACGACCCTATCCTCGGGCGGCGCGGGTGGCCGGTGTTCGGTGCCGTATCGGCGGGTGTGATGCCGGGAGTTATCGGTTCGTGCGGATTTCAGGCGCGCGCCGTATGCGGCGTGCCGAAGAGCACGAAAAAACAGCACAAAAAGCGTTACGGCCTTTATACCGTATCTCGGTATTTTCCATGATGTCGCGCCCCGGCCGGAAAAAACGCGGGCCAGAGCGCGCGGCGGCGGGCCACATTCTCGCGGTTTGCGCCGCCAAGTCAAGGCGCGGCGGGCGTTTCGGGGATTTTCAGGCCTTGTAGCCGATCTTGCGCAGGAGGTCGCGGCGCCACTGCACGTCTTCGGCAGTTTCGACGCCGAGCGGCGGCAGCCCGTCCACGACGCCGACGATCCCGCGCCCCTGATCGGTCTGCGCGACGAGCACCTGCGTCGGGTTGGCGGTCGCGCAGAAGATGCGGCAGACCTCCGGCACGGCCTTGATCGTATTGAGCACGTTCACGGGAAAGAAGCCGTCGCCGAGCACGATGATGAAGCTGTGCCCCGCGCCGATGCTCTGCGCATTGCGCGCCGCCATCTCGACGAGCGTGTCGTCCGTGCCCGACGTGCGCACGAGCCGCTTGCCCGACGCCTCGCAGAACGCGAGCCCGAAACGGATGCCGGGCACCGTGCCGACGAGCGCCTCGTGCAGATCCTCGACCGTCTTGATGAAATGCGACTGGCCGAGGATGAAGTTGGTGTCCTCGGGTTTGTCGATGGCGATGGCGAGCAATTCCATGGCGAATCTCCGGTGCGCGCTGGAGATTCCATGGTAGGCGCTTTTCTAGGCGCGTATTTCGAAGCCTGCGAGATACGCGGCGGCGTCGCCGCCGTCCCACACGCGGCCATCGCAGAAGGTCGCCGCGCGCCGTTCGCCGGGCAACGCGATGCCCGCCGCCTGCGCCGCTTCGCGATAGAGCGCCGTCTGGTTCACGTCCGCCGCGATGCGCGCATCGTCGATATCGGCATCGAGCATGCCCCAGCGCCGATACTGCGTGATGAACCACAGCCCGTCGGACACGCGCGGATAGTTGACCGCGCCGCCATCGAAGAAGCGCACGGGCAGTGCGCGCGCGTCGGCGCCGTGGGTAGCGGCAAGACGCGGCTCGATCAGCGCGCGCGGCACGCCGACCAGTTCCGCCGACGACAGCGCCTCCGCGATCTCGCTGCGATGCGCGCTCGCATCGAGCCAAGCGCAGGCGTCGAGCATCGTGCGCACGAGCGCGCGCGCCGTGTTCGGATACAGTGCGGCGAAATCGCGCCGGCACGCGAGCACCTTCTCCGGGTGATCCGGCCAGATCTCGCTCGTGTACGCGACCGTCCTTCCCGCGCCGCGCGCCTCGGCCACCGCATGCCACGGTTCGCCCGCGCAGAAGCCGTCGAGCGCGCCTTCGACGAGCGCATCGGCCATGCGCGGCGGCGGAATCACGATGCTCTGAATATCGCGCAACGGATGCACGCCGTGCGCGGCGAGCCAGTAGTACAGCCACATCGCGTGCGTGCCGGTCGGAAAGGTCTGCGCGATGACCGGCTTGCGTCCGAGCGAATGCAGCGCCTCCTTGACGCTCGCGCCCTGCTCGATCGCCTCGGCGAGCGGCCGCGACAGCGTGATCGCCTGCCCGTTGCGGTTGAGGACCATCAGCACGGCCATATCCGCCTGCGGTCCGCCGATGCCCAGTTGCACGCCATACACGAGCCCGTAGAGCGCGTGCGCGGCGTCGATTTCGCCGGAGAGCAGCTTGTCGCGCACGGCGGCCCACGAAGGCTGGCGACACAGCTCGATGGTGATGCCGTAGCGTGCGCCGAGCTTGCGCAACGCGGCGGCGGCGAGCGGCGCGGCATCGGAAAGCGCGACGAAGCCGAGCCGCAGATGCGTGCGCTCGGGCGCGGGAAAGTTGGTGTCGGGCGGGTTCATATCGGTTCTTGAGTGCGTCGGCTAGCGCAGCAGATCGGCCATCGAAAGCAGCTGGCGCGCGATCTCCGCGACCTTCACGCCCTGATCCATCGCGCGCTTGCGAAGCGCCGCATAGGCTTCGTTTTCGGACATGCCGCGTTTTTCCATCAACAGGCGTTTGGCGCGGTCGATGACCTTGCGCTGCTCCAGCTCGCTCTCCACTTGCGCGAGGCGCTGGCGCAACTGCGCTTCATGCGCGAAACGCGCGAGCGCGACTTCGATGATCGGCGCGAGCCGCTCGGGCGCAAGCCCTTCGACGGAATACGCGGTGACGCCCGCGCCGACCGCCGCGCGGATGAACTGCTGATCGGCGTCGTTGCTGAACATCAGCACGGGGCGCGGCGCGGCCTTGTTCATCACGGCGAGCTGCTCGAGCGTGTCGCGCGACGGCGATTCGGTATCGATGATGACGACATCGGGCTTCTGGCTCTCGACAGCCTTGTGCAACGCCGAGGGCGCGGCGACTTCAGCGAGCATTTCATAGCCCATGCGCGCGAGCTGCTCGCGCAGGTCGCCGATGGGCTTGTCGGTGTCGGTGACGAGAAGAACGCGAAGCATGCGGGAAGCGGAAGGGGTCATGCGAAGAACGGCGGAAGCGGTTCATTGGACTTTAGCGCGCCGTTCGCCGTTTGAGAACCTGCTTCACGCGGCATGCGCAAAGCCTTTGGCGTCCGCAGCGCGCGCCGTGAACTCAGCCGCTTCGCCGATCGCGCCGCCGATGAGAATGACCGCGGGACTGCCGAGACCGGCGGCGGCGGCTTCTTCCGCGAGCCGGTCGAGCGTCGTGACGAGACGCTTTTCCTTCGATGATCCCGCGTTCTGCACGACGGCGGCCGGCGTGCGCGCGGGCAACGCTTCGAGCAGCGATGCCGTGAGCGTCGCGATGCGGCTCATGCCCATGTAGATCGCGAGCGTGGTGCCGGTGGCGGCGAGCGCGGCCCAATCCGGCTGGCTGTGATCCTGCATGTGCGCGGTGACGAAGGTCACGCCCTGACAATGATCGCGATGCGTGAGCGAGATGCCGAGACCCGCCGCCGCCGCGAATCCCGACGACACGCCGTTGATGATGTCGACTGGAATATGCGCTTCACGCAATGCGGCGATCTCTTCGCCCGCGCGGCCAAAGAGCAGCGCATCGCCGCCCTTCACGCGCACCACATGCAGCCCCTTCTTCGCATAGCGCTGCATGAGGCGCTGAATGAACGCTTGCGGCGTCGACTTGCAACCGCCGCGCTTGCCGACGCGAATCACGCGCGCTTGCGGCGCGAGCGTGACGATATCGGCGTTGGCGAGATCGTCGACGAGCAGGATGTCGGCGCAGGCGAGGGCTTTCGCGGCCCGCAAGGTAAGCAGGTCGAGGTCGCCGGGGCCTGCGCTCAGCAGCGTGACTTTGCCTTTTGAGTTGCTCATCGTTCCTTCCTGATGCTTTGCGTATGTGAGGCGTGAGGTGCATCGGCGCGGCAAACGCCTATAGCGTCCGCTCGTGTCGCTGCACGATGGGGACGCCTTTGTCCTTGCTCTTTCGATTCGAGGCGCCGCGGACGCCGTTGTCCGCAGCGCTTGCGTCAATGCAATAAGCGGGCCATTGCGTCGAACAGGGATTGGGCCGCCGTGCATCGCACTGTCCTTGTGCGCAATGCGCATGCACGGCACCGCTTCGGCGCGCGCGTGCTTCGTTCGAGTGAACGCCAGGGCTAACCGGATGGTACAAAAAGCGCGAGCCGCGAAACACCGCTGCGCGCACGTTCGCACGGCATCAGTGCTGCGTCGCACCATCCTTGTGCCCGCCCGCATCGAAACGCGACGTGGAGCGCGTGCGCGCAAGCGGTGCAAGCATCCCGCGAAGCCTTATGCAGCAAGCCTCTCCAGCCGATGCATCGCGCATGGCATAGCCCTTGCCTTATGTCTCGCCATCGGATCAACGGCGATCCGTCCTGAATACAGCGCCCGGCAGGTCACAGCCATGCGGGCATCGGACAACGGCGTCCCCCGCATTCGGCTAACCGGTCGAATGCGCGGGACGCCTTTCTTTTTTGCGGAAAGACGATGGACAAAGCCACCCGGATCGATCTCTTCAGCATGCGCACCGCGCCGATGCGCGCCTTCCATCTCACGTGGATGGCGTTCTTCGTGTGCTTCTTCGCGTGGTTCGCCTGCGCGCCGCTGATGCCGCTCATCAAGCGCGAATATGGTCTCACGGCGGATCAGGTCGCGAACATCAACATCGCGGCGGTCGCGGTGACGATTCTCGTGCGCCTCGTCGTCGGCCCGATGTGCGATCGCTTCGGCCCGCGCAAGGTGTATAGCGCGCTGCTGCTCGCGGGCGCGGTGCCGGTGCTCGGCGCCGCGGTCTCGACGGGCTACGACAGCTTCCTGTGGTGCCGTCTCGCGATCGGCGCGATCGGCGCGAGCTTCGTCATCACGCAGTACCACACCTCGGTCATGTTCGCGCCGAACGTCGTCGGCACCGCGAATGCGACGACCGCCGGCTGGGGCAACGCGGGTGCGGGCGCGGCGCAGGCGATCATCCCGTTGCTCGTCGCGGCCGCGATCGCGCTGGGCACGGGCGAAGCATCGGCATGGCGCGTCGCGCTGATCGTGCCGGGCATCGCCATGCCGGTGATGGCGTACTTCTACTGGCGCTATACGCAGGACTGCCCGCAAGGCGACTTCGCGACGCTGCGCCGCGCGGGCATTGCCATCGACGGCGGCAAGAAGGGCGGCTGGCAGAGCTTCGTGACCGCATGCTCGAACTATCGCGTGTGGATGCTCTTCGTGACCTACGGCGCGTGCTTCGGCGTGGAAGTGTTCATCCACAACATGGCGGCGGTGTACTACGTCGATCACTTCAATCTCACGCTCGGCCAGGCGGGCATGGCGGCGGGCAGCTTCGGTCTGCTCGCGCTCTTCGCACGCGCGCTCGGCGGCTGGCTCTCCGATAAAGCCGCGGCGAAGAAAGGCCTCGATATCCGCGCGACGCTGCTCTTCGTGCTGATCGCGGGCGAAGGCATCGGCCTCTATGCGTTTGCCCATGCGGGAAGCGTCGTGCTCGCCATCGTCGCGATGCTCGTATTCGGTCTCTTCACCCACATGGCATGCGGCGCGACCTACGCGCTCGTACCGTTCATCGATCGCCGCGCGCTCGGCGGCGTGGCGGGCGTGATCGGGGCGGGCGGCAACGTCGGCGCGGTCACGGCGGGCTTCCTGATGAAGGGCCTCGGCAACGCGCAGGCGACGCTCTCGATGCTCGGCGTGATCGTCGCAGGCACGGCGCTGTGCGCGCTCGCGGTGCGCTTCTCCCCCGAACACAAGGCACGCGAAGCCGCACTGCGCGAAAGCGCGCTTGCCGCCAATAACGTCATTGCAAACTGAGAAGGTCCCGACATGAAAATCGTCGTCATCGGCCACGGCATGGTCGGCCACAAGTTCCTCGAATGTCTCGCCGAGAGCGGCAACGAAGCGCTGCACGTGACGGTGCTGTGCGAAGAACCGCGCGCCGCGTATGACCGCGTGCATCTGACCGAATTCTTCACGGGCAAGAGCGCGGACGATCTTTCGCTCGTCGAAGAAGGCTTCTTCGAGCGTTCGGGCTATGCGCTGAAGCTGAATGCGCGCGCGGTCGCGATCGATCGCGCGGCGCGCACCGTCACGGCTTCGAACGGCGAAGTGCTCGCATACGACAAGCTCGTGCTCGCGACGGGTTCCTATCCGTTCGTGCCGCCGGTCGAGGGCAAGGACCGCGACGGCTGCTTCGTGTATCGCACCATCGAAGATCTCGAAGCGATGCAGGCGTGCGGCGCGCGCTCGAAGACGGGCACGGTGGTCGGCGGCGGCCTGCTCGGTCTCGAAGCGGCGAAGGCGCTGCGCGACCTGGGCCTCGAAACGCATGTGGTCGAGTTCGCGCCGCGCCTGATGGCCGTGCAGGTCGATGACGGCGGCGGCCGCGTGTTGCGCGGCAAGATCGAGGAACTCGGCGTGACGGTGCACACGGGCAAGAACACGCTCGCGATCGTCGACGGCGAGGGCGCCGTCAACCGCATGAACTTCGCCGACGACACGCATCTCGACACCGACATGATCGTGTTCTCCGCGGGCATCCGTCCGCGCGACGACATCGCGCGCGCCGCGGGTCTCACTATCGGCCCGCGTGGCGGCATCGTGATCGACGACGCCTGCCGCACGAGCGATGAAGCCATCTATGCGATCGGCGAATGCGCGTTGTGGCAGGGCCAGTTGTTCGGCCTCGTCGCGCCGGGTTACGACATGGCGCGCATCGTCGCGAAGCAGATCATCGGCGAGGAAGCCGCGTTCGCGGGCGCGGACATGAGCACGAAGCTCAAGCTGATGGGCGTGGATGTCGCGAGCATCGGCGATGCGCACGCGAAGACGCCCGGCAGCCGCACGTATCAGTACAGCGACGAGCGCAAGCAGGTCTACAAGAAGATCGTCGTGTCCGATTGCGGCAAGTTCCTGCTCGGCGGCGTGATGGTTGGCGATGCGACCGAGTACGGCACGCTCCTGCAGATGATGCTGAACAAGATCGAGCTGCCCGAAGCGCCGGAATTCCTGATCCTTCCGCAAAGCGACGGCAAAGCCAAGCCCGCGCTCGGCGTCGAAGCCTTGCCCGATGGCGCGCAGATCTGCTCGTGCAACAACGTGAGCAAGGCGGAAATCTGCGCGGCGGTGTGCGCGGGCGCGACGAGCATCGGCGCGATCAAGTCGTCGTGCAAGGCGGGCGCCTCGTGCGGCGGCTGCGTGCCGCTCGTCACGCAGGTGATGAAGTCGGAGATGAAGCGGCAAGGTCTCGCGGTGAACAATCATCTCTGCGAGCACTTCCCGTATTCGCGTCAGGAGTTGTATCACATCGCGCGCGTGGAAGGGCATCGCACGTTCGGCTCGCTGCTCGCGAAGCACGGCAAGGGACGCGGCTGCGACATCTGCAAGCCTGCTGTCGCCAGCATTCTCGCATCGTGCTGGAACGAGTTCGTGCTGAAGAAGGAACACGCGAGCCTGCAGGACTCGAACGATTACTACCTCGCCAACATTCAACGCGATGGCACCTATAGCGTCGTGCCGCGCATGCCCGGCGGCGAAGTGACGCCCGATGGTTTGATCGCCGTCGGCCAGGTCGCGAAGAAGTACGGCCTCTATACGAAGATCACGGGCGGCCAGCGCGTCGACATGTTCGGCGCGCGCGTCGAGCAATTGCCGTTCATCTGGGAAGAGCTGATCGAAGCGGGCTTCGAATCGGGTCATGCCTACGGCAAGGCGCTGCGCACGGTGAAGTCGTGCGTCGGCTCGACATGGTGCCGCTATGGCGTCGGCGATTCGGTCGGTCTCGCGATCGAACTGGAGAACCGCTACAAGGGCCTGCGCACGCCGCACAAGATCAAGTTCGGGGTGTCGGGCTGCACGCGCGAATGCGCCGAAGCGCAAGGCAAGGATGTCGGCGTGATCGCGACGGAAAAGGGCTGGAATCTCTACGTCTGCGGCAACGGCGGCATGAAGCCGCGCCATGCGGAACTCATCGCGTCCGATCTCGATCACGACACGCTCGTGCGCTATATCGACCGCTTCCTGATGTTCTACGTGCGCACGGCGGACCGCCTGCAACGCACGAGCGTATGGCGCGACAACCTGGAAGGCGGGCTCGACTATCTGATCGACGTGGTCATCAACGACAAGCTCGATATCGCAGCCGAACTCGAAGCCGAGATGCAGCTCGTCGTCGATACGTACGAGGACGAGTGGAAGAAGGCCGTCACCGATCCGCACACGCGCAAGCGCTTCCGTCACTTCGTCAACAGCGATGCAGGCGATGCGAACGTGGCCTTCGTGGAAGAGCGCGGCCAGATCCGCCCCGCGACGCTCGAAGAGCGCAAGTCGAAGCTGAACGATATCCCCGTTGTCGTCGAAACCGTCTGACTCATCGCACACTCAAGGAGCACATCATGAACGACCGCATCGAACAGGACTGGACCGCCGTTTGTGAACTCGACGACATCGTGCCGGACACGGGCGTATGCGCGCTCGTGAAGGGGGCGCAGGTCGCGGTGTTTCATCTCGCGGGCGAAGACGCGGCCGTGTACGCGATCGACAACTACGATCCGCATTCGCAGGCGGCGGTGCTGTCGCGCGGCATCGTCGGGAGTCTCGGTGAGCGCGTCGTCGTCGCGTCGCCAATCTACAAGCAGCACTTCGATCTGCGCACCGGCGAATGCCTCGAAACGCCCGAGCTTTCGGTGAGCGCGTATCGCGTGAAGGTCGCGGGCGGCAAGGTCTGGGTCGCGGCATGAAGACCGAATATGCGGTTGCGGGCATGGCGTCGCTTCAGGACGCCGCGCCGCGCCAGCGACTCGTCGTGATCGGAAACGGCATGGCCGGCATGCGCACGGTCGAAGAGCTGCTCAAGATCGCGCCCGGGCTCTACGACATCACCGTGTTCGGCGCGGAGCCGTACGGCAACTACAACCGCATTTTGCTGTCGCCGGTGCTCGCGGGCGAGAAGAGCGTCGACGACATCATCCTCAATACGCGCGAGTGGTACGACGCGAACGGCATCACGCTGCATGCGGGCGATGCCGTGGCAGAGATCGATCGCGCGCGGCGCATCGTGCGTTCGGAGAAGGGCGTCGAGGCGCGTTACGACCGCCTGCTGATCGCGACCGGTTCGAAGCCTTTCATCATTCCCGTGCCCGGTTGCGATCTTCCCGGCGTGATCGCGTTTCGCGACATTCAGGATGTCGAGGCGATGCTCGAAGCGGCGCGCGATCATCGGCATGCGGTGATCATCGGCGGCGGCCTGCTCGGGCTCGAAGCGGCGAATGGATTGCAGCGGCAAGGCATGTCGGTGACGGTCGTGCATGCGACCGACAGCCTGATGGACCGTCAACTCGATGCGAGCGCGGCCGCATTGCTCAAGCGCTCGCTCGAAGCGAAAGGCCTGCGCTTCGCGATGGCCGCGCAGACGACGGAGATCATCGGCGAGGACCGCGTGCGCGCCGTGCGTTTCGCGGACGGCACGCAGATCGACGCGGACCTCGTCGTGATGACGGCGGGCGTGCGGCCGAACATCGCGCTGGCGCAGGCGTCGGGCTTGCATTGCGAGCGCGCGATCGTCGTCGACGATACGTTGCAGACCTTCGATCCGCGCGTCTACGCGGTGGGCGAATGCGTGCAGCATCGCTCGGCGACGTTCGGCCTCGTCGCGCCTATCTGGGATCAGGCGCGCGTGGCAGGGGCGCATCTCGCGGGCGCGGGGCATCGGCGCTATGTGCAGAGTGCGACCGCGACCAAGCTGAAGGTGACGGGCGTCGATCTGTATTCGGCGGGCGATTTCATCGGCGGCGACGGCAGCGAGGATCTCGTGCTGCGCGATCCGCGCCGCGGCGTGTACAAGCGGCTCGTGCTGCAGGCCGGACGCCTGATCGGCGCCGTGCTGTATGGTGACGTGAAAGACGGCGGCTGGTACTTCGATCTGATTCAGAGCCGCACGGATGTTTCGCATCTGCGCGGCAAGCTTCTGTTCGGCAAGACGCTTTGCGAAGCCTGAAGCAAGGCAAGGAAATTCAAACGTGAGCATCCCCATCATTCCGGTTCATACGCCTTCCGTCAAAACCACGTGCCCGTACTGCGGTGTCGGCTGCGGCGTCGAGGCGACGCCCAAGAGCGCGACCGAAGTCACGATCGCGGGCGATGAAGCGCATCCATCGAACTTCGGGCGTCTGTGCGTGAAGGGCTCGGCGCTCGGCGATACGGTCGGACTCGAAGGCCGCCTGCTCGAACCGAAACTGCGCGACCCGCGCACGGGCGCGCTCACCGATGCATCATGGGACGACGCGCTCGGCACGGTCGCGAGCGGCTTCTCGCGCATCATCGCCGAGCATGGTCCGGATGCGGTCGCGCTGTACGTGTCGGGCCAGTTGCTCACCGAAGACTATTACGTCGCCAACAAGCTGATGAAGGGCTATATCGGCAGCGCGAACATCGATACGAACTCGCGGCTTTGCATGTCGTCGTCGGTGGCGGGGCACAAGCGCGCGTTCGGCGAAGACCTCGTGCCAATGAGTTATGAGGATCTCGAGCTCGCGGACCTCATCGTGCTGGTCGGATCGAACACGGCGTGGTGTCATCCGATTCTCTTTCAGCGCATCGTGAAGATGAAGGAGCAGCGGCCGGAAGTGAAGATCGTCGTGATCGACCCGCGGCATACCGCGACGTGCGAAATGGCGGACCTGCATCTGCCGCTCAAGTCCGGCAGCGACGTGCGCCTCTTCAATGGCCTGCTCGCATTCCTCGCGGAACACGGCGCAACGGATGCTTCGTTCGTCGATTCCCACACCAATGGATTCGATGCGGCGCTCGCCGCTGCCGGGCCTTCGGACCTCGCGCAAACCGCGAAAGACTGCAAGCTCGATCAACACGACCTGATGGCGTTCTATCGGCTGTTCGCGCGCACCGAGCGCGTCGTGACCGTGTATTCGCAAGGCGTGAACCAGTCGAGCGCGGGCACGGACAAGGTCAACAGCATCATCAACTGTCATCTGTCGACGGGACGCATCGGCAAGCCGGGCATGGGGCCGTTCTCGTTCACCGGCCAGCCGAACGCGATGGGCGGCCGCGAAGTCGGCGGTCTCTCGAACACGCTTGCCGCGCATCTGGAATTCGGCGATCCGCTGCACGGCGAGATCGTGCAGACATTCTGGAACTCGCCGGTCGTGGCTCAGCGCGCGGGCCTGAAGGCCGTCGAACTGTTCGATGCGATCGAAGCGGGCCGCGTGAAGGCCGTGTGGATCATGGGCACGAATCCGGTGGTGAGCCTGCCCGACGGCGATCGCGTGAAGCGCGCGCTCGCGAAGTGCGAGCTCGTGGTGGCATCGGACATCATCGAGAAGACGGATACCAACGCATTTGCCGATGTGCTCCTGCCCGCGCTCGGCTGGGGCGAAAAGGACGGCACGGTGACGAACTCGGAGCGGCGCATCTCGCGTCAGCGCGCGTTCATTCCGGCGCCGGGCAACGCGCGCGCGGACTGGCGCATCATCTGCGATGTCGCGCAACGCATGGGCTTCGACGGCTTCGATTTCGCGGGCCCGCACGAGATCTTCGACGAGCACGCGCGCCTGAGCGCCTGGCGTAACGATGGCAACGATGTGTCGGGCGGCGTGCATCGCGCGTTCGACATCGGTGGCCTGAGCGGTCTCGATCGCGCCGCGTACGATGCGTTGCAGCCGACGCAATGGCCGCTGCGCAACGCTGAGGAAGGCAGCACCGCGAGGCTCTTCGAAGCGCGCCGCTTCAGTCATGCGGATGGCCGCGCACGCTTTGTCGCGACACCGCCGCGCGCGCCCGTCAACGCGCCGGACGAAGACTATCCGCTCGTGCTCAACACGGGCCGCGTGCGCGATCAATGGCACACGATGACGCGCACGGGGCGTTCCGCGAAGCTCGCGGGGCACATCGGCGAATCGTTCATCGACATGCATCCGCAAGACGCGCTCGCATGCGGCGTGCGTGAAGGCGAGCTGGCGCGCGTATCGAGCCGCTGGGGCTCGATGATCGCGCGCGTGCAGCATGGCGGCGGCATGCCGCGCGGCAGCGTGTTCGTGCCGATTCACTGGAACGATCAGGTGGCCTCCGATGCGCGCGTCGGCGCAGTGGTGAACCCCGTCGTCGATCCCGTGTCGGGTGAGCCGGAGTTCAAGCACACGCCTGTCGCCGTGGAGAAATTCCACGTCACGTGGCATGGATTTTCGCTCTCGCGCGCCGTGCCCGATCTCGACATGGTCACGCACTGGACACGGGTGCATGGCGCGCGCTTCGTGCGCTACGAGATGGCCGGGCGTAATCGCTTCGATGCATCGCATGACGATCACCACGACTGGGCGCGAGCGCTCTTTCGCATTGACGATCATCATGCGGACTGGATCGAATACGAGGACAAGAGCGCGGGCGTGTATCGCGCGGCGCATGTAGTCGACGATCGCATCGAGAGTTGCGTGTTCATCTCGGAGCGTCCTGATCTGCCCGCGCGCGCCTGGCTCGCGACGCTCTTCGAGAAAGACCGTCTCGACGACGAAGACCGCGCGAGCCTCCTGCTCGGTCAGCCTGCCGCGAAGGGCGAGGACACCGGGCCGACGGTGTGCTCGTGCTTCGGTGTCGGGCGCAACACGATATGCAACGCGATCCTCGACAAGGGGCTGAAGACGGCCGCGGAAATCACGTCTTGCCTGAAGGCGGGCGGCAATTGCGGATCGTGCGTGCCGGAGCTGAAGAAGCTCATCGTCGAAACGGAGATGGCGCGTCTCAGCACGGTCTGACGTCAGCGTGGCCTATTGCACGAACGCGGGCGCAATGTCGCCCGCGTTTTTGTTTTGATGCGCTCGCGCCATGCGCGCGTGTCCGTGAAAACCCGCGAAAACAGAGGCCTTCGGCCCTCCCGTCCTGGGATATGAGCGCTTCCCAACCAAATTTCTTACGATTTGTTATCACGTGAAGTCTAGTGTGGGTTCTCCCACGCTTCGCCCCGCTCATCTTCCGTAAAGTCACTTCAAAACAACAGGCATTAAGTAAAGACCACATGCCTGAAAACATCATAAGAAGTGATACGGGGATTGCAATGAAGAACAACGCAAAGCAAATCGACAGAGCGGAAGGCCAGCGCGCCGTGATCCGCTCGACGGACACAGACCTTCCGTCACAACCCAGTCTCGACCTCATGCACGAACGGCGACTTCGCCTGATCGAAGTCCGCGGCGTTCGCGCTTCTTACCGCCTCTGATCTCGTTGGCCCGCGCCTGACGCGCATCCTGTTTCGCACGCCCGCTGATTTTCGCTCAGGTTCACCAAAGCGAATTTCGATCAGGCAGTTGAAATAGGATTGCTAACGAAAACGGTTTCTTGCTGTGCCTGCTACGTCCCGGCGCGATGTAGCTGGAATCGACTGTGCGCCTACTTTTGGAGACTTCACCATGCAACGCAAACTGATCGCAGCCGCCGCCGCTCTCTCGCTCGTTTCCGCCGCTGCTTTCGCAACGGGAACGAACTCCAGCTCGAGCTCGTCCTCGGGCGGCACGACTGCAGCGGCCGTGTACGGCTTCGGCTCGTTCACCGCGACCGACGCCGGCATCGCCAACGGCCACGCATCGGCGACGGCTGGCAAGGGCTACAACGTGACGGGCAACACGACCAACGCCACGACCAGCCATATCAACACGTCGTCGGTTGGCGGCAAGGGCTTCGGCGGTTCGACGGCAACGGGCGTCTCGGGCGCCGACGCTGCGGCGAACGCCTGGAGCAAGCTCGGCGGCGGCTGGCGCTAAGCAGCCGGCGACGGACGGCGGACTTCGCCCGCAACGGGGTTCGCTCTCCGAAATCGGTATAGCCGTGGTTCGAAGAGAAAACAACGAAATCCAATCTTACTGATTCGATAAGGAATGCAAATCATGAAACGCACTCTGATCGCTGCTGCACTGCTCTCGTTCGTCTCCGTCGGCGCAATGGCCACGACCACGAACTCCAGCTCGAGCTCGACCTCGGGCGGCACGACCTCCGCTTCGGTCTCGGGCTTCGGGCATTTCACCGCCACCAACTACGGCACGGCCAACGGCAACGCGCAATCGGTCGCCGGCAACCTGTTCGGCGCGACGGGCAACGCCACCAACGCCACGACGAGCCACAGCAACACGTCGAACGTGAGCGGCTTCGGTCACGGCAACGCGCAAGCGGGCGGTGTCTCGGGCGCGGATGCAGCGGCCAATGCATGGAGCAAGCTCGGCGGCGGCTGGCGTTAAGCCGGCCCGCGAGCCACGGCGGAGGCGGCGTCATGATGAGGCATGTGCTTCTCGGACACCGCCTTTGCCGAAACCCATAAAAAAACTCTAAGTCGTCCGGGACCGTCATGCGCTGTGGCGTTCCCCTTTCTTTCCGGAGAACCATAATGAAGAAGACCACTTTGCAACTGGCATGCGCGGTCCTGTTTTGCGCCGCGCAACTTGCCCACGCTGACACAACGTCCAATTCCACGTCGGGTTCGATCTCGGGCTCGACTTCGACGGGCATCGGCCAGGGCGGCGGCTCCAGCCTGAACAATATCGGCACGTCGGCGAACTCGACGGCCAACACCAGTTCCAATTCTTCTTCGGTGGGCGGCCTCGGTGTCGCGAACGCGAACGGCGGCCGTTCGTCGGCGCAGGGCGGCTCGTCGAACGTCAACATCTCGCTGACGATGCCGGCCCTCGCGAACTCGAGCACGGGCGCGAGCGGCACCGGCGCAAGCAGCGGCACGGATGCGACCGGCAAGGCGGCCACCAGCGGCCCCGGCACGAGCGCGTTCGATACGCGCACCACGGTCGATTACAACCAGAGCTCGTACTCGGTGCGCACGACGCCGGCGATCGCCGCCCCCGCATTGACGACGACGCTTTCCGATACCTGCATGGGCTCGGCGAGCTTCGGCCTGTCGATCACGGGCTTCGGCGCGACCGGCGGCACGACGCTCGTCGATCAGGCTTGCGTGCGCCGCCTCGATGCACGCGAATTCCGCGCGATGGGCCTGACGGATGTCGCGCTCGCGCTGCTGTGCCAGAGCGAAGCGAACCGCCGCGCGGTCGAATCCACGGGCCATCTGTGCCCGGGCACGACCGCGCCGCTCGCGAAGTCGGGCGCGGACGCGGTGCTGTCGGATGACGAGAAGTTTCGCGATCCGCTGATCCGCGCGCGCCTCGGCCTGCCGGTGACGGCCGCGAACAATCCGGAGGTCAACCTGAAGAGCCAGGACGCGCCCAAGCAGGCACAACCGGCACCCGCGAAGCAGGTGGCGCAACCCACGCCGGTCGCGGCCCGGATGTACGATCAGGCTGCGGACACGGCTGGCGTCGAAGTGGCGAGCGCGCCCATCGGCGAAAAGATCGAAGTCTCGCTGGTGCAGTGAGGAAGCTGCACGTCCACTGGCAGAGTGGCGCGGTGGAGCAGAAGAGACGCGTCTGAGCAATCAGGGCGTCTCTCCCTTTGAAGGGTTGGCTCTGAAAGACTGGTCCCGGAGAGTCAACCCTCGTTTTCCCGCTGAGGCATGCGATGAAGAGTCAGATGAAAACGGCGGCCATCGCGCTCGCGGCGAGTGCGATGGTCTCGATGATGCCGATGAGCGCGCGCGCCGATGTGAGCGCCGGCGTGATCTGGGCCGCGAACCCGGTCGGCGTGCAGTCGATGCCTGATGCGCAGGCGCTCGCGCTCTTGCCGTCAAGCGGCTATGTACCGCTGCAGACATCGGGCGGCAAGTGCCTGCTCGTGGCGCGGCGCGGCACGCAGATCGTCGCGGTGGAACTGTCGCCGCTCGCGATCGGCCCGAAGGTGATCGGCTGGAAGCCGCAGGTAATCGACATGAGCACGCTCACGTCGAAGTGGGGTTATGAGCCGCCGAAATCGTCGATCGATACGAAGGGCTTCGGCAATCCCGTGACGAACGCGATCTCGACGGAAAGCAAGACCGATACGTCGAAGGGCGGATCATTCGCGCGCGCGAGCAGCTGGAGCAACGGCAATGTGCAGGCGCACAGCAGTGCGATCGCATCGAGCTCGGGCGAGACGGAAGCGGCGGAGTCCGTGACGGTGAACGGCAAGACGTACCGCAAATACAGTCATTTCAAGCCGGCGACGGCAGAGGCGCCGGTCGCGGCATCGGACGAATATTTCTGTCAGTGACGAACGCCTTCACGTCGCGGCGGACTTCGTCTCGACGACCGGCGGCACCGGCAACGCCACGTCCTCCGCGCGCCGCGGCTCGTTGCCGAAACGCGCGACCGAGAACGAGAACGTGTTGATGCCGTTCTCGCTCGTCGCCGACACCGTGCCGCGATGCATCTCCGCCACCGCCTTCACGATGGCGAGGCCGAGGCCGTGATTCTCGCGGCTGTTCGTGCGCGAGCTTTCCGCGCGATAGAAGCGGTCGAAGAGATGCGCCATCACATGCGGCTGAATGGGCTCGCCGGGATTCGCCACCGCGATGCGGATGCGCCCGTGCTCGCGCGTGATCGATACGGAGATGGTCGCATTCGGCGGGCAGTGCTGGATCGCGTTCATCACGAGATTGGACAGCGCGCGCCCGAACAGCGACGTGTTGACGAAGGCGCGCGCATCGCCGCTCGCCACTGCGCTGACCCGCGCTTCTTCCAGCGGAATCTCCAGAAACTCCAGCGTGCGGCTGACCTCCGCCGCGAGCGATACTTCGACGAGCCCCGTCGCGCGCTCACCCTGATCGGCACGCGCGAGGAACAGCATGTCGTTGATGATCGCGCGCACGCGCTCGAACTCTTCGAGATTCGATTGCAACGTATGACGCAATTCTTCGATGGAACGATCGCGCGTCAACGCCACTTCCGTCTGGCCGATAAGTATCGTGACCGGCGTGCGCAGTTCGTGCGCGACATCGGCATTGAAGGATTCGAGCCTTCCGTAGGCGTGATCGAGCCGTTCGAGCGCGCCGTTGAAGGACTTCGCGAGATCTTCCAGCTCCATCGGCAGCGCGCGCGTGTTGAGGCGCTGCGAGCGGTTGTTCGGGCTCAGCTTCGATGCATCGCGCGTGAGCCGCGTGAGCGGCGCGAGACCGAGGCGCGCGACCGAATAGCTCAGCACCAGCACGGCGACGGTTGCGAGCGCCATCAACGCCGCGAGCGCGAGGCCGAACGCGCGCATCGTGTGGACATTCGGCGAACAGTCGATCGCGACGAACAGCTGCAAGGGCGGACGGTCCGCATTCGGCGGGATCGTCAGCGTGGTCATGAGCATGTCGTACGCGTGGTCCGCGGGGCGGAAGCGCGCATAGCCGCCCATCACGCGCTTGACGACGCGGCCTGCGGGCGGCGCGCCGTATTCATAGCGCGGATCGTTGCTCGATACGGCGAAGAGCGTGGAGCCGTCGCGCGGCGTGATGTCCGCGAGCTTCTCTTTCGCGATCTTCCATTTGTCCGGATTCGATACGTGGGTGACGATGAGCCGTGCGATCTCCGCGCGATTGTCGAGCGAATCGCGCAAGTGCTGCTCGAGTTGCACGCGCAGCACGAGAAACAAGCCCGAGCCGACGAGCGAAAACACGAACAGCGCGACGAGCGCGAACATCACGGCAAGGCGCCGTGAAATGGAGCGCTGCGTGCGCGGCTCGCGCGCCTCATGCTGCGGCAACGACGCCCACTTCGTGTTCATGATGGTCTCGCGTCTTCCCTTGCTTCGCGCGTATCGCGGGCTTCGCGCACTTCGAGCACATAGCCCATGCCGCGCACGGTATGCAGCAGTTTCGTGCGGAACGGTCCGTCGAGTTTCGCGCGCAGGCGCTTGATCGCCGTTTCGACGACATTCGTATGGCTTTCGAAATCGACTTCCCAGACGAGCTCGGTGATCGCGGTCTTCGAGAGAATGTCGCCGTGACGGCGCGCGAGCACCGAAAGCAGCTGGAACTCCTTCGCGGTGAGATCGAGCCGCACGCCGTCGCGCGTTGCGCGGCGTCCGATCAGATCGACATACAGATCGCCGACGGAAATGAGCGTCGATTCCTGCGCGCGCGTGCGGCGCGCGAGCGCATGCAATCGCTCGACGAGCTCGAGGAAGGAGAACGGCTTGGTCAGATAGTCGTCCGCGCCTTCGCGCAAGCCGCGCACGCGATCATTGATGTGATCGCGCGCGGTGAGCATGATGACCGGCGTCGACTTCTGCATGCGCAACGCCTTCAGCACCGCGAAGCCGTCGCGTCTTGGCAGCATCACGTCGAGCACGATCACGTCGTAGTCGTATTCAATGGCGAGATGCGTGCCTTCCTCGCCGTCCATCGCGACATCGACGACCCAGCCCTGCTCGGTCAGGCCCGAGCGCAGGTAGTCCACCACTTTGTGTTCGTCTTCGACTATCAGGACTTTCATGCCTGGCACCTGTGCGCGTTCAGTGTGTGTTTACCGTGTTGTTCAACTGCTTACTATACGAGCCTCGCAGCCTTCCTGCTTGATTTCGTTCCGTGTCAGCGCGGCGTCGGCCTATCGGTTGCATTCGCAACTTCTTCGCCATCGTGCGTCGCGTCATGCACGTCCCAGCCGCCGCCCAATGCTTTCACGAGCGCGACCGACACCGTGCGCTGCTGCCCGCGAATCTGCACGTCCTGACGCTCGCTCGTGAGCAATTGCTGCTGCGCGGTGATGACGTCGAGATAGGCGACGAGGCCGCCCGAATAACGATCGTTCGCGAGCGACAGCAGGCGTTGCGCATCTTCGACCGCCGCGTGTGATTGCTTCGCCGCGCCATCGAGCACCGACAGTCCGACGATGCCGTCCTGCATTTGCTGAAACGCGCCGAGCACCGTTTGCCGATAGTTCGCGACCGCCGCGACATAGCCTTCGTTCGCGAAATCGACGGCGGCGGCGCGCCGTCCGCCATCGAACACGACCTGGCTCGCCATCGTGCCGATGGTCCATAACAGGCTCGGCGCCGAAATGAGGCTGGAAAGCGCGGTGCTTTCCCAACCGATGGTGCCGTTCAGCGTGAGGCTCGGAAAGAACGCCGCTTTCGCAACGCCGATCTGCGCATTGGCCGCGGCCATCGCGCGTTCGGCCGATGCGACATCGGGCCTGCGCTGCAGCACATCGCTCGGCACGCCGAGCGGTATCGGCGGAAGCGGGCGCTCGTTCAGTTCGCGCGCGATGGAGAATTGCGGCGCGGGCGTGCCCACGAGCGCGGCGATCGCATGTTCGAATTGCGCGCGCTGATTCAAAAGCAATTGCGCCTGCACGCGTGTCTGGTCGAGCAGCGCCTGTTGCTGCAGCACATCGAGACCGGACACCGCGCCCAGATCATGCTGCGCCTTCACGTAGTCGAGCGCTTTCATCTGCAGATCGACAGAGCGGTTCAGCACGTCGATTTCGGCATCGAACTCGCGCATCGAAAAGTAATCGCTGGCGAGATCGGTCGTGAGCACGAGCCGCGCGTTCGCCAGATCGTCGCGCGATTGATCCGCCGATGCGCGCGCGCCTTCCACTTCGCGCCGGATGCGGCCGAAGAGATCGATGTCGTAATTGACGGTCGGCGCGAGCTTCAGATCGTTCTGCACGGTCGAGCTGTTCGGCGTCGCGTAGTTGTTGACCGGGCGATTCCTCGAAATGCGCGAACGCGATGCGTTCGCGCCGAGATCGACTTCGGGCAGCGCGAGCGCGGAAGTCTGCGCGAGGGTCGCGCGCGCCTGCGCGTAATGCGCGCTCGCAGCGGCGAGCGTCTGGTTTTGCGCGAGCGCCTGCGTTTCGAGCGTATTCAGCGTGGCGTCGTCGAAGCCTTGCCACCAATCGAGCGCGAGCGGCGCATGCGAAGGCTCGCCGACGCGCCAGTATGAATCGGTCTTCCATGTCGGCGGTGTCTCCGCGACGGGCCGACGATAGTCGGGCCCGACGGTGCAGGCCGCGAGCATCGGCACGAGCATGATGCAAAGCGCGGCTTTCATGATGCGGCCTTGTTGCCCGGCGCGGGCTGTTGCGGCCCGTGCGGCGCGATGACGACATGATCGCCGTCCGCGATCGAATCGCTCGGGTTGATGATGATTTTGTCGCTCGCCTCGATGCCGCTCTCGATTTCGAGCGATTGACCGAGATCCTGCGCGATCACGATCTTGTGGAGATGCACGTGTCCACTCGTATCGACGACGGCGAGACGCGGTCCTTCCGAGCGAAACAGCAGCGCATTGCCCGGCACGAGCAGGCGCGCATGCGCCGTTGCGGACAGCGCGACTTGCACATACGCGCCGGGGCGCAGTCGGCCATCGGGATTGGGCAGCGTCACTTCGATCTGCAGCGAGCGCGTGGGCACGTCGATCGCGCCGGAGATATGCGTGATCTTGCCGTGAAACTGCTCGCCCGGCAGTTCGGCTTGCGAGACGGCGACATCCTGTCCGACCGCCACGTTCTGCGCATACGCCTGCGGCATCTGCACGAACACGCGCAACGGATCCGACTGGGCGAGCGCGAAGAGCGCGCGGCTCGTGCCGCTGCCCGCATCGATGAGATCGCCCACATCGACATTGCGCTGCGTGACGACGCCAGCGAACGGCGCGACGATGCGCTTGAACGATTCGAGCTGACGCAGACGCTTCACGTTGGCATCGGCGGCGGCGAGGTTCGCGACGTCCTGGTTGAATGTGCTTTGACGTTCGTCGAGTTCCTGCTGAGACACGGCATCGCGTTGACGCAGTTGTTGCCAGCGTTCCAGCGAACTCTTCGCAAGGCCGAGGCTCGACGCGGTCTGGTCGCGCTGCGCGACCGCTTGTGCGAGTTCCTGATCGATCTCGGGCGTATCGAGATCGGCGAGCAATTGGCCTTGCTTCACGCGCGTGCCGATATCGACATACCAGTGCAGTAGATAACCCGTTGCGCGCGCATAGATCGGCGATTCGACGAAGCCGCGCAGCGTGCCGGGCAGCGTCGTTTCGCCGCCGCCGTCCGTTTGCGCCGGCTGCACGACATTCACATATTGCTGCGCGTTCTGCTGCGTGCGCGCCGCCATCGAGCGGTTATGCAGCGCGTCGGTGACGACAGTGCGCGCCGCGCCGATAGCAAGCAGCGCGAGCACGATGACGAGCGCGATCTTCGCGCGCTTCCATTCGGCATTGCGCGGCGGCAGCGCGGGCCCTTCGTTCGGGTCGCGTGCGGGAATCGCAAGCGATGCGTGGTTCTTTTCGGTCATGTTCGTCGAAATGCTGTGAAGTCAGTGTTGGCCGCTGTCGTGTTCATGCGCCGCGCACGTTCTTGCGCGCGGCGCGCCGCGCGAGACGCGCGTGAATGCCCGCGAAGACGAGCGGCACGAAAAAGAGCGTGGAAACCGTCGCGAACAGAAGGCCGCCGATGACCGCGCGGCCGAGCGGCGCATTCTGCTCGGCGCCTTCGCCGAGACCGAGCGCCATCGGCACCATGCCGATGATCATCGCGAACGCGGTCATCAGCACGGGACGGATGCGGCTCGCGCCGGCTTCGAGCGCGGCGGTGAGCGGCGGCATGCCCGCGTTCAGCCGTTGCCGCGCGAACGACACCATCAGGATGCTGTTCGCCGTGGCGACGCCCATTGTCATGATGGCGCCGGTGAGCGCGGGCACGCTCAAATGCGTGCCGGTGAGAAAGAGCATCCAGATGATGCCCGCGAGCGCCGCGGGCAATGCGCTCACGATGATGAGCGGATCGATCCACGACTGGAAGTTCACGACGATCAGCAGATACACGAGCACGATCGCCATCGCGACGCCTAAGCCAAGGCCGAGGAAGGACGTGCGCATCGTTTCGACCTGTCCGCGCACGACGATCTGGGTGCCGCGGGGAAGCGTCTTGCGCGCTTCATCGACGAGATGATTCACCTGCCGCGCGACGCCGCCGAGATCGCGCCCTTCCACACTCACGAAGAGATCGATCACGGGCCGGATGTTGTAGTGCGTGACCACCGCGAACTGCGTCTGCGGCGAGAGGCGCACGAGATTGCCGAGCAGTTGCGTGGGCCCGTTGAGCGATGCGGACACGGGCGTGCGCAGCAGCTCGTCGATCGACGAGACCTGATACTGCGGCGTCTGCACAGCGAGGTTGTACTCGACGCCGTTGCGCGGATTGAACCAGAATCCCGGCGCGGTTTGCGAGCTGCCCGACAGCGAGACGAGCACGTTCTGCGCGACATTGCTCGCGGAGAGATTGAGTTGCTGCAGGCGCGTGCGGTCCATTTGCAGGTCGATCGCGGGCTCGTCGAGCTTCTGCTGGATGTGGGTGTCGACATTGCCGGGAATCATGCGAATCTGCTTCATCAGCCTGCTCGCGACCTCGAAGTTCGCTTGCCCGTTCTGCCCTTGAATCTGCACGTCGATGGCGGCGGGCAGACCGAAGTTCAAAATCTGCGTGACGATATCGGCGGGCTGAAAGAAGAACTCGACGCCGGGAAAGCGGCGCGGGAGAAGCGCGCGCAATTCGTCGATGTAGTTTTGAGTCGGCGCGTGATCGGGTTTCAACGCGACCTGAATCTCGCCGTCGAGCGTGCCGATCGTGCCTGCGTTGCTGTACGACAGATTGATGCCGCTATAAGGCAGGCCGAGGTTATCGAGTATCGTCGCGAGCTCGTCTTGCGGCACGACCTGGCGCACGACCTTTTCGACTTCATCGGCGAGGCGCGCGGTTTCCTCGATGCGCGTGCCAGTCGGGGCGCGCATGTGCATGCGGATATCGCCCGCGTCGACGCTCGGAAAGAAGTCCTCGCCAAGCACGAACACGAGGCCGGCCGATAACACGCAGAAGCCCAGAAAGAGCGCAGCGAAAAGACGCCTGCGCACGAGCAGGCTCGACAGAATCACGATATACGCGCCGCGCATGCGCTCGAAGCCGCGATCGAAACGGCGGTGCAGCCGCATGAAAGGATTCGGCTTCGCCTTCGCATCGGGCGCGTGCGCGTGCGCGTGGCCCATCAGGAGCATCGCGAGCGTCGGCACGAGCGTGCGCGACAGAATGTACGACGCGAGCATCGCGAAGACGACCGCTTCGGCAAGCGGCACGAAGAGATAGCGCGCGACGCCTGTGAGAAAGAACATCGGCACGAACACGATGCAAATGCATAACGTCGACACGAGCGCAGGCACCGCGATTTCTCCTGCGCCTTCGAGAATCGCATCGTGCAGATTGGTGCCCATGTGCAGATGCCGCTCGATGTTCTCGATCGTCACGGTCGCATCGTCGACGAGAATGCCGACCGCGAGCGCGAGGCCGCCGAGCGTCATGATGTTGATGGTCTGACCGAGCGCGTGCAGCACGATCAGCGACGAGAGAATCGAGAGCGGTATCGAGATCGCGATGATGCAGGTGCTGCGCCAGTTGCCGAGAAAGAGCAGGATCATTGCGGCGGTGAGCGCCGCGGCGATCAGCGCCTCGCGCACCACGCCCTGCACGGCGGCCTTCACGAACACCGATTGATCGAAGAGCGCGCTGATCTTGAGATCGGGCGGCAGCGAGGCGCGCGCTTGCGGCAGGAGATCCTTCAGCGTGTTGACGATGGACAGCGTCGACGCATTGCCGTTCTTCAGCACCGAGATCAGTACGCCGCGATGCCCGTCCTGCCGCACGATGTTGGTCTGCGGCGAGAAGCCGTCGCGCACGTGAGCGACCTCGCGCAGGTAAGTCGTCGCGCCGTTGATCGTGCGCACGGGAATATCGTTCAGGCCCGCGACCGTCGTGGGCGAGCCGTTCATGTTGATCGTGTATTCCTTCGGGCCGATTTTCGCGGTGCCAGTCGGCAGGATCAGGTTCTGCGCGTTGACGGCCTGCACGACGTCCGTCGGCGTGAGTCCTTTGGCGAGCAGCGCGCGCGTGTCGAGATCGACGGAGATGAGCCGCGTCTTGCCGCCATAAGGGTAGGGCACGGCCGCGCCGGGAATCGTCACGAGTTGCGGGCGCAGGAAGTTGAGCGCGGTGTCGTTGAGGTCCTGCTCCGACTGCCTTGGACTAGAAAGTCCGAGCTGGATCACGGGAATGCTCGACGCCGAATAGCTGATGACGAGCGGCGGCGTCGCGCCCGGCGGCATCTGCTTGAGTTGCGCCTGCTCGACGGCGACCGTCTGCGCGATCGCGGTTTGAATATTGGCCGTCGGTTGCAGAAAGAGCTTGATGATCGCAATGCCTTGCAGCGATTGCGACTCGATATGCTCGATGTTGTTCACCGTGGTCGTGAGGCTGCGCTCGTTGACCGACGTGATGCGATTGGCCATGTCCTGCGCGGAAAGGCCCGTGTAATTCCAGATGATGCTGACGACGGGAATATCGATTTCGGGAAGCACGTCCACTGGCGTCGTCACGAGGACGAAGGGTGTTGCCAGCAGAATCATGATGGCCATCACGATGAACGTGTAAGGCCGCTTGAGCGCAACGTTGACTATCCACATTGAGTCGTTCGGAAGATGCTGGGGAAGGGCGCTGCGAGTGAGACGAATGCGGCGCGCGGGACGCAATGACGGAGCGAGGCGTGCGGTTCGCCATCAGTGTCGCTATGGTAGTGGCCGGGCACCAACGACAATATGGCGTGAATATGGCGCTTTCGTCAGATTAGGCGTTTTGAAAGCAAGCATACGAAAGCGCGCGGTCAGGGCCGCGCGCATCTTTCGAACATGACGGGAATAGTTACGCTTCAGCGCAGATAACTTTCAGCATTGGGAGCGAGGTTCGGATAACCCGGCTGCATGCGATAGACGCTCGCGCCTGTGTAGATGCCTTCCTTGATGTCGAGGAAGGTGCCGGGATATCGGCCGTCGTTTTCTCCGGGACGGTAGCCGGCCTTCTCGGCCTGCACCAGATCTTCGCGGACTTGCTGGCGCGTGGGTCCGCCCGATTGAGCGAGCGCGGCGAGAGGCGCGGCGGAGAGAGGGAAGAGAGCGAAGAGAGCAATGCGCGTGACAAGCTTCATGGCGGACTCCTCATGCGAATGATGGGATGAACGCGGCTCTACGCGGGCGTGCTGTGCGAGCAGCCGCTTCGCGATTGTAGGTTGTCGGTATGAGCGCGCTTCGCCTGGAGCAGGGATGAATGGAACGATCGCGCGAAACGGAACGAAGAGAGAGGGCAATGGAGACGGCGCGGGATCGTTCGCGGGCGGCGGGAGCCGCGCGTGTCTCATTGGCAGGACCGATGAAGCGCTATTGCGAGTTCTGCTGCATCGCGGGTTGCCCTGACGCGGACGAACCATCGGATGATGAACCGTAGGCCGTTGAGGATTGCACCTTTTGTTCCGCGGCCTGGATGTTGTCCGGATAGAACGCGTCGCGCTCGGACGGGTTGTAGCCGGCTTGCTCGACGCGCTGCAGGTCCTGCTTGACTTGGGCGCGGGTGAGGCCCTCGCTTTGCGCGAGCGCGGCGAGCGGCGCGGCGGCGAGCGCGATAACGGCGATGCGTGTGACCAGTTTCATGGCGTACTCCTCATGCGAGTGAAGGATGAACGCGGCGTGCGGTTGCGCGATTTGCAGCGTCGGCACGGCCACCACAGCCACCCCTCGATTCTATTTGTCGTACGGTGACGACATGCTGGCGATCAGATGACCCTTTGGTCAGATTGGTGCGTGCGCCGAACGTGCTGCGAAGCCGTCGCGGGGGCGTCTGTGATCGCGCACGGCCGGTGATAGACTCGCCCGCGTGAGGTGTTTTGTAAGTTGCCTGGAAGAACATTGCGCAAGGTTCGTTGCGCGCGTCATGGGCTGTCCCGATACCGCATCAGGAACCGATAAATTGCCGTTCAATCTGCCGACCACGGCCACCGCGCCGTTCTGCCCATCCGAAGTCAAAGGCTCCGTCGCTGTTGCGCAGGGCGCGCCGCTCTGGAAGAAGCTATTGCAGTTCGCGGGGCCGGGCCTGCTCATTTCCATCGGCTATATGGACCCCGGCAACTGGGCGACGGATATCGAAGCCGGATCGCGCTATGGCTATAGCCTGCTCTTCGTCGTCCTGCTGTCGAGTCTCGCGGCGATGGTGCTGCAATGTCTCTCGATGCGTCTTGGCATCGTCACGGGGAAAGACCTCGCGCAGCTATCGCGCGAGCGCTATGCGAAGCCGGTCGCGAATGTGCAATGGATGCTCGCGGAGTTGTCGATCATCGCGTGCGATCTGGCGGAAGTGCTCGGCGGCGCGCTCGCGTTTCACTTGCTGTTCGGCGTCTCGCTGATGTGGGGCGTCGTGCTCACCGCGTTCGACACGCTCATCGTGCTGGGCCTGAAGGGCAAGAACTTTCGCGATCTCGAAGCGATCATGCTCGGGCTCATCGCGACGATCGGCGTGGGCTATGTCGTCGAGCTCGCGCTCGTGAAGCCGCATTGGCCTTCGGTCGCGGCGGGGCTCGTGCCGTCGATCCATGCGTTGAGCGATCGCGAGCCGCTTTATCTCGCGATCGGGATTCTCGGCGCGACCGTGATGCCGCATAACCTGTATCTGCATTCGTCGATCGTGCAGACGCGGGTGGTCGATCGCGATGCGAAGAGCCTCGCGTCGGCGATCAATCTTTCGCGGCTCGATACCATCGTGTCGCTCGCGCTTGCGTTGCTGATCAATGCGGCTATCCTGATTCTTGCCGCGTCGGCGTTTCATGCGACGGGGCATACGCAAGTCACCGAAATCGAGGACGCTTATAAGCTGCTTGCGCCTATCGTCGGGACGGGGCTCGCGGCGATTCTCTTCGCGGTGACGCTGTTCGCTTCAGGGCAGAGTTCGACCTTTACCGGAACGATCGCGGGGCAGGTCATCATGGAAGGGTTCCTGCGGCTGAAGATTCCGTGTTATCAGCGGCGCTTCATCACGCGGGCGCTCGCGCTCGTGCCGGCGTTGATCGGCGTGTATGTGATGGGCAATGGCGCGGTCGGGAAGCTGCTCGTGGCGAGCCAGGTCGTGTTGAGTCTGCAGTTGCCGTTCGCGCTATATCCGCTGATCCGGATGACGAGCGATCGCGCTCTGATGGGCGCGTTCGCGAACAGGCCGCACATGAAGCTCGTCGCGTGGGCGCTGTTTGCGGTGATCAGCGCGGCGAATGTCTGGCTCGTGGTGCAGACGGTTGGAGAGTGGGTGCGGTGAGAGGGTCATGACGGCGCGCGCGCCGGTGAAGCGACAGTTCACGTGAGGTCGAGCCATGCAACTTCAAACGGGTAACCTGTTCAGCTTCGAAGCGAAGGGCGGCGGCGAAGAGCGGATCGACATGATCGTCACGGGGCAGCGCCTGAACGTGGAGCGTATCGTGTCGATGGGGCACGCGAGCCCCGAAGGCTTCTGGTACGACGACTCACGCGCCGAATGGGTCGTGCTGCTTTCGGGTGCGGCCGCGATCGAGTTCGAAGAGGACTCGACGCTGCACGACATGCGTCCGGGCGACTACGTGCTGATCGAGCCGCATTGCCGGCATCGGGTCGCGTGGACGCATGGCGAAGAGCCGACCGTCTGGCTTGCGATCTATTACGCGCGTTGAATGGCGGCTCGCCTCCCGCGTTTCAACCCCGCAGTTCGCCGGGCCCCTTGCCCGTCCAGCGCTTCAGCGCGCGCCGGAAATTGGCCGTATCGCTGAAGCCGAGAAGCATCGCGACATCGTCCGTGCTCATCTTGGTCGTCTTCAGATACTCGAGCGCGAGCGAGCGCCGCACGTCGTCGACAATGGCGAGAAACGAAGTGCTTTCGGCTTCGAGCCGCCGCCGCAACGTGCGCGTCGTCATGTGCATGGTCTCCGCGACCGCCTCCATGCCGGGAAAGACGCCTGGCGTGCTCATCAGAATCTGGTAGACCTCGCCCGATACCCCACTGGATGTCTTCGCCTGTCCGATCAGCCGGTCGCATGTTTCCTGCAGCAATGTGGAAGTGAGCTGATGCGCGAGTTGCGGCTTGCGGTCGAGTATCGCGCTGTCGTAGATGAGCTCGCATTGCTCCTGATCGAAGTAGCACGGACAGCCCAGATAGTCCGGATAGATATTCGCATGCGCGGGCGCCGGATACGAGAAGCACGCCTTGAGCGGCGGACACACGCCGCCCGCGACATCCTGAAGATGCGTGACATGCTGCGTGTACTGCTGCTCGATGACGAATTCGCGCAACTCGCGCGACGGGCTCGACATGAAAGCATCGGGAAACGTCCAGACCATCCGGTCCGGATATTCGGTCCATTCGATCGCGACCATCGGCGTGGCCAGCCGATGGTACTTGACGCCCAGTTTGAAGTAATCGCGCAGGGAAAGACACGACATCAGCGCGTATCCGTACATGCCGTAAGCCGACAAGTGCAGCTTTCCGCCGACCTTGAACGGCGTGGCCGGATCGCGCGACAGCGACACGGCGTTCTTGCACACGGTCGCGTATTGGCCGATGGACGTGAGCACCGACGCGTCCTGCAACGCCTCCACGCTGACGCCGCTGCCGCGCAGGCTGTCCTCCGGCGCGATGCCCTGCGCGGCCAGCACCTCCACCAGCGCGGCGATCTTGTACGGCGCATACATGCGCTCGTTGAGCGGTGGCCGGTTGACCGACATGACTGTCCTCCCAAGACTCACAATGTCCTCGCGGGACTCCCGCGTGTCCGAAAATGACCTTACGAAAGGGATGCTAGCTCAATAATATGACCGTCACAAGCCGCCGTCCGTCATCGGGACGGTCCAGTGCAGGCATGGAGACGAGGACAGCAAAGATGAGCAAGGCAGACCGCAAGGTCATCATTTCATGCGCCGTGACCGGCGCGACGCACGTTCCCACGATGTCGGAGCATTTGCCGATCACGCCGGCGCAAATCCGCGATCAGGCGATCGAAGCGGCCGAGGCGGGCGCGGCGATCATCCATCTGCATGCGCGCGATCCCGCCGATGGCCGTCCGACGCCGAGCCCCGATGTATTCCGGCAGTTCGTGCCCGCCATCGCCGAAGCGACGGATGCGGTCATCAACATCACGACGGGCGGCAGCACGCGCATGACGCTCGAAGAGCGGCTCGCCTATCCGCTCCACGCGGCGCCTGAGATGTGCTCGCTCAACATGGGCTCGATGAACTTCTCGATTCATCCGCTCGCGTCGAAGGTTTCGTCGTGGCGGCATGGCTGGGAGAAGGACTACGTGGAAGGCATGGAAGACATGATCTTCCGCAACACCTTCAAGGACATCAGGCACATCCTGCTCGAACTCGGCGGCAAAGGCACGCGCTTCGAGTTCGAATGCTACGACCTCGGCCATCTCTACAATCTCGCGCATTTCGTCGATCAGGGGCTCGTGAAGCCGCCGTTCTTCATCCAGTCGGTGTTCGGGATTCTCGGCGGCATGGGCGCGGACCCGGAGAACATGACCGTCATGCGCGCGACGGCGGATCGCCTGTTCGGGCGCGACAACTACCACTTCTCGGTGCTGGGCGCCGGGCGTCATCAGATGCCGCTCGTCACCATGAGCGCCATCCTCGGCGGCAACGTGCGCGTCGGTCTCGAGGACAGCGTGTATATCGCCAGGGGCGTGAAGGCGGAATCGAACGCGCAACAGGTGCGCAAGATCCGCCGCATTCTCGAAGCGCTTTCGTTCGACATCGCAACGCCCGACGATGCGCGCGCGATGCTCGGTCTCAAGGGGCGCGACAAGGTCACGCTCTGACGCTTTCTCAATCAATCGACCCACGCTGCCATCGCACGACAAGAGCAGCCGATCCAAACGGAGACAACATGGATACCGTCAAATCAAGTATCGACGCATTGCATCGCGCCGCGACGCGCACGGCAATGCTGCGGCTCATCCCGCTCATGTGCGCGATCTACTTCATGTCCTTCCTCGACCGCACCAATGTGGCGCTGGCGAAGATGCAGCTCGCCGCCGATGTGGGCATCAGCGCGGCGGCATACGGCCTCGGCTCGGGCATCTTCTTCATCGGCTACGCGCTGCTCGAAGTGCCGAGCAATCTCGCGGCGCATCGCGTGGGACCGAGGCGCTGGATCGCGCGCATCGCGGTGAGCTGGGGCATCCTCTCCACCGCCATGATGTTCGTGCAGGGCGAGTGGTCGTTCTATGCGCTGCGCGTACTGCTCGGCATCGCCGAAGCGGGGCTCTTTCCCGCGCTCATGTACATGGTGACGCTGTGGTTCGCGCCGGAGGACCGGCCGATCGCGGTGGGCTGGATCTATACCGCGCCGGCGCTCGCGCTCGTGCTCGGCAATCCGATCGGCGGCGCGCTGATGCAGCTCGGCGGCATCGGCGGACTGCATGGCTGGCAATGGATGTTCATGATCGAAGGGATTCCGAGCGTGCTCGCCGGCGTGCTGCTGTACTTCAAGCTGCCGGAGCGTCCGCGCGATGCGCGCTGGCTCACGCCCGAAGAAGCGCAGGCGCTCGAAGCGCGCGCCGTGATCGATACGCACGGGCACCCGGAACTCACGTCGGCGGACTGGCTGGCCGCGCTGAAGCGGCCGACGACCGTGCTCATCGGCCTGATTTATTTCCTGAATCAGGTGGCCTTCGTCGGTCTGTACTTCTTCACGCCCGCGATCATCCAGCAGATGCATATCCAGACGCCGTTCATCGTGGGGCTCTTGTCGGCGAGCGTCGGCGTCGGTTTTCTGCTGGGCGTGCTGATTCTGCCGCGCCTGCATCGCCGTCATGGCAACGACTGCGTGTATCTCGGCATCCTGACTGCGGGGCTCGTCGCGGGCGCTTGCGCGTTCATCGCGACGGCGAACCCGGCGGGGCGCATGGTGCTGCTGGCCGTCACGGCATTCTTCGGCGGCGGCGTGCTGCCCTCGTACTGGGCCATCGCGATGAAGCGCCTTCAGGGCATTCAGGCGGCGGCGGGGCTTGCGTTCATCAATACGATCGGCCTGATCGGGGGCTTCGTCGGGCCGTATCTCTTCGGCATGACCGAAACCTTCACGGGCCGCAGCGATTCGGGCTTTCTGGTGATCGTCGCGGCATCGGTGCTCGGCCTTGCGCTCGTGCCGGTGTTCGCGAAAGCGATTCGGCGCGAAGCGGGCGCATCGACTCCGATGGACAACGGCAATGCGGCGGGCATGCGCTCGTGACTGACACAATCAACGAGAACGGAACCATGAGACTGGGAAACAAGGTGGCGGTCGTCACCGGAGCGGGGCAAGGTATCGGTGCGGCGACTGCACTGAAGTTCGCGCAAGAAGGCGCAACGGTCGTGGCATGCGACATGAACCAGGCATCGGTGAGCGATGTCGTCGCGCAATGCCGCGAGACGGGCGGCGAGGCGAGCGCCTTTTGCATCGACATGTCCGACCGCCGCAGTGTCGACGAGATGGTCACGGCGGTGCGCGAACGGCACGGACGCATCGACGTGCTGGTGAACAACGCGGGCATCACGCGCGATGCACGGCTGCAAAAGATGACGCTCGATCAGTTCGATGCCGTGATCGACGTGAATCTTCGCGCTGTCTTTCATGCGAGCCAGGCGGTCGTCGACAGCATGATCGCGCAGGGCTCGGGCGTGATTCTCAACGCGAGCTCGGTCGTCGGCATTTACGGCAACTACGGGCAGACCAACTACGCGGCGGCGAAGTTCGGCGTGATCGGCTTCACGAAGACATGGAGCCGCGAGCTCGGCCCGAAAGGCATACGCGTGAACGCGGTCGCGCCGGGCTTCGTCGATACGCCGATCCTGTCCACCGTCCCCGGCGATGTGCTCGACAAAATGCGTGCGCAAGTGCCGCTCGCGCGCCTCGGCAAGCCGGAAGAGATCGCCAACGTCTACGCGTTCCTCGCGAGCGACGAAGCCAGCTATATCAACGGCGCGGTGATCGAAGTATCGGGCGGCATGACGCTCTGACAGGCATCGGACACGACGAACATGAATGCAATCGAGCTTTTGAAACCTCGACCCGGATTGCGCGTGCTGATCACCGGCGCGGCTTCGGGCATCGGCGCGGGCATTGCGGAAGCCTTTCTGCAAGCAGACGCGCAGGTCTTCGTCTGCGATGTCGATAGTGCCGCCATCGACGATTTCACCGGCAAGCACGTCTCCCTCCACGGCTGCGTCGCGGATGTCGGTGATCCGCATCAGGTCGATGTCGTCATCGAGCGAACCCGGCAAGCAATGGGCGGGCTCGATGTGCTCGTGAACAATGCGGGCATCTCCGGCCCCACGGGGCCGGTCGAAGCACTCGATCCCGTGCAATGGGAGCGCACCGTCACCACCAATCTGAACAGTCATTTCTATTTTCTGCGCAGAGCCGTGCCCTTGCTCAAGGACACGTCCGAGCGTGCGAGCATCATCACGATGTCGTCGGTCGCGGGGCGGCTCGGCTATGCGTTTCGCACGCCGTATGCGGCCACGAAGTGGGCGCTCGTCGGGCTGGCCAAGTCGCTTGCGATCGAGCTTGGCCCGAGCAATATTCGCGTGAATGCGATCCTGCCCGGCGTGGTCCAGGGCGAGCGCATGGATCGCGTGATCGCCGCGCGCGCAGAGGCGCTGGGCATCACATTCGAAGCCATGCGCGACGAATATCTCAAGAAGATATCGCTGCGGCGCATGGTCACCATCGACGACATTGCCGCGATGACGCTCTTCCTGACCTCGCCCGCGGCCGGCAACATCACCGGACAGGCGATCAGCGTCGACGGCAACGTCGAGTATCTTTGAACGCGCGGCGGTCGTAAAAAAAGCGCCATGCCCTCTCGAGCATGGCGCTTGCATCCCACGTGGGCAGGGCGCGCTTACTTCACCACCGCCACCGGCGCATTCGACTTGACCGCCACCGCTGCCGGAATCGCCGCATCGACGGTCTGCGTCTGATCCACCGTCGTGCGCCCGCCATCGCGGAAGAACGCCTGCTCGGCCGCCTTGTTCAGCACGAGAATACTGATGCGCCGATTGGTAGGCTCATCGACGACGTCCTTGTTGAGCGGCAGGACATCGGCGAGACCTCGCACCTGCAGCACCTTGCTCTCCTTCATCCCGCCCGCGACGAGCGCGCGCCGTGCCGCATTGGCGCGTTCGCTCGACAGTTCCCAGTTCGAATAGCCCGTCTGACTGCCGGAATAGGGCACGGCATCCGTATGCCCCGCGATCGACACGCGGTTATCGACATCGTTCAGCGATGCGCCGATGTTCGTCAGAATCGTCGTCACATAAGCTTCGAGCTTGAAACTGCCGGAAGCGAACATCGGCCGATTGAGCGAATCGACGATCTCGATGCGCAGTCCTTCACTCGTGATCGCGATCCGGATCTGATCCTTGAACGCGCGCAACGCAGGCATCTGCTCGATGAGCGCCATGAGCTTCTGCTTGAGTTGCTGCAACTTCTGCAGGTCATCCGTTGCGACGGCCGCGCGCGCGATCGATTGCGGCACCGGCTGCGTCTGGCTCTTGTTGCCTTCACCGGGACGCGAGCTCGACAAATCCTTGCCGCCGCCCGTGATGACGCTCGTATGCGCCGAAGCGCCGCCGTCATTGCCGAACAATGCGGAAAGCGGCGTATTGAAGTATTGCTCGATGCCTTCCTTGTCGTACTTCGATGTCGATCCGAGCAGCCACATCAACAGAAAGAACGCCATCATCGCGGTGACGAAGTCGGCGTACGCGATCTTCCATGCGCCGCCGTGATGGCCGTGACCGTGCGCCTTCTTCTTGCGTTTCACGACGACGGTAGGCGCGAGCACCGACTGCAGCGGATCGCGTGATGGTTTCTCAGCCATGAGCGGAACTCCCTTGCGTGCGCTTATCGGTTAGGACGCCGACTTCGGCATCTTGGTGGCGCGCACGGCGTCGTCCAGCTCCTTGAAGCTCGGACGGTCGGCGGTGAAGAGCACCTTGCGGCCGAACTCGACGGCGACCGTCGGCGCGTAGCCGTTCATCGACGCGAGCAGCACGGACTTCACGCACTGGAACGGCTTCGCCTCGGCGGCGCCCTTCGCGTTGAGCAGATCCGCGAGCGGGCCGATGAAGCCATACGCCAGCAGAATGCCGAGGAAGGTGCCGACGAGCGCGCCCGCGATCATCTCGCCGAGCACGGCGGGCGCCGCGCCGACCGAGCCCATCGTGTGCACGACGCCCATCACCGCCGCGACGATACCGAACGCGGGCAAGCCGTCCGCCATCTTCTGAATCGCGTTCGCGGCCACCGAGCTTTCGGCGTGATGCGTTTCGAGCTCTTCGTCCATCAGGTCCTGCATTTCGAGCGCGTTGACATTGCCCGCCGACATCATGCGCAGATAATCGACGATGAAATCCAGCAGATGATGATCGGCCATCACGTGCTCGTACTTCTGGAAGAGCGGGCTGGATTCGGGCGCGTCGACATCGGCTTCGAGCGCCATCATCCCTTCCTTGCGCGCCTTTTGCAGCAGTTCATACAGCAGCGCGATCAGCGCGAGGTATTTCTCTTTCGTGTAGCCGCCGCCCTTGAATACCTTCGGAATGGCCTGCAAGGTTTTCTTGAGCGTGGGCGTCGGATTCGACACGACGAACGCGCCGATCGCCGCACCGAAAATACACAGCAGCTCGAAGGGTTGCACGAGCGCGGCGAGGTGGCCGCCGACGCCGATGAAGCTTCCGATCACCGAGCCGATGACCACCACCCATCCGATGATGACAAACATGTTTTCTCCGCAAATATCCGCGCGCCGCGGGCCGTGCGTGCTCGGGCTTGAGACGCGCACGGCTCGCGACGCATTGTTCGCTTGTTGTGGGGCTTATCGGCTCGAAACGACCGGACATTTAGGGTGACGCGCGCAAGTTTTTCTGCGCAAAGGTTTGCGCTGTAAATCTTACGTTCGTTCGATCTGCTGCCGAATGCCGTGCGCGCCGCCGCTTACGTCGCAGGTAATGGATCGCGCCCTTAGGCTTCGTCTAACATCGCTCGCATGAACTCGACCCTCGCACTCCCCGTTGCGCATTCCACCGTCGGTGCGCTGCTGCGCGAATGGCGCCAGCGGCGTCGCATGAGCCAGCTCGATCTCGCTGGCGAGGCGGACGTGTCCACGCGCCATCTGAGCTTCGTCGAATCGGGCCGCTCGCTGCCGAGCCGCGAGATGCTGATGCGCCTCGCGGAGCGGCTGGACGTGCCGCTGCGCGAGCGCAACACGCTGCTCGTCGCGGCAGGTTACGCGCCGCTGTATCGCGAGCGCGCGCTCGCCGATCCGCAACTCGCGGCAGCGCGGCGCGCGGTCGATCTCGTGCTGAAAGGGCACGAGCCGTATCCGGCGCTCGCGGTCGATCGTCACTGGACGATGATCGCGGCCAACGCGGCTATCGCGCCGCTCGTCGCTTCGGCGCATGCGGAGCTGCTCGCGCCGCCGGCGAACGTGCTGCGCCTGTCGATGCACCCGCAAGGTCTCGCCGATGCCATCGATAACTGGCACGAATGGCGCGCGCATCTGCTCGCGCGGCTGCGCCGGCAGATCGAGGTCTCGGGCGATGCGACGCTCGTCGCGCTGCTCGCCGAGCTCGAGGCGTACCCCGCGCCCGCGCATGCCGGGCATGCATCGCGCGGCGAGACCGATCCGGTCGTCGTGCCTTTGCGCATGCGCACGCCGCACGGCATCTTGTCGTTCTTCAGCACGACGACGGTTTTCGGCACGCCGGTCGATATCACCTTGTCGGAGCTCGCGATCGAAGCGTTCTTTCCCGCCGACGACACGACTGCCGATATCCTTCGCAATCTCGCCGACGCACGACGATGAACTTGCATCGCTGCCCGCGTGCTTACAAAATTGAACCTGGCGCACGTGCGCGAATCAATCGATAAGCAGGCTGCGCGGCGAACGGCGCGCAGCCTTTGTCAGCTTTTGTCCAACCAACGCGGAAGGCAGCGATGATTCAAACATTCGAGCAAGTGATCGGCGGGCAAAAGATGCAGTTCTGCGCGAGCATCGCGGAAGGCGGCGGCCCGGTGCGCGTCATCATCAGCCGCGCGGATTCGGCGGAATCGCTCGTGATCGTCGAAGCCGACGGCATTATCGGCACGATCAAGGCGGAGGTCGAAGCGCCCGATACCCTCGTCGCCGATGCCGTGCGCAAGGCGCAGCAGGAAGCGCTGATCGAGCGCGCGCTGGAAACCGGCGCCGTGCAGACGACCAGCCTGTAGTCTTTCTCGTGGCACACTACGCAAAAATGCCCGCGCGGTTGGAAGGCCGCGCGGGCATTTTTGCGTGACGGAGCACAGCCTTTACATGCGCGGCTCGCCGTTCTTCGGATCGGCGGGAACGATCGGCGTGGCGGAATCCGGACCGTCCGGCATGTCGGGATCTTCGGGATTCGGCGGGGCGTCCGGGTCGAGCAGCTTGTCCGGGTCCGGCTCGCGCGGCTCCTCGGGGGAGCGGGGCATCGTCGACATGGTTTTCTCCTCATAGAGTCGATGGCGTGCGCGCCGGCTCGGTTTTCAGCGCGCTTCGCCTGAGCGATGCAACGGCCGTTCCCGCTGCATCTCGTTCGCCGGATTGCGCACATGACGGGCGATCAGCGCGGCGCACAACAGCAGCGCGACGGAGATGCCCGCCGACCACCGCACCGCATCGACGATATGGCTCGCGCCCGCGGCGGCTTCGCCATGACCCGCGAGCGCGCCGAACATCGCAACGCCGATCGCGCCCGCCGCCTGCCGCGCGGTGTTGAGCACCGCCGAGGCCGTGCCCGCGCGCTGCTGGCCGACGGTGCCGAGCAGCGCGGTCGTCATCGCGGGCACCGCGAGCCCCATGCCCGAAGGAATCAGCAGGAAGGGCACGAGCAGCGCGGCGGTGGGAGTCGTCGCATCGACGAAGGCGAGCGCGGCGAAACCGGCGGCATCGATGAGCGCGCCGGCGATCATCGGGCCGCGCGAGCCGAAGCGCGCCACGACGGGACCGCTCGCCAGGTTCGAGATGAGAAAGCCGCCCGTCAGCGGCAGGAACGCAAGGCCGGTCTGCAAGGGCGTGTGTCCGAGCACGCGCTGCAGATACAGGCTCAGGACGAACACCATTCCATAGTAGGTGAGATTCACGCCGACGCCGAAGACCACGGCCGCGCTGAACGTGCGCTCGCCGAAGAGCGAAAGGGGCAGCATCGGCGCGCGGCTTCGGCGCTCGATCGCGATGAACGCGCCGCCCGCCGCGAGCGCCAGCGCGAGGCCGCCCGCGACGAGCGGGTGCGCCGGCCCGAGCGGACGCAGTTCGATCACCGCGCCGACGAGCGCAGCCAGCGCGACGATCGCGAGCGTCTGGCCGGGCAAGTCGATGCCGCGCGCGCGATGCGCGTCCTGCGCGCGCATCTTCCCGACCCACGCGAGCGTCGCGAGCACGCCCGCCGCGCAGATCGGCAGGTTGACCCAGAAGATGCTGCGCCAGCCGAACGCCGCGATCAGCACGCCGCCGACGATCGGCCCCGCCGCGATCGACACCGCGCCCGCCGCCGTCCACAGGCCGACCGCACGCGCGCGCAGGCGCCGGTCGTGGCCGCACGCGGCGTTGAGCAGCGCGAGCGAGTTCGGCAGCATCGCGGCGGCGCCGACGCCTTGCAGGGCGCGCGCGGCGATCAGTTGCGGCGCATCGCGCGAAAAGGCGCACGCGAGCGATGCCAGCGCGAAGAGCGCGAGCCCGCCGAGAAACAGGCGCCGCGCGCCGAAGCGGTCGCCGAGCGCGCCCGCGGAGAGCATGAGCGACGCGAAGGCGAGCGCGTAGCTGTCGACGGTCCATTGCAGGCTCGCGACGCCCGCGCCCAGATCGTGCCCGATGCTCGCGAGCGCGACATTCACGATCGACACATCGAGCTGGGAGACGACGAAGCCGACGCTGGTCGCGGCGACGACGAGCATCTGCCGCGCGGACAGATGCGTTTCTGAGGAGGAAAGGTTCGGGTTCATGCCGCCCATCGTAGGCGCGTCGCGCGTGCGACGTTTCGGCGTGACCTGAAACGTGAAAGCGGGGCGAAAAAAAAAGCGCGCCGAGCAAACGGCGCGCCATTTTCAGGAAAGCGCTAAAAATGGATCAGCGCGCTTCCTTGATGAACAGCGTCGTCAGCGCGCCGACCACGCAGAGCGCGCCGACGTACATCGCGGGCGCCATCGGGCTGGATTTCATCATCAGCGAGACGACGATCGGCGTGAGCCCGCCGAACACCGCATACGCGACGTTGTACGAAAACGAGATGCCCGAGAAGCGCACGGCGGGCGGGAAGGCTTTCACCATCACGAACGGAATCGCGCCGATCACACCGACGGTGAAGCCCGCGAACGCGTACCACGGCAACAGCACGGAGGCATCGAGCGCGACTTGCTGGAACATCAGCCAGTACGACACGGCGAGCGCAATCCCGCCGATGAAGATCGTCTTGCCCGCGCCGATCCGGCCCGCGATCGCGCCCGCGAGCACGCAGCCGATCGTGAGACACAACGTGGCCGCGCAATTCGCGACGAGCACCGTCGCCGGCGCGATGTGGAACTGCTTCTGCAGGAGCGTCGGCGTCATGAGGATCACGACGACGATCGCCGCCGACAGCATCCACGTGAGCAGCATCGAAATGACGACGGCGCGGCCGTGGTCGCGCAGCACGGCCTTGAGCGGAATCTCCGCCGCGAGCGACTTGCGCTTCTGCAACTCGGCGAACACCGGCGTTTCGTGCAGCCAGCGGCGCAGATACACCGAGCACAGGCCGAACAGGCCGCCGAGCAGGAAGGGCAGGCGCCACGCGAAATCGGCGACTTCGGCGGGCGCGAACGCCTTGTTGATCGCCGTGGCGATCAGCGAGCCGAGCAGGATGCCCGCCGTCAGGCCGGCCGTCAGCGTGCCGCACGCATAGCCGATATGGCGGCCCGGCACATGTTCCGAGACGAACACCCACGCGCCCGGCACCTCGCCGCCCACCGCCGCGCCCTGCATCACGCGGAACAGAAGCAGCAGCACGGGCGCCATCAGGCCGATCGACGCGTACGTGGGAAGCATGCCCATCAGCAGCGTCGGGATGGACATCAGCAGCACGGAGAGTGTGAACATGCGCTTGCGGCCGAGCAGGTCGCCGAAGTGCGCCATGATGATCCCGCCGAGCGGACGCGCGAGATAGCCCGCCGCGAAGATGCCGAAGGTCTGCAATTGACGCAGCCAGTCAGGAATCGACGGCGGGAAAAACAGTTGGCCGATGACCGGCGCGAAGAACACGAAGATGATGAAGTCGTAGAACTCGAGCGCGCCGCCGAGCGCGGCGAGCGTGAGCGTCTTGTAATCGCCGCGCGTGAGCGCACGGCCCGCCGCGCGCGGAGCGTCGGACAGAGGTGTTGCCTGCATCGAAAAAAGAACCCGTGAGTGGAAAAGCCACGCGTGGCGCGCGGTGGAACGAGGCTTTGCCCTGCGGGAGTGACTAGACGCGCCGGGTGGACGCGAAGCGAAGGACCGGGCGAGGCGCGCCAGGCGCCAGGCAAGGACCCAGCGGGCGCGGATTCGGAAGCCGCCGCCCGTCGTCCGCGCTGCGGGATGCGACGGACAGTCGCGGCGCAGCTTGCTACACGACGTCTCGGTAAAACGGCGGAAGCGGGAGTTTTTGAGCCAAACGCGGCATGTTACAGGATGAAAGGGGCGCCAAAAGAGAAAAGTCGTTCTATTTTCGAGATGGTTGCGCGCATGAGACGCCGCGCCGTGGCGCGCCTGCGCCGTCACATGCGTTGACAATTCGGATGAGTCCGATGGGAAAGGTTCAAGCCGCTGGCCAGAATGCGCAGCTTGAATCCCGTCTCATCCCGCGACGAGACGCCCGGCGGCCGCCTGAAGCACGGCGCCGCCCCATGTCCCTTGGACTCATCAGGTAAGACACCATGCGCGTCGCCGTTTTGCAAACCGACCCAAGCTATCGAAATCTCATCAGCGATGTCGTCAAACGACTCGGCCACACATGCGTCACGTTCGGCGACGGCCTCGTGCTGTCGAAAGCGCTGTCCCGCTCGACGGTCGATCTGCTGATTCTCGACTGGAATTCCACGGGCCTGTGCGGCCTGGACCTGCTGAAATCCGTGCGCTCGAGCTTTGGCGAGCGCGTGCCGGTCATGTTCGCGACGCCGGACGGCGCCGAGCACAACGTGGTCTGCGCACTCACCGCCGGCGCGGACGATTACGTCGTCTATCCGATTCGTCCGGGCGAATTCGGCGCGCGCATCGAAGCGCTCCTGCGCCGCGCGTACCCCGCGACGTCGAGCGCGTGCCTCGAAGTCGGCCCGTACCGTTTCGACGCCCGCCAGCAGACCGTGACCGTGCGCGGCAAGCCGGTGCAGCTGAGCGGCACGCAATTCCGCCTCGCGCAGCTTTTCTTCTCGAATATCGGCCGCGTTCTGTCGCGCGATCACATATTCGCGATGGTGTGGGGCCGCGAGTTCCGCGAAACCACACGCACCATCGACAGCCACGTGTCGCGTCTGCGGCTTGCGCTCGAGATCGAGCCGGTCAACAACTTCCGCCTGCAGCCGGTGTACAAGAGCGGTTATCGCCTGCTGCACCTCTACGATGAAGGCGAAGGACTCGATGGCGGCCTCGCCGAACCTGCGCCTGCGCAGATCGCAGCCTGAATCAGTTAGCTGACAACGAAAAAAATGCCGTCGCGATGACGGCATTTTCATTTGCGCCGGACCTCAGACCGCCGGCAGTTCCGGACGCGTCTCGATACTTCGGCGGATCAGCGCTTCGACCTCCTTGCGCTCCTCACCCGCGAGCGGCAGGCGCGGCGGGCGCACCGGCTCCGTGCCGAGACCCACGATCGCCTCGGCGAGCTTGATGTTCTGCACGAGCTTGTGCGACACATCGAGCGCGAGCAGCGGGGCGAACCAGCGGTAGATCGTGCGCGCTTCCTCCACGCGCCCCGCGCGGATCAGCTTGTAGATCGCTACCGTTTCGCGCGGGAACGCGCAGACGAGGCCGGCCACCCAGCCGTTCGCGCCCATCAGAATGGCTTCCATCGCGAGGTTGTCGACGCCGCAGAAGAGCGCGTAGCGGTCACCCGTTTCGTTGATGAGATCGGTGATGCGGCGCACGTCGCCGCTCGATTCCTTGATCGCCGCGAACTTCCTGTCTTCGGCCAGTTCCGCGAACATCTTCGGCGTTACATCGACGCCATACGCGAGCGGATTGTTGTAGACCATCAGCGGCAGCGGGCTCGCGTCCGCGACCATGCGGAAATGGTTGAGCGTCTCGCGCCGGTCCGACAGATAGCGCAGGCCCGGCAGCACCATGTAACCCGCCGCGCCGTGCCGCGCGCCGCGCTCGGCCTGGCGGCAGCCGTCGAGCGTGCTGTTCTCCGCGATCGTCAGCAGCACCGGCACGCGGCCGCGCGATGCGTCCACGGCGATGTCGAGCACTTCGAGCTTTTCGTCGAGCGAGAGCGTCGATGCTTCGCCGAGCGACCCACACACGATAATGCCGTCGACGCCGGCTTCGATCTGCGCGTCGATGTTCTTCGCGGTCCACGCGCGGTCTATGCTGAAATCGGCGTTGAACTTGGTGGTCACGGCGGGCATCACGCCTTCCCAGATATGCGTCACGGCGGGTCTCCGAAATTGATTGGACGGATTGCAGTGTAAGCACCGAAAAATCGGGCGTCTTGCGCGTTTCGCGCGCGCCGCGTGCCGATTTCGGCATAGCCGTTTCGCGGTGAACGCACGGCCCGCGGCACGTGTCGGGAACATGCCGCGTTATGCCGATTTCGTCATCAAAACGATCCAGCCGCGTCAAGACGGCCACCGCGTGCATTTCTACGATAGGCGGCATGAAAACCATCGACATCATCGACTCGCACACGGGCGGCGAACCGACGCGCCTCGTGATCGCGGGCGGCCCGGATCTGGGCAACGGCACGCTCGCGCAGCGTCTCGACACCTTCCGCGCGCGCTTCGACGACTGGCGCCGCGCGATCGTCACCGAGCCGCGCGGCTCCGACGTGATGGTGGGCGCGCTGCTGTGCGAGCCAGACGATCCGGCCGCGGCGGCGGGCGTCATCTTCTTCAACAACGTCGGCTATCTCGGCATGTGCGGGCACGGCACGATCGGGCTCGTCGCGTCGCTTGCCTACGCGGGCAGGATTGCGCCGGGGCGGCATCGCATCGACACACCCGTCGGTCCCGTCGACGCCACGCTCAACGCCAATGGCAGCGTCAGCGTGCGCAACGTGCCGGCGTACCGGCATCGGCGTGCGGTAACGGTCGATGTTCCAGGTCACGGTCCGCTCACGGGCGATGTCGCGTGGGGCGGCAACTGGTTCTTCCTCGTCGCGGACCACGGCCACGAACTCGGGCCCGCGCGCATTCCGGCGCTGACCGCGTTCACCGACGCGATCCGCGATGCGTTGCACGCGCAAGGCATCACCGGCGCCGATGGCGCTTTCATCGACCATATCGAGCTCTTCGCGGATTCACCCGTCGCGGGCGTCGACAGCCGCAATTTCGTGCTGTGTCCCGGCAGCGCGTACGACCGCTCGCCGTGCGGCACCGGCACCAGCGCGAAGCTCGCCTGCCTCGCGGCGGACGGCGTGCTCGCGCCGGGCGGCGTGTGGCGTCAGGAGAGCATCATCGGCAGCGTGTTCGAGGGCAGCTACGCGACCGACGGCGACGCGCTCGTCCCGACGATCACAGGCTACGCGCACGTCATGGGCGAAGGGCGGCTCGTGTTCGACGAGCGCGATCCGTTCATGCGAGGCATCGAGCCCGGCGCGCGGGCATGAAGGCCGATGTGATCGTCGTCGGCGCGGGCATCGTCGGCGCGGCGTGCGCGGCGGAGCTTGCCGCGCGCGGCCTGACGGTCGATGTGCTCGACGCGCGCGGCATCGGCGGCGGCGCGACGGCGGCGGGCATGGGCCATATCGTCGTGATGAACGATTCGCCCGCCGAATTTGCGCTGGCGCGTGCGTCGCGCGAACTGTGGCTCGCGCTCGCGCCGCGACTGCGCGAGCGCGATGCGTTCTCGCGCTGCGGCACGCTCTGGATCGCCGAAGACGAAGAGGAACTCGACGCCGCCCGCATCATGCGCGACGGTTTCGCGACAGCCGGCGTGCGCGCGCACATGCTCGACGCGGCCGCGCTGCGTGAGGCGGAGCCGGCGGTCAGTCACGCGATGCAAGGCGGCCTGCTGATCGACGGCGACGCCATCGTGTACGCGCCCGCCGCGGCGCAGTGGCTTGTGACGAGTTCGGCGCGCATACGCGTATCGACGGGCTGCGCGGTCCGCGCCGTCGACGCGGATGGCACGCACGCGAGCGTCACGCTTGCGAACGGCGAGCGGCGCACGGCTTCGCATATCGTCGTCGCCAACGGGCTCGCGGTGCCGGATCTGATCGCGGGCGTGCCGGTCGAAGCGAAGAAGGGACATCTGCTCATCACCGACCGGTATCCCGGCACGATCCGCCATCAGGTGCTGGAGCTCGGCTACATCAAGAGCGCGCATCACGCGCGCGGCACATCGGTGGCGTTCAATGCGCAGCCGCGTCCGACGGGGCAGGTTTTGATCGGCTCGTCGCGGCAGTTCGGCACGCTCGATCCCGCTGTCGAGACCAACGTCCTCGCCGCGATGCTCGCCCGCGCGGCGCGCTATCTGCCGGGCATCGGCGCGCTCAACGCGATCCGCGCGTGGACGGGCTTTCGCGCGGCCACGCCCGACGGCCTGCCGCTGATCGGCCCCGCGCGTCACGCGGGCGACCGGCTGTGGCTCGCGGCGGGTCACGAAGGGCTCGGCGTGACGACCTCGCTCGGCACCGCGAAGGTCATCGCCGCGCAGATGCTCGGCGAGCCGATGCCATTCGACATGCCCGATCCGAACGCCTTCTCCCCGCAACGTTTCGCCACGGAGCACGCCGATGGATGAGCCAGTACGCGTATTCATCGACGGTGAAGCGTTCACCGTGCCGCCGTTCACGACGGTCGCGGCGGCGCTCGCGCTGCGCGGCGTCGGCGCGACGCGGCGCTCCGTCACGAGCGAGCCGCGCGCCGCGCTGTGCGGCATGGGCGTGTGCCAAGAGTGCCGCGTGACCGTCGATGGCCGCGCGCATGTGCTCGGCTGTCAGACGCTTTGCCGCGACGGCCTTTCGATCAGGACGACGCGATGAAGATCGAGCACGCGGATATCGCGATCGTCGGCGCGGGACCGGCGGGGCTGCGGGCGGCGCACGTCGCCGCGCGTGCCGGCGCGCGGGTCGCGCTCGTCGACGACAATCCGCGCCCGGGCGGGCAAATCTGGCGGCAAGGCCCGGCGCTCGCGCCCGTCGCGCCCTTGAGCCGATGGCTCGACGACACGCGCGCATACGCGAACCTCGTCGTCATGAACGTGACGAAAGTCGCCGCCGCGGCGGGCGCGAAACGGCTCCTGCTCGAACGCGACGGCGCGCCCGTCGCGCTCGAATATTCGAAGCTGATTCTGGCAACCGGCGCCCGCGAGCGGCTCTTGCCGTTCGAAGGCTGGACCCTGCCCGGCGTGACGGGCGCGGGCGGCCTGCAGGCGCTCGTCAAGGGCGGGATGCCGGTGCGTGGCGAGCGCATCGTCGTCGCGGGGAGCGGGCCGCTGCTGCTCGCCGCCGCCGATACCGCGCGCCGTCACGGAGCGCATGTCGTCGCGGTCGTCGAACAGGCGCCGCTCGCGCGCGTCGCGCGGTTCGTCGCGTCGCTTGCGCTCACGCCGGGCAAGCTCGCGCAGGCCATCGGGCTCGGCGTCGCGGGTTATCGGATGGGCAGCGTCATCGTGAAGGCGCATGGCGGCGCACGCGTGGAGGCGGTCACGATTCGCGCGCGTGAGCGAGAGACAGCGATCGATGTGGACCGCATCGCGTGCGGCTACGGGCTCGTGCCGAACGCGACGCTGGCGCTCGCGCTCGGCTGTTCGATCGACGAGCGCGATGGCGCGATTCGCGCCGATGATGCGCAGCGCACGTCGCTCGAAGACGTCTACGCGGCGGGCGAATGCACCGGCATCGGCGGCATGGAACTGGCGAGCGTCGAGGGCGCGCTCGCGGCGCATGCGGCGCTCGGCCTGCCCGCCGACGCCCGATTCGCGCGTCTCGTGCGCGAGCGCGATCGCTGGCGCGCATTCGCCCGGCGCGTCGCGCGCGCATTCGAACTCGGCGCCGATGCGCGCGCAATGCCGGCATCGGACACCTTGCTGTGCCGCTGCGAGGACGTGTCGATCGGCGAAGTCGCAGCGCATGCGGACTGGCGCGACGCCAAGCTGCAGACGCGGTGCGGCATGGGACCGTGCCAGGGGCGCATCTGCGGCGAGGCGGCGTCGGTCTACTTCGGCTGGCCGCGCGCGGTGGCGCGTCCGCCGTTCGTGCCGGTGCGTATCGACACGCTGATCGCCGCGCGCGATGACGCCGGATCGCCCGTTTCATAGTGGGGCCAGCGCCAATTTTGTCCGCGCGGGCGCGCTCCTATAATCGGTCGCCTGATTTCTTCCAGCGCAACCGACACCATCACGCATGACGAGCACGACAGGCCTCACGACGAACCCGGCGCCGATCGCGCACCCTCCGGCATCGACGCTTTCCGACATGCTCGCGCATTTCGCGCTGCTCGCGCCGGTGTTCGACGCGATGCCCGACATCGTCTTCTTCGTGAAAGACCGCGACGCGCGCTACGCGATGGTCAACCGCACGCTCGCGCGACGCTGCGGTCACAAGGACGACAAATCGGCGCTCCTCGGCAAGACCGCGGAGGACGTGTTCCCCCGGCGCTTCGGGCGCGTCTACACGGCGCAGGACCAGGCGATCATCGCGCAGGGACATCAGCTGATCGATCAGCTCGAACTGCATCTCTATCCGGGGCGCGAGCCGGGCTGGTGCATGACCTGCAAGCAGCCGCTGCACGATGATCACGGAAATATCGTGGGGCTCGCGGGCATATCGCGCGACTTGCAGGCGGCCGAAGGCACGCATCCGGCATACAGCCGGCTTGCGGCGGTCGTGCAGCATATCCAGGAAAACTACGTGCAGCCGCTCAACATGCGGCAGCTCGCGCAGATGGCGAACATGTCGATCGCGCAACTGGAGCGCTACTTTCACAAGGTCTTTCATCTTACGCCGCGTCAGGTTCTGCTGAAGACGAGGCTCGACGCCGCCACCGCGCTGCTCATGTCGGATGAGAAAGTCACCGATGTCGCCGCGCTCTGCGGCTACACCGATCACAGCGCCTTCACGCGCCAGTTCAAGGCCACGGTGGGCATCACGCCGAGCGAGTATCGGTTGCTCCTGCAGACGGGAACATCGGGCGCATCGCGCGCCGATTCTGCTCGTGAGGCAAACGTCTGACGGGAAATCGGGGTACGGCTCGTCCCGGAATTACACGGCCGTGCGCACGTGGGGCGGGTTTTCGCGGGATGCGCTGGCCGCAATGTCCGCGCGACGTGGCGTTCATGGCCATGCGTTCGAGCTCGGTCCGATTTTTGCTCCAACACGCACACTGCGACCGGGCAGACTTTGCGCGCCGGCGCTGCCAAAACCGCGAGGCGTTCCGCACCGGCGCACACGCGGCATAAATAACGGTGCGTTCGGAATTCCCGCCGCGTTTTCGTGTCAATCAATGCGCGCATCAGCGCGCGCGGCGGCGAGAGGTGGAGACCGCCGCGAGAATTCCGTTTTTGGCAGTAGAAAAGAACATCATGAACGAAGTGGCAAGACTGGGGCATATGCGGATCGTGCTGATCGAAGACGATCCGGAGAGCAGGGCATCACTGCAGATGTTGCTGGAAGAAGAAGGTGCGGAAGTCATCGCCGTGGCCGATGCCGAAGACGGCGCGCAAGCGGCGATCGAACACCTTCCCGATGCGGTGATCTGCGATCTCGACCTACCCGAGATGGACGGTTTTTATCTCATCCAACGTTTGCGCGATCACGAAATACGTGGAAACCTGCCGCCTTCCGTGGCGATCGCGCTGACGGGACACGACGGCGACGAGTACCGATTACGCAGCATCGGCGAGGGTTTCCAGCATTTCATGACGAAGCCGGTTCATCCCGACGAACTCGTCACGCTGATCAAGGATGCGGCCGGCGCACGTGTGGTGACCTGAAGCGGCGCGAGGGTTTCGGGGCCGCCGCTGAAGGCGGCCCGCGGCTTACGACCTACGACCGGTCGCGGTTGCGCGCCCGCGTGGCCCCCGTGATGACGGCGATCCCCAGCAGGATCACGGCGACGATGAGGATCGTATGCTGCGCGACGTGCAGCGCGACGAGCGCCCACGACACGCCCCCGATAAGAATCAGCCAGCCGACGAGATAAATGATCAGCGTCATCGATTTCTCCTTTTACGTTGTGTGCTGGTAATGGTTGTGCGGCCTTCGTGAAAGGGGCGGATCCTTTCGGCGTCGGGGCGCGCACACATTCGCCATGCAAGCGGCATACCGCGGGCAGCATCGGCCTTGTGCCGTGCTGCCTGCTAATGAGAAATCAGTCGGAGATCGACTTTCCGGCAACCTTACGGGTCAAAACGATGCTGATGGCATGCCGGAAAGAGGCTGTCATTGCGAATGCAGCGACGTTCCCTGTGATTGTGGATCTGAAGCGCTAGCCGGGCCTTCGATGTGAGTTACGAAGAGGGTAGCGTTGCGCTGCTTTACGGTCACATGGACGACGTCCGCCGACGAGCATTTCGGGTCGGTGTAATAAAGGAATTGACGTGCGTAGGTGTCGCCAAAGTCGACGAGCCAGAACGCGCGTCCAGCCTCCAGAAATGTCCAGAACGAAGCCGGACCAGGATTCGCCGTCGGAGTATCAGGGGCGAAGCAAAACGTGGTGTCCCTTGATATGCGGACGTCTCGAATCGCAGCTTGCATTTCCCTGATTCCTGACCCGAACGGCGACGACATGAAGCTATTGCGTTGTGTCGTGCCATTCTCCAGCGAGTAGAACACGAAGCAAAAGGACAGTGCCAGCAGGGCCCAGGATCGTCTTTCGCGCGGTCGGAAAGTGCTCGCCGAAAAGTTGCTGAATAAGAGCAGCGCGAACAGGATGTACGGAACGGCCATATAGCCAAGCACCCGCTTGTCGCTCAGGAAAAAAAGCATTCCGAAAGCCGACGCAAAGGCGCCGGCCAGTGGCAGAACCAGCAAATAATTACGCCTCAGGTTGATGATGGTCAGGCCGATCATCGCGGCGAACAGCAAGCGATACGACCAACCCAGCATTCCCTCTCTGAGAAAGCCGTCGTAGTATTTCGCTCCCAGAAGAGCATGCTCGGCTGATAGGTCCACTCTGTATTTGACGGGAGCGCTATGCGAGATCGCGAGCGACCACGCCACGGTGACAACGGCAAGCACAGCAAGAAATGCAATCAACGGGAAGAAGCGCTTCACCGGCGCTTCACGATGGCGGAGACTCAGATATATGCCAACAAACACTACGGCGAAAAGCGAGAGAACATTCGAGAAAACGGCCAGCAGATAAATGATCGTTGGACCGATCATCGCTGATTTTCCCGCATTGATTTTTCTCACCATCGATAGAATGAACCAGAACGCGAACAGGTGAGCAAACGTGTGTTGCGAATTAGAAATCCATGCCGCGTGCGGAACGGTTGGCGTCATGTAGAAGTAGACGGCGGCAGCAGCGCCAGCGATGTACGGGCCGACTCCAAATTCTCGGAGCAACCAGTAAATGACTGCGCAAACTCCCGCGATGACCGCCAGATTAACGTAAAAGAAATTGCTGCTATCCGCTCCCAAGACGTGCGAAATCACGTAGAAGTAAAGGTCGCGCGTAACCGGGCGCCCGAAGTTGGTTGCGGGATCAAAAAGCGCTGAAAAATCGAGCGACGAATACTGCGGCCAGAACAGGAAATCGTCCTGAAAGAAGTACGAGCGGCTGATGATCGTCACGTACGCGGCAAGCACCAATGCGGAGATTGCCGCGCTCACATAAAAGAGCACTTTTTCAACAGGTTCGGTCTTGCAAACACTACCCAACTTCTTCTCCTTTCGTTCCGCTCAGGACGGTGCGGCCTATTATTGCTGCTCCGGTACGTCTCAGGAACCAATTTCCGAGACCGCTCGTTTTTGTGTATTCCGATTGCGATTCGGTGTTCGCAATGACCATTCGACGTAGCGATAGGACATGGTGCGAGACGCTCGTCATGATCGGAGTCGATATGGACAGCGCGCGGGCTTTTCTAAGTCGACCTCTGAGAGATAGGATTTGAGGGCGACAGCAGACGGATTGCAGGCCTCTCTATGAACCTATAGCTAAGGTCCGCCGCGATTATCGTCAATGCAACGTAGCAGACCGATGCAATGACGAAGAGTTGCGATGACGATGGATTCGTGAAGCCTGTTTCTACAAGCAATGCTTTGCGCAGCGCATAGATTACTGAAAGATGGCATAGATAGATCGAATAGGATCGCGCGCCGATCCATTGGAGCGCCATGGATAAAAATGATGGATATGTAGCTCCGTATCCCAATGCCGACAATAGTGAGACGGCGGCGCCAACGCTCACTAAGGGGATAACGAACGGCTCACGCGCTGCCACTGGCGCAACAACGACAATAGTTACTCCGGCTGCAAGAGTGATACGCTTCATCGAGGTGACACTCATTAAGCCAACCAACCTGCCGCCTCGATGACTTCTTAATGCGATGTGTATCAGGCTTCCAAGAACAAATGCCTGTGGCCGCAGGGACCAAACCCAAGAACCGTTTGGAGCAGGAAAGCATGATGCAACAACAGCACAAACCGACATTAGGCAAATCGCTATTCTTATATTGAAGAGCGTAACGGAAGCGGCAAGTAGCCCATATAGCTGCCACTCGAGGGCTAGGGACCAGAAGTGACTGTTGTAATCGTGGTGCACACATGTGAAGCCGTGCTGTGCGCACAATGTCCAATAGATGTTGGCGATTCCAATCAGACCAACGATTGCTCCTTTCAATGAATCGATCAGTCCTTGTATCGGAACATCGGAGATAACTGATGCCACGCATATAGAGACGGCCGCCCAGAACACAAACGCGGGCAACAAACGGGCTGCGCGACGCCTCCAGAAATTCGGCAATGCGATGGCGATCGGTTCACGCTTCAAATGTTCGAGAAGTGTCTTACAGACGAGATAGCCGGAGATTGCAAGAAAAAGATCGACGCCTGTCCATGGCTGGATATGGTCGAACATCCGGTAGTAGAAGAGTGGCGTCGGCAGCCGATTCCGATAGTGTTGCATCATGACCAGGATGATCGCGATCGCGCGCAAGCACTCTATGTCGGTGTTCTTGCTTTTTTCATTCGCTTTCATGTCAATCCTCGTCGGCCGTCTTTGATGCTAGCAGTAAAATTTCGTGCGATTTTACCAGCAGCCTTTGGGCGGTTTTTATTGCCCGTAGTTTGAACGGCAAGGGAAAAACTCTCGCCCTACTCCGGTGGTAGCGGCGCGAACATGCTCTCGTGGGCGGACCATGCAGCCCTCTTAGCACTCAAGGGCGGCTTCAGCGCGGGCGTCGCGCAATCGCCATAAGTTTATGGAAACGGCCTATTTGCAGATGAGAGCGGCCTTTTTCACGGAGGCGTCAACCCGGACGCGTAAGGGCTCCGCGCCACAAACGCGAAACGCGCCATGCTGACCGTCCATCAGAATTGTTGACCGTGCTGCAACGGTTGATGGATAAGGACGACAGAAAGTCGATTCCTAACTAATTGCTCAATAAACGCGCAGCACAGCACAAGGCTTTGCGAGAAGCGGTCACCGATTTAATAGGAGTGGCTTAGGCTGACTTCGGCATTTTCAGGTGAACGTGGCTCACCGGAATCTCGCGCTGTTTGACGTAGATGTGCGTCGTCTGCTCTCGGGTGTGAGCGGCGGCGACCATCAGGTCCTTGATGTCGTAGCCGGCGCGTTTCGCGTCGGTCAGCGCCTTCGCACGGATGTCCTTGATCGTGTACGGCATGTCTCCCATGCCGATGCGCTTCATTGCGCGATCCCATGCGGGGAGAAATGCCGTTGGGCTGTACGGCTCGAACTTGCGGTTGTGAATGACGTTCGCGTCGCCGATGCGCGGGCGTCCGTCGATCTCGCGGATGCGCACGAGCACGGCATCGATTTCGGGCGTGATGGCGAAATCGACGGCCGCGCCGCTGCTGTCTTCTGTCTTGCTGGGTAGGAAGTGGATGACGCCGGCAGCGCGGTCGATCTGCGACCACTTGAGCGTGCGGATCTCGGTCGAGCGCTGCGCCGTGAGGTAGCAGAGGTCGACGAAGCACTGCATCATCGCGCCCGCCGAGTTGCGCCCGACGACCGTCTTCCCATCTGCGCGCTCGTAGGTGAAGCTCGCGAGCGCCGCACGGATGGCGACGAAGTGCGCGTCCGTGATATAGACCTTCCGCCGCTTCGGCGACTTGATCTTGACGTCACGCACTGGGTTCGCCTTCGTGAAGCGCTTCTTGACGCACCAGTAGAAGAAGCCGGACAGGAACGACCGGATGTGGTGTTGCATCGTCGGCTTTCCGTCCCACAGGTCGAGAACATCGCTGATGTCGCCTGGCTCGACGTCGGCGACGTTGGCGTCACGCAGAACGTTGCGGGCGTATCGCCCGGTCTTCGACCAACTCTTCTCCGACTTGAGCTCGGGGCCCTTCTCCGCGATGTAGCGATCGATGAGCGGGCCAGCGTCGCCCACGCCGGCCGGCGCTTCATACTTCCTCCGCTCCACGACGAGTCGCTCGAGCATGGCCGATACGCACGAGCTCGCGGCATACACGCTGCGCTTTCTCGGCGACCGGGCAAAGGTCAATGACGCGCGCACGGCGACGATGCTCAAGCAGACGCGCGCGGCCGCCGCGGCAGCGGTAGAAGCAGCGAAGAAAACCGAAGTGGTAGAGCAGAAGGTAGCCGTCGCCACTGCAAGCGCTGCGGAAGCGGCGAACACGGCGAAGGCCACCGAGAAGAAACTCGACACCGCAACGCACCCGACGGCTGTCGTGCCATCGGCTCCATGGGCCGGCAGCAGACGATGACCCGATCGTTATCGACATATCGATAACGGAAACAGTTTCCCGACACGACCCGGCCGCGCGCCGGGTTTTTCTTTTCAGAGGCGCTATGAACCTCAAGCTTCGCCTGGTCGATGACGCGGCCAAGGTGCACACGTACTCGTCGACCATCATCGCGGCCGCGCTTGGCGCTATTTGCGCCGCCTCTCCTTTCATTGAAGCAAGCGGCATGGACCGGTATGCCCGACGAAGTGAAGTCGCTTCTGCCTGATAGCTGGCGACTCGCGATCGCGATTGCCGTCGGCTGTCTTGCCATCATCGCCGCGCGCTACACGACGACGGCACCGAAAACGACAACGACTGAGGCGGCCGATGGCAACGCAAGCGCAGCTGCCGAGTAAGCGGCCCGGGAAGAAGACACTCGCGGCAACGGTGGGAGCAGCTGCGGCCGCCGCGCTCGTCGCGCTCACCGCGTCGCAGGAGGGCGTCTCGCTCAAGCCATATAACGATCGCCTGGCAAACAACATCCAGACGGTCTGCTTCGGCGAGACGAACGTCGAAATGCGCGCGTACACGTTGCCCGAGTGCAAATCGATGCTCGGAGGCAGTCTCGCGGGCTATGCATCGGCCGTGCGTGACATCACACCCGGCTTCGACTCTCTGACGGACGGGCAGAAGGTCGCCGTCGTGGATCTCGCTGACAACATCGGCGTGCCGAACTACAAGGGCTCGACGCTGAGTCGACGCTACATTGCGCGGGACTTTCCCGGCGCGTGTTCGGAGTTCATCAAGTGGCGGTTCGTCGCCGGTAAGGACTGTGCGGTAGCGGCGAATCGGTGCGCTGGCATTGTGACGCGTCGCCGCCTCGAGATGAATGCCTGCATCGGAAACTGAAATGTCTCCATATCTCATCACTGGAATCATCGCGGGTGCAATCGGCATCGCGATCGGCGGCGCTGCTCTGCACACCGTCGACAGCACGAAGCTCGAGACCGAGCAGGCCGCCCACGCTCGCGACAACGAAACCAATGCTTTGAAGCTGAAGGCGGTTTCGGATGCTGCGGCGAGCGCCGCACGCGCGGCGATCTCGAAGCAAAACGAGGCGGCCGAGCAGCTTGCCGCGCTCGACACTCAGATCAATCAGGAGAGGGCCTCCCATGAAGCCGACAATGCGAAGAATTGCGCTGCTATCGCTGACGGTGCTCGCCGGCTGCGCGTCGCAGTTACCGCCTACACCCCCGCAAGCGGTGGCAACGCCACAGGTTCAAGCGCAAGCGCCAGCAGCGTGGGCGATGGTGCCGGTGGCTACGCCGAGCTATCACCAGCGTTTGGATCAGCTCTTTTCGGGATCCTCGACGATGCCGACGGCGACGCCCGCGCAAAAGCCGACTACCTCCAGCACTACGTCTGCATCCTCCAGCAGCAGGGAGTGATCGCGGGCGCCTGTAGCCTCACGACCACCGCGAAGGAGTAACAAAGACGCATTACATGCGGGCTGCTCCGAAATTGGGAAGCCAGAGCCGCTGGGCCGGGACGAGTCCAACTAAACATAGCTACGGCGAAGCCGCCTCCAAAATATATGCTCGACATTTTGCTATGCGGCAGACACCATCGTCTTACGAAGCCGCTATTTCCTTTTCTTTCAAGCTGTTACAATCATGTTCACTTATGATGGCAGCCGTGTTGTGCGGCGTTTGCGGCGATGAAAGAACCGAATAATAATTGGATTGATGGACTCGACGGGCTTCGCGCGCTTTCTGTTCTGGCTGTGTTCATAGGTCACACAGGCCTGACTGACATCAATGGCGGGTTTGTCGGTGTCGATTTGTTTTTCGTACTGAGCGGATTTCTGATCACTCGTCTTCTTACCGCAGAATACGCTCGAAACGGGAAAATCTGCTTTCGAAAGTTTTATTGGCGTCGCGCACGTCGCTTGTATCCAGCTCTGTTCGGGTTGCTCGCAGCGGTTGCTATATATACATCGTCGTTTGAGCCAGCGCTGCGCGGCTCGCTTGAGGTGTTGCCGGCGCTTTTATATGTGATGAATTGGGTGAGGGCGTTCAACACATATGACGCCGTCCTTACAGGCCACACATGGTCCCTCGCCATCGAGGAGCAGTTTTATCTGGTGTGGCCATGCCTGCTCGTCTTTCTGCTCGGCTTTGGGTATCGTCGATCCGTCATCGTCATGGGTATGCTCGCCGCGTCTATATTCGCATGGCGAGAATGGCTCACGCTTCACCATATTCCATTTGCGCGAATCTATTGTGGCTTTGACACGCACGCTGACGGCATGATGTACGGCGCAATACTCGCGTCTCTGAACCGCGAGCATGTCCGACGCATTGGCTATCTGTGGCCGATCGGTGCGGCGTATCTCGGAATTACGCTTGTCGACAAGGGCTTTATGAAATTAGCGGCAAGCCCGATTGGATTTGTTGCTACCTCAATCGCCGCCGGTGTCGTTATAGCCCGTGTCGTTTCTGCGCAGAAATCCGTACTGGCGCGCATGCTTGATGCGTGGCCGCTTGCGAAACTCGGCCGGGTCTCATACGGCTTCTATCTCTGGCACTACCCAGTCATTCACGTAATGTTGTATGGCAGCCATGATCCGATTCTCGGATTCTTCGGCGGCCTCGCATACCCGAAGCTGGCGATGATCTCTGGAACCTTCATCATTTCACTTGCATTCACGCTAGCGTCATGGTTCTTAATCGAGAGGCCCATAATGCGTCTGCGCCTTCCTTCACGGCCCCGTTCCGTGACGAAAGAGGTGACAAGCTAACGAAGCTCGTGGAGTCGTGGCTGTTGCTGTCGCGGTGACGGGGTCGACGCCGTAGCCGCTGTCAGGCGCTGAATCTAGAACGATGAGGCGTTCGCCAATAACTAGCGGCGCCGCCTATCGTGCTTGGTGCGCCGTTTGCGGCCGGCGCTAATGCATACTTAGGCCTCGCTGAAGCCGCCGCATTCGCTGATTAGCGCGACGATCGCACCGTCGCCTGCCACGGGCCGCCCGGCGCGCCCTGAATCAAATACGAGTTGTCCGGCCCAGCGGTAATCTGTGAAGGCATCGTCGGGGCATGAAACCTCGTCGCACCATTGGTTATCAAAAGTGCTAGAAGACCCAGACAGACGTACCGCGCTGCTGAGAACGGGCTTTTTACGGAAGCGATTGTCAGCGCCCACATGCACAGAATGATCGGCATGAATGTGTAGCGGGCCACGCCGTCCAGATACCAGACGACGTCCACGCTGGGCGCGTCCGTTCTCACCACGCCCAGCATCCACAGGCCAACGGCTACTGCCAGAAAAACCATGTTGGCTGCTCGCCACCGCCCAGGTACCGATAGCACGCAAAGCAACGTAACCACCGTGATGGCCAGCGCCGCATACATGAAATGGCCCATCGCAACCATGATCTGCCCGCTTATGAGCGATTCCATCACGAAATTTTTGAGGAAAGCGCTGATCCACGGATAGTGCATATATTCGCTAATCGAATGCTGAGCGTGCCGATCGTTGGCAAATTTGTACATAGCCAACTGTAGTAGCCCAGCGATGACAACGATGGCGAATGGCACAATACGTCGGAAATGATCAGCACGCGCGCGAACGAGAAACAAACCAATAAACGCTATCGGCAGGAACAGCGCGCTGAATGGGCCAGTAAGCGCCAGAAGCGCGACGACAAGGCAGCGGCCGGCAAGCTGATCGCTGTCTTCGCGGGCTACGTTGTCCAAAAGCATCGCCAAGAGCAGAGGCCCAAGCGTCCATTGAAGGTTCGTGAGGTTGAGCCAGCTTTCTCCCGTGTGAGGCAGCAGCACGGGGGCAAGCGCGATTGCGAAGGAAGCCGCCCGAGGCAAGTATCGAACTGCGACTAGATACAAATAGGAACAGGCGACCCCGGTCAGAAATGCGCAAGACCAAGCGAACGCGACCGGGATATTTGGAACGTCGCCTAGCAACCCGCGGTACACAAAGACGACTAGCCTTGGAATAACGTGAAGGTATCCGGCATATGGCAGGAAGATCGCGTGGGCGCCGATTTGGTATCCCTGTCTGATAAAGACGGTCACGTCTTCCGCCCAGAGGTAGCCTCCCAGTAACCTTTCCGGCATTCGAAAGAGCAATACAAGAACTGCAACGAAGAACGCTAGACCGGCGTCACGACGCACCGAAAGATCCGCAGGTTTATGTTCCTCGACCGCGTTGCATCGGGTTGCACTTAAGTTTTTGTCCATTACAGCGAAAAAGTCGAAGTTCGGGGTTACGAGAAGCGGAGCAGTGTATACGAACAACGCGAGAAGTTGCGGCGTAAGCCATCGCGTATTGCGAAAAACCAGCGCCTTGCGGTCAGACCACTTCTAACGCGGGCTCCATGCACAGCCTCCGCTGCAGTAACGGTTCGACGCATTTGGCCGTTAGCAACATGCGGTACTTTGTTGCGGTGGCGCGTTCTGATCCGCGCCGCTCACGCGTACATAGAACGCGCACCGTCCGTCGGCATCGGCGTTGACTTACTTTCTCTCTGCCGCCGGATGAAGCTTCTGATCCGTCGTGGCGTGTGCCGGGCGACAGCTGCCGCGGCGCGTCGTCTATCGTGCCGACGCGCCGGATCTCGGCGAGCACGAGTGCGTCGGCCTTCCAAAAGGCGGAGTGTCGATCGCGAGGTTATCGAAGCGTAACCCGCGCAACTTCCAATCGTGCTCTTCCATCAGGGCGGCGATCTGCAAAAGATGCAGGCGGACGTGCTGAATTTTATGAATCAATCGTCGCACCGTCGCGAGCTCGCGCGGCCGCTGCACCCAAAACGCACGCAACTCGCCGAAGGACGGCGGTCGGGCGTGAGCGGTTTCACGATGGCTCGGCCGCATCGGCCCAGTCGGGCCGCCCATACTTGTCGTCATACTCGTTGACGATGCAATCGCAATCGCAATCGCAATCGCAATCGCAATCGCCGACGTCCATCGTCCGGCGTGTCGCCGACAGCCGGCTGAAACTCATCTCGCTCAAGTCGGCGCGCGCAGACCGGGCACCACATTCGCCGTCATTGTAATTTTCTCTTCGCTTGCGACTCCGCATCGTCGGCGCCGATCGCTCGCACCCACAACACACATCCGTTCCCAGGCATCTCGCCACGCCGCTCACGAGGGACTTGCCCAGAAAAAGCCCGCCGTGCGGACGGGCGACGTAACAGCAGGGGCGGTCGCCATGCATCACGACCGGAAATCAGTATGGAAAACGCTTGCGAAATTGCAAGTTGAGATTAGCCCGTCAAGTGGGCGTCCGAACCGTGACCTTCGAATTCATGCGCGCCGATCGCGCGTACCCAGAACGCGCATCCATTCTCCGGCATGGCCGTCACTTGCTGATGGCCGCCGCGCACGCATAGCGCGAGATTCCCATTCGCCACATCGCCGCCCCAGTGCTCGCACCGGCGGCAGTTGTGCGCTCCTTCCTCGATCTGGAACAAGTCCCATCGTTGCATCCGTGATACTGTATGTTTGGACAGTATATGCAGAGATGCGCATCGCGGCGCGGAAAATATTAGGAGTCGGCCTCTCGGGATATTAGGAGCGGCCTTTTTCCGTTCGTCCGCACCCTTGCTGCATAAGGCATCCGAGCCAAAAACATGAGAGTCGCCATGCTGACCGTCCATCACCTCAACAACTCCCGCTCCCAGCGCGTGCTGTGGATGCTCGAGGAACTCGGCATCGACTACGAGCTGAAGCACTATCAGCGCGACCCACGCACGATGCTCGCTCCGCCCGAGTTGCGCGCGGTGCATCCGCTCGGCAAGTCGCCGGTCATCACCGATGGCGCGCTGACCCTCGCGGAGTCGGGCGCGATCATCGAATATCTCGTCGACCGCTACGGCGAAGGGCGCTTCGCGCCGCCGCCGGGCGCTTCGCCGGCGCGCGTGCGCTACAACTACTGGATGCATTACGCGGAAGGATCCGCAATGCCGCCGCTCTTGCTGAAGCTCGTCGCGCGGCGCCTGGAAAGCGCGAAGATGCCGTTCTTCGCAAAGCCGATCGCGCGGCGCATCGCGCAGACGATGCAAAGCAGCTTCATCGATCCGCAACTGCGGCTGCACTTCGGCTATATCGATGCCGAGCTCGCGAAGTCGCCGTGGTTCGCGGGCGACACGTTCAGCGCCGCCGACGTGCAGATGAGCTTTCCGCTCGAAACCGGCAGCCATCGCGCGGGCGCGAAATCCTTGCCGCATATCCGCGCGTTTCTCGAGCGCATCCATGCGCGGCCCGCTTACCAGCGCGCGCTGGAGCGCGGCGGACGGTACGACTACGCCACCTAGCCGTTCGGCCGACTGCGGGCAAGCCGGGCGCGTTGCGTACAATGAGTCGCACGCAACCACTGGCGAAAGGCGACGCATGGCCCGAATCGTTCCCGACGACTGGAAGAACCTCGAAGCGACCGGCGCCGCGGCGCGCGAACTCGAGACGCTCGCGCTCCTCGAAAAGCTGCCCGACGACTACACGGTCTATCACGGCGTGCACTGGACGCGCATCAACGAAGGCTTCTCCGTGTTCGGCGAAGCGGACTTCGTCGTGGTCGCGCCGTCGGGCCGCGTGCTGATGATCGAGATGAAGGCCGGGTTTCTGCGCGAAACGGGCGCGGGGCTCGTGAAGGTGTATCTGCAAAAGGAGCGCAACGTCGCCATCCAGCTCGCGCACACGCTGGAGAATCTGCATCGGCGCTTCACGGCGGCGTTCGGCGCGGGCACGTACCGGATCGAGGAACTGCTGTATTGCCCCGACTACACGGTGAAGAATGCCGCGATCGCCGGCGTCTCGCCCGCGCGCATCGTCGACGCGAGCCGCAAGTCGCAGCTCGCGCGCGTCGTGCTCGACATCCTGCCGCCCGATGAGCCGCGCTTCGAATCGGCGGCGCGCATCCATCACTTTCTTGCGGATGAACTCTCGCTCACGCCCGATACCAACGCGCTCGTCGGCGCGGCGAACACGCTCGTCACGCGTCTGTCGGGCGGACTCGCGGCCTGGGCGCGCCGGCTCGAATTCGCGCCGTTCCGCCTGCGCGTGATCGCGACCGCCGGCGCGGGCAAGACGCAACTCGCCGTGCGCGTGATGCGCGACGCACTGGCTCAAGGCAAGAGCGTGCTCTACGTGTGCTTCAACCGGCCGCTCGCCGATCATATCCGCGCGATTGCGCCGAAAGAGGCGAAGATCGCGAACTATCATCAACTGAGCGCGGCCGTCGCGCGCGATGCGGGCAGCCCGCCCGATTTCAGCCAGCCCAACGTCTTCACGACGCTCGAAGAGCGCTTCGCCGCGGTGCCCGTGCCCGAGCACTGGAAGACCGATGTGCTGATCGTCGACGAAGGCCAGGATTTTCAGGCCGCGTGGGTCGACGCGCTCGAACGCCTGCTGAACCCCGGTGGCGCGTGGTGGTGGCTCGAAGACCCGATGCAGAACCTCTATCTGCGCGAGCCGGTGCCGCTGCCGGGATGGACCATCCTGCGCGAAACGACGAACTATCGCAGCCCGCGCGATCTGCTCGGCTTCATTCGCAAGATCGTCGGGCCCGAGGTGCGGCTCGACGCGGGCAGCCCGTTCGACGGCTCCGACGTCAGCATCTCGACCTACGACGACGGGCATCCCGACGAAATCATCGAGGCGACCAAGCGCGCGATCACGCACGCGCTGTCGCTCGGCTTTCGCAAGCAGGACATCGCGTTGCTGTCGTTCCGGGGCCGCGAGGGCTCGGCGCTCACCGCGGTCGATCAGCTTGGACCGCACCGGCTGCGCGCCTTCACCGGCACCTACGATCTCTTCGGCAACCCCGAGTATCGCGAGGGCGATGTGCTGCTCGAATCGATCTATCGCTTCAAGGGGCAGTCGGCGCCGTGCGTCGTCCTCACGGAAGTCGATTTCGACGCGCTCGACGAGCAGGCCGCCCGCAAGATCTTCGTAGGCGCGACACGGGCGACGATGAAGCTGATCGTGGTCGCATCCGGACGCGCGGCCCGGGCCATCGAGGCGCGGCAGTAGCGGATGGCTGTCACGAGTACCGAACCGTCGCTGCGCGCGCACGCCGCGCGCCCCCTGCGCCGCCTCTGGTATGCGGCGCTGATCGCGCTCGCGGTGGCGCCGCCGATCGGCGCGGTCGGCTACATGCTGTATTCGGGGCTGCTGGCGCGCGAGACGCACAGGCTCGTCGTGCCCTATGACGTCTACTGGGATGCCGCCCAGCTTCAGATAGCCTACGAGCGTTTTCAGAATCAGGTGCTGCTCTACCGCAACGGCATCGACGAGGACGCCGATGCCGTGCGTGCGAGCTACCGCCTGCTGCGCGCCCGGCTCACGCAGGTGTCGGAATCTTCAGGGCTTTCGCACGGCAACGAAGCGCTCCTGAACCGGCAGCGCGAAATCATGCGGCAACTGCAGACCGCGCTCGATTCCCTCCAGTTCCACGTCGAGCAGCTACAGGGCGAGCGCCAGCACACACTGCGCGTGATCGGCGTGCTGCGCCAGAACGCGCCGGCCGTAGCCGAACTGGCGAGCGGGCGGCGGCTCATGGATGTCGCCGAGCGCGAGGCGATCGTGCGGGACTTCGAGGCAAAGCGCCGCTATCTGATCTACGGCGGTATTCTGCTCGGGCTGCTCTCCGCGGCGGCGACCGCCTTGCTGCTGTTGAACGGCTACCGGCGCACGCGGCTCATCGAGCAGCAGCGGGCCGCGCTCGCGGCCGAGCATCAGGCGACGCGCGTGGCGCGCGAGGCGGGCGTCGCGAAAGACACCTTCCTCGGCATGATCAGCCATGAATTGCGCACGCCGCTGCACGCGATCGTCTCTTCGGTCGAGCTGCTCGGCCTGAACACACGGGGCGAAGCGGACCGCCGGATCATGCAGCGTCTCGAAACCGGCGCGCGTCATCTGGAAGCGCAGATGCGCGATCTGACCGACTACGCGCGTCTCGGCGCGGGCAAGCTCGAACTGCGCATGGCCGTGTTCGATCCGCGGGAGCTGCTGGAATCCATCGTCGATGCGAACGCGCCCGCCGCGTGCGGAAAGGGGCTGGAATTGCGCGGCGACTACGCGGGCGAGCCCGGTCCGATCGAGTCCGATCCGCATCGCGTGCGGCAGATCGTGACGAATCTCGTGACCAACGCGATCAAGTACACCGAAGCCGGTTCCATCGACGTGCATTTCGCCCGCACCGAAAAGCGCCTCGACATTTCGGTGATCGACACCGGCCCGGGCATTTCGCGCGAGCAATTGCCGCTCATCTTTCAGGAATTCACCCAGCTCGATTCGTCGAGCACGCGGCGTTTCGATGGTGCGGGCATGGGTCTCGCGGTCGTGCGCGGGCTCGTCGATCTGCTCGGAGGGAGGATCGAGGTGTCGAGCGAAGTGGGACAGGGCGCGGCGTTTCGCGTGAGCCTGCCGGCGGTTGCAGCGGCGCGGGTGCCCGAGCGCGGCGAGCAGGAAGCCAGCGCACCGGACCTGCGCAAATCGCGGGTGCTCGTGATCGACGACCACGAGTCGATCCGCGATTCGCTGAGCGAGATGCTCACGCACCTGGGCTATTCCGCCGTCGCCTTGCCAGATGTCGATAGCGCGCTCGCGTGGCTGCGCGCCAACGACGCCGACGTGATCCTCGCCGACCTGCACATGCCCGGCAAGGACGGCTACTCGTTCGCGAACGAGTACCGCGCGCGCAGTGCGCCGGGGGCGAGCGTGCCGATCATCGCGGTGAGCGCGTATGCGCCCGAGCTGGTTGATCCGAGCGCGGTGGTTTTGTTCTTCGACTACCTGCTGAAGCCGGTGCGCTACGAGGTGCTGAAAGGCGCCGTGCACCGCGCGGTGACGGCGCGCCGGCGTGTGACATGACGAACGGCCCAGCGCCGGCGGCTAGCTGCGCATCAGCCGTTTCGAAAGATCCGCGACGAGTATGCCGAGCCGCGCCGGCTTCTCGAAACACGCCACGTTGTAGTCGCGGATGACCTGGCTGATCTCCGATTCGCTCGCCTTGCCCGTGGTGAGTTCGCCCGTGAGAACGAAGACCGGCGCGTCCGGATTGTCCGACTCGCGCACCGCGCGGATCGCGTCCGCCGAGGTATGCATGCCGAACAGCCAGTCGATCACGACGGCATCGAAAACCTGCGTCTGCAGCGCTTCGCGAAACGCGTCGAGACCGTAGAAGGCCATCGCCGCAAAACCGGTGGCTTCGAGATAGTCGTGCAGGTTGTCGGCGGAGGCGTGATCGTCGTCGACCACGGCGATGATCGGCTTGTCGGTGTCGGGGCGGCGCGGCTGGATCTCGATCTTGTGGACGTCGCTGGCTTCCTGCAGCAGCACGCCCTCATGCTTGGTGACGATCCAGCGGTTGTTGAGCTTCTGCGCGATGAAATCCGGCCGGCTGCCCGCCTCGAGCGCGTTGCCCACCCACGCCATGCAAGGAATCTCCACCGAGCCGAGCTTGAGCACGGCGTCGTGCGCGGTGCCTTCGGTTTCGTCGGGGCGCGTGTTGATCGAATCGAAGAGCTGGAGCGCGGGCTCGTCGAAGGCATCGGCCACGCGGCGGATCTGTGCGAGCGTCCACGGACTGTTGCCGCGCAGCTTGCGATGGCCCTGCGAAAAACTCAGGTCGAGAATGCGGCACAGCTCGGCGGTCTGCTGCCGCTTGCCGATGCCGTGTCGGCTCATGAGTTCGCGCACGCGTTCCGCGACGGCGAGTGATTCCGAAGATGACGTTTCAGTGACCATTCAGCCAGTGGGATGCGTAAGAGTGGAACTGCGGAAGGCGCGGCCCGGCGCGGGCCGGGCGGCCCATGCGCAGTGGTTTCGATATTGTAAATGGCGCAGCCCGGCGCACTCAAAATGCACCGCTGATATCAGCGCAAAGCCTTGATGTCATTGTCGAAATGCGCCGGGCGGCCGTTCGCCGGCGCGCGCGGAGCTCACATGTTGTCGATCACGGCGTCGACCAGATCGCGCGGCGTGCGGAAGGTGCCCGGCGCGGCGGCGAGCGCGTTGAGCCGGTTGTCGATCAGCAGCGACGCGAGCCCGTGCACGTGCGCCCAGGCCGATGCCATCGCGATGGTCTGCTCCTGCGTCATCGTGCCGAATGCGCTCTTGCTGCCCGGCGCGATGTCGGGCACGGAATCGAACACGTCGGCGAGTCCGGCCGCCGACATGCGCCGCGCTTCGACGAGCGAAGGCCGATCCGTGTCGAGCAGCTCGTTGCGCGACATCAGCCGGAAGAGGTCGGGATTCGCGGTTGCGAAGTCGATGTAGCCGTGCGCGATCGCCCGGCCGCGTTCGGCGCCGGGCTTCACGCCGGCGGCGCGCTTTTTCATCGATTGCGCGAGCCGCCGGTGTCCGCTTGCCGCGAGCTCGGCCAGCACGCCCGCCGTGTCGCCGAAATGGTGTTGGGGAGCCGTGTGCGACACGCCCGCCTCACGCGCGATGGCGCGCAGCGTGAGTCCGCGCAGCCCGTCGCGGCGCAGCACGGCTTCGGCAGCATGTAACAGCGCCTCCGGAAGCGAGCCGTGATGATAGGGATGAGGCGCGGCCTCCGCCGCTTTCGCGGGGCGGCCGCGTTTTTTTGCTGCCGTGTCGTTCTGCATAGGAATGGAGACTCGCTGGTCGATCAATCTTTACAATGGAAAATTATGTTGACGCAAAAGCGCTTGAAAGTCAAAATCTTTCCATCGTAAAGATTAACGGCGCGAAGCGCCTCATCGATCACAGGAGAACGTCATGTCCTTCCAAGATATCTTGCTGGGTACGCCCACGTGGGTTTGGATCCTGCTCGCCGTGCTGGTCTCGCGCGGCATGAAGGCGATGAAGAGCGGCACCGCGCCGCTTTCGAAGCTCGGCGTCGTGCCGGCCATCTTCGCGGGCTGGGGCCTTCTGCATGTGCTGTCCGATCCGGCGACCGGCTGGGACACGGCGCTGATGTGGGTCGCGGGCGGCGCGCTGGGCATCGGAGTCGGCGCAACGATCGCGAAGAAGAGCGGCCTGACGGTGGATCGCATTGCCCGAACGGTCACGCTGCCGGGCTCGGCGGTGCCGCTCGCGCTGATTCTTTTGACCTTCGCGATGAAATTCTGGATCGGCTTCGAACTCGCGACGGCGACGCATATCGGCGTGGATTCGACCTTCATCGTGCTGAATGGCCTTGTCTCCGGCATTGTGGCGGGGATCTTCGCCGGGCGCTTCCTGATCTACTGGCTGGCGCTGCGGCCGACGGTGGCACCCGTTCTGGAGCGCGTGTAACCGTGGAAGTGGCCGTGAAGCCGTTGCCAGGTTTCACGGCCACGGAAGTTACTGCGGCTGAATGTCGGCAGCTTGGAAGCCCTTCGGTCCCTGTCGCACTTCGAACGACACGCGCTGGTTTTCCTGCAAGGACTTGAAGCCGTCGGCGCGGATCTCCGAAAAATGCGCGAACAGGTCCGGCGCGCCGTCATCGGGTTTGATGAAGCCAAAGCCCTTTGGATCGTTGAACCATTTCACAGTGCCAGTTGCCATCGTTTCCTTTTCTTCTGCAGCGTTGGGCGAGGATTGTCTTCGCGTAGGTGGATCGGTTAGACAATGCGGGCGCGTCAAGCCAGCGCTGAAACGCGTTCGCGCGCGGGCGGCTGCGCGGCGGGAATTTCGTCGAGCAGCATCGAAAGCTCGTCTTGCGATTCGCGTCGGCCAAACTCGCGCAATGTCGCGAGGAGCGTCCGCCACGGCGCCGGCCAGCGGGTTTCTCGCACGCAGCGGCCATTGGCGTCGGTGATGCGCAGCAGGGTGGTGTCGGGATGGTAAGTCAGGGTGACGGGCATTCCGTCGAGTACGCAGGTCGCCGTGCAGGCTTTCGGAGTGAACATGCTTTGATTGGTCGAGTGATCGTCTGATTAAATGGCCGAAGCTTTAAGCAACCACTGTGCCTGATGGCTGATCCGTTCCGCGTTCCGCGCCCTCGTGGACGTTGGCACGAAGGAAAGTTCGCGATTGTTGAACGGAGTATTGTCTTTTTTCGCGACAATTGGCGTCTTTATGCGCGATACACTGCGATGCATCATTGATGGAGGTCGCCGTGCTGGTCGCTGTTCTTCTACTTTGCCCGATTGGGGTCGCCGCGCTTTTTGGCTTCGCGCTTGTCGCAGACAGGCATTTCAAAGACTCGCTTTCCGTTCCCGATGGCCGTTTCACAAGGGCGAAAGCGCCGCACATGACACGCAGGAACACGTTCGACGAGCCATCGTCGTGAGCGCGCGCCGGATCGAAATTTCTTAACGTTTATCGAGAAATTTTAATTTTTCGCGCGATTTTCGCGCTTACCTCGAAAAAACCTAATTTCCTGATGCCGCCGCGTGGTTCGTGAACGCGTCGCGCACGACTTCCTCGATGCGATCGAGCACCGGACGAGGAATGTGCTGATACTGCTTTCGGCGATGCACCGACAGCACGCCCTTGTTAGACTGCACCATGCGGATGAGGGCCGACAAGTCCTTGCGCGGCAGATCGAATTCGTCGTTCAGGCGCGCGAACGCGGCGTCGTAGCCCTGCAGCCAGGCGATCTCGCGAGGAATTTCCTCGCGCACGGCCTCCTTGATCATCGCGTGGAGAAACGCCACCTCCCGGTCGGCGTTGAAGAAGCGATACGCGCGGCTCGAAGGCGCGCTCAGCACGAGCGGCTCGGTATCGACGCGCCGGTAGTTCCACAGCCGCGTCACCGGACGGGAAAAGGCCGTCAGCACGGCGTGATACGCCGGAATATTGCGCTCCATCACCGCCGAGACCGGGATCACGGTATCCGCCGCGAGCAGCCCCGAGCGCGCGAGCACATGCTGGATGAGAAAGCGATGCAGGCGGCCGTTGCCGTCGAAGAACGGATGCAGATAGACGAAGCCGAAAGCGGCGCACGCGGCCTTCACGAGCACGTCCGGGCAACGTTTCGGATCGTTCATGAAGTGTTCCCAGTCGGTCATCACGCGCCGCAGTTCACCAATCGGCACGGGAAAGAAGTCGACGCGTCCTGCCGCGTCTTCCAGCCAGTTCTGCTTGGTCCGGTACGACGCTTCCTGGCTGTAGACATCGCGCACGATCACGTTCTGCAGCTGCACGAGCCATTCTTCGTCGACGATCGCCTGCTCGCCCGCGCGCCGCAGAAGCTGAACGAAGCGCTCCTGCTTGTCCGAGCTGGGCGTCTCCGATTCGATCGCGTAGCTGCCCCGCGTTTCCGACAGATACAGGAACGCGAGCGCACGCCGATACAACTCCGGGTCCTGCATCGCATCGAGCGTGTTTTGCGCTTCGAGAAGCAGGTCGGCCAGGGGCGGATCGTCGGGGATGGCCGAGCGATGCACGGTCGGACAGAACCCCGGTGTGCCGAGCGCGTTGTTGCGCACGCGATAACGCGGCGCGCGCGCCGGCTGCGGCGCCGTGTAGTAGACGTCGGCCGGAAAGAGGTCGACATAGCCGCCCCTGACGCTCACGCCCGCATCCAGCTCCTTGCCCGTCAGCCATTCCCAGAGAAAGCATGCGCGGCGAATCTGCTCGCCGGTCGGCGTCTCGCGCAAACGGGCGATGAGTTCGCCGGGTTCCATGTGCTCGAACGCGGCATCGATGACTTCGAGATTCACGCCTTCGTGACGCAGCGCGAACTCCAGATGCCCGACGGGCGTATCGTCGAAGGCGACGCTGTTCGGAAAGAGAATCTGGCTCTCGCCGTCGATGCGCCGGTTCACCGACGAACTGGCGTACGCGAGCCGCTGCGGCGGCGTCACGCGCAGTTCGCCGATGGCAATGAGACGGGCATAACCGATCGGCGTCATCGAGATTTCTTAACGGTTATCGAGAAATCGTAACTTTACGCCGATTTCTGGCGGAGTTATCGAGAAATCTTAACCGTCGTCCATTTGGTCCGGCAAGCCGATCCGGTTTTGCTATCGAACGATCGCCCTTTCGAATTGTTGCGCTATTGGCGTGGGACTATAGTGCCTCTCACGGCATGACAACCCAAAGCAACCAAAACGAAAAGGAGACGAACCCATGAACCGTATCGACCTGGCGAACCGCGTGGTGATCATCACGGGCGGCGCGCGCGGCATCGGGCTGGCGGTGGCCGAGCGCGCGCTGGAATCGGGCGCCGATGTATCGCTGTGGGATGTCGACGGCGAGCGCCTCGCGCGCACGAGCGCCGAGCTCTCGGCGAAGTTCAGGGAGCGCAAGATCAGCGACGCGGTCGTCGAGCTCACCGACGAAGCGTCCGTCGACGCCGCGACGAAGAAGGCGCTCGCGGCGCACGGCCGGATCGACGTGCTCGTCAACAATGCGGGCATCACCGGCGGCAACGGCACGACCTGGGAGCTCGCACCCGACGTGTGGCGCCGCGTGATCGACGTCAACCTGATCGGCCCGTATCTGACCTGCCGCGCCGTGGTGCCGCACATGCTGAAGGCGGGCTATGGGCGCATCGTCAATATCGCGTCGATCGCGGGCAAGGAAGGCAATCCGAACGCGTCGCACTACAGCGCGTCGAAGGCCGGGCTGATCGGGCTCACGAAATCGCTCGGCAAGGAGCTGGCGGGCAAGAACATTCTCGTGAACGCCGTCACGCCCGCCGCCGCGAAAACCGAAATCTTCGATTCGATGTCGCAGCAGCACATCGACTACATGCTCTCCAAGATTCCCATGAACCGGTTCCTGATGCCGCAGGAAGCCGCTTCGCTGATTCTCTGGCTGTCGTCCGAGGACTGCGCGTTCAGCACCGGCGCGGTGTTCGATCTGTCGGGCGGGCGCGCGACCTACTGAGCCGCGTCATCGGGAGACTCACATGAACGATTCCGCACAGTCGGAAGGCGCTGTCACGTCCCGCGTGATGCGCCGTCTTCTGCCGTTCCTCCTGCTCATGTACGTGCTCGCGTTTCTGGACCGCGCGAATATCGGCTTTGCGCAGAAGGCGCTGCAGCAGGACACCGGCCTGACGAATGCCGCGTTCGCGTTCGGCGCGGGCGTGTTTTTCGTCGGCTATGCAATCTTCGAAGTGCCGAGCAATCTGTTGCTGCATCGCGTCGGCGCGAGGCTGTGGATGTGCCGCATCATGGTGACGTGGGGTTTCGTCTCGGCGGCCATGGCCTTCGCGCATAGCGCCACGACGTTCTATGCGCTGCGCTTTCTGCTCGGTGTGGCCGAGGCGGGCTTCTTTCCCGGCATCGTCTATTACCTGACGCGCTGGTTTCCGCAATCGTCGCGGGCGCGCGCGCTCGGCGTGTTTTACTTCGGCGCGCCGCTCGCGTTCATCTTCGGCGCGCCGCTCTCCGGCTTGCTGCTGGATCTGCACGGCGCGCTCGGCCTGAAGGGCTGGCAATGGCTCTTTCTCGTCGAAGGCCTGCTTGCGTCGATCGTCGGCGTGTGGGCTTTCTGGTATCTCGACGACGAACCGGCGAAAGCCCGCTGGCTCACGCACGAACAGCGCACGCTGCTCGTCCGGCGGCTGGACGACGATGCGCGCTTCGCGTCGTCGCACGGGCCGCGCAGCGTGCTCGCGTCGCTCGTGGATGCGCGCGTGCTCGTGTTGTGCTGCGTCTACTTCCTGATCCAGGCGGCGGTGTACGGCGTCGTGTTCTATCTGCCGCAACAGGTCGCGGCGCTGCTCGGCACGAAAGTGGGCTTTCGCGTCGGGCTCGTCACGGCGCTGCCGTGGATCGCGGCCGTGATCGTCACGTGGATCGTGCCGCGCCACGCCGATCGCACGGGCACGCATCGCTTATGCGCGGTGGCGCTGCTCTTGATGTCGGGCATCGCGATCGCGGTATCGGGGCTCGCGGGATCGCCGGCCGTCTCGCTCATCGCGCTGTGCTGCGCGGCGAGCGGCTTCATCGCCGCACAGCCGCTCTTCTGGACCTTCCCGACGCGTTATCTGACGGGCGCGGCCGCCGCGGCCGGGATCGCGCTCATCAACTCGCTCGGCGGGCTCGGCGGCTTCTTCGCGCCAATGGCCCGCACCGCCGCCGAAGCCGCGTTCCACTCGACGGGCGCCGGGCTCATGGTGCTCGGCGGCGCGAGCGTGCTCGCGGCGATCGTCATCGTCGCGCTGGTGCGCACGCGTGAAGGCAGCACGATCACCGATACGCGCGGCAAGCCCGCGAAAGCGTCCTAAATAACCAGGAGACTGACCCATGTCCATGCCCACGATTCGCCAGGTGCGCGCCTTCACGGTCCGCGGCGGCGGCGCCGACTATCACGACCAGGGCGCCGATCACTGGATCGACGATCACATCGCCACGCCGATGGCGCGCTATCCCGAGTACCGCAAGAGCCGCCAGTCGTTCGGGCTGAACGTGCTTGGCTCGCTCGTCGTCGAGATCGAGGCGAGCGACGGCACCGTCGGCTTCGCGGTGACGACGGGCGGCGAGATCGGCGCGTTCATCGTCGAGAAGCATCTCGCGCGTTTTCTCGAAGGGCAGCGCGTGACCGACATCGAAAAGATGTGGGACCAGATGTACAACGCGACGCTTTACTATGGACGCAAGGGCATTGTGCTCAACGCGATTTCGGGCGTCGATCTGGCGTTGTGGGATCTGCTCGCGAAGGTGCGCAAGGAGCCGGTGTTTCATCTGCTCGGCGGACCCGTGCGCGATGAACTGCAGTTCTATGCGACGGGCGCGCGCCCGGACCTCGCGAAGCAGATGGGTTTCATCGGCGGCAAGATGCCCTTGCAGCATGGCCCGGCGGAAGGCGAGGAAGGGCTCGCGAAGAACATCGCGAAGCTTGCGGACATGCGCGCGAAAGTCGGCGACGATTTCTGGCTCATGTTCGATTGCTGGATGAGCCTCGACCTCAACTACGCGAAACGTCTCGCCAACGCGGCGCGCGAATACGGGCTGAAGTGGATCGAGGAAGCACTGCCGCCCGACGACTACTGGGGCTACGCCGAACTGCGCCGCTCGGTGCCGGGCGGCATGATGGTGACGACCGGCGAGCACGAAGCGACGCGCTGGGGCTTTCGCATGCTGTTCGAGATGGGCTGCGCGGATCTCGTGCAGCCTGACGTGGGCTGGTGCGGCGGCATCACGGAGCTCATCAAGATATCGGCGCTCGCCGACGCGCATAACGTGCTGGTCGTGCCGCACGGCTCGTCGGTGTACAGCTATCACTTCGTCGTGACGCGTCACAACTCGCCGTTCGCGGAGTTCCTGATGATGGCGCCCAAGGCCGATCAGGTCGTGCCGATGTTCACGCCCTTGCTGCTCGACGAGCCCGTGCCGGTGAACGGTCGCATGAAGGTGCCGGAGACGCCGGGCTTCGGCGTGCGGCTGAATCCCGAGTGCGCGTTGACGCGGCCTTATACGCATTGACCAATGCCGGGCGGCGACACGTTTGAACAACAATCTCGATCAGATGCGGCAGGCGCGCAGCACCGGCGATCAGCGTTTCGACAACCGGTTCGGCGGTAGTTTCCACGGAGGAGAATTCCGTCGCCAGGCGCACCGGCGCGCAACCAGGCGCGGGTGACGGTGCGAGCCGCCATCCGCCCGACACGGAGGAGACAGACATGCTGTTGCAAGACAAGGTCGTCGTGGTGACGGGCGGCTCGCGCGGCATCGGCCGGGCGATCGCGCTCGCGAGCGCGCGCGAGGGCGCGGATGTCGCCATCAACTACTGGGGCGACAACGACAAGTCGTATGGCAAGGCCTCGGCGGTCGAATCGATCGTCGGCGAGATCGAAGCGCTCGGGCGGCGCGTGATCGCCGTCGAGGGCAATGTGGCCGAACGCGAGACGGGCATCGAGCTGATCCGGCGTACGGTCGATGCGTTCGGCCGCGTCGATGTGCTGTCGAGCAACGCGGGCATCTGTCCGTTCCACGCGTTTCTCGACATGCCGGCGGCCGTCTACGAATCCACGGTCGCGGTGAATCTCAATGGCGCGTTCTACGTGACGCAGGCCGCCGCGAATCAGATGAAGGCGCAGGGCACGGGCGGTGCGATCGTGGCGACGAGCTCGATCAGCGCGCTCGTTGGCGGCGGCATGCAGACGCACTACACGCCGACCAAGGCGGGCGTGCATTCGCTGATGCAATCCTGCGCCATCGCGCTCGGGCCTTACGGCATCCGCTGCAACTCGGTGATGCCGGGCACCATCGCCACCGATCTGAACGCCGAAGATCTTTCCGACAAGGACAAGCGCGCGTATATGGAAAAGCGCATTCCTCTGGGGCGCTTGGGCGATCCGGACGACGTCGCGCAATGCGTCGTGTTCCTCGCCTCGGACCGCGCGCGCTATGTGACGGGCGCGTCGCTGCTGGTGGACGGCGGGCTCTTCGTGAATCTTCAGTAACGCCGGATCAAGGTGAAACCGCCGAGTACTTGCGCAGCAGCGCGATGAAGTACTCGGCAGGCTCGCTCAAGGTCTCGAACTTGCGCCGCAACAGCCCGAAACCCGACAGGCTCTTGCCGATCTCGATCGGCAATTCGATCAGCAACTGCGCGCGCAGATAATCCCGCACGACCGACTCCGGCAGCATCGCCACGGCTTCGCTGTTCTGCAGCAATTGCAGCGTCGCGAAGATCGACGCGCATTCGACGATATCCGCGGGCGTCGTCAGACCGGCGCGCGCAAGCTCGTCTTCGAAAAGGCCGCGCGCGGGGCTCGCGATCGGCTGCAGAATCCACGGCCATCCCACGAGCATGTCCAGCGTGATTTCCGTTTTCCCGGCGAGCGGATGCCCCGCGCGCACGACGAGGCGCATGGCTTCGCGCGCGAGCGGCTCGAAGTCGAAATCGTTGTGCTGCAAGGGTGTCGTCAGACGTCCGAGCGCGAGATCGACCTCGCGGCGATGCAGCAATTGCACGACCTGATCGCTCGTCTCGCCGAGAATGCGCACGTTCAGGAGCGGCCGCTCGGATTTCAGCTCCGCAACGGCCATCGCGAGCACGTCGGGCGCGGCGCCCATGATCGCGCCGACCGTCAGTTGCCCGTGGCCGCCGCGGCGCTTCGCATCGAGATCGTCGGCGAAACGCGTGAGATCGGCGAGCGAGCGGCGCGCGTAGGCGAGGGCGGCGGTGCCGAGCGGCGTCGGCCGCATGCCACGCGCGTTGCGCTCGAAGAGCTGAAAGCCGAACGCTTCCTCGATATCCGCGAGCATGCGGCTTGCGCTCGGCTGCGCGACGTTGATCGTCTCGGCGGCCTGATGCAGATTGCGCGCATCATCGAGCGCGACCAAGAGCGCCAGATGCTTGAACTTCAGCCGATTGACCAGCGCATTCGGCGACACACTTTGGGACACGTTCTGGTTCATTCGACAGTCCGCGTTGAACCGCGCGATCATACGGCGCAGCGATACGTTTTTGCGATCGGCCAATCCTGCTTTCGGATTGTCGTGTTATCGGCCGGCGAATTATAGTCGCAGCACAACGAGTCCCGAGCACAGGGATTCACCAATCAAAACAAGGCGGGCCGCCATGGAGACAGTGGCATTTCGCATGACCCTGAAGCCAGGCATGCGCGAGGAATACGAAAAGCGCCATCGCGAGATCTGGCCGGTACTGGTCGATGCACTGCGCGCCGCGGGCATCCGCGACTACCGGATCTTTCTCGACGAACCCACAGGGCATCTCTTCGCCATCTATCAGCGCACGGACACGCATACGACGGATGCGCTGCCCGCGCTGCCGATCATGCGCAAGTGGTGGGACTACATGGCCGAGCTGATGGAGACGCACGCGGACAATGCGCCCGTGACCGTGCCGCTCGTGCCCGTCTTTCATCTTCCCTGAAACGTTCGCCTCTTTCGCGAGGAACGCCCCATGCAGGTCGTCGATCCGCATATCCATCTGTGGGATCTGTCCACGCATCATTACCCTTGGCTCGCGAATCCGCGCACGTCGTTCGTCGGGGATGCGCGTGACTTGCAGCACGACTATCTGCTCGCGGATCTGCTGCGCGATGCACAAGACATCGAGGTGCTGAAGCTCGTGCATGTCGATGCGAATCATGATCCCGCCGATCCCGTCGAGGAAACGCGCTGGCTGCAAGGCATCGCTGATGGAGACGGGCGCGGCATGCCGAACGGCATCGTCGCGGGCGCGGATTTATCGGCGGATAACGCACAAGCCGTGCTCGAAGCGCACGCGGCGTTCGCCAATACGCGCGGCATCCGCCAGATTCTCAACGTGCATGACAGCGAGCTCTACGACTACGTCGGACGCCATTACATGCGCGAGACGCAATGGCGCAGGCACTTCGCGTTGCTGAAGCGCTTCGGCCTGTCGTTCGATCTGCAGCTTTATCCGTCGCAGATGGAAGAGGCCGCGCAACTTGCGCGCGAACATGCGGATACGCAGTTCATCGTCAATCACGCGGGCATGTTCGTGGACCGCAACGCGACGCGGGGCTATCGCGCGTGGCGCGAAGGCATGCGCGCGCTTGCCGCATGCCCGAATGTGGCCGTGAAGATCAGCGGTCTTGCGATGTTCGATCACGCGTGGACCATCGAAAGCCTGCGTCCATACGTGCACGAAGTGATCGACACGTTCGGCTGCGACCGCGCGATGTTCGCGTCGAACTTTCCGGTGGACCGGCTGTTCGGCACGTATACGGCCTTGTGGAACGCGTATGCGCGGATCGTGAGCGATGCGAGCGACAGCGAGAAACAGGCGTTCTTCGTGCGCAACGCGGAACGCATCTATCGCATTTGAGAGGTGAAGACATGACGATGCCCCGTCTTGAACTCAGACACGCGAGCAAATCGTTCGGCCGCGTGCGCGCGCTCGGCGACGGCAGCCTCCAGCTCTTTCCCGGGGAAGTCCACGCATTGCTCGGCGAGAACGGCGCGGGCAAGTCGACGCTCGTGAAGCTGCTCGCCGGCGTGTATCGGCCCGATGCGGGCGAGTTGCTCGTCGAAGGCATCGCGCGCCGCTTCGCGAATCCCGCCGAAGCGCGCGATGCGGGCATCGCCGTGATCTATCAGGAGCCGACGCTCTTCGCGGATCTTTCGATCGCCGAGAACATCTATATGGGCCGGCAGCCGCGCGATCGCTTCGGGCGCATTCGTTATGACGAGATGCATCGCGAGGTGGATGCGCTGTTGTCGTCGCTCGGCGTGAACTTGCGGGCGCAGCGGCTCGTGCGCGGATTGTCGATCGCGGATCAGCAGGTGGTCGAGATCGCGAAGGCTTTGTCGCTCGATGCGAACGTGCTCATCATGGACGAGCCGACCGCCGCGCTTTCGCTGCCCGAAGTGGAGCGTCTGTTCGCCATCGTGCGCGGGTTGAAAGAGCGCGACGTCGCGATTCTTTTCATCACGCATCGTCTCGACGAAGTGTTCGCGCTGACACAGCGCATGACGATCATGCGCGACGGCATGAAGGTCTGCGACGCCCTCACGCAGGACATGAATATCGATGCGATCGTGAGCAGGATGGTGGGCCGCGATCTCGACACGTTCTATCCGAAAGCCGATGTGACGCCCGGCGACGTGCGTCTCTCGGTGCGCAATCTCACGCGCGAAGGCGTGTTCAGGAACGTGTCCTTCGATGTGCGCGCGGGCGAGATCGTCGCGCTTGCCGGTTTGGTTGGGGCGGGACGCAGCGAAGTCGCGCGCGCGATCTTCGGCATCGATCCTGTCGATGGCGGCGAAGTGAAGATCGCAGGCAGAACGCTCGCATTGGGCCGTCCTGCCGCCGCGGTGCGCGCGGGACTCGCGCTCGTGCCGGAAGATCGCCGCGCGCAAGGCCTCGCGCTCGAGTTGAGCATCGCGCGCAATGCGTCGCTGACCGTGCTCGGCCGATTGATGCGACACGGGCTCATCACGTCGCGAAGCGAATCGACGCTCGCGGCCGACTGGGGCAAGCGGCTTCGTCTCAAAGCCAGCGATCTCGATGCGCCCGTCGGCACGCTATCGGGCGGCAACCAGCAGAAGGTCGTGCTCGGCAAATGGCTCGCGACGAACCCGAAGGTGCTCATCATCGACGAACCGACGCGCGGCATCGATGTGGGCGCGAAAGCGGAGGTGTATCGCACGCTCGCCGAACTCGTGAAGGACGGCATGGCCGTGCTGATGATATCGAGCGAGCTGCCGGAAGTGCTCGGCATGGCCGACCGCGTGCTCGTGATGCACGAAGGCCGCATCAGCGCGGATATCGCCCGCGCCGATGCGAATGAAGAACGGGTGATGAGCGCCGCTTTGGGCGCTTCAACGCAAGCTCTAGGACGCGCGGCATGATGACACGACACTCTCCAACGCTACCCGCGATGCCGCCGGCCGAAACCAGACGCGAGAGCCTCGCGGTCTCGATCGCGAAGAGCCGCGAGCTGACGCTTTTCATCGTGCTGCTCGTGCTGATCGGCGCGACGGCCGCGGTCAAGCCCGACTTCCTCAATCTGCAAAACCTGCGCGACGTGCTGCTCAATGTATCGATCATCGGCCTGCTGACGGCGGGCATGACGATCGTGATGCTGATGCGGCATATTGATCTGTCGGTGGCGTCGATCGTCGGCGTGAGCGCGTATGCGCTCGGGAGCCTCTTCGTCATGTTCCCGCACATGCCCGTGATCGTCGCGATGATCGCGGGCATGGGCATCGGCCTTGTCATAGGCGCGGTGAACGGCGCGCTCGTCACGTTCGGGCGCGTGCCTTCGCTCGTCGCCACGTTGTCGACGCTGTATATCGTGCGCGGCGCCGATTACGCGTGGGTGCACGGCGGACAGATCAACGCGACGAGCCTGCCCGATGCGTTCGCGTCCATCGCCACGGGCTCGCTTCTCGGCGTGCCGAATCTCGTGCTGATCGCGCTGGTCGTGCTGATCGCGTTGTCGGTGTATCTGAAGCAGTATCGCGGCGGGCGCGAGCATTATGCGATCGGCTCGAATCCCGAAGCCGCGCGTCTCGCGGGCATACGCGTGGACCGGCGCGTGATGATCGGCTTTCTCTTGTCGGGCGCGATCGCGGGTCTCGCGGGCGTGCTGTGGCTCGCGCGCTTCGGCACCGTCGATGCCAGCACCGCGAAGGGCATCGAGTTGCAGGTGGTCGCGGCGGCGGTGGTCGGCAGCGTCGCGATCACGGGCGGCGTGGGCACGATCGCGGGCGCGACGCTCGGCGCGCTCGTGCTCGGCGTCATCAACATCGCACTGGTGGTGCTGCGCGTGTCGCCGTTCTGGCAGCAGGCGATTCAAGGCGCGCTGATCGTTGCGGCGATCGCGCTCGATACCTTGCTCGCGCGTTCCGTCGCGCGCCGCATGATGAGGAAACGCGATCATGGCTAAGGCCGATTCCGCTCTCGCAACGACCAGACGCCGCCACCTCCAATGGGAAGCGATGCTCGCGATCGTGCTCGCCGTCGCGCTCGTCGCGGGGCGCGTGCTGTCGCCGCTGTTTCTATCGGCGGCGAATATCTCGAACATGCTCGCGGACTTCACCGAGATCGCGCTGATCGCGCTGCCGATGACGCTCATTATCGTCGCGGCGGAGATCGATCTGTCGGTGGCGTCGGTGCTCGGCGCATCGAGCGCGCTGATGGGCGTGCTCTGGCACATGGGCCTGCCGATGCCGCTCGTGATCGTCCTCGTGCTGCTCTTCGGGACGCTTGCGGGCCTGTTGAACGGCCTCGTGATCGTGCGCTTCGAACTGCCGTCGCTGGCCGTGACTATCGGCACGCTGGCGCTGTTTCGCGGTCTCGCGTATGTGCTGCTCGGCGATCAGGCTATCGCGGATTTTCCCGCGTCGTACACGGCCTTCGGCATCGACACCATCGGCAACAGCTTCCTGCCGATGCCGTTCATTCTCGTGATTGCGGGCGCCATCGTCTTCACGGTGCTGCTGCAGGCGACGCCCTTCGGCCGCAGTCTCTTTGCAATCGGCGCGAACCCGACGGCCGCGCGCTTCTCCGGCATCGACGTCGCGAAGACGAAGCTTACGCTCTTCATGATGTCGGGCGCGATGGCGGCGCTCGCGGGCGTCGTCTATACGCTGCGCTTCACGAGCGCGCGCGGCGATAACGGCGAAGGCTTCGAGCTGTCCGTGATCGCGGCGGTGCTGTTCGGCGGCGTGAGCATCTTTGGCGGCCGCGGCTCGATGATCGGCGTGCTGCTGTCGCTCGTCATCATCGGCGTGTTGCGCAATGCGTTGACGCTCGCGGATGTATCGAGCGAAACGCTCACGATCGTGACGGGCGCGCTGCTGCTCTCGTCGGTGCTGATCCCGAACCTCGTCGCGCGCTGGCGGGCGGCGCGCGAAAAGCGTCTCATGGCGCAGGCGCTTTGACGCAGTGAGATGTCCGTTGCGGGTATTCGTTGCAAACCAGCGCAATCATGCGCAATGACAGGAGACTTGACGACATGAAGAAGCCCATTCGATTCCCGCGCGGCCCGGCGCTGGCGGCGGCCTTTCTCGCTGCGACCGTCGCGCTGAGCGCGAGCGCCGCCGACATCAAGAGCGGCCTGAAGATCGCCTTTCTGCCGAAGCAGATCAACAACCCGTACGAGGTCATCGCCGACGATGGCGGCATGGCCGCGATCAAGGAGATGAAGGGCGACGGCAAGGTGGTGGGGCCGTCGGATGCGGGCGCGTCGTCGCAGGTGAGCTATATCAACACGCTCATCACGCAGCGTCAGAACGCGATTGTGATCGCGGCGAACGATGCCAACGCGGTCGTGCCGTATCTGAAGAAGGCGATGTCGCAGGGTATCAAGGTCGTGACCTTCGATTCGGATACCGCGCCTGAAGGCCGGCAGATCTTCGTCAATCAGGCCGATTCGGAGGCGATCGGGCGCGGGCAGATTCAGTTGCTGTCGAAGCTGATCGGCGGCGAGGGCGAGTTCGCGATTCTCTCCGCGACGCCCAACGCGACGAATCAGAACACCTGGATCAAGTGGATGCAGGAGGAGCTGAAGAAGCCTGAATATTCGAAGATGAAGCTCGTGAAGATCGCCTACGGCAACGACGACGATCAGAAGTCTTTCGTCGAGACGCAGGGCTTGTTGCAGGCGTATCCGAATCTGAAGGGGATCGTCGCGCCGACGTCCGTCGGGATCGCGGCGGCGGCGCGCTATATCTCGAGCTCGCCGGCAAAGGGCAAGGTCGTGGTGACGGGCCTCGGCACGCCGAACCAGATGCGCGCGTTCGTGAAGAACGGCACGGTCAAGGCGTTCCAGTTGTGGGACCCGGGCCAGTTGGGATATCTCGCGGCCTTTGCGGCGGCCAATCTCGCGTCGGGGACGATCACCGGCAAGGAAGGCGATTCGTTCGATGCGGGCAAGCTGGGCAAACGGACGGTGGGCAAGAGCGGGGAAGTGATTCTCGGGCCGCCGACCACCTTCGATGCGGCGAATATCGATAACTTCAATTTTTGAAGCGAAGGGGCGTTGCTAGCCTGAGAGACGACGAAACGCCCTTCGGGGCGTTTCGTTTTTTTCAGCGGTTGCCGCGTTGGCGATGCGGGTTGGAAAAGCCTTTTTCGATCAATGAGTTGAGGTGGTGCTCCTACTGCTATCCACAAGGCTCTCCACAGAAACTGTGGAAATCTTTTGGGTTGCGGCGCATCACCTTCCTACCTTCAGGTAGAACGCTTAAGTTGTTGAAGTAAAGGGGTTTTAGATAGATTGCTGTTCGCCTACGGGCAGGCCGTGACGGATTGCCCCTTATCGGGGGCAGTTCGATTCGTCGTTTGGTAGCCGAGACTCCTAAGCCCGTCATTTGGGCACCCGCCCGCCTCTATCCGAGAGACAGAAGGTGAGATAGACGAACAGGAAATCGGTATGTTGTAAGAACTCGAACAGCAAGCCTCAGGGGTCGCTCGGCCCCCCCCGACACAGCGCACCGGGCAATATAGCCAGATGCGTGCTGGAATCCAGCGCGTCGCCAACGGAATGTCAACGACACTGCGCCAGTACCGGGGTATGGTTCGACACCTGCTTGCACCCTTTGCAGGATGCCCTGGTGAAGGCAACGAAGGGTTACGAAAAAAAGCGCCCCTTCTGCACGTCCAATTTAATATGGATTGCATACAACGCTTACCGGCGATTCCCGACGTCGCTCGCGCAGCAAGTTAATATATCGAACATCAGCAACCCCTTTGCCCCGCTTCACGCGGGTTTTTTCGGGATAACGAAATCATGAGAGATGCTCAAGGGCTCTATGTAGCAGTCCTGAATAGAAAGACCGATCACGGTGGAACCATTATCGAAGCCGCCGAAACGTTCACAGTGAAAGGCGCGCGCGTCGCGCTCGATGGGCATTTGACAGAGTGCCCAAAATGCAGCGGCACATTCCCGATCCTCGCGAGCGGCAGCATGACTCATCGGGGCAGGCGTGTCGCCCACCTGGGAGACAAGACCGCGTGTGGTGCAACGCTGATCGCGGGGTAATGCATGGCAGAAGAGGTACAGATGCACGTACTTGGATTGCGCTGCGACGCGCTGCCCGAACCTGATTATTTCGGCACGCCGTTCCTCACGCCAACGCGCATTCGCGGCACCGAAGGGCTGAGTGAACTCTTCGAATATGTCGTCACCGCACGTATATCGGACGGGCGCCACAACTTGCGCACGACCGACCAGCACTTCGACATTGCGGCGATTGTCGGGGCCGAAGCCACGGTATCGATCGAAGTCACCGGCAACCTCGGCGCACACACGCGCGAGATCACCGGCCTTGTCAGTGCGGCGCGCATCGTCGGCCCCGATGGAAGCTCGATGATCTACGAGTTGACCCTGCGCCCGTGGCTGCACCTTGCCACGCTGAACCAGACGAGCCGGGTGTTCCTCGGCATGAACGTCGTCGAGGTCACACGCGAGGTGCTGAACAACTACGCGTACCGGGTCGATTACCGCATCAGCGCGTGGGAATTCTCGAATGGCATGTTTCCCAAACGGGACTACCAGCGCCAAGCCTTCGAAAGTGATTACCACTTCCTGTGCCGCTTATGGGAAGAATGGGGTATCTGGTTCTGGTTTGAGCACACCGAGGGCTTTCATCGTCTGGTGCTGTCGGATTCGATGGACGCTCATCGGCGTCATGACCTTGCCTACGAGACACTGCGCTTTCACGCTGCGTCGGACAGGCACGCAACCGCTCGTCTGCGATGCGGAGTTCGAACTGCAACCGATGTCGGTCTACTTCCGCGCGCCGCAGAAGACCCCCAAACCGCGCATCAGCGGCCCTGAACATGCCGTCGTCGTCACCGCGGACGACCAGTATGAACACTGGCTCGACGCGATGAACCGGGTACGCGTGCAGTTCGCATGGGACCGCACCGGTCAGTTCGACGGTAATGGTTCGGCGTGGCTGCGCGTGTCGATGCCGTGGCAGGGGGCGACACGGGGGATGGCATTGCCATACCGCGTTGGCGATGAGGTCATCGTGGACCACTTCAATGGCGACCCCGATCTGCCCATCGTGGTTGGCAGTGTGACTAACAAATGGAATCCGCCCGCGTGGGATCTGCCGCATAACCAGAGCCTGTCAGGCATTCGCAGCAAGAGCCTGGGTGCAAGCTCCGCCTCGAATCACCTCGCGCTCGATGACACCAAGGACGGGTTACAGGCCCAGCTCGCGAGCGATCACCAGACATCGATTCTGAGCCTCGGACGGATCAGGCGCATCGTCGGGCGCAAGGGACTAAAGGAGGCGGCAGGCGACGGATTCGAGCTGCGTTCGGACGGCCACGGCGTGCTGCGGGCTGGGAATGGCATGCTGATTACCACCGAAGCCCGAGCCGACGCGTGCGGCCATGCCAAGGACATGAGTGAGACCGTTGCACGGCTCACGCAGGCGCGCGACATTCACGAAAATCTGGCCGAGTCCGCGAAGCACCACGGTGCGCAGACCGCCCTGCACAATCAAGCTGAAGTCGCCCAATCGATCAAGGCCGCAAACCATGATCTGCGCGGAACCGGCAAGGCAGACGCGGCCACGGGCGAGTTTCCCGAGATCGATGCCCCCCACCTGACACTGGCCAGTCCGGCAGGCATTCAGACGACCACGGCAGGCAGCACGCATCAAGCGAGCGAGAAGGACCACGCCATCACGGCCGGGCGCCATATGAGCTTTGCGGCGGCGCGCTCGATATTCGCGAGCGCCGTGAACTCGTTCGCGGTGTTCGTGCAGAAAGCCGGTGTCAAACTCGTCGCAGCGGCGGGCAAAGTTCACCTCGAAGCACAGACCGATACCGTAGAGGTGATCGGCAAGAAGGGCGTGCAAGTCGTCAGCGCGGACGGCTGGATCAACCTCACCTCGATCAAGGGCATCCGCCTGAACGGCGGCGGCACGGTGCTGGAGATCAGCCCCAAAGGGCTGGTCGGCCTGACCAATGGTGCATTCCTCGTCCACGCCGCGAGTCATGCAACCGATGACCCGCAGGCCAAGCCGGTACAAATGCCGCTGGCCGACATCGAGGATGCGAAGGTAGCCGAGCCGTTCGTGCTGGTTGACCCCCTCTCGGGGTTCGGTCTGCCCGAACAACCCTACCGCATCACGCTCGATGACGGGCGCGTGGTCACGGGCACGACCAACAGCAAGGGCGAGACGGCGCTCGTGCTGGCCGACGCCATCCAGCCCGCCACGGTCGAGATCCTGCACAACGATGGCACGGATAACCCGTCCTCCATTCTCTCGGCGCTGCTCATACAGTCCACGAATGCGCACATGCCGGAGGTCGTCTCGCAGAAGAAGCCGGTCAAGACCAGGCTCAACAATCGCGAGCTGGAGTCGTATGAGAATGCGACATCGAGTTCGGGTCACAGTATCTACTTCGCGGTGTGCCAGTCGTATAACTGGGGCATGCGCTACAGCGTGAAGGACAAGCAAAACTCGCAGCGGCTCTCTTCAATCTTCAGCACTTCCTAGCCATTAAGTGGTATCCCACCTACGCCAACGACCAACAATCACTTCAAGACGAATTCGCACGTGCAAAAAGGCAAGCAACGTTGCTACTCGGTCACGCCGGTGCCGGGGGCTCGGCTATCGACATCGATGACATGCTTCATGGGACAAGTACCGAAGGCTATTCGTCGCGGCCTTGGGAAGACGACGCGTTCTATTGTGGGGAGATCGCGGGTTCGTACTGGAGCCATCGCGCGCCTGATGATGTGGCTGACAATCAGTGCAGCCGTCAGTACGCCGCTGCCTACAACAGCCGCCAGCGCCGCGCCGCCGCAGGCGCTGGAACCGCAACCGTTTCAGCTACCAACAACAAGTACGGAGGGTGAACGAATGCGAGTTGCACCAAAGCGAGACCCACAAACCCCCGTCACGCCGGCACAGATCGCGGACATTCTCAGAGTGTCCGAGATTGGCGCACGATGGGTGGCCGGTGCAATTACGATTGAAGATGTGCAAACGAACCTCCACAAACTTAAACCTTCTATCAATAGCGGCGAGGTGATCTCCTACTACTACGATGGCAACGAATTCGCTGCTCGCTTTCGATTGAACCTCGAGACGGAAGCTGAAAAGGATTCAATGGGGAGAAAATTCTCGATTAATCTAGCGGAATCGAAGTCCGCCAGCATCCCCCGTGAAACTTTTGAACAGCGACTCGGGCTGCATCGAGATGTCCCCGGTGAGGTCATCGATGGCATTCGCACCAACTATCCACGATACTTTGCAACCCCTCGTTTTGATTTTGATTCGGTAGCCCCCGACGAAGTGGGCCTCAACCTGCACGTGCCCGTACCCGAGAATTCAATCTTCGAGGTCAGTGCGGAATTCGAATACCGAATCGTCCCCGAGAACCCCGCCGAAGCCACGTTCGAAACCACCACGAGCTTCCGTTCACTTGAGATCACCCGCTGGTATCTCACCCCTGAACAACTGGAAGAACGGAACCATACCAAGCGCCTGAAATACGGCGCGATGAACCTGCGCTCGGGCATGCTGTGTCCCGAGACAGGATGGTGGCAGGTGTGGCTCGACAAGGACGCGGGCGAGGATGCCACCTTTTGGAATGCCACAGGATATGAGTGGTCGGGTGCCGTAGACCTTCGCTTTGCGGGAGACCCATTTCCAATCAAGCGTCTGCTAAATGGCGGGCAGTCCAATGCGAGCTACACGTGGGTTAAACCTTACCCGCAGAGATAAGTAGAGGGACACCCCGCCGCAGGGCGGGGCCAAAGTCACCCAATGACTTCTGCACGCTCGACATTCACGAAGTCCATACGCGTTCATTCGGGCTAAAAGCCCTGCCGCCATGGCGGGGCAACATGTCCTCCAAGATAGAGTCCAAAATGAACTATGTCCGGCCGTTCATAACGACTGGATTCACGGGAAAATCTCGCGGAACCGCAAACAAACTGCGGCGCGCGTGATCGAGCCTACCGTGAAGTTACTGAATAAACTGGCGGCTACGGGCGGCATACGCAAAAGTGAGTGCACAGAAACTGTGGACAACCACGCACTCACTTCACCGTCTGCCCGGCCCTCAACACCTGCACCGCCGTCGCGGATTCGAATTGCGCGTGCACCGAATCCCCAGCCTTCAATCCGGCCAGCGAGACATCCGGCGCAGCCTGGAGCGTCACCGTGCGGTTCGGTCCGCGCAAGGTCACGAGCCGCTTTTTCGCATCGATGCGCTCGATCGTCCCGATCACCTCGACGATGCGCGACTGCGCCATCACGCCGCCCGACGCCGGAATTGCGGCCTCGGTGTCGATGCGCTGACGGATGCCATCCGACTTCACTTTCGTCGCGCGCACGAGCAGCGCGGCGCGATAGTCGATGTTCACGATATCGCCGAGTTGCAGCTTCTTGACATCGCCGATTTCGGGATTGACCGCCACTTCGACCACGCCTCCGCGCGGCCCTTGCAACGACACGCTGTTGGTCACCGGATCGATGCCGACCACGCGCGCCTGCACTTGCGCGACGGCCGCCGCGCCGCGCGCCGTCGTGGCGGACGCCGCGTCCTGCGCCGACGCATTGCCGATCGCGGCGAGCGCGAGCGCCACGCCTGCCACGAGTGCCTTGAATGGGCGATCCGACCGTTGAGATGTCCAGCGAATCATGCGTTATCTCCTTGTCTTGATGAATGGCGTTTCGATCAGTGTGACCGCCGTGCCCTCAGCGGCGCGACTTCGACAGCAAATGGCCGAGTCCGAGATTGGTGGCGATCTGCCAGATATAGACGCGCGAGTAACGCACGCCGTAGCGCCGCTCGATCAACTCGCGCAGGCGCCCATTGGTCCATGTGTCGCTCTCGAAGCCGTGTTCGCGCGCCGATCCCCGCAATGCGGCTGCGATCCAGTCGAGCGCCTCGCGATCGAGCACCGACGCCCGCCCGCCGACGCCCATCTTCGCGAGCGCATCGAGGCCGCCCTCGGAGACGATCGCCTTGTAGCGCCGCACGGTCTGCGTCGACAGATGCAACTGCTCGGCCACCGTCTCGACCGACGCGCCTTCGAGCAGCATGCGGCCGGCTGTCATGCGCCGCACGACGCTCGGCAGTGTGTCGGGACGGGAGAGCATGGCGCGCGCCGCTCGATGGTTCGGATTACGTGCTATTGCCTGCGAAGTCAGGCGCCGCTCCGCGGACTGGCGTCGGCATCCGGCGCTCGTCCCTGTGCGGGGCGATGTGCGCGGGAGGCGGGTGCAACGTTGCGGCGTCCGTATGCGTTCATGCGTGCCTCCTCGTCGAGTGGAGACGGCGGGACTTGATCGGGCGTGCTTGACGTCTGGTCAATGCGCGGCTTTCTGTGCGAGCCGACTTACAGAGAGCTACCAATAAACGTTTTCAGGCTCGATGGGCAACCATCTGCGAAAATTTTTTGGGCTTGATAATTCTCGGCGAATTGCCTATGAGCAGCAAACATGGCAGCCGAGAACACGGCGCGCGCAACGCGACGCGCGTTTGTATCAACGCGTATTCGATGCGATGCACGAACTCATACCGCACGCCGATGCCCCGCGAATGACGCCATGTCGAATGACGCCATGTCTTTCGTATGCGCCGCGCGTGCGCAAGATACCGCGCGCCGTTTGCCGGCTGGCCGGGCGAACGGCCGCGACGCGTCACACGCGATAGAACTCGATGTCCTGTCCCGCGTGCACCGCGCGCTTGAGCCACTCGGGCATGTCGCCGAGTCCGTCCCACGTGTCGCCATTTGCGTTGCGGAATATCGGCCCCGCGCCACTCGCCGAGTGCGGCAGCGTCGGCAGTTGCGGCATCGGCCGCCTTGCCTTGGGCGCGCCATGAGCCCCGTTGGTCTTGGTGAAGGAGGGCGGTGGGGTCACCACCGGCGCTTCGGCCAATGCTTCGGCCAACGCTCTTTCCGTAATGCCGAACTCAGCCATTCGGCTGCGCAAATACGCAATGATGCTGTCTCGCTTTCTTTCGTCCACGGCTTTCCTGATTCAGCTTTTTGATTTTCAAAGGACGAACCGATACCCCGCGCGGACCGGGGCGGTTCGATGACTTGAATATATGTGTTTTATGAAGCGTGGCGCAGCGCTCGCCTCACGTCAATTAGTGTATTTACCGCACGTCTATTAATTCGCTCGGCGACTTTGCCTTTAATGCGGACATTGCCCCGAATGCGAACGTTCGCCCGCCCGAACATCGTCGTGACGGACGCGCGCAAGGGATGCACGCGGAAAGTCACGCCGGGAGCCACGAACCGGAGGCGAAGCCCAGCGCCGCCGATACGGCTGGCGGCCGGAAACCTCGCTAACTCTATTGTATGCTGCTTATCGCAACTGTTAAATCGTTTTAACGACTGTGTTGTTCTCCCGGTAATTCGGCACCATGCGCGCGAATGGCGGCAATCAGTTCCGCCGGGGTAATTTCATAACGCACTTGGCGGTGAATGCCGGGTTTGCGCTCGTCGATTTCAATCAGCAGTACGGCTTTGCCGTCCGCCGCGGGCTCGAGGCGCAGCGAACGCACTTCCTGTCCGCTGGCTTCGTCGTATTCCGTCAGGAGCGTCATGGCGCCGGTGACGGCGCTTCTCGGCATCGACATTCTTCCTCCCGTCTTGCGACGTCGTTGTTGTTGTGTCGCCGCGCTGGCCACCGGCGTGCACGAAATTCGGGCGCGCTGCGTGGGATTTCGGCTTGGCGAATGAGGCGGACGCGAAGGACGCCGCGGCCCGCGCCGCCCTCCGGTTGTCCCATTATTGCCTGTCGAAAGCGCGCGCGTCCAGCGTGGGGATAGTCGGGGTCTTGCGACCCCGTTATTTTCCGCGGATTGCCTGCCGTCAGGTGTTCCGGCCGATCGCGTCCCGAGCCTGGCTCGCGATTTCGAAGGACCGCAAACGCGCGGCGTGATCGAAGATCTGCGCCGTGATGATCAGCTCGTCGGCCTGGGTCTGGGCGATGACCGAGCGCAGGCCGGCTTCGACATCGGCCTGATCGCCGACGACTGAGCACGCGAGCGAGTGCTCGACACCCGCGCGCTCGGCATCGGTCCACGCGATCGATGCGCTCGGCGGCGGCAACTGGCCGGGCGTGCCGCGGCGCAGATTGATGAACTGCTGCTGCAGCGACGTGAAGAGAAATTGCGCCTCGTCGGCGGTGTCGGCGGCGAAGACGTTGACGCCGACCATCGCGTAGGGCTTTTTCAGCGCCGCGGACGGGCGAAACTGCGTGCGATAAACCTCCAGCGCCGTCAGCAGGTAGTCCGGCGCGAAATGCGACGCGAACGCGAACGGCAGCCCGAGCGCGGCGGCGAGCTGCGCGGAAAAGAGCGACGAGCCGAGCAGCCAGATCGGCACGTGCAGACCGGCGCCCGGCACCGCGCGCACGCGCTGGCCTTCGACCGGATCGGCGAAATAGCGTTGCAACTCGACGACGTCGTCGGGGAACGATTCGGCGCTGCCCTGAAGATCGCGGCGCAGCGCCCGCGCGGTGGTCTGATCCGTGCCGGGCGCGCGTCCGAGCCCGAGATCGATGCGCCCCGGAAACAGCGAGGCAAGCGTGCCGAACTGCTCGGCGATCACGAGCGGCGCGTGATTCGGCAGCATGATGCCGCCCGAGCCGACGCGGATCGTCTTCGTGCCGGCCGCGATATGGCCGATCACGACAGCCGTCGCCGCGCTGGCGATGCCCGTCATGTTGTGATGCTCGGCGAGCCAGTAGCGCAGATAACCCCAACGCTCGGCGTGCTGGGCGAGATCGAGCGAATGGGCGAAGGCATCGGCGGGCGTCGAGCCGACCGGAACCGGAGAAAGGTCGAGTAGCGAGAAGGGGATCATTGCGGCTTTCCGAAAGCGTGGAAGCGCGTGGTGCGTGCGCGCCGCGGGCCACGCGCTGAAAAAACCGATTGTGCCGAAACTCCGGGAAATCTGCCGGAACGGACCGGCGCGCCTTGCCGGGATTCGCTCAGGAAAGGCGCGGATAGCCTCGCGCGACGGCTTCGCGCTCGTAGCCGAGAATCGGTTCGTAGTCCGTCGGCGTGCGTCGCACGAAGCCCTTGAGCCGGAGGCGCCGGGCAAGTGCGGCATCCTGGGCGAGCGTATCCGCGAGCGCCTGAAAGAGCGTGTCGACGGCGTCGTGCGGCACCCGCGTCGACGCGATGAATGGCAGCGCGCTCGCATAGGCCGTCGTGCCGATCACGCGCACGGCGTCGGCCAGTTCCGGCAGATGCGCCTGCGCATAGGCGAACGTGACGCAATCGATCGCCGCGATATCGGCGCTCGAGTCGGCGAGCGCGCGTAGCGACGCGAGGTGCGCGCCGGTTTTCGTCACCGACGCGAAGAACCGTCCGTCATGCGCGAACGGCGCCACGGCGTGCCGGAAGAGGTTCATGCCGCTGTTGGAATCGTCGTCGTTGTAGACGGCGCGCAGTCCCCGGCAGGCCTCGATCGATGGTGCCGCGACGTGCGCCCCCGCCACGATCACGCTGCGATACGTGCCGCTTTCGCAGCCGGGCACATCGAAGGCGGGCGCCGCGACGAGCCGCACGCGGTTGGCGAGCGCGTGCACGAGCGGATAGCCGCAGGTCTGCGAAAGCAGCACGTCGTCGCGCAGCCAGAATGCGGCGAGATCCGGGCCCGCATCGACGATGTCGAGCGTATCGCCGCGCGCGCCCAGCCAGTCCGCGAGATGCTCACGGACGCGCTCGAGCAGCGTGCGCCAGTCCGCGGCGAGCGCGGGCGCGACGTTGTACATCGGCAGGGCGGCGATCCAGTGCATCGTGAAAACGCGGCGAGCGAGCGGGAAGTCGATGCCGAATCGTACAGGGCCGCGCGTCAGCCCGCGAGACGGGCGGCATCGGCGCTGCGCGCGTTTCGGGCTGGAACGGCCGGCGCGCGCGATTCGCCCGGAGCGGCGAACGGATGCACCGGCTCCGCAGCTTGTGCGAAGGCATGGCGGCTCGCCCATTCGCCGTATCCGCGCACGACGAAGCCGCCGTTATTCGCGCGATAAGCGTCGCGACGTCGCGCATAAATTTCGCCGAGCGCGAACCACGGCACGCCGGGCAGGTCGTGATGCACCGCATGGTAGTTGTTGTTGAGAAAGAGCAGCCGCCACGGCCACGCGGCTTCGTTGATGACCGTGCGTTCGCTTTCGCGCTCCGCCGCGCGATGCTCCTGAAACGAGCGCACCGATGCCAGCGCGAGCGACGCATACCCGACGCCGAACACGAATGCGCGCCACGGAATGCCGCAGCGCGTGTCGAGCCAGCCCGCGAGCAGCGCCAGCGAGGCGAGATGCACGGCCCAGCTCGCGACGATCCGCCATTTCCGCTCGACGACGGCCTGCGCCGCCTCACGCCACGACGCCGCGATCGAGAACCACGGTCCGATGAGCACGCGCCCGACGAACGTATTGCGCGCGGCGAGCGCGGCCCGCAGCACGACGCCCGCATTCGCCCACTGGGCGGGCGTCACGTAATAGCTTTCGGGATCGCGGCCGGGCTCGGTGAGATGCGCGTCGTCGTGATGACGCAGATGCGAGTCGCGATAGACCTCGTACGGAAACCACACCGCGAGCGGGGCCAGCCCGAGCAGCATGTTGACGGCTGGAAAGCGCGTCGGATGCCCGTGCATCAGTTCGTGCTGCAGCGACATATACCAGCACGACAGCACCGCCAGCAGCGCGATGGCCGGCGCCAGGCCGAGCGTGCGCGCGTTGAGCGCGACGCCGAACCAGCCGCCGTAGATCGCGACGATGACCGCCCAGGTCGGCCATTCGCTGCGCCAGCGCCGGGTTTCGCGCTGATAGTGGAGTTCCTGGCGTTGAGCGTCGTCGAGATAGCGGGGCATGGCGGACTTCGCGCTGTTCCGTTGATGGGCGAAGCGCCATCGTAGCGGCGCGTCCGGCGCGTCCCAACCAAGGAATCCGGCTAAGGTTTCCGCGATCGGCGCAATAAGCATTCGCCGGGCGGCCGATTATTGGCGGCCACGTTCCGCACGGTATTCTTGGTTTCTCCATCCTCGCCGCGCGCTTACATGACCGAACCGATCCAGCCCGCTTCCGCGCCGCATCCGGCGCATCGCGCACTGCCGCGCAAATCGGCGCGGCTCGTTGCCGGGCTGATCGCGTTCAACATGCTGGCGTGGCTCTGGGCGCTCGTCGCGTTCCGTCACTATCCGCTCTTGCTCGGCACGTCGCTGCTCGCGTATTCGCTCGGGCTGCGCCACGCGGTCGACGCCGACCACATCGCCGCCATCGACAACGTCACGCGCAAGCTGATGCAGGAAGGCAAGCGCCCGCTCTTCGCTGGCTTCTTCTTTTCGCTCGGCCATTCGACGATCGTCGTCGCGGCCAGCGCGCTGATCGCCGCGACCGCGATGGCCGTGCAGGGGCGCTTTGCGGAGTTTCGCGAGATAGGCGGGATCATCGGCACGTCGGTGTCGTCGCTCTTCCTGTTCGCCATCGCGGCGATGAACCTCTTCGTGCTGCGCGGCGTCTGGCGCGCGTTCAGGCGCGTGCGCCGCGGCGAGGCGTGCCGCGACGAGGACATCGACATGCTCGCCGTCGGCGGCGGCCCGCTCGCGCGCATCGCGCGGCCGCTCTTCCGGCTGATCGGCAAGAGCTGGCACATGTATCCGCTCGGCTTTCTCTTCGGGCTCGGCTTCGATACGGCGACCGAAATCGGCCTGTTGGGCATCGCGGCGGCCGAAGCCGCGCGCGGCGTGCCGGTGTGGTCGATCCTCGTGTTTCCGGCGCTCTTCACGGCGGGCATGTCGCTCATCGACACAGCCGACAGTCTGCTGATGACGGGCGCCTACGGCTGGGCGTTCATGAAGCCGGTCCGCAAGCTCTATTACAACCTCACGGTCACGCTGGTGTCGGTGCTGATCGCCGTGCTGGTCGGCGGCATCGAGGCGCTCGGGCTCGTCGCGGACCGGATGCAGCTGAAAGGCGGGTTGTGGGATGCGGCGTCGTCGCTGTCGGAGCACTTCGGAATGCTCGGCTACGGGATCGTCGCGCTGTTCGCCGCGTGCTGGCTCGTCTCCGCGCTGATTTACAAATGGCGCGGCTACGACGGCCTCGATGGCCGTGCCGTGCGCTAGACGCGCGGGCATTCTTCCTGCTTCGTGGATGCGCCAGCCGCTCATCCCTTTTTCGTATCGAGCGGCGTTCAGGGAGACCGATCATGAACGATCCGCAAGCTGGAGCGGATTCTCCACACCTCGACAGCGCCGAGCAGGAGCAGGCGGCCGAGCACTCCGCGCCGCATCCGCTCGTCATTCATGAGATCGTGCGGGAAGAGGGCGAAGTCGCGATGGAGCGCACCTTCTTCGCGCTGATGTGGTCGGCGCTCGCCGCCGGCCTTTCGATGGGCTTCTCGTTTCTGGTCCAGTCGATTCTGGAAAGCGCATTGCCGAAGGCGCACTGGAGCGGATTGATATCGAGCTTCGGCTACACGATCGGCTTCGTGTTCGTCATCCTCGGGCGTCAGCAGCTCTTCACCGAGAGCACGCTGACGGCGGTGCTGCCCGTGCTCACGCGGCGCGACTCGGCGACCCTGTTCAAGGCGCTGCGTCTCTGGGCGATCGTGCTGTTCTTCAACCTGGTCGGCACCGCGATCTTCGCGGGCATCCTGCAGATTCGCGGCGTGTTCTCGCCCGAAGTGACCGAAGCGCTCGCCAAGGTCGCGATGACGCCGCTCTCCGCCGAATTCGGCGTGACTGTCGTGCGCGGCGTGTTCTCGGGATGGCTCATCGCGCTGATGGTATGGCTGCTGCCGAGCGCGCGTTCGGGCCGTCTGCTGACGATCCTGCTCGTGACCTACACGGTCGCCGTGAGCAAGCTCACGCATGCGATCGCCGGATCGGTGGAAGCGGCGTATGCGGTGATGATCGGCGCGGCCAGCCTCTCCGATTATTTCCTCGTGTTCCTCGTGCCGACGTTCATCGGCAACGTGATCGGCGGCGTGTCGCTCGTCGCGATCATCAATCACGCCGCCATCGCGCCGGAAATCACGAGCGTGCCCAAGCGGCGCCCGGACTGAGCGTGCGCCGCATCACTTGTTGTTGCCCGCGCCCGTGCCATACAGGCCATTGCTGAAGCCGGTATTGCCCTCCGACTTCTGGTTCTTGTCGGCCGTCGCCTTGCGTCCCTGGGCCGCGTCCTTCGATTGCGGTTTCTGCGATTCGTGCATCGGGCTGCCGGATGGATCGGCGCGCTGGCTCGAATCGGACTGGCGGCCCTCCTGGCGCTCGGACCCGCCGCCGCTCGTGATCTGCGCGACGCCGTAGCTGCTGAACGCCGCGATGACGCTGGCGAGGATCGCGCCGACGAGCACGGAGGGGCGTCGGCGCGGGCCGTGCGTGGGTTCGTGTCGATGGACGGACATGGCGGCTCCCTGCGAAATCGAAAGACTTGCTTTCGAGCAGGAACGGTGCCTGACGGGCCCGGCGCACACGTTCGGAACGCGCGTGGGGCGGAGCGTGAATCGTCGTCGGTTCGAATGGCCGTCGCGCCCGGCTCGATGCGAGACGCGGGCGCGAACGCGGGAATCGCGCCGAGGCGCGAGTGGCGAAAGCGGTTTTTCAGGCCGCTTTCGCCCAAAGCCTGTTGGTCGACCTCCTGCGGCCGCCGGAGCCGTCGCGCGGGCCGCTGTCGACGGCATCGAGCGCGATGCGCAACGCCTCGATGCGCTGCTTTTGCGCCGGGACGAGCGCATAGCCCTTCGTCACGGCCGTGAGACGCTCGCGCCAGTACTCGACGTTGAGCGTGCCGGAAGACTGTTTGTTCATCGTGCGAAGCTGCGCGACCGCGCGCTCGATGTGTTGAAGCTCGATATCGGCCAATGCCGAGGGCAAAAGGCTGCCCTTGGCCTCACTTTTTTTCTTTTTCATCTGTGGTCTTCCTCTCGGCCGTGCGGCGCGTGATCCCGACATCGGACACGCACGCCGTCCAGGCACCCCGTTCACCCGCGCAATATTTTTGAACCGTCGCGGGCGGCCCTTGCTCTTTTCTTCGGATGACCGATCGTTGCCCGTCTCGGCGGACTCGATCGTTAGCAAAAATGTACGCAAGGGGGGCCTCGCGGCACCGTCTGTCATCGCACATTCATGTGGGGGAGGATCCGGCTTTCGATGTTGCGCTGCGAATCGAGGGGCAGCGCTTGCGCGCGGCTGCCGATGCCGCGCTTACGCTTCGCCCTCGGGCGCTTTCGCGGTGCGCTTGCCGCTGCGGCCGATCTGCTCTTCCATCGCGAGATCGAGCTTGCTGACCTTGCGCGGCTTGCCCGGCTCGCGCGCGTTGACGAAGGCGACGAAGTCGTCCATCGGCATCGGCTCGGAGAGTTTTTTCGTGCCTTCGGCCGAGCGCTCGGCGAGATAGAAGTAGCCGCCCGGCATTGAGACTGCGGCGTAGCTGGTGTTGCCGCTGCGTGTCTTGAGCCGTTCGACGGCGCTGATGGCTTTGGTCGAGCGCATGATTCGCGTGATTATTTCTGGGGTGAGTCGTGGCTGGTCGGGTCCGCCGGCGCGCATTTCTTGCCCGCGCCCTCGATCCACAGGTTCGACGGATGACGCTGGCCCGGATAGTAGCGATACGTGGTCTCGCCATTGTCGTAGCGGACCTTGATCACGTTGGAATCGCCGAATTCGAGCATCACGCCTTGCGGAATCGCCGTCTGCTGATACTTGGCGTCGTGCTTCTTCGCTTCGTCGGTGATGCATTGCACGATGCTGTTCACCCTGTTCTCGGTCGCCGATTTTTCGACTTCGGGTTGTCCCGCATCTTCGTTGTGGAACTGGCCGCAGGCGGCCAGGAGCACAGGCAGCGCGAGCGCCGCGGCGAGTCTGTTCATGGTCTTTCCCGTTGGATCTCTTGGTGCCGGACACGACATTAGAGCACAAGCCCTTTACAGTCCCGTCGGGCCCGCGCTTCAGACGTTCCGGTCGATGCAGCAAGGCCCGCGCCCGCGCCCGCGGCGCTTCACGCGTCGGGCGGCACGCCGAGCAGCGGCAGCGTCGCGCCGACGATGCCCGAGAACACCGGCCCCGCCACCGTGCCGCCGTAGTAGGTGCCGCCGGTGGGCTCGTCGATCATCACGGCGACGATCACGCGCGGATCGCTCATCGGCGCGATGCCGACAAACGACGCACGATACTTGTTCGCCGCGTAGGAGCGCCCGATCTGCTTGCGCGCGGTGCCGGTCTTGCCGCCGACGCGATAGCCCTCGACCGCCGCCGCGCGCCCGGTGCCGTGATCGCCGATCGCCATTTCGAGCATCTCGCGCACGGCCTTCGCGGTGGCGGGCTTCGTGACCTGCAGCGGCTCGCGGCGCGTCTCGCGGTGAATCAGCGTGGCCGCGTGGAAGCGCCCGTCGCCGGCATAGGCGGTGTAGATCTGCGCGATCTGCACGAGCGACAGCGACAGCCCGTAGCCATAGGCCATCGTCGCCTGCTCGATCGGCTTCCAGCGCTCGGGCGCGCGCAGGCGTCCCGTCGCCGCGCCCGGAAAGGTCAGTTCGGGCGCGCGGCCGATGCCGTATTCGCGATACTTGTCCCAGATCGTCTGCGCGGGCAGTTGCAACGCGAGCTTCGTGAGCGCGATGTTGCTCGACATCTGCACCGCCTGCGCCACGGTGATGACGCCGTGGTTCGACGTATCGTGAATGACGTTGGGCCCGAGCTTGAAGCTTCCCGGCCCCGTGTCGATGCGTGTGTCCGGCCGAACCTTGCCGAGATCGATCGCGAGCGCCGCGACGAGCGGCTTGATCGTGGAGCCGGGTTCGAAGGTGTCGGTGAGCGCGCGGTTGCGCAGCTGCTCGCCGGTGAGACGCGCGCGATCGTTCGGATCGAAGCTCGGATAGTTGGCGAGCGCGAGCACTTCGCCGTTTTTCGCATCGAGCACGACGACACTGCCCGCGCGCGCCTTGTGCTTCGCGATCGCCGCTTTCAGTTGCGCGTGCGCGAGCTGCTGGATGCGCCGGTCGATCGTCAGTTGAATGGTTTCGCCGTTTTGCGGCAGGTCCGTCTCGCCGATCTGCGACACGATGCGCCCCAGCCGGTCGCGGATCACCTCGCGCTGGCCCGCCGCGCCGGTGAGACGCGCATCGGCGGCGAGTTCTACGCCTTCCTGACCGTGATCCTCGTTGTTCGTGAAGCCGACCACGTGCGCCGCCGATTCGCCCTCGGGATAGAAGCGCTTCGTGTCCGGCACGAGCGTGATGCCCGCGCGCCCGATCGTCGCGATGCGCTCGGCCGTTTCCGCTTCCACCTGACGTTTCAGCAGCACAAACCCGCGGTTCGCGTCGATGCGCCGCTGCAGGTCCTTCGGCGGCATGTCGAGCAGACGCGCGATCTCGTTGCCGTGGTCGCCGTCGAAGAGCTTCGGCGTCGCCCACACTTCGTAGGTCGCGAGGCTCACGGCGAGCATCGCGCCGTTGCGATCGACGATGCGCCCGCGCGTCGCCGAGAGCGCCAGCGTGCGCTGATAGCGCTTCTGGCCTTCGCCGATATAGAACTTGTGGTCGATGACCTGCACCCAGAGCGCGCGCGCGGCGAGCGCCATGAAGGCCGCCGTCACGCCGATGATGACGAGGCGCGAGCGCCACGCGGGCAACTGGGTCGCGAGCACCGTGCTGCGATGATGCGTATGGAAATCGCTGCCGCCGCGCGTCTTCTTCTTGAACATCGTGGTCTTGTGATTAAGCTTGGTTGTGCCGGTGGGCGCGCCGGGGGGCGCGTCGAGGTGGGCGTTTACGGCAGGCGTGCGAGCGCGGCGTCGAGATCGGCGCCATCCGGCAGACGAATGCCGAGCTCGTTTTCGAGCACGCGGCGCAGGTCGGACACGTCCGCGAGTTCGCGGTGGACCGTGCCTTCGTGTTCGTCGTGCGCCGAGAAACGCCGGTTGAAAAGGCCATAGCGCTTGCCCGGCGCGAGGCGCGCGGCAAGCAGGTTGTGCACGAATATCGACTGCGGGTACGTGGACACGAAATGGTTGGCCATCTCGTAGTCGGCGTCATACTGCGGGTCGAGGTCGAAGCGGTAGACGCTCGTCCATGCGCCGTTCACGAGCGCCTGCAGGATGGTGCTGCGCGGCTCGCCGCCGGCATCCTCGAGACGGAACGCGCCGTGGGGCGTGATCTGCTCGAGGCCCGTTTCGAACGTGAGCGGCGCGGAAAGCGTCATGCCGCCGAAGCCGACATCGGCGAGGAAGGGACCCTCGTCGAGATCGACGACGAGCAGCATGTGCGTGCGCCCCGGCATGCTCGAGGCGTCGCGGCCCCACAGGACGCGGGCCGCGTAGCTGCGCACGCGAAAGCCCAGCGTCTGCAGTACGCTGCGAAACAGCAGGTTGTGTTCGTAGCAGTAGCCGCCGCGCCGTTCGGCCACGAGCTTGCGCTGGATGGATTCGGGATCGAGCAGGACGGGACGGCCGAGCAGCGCGTCGAGATTTTCGAAGGGAATGGTCTGGGGATGCAGCAGATGCAGCGCGCGCAGCGTATCGAGCGTGGGCTCGGGGCGCGAGCGGCCCCCGAAGCCGATGCGCTCGAAGTACGCGTTGAGGTCGATGAAAGTGTCGTGTGCGTTCATGTGGAATCCCGGCCGTAGTCGTTCGATGTCGCAAGGTCCGCGAGCACTGTCGCAAGCGCGCATATTTTACGACACGAAAGGTTAAAAATTACAAAAAGCATACGTTTTTATCGCGCGGGCTTGCGGCGCGGTGTCCGAATGAACTGTGCCGCATCGAAGAAGGTCTTTCCAGGTTCAGCGCAACTGACGAGAGGCGACACGCCATGCCGAAAGAATCGAACGAAGCGAATCAATCGAATGAAGCGGATCAGGCGAAACCGGCAAGCGCGACATGCGCCGGCAAGCATCCCGCGCCGCCTTGCACGCTCGTGATCTTCGGGGCGGGCGGCGATCTGACCAAGCGGCTTCTGATGCCCTCGCTCTACAACCTTTCCGCCGACAAGCTGCTCGACGGCGACATGGAAATCATCGGCGTGAATCACGGCGAGCGCGAGACGTCCGACTGGCGCGAGGAACTCACGCAGTCGCTGCGCAAGTTCGCCGCGGACAAGGCCGCGACCTTCCATACGTCGCAACTGAACGAGGAGACGTGGAACTGGGTCGCCGGGCGGCTCGAATATTTTCCGGGCGAGTTCGAGGAAGACGAGACCTTCGCGCGGCTCAAGGCGCGGCTCGAGAAGGCGAAGTCCGGCAACGCCGTGTTCTATCTCGCGGTGGGCGCGCGCTTTTTCACGCCGATCGTCGAGCATCTCGGCGCCGCGGGCCTGCTCGAGGAGAAGGACGGCCACTTCAGGCGGCTCGTCATCGAAAAGCCGTTCGGCAGCGATCTGGCGTCGGCGCAGGCGCTCAACGCGTGCATCCTCAGGTATGCGGACGAATCGCAGGTGTATCGCATCGATCACTTTCTCGGCAAGGACACGGTGCAGAGCATTCTTGCCGTGCGCTTCGCCAACGCGATGTTCGAGCCCGTGTGGCGGCGCGAGTACATCGACAATGTGCAGATCACGGCCGCCGAGACGATCGGCGTGGAAGGGCGCGGCCCGTTCTACGAGCAGACGGGCGCGTTCCGCGACATGCTGCCGAACCATCTGTTCCAGCTGCTCGGCATGGTGGCGATGGAGCCCCCCAATTCGTTCGACGCCGAATCCGTGCGCGACAGGAAAGCCGAAGTCTTCGATGCATTCCGTCCGCTCACGCCGAGCGATGTCGTGCTCGGCCAGTACGAGGCCGGACCTGCCGGGGCGGGTTACAAGGATGAGCCCGGCGTCGATAAGGACAGCCGCACCGAGACCTATGCGGCGGCGCGCGTGTATGTCGAGAACTGGCGCTGGGCGGGCGTGCCGTTCTATCTGCGCACGGGCAAGCGGCTGACCGAGCGGCGCACGGAAATTTCGGTGCAACTGAAAGCCGTGCCGTTTCTGCTGTTCCGCGACACACCCGTCGATGCGCTCACGCCGAACGTGTTCACCTTGCGCATCGATCCGGCGCACGGCACGGGCTTCGACTTCAACGTGAAGGTGCCCGGCCCGCTGATGCAGATCGGCAAGGTGCGCTCGGCCTTCAACTATGCGGATTTTTTCGCCGAGCGCGCCAACGTCGGCTATGAAACGCTGCTCTACGACTGCATGCTGGGCGACGCGACGCTCTTCCAGCGCGCGGACAGCATCGAGACGGCGTGGGCCGCGGTCGATCGCGTGCTGCATCCGGACAGCCCGCTTCCCGTGCACGGCTACGCGGCGGGCAGCGCGGGACCGGCCGAAGCGGACCGCTTGCTGGCGCAGGACGGCCGCGCGTGGCGCTCGCTGACCGATACGCGCAAGAAGGACTGAAGGCATTCAAAGACAAGCAAAATCAGAGGACAACGAGCGTGAGCACAGAATCGAGAACCAGACAGAAGACCCACGTCACGGCGGACAAACTCGCGATCAAGGCCGAGCGCATTCTCGCGATCGATATCGGCGGAACGGGGCTGAAGGCGGCCATCATTTCGGAGGACGGCGAGATGAAGAGCGACCGCGTGCGCGTAGCGACGCCACATCCGGCGAAGCCCGACGTGGTCGTCGAGACGCTCATCGGGCTCGTCGCGCCGATCGTCGCCGAGCCGCCGACGCATATCTCCATCGGCTTTCCGGGCGTCGTGCGCGAGAACGTCGTGCTGACCGCGCCGAATCTCGGCACGCCGGCCTGGCGCGGCGTGCCGCTCGCGCAACTGATCTCCGACCGCCTCGGCGGCATGCCCGCGCGCATGATCAACGACGCCGAGATGCAGGGGCTCGCGGCGATCGAAGGGCGCGGCATCGAGATGGTGCTGACGCTCGGCACCGGCGCGGGCACCGCGCTCTTTCGCGACGGCGAGCTGATGCCGCATCTGGAGCTCGCGCATCATCCGGTCGCGAAGGACAAGACCTACGACGAATACATCGGCAACGCGGCGCGCGAGAAGGCGGGCAAGAAGCGCTGGAGCCGGCGCGTGGAGAAGATCATCGGCATCCTTGCGACGCTCGTGAACTACGACCGGCTCTGGATCGGCGGCGGCAACGCGGCGCACGTCAAGTTCAAGCTGCCGGACAACGTGGCGATCGTGTCGAACGCGGCGGGCATCGAAGGCGGCGCGCGGCTGTGGCATCCGCGCTCGGTGCGCGAGACGCGGCAGTTGCCGCATTTCACTCGGCATGAAGGGGCGCTCCGATGAACGCCATCGGCAAATACGGCCTGCACAGCGCAACCGGCGACGGCGCCGCGGCCTTCGAAGCGCTCGCGAAAGCGGAACTCGTCGTCACCGATTGCGACGGCACGCTGCTCTACACCGACAAGGCGCTGGGCGATCCCGCGAAGGACGCCGTGCGCCGCCTGCGAGCGGCGGGCGTGCGCTTCACGGTCGCGAGCAGCCGGCCGGGCAAGGGCATGCGGCACATCGTCGAGGCGCTTTCGGTCGACATGCCGTACGCGTCGTACAACGGCGGCAGCCTCGTCAGGCCGCGCACGTGGGAAGTGCTGTCGTCGCACAAGCTGCCGCGCGAGGTCGTGCAGACTTCGCTCGAAGGGCTCGCCGCCGCGAACGTCGACGCGTGGGTGTTCATCGACGATGCCTGGTATCTGACGAATCCCGAAGGCACCTACGTGCCGCTCGAGACGCGCACGGTCGGCTATGAAGGCGTGCTCGTCACGCGCTTCGACGACGTCGATCTCGATGCGGTCGATAAAATCGTCGGCTCCACGGCCGATACGGCGCTGCTCGCGCGCGTCGAAAGCGGCTTGCAGAAGCAGCTCGAAGGGCGCGGCCATGCGGCGCGATCGCAGACTTATTACCTCGATATCACGAGTCTCGAAGCGAACAAGGGCACCGCCGTGCGCGAACTCGCGCAGATCGCGAACGTGCCGCTCGAGCGCGTGGCCGTGCTCGGCGACATGGGCAACGATGTGGCGATGTTCGAGATCGCGGGCGTGTCGATCGCGATGGGGCAGGCGTCGGACAGCGTGCAGCGTCGCGCGAGCCTGGTCTCGAAGCGCAACGACGAAGATGGCTTCGCGATCGGCATCGACGCGCTGCTCGCGGCGCGCGCTGAAGGCTGAAGCAGGAAGGAGGGCATCGACGCGTGGCGCAGCCGGTGCGGCGATGCGCGAGGCATGCGGCCGCGTCGAAGTTGGGGTGATCCGCGAGGTGGTTCAGAGGCGTGCGCTGCGGATCGGGCTCACGCTCATGACGGATACGACGTGGAGAAACGCGGCGTTCAGCGACGGCGCATCGGTGCACGCGGGGCGCCGCCGCCTGCGCGCTCGTCCTTGTGACGGAAGTTGATCCGGCCCTTGGTCAGGTCGTACACCGACAGCTCCAGCGTCACGCGGTCGCCGGCCAGAATACGGATGTGGTTCTTGCGCATGCGGCCCGAGGCGTACGCGCCCACGACGACGCCGTTGTCCAGCGTCACGCGATAGCGGCTGTCGGGAAGCACTTCGTCAACGATACCGTCGAGTTCGATGAGTTCTTCTTTCGCCATATGGGGCTCCTGTGTTGAGTAGTAGTGGGTGCTGCCGCGCATCGTGCAGAGTATGCAGAATGCGCGTTTAACGCCAATGAACGATCCTGCAACGCTGCCTGGAAGCAACGTCGCGCCAGTTCGTGAAAGGCGATGCAAAAGCGTGGCCAGGCACGTCCGGCACGTTGAAAACGTGCGATCGGAGCGCGCCGCGTCTCTATTCAGGCTCGTCGTGAGCTTGACGGCATAGGCCGGACGACAGGGCGAACCGCGCATGCGGCACGCCGTGGCCGGCATGACCGGGACGGCGACATCGGCGAACAGCAAGGCCGACGTGCGGTTTGAATCGGAAAAGCGACGTGTGCTGCGATGAAGCTGCGGAAGTGAGCGCGTCTGCCGTGCGCTTACGTCATATAAGGTCGATGGCCGATTTTACAAGCCAAACCGGTATTCTCGCGCAAATCGGTTGATTAGACAACGAATTTCGCCTGAAGGTTCCCGAAAGGGACTTTTACGCTACAGCCAGCCGGCCTTCTTGAAGCGCCAGTAGAGCACGACGTCTACGACCAGCATGACGGCGAGACAGGTCGGATAGCCGTACACCCAGTCGAGCTCCGGAATCGACTTGAAGTTCATGCCGTAGATGCCGGCGATCATCGTCGGCACGGCGAAGAGGGCGGCGAACGAGCCGAGACGCTTGGTCACCTCGCTTTCCGCCAGCGCGATGAGACCGAGATTCACCTGGATCGCCGTGACGATCATTTCGCGCCGACCCTCGATTGTCTTCACGATGCGCAGCAAATGGTCGTACACGTCGCGGAAGTATTCCTGCATGCCCGAACAGACGCCCGGCGAACGCCCGCCATACAGTTTGCTGACGGCTTCGAGCAGCGGCGCCGTGTGATGCTGCAGGATCGTCATGCGGCGCTTCAGCGAATACAGATCCTCGATGATCTCGCGCGATTCCACCGAGCCCTTCTGCTCGAAGATGCGCTCCTCCACTTCGTCGACTTCCGCGCCGAGCGTTTCGAGCACGGGAAAGTATCGATCGACGACGGCATCGAGCAGCGCGTACATCACGAAGGCCGGCCCGTGCTTGAGCAGATGCGGCTCGCGCTCGCAGCGCTTCCTCACTTCCTGAAAGCCCTGCGTCGTGCGGTTGCGCACCGAGAGCACGTAGTTCCTGCCAACGAACACGTTCATCTCGCCGACGAGCACTTCGCCTTCTTCATCGAACTCGACCGTATGAAAGACCGCGAACAGCGAATCGCCGTACTCCTCGATCTTCGGCCGCTGATGACCGTGCTGCGCATCCTCGACCGCCAGTTCGTGGAGGCCGAACTGCTGCGTCATGTGCGCGAGCTCGCCCGGACCGGGCTCCTTCAATGCAACCCAAATGAAAGAGTCGGGCAGATCGCGATATGAGTTGATATCGTCGATATGCACGTCCGCGAGCTTTCGGCCGTTCTGATAAGCCGCGCAATTGACCAGCATGGGGCGCCCTTTTTATTTATTTCGATGTCACCGGCCACGCGTCGATGGGCGCTCGAAATCGCGTGATTCGCGGGGCGCGAGCGCGTGGCCTCCATCCTTCGAATCTTAGCTGGACATAAGCAGTGTTGCCAACGAGCGCCGGTCGAGCGGCACTCGTTGCCAGAAGTCAGCTCGTGGCGAAATCGACGCCGTATTCCGACGGCGCCGGCAGCGAGGGAGCATGCGCGGACTGCGAATCGATCTTGGTGAGCTTGCCCTCGACCGTCGCGCCAATATCCATGCGCAGTTGCTGATAGTAGATGTTGCCCATCACGCGCGCGTTGGACTGAAGCTCGACGAAATGCGCGACGGTGACATCGCCGGTGACGCAGCCATTGATGATGACGTCGTAGGCGCTCACGTTGCCGCGAATCGCGCCCTGGTCGCTCACGACGAGGAGGGTCTCTTCGCCGGGGCGGCCTGTCACGTTGCCTGTTACCTGGCCGTCCATGCGCAGGCCTTCGCTGAACTCGAGATCGCCCGAGATGTGAACGTTATGCGCGACGAGCGTTGCGAGCTTGGCGAGCTTGACGCTATTGGGGTCTTTCTTCGATGAGAACATGTCGGGTCCTTGCGATGCGGTGAAGGGTTGCGCGAAGCGAGAGCGTGAAGCACACGCTGCTCATTCGGGTTTGTGCTGTTTTTTTAGAAAGGCGAGATCGGTTTGCAGACGCTGTATTTCGGCGGCGCTGTCGGTGACGCGCTGCGTGAGCGCCGCGCGGCTGGCCGCTTCCTGTTCGAGCGCGAGCTGCGCGTGAGCGAGCTGCTCGCGCAGCTTCTGCTCGGAGACGGGCGGCGCGCAGAGCGTGTCGAGCTTGCGCACGTCTTCATGCGAGCGCTTGAGCGCGAAGCCCGCGGCGCCGAGCGCGGCGATGGCGCACACGGCCGCGATCGAGCCGAGCCAGATGCTCGCGCCGCGCTTGGGCGTGAGCGAATAGGACTGGCGAGTGAGTTGCAGCGACCGCCGCTTCGAATCAGCTTTGCGCATTCGGCTTGCGCTTGAAGAGCGCGAGATAAGGAGTGGGATTGAGCTGCGCGCCGTCGACGATCACTTCGAAGTGCAGATGCGGGCCGGTGGAGCGTCCGGTCGAGCCGACCTCCGCGATCTCCTGCCCGGGCATCACGTAGTCGCCGGTCTGCACGAGAATGCGCGACGCATGTCCGTAGCGCGTCACCATGCCGTTGCTGTGGCGGATGTCGACCGCATTGCCGTAGCCGTTGCGCTCCCCTGCCTGCACGACGCGTCCGCCCGCGCTGGCGAGGATCGGCGTGCCGGTGGGCGCCACGAGATCGAGCCCGGGATGAAAGCTCAGATGACCGGTGAACGGATCGTAACGGTTGCCGTAAGGCGAGCCGCTGCGCGCGTCGGGCGCCGGATTGCGGCCGGGGAACGCCATGTACGACGCGTAGTGGGCGAGCGTCCGTGTCTGTAATTGCGACACCTGCTCGTTCAGGCAATCGATGATGCGCTGCGTGCTTTTCAGGCGCTGGCGCGGCGAGCCGCTGTTGGCGCGCTCGATATCGCACAAGCGGGGCGGCAGCGCCGGGCCGCCGGCGCCGTCGAGCGGCGCGGCGGGCTCTTCGCTGTCGGGCAGCGGCGGCACTTCGTGCACGCCGGAGGGCCCGTTGGTGCCGTGCGCGGCCTTCAGATGCTCGTCGAAGTCGTGCAGCTCGTTGACTTTCGCGGACAGCCCCTCGACGCGCGGTGTGAGCTCGATCAGCGAGGCGTTGATACGGCCGAGTTCTTCGATTTCGTAGGAGCGGCGCGACATCAGCGCCTGCTCCTCGCCGAGATGGCTGCGCGCGAACACGGTGCCGATCGCGATGCCGAGCGCGAGCGCGGCGATCAGCAGCGCGATCGCGCCGACGATAGCGATCGTGCGCGCCGTGCGCGCCTCGACGAAGCGGATGCGCTGGCGGGACATGGTCCGCCGTGACCAGATGACGAAAGCCATTAGCGCGACGGAGCGGCCCGATAGGCCGACGAGGAAAAAACTAAGAAAAATCACGGGGATGGAGTGCGCCGCGCTCTCCACGGCAATGCAAGGAAACTGGCCGGCGATTATGCCGTACCCTTTGCGCGCCGTTCGTGTTTTCAGCAGGATATCGAAGCAAAATTACATGATTTCATCGAGTCAAATTTTGTCGTGGGGTGCGGGCGGGATTCGCTACCACGTTTGCCGCGTCTTCACTGTCAAATTCTATCGATCGATCAGGATTGCTTGACGTCGACCCATGTCATGTGGGTGCCGTCTCCCATCAGAAAGGCGCGGTTCGCCTCGGCCGCCGCGCGCAGATAGTCCCACACGGCCGTGATGCGCTTCAGCTTGCGCAGATCCTCGCGGCAGGACAGATAGAAGGCGCGCGTCACGACGATATCGTCGGGCAGCACCGGCACGAAGCGCGGATCGGGCGAGGTCATGAAGCACGGCAGGATCGCGAGCGCGCGGCCCTGCAGCGCCGCGAAGTATTGCGCGATCGCGCTCGTGCTGCGCCAGCGCGATTCGGCGCCCGGCACCGCGCGTTCGAGATACAGCAGCTCGTAGCTGAACGCGAGGTCGTCGATATAGCTCGCGAAGCGATGACGACGCAGGTCGTCGGTCGTGCGGATCGGCTCGTGCGTTGCCAGATAGTCGGCGGTCGCGTAGAGCTTCAGCCGGTAATCGCAGAGCTTCGTGTAGACGTACTGGCCCTGTTCGGGCCGCTCGAGCGTCACCGCGATATCCGCCTCGCGCTTCGAGAGGCTCACGAAGTGCGGCACCGGCAGCAAGTCGATGGAGATGTTCGGATGCGCGTCCTGAAAGCGCGCGAGCTGCGGCGCGAGAAAGAAGCAGCCGAAGCCTTCCGTCGAGCCGACGCGCACGTGCCCCGAGAGCGCGTGTCCCGTGTTGGCGATCTGCTCGGTCGCGGACTGCACCGTCGTCTCGATCGAATCGACATAACCGAGCAGGCGCTGGCCCTCGGCGGTCAGAATGAATCCGCCGCTGCGCGACTTGTCGAACAGCAGGGTGCCGAGCGCGTCCTCGAGCGCGCGCACGCGCCGCGCGACCGTCGTGTAATCGACGCCGAGACGCTTGGCCGCGCCGCTCGCGCGCTGCGTCCGGGCGACTTCGAGGAAGAAGCGCAGATCGTCCCAGTTGAGCCGGGCGAGGTCGAGCTTGCCGGTGTTTTGCATGGCCTGTTTTTGCATATCGATCGGGTATTTTTATAGTGCCATGATGGACTTTTGCATAACTATACTCAAGGAAACGAGCCTGCCAAGCCACAGGCCGATTTCTTATAAACGGAGACGACATGCCTTTCCCTTCGGCGCCGCATCGGGCGCTCGCCAGCGCGTCTTCGCTTCCCAGCCCTTTCGCACGTTGCAATTTCCAATCAAGGAGTGACTCGTGAATATCGCTGCTGAACATCCGGCGCAGAGTGCGTCCGTCCGTACGGCCAAGCTGCTGATCGACGGCCAGTTCGTCGACTCGAAGACGACGGAGTGGCGCGACATCGTCAATCCGGCGACGCAGGAAGTGGTCGGCCGCGTGCCCTTCGCGACGACGGATGAAGTCAACGCCGCCGTTGCCGCGGCGCACAAGGCGTTTCAGACCTGGCGCACGACGCCGCTCGGCACGCGCATGCGCCTGATGCTCAAGTTTCAGGATCTCGTGCGCCAGAATCAGAAGCGCATCGCGCAGACCTTGACCGCCGAGCAGGGCAAGACGCTCGCCGATGCCGAGGGCGATATCTTCCGCGGCCTCGAAGTGGTCGAGCACGCGTGCTCGATCAGCACCCTGCAGCAAGGCGAATTCTCCGAGAACGTCGCGGGCGGTGTGGATACGTACACGCTGCGTCAGCCGATCGGCGTCTGCGCGGGCATCACGCCGTTCAACTTCCCCGCGATGATCCCGCTGTGGATGTTCCCGATGGCGATCGTCTGCGGCAATACGTTTGTGCTCAAGCCATCGGAACAGGATCCGCTTTCGACGATGGAGCTCGTCGAGCTCGCGCTCGAAGCGGGCATACCGGCGGGCGTGCTGAATGTCGTGCACGGCGGCAAGGAAGTCGTCGATGCGATCTGCACGCATCCCGATATCAAGGCGATTTCGTTCGTCGGCTCGACGGCCGTCGGCACGCACGTCTACAACCTCGCGAGCCAGCACGGCAAGCGCGTGCAATCGATGATGGGCGCGAAGAATCACGCCGTCGTGCTCCCCGACGCCAACAAGGAGCAGACGCTCAATGCGCTCGCGGGCGCGGGCTTCGGCGCGGCGGGCCAGCGCTGCATGGCGACGTCGGTGGCGGTGTTCGTCGGGGCGTCGAAGGACTGGGTGCCTGAACTGGTCGAGAAGGCCAGGACGCTCAAGGTCAACGGCGGCACGGAGCCGAATACGGATGTGGGGCCGGTCGTGTCGAAGGCGGCGAAGGAACGCATCCTCGGGCTGATCGGCAAGGGCGTGGAAGAGGGCGCGACACTCGCGCTCGACGGCCGCGATATCGACGTGAAGGGCTACGAAAGCGGCAACTTCATCGGCCCGACGATCTTCACGAACGTCGATACCGACATGTCGATCTACAAGACCGAGATCTTCGGCCCGGTGCTGTGCGTGGTCGAGGCGGACACGCTCGACGATGCCATCGCGCTCGTCAACCGCAATCCGATGGGCAACGGCGTCGGCCTCTTCACGCAAAGCGGCGCTGCGGCGCGCAAGTTCCAGAGCGAGATCGATATCGGCCAGGTGGGCATCAACATTCCGATTCCGGTGCCGGTGCCCGCGTTCAGCTTCACGGGCTCGCGCGGCTCGAAGCTCGGCGATCTCGGGCCGTACGGCAAGCAGGTCGTGCAGTTCTACACGCAGACGAAGACCGTCACAGCGCGCTGGTTCGACGACGCCACCGTGAACGACGGCGTCAACACGACCATCGCGCTGCGCTGAAAAGGAGAACGAGATGCGTATCGGCTTTATTGGTCTCGGCCACATGGGCGGTCCGATGGCCGCGAACCTGCTCAAAGCGGGGCACGCGGTCACCGCGTTCGATCTCGTGCCCGCCGCGCTCGAAGCCGCGAAAGCGGCGGGCGCGTCGCTCGCCGCCTCGCCGCGCGCGGCGGCTGAAGGCGCGGAAGTCGTCATCACGATGCTTCCCGCGGCGCAGCATGTGAAGGCGGTCTATTTGAACGATGACGGCGTGCTCGCCGGTGTGGCGAAAGGCGTGCCGCTCGTCGACAGCAGCACGATCGATCCGGCGACGGCGAAACTCATCGGCGAAGCGGCGGCGAAGCAGGGCAATCCGTTCGCGGATGCGCCGGTGTCGGGCGGTGTCGTCGGTGCGCAGGCGGGCACACTGACCTTCATGGTCGGCGCCGACGAAGCGCTCTTCGAGACGCTGCGCCCGGTGTTGTCCGGCATGGGCAAGAACATGGTGCGCTGCGGCGAAACCGGCACGGGCCAGATCGCGAAGATCTGCAATAACCTGCTGCTCGGGATTTCCATGATCGGCGTCGCGGAGGCGATGAAGTTGGGAGAAACCCTCGGCATCGATCCGACGAAACTCGCGAGCATCGTCAATACATCGACGGGACGTTGCTGGAGCTCGGATACGTGTAATCCCTATCCGGGCATCGTCGAAACCGCGCCTGCTTCGCGCGGGTATTCGGGCGGCTTTGGTGCGGATCTGATGCTGAAAGATCTCGGCCTCGCCGTCGATGCGGCGCGCGGCGCGAAGCAGCCGGTTTTCATGGGCGCGCTGGCACAACAGTTGTATCAGTCGATGAGCCAGCAGGGATTCGGCGGACTCGATTTCTCAGGCATCATCAAGCTGTACGCGAAGAACTGAAGCTCGCAAAATAAATCAAATAAGAGATTAATTCGGCACGCGCGCGCGTGCCGAATTCAAGGGTCGGATATAACTGCTTTATTCAGTTGCGCTGCACAATGCCGTGCGTGTACTCCATCGCTGATAAAGACTATCGGGAATACGATGATTCGCTTTCCCGAAAATTGTCCTATTCTGAAAGCACGACGCCCGTCTGCCGTTCATACAGAACGCTCCGGTTGCGCCACGGTGCAGGTAGAACGCCCGTCGTTTTCGGGCAATCAGATGAGGAGTACGCGATGCAAGTAACACGTCACTTAAATATGGAATTGCGGCACGCCACGGTGCCGACTTATGTAGCCAGCTATTTCTTCCCGTTGCTCCTTTTGGCATACGAAGCTTGGCGAGTGGGTTCCTGGGTCGCGGTGAACGGCTTCAACTTCCTGAACTTCAACTCGATGGGTTATGAGTTCGCGTTGATGATTGCCGTGTTTTGCATGCAGATCATCGTGGAAGTCGCGTTCCTCGCGGGTGCCGTTCTGACGAGGCATAAGGACGTCGGCCATCGGCTGGCCAATCTTTTGCTCGGGCTTTTCTGCTCGATGGTGGTGCTGGGCTTCGACCTCGCGCTGCAATATGGCTTGAGCGGGAGCTGATTCGTAGCGTTTTTTAATTGATTCGGAAGACGAAACGCCGGTTGCCTGCAACCGGCGTTTTGTTTTGGCAGCTTTAACAGCCCGCCGCGCTCGGCAGCGCGGGCGGCGTTTCGGACCGTTCCTCGTAGCACTTTCTATCCGCATCCTTCAGCGCGCTTCGCAAGCCTTCTTCCACCACCGGATGATAGAAGGGCAGCTTGAGCGCTTCGTCCAGCGTGAGCTCGAGTTGCAATGCCCAGGCGAGCAGATGCCCGATGTGCTCCATCGCCGGGCCGCAGCCTTGCGCGCCGCGCAGCTTGCCGGTTTTCGCATCGGCGTAGACATGCAGCAGGCCGCGATTCTGCCGCATCACGCGGCTTCGGCCCTGGTTCTCGAAACACACTTCGCCGGTCACCGTCATCTGCTTGTCGAGATCGTCGTACGATGCGCCGACGCTCACCACCTGCGGTTCGCTGAACACGATGGAAAAGGGCACCTTGCGCCTGATCGTCTGCACGTTGGGGAAGCGCGCGGCGTTGTCGCCGGCGAGCTTGCCTTCGTCGGCCGCGTCGTGAAGCCACGGGCGCGTGCCGTCGCAATCGCCCGCGATGAAAATCGCGCTTTTGCCGCACTGCATCGTGGTTTCGTCGAATAGCGGAACGCCCTTTTTGTTCAGCTCGATCCCCGCCTTATCGAGCGCGAGCGGCTTCAGATTCGGCGCGCGGCCCGTCGCGGCGAGCACGAGATCGAAGCGCTCGACATGCGCGCACCCGTCCGGCGAGGTGAAACGCAGCGTGGGTTGGCCATCCTCCAGCGCCATCGCTTCGAACTTCGCGTCGGGATCGAAGTAGAACTCGTCGGCGAGCGCGGCGGTGAGCGTGTCGCGCACGGGTGTGTCGGTGAGCGCCGCGACGCGGCCGCCCTTGCCGAACATGAAGATGTCGACACCGAGCCGCGCGAGCGCCTGTCCGAGTTCCAGCGCGATCGGCCCCGCGCCGAACACCGCGACGCGCTTCGGCAGCGTGCGCAGTTCGAACAGATCGTCGCTCGTGATGAGCTTGTCGCCGAACACCTTCAGCTCGCCGGGCACGACGGGCGCCGCGCCCGCCGCGATCACGATGCTTTTCGCCTCGACGCGCGTATCGTCGCCGACGACGAGCCGCGTCGGCGCTTCGAAGCGCGCTTGTCCGCAGAGCAGCATGCCGCCGGGAAGCGCTCCCACTTCGTCGAGCACGCCCTTGACGAAGTAGTCGCGTTCGCGCCGCACATAGTCGAGCACGCGCGCGTAGTCCGCTTCGAGCGCATGCGTACCTTCGATGCCGCGTGGTGCGAGCGCCTGGGCATCGTGCAAGCCATTGGCCGCCGCGAGCAGCAGCTTCGAGGGCATGCAGCCGACGCGCGCGCAGGTCGTGCCGAGCTCGCCGCTTTCGATCAGCACCGCGCTCACGCCCGCGACCCGCGCCGCGCGAAACGCGGCCATGCCCGCGGTGCCCGCGCCGATCACGGCGACGTCCACCTTGATTTCGTTCATCCCGTTCACCGTTCGATTCGTGTTGCGCGCGAGATCAGCCGTTGTCCGCGAATCCCGGATAGAGCGTCATGCCGCCGTCGACGAAAAGCGTCGTGCCGACGACGTAATCGCTATCGTCCGACGCGAGCCACACCGCCGCGCGGCCAATGTCCTCGACCTCGCCGACGCGCCCGTAGGGAACCAGCGTCAACAACTTGTCGAGCTTCTCCTGCGTGTCCCACGTTTCCCTGTTGATCGGCGTGCGGATCGCGCCGGGCGCGATGCCGTTCACGCGGATGCGCAGCGGCGCGACTTCCTGCGCAATGGTCTTCATCATCATCTGAATGCCGCCCTTCGACGCCGCGTAGTTCACGTGTCCCGCCCACGGAATGACTTCGTGGACCGAACTCATGCAGATGATCTTGCCGAGCGCCTTCGACACGTCGCGCATGCCGCGCCGCTCGAACTCGCGCACCGCGCGCTGCGCCGTGAGAAATTGCCCGGTGAGATTCGTTTCGATGACGGTCTTCCAGTCCGCGAGCGTGAGCGCGGTGAGCTTCGCGTCCTTCTGCAAGCCCGAGTTCGCGACGACAATATCGACGGTCCCGTAGCGCTTCACGACGGCATCGAACATCGCGTCGACCTGCGTTTCATCGGACACGTCCGCGCCGACGGCGAACGCGTCGCCGCCTTTCGCGGTGATCGCGGCGGCGAGCTTTTCGGCGGGTTCCGCGTGCGAGTGATAGTTGATGGCGACGTGCGCGCCCGCATCGGCCAGCGCGCTCGCGACGCCCGTGCCGATGCCCGAGCTCGCGCCCGTCACGAGCGCGATCTGCCCTGCGAGGGGGTTGTGCATGTCCGTTCTCGTGTGAGGGTTCCCGTGCGCGCCGCAAGATGCGCGCCCGGCGGAGCTCACGCGCCGGGCAGCCCCTGATACACCTCCGCGTACTTGAGCGCCGCCGCTTCCCAGCCGAAGTTCTGGCCCATCGCGCGCTTGACGACGGTCTTCCATTCCGTGCGCCGCGCCTTGAGCGCGAAGGCCCGACGGATCGCGCCGACAATGCCCGCGCGATCGAAGGTATCGAAGACGAAGCCGGTCGCGAGGTCGTCGGCGAGATTTTCGAGCGACGAGTCGACGACGGTGTCGGCCAGACCGCCCACGCGATGCACGAGCGGCGGCGAGCCGTATGCGAGCGCGTAGAGCTGCGTCAGGCCGCACGGCTCGAAGCGCGACGGCACCATCACGACATCGCTGCCCGCGATGATCGAATGCGACAGCGCCTCGTCGAAACCGAGCTCGACCGCGACCGCGCCCGGATGCGCCGCCGCTGCGTTCTTCATGCCGGTTTCGAGCGCCGGGTCGCCGGTGCCGAGCACGACGAGCTGCCCGCCGCGCTGCACGATATCCGGCACGGCCGAGAGCAGCAGATCGAGCCCCTTCTGCTCGGTCAGCCGGCTGACTACGCCGAAGAGCAGCGCGTCGTCCTCGCGCGCGAGGCCCATGCGCTCCTGCAGCGCCGCCTTGCATTTGGACTTGCCCGACACTTTCGAGGCGGTGTATTTCGCCGCGATGGTTTCATCGGCCGAAGGACTCCAGATCGAGTAATCGACGCCGTTCAGAATGCCCGTGATGTCGTACGTGCGCGTCTGCAGGAGGCCGTGCAAGCCGGCGCCGTGCGCCTGCGTCTGGATTTCGCGCGCGTAGGTCGGGCTCACCGTCGTGATGCGGTCGGCGTAATAGAGGCCCGCCTTCAGGAACGAGACGTGACCGTAGAACTCCACGCCTTCCACCGCGTAGAAATCGGCGGGCAGCTGCAGCGCGCCGAACTCCGACGCGGCAAACGTGCCCTGATACGCGAGGTTGTGCACGGTCATCACGCTGCCGACCTTCGCCGCGCCACCGCGCTGGAACGCGCGCAAGTACGCCGGCGCGAGCCCCGCGTGCCAGTCGTGCGCGTGCACGATATTCGGCTTCCACGATGGATCCGCGCCCGTCGCGATGCGCGCCGCGGCCCAGCCGAGCAGCGCGAAGCGGCGGTCGTTGTCGGCGTAAGGGCGATGCCCGCTATCGAGATATGGATTGCCCGGACGGTCGTAGAACCGGTCCGCGCGCACCACATACACGACGACGCCGTGCGGTTGCAAGACGCCGCGCTCGAGCTTCACGTTGCCCGCGCCGAACGCGCCGCCGAGATCGGCGACGGGCTCGAGGTCCGCGAGGCCCGCGAGCACGGCGGGAAAGCCCGGCAGCACGACGCGCGCGTCCGTGCCCAGTTGCGATTGCGCGGGCGGCAGCGCGCCGACCACATCGGCGAGGCCGCCGGTTTTCAACAGCGGAAACATTTCTGCTGCGGCATGCAGCACGCATACGGTCATCGGCGCTCCCGTCGATTGATTTTGGTGTCGATGTCTACCGCTGCGACAGACGCGCCAGCGCGTCGCGCGTAATGAGCGTCACGCCGGATTCCGTGCGGAAGAAACGCTCGGCGTCGTCGTCCGGATCCTCGCCGACCACGAGCCCCTCGGGCACCGTGCACCCGCGGTCGATCACGACGCGCTGCAGCCTGCAACTCGGCCCGATGGTCACCTGCGGCAGCACGACCGCCTCATTGATGTTGCAGAACGAATGCACCCGCACCGCCGACGAAAACACGGACTTCGACACCTGCGACCCCGAAATCACGCAGCCGCCGCACACGAGCAGATTCGTGATCGCGCCTTGCTGGCCGTTCAGGTCGCGCACGAACTTGCCGGGCGGCAGTTGTTCCTGGTTGGTCCAGATCGGCCATTTGCGGTCATACAAATCGAGCTCCGGAATCGTCGATGCGAGATCGAGATTCGCGGCCCAGTACGCATCCACGGTGCCGACGTCGCGCCAGTACGCGGGCGCGTCGGGATCGCTGCTCGACGTCACGCACGACATGCCGAACGGATGCGCGATGGCTTTGCCCGTCGTCACGACGCGCGGAATGATGTCTTTGCCGAAGTCGTGGTCCGTGTTCGATGTCTCGATGTTCTCCTGCAGCATGTCGTAGAGATACTTCGCGCTGAACACGTAAATGCCCATGCTCGCGAGCGCGATGTCGGGCTTGCCGGGCATCGCGGGCGGATCGGCGGGCTTTTCGAGGAAGTCGGTGACGCGGCGGTTTTCATCGACGTGCATCACGCCGAACGCGACCGCATCCATGCGCGGCACCTCGATGCAGCCGACTGTGCAGTCCGCGCCGCTCTCCACATGGTCGAGCACCATGCGGGTGTAATCCATCTTGTAGATGTGATCGCCCGCCAGCACGATGACGAACTCCGGCCCGATCGAGCGGACGATGTCCAGGTTCTGGTAGACGGCGTCGGCGGTGCCGCGATACCAGCTCGAATCCACTCGCTGCTGCGCCGGCCAGATATCGATGAACTCGTTGAACTCGCCGCGCAGGAAACCCCAGCCGCGCTGCAGATGGCGGATGAGCGAGTGCGCCTTGTATTGCGTGACGACGGCGATGCGGCGGATGCCGGAATTGAGGCAGTTGGACAGCGCGAAGTCGACGATGCGGTACTTGCCGCCGAAGTGGACGGCCGGCTTCACGCGCTTGTCGGTGAGCGGGCCGAGGCGGGTGCCGCGCCCGCCGGCGAGGACGATTGCGAGGGTCGACTTCTGCAAATCGGTGCGATTCTTGGACAGCGTCTCCATGCCAGCCTCCTGATTTGACCTGCGACTATTGATGTCTTGCCGTGTGTTCGTCCTCGTATGCCTGTTTCGTACGATGCGTGCGGCGCGTGTGGCCAGGTTGGCGCCGCGCGTTTTCGTCGTTGAAGCATTATCCGGCGCGCGTTCAAATTCGTGTACTGAAGTCGCTCGTTTTTTTCGCCGGATGCTGCATGGGGATCGGCCGGTGCGGATGGCGCAAGCCGCGTGCCGAACGCGAACGGCCGTGCCGTGCATGATGCGGGAAAGCGCCGCGGTGTTGCAGCCGCGCGACCTTTTGGGCTTCTATCGATCGCATCGCTCGACAAAATGCGTCCGCGCAATTTATAACGAGCACGCCATGCCGCAGTGCGTCGAGGCGCGGCACAATACGAAGGTTGTCATGCGCGTGAAGGGGCGCCTGCGGGCGTTCTTCCACGAACGCGGCGGGCGCGCTGCGCTGCACGACTCACTGCTAGCCAAACGTTTTACCTGACCGGACACGATCAATCGGGAATCAGAACATGAACAACGTCCTGAGCATTCAATCGCATGTGGTGTTCGGCCATGCGGGCAACAGCGCGGCAGTCTTCCCGATGCGGCGTCTCGGCGTCAACGTCTGGCCGCTCAACACGGTGCAGTTCTCGAATCACACGCAATACGGCCGCTGGACCGGCAGCGCGTTCGACGCCGAGGAGCTTCAGAACGTGATCGAGGGCATCGGCGCGATCGGCGTGCTCGCGCGCTGCAACGCGGTGCTGTCCGGCTATCTCGGCGCACCGGAGCAGGGCCGCGCGGTCGTCGAGATCGTGAAGATGGTGAAGGCGGTGAATCCGCGCGCGCTCTATTTCTGCGATCCGGTGATGGGCCAGACAGGCGGCTGCACGGTCGCGGCCGGCATCGAGGATTTCCTCGTCACGACGATGCCCGAAATCGCCGATGCGATCATGCCCAACCACGTCGAGCTGGAGAAGTTCGTCGGGCGCACCATCGAAACCGTAGAGGAAGCCGTCGATGCGTGCCGGGAAGTGATCGCGCGCGGCCCGCGCATCGTGCTCGTGAAGCATCTGCTCGATCGCAACAGCCGCGCCGACACCTTCAACATGCTCGCCGTGACGCCGACCGAAGCGTGGTTCGCGCAGCGCCCGCTCTATCCGTTCGCGCGCCAGCCGGTGGGCGTCGGCGATCTGACGAGCGCGGTGTTCGTCGCGCGCACCTTGCAGGGCGATTCGTTGCGCAACGCGCTCGAGCACACGCTCGCGGCGGTCAATGCCGTCGTCAGGGCGACTTACGATGCGGGGCGCTACGAGCTGGAGATCGTCGCGTCGCAGGACGAAATCGCGAAGCCGACCGACCGGTTCCCCGCCATCCGCGTGACCGGCACGGAACTCGTCAGGGGCGGTTAATCCGTTTCCATTAGCCCGAAGCGCCAGGACAAGCGGCGCGTCGCCGCGAGCAGCGCACGCGCGAGGGGGCCGTCCGCGGCGCTGTCGAAGCCGCCCGCCGAGCCGATCAGCGCGATCACGAGGCACACGCTGCCGGTGTGATCGAACACGGGCGCGGCCAGCGTATGGATGCCGGGCACCGGCGCGCCGAGCGCCGTGTCAAGGCCGCGTTGCCTGATTTCATCGAGCCGTGCGCGAAACGCGGCATCCAGTTCCGCAACCGGCTGCGCGCCCGCGAGCCGGATGCCGTCCTGGGCCATCAGGCTCGCGAGCATGTCGGCGGGCAGATAGGCGGCGTACACCCGTCCGATCGCCGTATTCACGAGCGACATCGCTGTGCCGACGCGCAAGCTCACGTGCTGAGGCCGCGCCGATTCCTCCAGCCGGATCACGGTCGGGCCGAGCGGCCCGAGCGCAGCGGCGGCGACCGTCATCGACGTGCTCGCCGCCAGCGCGACGATCTCGGCTTCGGCGTCGCGGATCGGCGAAAGCCGCTGCAGCGCGATGAGCCCGAGCTCGCGGCTCAACTGACCCGCGTGGAAAAGGCCCGCGTCGTCGCGCGCGAGCAGCCCGACCTTGACGAGACTCACCAGATGCGCGAACGCCTTCGCGGGCGGCATGCCGGCGGCGGCGGCGAGGTCGCGCAGCGTGAGCGGCTTGCCCGCCGCGACCAGCGCGCGCAAGAGTTCGCCCGTCGCGTCGAGCGCGTTGATGCCGCGCTGCGGCCTCGTGTCTTCTTCGAACGTCGTCATGGAAGCAGTCCGGTTATGTCGCGTGCGGCGTCCCCGAGTGCCCGGGCGAGCGGGCCGTCCCAGCCGACGTCGCACAGCCCGGTCGGGCCGATGGCCGTCAGCGCGAGCTGCATCCGATGCGCGCCGTCGAACACCGGCACGCTCATGCTGCTGACACCCGGACTCGGCGCATCGACGCTGCGTTCGATGCCGCGCGCACGGATAGCCTCGATGCGCGCGGCCATATCGGGCTCGTCGGCTTCCTGCTGATGCGCGAGCATGGCGGCGACGCGGGCTTCGTCGTCGAAAGCGCGAAACACGCGGCCCGTCGACGTCGCCGAGAGCGACATCACCGTGCCGACGTGCAGATTCACATGCAACGGATAACCGCCGCGCTCGTATCGCACGATGGTGGGCCCTTGCGGCCCGGCGACGCTCACCGCGACGCTCATGCCCGTCGCGAGCGCAAGCGCCGAAACGCACGGCGCGGCCGCGCGATACGCCGGCTGATGTTCCAGATTCAACAGGCCGAGCCTGAGCGAAAGCGGGCCCGGCTCGTAGTTGCCGGTGAGCGCGTCGCGCTTGACGAGCCCGAGCCGCGTGAGGCTCACGAGATACGTGTGCGCCTGCGCGGTCGACAGTCCGGCGGCGTCCGCGAGTGCGCTCAATGCGAGCGGCTCGCGGCGCGCGGCAAGCGCCGCGAGCAGGCGCGCGCCGACTTCCACGCTCTGGACGCCGCGCTGCTTTTTTTCTTCGCCGGATTCAGAATGAACCAAGAGCACTCCGCGATTGATAAAAAGTAAACGAGTGGCAGATGTTAGCCGAGCCGGAACCCTCCGACGAAGCGATTCGGTATTTACCCGTAATTTGCAAATAGCAAGCTCGCTTGCTGTTGACAAAAATCGGCGTCGCGCCGATCATCCACCCATCCCCACGAGAATGGAAGCGAGACACGACCATGGCAAAGGCATTCGCATCGCAGGCCGATCTGGAAGAGAAGAAGATCACCTTCACGCAGCTCTCCGAAAACGCGTACGCGTACACGGCGGAGGGCGACCCGAACTCCGGCGTGATCATCGGCGATGACGGCGTATTGATCGTCGATACGACCGCCACGCCGGCGATGGCGCAGGACCTCATCGCAAAGATCCGCAGCGTCACCGACAAGCCGATCAAGTACGTCGTGCTGTCGCATTACCACGCGGTGCGCGTGCTGGGCGCGTCGGCGTATTTCGAGGAAGGCGCGCAGCAGGTCATCGCGAGCCGCGGCACGTATGAAATGATCGTCGAGCGCGGCGAGCAGGACATGAAATCGGAGATCGAGCGCTTTCCGCGTCTGTTCGCCGGTGTCGAGACGGTGCCCGGACTCACGTGGCCGACGCTCGTCTTCGAGAAGGAAATCACGTTGTGGCTCGGCAAGCTCGAAGTGAAGATCGCGCATCTCGGCTCGGGCCATACGAAGGGCGACACGGTCGTCTGGCTGCCGTCGCAGAAAGTGCTGTTCTCGGGCGATCTCGTCGAATACGACGCCGCCTGCTATTGCGGCGATGCGCAACTCGAAGAATGGCCCGCGACGCTCGAAGCGCTGCGCGCGCTGAAGGCGGAGAAGCTCGTGCCGGGGCGTGGCCCCGCGCTGCTGTCGCCGGCCGAGGTGGACAAGGGCCTCGACTACACGAAGGACTTCGTCACGACGCTGCTGCAGGCGGGCCGCGAAGCCGTCGCGGACAAGCTCGACCTGAAAGGCTCGATGGCGCACACGCGCAAGTCGATGGATCCGAAGTTCGGCCACGTCTTCATCTACGAGCACTGCCTGCCGTTCGACGTCTCGCGCGCCTACGACGAAGCGAGCGGCATCAAGCATCCGCGCATCTGGACGGCTCAGCGCGACAAGGACATGTGGGCCGCCTTGCAGGACTGACGTTCGTCTCTCGCGGCACGTACTGAAACGCGCCGCGCTTTCTTCTCTGTTCTCTTCAGGCAAAAGGCGCGATCAAGACGCCGGCCTTCTCACGCCCATCTGGAGCGAGACATGTCGAAGTCGATCGGTACGGCGGCGCTCAGCCCGAGCGCCTCCGCGGAGCAGCACGCCCTGTCGGACGATGCGCTGTTCCACAAAGTCGCGTGGCGCATCATTCCGTTTCTGTTCCTGTGCTACGTGGTGTCGTTTCTGGACCGCATCAATATTGGCTTCGCGCAGTTGCAGATGAAGCACGATCTCGGCTTCTCCGATGCGATGTACGGCCTCGGCGCCGCCGTGTTTTACGTGGGCTATGTGCTCTTCGAGGTGCCGAGCAATCTGCTGCTTGCGAAGTTCGGCGCGCGCCGCACGTTCACGCGCATCATGCTGCTGTGGGGCGCGGCCTCCGTCGGCATGATGTTCGTGTCGACGCCCGGCCACTTCTATCTGCTGCGCTTTCTGCTGGGCGTGTTCGAGGCGGGCTTTTTTCCTGGCATCGTGCTCTATCTGACGTACTGGTTTCCGGCGAAACGGCGCGCGGGCGTGATGTCGGTGTTCTTCGCGGGCGTTGCGGTGGCCGGCGTGTTCGGCGGCCTCGTGTCCGGCTGGATCATGCGCGACATGGCGGGCGTCATGGGCCTGCACGGCTGGCAGTGGATGTTCGCGATCGAAGGCGCGCCCGCGGTGCTGCTCGGCGTCATCGCGTTGCGCCTGCTGGTGGATTCGCCGCGCGAGGCGCGCTGGCTTACGCAGGCTGAGCAGGATCGCGTAGTCGAACTGTGCTCGGAATCGAAGGACAGCGCGAAAGACAGCGCGAAAGACAGCGCCGATGCGCACGATCGCCGCGGCCTGCTGGACGCGCTGCGCAATCCGCGCATCTATCTCTTCGCGTTCATCTACTTTTCGCTGACTTGCGCGTCGCTGACGCTGAGTTTCTGGATGCCGCTGATGATTCGCGATTTCGGCATCACCGATGTGATGTCCGTCAGTCTCTACACGGTCGTGCCGAACGCGATCGGCGCGGTGGGGCTGATTTTCATCGCGCGCCATTCGGATCGCGTCGGCGAGCGGCGCAAGCATTTCGCGTGCTGCACGATCGGCGGGGGCATCGCGCTCGCCGCGCTCACGCTGCATTTTCCGAGCTTTCCGGTGATGCTCGCGATCCTCTCGGTCGCGGCCACGCTGATCTTCGCCGCGCTGCCGATTTTCTGGGCCGTGCCCGCGAGCCATCTGCCGGGCAAGAGCGCGGCGGCGGGCATCGCGTTCATCAGCAGCATCGGGATCACGAGCGGGATCGTGAGCCCGTGGGTGATCGGCCAGATCCGCACCGCGACGGGCAGCATGGATCTCGCCGTGCATCTGCTTTCCCTGCTGCTTTTCGCGAGTGGCGCCGCGTTGATGTTCGGGCTGCGCTCCGGCCGTTGAGCGTCAGGCCGCGGCGGACGCCGCGGCCATCGCCTTGAAGTTTTCCGGTGTCGCGAAGGCGAGGTATTCGGCCTGCATGTCGGGCGTGAGGAATTCGAGCATCGTCGAGTTTTCGATCCAGAGCTCGATCACATGGAAGAAGTCGTTGCCGCGCACGCAGCGCACCGCGCGCCAGCCTTCGCGCTCGCCTATCGCGATGACTTCGTCCGCGCTCAGCTTCGTCGCGATGGCCATGTGGAACGCGCTGTACTGCGGGCGCTTCGATGTCTGCGCGCCGTAGCTCACGCTTTCCTCGTGGCCGCCGCCCGGCGTGATGACCTGATCGCTCGGATACACCTCGATGATGCTGCCGCGATCGTCGCCCGCGACCGCCATCCATGCATCGGGAAACGGCGAGAAGGGCGCGGCGAAGCCTTGCCACAGTTCCGCGAGCACCTGCGCGACGTGCTTCGGATCATTGGCGGGAATGGATGCGTGGAAGATCATCGCGGTGGACTCCGATGGAGAGAGGGATGACTGCGCGGCGATGCTTTCATGTACGGCGCATCGATGTCAATTCGCAGTGCTACCGTGTGCCCGGATTCTTGCAGAGTCTATTGATCTGAGTGTTTCGCCATGCGTCAGGACTCAGGGCTTATCCGACAGAAGCAGGCGAAAATCCCGCACGATATTTAAGCCCCCGCCACATACCGCGTTTCATCACACCGACGCAAACGCCGCCAGATCCGCCGCCAGCCGCGCGGCATCGCTCAGGAAGACGCCGTGCGGCGCGCCTTCATAGACGACGAGCCGCGCATCCGGAATCAGGCGCGCCGTGCGTTGCGAAGTCAGTTCGAGCGGATTGGACACGTCGCGGTCGCCCTGCACGATGAGCGTCGGCACGTCGATGTCGCGCAACTCGTTGCGGAAATCGCCGCGGTTCACCGTTTCGTTGCACGCGAAGAGCGCCTGATGCGAAGTGCGCAAGGCCATTTCGCGAATCCAGTCGATCAACGCCTGCGAAGCTTCCGGCCCGGCGAACGGCCGCGCATTTTCAGCGAGCCATTGCGGATAGTCGGTCAGCAGGTCGTGCTGGAAGGCATCGACATAAGCGCGATCGATGCCGTCCGGATTGTCCGGCGTCTTCGCGAGCACCGGCAAGGTCGCTGCGATCAGCGCGAGGCGCGCGACGCGCGCGCTGCCGTGGCGCGTCAGATAGCGCACGGCTTCCGCGCCGCCCATCGAATAGCCGACGAGCGTGATATCGGACAGATCGAGCGCGCCGATCACGGCGGCGAGATCGTCCGCGAGGGTGTCGTAGTCGTAGCCGCTGCCGGGATCGCTCGAACGGCCGTGGCCGCGCCGGTCGAATGCGACGCAGCGAAAGCCCTGTCGCGCGAGCGGCAACATCTGATAGGCCCACATGTCGCCGGGCAGCGAATAGCTGGCGACGAAAACGATCGTCTTGCCGTTGCCGGGCGCGCCTTCGCAATGCCAGTCGCGATAGAAAAGCTCGACGCCGTCAGCCGTGCCGATGAAACCCGGGCGGGCGATTTCTGCGTGATCCCGATGCCGATGCTGATTCGCGGCTATGTCCGTCTCCTTGTCGATGAACAGTGCGAGTGCATCGTCGCAGGACGAAGCGGGCCGGACAATTACGTCGAAGGTAATAGGCCGCGCGCACAAAAAAAAGCCGCCCGGAAAGAGGCGGCGAGAGCGCGTCCGCTTGTGGGCTCGTGAATCGAGAGCGGACGCTAGAGGAGACAGGAGACTGAATTCAGTATGGCAAAACCGCGCGCGGCGCACAATCTAGGATTCGAAGCACTGCGTTTCATCATCGAATGTTGCTCGCGCAGGGCAGTCAGCAGGCGTCGGCGCTTGCCAGTCGCGGATAGCCGGGCTGACCGGAATCGATCGTCGTCACGCAGGCGCCGTCGCTGAGATCGAGCGTGCTGTCGATGTCGCGCCTCGAGCCGTCCTTCATCTGCACGCTGTAGCGGTAGACCTTCGCCGTCTGCTCCGGGCTCTTCTGGAACAGGCTCGTCAGATCGAAGCCCAGCCCGATGCCTGCGCCCCCGCCGCTCCAGCCATTGCCGCCAATGCCGCCGCCGCCCACGCCGACCGTCGGGCCGGAAGAGGGCGCCGCGCCCGTCGAGACCGTCGTCAGATATTGCTTGCCGACGATGCGGCCAATCGCGAGCGTGCTGTCCGCGGGCAGCGGCGCCGATGCGCCCGGTCCGCTCGCGCACGCGGCGAGCATCGCGAATGTGACGACCGCGACGCCCGCTCGCGCCGCGCGTTGAATCAAGCGTTGTTCCAGTTTCATTCCAGCCTCTTGCGTGCGAGTGCACGCGTTTCATTGGCCCTCGATGCGTGCGCGCGACATGAAAGCCTCGCGCGCTCACGCCGGCGTGCCCGGAAACGTCGCCGCAAAAAAACGCCGCCCTGAAGAGGGCGGCGCTCGTCAGCGATTCGCTTCGGACCGGAATGCCGGCGCGCTTCGCGAGGGACGCGAATGCGCGGCCGGAATCTTGAACGAATGCGCGCCGCGATTGAACCAGATTGCTCCGATTCAGCCTGCGGCAAATCGATCCGCGTCGTCAGTCCTTCAGCAGATACGCGACGATCGCATCGCATACGCGGGCGAACATCTGCGTGCCGGTGACGGTCGCGCAGCCGCGCGCGCGGGCCGCCTCGATGAAGGGCGTGAGCGGCGGCTTGGTCACGACATCGCCGACGAAGGTCGCCGGGGAAAGACGCGATACGTCGATCGGCAAAGGATCGCCGGGACGCATGCCCGCCGGCGACGCGTTCACGATGAGGTCGTAGTTTTCCGCCGGCGCGTCGTCGGCGACGCTCACCGCGCCGCGGCCCAGGGCGCCGAGGCGCGAGGCGAGGGCGCCCGTGCGCGCGGCATCGAAATCGCGGATGGCGAGCGACGCGACGCCCGCATCGACGAGCGCGTGACCGATCGCCGAGCCCGCGCCGCCCGCGCCGATCAGGAGCGCGCGTTTGCCTTCCGGCTCGCAGCCCGCGTCGCGCAATGCCGCGACCATGCCGATGCCGTCCGATGCGCCGCCGTGCCAGGTGCCGTCCGCGTTGCGCTTGAGCATGTTGACCGCGCCCAGAAACGCGCCTTCGTCCGTCAGCGATGCGCAGTAGTCCGTTGCGCTGAACTTGTGCGGCACCGTGATGATCACGCCGTCACAATTCTGCAGACGTGCGATGCCCGCGAAGAACGCGCCGAGATCGTCGGGCGCGACGTGCGCCGGAATCACGATCGCGTCGCGGCCCGCCGCGCGCAGCGCCGCCGTCACGCCGGACGGCGAGCGCACCTGCGCGATCGGATCGCCGACGATGAAATACACGCGGGTCGCGCCGCTCAAGCCCGCATCGAGCGATGCGGAAAAAGAAATGTCCTGCGCCATTGCCTCGATTGCCTCCTGAAAAAATTTGTGAAGTCCAGTTCGTGAATGCTAGTTGAAAATGGAATAGTGTTCAACAAAATTGAGATTGTCTGATTGGCAACTAACGGTCATTCATCACGACCACCCGAAAAGCTGGAAGCGCAGGCGTATCTGCAAAAAGCGTTTCGCAGCAGGGCCGGGCTTGCGCGCGGGTATCAAAGCACGTCCGGTTCGTGCATCGCCGGACTCGCGCCGGCCGCCGCGAGCGCCTCGTGCAGCGTCTCGAATACGTTCGACGCCCCCAGCACCGGCGTGAGGCCGTGCCGGTCCATGTCGCTACGCAGAAAAGGGTTTACGCGCCCGAACGTCACGGCGACGCCGCGCCTTCGCAGCGTCTCGATCAGCTCGCCGATCGTGCGGGCGGCGGAATAGTCGAGATCGGTGATCGCGCCCGCATCGACGACGAGATGGCGCAGGCCGTCCGAGGCCGCATCGACGAGCTGCGTCACTTCCGCCGCGAAGAAGTGATCGTTCGCGTAGAACAGGTCCGCGCCGAAGCGGTAGACGATCAGGTCCTGCGCGGTCATCGCGCCGGGTTTCGTCGGCGTGAACTGCCAGGGTTTGCCGGGCTCCACGGGCGTGAGCACCATCGTGTGCGGATGGTAGCTGTGGCGCACGTGCCGCATGAGCGACAGCGCGACCGCGAGCAGAATGCCGTGCTCGACGCCCACCAGCACGACAGCGCCGGCCGTGACGAGCGCGAGCAGGAATTCGCCCGGGCTCTCGGCGCGAATGTCCGCGAGGCTTTGCACGTTGATGAGACCGAGCGCGATCGTGAAGACGATGGCCGCCAGCACGCAATGCGGCAGATAGCGGAGGTAAGCGCTCAGAAACAGCAGCACGATCGCGACCACCGCCGCGAAAACGAGCTGTCCGAACTGGCTGCGCGTGCCGGCGCGCTCGGCCATCGCGGTCTGCGTCGGGCTGCCGTTGACGACGAAGGTGCCGCTCACCGCCGCCGCCGCGTTGGCCGCCGCGAGGCCGAGGATGTCGCTGTTCGTGTCGACGTCCTCGCGATACTGCTGCGCGAACACGCGCGACGCCGCCGCGCTCTGCGCGATGATCATCACGAAGCACGAGGCCGCGACGGGCACGAGATCGAGAAACTGCTGCCAGCTGACATCGGGAAAGCGTATCGGGGGCAGGCCGCCGTCGATCGCGCCGAGCACCGCTATGCCTTGCTCGGCGAAGTCGAACATGCTGCTCGCGGCGATGCTGCCGATCACCGCGATGAGCGGCATCGGAAAACGCGGCGCGAAGCGCTTGCAGCCAAGGATCGCGACGATCACGCCGAGCGCGAGCATGAGCGTCGGCCCGTGCGCGTGCATCACGTGTCCGATCACGTACATGAGCTGCGCGAGGCTGCGTGACGACGGATACGGCACCGTCATGCCGAACAGGTCGCCGAGCATCGCAATCGACACCTGCACGCCCACGCCCGCGAGAAAACCGACGAGCACCGTGCGCGACAGAAAATCGGCCAGAAAGCCAAGCTTGAAGAGCCGCGCGAGCAGCAGGAGCGCGGCGGTCTGCAGCGCGACCATGCCCGCGAGCGCGACGTATTCGGGGCTGCCCATCGCGGACATCGACGAAACCTTGCTCGCGAAGATCGTCGCCGTGGCGGAGTCAGCCGCGACGACGAGATGCCGCGACGCGCCGAAGAGCGCGAACGCGAGGAGCGGCAGGAACGCGGTGTAAAGCCCCGTCACCGCGGGCATGCCGGCGATGCGCGCATAGCCGAGCACCTGCGGGATATCCATCGACGCGAGCGAGACGCCGGCGAGCGCATCGCGCAACGCCGCGGCCCGGTTGATCGGAAGGATGCCTTTGAGAAGCCGCGTGCGTGCCGCCGGCGTTGGAGTCGAATCTTGCATGCGTGACACCGTGTTCTGAAGAAGCGAATCGTGCCCCAAGGAACAGGCGCTGCCAAGACTCGATTCGCCCTAGCCCTGGCGATCGAAGTCTAAAAAAAGAGCTTGGCTTCGAGCGCTGTTTTGGAATAGGATTCCAATATCAAAGCGAGTTCTACAGGAAACACGGATTCGAATCGTCAGAGAAACGGCGGTGCGAACGAGACGGAGCGGACGGATGGCGGAGACACTGGACAAACTGGGGCAGAACGAAACATTCGATGTGGTGGTGATCGGCGCGGGCGGCGCGGGCATGTCGGCGGCGCTCGTCGCGGCGATAGAAGGCGCGCGCGTGCTGCTCGTCGAAAGCACGGAATACGTGGGCGGCACGACGGCCTTCTCGGCCGGCACGACGTGGATTCCGGGGTCGATGCACGCGGCGAGCGTCAATCGCGACGATACTTCCGCGAACGCCGAAGGCTTTCTGAACCGCGCGGTGGGCGCTCACAGCAGCGCGGCGATGCGAAAAGCGTTTCTGGAAGCGGGGCCGAAGGCGGTCGCGCATATCGAAGCGAATTCCGAGGTGAAATATCGCGCGCGCCCGTTTCATCCGGACTATCTGTCGGAACTCGAAGGCTCGACGCTGCGCGGCCGCGCGCTGGAGCCGCTGCCCTTCGACGGCCGCAAGCTCGGCCGCGCGTTTTCGCTGATTCGTCCGCCGATTCCCGAATTCACCGTGCTCGGCGGCATGATGGTGGACCGCGACGACGTCGGCCATCTGCTCAACATGACGAAGTCGCTCGCATCGTTCGGACACGCGGCGAAGCTGCTCGCGCGCCATGCGCGCGACCGCATGAGTTGGCCGCGAGGCACGCGGCTCGTGATGGGCAATGCACTGATCGGACGCCTGCTGTATTCGCTGCTGCAGCGCGGCGTCACGGTGCTGACGGGCACGAAGGCCGAAGCCTTGCACACGGGCGCGAACGGCATCGAAGCCGTGACGCTGAGCGGTGTCAACGAGCGGCGGCGCGTCGGTGTGAAGGGCGGCGTGATTCTCTCGAGCGGCGGATTCAACCGTCATCCGACGCGTCGCGGCGAGATGCTGCCGGGCGCCGCCCCCGCGTGGTGCCCCGGCGCGCCCGGCCACGCGGGAAGCGCGCAGGATCTCGCGCTCGCGGCGGGCGCGCGCTTCGGCGAAGGCGCGCTGTCGAACGCGTTCTGGGCGCCGGTCTCCGTGCGCAAGCGCGCCGACGGCACGACCGCCGTGTTTCCGCACTTCATCATGGATCGCGGCAAGCCGGGCATGATCACCGTCGACAAATCAGGCAGGCGCTTCCTGAACGAGAACACGTCGTATCACCTGTTCGGCATCGCGATGCAGCGAGCGAACAAGTCGACACGCTCCGTGCCCGCGTACCTCGTCACGGACTCCGAAGGATTGCGCAAATACGGGCTTGGCATGGTGCGCCCGGGCGGCAAGGGCCTCGCGCCGTTTCTTGCCGATGGCTATCTCGTCGAAGGCAGGACGCTCGATGAGCTCGCGGGCAAACTCGGCATCGACGGCTCCGGGCTCGCCGACAGCGTCGCGCGCAACAATCGCTATGCGCAGACGGGCGTCGACGCGGATTTTCAGCGCGGCACGACGGACTATCAGAACGCCAACGGCGACGCCAACTGGACCGGCCCGAACAAGTGTCTCGGCCCGATCGGCCAGGCGCCGTTCTATGCGGTACGGCTGTATCCGGGCGATATCGGCGCGGCGACCGGCCTCGTCACGGATACCGACGCCCGCGTGCTGAATCGCGACGATAAGCCGATCGGCGGCCTCTACGCTTGCGGAAACGACATGCAATCGGTGATGGGCGGTGTCTATCCCGGCCCCGGCATCACGCTCGGGCCCGGTCTCGCGTTCGGCTATCTGGCGGCGCGGCATGCGTCGGCGCGCGCAAGACAGCCGTCGGGCGCGGCGCTCATCGACGCGCGCGACGAAGCGCTCACCTTGCCGATCGACCTTCCATCCCACGCGCACGTCAAATGAAGCACGAACCGATTCTCGAATGCGACGTCCTCGTGCTGGGCTCCGGCGCGGGTGGTTTGTCGACGGCCGTCACGGCGGCGACACAAGGCTTGTCCGTGCTCGTCTGCGAGAAGGAGGACGTGTTCGGCGGCACGACCGCGTGGTCGGGCGGCTGGATGTGGATTCCGCGCAATCCACTCGCGACGCGCGCGGGCATCGTCGAGGATGACGGCGCGCCGCGTACTTATCTGAAGAGCGAACTCGGCGGGCACTTCGACGGCGCCAAAGCCGATGCACTCATCGAGCACGGCCCGCGCATGGTCGAATTCTTCGAGCGCAATACGTCGATGCGCTTCATCGACGGCAATCGCATTCCCGATTTCCACACGACGCAAGGCGCGGCCACCGGCGGCCGCTCCGTCTGCGCGATGCCATTCGATGGACGCGAGCTCGGTCCGCTCATCGGCAAACTGCGTCCGCCGCTGAAGGAAGTGACGATCAAGGGCATGGCGATCGCGTCCGGACAGGACCTCGCGCATTTTTTGAACGCGACGCGCAACGCGAAGTCCGCATGGCATGTGACGAAGCGCTTCGCCGCGTTCGCGTGGCACACGCTGCGTTATCGGCGCTCGATGCATCTCGTGAACGGCAACGCGCTCGTCGCGCGGCTGCTGAAGTCGGCGGCGGATCGTGGCGTCGATCTGCGCACGCGGGCGAAGGCCGTGTCGCTCACGCGCGAGGCGCATCGCGTGACGGGCGCGCGCGTCGAGATCGAAGGCGTGATGCATGAAGTGCGCGCGCGACGCGGCGTCGTGCTTGCGTGCGGCGGTTATCCGCACGACGCGCAGCGTCAGGCCGCGACCTTTCCCTACGCGCCGCACTGGTCCGCCGCGCCGAAAAGCAATACCGGCGACGGCATTCGCCTGGGCGAGGCGGCGGGCGCGCATTTCGATGCGTCGCTCGAAGCGCCCGCCGCGTGGGCACCGGTGTCGCTGGTGCCGAAGCGCCGCGGCGAAGCGGTCGCGTTTCCGCATCTCATCGAGCGCGCGAAGCCCGGTGTCATCGCCGTGACGCGCGCGGGCAGGCGCTTCACGAACGAGGCGTCGTCGTATTACGACTTCATCTCCGCGCTCATCGGCACGACGCGGCCGGGCGAGGAAGTGTGCGCGTGGCTCGTCTGCGATCACCGGTTTCAGCGGCGTTATGGGCTCGGTTTCGCGAAGCCGTTTCCGTTTCCGCTCGGGCCATATGAACGCTCGGGCTATCTGAAATCCGCGCCGACGCTCGACGCACTGGCGCAACAATGCGGCATCGACGCGCGCGGGCTCGCCGATACCGTCGCCACCTACAACGCGCATGCCAAAGACGGCTTCGATCCGCAATTCCACAAAGGTTCGACGCCCTATAACCGCGTGCAGGGCGATGCATCGCACGGGCCGAATCCGTGTCTCGCGCCGATCGTCGAAGGCCCGTTCCATGCGGTGAAGATCCTGCCGGGCAGCCTCGGCACCTTCGCCGGTCTTTCGACGGATGCGCGCTCGCGCGTGCTCGACGAATCGCACGCGCCGATTCCCGGCCTCTACGCGGTCGGCAACGACGCCGCGAGCATGATGGGCGGGCATTACCCCGCTGGCGGCATCACGCTCGGACCCGCGATGACCTTCGGCTATCTCACGGGCCTCGAACTGGCTCAAGCGGCCCAGTCCGCGCAATCGGCGCGCGAAGAAAACATCACACACCTCTCGGACATCAAACAGGCAAGGACACTGCTATGACTCTGTACGACACAGTCACATTGACGGTGAAGATCGGCGCGAACGCGCAGGTCTTCGAGAACATCAAGGCGAGCGGCGACGCGCCCGGCTCGAAGCTCCTCGGCTGCTGGTATTCGGATATCGGCGCGTTGGGCAAAGTAATGGTGCTGCGTGGCTTCGAATCGGAAGCGGCGCTGATAAAAGAGCGCCAGCGCCTGCTGCTCGAAGGCAATCCGTTCGGCTGCGGCGAACTCATCACCGATGTCGAAGTGAACAGCTACGCGCTCTTCCCGTTCCTGCCGCCGATCGAACCGGCGCAGCACGGCGGCATCTACGAGATGCGCGTCTACGGCACGAAGCTCGCGAGCCTGCAACACACGATCGACGCGTGGAAAAACGCCGTGCCGGAGCGCACGAAGCGCTCGCCGCTCATCGGCGCGATGTACGCGCTCGACGGCACCGTGCCGCGCTTTCTGAACATCTGGCCGTACAAGAGCGTCGACGAGCGTTCGCGCATTCGCGCCGAAGCGGTGAAGGACGGCATCTGGCCGCCGAAGGGCGGTCCCGCCCATCTGACGACGATGGAATCGACCATCTACGTGCCCGCGCCTTTCTCGCCGCTGCGCTAACCGGAGACCCAGCGATGTCACAACGCAAGCTGTCTTTATCCGCGCTGACGGTGCTCGAACTGACGCCGCCGCAGATGGTCGAGTGCGCGGCGCAGGCGGGCTACGATTTCGTCGGCCTGCGGCTTCTGCCCGCGACCGACACGGAAGTGCGCCATGAGATCATCGGCGCGACGGTGTTGAAGCGTGAAACGCTCGCGGCGCTGAAAGACACCGGCATCGGCGTGCTCGATGCGGAAATCCTGCGCCTCAAGCCCGATACGAACGTCGCCGATTACGAACCGATGCTCGCAACCGCCGCTGAGCTAGGCGCGCGTTATGTGCTCGTCGCGGGCAACGATCCCGACGAGGCGCGCACGGCGGAACGGCTCGCGGCGCTCTGCGATCTGGCGAAGCCGTACGGATTGTCGCCGTCGCTCGAACCGATGCCCTGGACCGATGCGAAGGACATCGTGCAGGGCGCGCGCATCGTGAGGGCGGCGGGGCGCGCGAACACGGGGCTCATCATCGATCCGATTCATTTCGACCGCGCCGGTTCGTCGACGGACACGCTGCGCGAGCTACCGCGCGAATGGTTCGGCTACGTGCAGTTCTGCGACGCGCCCGCCGAGCGCCCGGCCGATCTGGACACGCTGCTCTATCAGGCGCGCGCCGAGCGCATGATTCCGGGCGAGGGCGGGCTGGATCTCGCGGGTATCCTGCACGCGCTGCCGGACGGCTTGCCGCTCTCGATCGAAGTGCCGATGAATGCGTGGGCAAAAACCGCCGATGCGCTCACGCGCGCGAAGCGCTTGCGCGACGCCACGCTCGCGGTGCTGGAGGAGGCGTACGCGCAGCATTGAGCCGAAGGCAGTTGAATTCCGGGCTGGAATCGTGTTCTCATTTCGGAATCGGAACTTCGAGAGACTGAAAGATGGCGGGAAATCTGGAGCGGGCGTTGTCGATCATCGAGCTGCTGGCGAAAAACGGCGGGCGCATGCAGCTCGCCGCTATCGCCGATACGCTCAACATTCCGCGCAGCGGCACGCACCGCCTGCTCGCGATGCTGATCGACGAAGGCTATGTCCGGCAGGACGAGGATCACGGCGAGTACATGCTCGCGCTGAAGCTCGTATCGCTCGCGCTCATCTATCTGTCGACGGGCGGCGTGCTCGACGTGTCGCAGCCGGTGCTCGACCGGCTCGCGGCGCAGTCGGGCGAACTGGCGCGTCTGGGCGTCGTCGAGGACGATCACATCACGTTCGTCGGCAAGGCGCAGGGTGCGAAGTCGGGCTTGCGCTACGACCCCGACATGGGCAGCCAGCCGCCCTTGCATTGCACGGCGAGCGGGCAGGCATGGCTGTCCTCGCTGACGGATGAAGAAGCGCTCGCGCTCGTGTCGAAGCAGGGCGGGCTCGGCAAGCCGGGCCAGGGCGGGCCGAAGGCGCCGAAAACCATTCAGCAGTTTCTCGCGGATCTTCACGCCGCCCGTAAGCGCGGCTATGGCATCGCGAGCGAGACCTACGAGGCCGGCATGACATCGATGGCCGCGCCGATTCATCACCCGGTGACGGATGTGGTCGTCGGCGTGGTGAGTCTCGCCGGGCCGACGAGCCGCTTGCCCGAGGCGCGGCTGAAGGGGCTCGCGCCGGCGCTGCTCGAAGCGGCGTCGGACATGGGCGCGGCCACGTTGAGTTCGCCCTATTTCAAGCGAACGATGGTGAAGCCCGACGACGGCGCGGCGGCTTCGGCGCCTGCCGAAAAGGCCGTGAGGAAGGCGAAAGCGAAGAGCGTGAACACGGTCTGATGGCGGGCCGACAGCCGGCGCGGATTGGCCGAATGGCCGAGGTGACGCAGCGGAAATAGCTGCGTTATCATGGTTTTCATCATGAAACGAGAACTCGACATGCCCACCCCGCTCGATCCCATCGTGTCCGAATTCGCCACTGTCGAAGAAGCGGAAGCTTATGACCAGTGGTTTCGGGAGAAAGTACGGCGTTCGATGGCCGATACACGGCCACGGATTCCGCACGACGAAGCAATGGCACGCATTCGCACGAAGCTTGAAGCGAAGATCAAAGAGAAGGAACGAACAGGATCCTGATGCTGCCAATACGTTGGACCGTTGAAGCACTCGATGATCTCGACCAACTCACTGACTACATAGCCGAACATAGTCCCTCGGCAGCCATGACGATGTTTGAGATCATCGAGAAATCGGTGATTCCTGCTTCGCTTACTCCCTTTATGTTTCGCTCCGGTCGTGAACCCGGCACACGCGAAGTCGTTGCGCATCCGAATTACCTCGTGGTCTATCGCGTCATGGATGGCTGGATTGAAGTAATCAATGTGATCCACGCGCGACAACGCTATCCGGTGCATTAACGTATCCCGTGATTTCGTCGGGACGCACTTAAAGATCGATCTGAAACACCGAAAACCCGCATTTCGCGTGAAAGGACCGCGCGATCCGCCGAATCCGAAGCGCCGCGCCATGCGGCGCTTCGCGCTTTGTACCCTCAATCCCGCTTCCGCACCATTCTGCACGGATCGAATTCGCTCCTCCCGCGATAGAACCCCTCACTGCGCGTCCACCGCGTCGGGCGCGGACGCGGGCGCCGGCACGCCGCCCGTCGCCATCCACAGCACTTCGGCGTCTTCGTCGCTCGTCGAAATGGCGGCGTGGCCGGTGCGGCTGTCGAAGTAGATGCTGTCGCCGGCGTTCAGATGCGTCGGCGCGTAGAGTTCGGAATAGAGACACACGCTCCCGCTGATCACGTAGAGAAACTCCTCGCCTTCGTGGCGGCCCCAATCGTCGAAAGCGTCGAGCGTATGCGCCGAGATGCGGATGCGAAACGGCAGCATCGCCTTGTGCGCGAGCTCGGTGGCGAGCAGTTCCATCTGATAGCCGCGATACGCGTGGCGCTGGCCTTCGTCCTTGCGCGTAAGGGCGCGCCGCCCGCTCGCGCTCGGCGCGGGCGCCGTGCCGAACAGCTCGGCGAGATCGATCTGCAGGCCGCGCACGATTTTCTGCAGCACGTCGAAAGTCGGCGACATCAAGCCGTTCTCGATCTTCGACAGCGCCGAGCGCGACACGCCGCACATCCGGCTCGCCGTTTCGAGCGTCAGGTCGTGCGCGAGCCGCGCGCGTTTCACCCGGCGTCCGAGATCGGCCGCCGATTGTTCGGGCGAGCTTTTGGTGCTGAGGCTGGGCATAGGGTGAGCGTTTTTGTTTCCGATAATAACATCGCGCGAATCGGGCGAAAGCATCGGCGCAAAGTTTCGAAACAAGCCGAATCTACCGCCGCAAAAGGCCGCGCGCATTAGTGACAACCCCAATATTGTCCGCTGTTGTGAGCGGCGACGGCAGCGCGTATAGTTGCCTGACTCACGAAAGTTTCTTATCAGAAACTTTCGCTCAGACGAACGAACCTGCATCGAAAGGACTTCATCGTGAACGCACAATCGATTCTTTCCGACCTCGGCATCGCGAGCCTCGTCACCGACGGCGACATGGTCGCCACTTCGCCGGTCACGGGCGAAGTCATCGGCCGGGTGAAGCAGAACACCACCGCCGATGTCGACGCCGCCCTCGGCGCCGCGCAGAGCGCCTTCACCGCGTGGCGCAACGTGCCCGCGCCGCGCCGCGGCGAGCTCGTCCGCCTGCTCGGCAACCGGCTGCGCGAGAAGAAAGAGGCGCTCGGCCGCCTCGTGTCGCTCGAAGCGGGCAAGATTCTTCAGGAAGGCCTGGGCGAAGTGCAGGAAATGATCGACATCTGCGATTTCGCCGTCGGTCTTTCGCGCCAGCTGTACGGCCTGACGATCGCCTCCGAGCGCCCCGGGCACCGCATGGCGGAGACGTGGCATCCGTTCGGCGTGTGCACGATCATCTCGGCGTTCAACTTCCCGGTCGCGGTGTGGTCGTGGAACGCGGCGCTCGCGCTCGTGTGCGGCAACGCCGTGGTGTGGAAGCCGTCCGAAAAGACGCCGCTCACCGCGCTCGCGGTCGACCGCATTCTGCGCGATGCCATCGACGAATTCGGCTCCGCGCCGGCGGGCCTCGCCTCGGTGATCATCGGCGGGCGCGATGTCGGCGCGGCGCTCGTCGCGGACAAGCGCTCGGACATCGTCAGCGCGACGGGGAGCACGGAAATGGGCCGCAAGGTCGGCGTCGCGGTGGCAGAGCGCTTCGGCCGCTCGATTCTGGAGCTGGGCGGCAACAACGCGGGCATCGTGTCGCAGACGGCCAATCGCGATCTCGCGCTGCGCGGCATCCTGTTCTCGGCGGTCGGCACGGCGGGGCAGCGCTGCACGTCGCTGCGGCGTCTTTTCGTGCATGAAAGCATCTACGACGAAACCGTCGCGCGCTTGAAGGATCTCTACGCGAAAGTGCCCGTCGGCAATCCGCTCGAGCAAGGCGTGCTGATGGGCCCGCTCATCGATGCGCAGGCATTCGCGCGCATGCAGGACGCGCTCGAGCAGGCGAAGGGCGAGGGCGGCAAGGTGTTCGGCGGCGAGCGCGTCAGCGTGAAGGGCAGCGAAAACGGCTACTACGTGCGCCCGGCGCTCGTCGAAATGCCGTCGCAAACGGATGTCGTGCTGAAGGAAACCTTCGCGCCGATTCTCTACGTGATGCGCTATTCCGATTTCGACGAAGCCATCGCCGCGAACAACGCCGCCGCGCATGGCTTGTCGTCGTGCGCGTTCACGACCGATCTGCGTGAAGCGGAGCGCTTCCTGTCGGCGTCGGGCAGCGATTGCGGCATCGCGAACGTGAACATCGGGCCGAGCGGCGCGGAAATCGGCGGTGCGTTCGGCGGCGAAAAGGAAACCGGCGGCGGACGCGAATCGGGTTCGGATGCGTGGAAGGCCTATATGCGCCGCGCGACCAACACGATCAACTACTCGTCGGAATTGCCGCTCGCGCAGGGCATCGACTTCAATCTCGGCTGAAGCACAACAGTCCGGAGGCGGCGTGGCTTCTCAAGTGGTGATCGTGGGTGGCGGTGTGATCGGCAGCTCGGTCGCGTATTTTCTGCGTCTGTCGGACCCGACAGTGCAGGTGACCGTGATCGAGCGCGATCCGACTTACGCGCGTTCGTCGTCGGCGCTGTCGGCCGCGTCGATCCGGCAGCAGTTCTCGACGCCGCTTTCGGTGCGCATGTCGCTCTTCGGCATCGAGTTCCTGCGCTCGATCGGCGAGCGGCTCGAAGTGAACGGCGAACGCCCGTCGATCGATCTGCATGAAGGCGGCTATCTCTTCCTCGCGACCGCACCCGGCGCCGCGACGCTGCGCGAGAATCACGCGCTGCAACGCGAGCTCGGCGCGGATATCAGCCTGCTCGATCGCGCGCAGTTGCAGGCGCGCTTCCCGTGGCTCAACACGGAAGATCTGGCGGCGGGCACGTTCGGCGAAAGCGGCGAAGGCTGGTTCGACGGCTACGGGCTCGTGCAGGCTTTGCGTCGCAAGGCGCAATCGCTCGGCGCGCGTTATGTGGCGACGGAAGTGGTCGGCATCGAGCGCGAAGGGCGTCGCGCAACGGCCGTGCGCGCGGCCAACGGCGAGACCTATGCGTGCGATGTCATCGTGAACGCGGCGGGCGCGTGGTCGCGGTCGGTCGCGGCGATGCTCGGCATCGACATTCCCGTGTACGCGCGCCGCCGCAGCATCTTCAACGTGTCGTCGCCGGCGAAGCTCGAACGCTGCCCTTTGCTGATCGATCCGAGCGGCGTTTACTTCCGCCCCGAAGGGCGCACGTATATTTGCGGCACGTCGCCCGCGGCGGACAACGATCCCGACGACCTGCCGCTCGACGAAGTCGACCACGCGCTCTTCGACGACGTGATCTGGCCGACGCTCGCGCATCGCGTGCCGGCATTCGAGGCGCTGCGCGTGGAGCGCTGCTGGTCCGGCTATTACGAGTACAACGTGCTCGACCAGAACGCGATCATCGGCTATCACCCGGACAGCGATAACTGCATCTTTGCGAATGGATTCAGCGGACACGGCCTGCAGCAAGGCCCGGCGACGGGGCGCGGCGTAAGCGAACTGATTCTGCGCGGAGGTTACGAAACGCTCGATTTATCGCCGCTCGACTGGACGCGCGTATTGGAAGGCAGGCCGATCGTGGAAAAGAATGTCGTATAACTGTTAGAAGACTTACGAATACCGCTTTCCCTAATCGATGATTTAAGTCAGCCCGGCCGCAGACCGGGCATTTTTTTCGCTGAGAACAGAGATAAGCGGATTGACACCGGTCCGGTTTGCGTTTCGAACGGGCATTCTTATCATCATCGCCATGCGTTCGCGCTGCGTCCATTAATGAAATCCACTAGGGCCAGCGGCTTTCGATAAGCGCAAGCTGGAACCATCAGACGCTTTTCGCGCTTCAACCTAAAGGAGACAAAACATGGAAGCCAATACGAGCGCACATTTCTATGCCTGGATCGACGACGGCGAAATGCCTCACGACACGAGCGTGCCCGTGTCGCACCGTTCCAGCCAGCCGTCCGCGGCACCCGAATATGTCGCCGAGATTTGCGGGCGTTTCGGAAAAACCGAGGAGGAAAAAAACTCCTGCGTGATTCGCGGATATAACTGATTGTCGTAATGCAGTGTGTTGCGCGCGTGACACGGTCTGTCACGTTGCGCTAAACGCGCACATAAAGACGCGTATCGCGCGATTCATGACCGCACTTCATGAAACGCGTCATGCCGGTGAAATTCGGCCGGTATTGCGAGACTTGTGTGCGCTGTCAAACAGAAAACGGCTCGGCTATCTCGTGGACGGCCTTGACGCAAATGAACCCGCCGTGTGCGGGTTTTTTCATGCGCCGTGCATTTTCGCGCATTCCCGATCCGCCCGGCAGCCCGCGGCCGGCGATGGCACAATCGCTCGCAATGCAGGCTTATCAGGAGCAAAGGTGGCGAATCTGGATCTGGACAATCCGTTTCTCGAGGCGCTCGGCGCGGTGTTCACGGAATGGCGCGCGGGCTACGCCGAGTTCGCGATGCCGATACACGCGGGGCATCTGAACCGGCAGCGCATCCTGCAGGGCGGCGCGATCGCCACGCTGCTCGACGCGGCCTGCGGCTACGCGGGCCTGTTCACGACGGGCGCGGCGCCCGTGCACGGCTTCACGCTTTCGCTCACCGTGAACTATCTCGATCGCGGCATCGGCGACAAGGTCGTCGCGAAGGGCTTTCTCGAACGGCAGGGGCGCTCCGTCTACTTCGCGCGCGGCGAGGCATGGGTCGACGACCGCGTGATGATCGCGAGCGCGCAAGGCACGTTCAAGTACGCGCGCTGAACGCGCCAAGTCCGACGATGGCCACAAGAAATCTACTCAGACGTCTCGATCTCACGACGCTGCAACTCTTTCTCGCCGTGTTCGAGGAAGGCACGCTCACGCGCGCGGCGGAGCGCGAGGCGATCGCGGTCTCCGCGGCGAGCAAGCGGCTGCTCGAACTGGAACAGGCCGTGGGCGCCGTGCTTTTCGAGCGCAAGGCGCGCGGCATGGACCTCACGCCGGCGGGCGAAACGCTGCTGCATCACGCGCGGCGCGTGTTGCGCGATGTCGAGAACATCGGCATCGAGCTGGCGGAACACGCGAGCGGCGTGCGCGGCTACGTGCGGATGATGGCGAACCTCTCCGCGATCGTCGAATTCCTGCCGGAGGACTTGCGCGCGTTCATCTCCGTGCACGAACAGATCAAGATCGATCTCGAAGAGCGGCCGAGCGGCGGCATCGTCGATGGCGTGGCGGACAGTCTCGTCGATCTGGGCATCTGTTCCGGCGACGCCGACACGCGCGGCCTCGAATCCGTGCACTACCGGCACGACCGGCTTTGCCTCGTGGCGCCGGGCGATCATCCGCTCGCGCACCGGGAGAGCGTCGCGTTCGCGGACACGCTCGACTTCGATCACATCGGCCTGCATTCGGCGAGCTCGATCAACATGCGCACGCATCTCGCCGCGCGTCAGGCGGGCCGCGCGCTGCGGCTGCGCATTCACGTGCCCGGCTTCGATGCCGTGTGCCGCATGGTGCAGGCGGGCATGGGCGTCGGCGTGCTGCCGCAGCAGGTTTTCGAGGCGATGGGCCGTCAGCTCGGGCTCGCCGCCGTGCCGCTCGACGAGGAATGGGCCGCGCGCAGCCTCGTGATCGTCGTGCGCGATTCGGAGGCGCTTTCGCCCGTGAGCCGCCTGCTGTTCGATCATCTGCGGACCGTCGAAGCGCGCGGCTAGCTTTCGAAAACCCGGTGAGCGTTCGCGTTTGGCGAACGATGCTTGCCGAAATGCGGTTGGACGCACCCGAGCGTTCGCCAATAAGCTTGTCTCCACAGTACAAATTTCAGGAGACGAGCAGCATGAGCGGACCCCTTCAAGGCATCCGGGTCATCGAGATCGGCACCCTCATCGCCGCGCCTTTTGCCGCGCGCATGTTGGCCGAGTTCGGCGCGGAAGTCATCAAGATCGAGACGCCCAACGGCGGCGACCCGCTGCGCAAATGGCGCAAACTGCACGAGGGCACCTCGCTCTGGTGGTATCTGCAATCGCGCAACAAGAAGTCGGTGTGCGTGAATCTCAAGTCGGCGGAAGGCGCGGACGTCATCAAGCGGCTCGCCGCCGATGCCGACATCGTCATCGAAAACATGCGTCCCGGCGCACTCGAAAAGCTCGGTCTCGGCTGGGACGTGCTGCACGCGATCAACCCGAAGCTCACGATGGTCCGTATCTCCGGCTACGGCCAGACCGGCCCGTATCGCGACCGGCCGGGCTTCGGCGCGATCGGCGAGGCAATGGGCGGCATCCGCTACACGACCGGCGACGCCGAAGGTCTGCCCGCGCGCGTCGGCGTGAGTCTCGGCGATTCGCTGGCGTCGCTGCATGGCGTGATCGGCGCGCTGATGTCGGTGCTGCGCGTGAAGACCGGTCAGGGCGATGGCCAGGTGGTCGACGTGTCGCTCGTCGAAAGCGTCTTCAATCTGATGGAAAGCCTCGTTCCCGAATACGACCTGCTGGGCCATGTGCGCGAGCGCAGCGGCGGGGCGCTGCCGGGCATCGCGCCTTCGAATACGTATCGCACGGAGGATGGCGGCTTCGTGGTGATCGCGGGCAATAGCGACCCGATCTACCGGCGCCTGATGACCGTGATCGGCCGCGCCGATCTCGCGGACGATCCCGCGCTCGCCCACAACGACGGCCGCGTGAAGCAGAGCGCGATGCTCGATGAAGCGATCACCGCATGGACCTCGCATCATTCGATGGACGACGTGCTCGCGACGCTCGAGCGCGAGGAAGTGCCCGCGGGCCGCATTTATTCGGTCGCGGACATCGTCGACGACGCGCACTACCAAGCGCGCGACATGCTGCTGCAGGCGGATCTGCCGGGCGGCGCCTCGGTGAAGATGCCGGGCATCGTGCCGAAACTCTCCGACACACCGGGCGAAGTGCGCTGGCAAGGTCCGGCGCTCGGCGAGCACACGCAAGCGGTGCTGGAATCGCTCGGCTTCGCAGCCGACGAAGTGCAGCGGCTGCGCGCCGAAGGAGCGGTGCAATGAATGATGAATACAAAGAACCGCTGATCGTCCAGGAAGTCGCGCCCCGCGACGGCTTGCAGATCGAGAAGCAGTGGGTCGCGACCGAAGACAAGATCGCGCTGATCGATGGCCTTTCTGCATGCGGCTTCACGCGCATCGAGGCGGGCTCGTTCGTGTCGCCGAAAGCGATTCCCGCGTTGCGCGACGGCGAGGCGGTATTCAACGGCATCCGGCGCGGCAACGGCGTGATCTTCGTCGCGCTCGTGCCCAACGTGAAGGGCGCGGAACGCGCGCTCGCCGCCGGCGCCGACGAGTTGAACCTCGTGATGTCCGCGAGCCAGACGCACAACCGCGCGAACATGCGCATGAGCTGCGAGTCGTCGCTGGTGGGTTTCGGCGATGTCGTGCGGCTCGTTCGTGGCGCATCGCAGGCGACGACGCTGAACGCCACGGTCGCGACCGCGTTCGGCTGTCCGTTCGAAGGGCACATCGATGAAGAGCGTGTCGTGTCGATCGCTCGGACGTATCGCGAGATGGGCATCGCCGGCGTCACGCTCGCCGATACGACCGGCATGGCGAATCCGCGTCAGGTCGCGCGGCTCGTCGCTCGCGTGCTCGAACACGTGCCTGCCGCCGATCTCACGCTGCATTTTCACAACACGCGCGGCCTCGGGCTGGCCAATGTCCTCGCCGCCTACGGCGCAGGCGCGCGCCGCTTCGATGCTGCGTTGGGCGGGCTCGGCGGCTGCCCGTTCGCGCCGGGCGCATCAGGAAACATCTGCACCGAAGACCTCGTGAACATGTGCGACGAGATGGGCATTCCGACGGGCGTCGATCTGCAGAAGCTGATCGCGCTGTCGCGCACGCTGCCCGCGCTCGTCGGACATGAGGTGTCGGGACAAGTCGCGAAGGCGGGACGCAATTGCGATCTGCATGCGGCGCCCGATTACGTGAAAACCATCTGAGTCAAAACACCAAAACTATATTGGAGACAAACATGAGCGATCTAAGTGTGAACGCGGCCGATGAGCCGCAAATCGTCGGGAACACCTCGGACATCATCCGAAAGGTGGCGCTGCGGCTCATGCCGCTCATCATGCTGTGCTACTTCTTCGCGTTCTTCGACCGCATCAACATCAGCTTCGCGAAGTTTCAGATGCAGAGCTCGCTCGGTCTGTCCGACACCGCCTACGGTCTCGGCGCGAGTCTCTTCGTGATCGGCTATGTGCTCTTCGAAGTGCCGAGCAACATGCTGCTCTACAAGGTCGGCGCGCGGCGCTGGATCGCGCGCATCATGATTTCATGGGGCATCGCGACCGCGCTGATGGTCTTCGTGCAAACGGAGTGGCAGTTCTATGGGCTGCGCTTCATCATCGGCGCGATGGAAGCGGGCTTCGCGCCGGGCGTGCTCTATTACCTCACGCTGTGGTTTCCGGCGAGCTATCGCGGCCGCATCACGTCGATGCTGTTTCTCGCGTCGGCGTTCTCGGGCCTCTTCGGCGCGCCGCTGTCGGGTCTCGTGCTCGGGCATCTGAACGGCGTGGCGGGCATCGCGGGATGGCACTGGTTGTTCCTGCTCGGCGGTCTTCCGTGCGTGCTGCTCGGCATTCTCGTGCTTAACGTGCTCAAGGATCGCGTCGATGACGCCGCGTGGCTCACCGACGCCGAAAAGACCTGTCTCAAGAGCCAGATTTCGACGCAAAGCCAGCACACAGACACCGGCCATTCGCTCTTCGGCGCGATCAAGACGCCCGGCTTCCTGATGCTCGGCCTGATTTACTTCCTGATCCAGATCGCATCGTACGGCCTCAACTTCTGGGCGCCGCACCTGATCCGCGCGGCGGGCACGCAGAATCCGACGATCATCGGTCTGTTGACGGCGGTGCCGTACATCTGCGGCGCGATCTGCATGGTCGTGGTCGGCCGCATGTCGGACCGTTCGGGCGAGCGCCGCAAATTCGTCGCGGCCCTGCTCGTGATGGCGGCGGCAGGCTTCTTCGCGGCGGGCATCTTCGATAAGCAGACGACGCTTCTCATCGCCGCGCTCGGCGTGATGGGCGCGGGCGTGATCGCATCGATTCCGGCGTTCTGGGCGCTGCCGCCGAAGCTGCTGACCGGTGCGGGCGCGGCGGGCGGCATCGCGCTGATCAACACGCTGGGGCAACTGGGCGGCATCGTGAGCCCGGTGATGGTGGGCCGCATCCGCGACACGATGGGCAGCACGACGCCCGCGCTGTACGCGATCGGCGCGATGAGCGTGTTGTGCGCGCTGCTGCTGCTGTTCGGCTTGCCGCAATCGCTCAAGCAGCGGGATCATGCGGAGCACCAGGGCTGAGCGTCCCGCGGTTCCGAATGCGAGAGCGCCCGGCGGACTGCATGTCCCCGGGCGCTTTTTGCTTTTTGCGTTTTGCATCTGGCGTTTTGCATTCATTCGACCAGATGGGATATTGCATGCCGCATGCAGTCGGGCGTCAGCCCTTCCACGTCCACTCGCGAATCTCATCGCGGTCGATGCCTTCCTCGTGCGCATACCGCACGCTCTCGATGATCTGATTCTTGAGCCATTCCTTCGTGTGCGCGCTGCTGCCCGCGATGCGCTGCACGCGGTCGATCACGTCGATCGCGAGCGTGTAGCGATCCACGCCGTTGATGATCGCGAGCTCGAACGGCGTGTTGATGTTGCCGCGCTCGCGGTATCCATGCACGTGCATGTTCGCGTGATTCGTGCGGTTGTAAGTGAGCTTGTGCACGAGCGACGCATACGAATGGAAATTGAAGATGACGGGCTTGTCGCGCGTGAAGATCGAGTCGAAATCGCGATGCGACAGCCCGTGCGGATGCTCCGTGTCCGGCATGAGCCTGAACAGATCGACGACGTTGACGAAGCGGATCTTCAGACCGGCGCAATTCGCCTTCAGGATCTCGACGGCGGCGAGCGCTTCCATGGTCGCGATATCGCCCGCGCAGGCGATCACGACATCCGGCTCCGCGCCCTGATCCGTCGACGCCCAATCCCAGATGCCGATGCCTTTCGCGCAATGCACGATGGCGTCCCGCATGCTCAGATATTGCAGATGCGGCTGCTTGTCCGCGACGATCACGTTCACGTAATCGTGCGAGCGCAGACAGTGATCCGCGACGCTCAACAGGCAGTTCGCATCGGGCGGCAGATAGATGCGCACGACGCCCGGGCTCTTGTTGGTGACGACATCGAGAAAGCCCGGGTCCTGATGCGTGAAGCCGTTGTGATCCTGCCGCCACACGAGCGACGTGATGAGAAGATTGATGGACGGCACCGGCCTGCGCCAGTCGAGCTCGTTCTTTGCCTTTTCGAGCCACTTCGCGTGCTGGTTGAACATCGAGTCGATCACGTGCACGAAGGCTTCGTAGGTGGCGAAGAGACCGTGGCGGCCCGTGAGCACGTAGCCTTCGAACCAGCCTTCGAGCGTGTGCTCGGACAGCATCTCCATCACGCGGCCATCGATGGAGAGCGCGCCGCCGTCGGCGTCTTCGGGAAGCGTCTCTGCGAGCCAGCGCTTGCCCGACGCTTCGTACACGCCGTCGAGCTTGTTGCTCGCGGTTTCGTCGGGGCCGAAAAGACGGAAGCTCGTCATGTTGCGGCGGATCACGTCGCGCAGGAAGGTGGCGAGCACGGCCGTCGGCGACTGATAGACGCTCGCCGCGCGCTTGAATTCGAACGCGTAGTCGCGGATATCGGGCAGATCGAGCGATTGCCGCAGTACGCCCCCGTTCGCATGCGGATTCGCGCTGATGCGCCGCGTGCCTTTCGGCGCGAGCGCGCGCAGGGATTCGATCAGGCACCCGTCTTCATCGAACAGCGCTTCGGGCCGGTAGCTGCGCAGCCACGCGTCCAGCGCGGCCAGATGGCGATGGTTGCCCGCCGGATCGGCGATCGGCACCTGATGCGAGCGCCAGAAATTCTCGACCTTGTGGCCGTCGAGCTCCTTCGGGCCGGTCCAGCCTTTGGGCGTGCGCAACACGATCATCGGCCAGCGCGGGCGCGTCGCGTTCTCAGGGTTCGCGCGCGCGTTCGTCTGGATCGAGCGGATATCGGCGATGCAGCGCTCCAGCGTCGCCGCCATGCGCTGATGCATGGCTTCGGGTTCGTCGCCTTCGACGAAATGCGGCGCGTAGCCATAACCCTTGAAAAGATCTTCGAGCTCGTCGTGCGGAATGCGCGCGAGGATCGTCGGGTTGGCGATCTTGTAGCCGTTCAGATGAAGAATCGGCAGCACGGCGCCATCCGTCGCCGGATTGAGGAACTTGTTCGAATGCCACGACGTGGCGAGCGGCCCGGTTTCCGCTTCGCCGTCGCCGACGACCGCCGCGACGATCAGATCCGGATTGTCGAACGCCGCGCCGAACGCATGCGACAGGCTGTAGCCGAGCTCGCCGCCTTCGTGGATGGAGCCGGGCGTCTCCGGCGTGCAATGCGAGCCGATGCCGCCCGGCGACGAAAACGCGCGAAAGAGCTTGAGCATGCCGCGTTCGTCCGCGCTGCGGTCGGGATAGATTTCCGAATAGTGCCCTTCGAGCCAGGAATTGGCGAGCGTCGCGGGTGCGCCGTGACCGGGGCCCGACACGAACAGCACGTTCAGGTCGTCGCGCGCGATCAGGCGGTTCAGGTGAACCCACACGAATGACTGCCCGGGGTCCGAGCCCCAGTGGCCGAGCAGCCGCCGCTTGATGTGCTCGGCCTTGAGCGGCTCGCGCAGCAGCGGATTCGCGCGAAGGTAGATCATGCCGGCCGAGAGATAGTTGCAGGCGCGCCAGTACGCGTCGATTTTCGCGAGGAGGTCGGCGTCGAGGGGCGTCTCGGTCGCGGTCATGCCAGTGACGTCGTCGTTCAATTGCTTCTCCTTGGCAGGTGAGGTGATTGGTCGAGCGTCGTGCGCACGGCTTCGCGCGAGATCGGGTCTCACGCGTTCCGTCCATGATCCGGCGGGTTTGTGGCGTTGTGTTGGCAGGAGGAAAACGGCGCCCGACGAGCGCCGTGAAACATCATAAAGGGGTTCGGCAGACGCGGTACGGGGGCGCGTCATTCCATCGCGGCGTGTTTCAGGTCGTAATGCATCAGGAGCGCGCGGTTGTCTTCCCACATGCCGAAATAGTGGACCATGAAGCTGTCCGCGCGCCGGTAGATCCACGGCGTGTTGATGTCGATGAAATCGTGGATCTGCGTGGCGTCGAACTCGGGCAGCGCCTCGAAGACGCGGATGAAGTAATGCTGATCGCCCCGGCTGGCATACACGTGCGACTTGTCTTCGAGGCTCGCGCAAGCCTCCATGATGCGCGAGAACGCGTCATGGTTCCGCTGGTTGCGCTGAAAGCCCATGATGCCGGAGTTGAAGGTCCACGTTCCCACGTCGCGCGCGAGCACGGTCTCGCGTCCGAGCGTGAAGGGTTCGAGCCGCCGGTTCATGTCATTGACGAGCACGTCGGCGTCGAGCCAGAACACCCATTGATGATTCGGCAGGTACTCGCGCAACAGCGCGGCCTTGTACCAGTTCCCCGCGCTCTTGCCGTCGTTCAGATGGGCGGGAATATCGCGATGGACGTAGAGCGTGTAACCCTGTCGCTCGCAATAGCGCCTGAAATTGGCCTCCGCGATGCGCCCGTAGCGCGCGACGTTCGGCGTATAAAGCATGACGATCGCAATCGGCCGGTTCGGCTGAAAGACGCTGTGCGCGGACGTATCGCGCTCGCCGGAATCCGTGAGCGTCAGATAAGGCAAGCCGAGCGAACCACATTCATTGACATGCTCGATGAGCGCCGCGCGAAATCGCCGATGCTGCATTTCGTCGCGAATGCTGACCGAGAACGCCTTCCAGGTCGCCCAGACGCTTTCCAGCGAGACCGCAGCCGGAACAACGACGCAGACGTCGCCGATGCGGAATTGAGGCGGGCATGCACTGAACGCGTGCAGCACCTCGGCTTCCTCTTGCGGGAGCACCACGCCGAAGCGGCATCGGCTGACGAGATCGGCGATTTTCTCGCGGACCGCCTGCGTATTGCGGAACAGGAGCACGTCCGTCTGCGGCAGTTCGGATTCGGTGCAGGCGATGAGCCAGTCCCGGCCCGCCATCAGTTCCGGCAGGGGCACCGGGCGCAGGATCGCGGCGTTCTCGCTCAACAGGAGCACGATTTCGTTGTGTTCGGCCTGACGGAGATGGCGCAGGAGCGTTTCGTATTTATAGAGCCAGCGAGTAGCGCTGGCGCTGCCGGACAGGTCGGCGAAGTCGAGCTCGACATGCCGGTAGCCGTGCTCGCGTGCATAGTGGCGATGGTTGGCGAGCGCGGCGGGCGCGTGGTCGAACAGGAGACTGATGACGATCATGAAAGCGGCGAACGGACAATGGAGCGAACCGGCTAGCATCGCCGGAACCAGGATTCGTTCGGATGGGAACTGTCCGAAACTTGCGTGGAACACGCCGATTCCGAAGCGCTCATAGAATGTCCGGATGATCCGAAAATCCTCTCCCACGGACGACGCCCTGCGGGGTTTCCATCCGGCCGTCGCGAGCTGGTTCCGCTCGCGCTTTCCCGCGCCGACCGCTGCGCAGGCGCGCGCCTGGCCGCTCGTGCATGCGCGCCGCTCGACGCTGGTGGCCGCGCCGACGGGCTCGGGCAAGACGCTCACCGCGTTTCTCGCCGCCATCGACGAACTGGTGCGCGACGGCGTGGCGCTCGGCGGTGCGTTGCCGGACGAAACGCGCGTCGTGTACGTGTCGCCGCTCAAGGCGCTGTCGAACGACATCCACGTGAATCTCGAAGCGCCGCTCGCGGGCATCGCACGGACTTTGCAGGAATCCGGCGTGGCCGCGCCCGAGATTCGCGCGGCCGTGCGCACCGGCGACACCACGCAGCAGGAACGCAACGCAGTGAAAAAGCGTCCGCCGCACATTCTCGTGACGACGCCCGAATCGCTCTACGTGCTGCTTTCGTCGGACTCCGGCCGCGCGATGCTCGCGACCACGCGCACCGTGATCGTCGACGAAATTCATGCGGTCGCGGGCAGCAAGCGCGGCTCGCATCTGAGCCTGTCGCTCGCGCGGCTCGACGCGCTGTGCGAGGAAGCGGGCGGACAGCGTCCGGTGCGCGTCGGGCTATCGGCCACGCAGAAGCCCATCGAGCTCGTCGCGAAGTTCCTCGTCGGCGAACAGGAATCGTGCGAAATCGTCGATGTCGGCCACGTCCGCGCGCGCGATCTCGCGCTCGACATTCCGCCGATGCCGCTCGAAGCCATCATGTCCAACGACATGTGGGAGCGCGTCTACGACCGCCTCGCCGAACTGTCCGCGCAACATCGCACGACGCTCGTCTTTGTCAACACGCGCCGCATGGCCGAGCGCGCGGCGCGGCATCTGACCGAGCGCCTCGGCAAGGAAGCGGTCGCGGCGCATCACGGCAGCCTCGCGCGCGAGCATCGGCTGGAGGCGGAGCAGCGCCTGAAACGCGGCGAGTTGCGCGTGCTGATCGCCACGGCATCGCTGGAGCTGGGCATCGATATCGGCGATGTCGATCTCGTCTGCCAGATCGGCTCGCCCGGCTCGATCGGCGCGTTCCTGCAGCGCGTCGGGCGCTCGGGGCATCACGTCGGCGGCGTTCCGAAGGGGCGGCTCTTTCCGACTTCGCGCGACGATCTGATCGAGTGCGCGGCGCTGCTCGACTGCGTGCGGCGCGGCGAGCTCGATGCGCTGACGATCCCGCGCGCGCCGCTCGACGTGCTGGCGCAACAGATCACCGCCGAAGTCGCGTGCCGCGAATGGAACGAGGATGCGCTCTTTCAGCGCATCACGCGCGCGTATCCTTACGCGACGCTCGATCGCGCGCATTACGAGGCCGTGCTGCGCACGCTCGCGGAGGGCTATACCGGGCGGCAGGGCGTGCGCGCGGCCTACGTGCATCGCGATGCGGTGAGCCGCACGCTGCGCGGCCGGCGCGGCGGCAAGCTGACGGCGGTGACCTCGGGCGGTGCGATTCCCGACAACGCGGATTTCGCCGTGATCCTCGAACCGCAAGGCTTGCAGATCGGCACGGTAAACGAGGACTTCGCCGTCGAGAGTCTTGCGGGCGATATCTTTCAGCTCGGCAATACGTCGTACCGGATCGTGCGCGTGGAAGGCGGTCGCGTGCGCGTCGAGAACGCGAACGGCCAGCCGCCGAATATTCCGTTCTGGCTAGGCGAGGCGCCCGGGCGCAGCGACGAGCTTTCGCACGCGATTGCGCGTCTGCGCGGCGAGATCGACGCCCGCCTCGCGCAAGGCGGCATCGAAGCAGCCGCGGCGTGGCTTGCCGAGGAGACGGGCATCGGCATGGAGCCCGCGCGGCAGATCGTCGATTATCTGGCGCGCTCGCGCGCCGCGCTCACCGTGCTGCCGACTCAGGACACGCTCGTCATGGAGCGCTTCTTCGACGAGTCGGGCGGCACGCAGCTCGTCATCCACGCGCCGTTCGGCAGCCGCGTGAACCGCGCGTGGGGGCTCGCGCTGCGCAAGCGCTTTTGCCGCACGTTCAACTTCGAACTGCAGGCGGCGGCGACGGAAGACGCGATCGTGCTGTCCCTGACGGGCAGCCACAGCTTCGCGCTCGACGACGTCTGGCGCTATCTCAAGTCGGCGACGGCGGAGCATGTGCTGATCCAGGCGCTGCTCGACGCGCCGCTGTTCGGCGTGCGCTGGCGCTGGAACGCGACCAATGCGCTCGCGCTGCCGCGCTACACCGGCGGACGCAAGGTCGCGCCGCAACTGCAGCGCATGAAAAGCGAGGATCTGCTCGCGGCCGTGTTTCCGGATCAGGTCGCGTGCGCGGAGAACATCGCCGGGGAGCGCGAGGTGCCGGCGCATCCGCTCGTCGAGCAGACTATCGACGATTGCCTGCACGACGCGATGGACAGCGAAGCGTGGCTCGCGCTCCTGCGTCGCATCGAAACGGGCGATGTGCGTCTCGTCACGCGCGAATTGCCCGCGCCGTCGCCGCTCGCGGCCGAGATTCTATCGGCGCGGCCGTATGCGTTCCTCGACGACGCGCCGCTCGAAGAGCGCCGCACGCAGGCCGTGCTCGCGCGCCGCTGGACCGATCCGCAATCCGCCGACGATCTCGGCGCGCTCGATCCCGATGCGATCGCGAGCGTGCGCGAGGAAGCGTGGCCCGATGTCACAAGCGCCGACGAAATGCACGAGGCGCTGACGACGCTCGCGTGCATCACGGAAAGCGAGGCGCAATCCAGCGCGCAATGGCCCGCGTGGCTCGATGCCCTCGCGCTCTCCGGCCGCGCGACGCGCCTGCGGATCGCCGAGCACGACGCGCTGTGGACGCCCGTCGAGCGACTCGCGTGCGTGCGCGCCGTCTACGAGCACGCGCCGATGCATCCGGTACTGCAACCGCCGCCCGGCTTCGACGACGCCTGGACTCCCGACGACGCGCTGGTCGAGATCGTGCGTGCGCGGCTGTCCGGCTTCGGTCCGCTGACGGTGCCGGAGATCGCGCGTCCGCTCGCGCTGCCCGCATCGGCGATCGCGCTCGCGCTCACACGGCTCGAAGCGCAGGGCTACGTGATGCGCGGCCGCTTCACGCCGGGCGCGCAGGCCGAGCAATGGTGCGAGCGGCATCTGCTCGCGCGGATTCATCGCTACACGGTGCGGCGGCTGCGGCGCGAAATCGAGCCGGTCGAGCGGCAGGATTTCATGCGCTTTCTGCTCGAATGGCAGCGCGTCGCACCCGATTCGCACGGCGAGGGCCGCGACGCGCTCGGCGCGGTGCTCGAGCAGCTCGAAGGTTTCGAGGCGCCCGCCGTCGCGTGGGAGGATGAGATCCTGCCGGCGCGCATCGCCGATTATTCCGGGATGTGGCTCGACGATCTCTGCCGCGCGGGCAAGCTCGTGTGGACGCGCCCCGCAGGACGTTCGCGCGCATCGGGCGGCCCGGTGCGCGGCACGCCGATCGTGCTCCTGCCGCGCCGTCATCTCGATGCATGGAACGCGCTCATGCGTCCGGACGAAGCGCCGCAGCTCTCGTCGCGCGCCGAACGCGTATTCGACGCCCTGAAGACCCACGGCGCGATGTTCTTCGACGAGCTTCTCGCCGACGTGCGTCTCTTGCGCACCGAGCTCGAAGACGCGCTCGGCGAACTGGTCGCGCTCGGGCTCGTCAACGCTGACAGCTTCGCGGGGCTGCGCGCGCTGCTCGCGCCGGCGGCGAAGCGCAACGCGTTCGCGCGCCGTCCGCGGCGCGGCGGTCTGTTCATCGGCGGGATGGACGATGCCGGGCGCTGGGCGCTCCTGCGCCGCGCGAAGCAGGAGGACGCGCGCGAGGAAGGCGATATCGAGCACGTCGCGATGACGCTCTTGCGGCGCTATGGCGTCGTGTTCTGGCGTCTGCTGGAGCGTGAGGCGCAATGGCTGCCGCCGTGGCGCGATCTGCTGCGCGTGTATCACCGGCTGGAGGCGCGCGGCGAGATTCGCGGCGGGCGCTTCGTCGCGGGTCTGGCGGGCGAGCAGTTCGCGCTGCCCGAAGCGGTGCCGCTCCTGCGCGACATGCGCAAGCGGCCGAAGGACGGCGCGCTCGTCGCGCTGTCGGCGGTCGATCCGCTCAATCTCGTCGGCACGCTGTTGCCCGGCGAGAAGGTGCCGGCGCTCGCTGGCAACCGCGTGCTATATCTCGACGGCGTGCCCGCCGGCGCGGTGATCGCGGGCAAGACGCGCTATTTCGGCGATTTCGACGGCCCCGGCCGCGAGCGTCTGCGCCTCGCGCTCGTCAAGCGCTCGGCGCGTTCGCTCGGAACTTCGGCAGGAATCGGCATGACGGGCACCGGCGTACCGGTGCGCCATTGAGGACGCGAGGGACGGAATCCCTCGCGCGTATCGACGTATCGACGTTTATTTCTTCGTGAGGATTCGGGTTGTGAACGGCCCGGCCTGCGCGACCGGCACGTCCTTCACGGGCACGCCCGGGTAATCGACCACACGGTTCACGTTCGATCCCAGCCGGATGCGGAACGACGGCCGGAATCCGTCGCGCGCGCCGCCGACGATCGTGTTCATCGCCTGCCGGTCGAGCTCGACGCTGTCGGCGAGATCCCTGATTTTGAGTACGGCCATGAGTGCTTCCTCCAGAGTGGGGAGTCGCAATCGAGTATAGACAATTCGCTTCGTCGCGCCGCCCGGACTCCGCGATCCGGCGCGCCATCTTTCTGTCCGCCAACGCCGATGGCGGCAAAAGGCCAAAGCTTCTGCCGCGAGGACGTTCGGGCTGATTCATGCGAAAGCCGTGCCAGATATGTGAGCGCGGACGAAAGACCCTGCAATGCCTTGATTTCCCGGTATATTCGCCGGAACCGCCCGCGCTCGCATGGATGTGATCTGCCGTAACCGCGCCAACACTCATGAGCGACATGTCGCTCTCCGAACGACATGTGCGCGATGCCGCGCATGATCGAAAACGCCATTTGCACAAGCGCCATGCGAAGGCTAGTATCGAACGAGCACCGGGTTTTATTACGACAAGTAGTGTCGATCGATTGGAGCCGCGTCGCGTCGCACAGATGACAAGTTTTGCGCAAGCGATTCGTACATATCGGGGCGACGGCGGGTCGCGCGACGAGTTCTTTGCCGGGGTCGACGGCGCATTGGCGACCGAGCAGACGCCGGCGAAGCGGCTCATGGAGATCCTCGACGAGGAGCACGCGGCGCGGCCGTTGCCGCCAGACATCTATGCGGCCATCCGGCGCCGCATCGAGCACGCGGCGCGCATGCGTCCCGATCCGCAGTCCGCCACCGGCCCTGCTGGCCCCGTTGGCCGCGACGAGACGCGTCTGCAGACCACGCCCGGCTTTCCGCCGCCGCCTTCGCGCGATTCCAACAGCAACACCGGCAGCAGCACGGGCGGCACCTTCGGGCAGGCGACGCAGGTGATCGTCGACCACGATCAGCAGATGAAAGGCGTCGGCGATACGCTCAACAGCCGCTTCGTGCTGGAAGAGTGTCTCGGCATCGGCGGCATGGGCACCGTGTACAAGGCGCTCGATCTGCGCAAGCTCGAAGCGTCGGATCGCCGTCCGTATGTCGCGATCAAGGTGCTCAATCTCCAGTTCCGCGGCAATCCGAAATCGCTGATCGCCTTGCAGCGCGAGGCGCGCAAGGCGCAGCAGCTCGCGCACCGGAACATCGTCACCGTCTATGACTTCGACCGCGACGGCCAGGTCGTCTATCTGACGATGGAATATCTGTCCGGCCAGCCGCTGTCTCGATTGCTTCGGAACCCGAATTTCAAGGGCATGCCGTTCACGGAAGTGTTTCCGATCTTCAAGGGCATGGCCAACGCGCTCGCGTACGCGCACGAGCGCGGCTTCGTGCACTGCGATTTCAAGCCCGCCAACGTGTTTCTGACCGACACGTCCGAAGTGAAGGTGATCGATTTCGGCATTTCGCGCGTGATCCAGCGGCCCGAGGAAGAAATGGAGGCCACGGTCTTCGATCCCGGCAGCCTCGGCGCGCTGACGCCCGCCTATGCGAGCCCGGAGATGCTCGAGCATCGCGAGCCCGACCCGCGCGACGATATCTACGCGCTCGGCTGCATCGCGTATGAACTGCTGACGGGCAAGCACCCGTTCGACCGCGTGCCCGCAATGCAGGCGAAGAGCGCGGGCATGAAGCCGCAGCGCCCGGAGAACCTCGGCAACAAGCAGTGGAAAGCGGTGAAGGCCGCGCTCGCGTTCGAGCGCGAAGACAGGACGCCGAGCGTCGCGCAGTTCCTCGACGAAATCAGCGAGGAGAACGGCGCGACGCCCGCGGGCCGCAAGGCGAAGAAAAGCGGCGCGCCGAAGCTCGCTATCGGCGCGGCGGCGGCCGTGGCGGTGCTCATCGCCGCCGGTGGCTGGTACTACTTCGAGCAGTACGGAAGCGGCGAGGAAACCGCGCGCGAAGCGCAGCCGCGTTCATCCGAAGGGAGCGCCTCGGGCACGGTGACGACACACGCGCCGGAGACGGCCGCGCCGGCGTCCGCCGTTGCGGTCACGCCCGCGGTGCCCGCGACGCCCGTTCCCGCGCTCACGATGGCCGCTGTCACGCCCGTGCTCGCGAGCGTGCCGTGCTCGGCGCTCGTCGCGTCGGTGCACGATCAGACCGTCGACGTGCAGGGCTTCGTGTCGCAGAAATACGGGCTCGCGCGGCTGAAGGAAGCGCTCGGCCGCGTGCCCGGCGTGAAGACAACGAACTTCGGCGTGCAGCAGGTCGCCGACGACAAATGCGATCTGCTCAAGGTCTTCGGTCCGTACTGGACGGCGAACCGGCAGTCGGGCGGGCCGGCTTCCGTACACACGCGCTCGCGCGCGACGCGCCTCACCGAAGGCGAACCGCTGATCGTCGATCTGATGACGCCCGCGTTCGATTCCTACGTCAACGTCGATTACTACATGCTCGACGGCAGCGTCGTGCATCTGCTGCCGAACTCGCGCTCCCGCGACAACCAGGCGCCGCCGAGCTACACGGCGACCATCGGCACGATGGGCGATTGGGTCGTTGGCAAGCCCTTCGGCTCGGAGATGATCGTGCTCATGGTCACGCCCGCGCCGCTCTTCGATGCCCCGCGCCCCGACAGCGAGGCGAAGCCCGAATATCTGCGCGCGGTCGAGAAGCGCCTCTCCGCGCTCGCGGGCAAGTACGGGCGCGACCGCGTGGCCGTCGATCTCTTTCAGATCACGACGCAGGCCAAAAAGTAAGGGCGGATCTCAAGGCTTGGTGGCTGAGGCGAGCACGCAAGGCATTGGCACGAGCAGCTCGCCGTGCTGTGAATAGGGCTTCACGCGCGCCCTCACTTCCTGCTCGATCTGCGCGAGCGCGCTCTTCGATTGCGCGCGCAGCAGCGCCGCCATGCGCACGCCGCCGTGCATCAGACCGTCGAGCGGCGTTTCCGGCAGCACGAGATGCCAGGTCTGCTCGACTTCGTCGGCGCGCGCGGCGGTGAAACCCGCTTCCGTGAGCACGCGCACGCATTCGTCGGGATCGCTGAAACGGAAGAAGGGCGGCGAGGGCGGCAAACCGACATCGAGCTTGCCGTGCAGTTGAATCGCGTCGAGCACCATGCCGAAGCCCACCGCGCGCTCGGGTGGCGCCCAGGCCGTGAACGCCACGCGGCCGCCCTGGCGCAGCACCCGCGCCGCTTCCTTGAGCGCGCGTTCCGGCTCGGGAAAGTGCAGCATGCCGAAGCTGATCCCGACCGCGTCGAAACTCTCGGCGTCGAAAGGCAGGTGCTCGGCGCCCGCGATCTGAAACTCGACCTCGGGATGAAGCTGGCGCGCATGGGCGATCATCGATGCGGAGAAATCGATGGCCGCCGCGGTCGCGCCGCGCTCGATGGCCGCCGCGGCGAGATAGCCGGGCCCGGCGGCGACATCGAGCATGCGCGTGCCCGGACCGACCTCGAGCGCATCCAGCAGCGCGGGATGCGACTGGACAGTCAGCCTTCCGAAATAATCCTCGTACGGCTGGACGACGTGCTCCCAGCCGTTCTTTTCGAACGCCGCGAATTCGTCGAATTGCATGACGCACCTCCGCTCGCCGCTCGCGCGGCTCAGGCATTGCCGGAGGCCGGGCCTCGCAGACGCGCGAGACTAGGTCTTGGGCTTCTCGATGGAAGCTTTCAGTTCCTTCAGGGCGTCTTCCATGCGCTTGCTGACGAGCGCATAGGCTTCGGCCTGAGTTTGCTGGGTCGTGCGCGCGATGTCCTGCATGTCTGCGAGAGCGTTGTGCAGCGCGCGTTGCACGACTTCGTTGGCGTTGAACGGAGGCTGGATCGATGTGTTGGCGAATTGTTTGGCGATGGTTTCGAGCTCGCCCAGGGTCCGGCGCAGGATTTCGACTTGCTTGTCGCGCAGCGCTTCCATGCCTCCGAACGCGACGCGGTTGGTCGCCGCGAGCGCTTCGACGTCCTTGCGCCGCGATTCCATGATCGCGGTGACATCGAACCCGGGAAGCTGATACTGCTGGAACATGGCGGCGAACTGGCTGAACGGATCGCTGAAATTTTGATTCATCGTGCCTCTCCAGGTTCTTCGGTCGAATGCGAGCCACGCTTGCGGGCAACAGGCGAAAATGGCCCGGCGACGAGCGCGGTGCGCGAAATCGTGCCAACGCGCTACCGCACCCGATACTACCAATATAAGCCTTGGAGATGGGGCAAGGGAAAACACCAGAACGAGCGGTCTCCTCGCGCCGTGATGCTTGCCTGACGAATGCGGCTGCGCGGCGTCTTCCGGAGGTTGATGCAGATCAATTCGGGCCGCGCAGCCGAAGCGACCATGAAATCATGGCGGCGTAGCAGGGATGACTGCATGCCGCGACCGCGCGCGAGCGGCCGCAGCCGCCCGACGGTCGGGAGAAGATCATGATCAGGGGTGAAGGGCGTATCGTCGCGGCCTTGGGCGCCGTCTTCGTGACGCTGGGCGGCATCGATGCGGCGCTGCGCGGATTGCTCTTCGACGAGACGGCCGTCATGTACTACGGCGTGCTCGCCATTCTCATCGGGGCTGCGTCCTTTGTCGTGATGCTCACTCCATTGCCGAGCGACGAGCCCTGATGATCCTGCTTTCGCGATCCTGCTTTCGCGTCAGCTGTCCTCCTCCCCTGCGAAGACGCCGTGTTCCGCCTTGATCTGCTCGCGGTCGATGCACTGCACGTGCCAGCGACCGGTGCTCTTCATGCGCGCGCCGTCGTGATACCAAAGCACGCGTCCCGCGAGACCTTCGCACGGACCGTCCGGCGCATCGAAATCGAGGCGCTCCAGCACGCAGATGGGATCTTCGACCTGCTGGCCGCAGATCATCGTTCCGTTCGATCCCGAGCGCAGTCCGCCCCAGTCCGGGACCTCCACCGCCTGGTGGCCCTCGCGCGACCAGCGGCGTGTTTCCTTGTCGAGCCACAGGATGGCGTAAGCCGCCGATTGAGCGCCTTCGAAGCCATCCAGCTTGACCGTGATACGCATGTCATCCTCCATGAAACGATTTCGATGGACGAGACGCCCAGCACTTTCGCGCCGGCCATGAGCGTCGTCGGTTGAATGGCGGCTCGCGCCGCGCGTATTGTTAAGGCGTTACGACGCGGCCTGTGAAGACCGCGATGACAAGTTCGAACGGTGCGCGGACGATAAGTTTAATCGCGCCGCATGTAATGGGTTCCATCGCCGGAACGTTCATAAGGCATGCCTGGATCGCAGGACTTGCCGCGCCGCAACAGCGATGACGTCCAAACCAATCAAGCAAGACCGATGCCGAAAACGCGCTTCTTGCGCATGTTCGCTTCGTCACTGCATGACTGAAGTTTAGTACGACAATCTGACGCTTCAGCGACAAGGCATGGGAGGCATATCGCCGCATGCGATGATCGTCGATGCGCGATGAATGCGCCGCATCATCGCGCGAAGCCGCATCACGAAGCGCCACGCCGACGCGCGATGCGCGTGCATCGGTGCACCACGGCGGCTTCTCGCGCCCCACGACATCGCGAAGGCGCGCGTTGCGTTCGCCGGCTTGCCACGACGGGCGCTGCACCGCAATATCGATCGGCGTACGCTCGATTGCAACGATCAGGGGAGACGTATCCATGCGCGCAATGGTCTTCGACGGCACCGCACCGCACTTGCAGGCACTCGATCTGCCCGAGCCGTCGCCGCGTCCGGGCGAAGTGCTCATCGACGTGCACGCGTGCGGCGTGTGCCGCACCGATCTGCACGTGGTCGACGGCGAACTCGCGCATCCGAAGCGGCCCGTGATTCCCGGGCACGAGATCGTCGGCACGGTCGCAAGGCTCGGCGCGGGCGTGACGGACTTCGCGCCGGGCGACCGCGTGGGCGTGCCGTGGCTCGGTCATACCTGCGGGCTCTGCCGTTACTGCGCGGCGGGCCGCGAGAATCTCTGCGACGCGCCGGGCTTCACGGGCTATACGATCGACGGCGGCTACGCGGAGCAGGTCGTCGCGGATGCGCGCTACTGCCTGCATCTGCCGCAGCGCTATTCGGATGTGGAAGCCGCGCCGCTGCTGTGTGCGGGGCTCATCGGCTACCGCACGCTCGGGATGGCGGGCGATGCGGAGCGCATCGGCATCTATGGTTTCGGCGCGGCCGCGCATATCGTCGCGCAGGTGGCGCGGCATCAGGGCCGCGACGTCTATGCGTTCACGCGCCCGGGCGACAGCGCGGCGCAACGGCTCGCGCTCGATCTGAAGGCGCGTTGGGCCGGCGGCAGCGACGAGACGCCGCCCGACACGCTCGACGCGGCGCTCATCTTCGCGCCGGCCGGCGCGCTCGTGCCCGCGGCGCTCAAGGCGGTCGCGAAGGGCGGTGCCGTGGTCTGCGGCGGCATCCACATGAGCGATATCCCTTCGTTTCCCTACGACCTGCTCTGGGGCGAGCGGCGCGTCGTGTCGGTCGCGAATCTCACGCGCGAGGACGGGCGCGCGTTCATGCGCATCGCCGGGGAATTTCATCTGGATCTGCACACGACGCCTTATCCGCTCGAAGACGCGAACCGCGCGCTCGACGACCTGCGCGAAGGCAGGCTGACGGGCGCCGCCGTGCTCACGGTCCGCGCCTGAGCGCAGCGAAGAATCGACGAACGTTCGTCAGTGATGCTCGAGCATCGTGCGATCGACGATCCGCACCTGCCTTCCATTGAGCCCGATCGCGCCTTCGCGCTGCAGCTTCGAGAGCGTGCGGCTCACGGTTTCGAGCTCGAGCCCGAGATAGCTGCCGATATCCGCGCGTGTCATCGGCAGGAGCAGATCCGCCGAACGCTCGCCGGACGATGTCGTGCTCGCGTCGAGCCGCTCGGAGAAATCGAGCAGGAAGGCGGCGACGCGCTCACGCGCGGGCATCGTGCCGAGCATCAGCGCGAGACGCGACGCGCGCACGATCTCGGCGCTCATGATCGCGAGCAGTTCGTGCTGCATTGCCGCGTATTCGCGGCACAAGGGTTCGAGTATGCCCACCGGCATGATGCGCACGACACTCGGCTCGAGCGCCACGGCGTCGCTTTCGTGCCGGCTCGTGCAGACGCCGTCGAGGCCGAGCGTCTCGTTCGCTAGATGAAAGCCCGTGACCTGCGTGTGCGGGGCGCTGTCGTCGTCGGTGCTGGGATAGGTCGCGACCGACTTGAAGCAGCCGCTTTGCACCGTGTAGAGGCTACGCAGCGGCTCGCCTGCGCAATAGAGCGCGTCGCCGCGCTCGACGGTGCGCGTCGGAAACGGGATGGCGTCGGCGTCCGACAAGCGGACATGCAGCGTCGGCGCGGCGCCGTGCACGCCGTCGCGTGCTGCGCGTCCGGCTGCCGTGCCGGGATCGATGGACGGTTCCATGGCGGTTTCCTCCTACAGACCAGTATGGTTCACGGACGGAGGAAAGGAAAATTCGACTCCGCGCTAACGTGTTGCGGCCCCCGAAAGCGGCAGGACGATGCGCGCTTGTGCGCCGCCGCCTTCGCGCGGGCGCAGTTCGAGCGTGCCGCCATGCAGCCGCGCGATGCGCTCGACGATCGCGAGGCCGAGTCCCGTGCCCTTCGGCTGGCCTTCGCCGCCGCCGCGCTTGAACGGCTGCTTGAGCGCTTCGGGATCCTGGCCGCCGAGCCCCTTGCCGCGATCCGCGATCACGACGCACGCGGCGCGCGCCTCCGGGTCGGTCCACGTGCGCACTTCCAGCCCGACGACCCCGTACAGCACCGCGTTCTGCATCAGGTTCATGAGCATGCGCATCATGCTGATCGGACGGAACGCAAACGGTTCGATCTCGCCGAGATCGAGCGCGAACTCGTGTCCCAGTCCGGCGAAATCGGCAGCCAGGTTCGCGATCAGCGCATTGAGATCGCCCACGACTGGCGTCTCTTTCGCGCCGCTGCCCGCGTAATCCATGAACTGCTGAAGAATCGTGTCGATGGTGTCGAGATAGCCTTCCGCCGATGCTGCGAAGGCCGCGTCCTTCGACGGCACGGAGGACATCGCCATGGCGAGGCGCAGCTTGGTCATCGGCGTGCGGATATCGTGCGAGATGCCCGCGAGCATCAGCGCGCGCGTGGCGTCCGCTTCCTTCAGCGCTGCCGTCATCCGGTTGAACGCGCCGCTGACCTGCGCGATCTCGGTCGGGCCGTCGGTCGGCAGGACGCCCGGCTCGCCGCCCGAGGACACGAGCCGCGCGGCATCGGCGAGATGCGCGAGCGGGCGGTTCAGATGGCGCTGGATCGCATAGGCCGTCGCGAACGCGAGTGCGCCGAGTCCGAGTGACAGAAGGAGCGCCGTGGCGAGGCCGTCGTCATGCGCGGCTTCGGGCACCGGCAGCGCGAGCCAGCGCGGCTCGCCCGACAGATGCGCGCGGATCCACAGACGTTGCTGGCCGTCGTCGGCCGCGTCGCCGCCTTGCCAGCGCACGAGCATGTCCGCGGGCAGATGACGCCGCAGGCTCTCGATGAAAGTCTGGCGCTGATACGTTTGATAGAAGTGGAGCCGCGATTCCGGCGCCGTATCGCGGATGCCGGCGGGCAGTTCGGCGTGCAGGTCGAGATGCGCGGCGACGGTTTGCGCGGCATCGGGCGGCGTCGTCTTCAGGAGCGTGTCGAGCGTGACGATGTAGCTCGCGAACGTCGCCGCCGCCCGCTCGAGGCGCGGCGTCTGGATGAAGTGCAGCAGCACGGCGATCGCGCAGACCTGGCTCACCGCGACGAGCGCGACGAGCAACAGGATGTTGCGCGCGAAGAGCGAGCGCGGCACGACGCGAGCGAGCGGCGCGCGGCTCACGATTCGACTTCTGCGAGCAGCATGTAGCCGACGCCCCAGACGGTCTTGATGAAGCGCGGCTTGCCGGGATCTTCCTCGACGATCTGACGTAGCCGCAGCACTTGCACGTCGATGCTGCGATCGAGCGCGTCGTGGTCACGGCCGCGCGTGCGCGCGATGAGGTTATCGCGGCTCACCGCGCGATTCGGCGACGAGCCGAGCGCGCCGAGCAACTGCATCTGCGCGGAGTGGATCTCGAACGGCTCGCCGTTGCGATAAAGCTTCTGCTTGCCGAGATCGAGGCGAAACTCGCCGAAGCGGACGACTTGCTGCGTGTGGGTGGGATCGCCGGCGGCGATCTTCTGGCGGCGCAGCAACGCGCGCACGCGCGCGACGAGCTCTTGCGGCAGGAAAGGCTTCGCGAGGTAATCGTCGGCGCCGGTTTCGAGGCCGATCACCTTGTCGACCGGATCGCCCTTCGCCGTGAGCATCAGGATCGGCAAGGTCTGACCTTCCGCGCGCAGGCGCTTGCAGACGGAAAGGCCGTCCTCGGGCTCCATCATCCAGTCGAGCACGAGGAGGTCGTAGGGCTCGCGCTGAAGATAGCGGTCAAGGCGCTTGCCGTTCTCGACGACGCGCACTTCGAAACCCTGCGAACTCAGAAAACGCTGCAGCATGTTGCGCAGCTCGGCTTCGTCGTCGAGCACGATGATCTTCGGCAGGGTGTCCATGGAGGCTCCGGATCAACGTTGCGCGGCGTGCTCGCGCATGAAGGCTTCGATCTGCGGCAGCGTCACGTAGCCGTTCTTCTGCGTGTCGATTTCGTCGAAGTGCTTCGCGACCATCGGCATGCCGATGGTGGCCTGCTCGCGCGTGAGCTTGCCGTCGTGCGTGGTGTTGGCGCTCGAGAAGCGCGTCTGCAACTGACCGGGCGCGTGTTCGACGCGCGGGCTCGCGCCCATCGGCTGCGTGGCGGTTTGCGCGAAGGCTGCCCCCGACGTGACGCAGGCCGCGCATGCGGCAAGGATGACAAGGATCTTTCGCATGGCGCTCTCCTCGTTTCGAATGCGTTGAACGTAAGCGGTGATGCCATTCTATTGAGCCGCGCGGCGAACGCAATCTCAGGGATGCTACGAACCATGTCGCCGTATTTCATCCGCGATGCCCGGCGCTCTCGCCGACATTCGATGACACAAGTTATGCCTCACGCTTCGGGCGGCGCTTCGCTATCGTTCTCATCGCTGGCCTATGAGATCTCGACATCTAGCTCAATCGACCGCCTTCCATGCATGAGGACTTCACAATGAATATTCGTTTGCTCAGCGTTTCTGCCGTTGCCGTCATCAGCCTGACTTGCGCGAAGACCGCATCGGCTGGAACGAGCGTGCAGGTTTCCTACGTGGCACCCGCCATCGTGTACGCACCGCCGCCACGTCCCGTCTATTACTATGCGCCGCCGCCGAGGCCGCCGTACTACTACGTGCCCGTGCGTACGGTGGTGGTTGCGCCCGTCGTCGCGCCCGTGGCCGTCGCCGCGCCGCCGCCGCCTCCTCTGCCGGGTACGGCTGTGGTCGTATCCGCCTATGCGGCCGCGCCTGCTGTGAGGGTGACGTATGCGCAGCCGGTGCTCGCGGCGCCGGTCGTCGTGATGCATTGAGCGACCCCGCCTGCGTGCGCGCCGAGGCGGTGGCAAGAGGATAGTGCATGGCGGCTGCGTTTGAATGCGTCATGCAATACGCAAAATGCAATCGCACGACCACGCACGATGCGATGCGCCGTTGCGCGGGCTGCCGCCTCCTATACTGGATTAACCGCATCCGGCGCGCGTGCCGACGCGGCGGGGGCCCGGCGCATCGCGCCGTTTCATGGCGTTCCAACAGGAGGATCGAACCATGCTATTCATCGTCAACTGGACAGCGCAGCCCGATGTCGAAAGACAGGCGGCCGAGCGATTCCTGCAGACCCGCGGTACGCCGCCCGACGGCATTCATCTGCTGGGCCGCTGGCATGCGGTCGGCTCGATCTGGGGGATCGCCGTATGTGAATGCGACGACCTCGCGCCACTTGCGACGTGGGCGCACGAGTGGGCCGATCTGTTCATGTTCGACATCAGGCCCGCTATCACCGACGAGCAGGTCGGCCAGATGCTCGCCGAGCATGCGGCGCGGCAGACGTAAGCATGGCGCGATTCGTCGTACGAACGCAATGATTCAGCAGCGGACGCGAGTGCAAGAGGCTTAGGGTTTGTGTGGCTTGCAGCGGAACGGACAATGCCTCACCATTGCAAACGTACTAGTTAGTTCAAATTTGAGCGCCGTCTCCGTCCCCGCGATGTTGTACGCAAGGACGGCGCCGTCAAGGAGCGAAGCGTGACCCAATCCCCTACGAAGGAACCCTGCGTCATATCGGTTGCGATCACCGGATCGGTGCCGCGCAAGAAGGACAATCCCGCCGTGCCCATCACGATCGCCGAGCAGGTCGAGAGCACGCACGAAGCGTATGAAGCGGGCGCGACGCTCGTGCATCTGCATGTGCGCGACGAAGACGAGCGCTCGAGTTCGGACCGTCATCGCTTCGCCGAATTGCAGGAGGGCATCCGCAAGCATTGCCCGGATATCATTATCCAGTTCTCGACGGGCGGGCGAGGCCGTTCCTTCGAGCAGCGCGGCGCGATGCTCGATCTCAAGCCCGACATGGCATCGCTCGCGACGGGTTCGGTCAACTTTCCGACGATCGTCTACGAGAATCCGCCCGACTTCGTGCGCTCTCTCGCGCAGACGATGCTCGATCACAACGTGAAGCCCGAGATCGAGATCTTCGATCTGGCAATGCTCTACAGCACCGTCGATCTCGTGAGTCAGGGCTTGCTCAAGTCGCCCGTGCACGTGCAGTTCGTGCTCGGCGTGAAGAACGCGTTGCCCGCAAAGCGCGAGATCCTCGAGTTCGAAGTCGAGCAACTGAAAAGGAATCTGCCCGATGCGACTTGGACGGCTGCGGGCATCGGCCGTCACCAGCTCGAAGTGAATCACTGGACGCTGCAGTTGGGCGGACATTGCCGCACCGGGCTCGAAGACAACGTGCGCTGGGACAAGGACACGCTCGCGAAGAGCAATGCGCAACTTGTGAGCCGGGTGGCGTCGCTGTGCGCGGAGTACGGACGGCCTGTCGCGACGGCGAAGGAGGCGCGCAAGCTGTTGTCGCTTTGAGCACTGCTTGCGGATCGAGACGCGCCTACGGGAAACCGCGGCGCGTTTTTTTTTGTGTTCATCGACCATCTTCGGGAAAGGGCATAAGCTTGCGCCCGCATCACGCATTGCGCGATGAATCAAAAAAAAGCCCGGCATTCCTGCCGGGCTGAATGGGATGGTCATCGCCTGCGCCTTCGCGCCGTTGGGATGCGCGTGCGGCGTTGCCCGGTTTGACCATCCGCGTGGACGTGCGAATGAGAGCCGATTTGCAGCGACCCGCGACGAACGGCATCGCGGTCATGTTGCTCGTGTCTCATGACATCTTTTAGGCTCCAATGCTTAAACCAGTCTTAAGCACCCTGGTTCGCGAAACAGCGTTCCAAATTATGAATTCGGATGCACCATTAAACGGCGAATGGAATCAAGGAAAATATACCGAATGACAGCCGCGTGAAAACCCGGGCGCCCTTCGATGCGGAAACTTTTCTTGGTTTCCGGCTGTATGTTTGCTAGCATGTAATCGGGTTGCAGCCGTTGCGAAGAACTCTCGGTCCGAGAGTGCGGCGCTGTAGCGTGGAATTCAATATGGCCCGTCGAGGCCGATAATAAGCGAAGCGCGCAAGGTTCGCGTTTTGGCGTCGCTTCGCGCATCACAAACATGTTCCGCAAGTGCACTGCTGCTTCCGCAGCCGTGTGAGCGCGCGCGCTGTTTCAGGTTACGTCGCACAAGGCCTGATAAGTAAAGGCGTTTAGCGTATTTCGTTTTCTTGGCTATTTGCTTGTTCCTTTCAGCACAGGAAATAACAAAGCACGCCGTTTTAATAACGCGCGTCAATCCAGGGCTTAGAAGCTGGTGTGCTTTAGCGTTGCCGCTTTGTGAAGCACGCTATAGCGAAAGGCGACATGAGGCATTGACAAATGTCGCGCATAGTTCTTGACGCTGCAGGTGATTTCCAGGCAATCGTTCGCCGTCGTCAATCTTCGAATGACGGTGGGATGTCGCACGCATACGATCCGCACGACATGCGGGAGGAAACGTGGAAACGGAACTCAGTCAACGGCTCGCAAAGGCATTATGGCGTTGTGCATCGCACGGGCAGGTGCTGACCTATCAGCGCTTTCATGCGCTATGCGACAAGGGCGTGCCGCTGCCTCAGCGCTATGCGGCGCTCGAATCCGCGATCAAGACGCTCGGCGACGTGCGCGACATCGACTACGGCGTGCTCATGGCGCTCGACAGCGGCTTGCCCGGCGCGGAGTTCTTCCAGCGCTATCTGCGTCATCGTCACAGCGAGTATGTGATGCAGATGGGCGATCCGAAATATCATCGACAGACGCTCGCGCGCAAGCGCACGCTCGTTGCGCGCGAACGCGACCGCGTGTATGCGCACGCGCGCATGGCCGAAGAGGAGAGGGCGCGGCAGGCGGCTTGAGTCATGCGTCATGCTTGCGCCGCGCCCGTTTCCTCCAGTCCCGCCTTGGCCAGAACCCAGTTGCAAAAGCATTTCACTTTCTCGACATTGCGCTCATTGACGCGATAGGAAAGAAAGTGCGTCTCCCTTTCGAGCGGCGCGAACACACCCGCGCCCAGCTCGATCAGATCGCCGCGCGCAAGCTCGCGCTCGGCGAGCCGCGTCGTTTCCAGCGCGACCCCCATGCCGTCCACCGCGGCCGAGATCGCGAGCGCCGCGCGGTCGAATGAAGGACGCGGTCCGCGCGGCATATCGAGACCATTGAGCGCGAACCAGCCGGGCCACGTCACGCGGCTCAGTTGCGAGTCGATCAAGGTCATCTTGCCGATCTGCTCGGCGACCGGCGCGCCATCGCGCAACAAGGACGGCGAGCACATCGGAATGATGCGCTCGGCGCCCAATGCGCGCGTCACGACGCCCGCACGATCATGCGCGAAACCATATGAGATCGCGACATCGACTTCGCGCGCGCGTGCGAGATCGGCGGGCTCCGCGTCCGACGAAAGGCGGATAGTCACGTTCGGATGCGACTGCATGAATTCGGGCAAACGCGGCCCGAGCCACTTCACCGCGAAGCTCGGCGCACAGTGAACCGCGAGCACTTGCGCGAGCGGCTCGAGCGTCACTTCCGCGCAGGCGGCCTCGATCACATCGAACACCCGTCCAAGGCTTTCGTGCAGGCGCCGGCCTTCCGAGGTCGTCTCCACACGCCGGTTGCGCCGATGAAAAAGGGGCCTCCCGAAATACTGCTCGAGTTCCTTCACCTGATGGCTGATAGCCGATTGCGTGAGATGAAGCTCGCTTGCAGCGAGCGTGAAGCTTTCCAGACGCGCGGCCGCTTCGAATGCGCGAAGGAGTACGAAGTTTGGAATGCGCCTCATGGAAACACCTTATGCATGAGCGCCTGTCATGCTTCGATGAACAGGCATCGTTTGTATTTCGGAGTGCGTGTGACGAACATGGGAGCGATCGAAACGCATCACATAACCAGGAGACAGCATATGAGTTCCCACAGTCCGGTTGCGTATCTGGCAGGCGATGAAACGTCCACGTATGCGAAGGTGACATGGCGTCTTTTGCCATTTCTCTTCGTGTGTTATCTCTGCGCGTATCTCGATCGCATCAACGTGAGCTTTGCGAAGCTGCAGATGCTCAACGACCTGCATTTCAGCGAAGCGGTCTATGGCGCGGGCGCGGGCGTGTTCTTCATCGGTTATCTGTTGTTTGAAGTGCCGAGCAATCTTATTCTGCTGCGTGTGGGCGCGAGGCGCTGGATCGCGCGCATCATGGTGACGTGGGGTTTCATATCGGCGGCGATGATGTTCGTCACCACACCGACGAGCTTCTACATCATGCGCTTTCTGCTCGGCGTGGCGGAGGCGGGCTTCATTCCCGCGATCCTGCTTTATCTCACGTACTGGTTTCCCGCTTCGCGCAGAAGCAAGGTCACCGCGCTCTTCATGACGGGCATTCCGATGTCCGGCGTCGTCGGCGGGCCGCTGTCGGGCTGGATCATGACGCATGTGGGCGGTGCGCACGGCATCGCGGGTTGGCAATGGCTCTTCCTGCTCGAAGGTATTCCGACGGCTATCTTCGGCGTCATCGCCTACTTCTATCTCGACGACAAGGTCGCCGACGCGAAGTGGCTCAGCGACTCGCAGAAGGCCATGCTGGAAGCGAATCTGCGCGAAGAAAAGCCCGCACACGCGCTGCATTCCGTAAAAGATGGCCTGTTGCACCCGAAGGTGCTGCTGCTCTCCGTGACCTACTTCTTCTTCACGATGGGCCTTTATGGCGTGAGCTTCTGGCTCCCGACCCTCGTGAAAGCAAGTGGCGTAACCGATCCGCTCAATATAGGTTTGCTCGCGGCGATTCCGTATGGCGCCGGCGCGATCGCGATGCTCGTGGTCGGCCATAGCTCGGACAAGCGTGGCGAACGCCGCTGGCATCTGGCGGGCGCGGGCATCGTCGGTGCGGCGGGACTGTATATGAGCGTGGCCTTCGCGCACTCGACGCTCTTCGGAATGATCGGCCTCACGCTCGCGACGATGGGCGTCGTCACCACCATCTCGCAGTTCTGGGTCCTGCCCCCCGCGATTCTGAGCGGTGGCGCTGCGGCAGCGGGTCTCGCGCTCGCGAATTCCGTGGGCAGCATCTCGGGCGTCGTGAGTCCGTGGCTCATCGGCGTGATCCAGACGCATTCGGGATCGACGGGTAGCGGCGTGCTCGGGCTCGCGGTGAGCTGTGTGATCGGCAGTCTGCTGGTCTTCGCCGTTCCTGCCGCGCTCGTAAACAGCAAGCGTCGCGGCGATTGAAGCCCACGCGTCGAGAAGGGCGGCCCTGCGCAAACAGGGCCGTCGTCGTTGGCGGGTTGCGCAGGCCGGAGTTGCGCTCACGTGGCTTCGGCTTCCCGGTCGCGCTGTTCATTCAGCACGAGGCCGAGCCGTTCGACGAGATTCTTGCGCGCATTCGCGGTGTGCAAATCGGTGAGCTCGGCGGCACGCTGGCCGTCTCCTTCGGAGATTGCCGCCGCAATGGCCGCGTGCTCGTCCCAGATCGACTTGCGCTGCCCCGACGCCTGCAGCACGGCGCCCATCACGCGGCGCAGATGCACCCAGTGCGTCTGCGCGGTCTCGGCGATCAGCGGATTGCCCGATGCCGTGTAGATCGCGTTATGAAAGGCCATGTCGGCATCGATCATCGCTTTGACGTCGTCGCTTTTCGATGCGCGCCGGCCGTTGGTAATGAGCGCCTTGTCGATTTTCGCGCCGCGTCCGGCGGCCAGGCGCGCGGCGAGCGAATCCAGTGCGCCGCGGATCTCATAGAGATGGCTGATCCACGCCGGATCGAGCGGGGTGACGAGCAGGCCGCGTCCGGGCGCATCGACGACGAGGCCGTCCTTTTTCAAAAGGCGCAACGCCTGCAGCACGGGCGAGCGCGAAACCGCGAGTTGCTCGGCGATCTCTTCCTGCGTGATGCGCGTGCCGGGGGCGAGCGAACCGGAACTGATGGCGTCGAGCAGCACCTTGTAGACCTCGTCCACGTAATCGGTGCGGGCCTGAAGCTTGAGAAGTTTGGCGGGCATGGTAACGACCGTAATTTCTGGATACAGAATACGGCAAGGTTACAGCGGGTCGCGGCAGCGCGTCAACGCTCGCCGCTCGTCATGCCGGATCGCATTCAGGTTTACCCATAGAGACAAGGCGATATCGCATCGCTAATCTTTGTATACAGAGTTCGGAGTTCGGTAACCGGAATTCAGGTCTCGTGCATCGCTCAATCTCAACCCCACTCAAAACAGGATTTCCCATGACCATCAAATCGGACAAGCTGGAAGGACAGAAGAGCAGCGGCGGCGCAGCCGCGACGGTCAAGAAACTCGTACCCTATGGCGGTTACTACGTGAACAAGGTGCCGGGCCACGATCCCGAACTCACCGAAACGGGACCAGGCACGCCAATGGGCGAGTACATGCGCGCGTTCTGGCATCCGGTCTGCATGTCCATCGAGTTGACCGACACGCCGCGCTTTCTCAAGATTCTCAACGAGGAGCTAGTGGCGTTCCGCGACGGCAGCGGCCGCGTGGGCGTGCTGCATGCTCATTGCGCGCATCGCGGCGCATCGCTCGAATATGGCGCGATTCAGGAGCGCGGCATCATGTGCTGCTATCACGGCATGGTGTTCGATGTCGACGGTGCCTGCCTTCACGTGCCTTTTCCGAAGGGCGAAGAGAAAGAAGCCGAAAAGTACGCGTGCTCGATTCGTCAGGGCGCATATAAGGCGGTCGAGCGTCATGGTCTCGTGTTCGCCTACATGGGGCCGCCTGAAAACGAGCCGCCGTTCCCCGAGTGGGAAGGCGACTACACCGTGCTTCCCGGCGATGAGCTCGTGCCCTATAGCAACTTCCAGCATTGCAACTGGCTGCAGGTGCAGGACAATGCCGCCGACAACTTCCACCCGACCGCATTGCATGCCGCGAAGAACGTGGTGAACGGTCAGTTTCAAGGCACGACCTTCGATGAAGTGGGCGCGGCGTCGATGGAAGTCGCGCCCGACATGCACTTCCAGCCGGTTCAGCAAGGCCGCAGCCTTGCGTGCGCGGGAGCTCGCCGCGTCAACAAGGATCGCCTGTTCGTGCGCGTGCAACATCAGGTGTTGCCGAATCTGAGCCTGCATGCCTATACGTCGGAAGACGGCTCACAGAAGAAGCTCTTCAGCCGCTTCCATATCATTCGCTGGACGGTGCCCGTCGACGACGAGAACAGCAAGATGATCGGCTGGCGCGTGATGGGCCCCGGCATCGATACGCGCGGCATCGGCAAGAAGGAACTGGTGGGCTACGAGTCTATCGACTTTCTCGATGGCCAGGTCGCGATGCGTCGTCCCGAGCGTTTCGGCGACTACAGCATCGAGGACATCGTGCCCATTCCGCCGAATCATCGCGAGCGCGCGAATTACAAGCAGGCGCAATACGCGCCCGGCGACTATGAGGCCATCATCAGCCAGAGGCCGATCGCGGTGCATTCGCTCGAGAATCCGACCAAGTTCGATGCGGGCCTGTTCCTGTTCCGCAAGATGCTGCGCGATGCATTGCGCGGCTCCAATCCCGCGGCATCCGCGCAGAACTTCGCGGAATGGTTCCGCGAGAATGCCGGCGCACCGAATAGCTTTTGCTCGGGCAACGTGTTCGAGATTCCGGAGGGAACCTCCGTCGAGGAGGAAGTCGTGCGCCGCCGAAAAGTGACGAAGCAGATCGTCGCGATTCTCGCGGAAAGCGAGACGCTGAAGGGCGAGGCACGCGCCGCATTCGTGCGGGAGCGCTTCGAGGCGCTCGAGCAATCGATGAAGCAGTGACGCGGGCAACGCGAGGGCGCTTGGTGCGTTCCTCGCGATGTCGGATCATCGATCGAGGATAGGCGACCATGTCAACGCAATGTATTTCAACGCAAACGCAGGAGCAGACGCTGAATCTGCTCGTGCGTCAGATCCGGCTCGAAGGCCGGGGCATCAATTCATACGAGCTCGTGGACCCGGAGGGCGCGCCATTGCCGCCTTTCACGGCAGGCGCGCATATCGACATTCATCTCGCGGGAGGCGTCGTGCGGCAGTATTCGATCAGCAATGCGCCGCGTGAACGTCATCGCTATGTAATCGCCGTATTGCGCGATGAACGCGGGCGCGGCGGATCGAAAGCGCTTCACGAGCAATTGCGCGTGCAGGATATCGTGCGCGTAAGCCGGCCGCGCAATAACTTTCATATCGTCGGCGGTGCGCGCCGCGTGTTGTTGATCGCGGGCGGCATCGGCGTCACGCCGTTGAAAGCGATGGCGCATGAGCTCGACGATGCGGGCATCGACTACGAAATGCACTACTGTGCAAAGGATGCGAGCTGCGCCGCGTTCACGGAGGAATTCGAGCCGATGCGCGCGGGCGGGCGTCTGCATTTTCATTTCGACGGCGGCGATCCCGCGGCGGGCCTCGATATCCGCGATCTGCTCAACGCACCCCGCGAAGGCGAGCATGTCTATTACTGCGGCCCCGGCGGGTTCATGAAAGCATGCGCTGAAGCGGCGGAGCACTGGCCTTCGGGCGCGGTGCACTTCGAGCACTTCAAGGCGCCCGAGCGCGATTCCGGCGAACAGGCGGCCAACGATGCGCTCGACAGCTTCATCGTGCGCCTTGCGAGCACTGGGCAGGAGATCGAAGTGGCGAAGGAGGAGAGCATCGCCGATGCACTCGCGCAAGCGGGCGTCATGATGGAGACGTCGTGCTGCGCGGGCTTGTGCGGAACCTGCAAGGTGCGCTACCTGGAGGGCGAAGTCGAACACAACGACTGCATACTGAGCGACGAAGAGAAGGCGGAATATCTGACCGCATGTGTATCACGTGCGGCCAGCAAGTTGCTCGTGCTGGATCTCTGATCTACATTCAGCAACTCATCTGAAGGGCGGACAACGTATGTTGTCTGCCCTTTTGCGTTCATTCAAACGAATCGAACCTGACATTTCGACGACAATCTAGTCACAACGCTATGCTTTATGCGCCAATAGCTAGCGCGTTGGGGCATATGCGCCATGTTCGGTCTTACTACTAAGGATGCGCTTAATATAATCGCCTCGATACCTCGCGGTCCCGCCGTGAGGATGTCGAGCGGCTCGCGATGTGAAGCCCTTGTTATTTTGCTTCGTCTTTCGAGCCCCGACAGCGCGCGGGGCTTTTCTACATACGGGCACGCCGATTGCGTGTGAAAACGATCCCACTCGTGTTGTGAAACGGGCGTTGACGGTCACGCATCGCAAGAAGAGACTTAACGTCATCGCTAAGGCGCGCCACCCAAGACGAGGAAAATATTCAATGAGACCGGTTGTATTCGGGAATCGCTTCGGATGGCTGCATGCAGGGACGGGCACGCGTGGAGTTGTGCTCTGCAATACGTTTGGCCACGAATACGTATGGACCTATAGCGGCATCCGCCATCTCGCGGAAGCATTGGCCGCGCGCGGTATCTGGGTGCTGCGTTTCGATTATCGAGGCACGGGCGACTCGGCGGGCGCCGAACTCGCAGCCGATCAGTTCGCATCGTCGGTCGATGACATCGGCGCGGCCGTCGACTGGTTCAAAGCATCGGCCGGTATCCAGCACGTTACGTTATGCGGCTTTCGCCTGGGCGCTGCGTTCGCGCTCGAAGCGGCATTACGCAAGCCCGTCGACGATCTCGTTCTGCTCGCACCGGTCGCTAGTGGCCGCGTGTATATGCGTGAGTTGAGCATCGTGCGCAAGACCTGGCTCGAATTGCTTGCACCGCCTTTGCGCGAGATCCAGAAAGACGATGCCGGGCTCAACGTTCTCGGTCAGGCCTATAGCGATGAATTCAAATGCTCGCTCGAAGCCATCGATCTCGTGGCTAGCGTGAAAGGCGCGGCAATCGCGCCAGCGCGCCGCGTGTTGATCATGAATGTGAAAGCCGGCGGAAATGATCCGTTGTGCGATGCACTCGTTGAGCGTGGCGTCGAAGCGGAGGCACGGAATTTCGAAGATTTGACGGGCTTCGTTCAGGAGACCGCATTCAATGCCTTGCCGCTCGCCACTTTCGATGAGGCTGTGCGGTGGATAGCGGGCAGCGCCGCAGCGGTTGCACCGGTTTCACGCGACCCATCACGGGCGAAAGCCAATGACTGGAGCGGCCTGCGAATCGAAACGCCTGAAGCGGTCGAGCGTCCGGTACTTATCGGCGACGAACGGCTCTTTGGCATCATGTGCGAGCCGCGCACCGGCTCGGCGCGTCGCCCGGTGTTTCTGATAGCGAATACATCGGCGAGCTCACGGGTCGGCGACAGCAGGTTATCGGTGCGCATAGCGCGGGAACTCGCGCGTCGCGGCATAGCTTCACTGCGCTTCGACGCTCGCGGGCGCGGCGACAGTCCGTCCGCGCCCGGCGAGGTGCAATCGGACACTGCGTTCGGCCGCATCTATAACCCGATCGCAACGGACGACACGGCAGCCGCCGCGCGCTGGCTCGCACGTCAGGGCTACAAGTCGATCTTCGCCTTCGGCGTGTGCTCGGGCGCCTATCACGCGCTCAAGGCGGCGCTCGTCGAGGACGCCATCACGGGCGTCGTCTCGGTGAACCTGCCGACGTTCAAAAAGCCCGCGGACGTTGCCCCCGATGGACTGCGCGAGTCCACGCGCAATTCGATGGCGGGCTATGCCATGTCGATGCTCGACGGGCAAAAGTGGAAAGCGATCCTGCGCGGCGAAAAGCATTTGATGCGCGTATTGCGCTTCGTGCTCGGTTACATGCTGACGCGCGTGCGGTCGCGTGTCGTCGATGCGCTGCAACTCGACCGGCTGAGCACGACGCCGCCCGAGCAGGCGACGAAACCCGCAACGATCCTCCGTGCACTCGATGCGAAGCGCGTGAAGACCGTGCTCGTCTATGGCGCCTATGATGCGGGCATGGATCTGATTGCCGCGCATTTCGGCAAGCAGGGCGCACGCCTGTCGCGTTTTCCCTCTGTGCGAATGACGATCTTTCCGGATGTCGACCATTCGCTCTTCCTCGCGTCCGGCTCGGCGCGAGTCGTCGCGTTGTGCGAGCGCATCGCCAAGGAATCGAATAACCCGGTTGCAGACCAGGTCCTGCCCACCAGGGAGCCGGTCGTGCTGTGAGCCGAGGCTCGCTCCATGTGCGAACACGCGCGAGCGCGCTTGCCGCGTCTTGCGTATCCTTGGATGTTGGAACGCGCCCCTGCGGGGCAGTGTCCCAGCGGGAATCCACGTCAGCGGGCTGAACCGGCAGATTTCCGCCGCGAGGCCGCTCAACACAACGCACACAGGAGTCTGACGATGTCGATTGAAAACGTTCTATATCGTGCGCACGCTCATGTCACCGGCGGGCGCGATGGCCGTGCAACCGTGCCCGAAAGCAATCTCGACCTCAAGCTGACGACCCCAAAAGAACTGGGCGGAGGCGGCGGCGATGGCACGAATCCCGAGCAGCTTTTCGCGGCGGGTTATAGCGCGTGCTTTATCGGCGCGATGAAATTCGTTGCCGCGCGCGACAAGATCACATTGCCGAAAGATGTCGCGATCGATGGAAGCGTGGGCATCGGACAGATCCCGAATGGCTTCGGCATCGAAGTCGAATTGAAGATCTCGCTGCCGGGCATGGATCGCAGCGAGGCGCAGGCGCTGATCGACAAGGCTCACATCGTGTGCCCGTATTCGAATGCGACGCGCAATAACATCGATGTCAAATTGACGCTCGCCTGATAAGCCTAACGGCTCGAGTGTTCGAGCGTCCTCAGGCGGGGCGCTCGAACGCCGATCACCACGTTTCGCGCATGACCATCAAGCGTGCTTCGGTCATATCTTCGATCGCGTAGCGAATGCCTTCGCGGCCGAGTCCCGAATCCTTCACGCCGCCATACGGCATGTTGTCGACTCGGAACGAGGGCACATCGTTGATGACCACACCGCCTACTTCAAGCTCGTCCCACGCCTGATGCGCGTGTGCGAGCGAGTCCGTGAAAACGCCGGCCTGCAGGCCGAAATCGCTGTCGTTCACGGTATCGAGCGCTTCCCTGAAATCGTCGAATCTTTCGAGCATTGCAACAGGACCGAATGCTTCCTTCCGATAGAGATCCGTGTCACGTCCGACGTTTTCCAGAAGCGTCGCCTCGAACATCGCGCCTTCGACCTTGCCGCCCGCAATAATCTTCGCCCCGGTCTTCACCGCGCTCTCCATCCAGCCGGCGAGGCGCTTCGATTCGGATTCGGAGATCATTGGTCCGACGAAGGTCTTCTCGTCTTTCGGATCGCCCATTCTGAGCGACTCCGTTTTCGCGATCAGCTTGTCGCGCAACGCATCGTAAAGAGAGGCATGGATGAGAATCCGCTGAACGCCGATGCAACTTTGCCCCGACTGATAGAACGCGCCGAATGCGAGCCTGTCGACGACATAGTCGAGCTTGTCGCCCTGATCGCCATCCACGATGGCCGCTGCATTGCCGCCGAGTTCCAGAATGACTTTCTTCTTGCCTGCTTTGGCTTTCAGATCCCAGCCGACCGCGGGCGAGCCCGTAAAGGACAGGAGCTTGAACCGTTCGTCGGTCGTGAAGAGATCGGCGCCGTCGCGATGGGCGGGCAGGATCGAGAATGCGCCTTTGGGAAGATCCGTTTCCGCGAGCACTTCGCCGATGATCAATGCGCCGATCGGCGTGCGGCTCGCGGGCTTCATGACAAAGGGCGCGCCTGCGGCAATCGCGGGGGCGATCTTGTGCGCCGCCAGATTCAAGGGGAAATTGAAAGGCGAGATAAAGGAGCAGGGGCCGATCGGCACGCGTTTCACATAGCCGCGATAACCCTTTGCGCGTGGCGAGATTTCGAGGTTCAGTATTTCGCCGTCGATTCGCACCGATTCTTCAGCCGCGACCTTGAACGTGTCGATGAGGCGTGTCACTTCACCGCGTGAATCGTTGATCGGCTTGCCGGCCTCGATGCAGAGCGCCATCGCCATGTCGTCGGCCAATTCACGAAAGCGCTTCACGCAATGTTCGAGAACCGCCTGGCGTTTGAATGGAGGAAAGGCGCGCATGTCGGGCATCGCGGCCACTGCGAGGCCGATTGCCTTCTCGATGGCCTGAGCGTCGGCGAGCGCGACGCGCGTCGCCACTTCGCCGCTGAATTTGTCGGTCACCGCCAGATCGGTGTTCGCGGCGACGGGCTCATTGGCAAGGTAATACGGATAAGTCGTCTTCATGGAACGCTCTCCTGTCGGGATGCGTTGTCGATAAAGCCAGATTACCGCGTATATGAAGTACGTGCTGCTGAACGCAAAGTCCGGAATGGGATAGCATGCCAACGGAATCGAACGAAGCGTGCTAACACGCTTCTTATCCGACCATCCGGAGGAAACGATGCTGACGTGTGGAATCGATCATGTGGGCCTCACCGTGCGCGAGCTCGATGCGACGCGCGATTTCTTCGTTCAATGTCTCGGCTGGAAGATCGTCGGCGAGCGGCCCGAGTATCCGGCGGTGTTCGTATCCGACGGAAAGCTTCTGGTGACGCTATGGCAGGTGAAGGAGGAATTGGCGCCCATCGCATTCGACCGACGCAAGAATGTCGGTCTTCATCATCTCGCAATGCGCGCAACGGACGAAGCAGCGCTCGCAACGATTCTCGAGCGCGTGTCGGCGTGGCCCGGCGTGACCGTGGAATTTGCGCCGGAACTGCTAGGCGCTGGGCCAAAACGCCATATGATGATTTACGAGCCGGGCGGCATTAGGATCGAATTCGATTTCGATCCACGCGTTTAGATCAAAAAACGCGCCCAAATAAGAACGGCGGAACTGAACCTGTTCCGCCGTAGATGCACTCGCTGTCAGGCGATCAGATCAGGCAATCAAAAACGGCGTGCGGTCTTCGACAGACGCGAGCCATGTGGGTGCGCGGCCACGTCCGCTCCAGGTCGCGCCGGTTTGCGGATCGCGATAAAGCGCAGGTTGAGGACCGCGCGGCTGTCCCTTTCCTTTGCGCTTGACCGTGGCGCGCGCTTTTCCTTTGGCCTTGGTTTCTTTCACGCTCGCGCCAACGGCAAACTTGCTGCGATCCTTGGCATTGGCGATCCAGCCAGGCGCGCGGCCGCGGCCGCTCCATGTCGCACCCGTTTTCGGGTCCTGATACGCGACCGTGCCTTGCTTGGGTGCCGATTTCGCGCGGCCCGCTTTCTTGCTCGTGCCGGTGTATCGTTCGATGTCCGAGACGGTCAATCCATGGCGCGACATAAGATCATGAATCTTTTGCAGCACGCTTTCGGATTGTTTGGCGATGAGCGCATCGGCTTTCGCTTGAAGTGCTTCGATACGTGACTGAATGCTTTCGAGCGTTGGCATGACTTACCTCTATTAAATGTTTTTTGCACTATGCCATGCACATGAACAATGCGCTAGAGAAAATTCGTGCAAATGCGTGACAAAGAAGCTTAGCGCGAAGCGCTTTTTGCATTTATGCGGCACGACGCACGTTGAGAGCTTTAATTCCGGTCTTATCGAAAGAGCAAAGCGAGAAGGGTGTTCGACTTCTTCTCTAGCTTTCTTGTCCACGATTTCAATTTCAAAACTCGATAAGCGAATCGTGAGGAACGGTGCGCGGCGCCATCGCAGGCAGTGCGGGCGTCGGACTCATTTCATCGATAGTGATGATAGAGATCATCAATCATCATTTTACATGAGACCAACCTGCGCCTATCTTTTCGGAAACAGCAAGAAACTCGCATCCGGCTCCGTCCGGAATGCGCCATGACAATCCGAAGACAGGAGACATTGTGACGACATCGACTGCTGGCCAGAACATCTGGCTGACGCCCGCTTTCATACGGCTGGTCTCGCGCCGGCGCAGGTTCATCGTGCGTCTGACGCTCGGGACCCTCGTGCCGTATTACGCCTTCGTGCTGGTAGCCGGATTCGCGCCCAGGCTGCTCGCGGCGCGGATGTTCGGCGCGAGCGTCATTACGACAGGCTGGACCGTCGGCGTGCTGCTCATCGCTGGGACATGGCTTCTCACGGGGCTCTACATTCATCGCGCGAACGGCGAGTTCGACGCGCTCACGAAAGAGATTCTGAGCGGGGGCAGCCGATGAAACGTCGCGTTCCAATGAGTGTCGCGTGGCTCTCGGCATCCGCCGCGCAATCCGCGCTCGCCGCCCCCGAAGCCGTTGGCCATGTGCAAAGACAGCCGCTGAATCTCACGGCCATTTCGATGTTCCTGGTCTTCGTCGTCGCCACGCTCGCGATAACCTACTGGTCGGCTTCGAAGACGCGCTCCATGAAGGACTTCTATAACGCGGGCGGCTCGATCACCGGATTTCAAAACGGACTCGCACTCGCGGGCGATTACATGTCGGCCGCCGCGTTGCTCGGCTTGACGAGCATGATCTTCTTCAACGGCTATGACGGCATGATTTACGCCGTGAGCTTTTTCGTCGCGTGGCCGCTGTTGATGTTCCTGTTCGCCGAGCGAATAAGGAATCTCGGGCAGGTCACCATTGCCGATATCGCGTCGTTCCGGCTCGATCAGCAAAAAACGCGGACGATGATGGCGTTCGGCTCCCTCACGGTCGTCTGCTTCTATCTCGTGGTGCAGATGGTCGGAGCGGGGCAATTGATTCAGCTTCTGTTCGGCCTCAGCTATGACCAGGCGGTAGTGATCGTCGGGATATTGATGGCTGTGTACGTCACCTTTGGCGGCATGGTCGCGACGACGTGGGTGCAGATCATCAAGGCCGTGCTGATGTTATTCGGTGCGAGCTTGCTGGCATTTCTGGCGCTCCGGCAATTCGGTTTTTCGCTTGACGCGATGTTCGCGCAAGCGATCGAGACGCATAAGAACGGCCCAGCCATCATGCTGCCGAGCAAGCTCGTCGCCGATCCTTTCGCGATGCTCTCATTGTCCGTCGGACTCGTGTTCGGCACATCGGGCCTGCCGCATATCCTGATGCGCTTCTTTACGGTGCGCGATGCGAAGGAAGCGCGAAAGTCGGTGTTTGTCGCGACCGGTTTCATCGGTTATTTCTTTCTCGTGGTCGCCTTGCTCGGCGTGGCCGCGATCGGGATCGTCGGACGCAATCCGCTCTTTTACGAGGGCGGCGTCGTCGGCGGCAAGTTGATCGGCGGCTCGAACATGCCCGTGATGCATCTCGCGAAGGCGCTGGGCGGCGATCCGGCGCTGGGCTTTCTCTCCGCCGTTGCCTTCGCGACGATTCTCGCCGTCGTTGCCGGCCTCACGATGGCAGGCACATCCGCGATTTCTCACGATCTCTATGCGATGGTCTACAAAAAGAATCAGGCCACGCCCGAGAGCGAGAAGCGCGTTTCGCGCATTGCATCGATCGGCATTGCAATGATAGCCATCGTGCTCGGCATGCTGTTCAGGGATCAGAACGTCGCCTTTCTCGTCGCGCTGACATTCAGCATTGCCGCTTCGGTCAACTTTCCTGTGCTCATGCTCTCGATCTACTGGAAAGGCCTGACGACGCGCGGCGCCCTTATGGGTGGCATTGCGGGGCTCGCGAGCGCGATCTCACTCGTCGTGCTTTCGCCGGCGGTATGGGTCAAGGTGCTGGGGCACGCCGCGCCGGTATTCCCATACGACTATCCGGCGATCATCTCGATGAGCGTTGCATTCTTCTTCATGTGGCTCGGGTCGGTGACGGATCGCCGCGCTCAGGCCAATGAAGAGCGACAAAGATTTCACGATCAGTTCGTTCGCGCTCAAACCGGCATCGGTGCATCCGGCGCGGTGAGTCATTGATTCTCGAAAGGAGTCGTCATGTCCAAAGTTCAGCAAGGCTTCATGCCCGGACATCCGGTGCGTTTCAAGTTCAAAGACAGCGGCCTCGGGTTTTCGCCGATCACGATCGCGCTTCACTGGATGATCGCGTTTCTCGCACTCGCGATCATTGCATCGAAAATCGTCGCGCTCGTCGAGCCGGCGAGCGCATCGCCGCGCTTCGTCAATCTATGCGCAACGGTCCTGTTTCCGCTTTCGATCTACCGGTTCTGGGCGCGCATCACGTCGTGGCATCCGTTGCCGGTGGGCACGCCGAATCCGGTCGAAGTGATCGTGAGCCGCTCCGTCGCTGTCGGCCTTGCGCTCGCGATGGTGCTGCTGCCCGTTGCGGCGTGGTTCGCGAAGTCGAGCGCGGGCGTGCCGGTCGAATTGCCGGGCGGTGTCATCGTCCCTGCGCTCATGAGCCCGCATGCCGGCGCCGCGCATGTCTTCGAGGTGTTGTTCGACATCGGTGCGACCGCATTCGTATGCGGACTCGCCTTGCACATGTTCGGCGCTTTCAAAAATCACTTCGTGTTGAAGAACGACGCCCTCAAACGAATGCTTGGCAAGCACGTGGAGCTCTGAACCATGACTGAAATCCATCGAAAAGGACAATCGAATGCTGTTACGTCACTTTGCGGTGTCCGATATCCGATCTTTCTCGCGGGCATGGCGGCGATCTCCGGCCCGAAGCTGGTCGCGGCGGTCGCGAATGCCGGCGCAATGGCTACGCTAGGCGGTCTGAGGCTGCCGCCGCTTGCGTTGCGTCGCTGGATCGGCGAGACGCGAGCATTGACGGATCAACCCTTCGGCGTGAATCTCGTGCCGTCATTCGGCGGGCCGGATGTATTCGAGGCGCAATTTCAGGTTGTGCTGGAAGAAAAGCCGAAGATGCTTTCGCTTTTCTATGCAGAAGCCTATCCGGATATGATCAGCCGCGCGAAAGACGCCGGGATGGTGGTGATGGTTCAGGTCGGCTCGGTCGAACTGGCGCGCCGGGCGATCGATAACGGCGCCGATATCATCACCGCGCAGGGCAGCGAGAGCGGCGGGCATTTGAATCGCGGCACGATCGGGCTGCTTTCCTTGTTGCCGGGCATTCTTGCGATCGCGGGAACTACGCCCGTGCTCGCAGCAGGCGGCATCACGAACAGGAGCGATGTCGAAACGGTGATGAGCATGGGCGCTTCCGGCGTGCTCGTGGGCACGGCGTTCGTGGCCTGCGAGGAATCCAACGCGCATCCGCTTTACAAGCAGAAGATCGTGGAGGCGACTGTCGACGATACCGAATACCGCACCGGCTATTCGTTCGGCTGGAAATATGGCACGCCGCACCGGGTCATGCCGAATCATGATCGCTGGAACTTGCTGCGATTCATCGGCGGTGGCGCGCGCATCATCGACAAGCCGAAAATGGCGCAGAAGTTATCGCTTTATGCGGGGCAGGGCGTGGGCAAGATCGATCGCGTGATGCCCGCCGCGGAGCGTGTGGCTGAACTCGCCAAGGGATTGACGCTCAAGCCTGAAGAAACATTGCAGCTTCATTACGCGTGATTCGTTGCGATTCGACGTAGTGCGCCCGCATTCGCATGCGGGCGCACTCATTTTCGTCTACACGTTCGCGCTATCCGCAAGCGTCAGTTCAGAATCGGCATTCGAAGCCTCCGCTCCATTGCCGAACTGTTCGTGCGCGAGCGCCAGCAGGGCTGATAAAGCCGGCGTCACCACGGCATCCTGATTGCGGATGAATACCGTGGTCACATTGGCAAATGCCGGCGGAAGCTCGTGACATCGAACGGAACGCCGGCTGACGTGACGTTCGACCACCGCCTTCGGCAAGAGCGTGATGCCCATTCCCGCCGCGACGCACGACATGATTCCGTCCAGCGTGCCGAGTTCCATGATTTGCCCGGGGATGAGGCCGGACTGATAGAACCATTGCTCCAGTGTCGAACGATAAAAGCAGCCGGTCCTGAACAAGAGCACCGTTTGCCGCGATATCTGTTCGATCAGCTGATCCAGCGAACGAAACTGGACACTGCTCAGCAACGCGAGTTCTTCGCGAAAGACTTGTTCCTGATGCAACGCGGCATTCTGATGAAATCCGCCGACGAAAGCGCCATCGAGCCGATGGTTCTCCACTGCCTTGATAAGCTCGCTCGTCGTGCCGGTAATAAGCGAAAGCTGTACTTGCGGATACTTCTTGTGATATTTCGCGAGTACTTTCGGCAAGCGGATCGCAGCAGTGGTTTCCATGGACCCGAGCCGCAGCGGCCCTTTCGGCGTTGTGGCATCGAGCATGGCGCTACGGCTTTCATCCATCAGTTGCAGCACGCGCCGTGCATAACCCAGAAACGTATGCCCGGCGGAAGTGAGCACCACACCGCCTTTGGAGCGCACGAACAATTGCTGGCCCAGTTCGCTTTCCAGCTCCTTGATGCGCATCGTGACATTCGACTGAACGTTGTGCACTTTCTCCGCCGCCGCGGTGAAGCTGCCTGTTTCGGCCACGGCGCAGAAGATCTTCAAGTGTCGAAGTTCCATCGATATGCCCCTTTATCATCGTGAATGATGACGCGATCGCGCTTCCATTCTGATCGATGATGCAGGGCATGTAAAGCAAGGAGAACGGCGCCTCAACTCCCCCGATAAGTGCCGAAGCTCCACGGCGAGCAAAGCAGCGGTACGTGATAGTGCTGCGCCGCATCCGCGAGTGTGAAGCGCACCGGCACGACATCCGCGAATACGTCGGGCGTCTTGAAGTAGTCCGCGACCCAGAAGCGCAATTCGAAATTGCCGGCGCGCGCCTGCGCAGCGGGGAGAATCGGCGCGTCGGTGCGTCCGTCGCGATTGGTGCGCGTGCGCGCGAGCAGCGTCGGCGGTTGCGTGCCGACGTCGAACAGTTCGATCTGCATGCCGGCGGCGGGCTTGCCGAGCGCGACGTCGAGTACATGCGTGGTGATGCCTGCGGCCATGATGTGTCTCCTGATCTCGCGTTTCGTTGATGTGCCGCTCAACTGCCACGGTAATAGTTGTAGCTCCACGGCCCGAACAACACCGGCAAGTGAATGCGCTGGTTTGCGTCAGTGATGCGAAAGCGCAGCGGTATCTTCGAGAGAAAGAGCGGCTGCGGCAGATTCGCCTTGCGCGCGGCGAAGTATTCGTCCGCATGCAATAACAGTTCATACGTGCCCACGCGATACGCATCACCGATCAGAAGCGGTGGCTCGCTGCGGCCGCTCGCGGCTAGCGTGATCGTCTGCAAAAGCTTCGACTTGCCGTCCTCGATCGCGAACAGGTCCACGCGCATGCCCGCCGCGGGCGTGCCGTGCCACGTGTCGAGACCGTGCATCGTGAGGCGCGGGCTCAGGCCGTCCTGTTGCACCGGGCCCGTCGTCTGGTTGGGCGCGGGCGCCGCTGGGGCGTCGGCGGCGAGTGCGGTCTTCGCCATCAACATGCTGCCGCCCAGCGCGACCGATTGCAGGGCAAAGCGGCGGCGGCTCACATCGAAAGCCGCGGAAGTGTCTTTGTCGCGCATGTCAGGCCCCTTGTTTGTTGCCGAGCTTGCGGATGCCAATGATCACCAGCACCGCGGCGATAACTTCGATGATGGCCACGAGATACAGACCGGTTGTTACCTTGCCCGTCGCGTTCTTGATGAGGCCCATTGCGTAGGGTGCACCGAAGCCCGCGAGATTCGAAACGGAATTGATGAGCGCCACGCCGATCGCCGCCGCGCTGCCCGCGAGATAACGGTTGGGCAATTGCCAGAACACGGGGATCGCGCTCATGGTGCCGACGAGCGATGCCGTCATGGCCAGCAATGCGATGACCGGCGAGATCTTGTCGAAGCCCATCAGCACGGCGAGCACGGCCATCGATATGCCGCCCACGATCGCCGCGCCGCTGAAGTGCCAGCGCACTTCATTGCTGCGGTCCGAATGCGCGCCGTTGATGATCATGCCGGCCGCGCCACACAGATAAGCAACCGCCGCGATCCAGCCGACGGCCATCGGCGTGCTCACGCCCACGTCCTTGATGACGGTCGGAATCCAGAAGGTCAGGGTCGAGTTCGCGCACAGCAGGCAGAAGAAGATCGCGATCAGGAGCCACACCTTGCGATTGGTGAAGAGCGAGCGCCAGTCGTGACCGCGTTCGCCCATCGCGGCGTTGTCGCGTTGCAGGGCGTCGAGCACGACGCGCTTTTCATCGTCGGACAACCAGCGCGCCTGCTCCGGCTTGTCGGTCATGTAGAACCACGCGAAGATGCCGGCGAGCACGGACGGAATGCCTTCGAGAACGAAGAGCCATTGCCAGCCGTGCATGCCATGCACGCCGCCCATCGACGTCATGATCCAGCCCGCGAGCGGACCGCCGAGCACGCCCGCGATCGCCGATGCCGACATGAACGTGCCGAAGGCCCGCGCGCGCCGTTGCGACGGATACCAATACGTGAGATAGAGGATCACGCCGGGATAGAAGCCCGCTTCGAATGCGCCGAGCAGGAAGCGCAGGACATAGAACTGCGTGGGCGTGGTGACATGCGTTTGCAGCATGCAGATGATGCCCCAGCAGATCGTGATGCGCATGATCGTCTTTTTCGCGCCGATCTTTTGAAGCAGCATGTTCGACGGCACTTCGAACAGGAAGTAGCCGATAAAGAATATGCCCGCGCCGAGGCCGTAGACCGCTTCGCTGAAATGCAGCGAATCCAGCATCTGCAACTTGGCGAAGCCGATGTTCACGCGGTCCAGCCACGCGAGCACCCAGAGTACGCCGAGAAACGGCAGCAAACGCCATGAGACCTTGCGATAGACGCTCGCTTCGGCGCTCTCGGCCTCGCTGGCGAATACCGGCATCTCCTGTTTGATGAGCGACATGGTTTCTCCTTTCCAGTCGGTTTGCGTCGCGCGGATACGGCCGTGCGACCGGTTGGAAGCAAGTATAGAAACGGCCGAAAAATCGGGAACAGGGGGCGGGCCAATAAGCCCCATAGCAACATGTGTATGGGTTTCGAAGCCTTATACGGCGCGGCTTCGCACGATTTTTAACGGCGTCTTTTCCGACCTATGGATTACCCTAGCGCCGCCGCCACCAATGAGTTATGCCGATGCCGGCTGGCAGAATAGCGGCGCAGCCAGGCGAACAATTCAGGCACGGAACTCACCATGAATCGCACCGACGATCCATTCGATACCTATTTGCTGCGCGTGCTGTGCACGCTGATCGGCGAGCGCAGCGTGTCGCGCACGGCCATTCGTATGAACCAGTCGCAGCCGGCTATCAGCTCGGCGCTCAAGCGGCTGCGCGCCATCTTCAACGACCCGCTGCTCACGCGCGAAAAGAACGTGATGGTGCCCACCGAGCGCGCGATTCAGCTCGCGCAGAGCGCGCAGGCCGCCTTGAGCGCTCTCGATAACCTGCTCGTGTCCGACGATCATTTCGATCCCGCCACCACCGAGCAAAGCTTCACCGTGGGCATGCCCGACTATCTGGCGCCGCCCTTTTTCGCGCATGTCGTGCGCGAATTCAGGCGCGCCGCACCGCATGCGCGCATCGTCGCCGTGCCGCTCTCGGCCTCGTTCAATTACGAGCAAGGGCTCTCCGAAGGTTCGCCGGATATCGTCATCGGCAACTGGCCCAATCCGCCGGAGCACTTGCACTTGTCCGTGCTGCTGGAGGACGACGTGGTGTGTGTGGTCGCGCGCGACAGCGTGTACGCGCAATCAGGCAAGTTCGATGCCGAGGACTATCTGAGCGCGTCGCATATCGTGCCGGCGCCGTATTCGCGCGATCAGCGCGGCGTCGTCGATACGGGGCTCAGCACCATGCGCGTGCATCGCGACAATCGCGTGAGCTGCCCGTACTTCAATCTCGCCCCCAGCCTGATTCCGGGCACCGATCTCATCCTCACGACGGGACGCCATTTCGCGAACTATCACGCGCAACACCTGCCGCTCGCCGTGCTCGATCCGCCGATCGAATTTCCCTTCATGCGCTTTTATCAGCTGTGGCATCCGTCGCGGCATCGTTCGGCTTCGCATGTCTGGCTGCGCGGCATGCTGACGGCGGCCGCGCAGGAATTGCGCGCGCTGCGCGACATGCATCGTCAATGAGGCTATCGCGTTCTGTTATGTGGTCAATAGGATCGGCTGTCTCGCCGCTGCCGCGCGCGCTTCCTATACTCGGCACGAATCGCCAATCGACGCCAGGCGAATGCGGCGTGCCTTATAGGAGAAAGCAGTTCATGTCACAGTCGATCAATCTCGAACCGGTCAACGCGCTGGATCACTCGGCCTTCGTCGGCGCGTTCGCCAGCGTGTTCGAGCATTTTCCGCAGGCGGCGGAAGGCGCGTGGAGCGCGCGTCCGTTCGTATCCGAAGCGGCGCTGCATGACGCGATGATGGACGTCATCCGCAAGCTCGACGCCACGGGCCAGCGCGCCTTCCTCAATCAGCATCCGCTCTTGTCCGGTGCGAACATCCGTTCGGGAACGATGACGGCGGATTCGGATGCCGAGCAAAAAAGCGCCGGGCTGGACGCGATGCCGATCGAACAGGAAGCCGCGCTCGACCAGCTCAATGCGGCCTATCTCGAGCGGCACGGCTTTCCGTTCATCATTTGCGTGCGGCATTACACGCGAGAGGGCATATTCAGCGCGCTGGAGCGGCGCATCGGCCGCAGCACGCAGCAGGAGCTGGACGAGGCATTGGCGCAGATCGCGGCGATCACGCGCGCGCGCCTGAACGCGCGTCTTTCCGCGCTGAACTGATCCGGCAATTCGCGGGCCTGAAGCCGGTTCAGGCCCGCAAGCGCACTGCTGTCATGGCGCCGCGTTCCAGGTCTGCGCGGTCGTTCGCCACTTGCCGTCCGCGCCCTTCGCAAGCACCTTGAGCACGACGCCTTTATAAGGCGTCTTCTTGCCGTCCTTTTCCGCCACGACGGTCCAGTTCGCCGTCTGATAGATCAGATTGCCGACGCGATTCGCACTGACGACATCGATCGTGTGATCGCGAAAGCCCGCGTCGAACAAGCCCTTATAGAACTTCTCGACATCGGCGCGTCCGGTAATGGTGGTTCCGTTCCCCGGCGACACCACCACCTTTTCGTCGTACAAGGCGCCGAGCGCCCGCGCATCTCCCTGGTTGAATGCCGCATTCCACGCGGCGTTTGCTTCGTCGATCACCTTGTCGTGCTGTGCGAAAACAGGTTGAGCCGCGACCAGCGCGAACAGCCCGCATGCACCCAATAGCCTGAAGGACTTGTTCATCACGTATCTCCAAGTGGCGGATATGCAGACCTGGGCGACGCGTGATGACGTGCGGATGATGAAAAACCCGAGCACCGTGTAACGGTGCGAATATTCGATTTCCCTTTCACTCGCCTGTCTGCGCGTGGAGTATAGGTAGCGCTCTTCCTGTAATCAATTAACGCAGAGAGGGCGATGACACGTCACTGCGCCGCACAAACGCGCGGCACGCGATGAAAGTTGCGATCGAAATAAATCAGGCTGTCGCCGTCGTCGCGTACGCGAATCGCGTGAGTTTCGACGAACATCACCGAATGCGATCCTACTTCCTTCGCCTCGACGATGGTGCCTTGCAGGCTCGCCAGCGCGTCGCGCAAGACGGGCACGCCGTTCTCGCCTTCGTCCCAGACGGGCAACGAGAAGCGCTCTTCCATCGACAATTGCGTGAGGCCGGCGAAGTGCCGCGCGATCTGTTCGAGATGTCCCGGCAATACGTTCACGCATACATTGCGATTTCCGGCGAACGCGGCGTGCATCGCGCTCGACCGGTTGATGCAGACGAGCAGCGTGGGCGGCGCATCGGTGACCGAGCATACGGCGCTCGCAGTGATGCCACAGCGGCCGTGCGTTCCGGTCGTCGTGATGACGTTTACCGCGGCGCCGAGATGGGACATGGCCTGGCGAAACTGCTTGCGCGCCTGATCGATATCGACGAGCGCGGGACGGGGCAGCGCGGACATAACGGCGTCTCCTGTTCGATTCATTCTTCGGTTGTCCATCAAGGTGTGTATATCAAATCGTGATTCAAGCGTACGCGCTGAACCGCACAAAAAGAATCGGCACGATCCGCCGGCTTTCTCCGCGTCGTTACCGAACGCACTAAAGGTTTTACCTATCCCGCGCGATCGAGGTAAAGATTGGGCTTTCGGAGTGGATATCGGCTGGTTATCATTGCTTCTCCATAAGAACGAGACCTTGCGATGAGACAGCCGGTTATCTCGGCACGCACGGTCCCTGAAGCGAGCATGACAAGAGCATTGGCCATGAATTCATCCGCTCCCGTGGTGTATATCGTCGACGACGACAACGGCATGCGCACGTCGCTCGCGTGGCTGCTCGATTCGGTCGGCGTGAAGTCGGAAGGATTCGCCAATGCCACCGATTTCCTCAATGCCTTCGACGTGAGCCGTCCCGCGTGCCTCGTGCTCGATGTGCGCATGCCCGAGATCAGCGGCTTCGACGTGCAGGCCGAGCTCAACCGCCGTGGCGCGACCTTGCCTGTCATCTTCGTGAGCGGTCACGGCGATATTCCAATGTCCGTGCGTGCGCTTCAGCATGGCGCGATCGACTTCGTCGAGAAGCCGTATAACTCGCAGCAAATGCTCGATCGCGTGCAACGGGCAATGAAGCTCGCCACGCAGCGGCACGCGAAAGACCAGCGGCAGCGCGAATTGCGCGAGCGCGTCGAATCGCTGACGGCGCGCGAGAAGGAAGTCTTGCGCGGCGTGATCGAAGGCAAAGCGAGCAAGCGCATCGCCGCCGATCTCTCGATCAGCGTGAAGACCGTCGACGTGCATCGCGCGAGCATCAAGGACAAGCTCGGCGCGGCGTCCATCGCTACGCTCGTTCGCGACGTGCTCGAAGTATGGAGCCCGCCTGACGACGAGCGCGCGTGACGGCCCATCAGGCACGCGCTAACGCATGTAAAGTCCGCCATTGACGTCCCAGCAGGCGCCGTTCGCGAAGTACGCATCGGGTGATGCGAGCAGAACGGCAATATCGGCGACGTAATCGGCCGAGCCCAGACGTCCTGCCGGAATGCCAGCGATAACTTTGTCGAGCTTGTCGGCGGGCACGCTCTCATGCACGATGGCCAGGTCGAGCGGCCCGGGCGAGATCGCATTCACGGTCACCCCATGCGCCGCGAGATCGCGCGCGAACACCTTGGTCAGCGTGATCGCGCCGCCTTTCGCGGCCGCATAGTGCGCGCCCGTCGCCGAGCCGCCGTTCTGTCCCGCGAGCGATGCGATATTGACGATGCGGCCCGCGCCGCGATCCGCGAAGTATTGCCCGAGCACCTGACAGCCGAAGAGCACGCTGCGCAGATTGACATCGATGACCTGATCGAACTGCTCGGCGGTGATTTCCATCACGGGCACGACCTTCGATGCGCCCGCGTTGTTGACGAGCACATCGATACGGCCCCAGCGTTCATGTACGGCATCGCGCGCGTGCTCGAAATCCGCTTTCGATGTGACGTCGAGCTTCAGCGCGAACGCGCTGTCTTCATCCACGCTCAGTTCGCGTGCGAGCGCCTGGGTTGCTTCGATCGCGATATCGGCCAATGCGACCTTGTAGCCCGCTGCGTGAAAGCGGCGCGCGATTGCAGCGCCGAGTCCGCGCGCGGCGCCCGTGACGAGCGCGATTCTGTTGGACATATCTTGGTTCCTTTATTGAACGAGCGCCGCTTCGACATGCGCGGCCACAGCGCAGAGCCTCTCGTCCGCGCCTTTACGCGCGACGATCTGCAAGCCCGCCTTGAGCGATGAACCTTCGACCGGAAGAGGAAGACTCAACGCGGGATGGCCGCTCAAGTTGAACGGTCTGATCAGAGACGACATCGCGATCACCGACGTGCCCGCGTGCGCGGCTTCGAGCGTGATCGGAAACGCGGGCAGAGTGGGGAGCACGAGCACATCGAAATCTTCGAGCGCGCGATCCACCGCGGCGGTGAAGATGCGCCTCACGTTTTCCGCGGCTTCGAGATCGGCGGGCGTGGTATTCGATGCTGCGCGCAGACGTGCATCGAGATCCGCGCCGAGCTTGCCGGAATCGATGAGATGCCCGAACGCATGCCACGTCTCTGCGTTGATGACTGCAAGACCGGCGCGGAAGGCATCATCCATCGATTCGAGTTCGATGCCGCGAGACGCGAATCCCGCGCCACGCATGGCATGCTCGACTGCCTTGCGAATGCCCGCATCCGCATCGACGGCGACGATGCCGACACGCGCTTTCGATACGTCGCGTCGCGCGCTGCCTGCATCGAACGAGGGATCGATCGCGGACATCGCATGGATCAGCACACGCATCTCCCGCGCGAACGGACCGACGCAATCGAGCGTCGTTTCGACGGGCGCCACACCGCGACGCGACACGCGCCCGAATGTCGGCTTCAATCCGGCCACGCCGCAGCACGCGGCGGGCCCGCGCACGGAGCCGCCGGTGTCGGTGCCGAGCGCGGCATCGACGAGCCCCAGGCCAACAGCCGAAGCCGAGCCGCTCGACGATCCGCCTGGAATACGCGTGGCGTCCTGCGGATTGCGCGGCGTGCCGGTGAAGTCATTGATGCCGGTCATGCCGAACGCGAGCTCGTGCATGTTCGTTTTGCCCTTGATGTGCCAGCCTGCATCGATGAGACGCTGGACGACTTCGGCGTGTTCTACCGCAGCGGCCGAACTCGCGAGCGCGCGGCTCGCGGCCGTGGTCGGATGCCCTGCGATATCGATGCTGTCCTTGACCGCGATGGTCGGCGCATCGGCGCAATCGTGCGTGCACAGATCGAACTCGCTGATGAATGCGCTCATGCCTTCGTCTCCTTCCGAGGGTTCACATGCCAGGGCGCGTCGAAGAGACGCTCGGTGCGGAAGTGTCGAATCAGCCACGCGCGACTTGAATCGTGCGCGGAAGGCATGAAGTCGATATCGAGCCGCGCGGCGATGAGTTCCGCCTTCTCATCGACATAGCCCGATGCCTGCAGCATGATCCATCGGCCCCTGGCGCTATCGCCATTAACTTCGATATGCTCCGACGTCAGAAAATGCACGTTGGTGGCGAAGTGCGGCGCGGGCGGCAGATAACGTTGCAGCATCCCGATGATCTCCGCTCGTCCTTGCAGGCACCCGAACTTATGCGCGTATTGCGGGCCGATACCTTCCCACACGGCGTCATCCGTGAAGAGCGCGGCGAGCGATTCGCCATCCAGCGCCATGCAAGGGACGTCGCACAACGCCATATAGCGCGCGATGGTCTTGCGCACTTCGTTCTGCGCTTCGAGTGCGGCGATGCGCGTCATCAACGCATCGATCGTGGTTTGCGTCATGTCGTCATGCATTATTGGCTGCGGCGGGCGGAACCGTGAGTGCGCGTCCCACACGCGCCTCGATCTTTCCATAGCGCCACAAGTTATATTCGCCGACGGGCGTCGTGCGATAGAGATTGCACACGGCAACGGCCGTATCGAAATCCGCGACATCGGCCATGATGTAGAAGGTCCACGGCGCGCCATCGGACTGGCCGACGACTAGGCGATCGTCATCCATCACGCCCAGCACGCGCACGTTGTCCATGGCTTCGATGGCGGAGAGCATCTTGCCGTAGGCTTGCCATACTTCGCCGATCTGTTCGCGCGGCAAGTCGAAGAAATTCTGCGTGACGCCGCAGCAGAACAGCACGCGCAACGGCAGGTTTCGGTTATCGGTCATGAAGCGTTACTCCTTTTGTTATGCGATGAAAATGGATCAGAGATAACCGGGAATCGGCGGCACGCCGACGAACACCGCGCCGGCGCCGTCGTAATTGCCTTCGCCGAGGAAGGCGTGTTGTGTGACGACCATCGCGTCGCGCATCAGGCGTTGCAGCGGATGCGTGCGATAGATCGCCATCGTTCCGCCCAGCCGGTATGCGCGGTTCACGACATCTGCGCCTTCACGCGCTATCTGCGTCGCGGAAAGACGCAGCAGGCTGATCTGATCGGGCGTGACTTCATTGCCCGCGAGGATCGACTGCCACACGCTGTCGGTCGATTCATAGAAGAACGCGCGTGCCGAGCGCAATTGCGCTTCCGCCTTGGCCAACTCGATGCGGTAATACGCGCGATCCGCGAGTTGCGGCGCGCCGGTGGTGGTCTTGCGGCCACCCGCCATCTGATTTGCCACGTCGAGCGCGGCGCGCGCGAGACCGAGGTTCACGACAGCGAGCACTTGCGCGGCATAGGCGATGGTCGGATAGCGATAGAGCGGTTCATCGACGGTCGGTTCGCCGCCGCGAACGAAGGTCCAGTCCTCCGCGACGAACTCGTCCGTCACGCGCAAATCGTGACTGCCCGTGCCTTGCATGCCCACGACGCTCCAGTTCTCCACGATCTCCACTTGCGCGGGACGAAACACCGCTGTGCGCGGTTTGCCCGGCGCTTCGCCCGGCTTGCCCGTGCCGATGCCGACACCGAGCCAGTCCGCGCCCTTGCAGCCACTCGCGAACTTCCACGTGCCGTTCACGCGATAGCCGCCCGGCGCGGGCTGCGCGTTCTGCACGGGAAAGAGTCCGCCCGCGAAGACCTGATCGGGACCCTCTGCATAGATCGCGGCTTGCGTCGCGAGCGGCAAGGCGGCGAGATAAAGATTCGCGGAGCCGAAGCTCGCGACCCACGCGGCCGATCCGTCCGCGACCGCAATGCGCTCGATCATGTGAAGGAACTCGCCGGGCGAGCAAGCATCGCCGCCGAAGCGCTTCGGTGTCGCCGCGCGATAGATGCCGACACGCTTCAACTTGGCGATGACATCGCGCGGCACATGCGATAGCCGGTCGAATTCGTCGCGGCGTTCTGCGATCTCGGCGATCACGTCGTCGAGTGTCAGGGTATCGATTTGATCCGACAGATCATCGCGGATAGCGACGGCGATCGCGGAAGATGACATGGGGACGTCTCCTTTTCGTTCGTATGACTCACATGGATGAATGAGGGCGCTTTCGAGTCGCACGCTTTGATGCCAGTCTAGAAACGCAAAAAGACGGAAACAATTGGGAAGGCATGCGTGTTATCTGGTGAAGCACCCCGGTTCTCTAAAGAAATCTTTAGAGGCGTCCGGCGCGCGCCGATGCTATGGTTATCGTTGCAATCATGTTTTTCTCGCGCCTCGCCATGAACTTTCCCGCCGAAGACGATTTCCGCCGCCTGCTCGATGCATTGACGCAATGCGTGCTTCTGCATGACGCTGACACAAAGGCCATCGTCTGGGCGAATCGGGCGGCTTGTGTCGCGCTCGGCTTTTCTGTGGAGGAACTGCTTCCGCTCAAGGCGCACGACATGACGCGTGATGACATCAAATACCGGCGCGAAATTGCGGTGAATGCGATGGACCGTTCGGTCACGGAAGGTCCGCAAAGTTACGAGTGGTGTTATCGCTCGCGTGCGGGTGTCGACATGTTGTCCGAGGCGATAGCGACCTTTGTGCCTCTGTCGGCGCGCGCCGTGGTGATGGTGCAGTTCCGCGATATCAGCGCGGAAGACGCGATGCGCCAGAAGCTGCGCCGCTACGAGGCGCGCTTGCGCGAATACATGCAGGATCTCGGCGAGGGCGTCGCGGTGCTCACGCCGCGCGGCAAGGTCGGTTTCATCAGCGAGTCCGGACGGCGCGTGCTGGGCGTTGCAAGCGATGCGCCGCTCGGCGTCGCGCTCGACTATTGCACGAAAGAGGATCGCGAGCGGCTGATCGTGCAGTTGCGCAGTGCGACGCGCCAGCATTCGACGCCCGCGCAGCGTTATGCGATCACGCGCCGCGACGGAGCGAAGCGATGGCTGCGCATCACGTGCCGGCGCATCGACATCGAGGATGGCATCCTGGTGCACTTTCGCGATATCAGCGATGAGGTCGCGATAGAAGAAGCACGCCGTAACGAAGCGCGCATGCTCGAATACGCGGGCCGCTACAACGCGATGGGCGAGATGTCGACTGCGATCGCGCACGAGCTGAGCCAGCCGCTCGCCGCCGTGCGCAATTTCATCGAGGGCGCGATTCAGCGGCTCTCGCAGCCGGATTCCATCGAAAGCGCGATCTGGGGCCTGCGCGCGGCAGACCGGCAAGCGGAGCATGCGGCGCATATCATCAAGAGCGTGCGCGAGTTCATCGTGAAGCGGGAACCCGTCGAATCCGAGGCGGATCTTCGCGACGTGCTCGCGGACGTCGCGTACTTCATTCAGTTGCGCGCGCGGGACGAAGGCGTGACGGTCAAGATCGAACAATGGCGCGAGCCGCTGCCGATACGCTGCGAGCGCGTGTTGATCGGTCAGGTGATCCTCAATCTGGCGTTCAACGCGGTCGAGGCGCTTGCGGGCGCGCAACCGTCGGCGGGCATCGTCACGCTGGCCACTGTATTGAACGGAGCAGCCGCCGAACTGCATGTGATCGACAACGGACCGGGCGTGCCCGACGATGCGCTCGAACGCCTTTTCGACGGTTTCTCTTCGTCGAAGGCGGGCGGCAACGGCATCGGCTTGTCGCTGTGCAAGAACATCGTGTCGCGCCATGAAGGACGCATCTGGGCGCAACGCGCAGCAGGCGGTGGTCTCGAATGCTGCTTCGCGTTGCCCTCGTCCCATTGTCCGGATTGACACGACATTCAGCGATCAGAGCAGGAATCCGACCGCGCTCAATGCCTCGGTCGAATCGATCAGGCGGATAACCTTCTCCACGAGCTTCGGTTCGCCGCTCGCCATGCTGATCTTGTGCGTGAGATCGGCGGCGAAGATCGTCGACACGCCGCGCTTGTACGCGACGATTACTTGCGACGATTTCACCTCGACCACATCGGCGCTATCGCTCGACAACGTGAAGCGCGAAACGGTGCGCACCGTGCGCGCCGCATCCGACGCGGACGCCGAATAGCCGGACGTCATCCGCTGCACGCGCTTCTCACGCATGTCCTGATCGTCGTAGGCATAGTTGAGCGTCGCGGCGTAGTCGGTCGTGTCCGGATCGATCGGCACCACATAGAAGCCCGATGGATCCCACAGATCGAGCCATGCACGATAGTCGCGCCGGTCCAGCAGTTCGGCTTCGCGCCAGATGAATTCGATCGCGCGCGCGAAGATCTGTTGAGAGAAGAGTGCGTTGCGATCGTCCATCATGCCTGCTCCATCATTGCGCGCCATTGCTTGTAGGCTTCACGCATGCCGGTTTCATCCGTGGCGTGCGCGGTCTTTTCTCCATTCGGTGATGTCGTCTCGCGATTCAGCCCGCGATTCACGAGAATCGGCACATCGGGGCCCGCATGCGAGCCGCGCTGCACGCGCTCCCATGCCTCGGCGTCGTCGGGGCTGCCAAAGCCGAACGGGCCCTGAAAATGTTCGTGAATGCGCAGGCGCACGCGATTCGCTTCTTCCGGTCCGCCATCCATTGCCAGCGCGACGTGGCGAATCTCCGTCTCTGCCGCGGAAATGGGCCGCAGCACGCGGAAGAACGCCATCGAAAGAGCGAGATTCGGAAAGAGATTCAGGTTGAAGCCCACGCCCATCAGCGAGCGCACGATACGGCGCACTTCCTCGGGCGTATGTTTCTCGGCGAGCTTCGCGGCGAGATCATTGAAGCGCTCGGGCAAGGGCGCGCCGTCGTCCTTGTCGAGATCGACGATCTCGGGCACCAGCACCGCGAGGCTATGCCCGTTGCCGAGCGAGCGGCAAAACGCTTCGTCGCTCGTCATGAAGCTCGTGATGGCCGCGGCGGTTTCGTCGTCGATGGATTTCATCCACGATTTATGCACGACAGGGAAGTGATAAAGATCGGTCGTGTTCTCGAGCTGGATCTTCCAGTTGCCCTTGAACTTGAACTTGTGCTCGCCGTTGGCCTTGATCGGATAACCCGCGCCTTGCTTCATGAAAAGATCGATCCAGGGCTTGGCGCCGCCGAGAAAATCCTCGAGCGGTTCGATTGCTTCGTTGAAGCTCGCGAAGATCAAGCCCTGATAGATTCCGACGCGCAGTTTCTTGAGCGGCAGATCGCCTTTCTCGCATACGCCTTCGTAGCCGTCGCCATAGGGCAACGCGCGCAGCGTGCCGTCGAGTGCATACGACCAACTGTGATAGGGGCACGTGAAGCCCTTCGCATTGCCCTTGTGCTCTTCGCACACGGTGGCGCCGCGATGGCGGCAACGGTTCTGCAGCACGTGCACCGCGCCGCTCTTGTCACGCACGACGATCACCGGCTGGCGGCCGATGGTGGTCGTGACGAAATCGCCGGGCTTCGGCAATTCGCTTTCATGCGCGACCCAGATCCAGGTTTTATAGAAGATGCGCTCGAGCTCCGCTTCGAAGAGCTCGGGATCGTAATAGAGCGACGGCGCGATGCGGTCCGCTTGCGCGCGGCTGCCGAGCGCGCTCGTGTCGATGATTTGGGTGGTCGGCGTACTCATCGGTTCGATGTGGGGTTGGGTTGATCGGCTAACACGAGGATGTCGGTGAAGATCGGCGCATCCTCTCGTTGACATCAGTCTCGCTTTGCGAGGATCATGCGTCAAATCGATTAAAAAACGGTTGTCCGATAAATCCCGTCGATATCTTGAGAGTTTCCCGATGACGTCCCTCGATCATGTCGATCTCAATCTGCTGCGCGTTTTTCAGGCGATCGTGGAGGAGCGCAGCCTCACGAAAGCCGGAGAACGGCTGGCGCTCTCGCAACCCGCCGTGAGTTATTCGCTCGGCCGCTTGCGCACGCTTTTCGACGACACGCTCTTCATCCGCACGCGCGCGGGCATGCAGCCGACCCCCGTCGCGCTCGAACTCGCCGAGATCGTCGGTCGCGCGCTCGATACCGTGCGCGAAGCATTGCGCTTCGCAGAGCGCTTCGACGCCGCGACGAGCAATCGCACGTTTCGTCTTTCGCTTTCCGATGCAGGGGAAATGGCCTTTTTGCCCGCGATCTGCCAGGCGTTGCAGGAGGCCGCGCCGCGCGTGAAGCTGCTGGTGGAGCCCTTGCCCGTGGAGGAAATCGAGGAGGCGTTGCGTTCGAGCCGGCTCGACTTCGCCATCGGCAATCTGCCTGCGCTATTGCCGCGCACGCGTCACGCGCTGCTCTTCGAGGAACCGTATGTGTGCATGACGAGAAAGCGCAAGGGCTTGCCCGCAGGTGAGACATTGAATCTCGATCAGTTTCTTTCGGCGTCGCATGTGCAGGTGCGTTCGCTCGAACATAGCCACCATGCGCTCGACGACGCATTGCGCGCGCAAGGAGTGGGACGCAATATCGCGCTCGCGTTGCCGCACTTCGTCGCCGTGCCCAGCGTGCTCGCGGTGACGGATCTCTTCGCGACGCTGCCCGAGCGGCTCGCGCATATCCTCAATCGCGACGATGCATTCCGTATCTATGCGTTGCCGGTGCAATTGCCGAAAGCCGCGGTGACGATGCACTGGCATGAGCACTTTCACGAGGACGAAGGCATCGCGTGGATGCGCGGCCTGATGACCGACATCCTCGCGGGCTTCGAGAAACTGTGATTTCAGAGATCGAGCACGAGCACCGGCGATCGCGAGCGGGACACGCAACAGCAAATCACGCTATTGCTTGCGCGTTCCGCCTTGCTCAGACAATGGTCGCGATGCTCCGGCTCGCCGCTCACGACATCGACCATGCAGGTGCCGCACACGCCTTCGCCGCATGACGTATCCACTTCGATGCCTATCGACGCAAGCGCGTCGACGATCGAGGTCGAGGCATCGACGCGCACCGTTTGCCCCGTGCTCGCGAGCTGCACGTCGAATGTATCGAGCGCGCTATCCGCTTGCGCTGGCGGCTCGGCCTTGAAGCGTTCGAGATGAATGGCAGCGGCGGGCAGGCGCTTTTGTGCGGTCCCCACCACGACATCCATGAACGGCGCGGGCCCGCAGGTATAGACGTGCGCGCCCTTGTCCGCATCGCGCAATGAGGCGTCGAGTTCATCGGACAAGCCCTCACGTTCGACGCCGAAATGCAGCTTCACATGCTTGTCGAACGGCGCGCGTGCAAGCAGCGGCAGAAAGGCCGCATGCGTCTCGCTGCGGGCGAAATAGTGCAGCGTAAAGGGCGCGCCGATCGCGACGAGACGATAAGCCATCGAAAGCAGGGGCGTGATGCCGATGCCCGCGCCGATCAGGATATGCTCGCTCGCGCTTTCTTCGAGCCTGAAGAGATTGCGCGGCGCACCGATGGACAGCTCGCTGCCCACGTGCACTTCGTCATGCAGCGAGCGCGAGCCGCCGCGCGATTGCGCTTCCTTCTTCACGGCGAAGAGGTGCGATTCACGGCGTGCCGGATCGCCACACAGCGAGTATTGGCGCGTCATGCCCGAGGGACTCGTCACGTCGATATGCGCGCCGGGCTCGTAGGCGTCGAAGGGCAGGCCATCGAGACGCGAGACGCTGAATGAGCGGACGCCGTGCGCTTCCTCGCACAACGCGTCGACGCGAACTTTGAAGGTTTGAGCTTGCATGATGCCTTTCCAGTGTGTTCGAGGGACGATGCGTCGAGCGTAGCGTCCCGCGTCGGATAAGCAAAATAGATTAAAAAGCGCGGTTGGCATCAATTCCGTGGATATCATCGGGCACGTTCTCACGTGTGTCCACGACATCGAGCGTGACGCGCGCTTCACGCGCTTCTCGATCCAGGCTCGATCGATACTGCCTGCACCCGATGAAGAGCAGCAGCACGGCAAGCACGATCGCCACGGCGTTGATGACGGCCATCGAATGGCCGACCGCGAGCGGCGAGCCGAACACCTTGTCGGTGATGAGCGCGACGAGCGTCGTGCCGAGCCCCAGCCCGATCAGGTTCGACACGAGCAGGAACATCGCTGAGATCTGCGCGCGCATCTGGTTGGGCGCGAGCGCTTGCATCGCGGCGGCGGATGTCGGAAGCGGGAACGAAGCGAAGAACATCGCCGCGACGAGCCATGCGAGCGATGCATTGAGGCTCGAGGTCTGCGTGAAGGCGATAGCCGGAACGAGCATGCACGCTGCGCCGATCCATGCGGCGCGCATCGGTGCATCGGCGCGGCCGCGTCGCAGCATCCAGTCATTGAGCCAGCCGCCGCAGAACACGCCCGTGGTGTTGGCGACGAGCATCACGATGCCGAGCATATAGCCCGTCTCCACCGGCGTGAGGCCGAAGCGGCGCATATAGAACGCGGGCGTCCAGCCCATCAGGCAATAAAGCGCCATCGCATAGAAAGAGAAGCCGATGTAATGGCAGAAAAAGGTCTTGCGATGACTCGCGATGAAACGCAGCGCATCGCCCATCGCGACACGCCTGATCTTGCCCGTGCCGTCCTGCGCGAGCCCTTTGCGCGCGGGATCGCGCACCGTCAGCATGAAGACGAACGCGACCAGCAGACCTGGCAAGCCGACGATAAAGAACGTGAGCTGCCACGCGCGTATTTCACCGATGACGGGCAGCGTGAATACGCTTGCGTGCTTGAGCAGCGCGATCACATAACCTCCGACGAGAAACGCGATGCCGCCGCCGATGAACGAGCCGAGCGAGTAGATGCCGACCGCGCGGCCCATCTTTTCCTTGGGAAAGTAATCGGCGAGCATCGAATAGGTTCCGGGCGAAAGGGCGGCTTCCCCCACGCCGACGCTCATGCGCGAGACGAACATATGCACGAAGCTCTGGCTCAGGCCGCACGCCGCCGTTGCGATGCTCCACAACGCGATGCCTGTCGCGATGATGCGCGGGCGCGCGAAACGGTCCGCGAGATAGGCGATAGGCATGCCCATCACCGCGTAGAAGAGCGAGAACGCGAAGCCGTGCAGCAGGCTGAATTGCGTATCGGTGAGATGCAGGTCGCGCTTGATCGGCTCGATCATGAGCGCGAGCACCTGGCGGTCGATGAATGAAAATACATAGGCCAGCATGCAGATCACGACGACATACCATTCGTACGTATAGCGTTTGCCGTTTGGCTTCATGGTGCTTGGGGAATGCATCGTGTGTCTCCGATGAATGCTGGTCTTTGGACGTGCGCGGGCATTCGCGCGGGCCAGCGCCGCGCGAATGCGAGTCGGATGTGGATTCCTTGCCGATGCTTTCGAAAGCTTTCGCCTGGCGGGCAGTGTCGATGCGACGGATATCGGCGTCAAATTCGCCGAAAAGGTGTCGGGTTATCAGCGCGGCAAATGTAAAACCAGCATCAGCGGGTTTTATCGACGAATGCGTTTTTGGCTGATTTGCCCCGATGGACAGTTGAATGCAGACTTAAAGTAATGTCTGAAGTGCGTGCGATCATGCCGGCGCCTACGCACGCTCGCGATTGTTTTTCAATCGTGCATTCCTAGAATTGCGCAGCGCGCGACATTCGAGAACAATCACAAAGCTTGACGCCAAAAAAATCGAGAATCTATAAGCAGTCGCATCGATGGCGACGCAAGTTGTAGGAGGAGGGCATGTACGCCAATTATGAAACCTTCGAGGATGCCGACCGCCACGCGCACGCGCTGACGGGTTGGGAGCAGCGCTATGACCAGGTTGGCGGGGGCGCATTTCGCAGCACGGTGAAGCAGGTTTCGGTCGCTGGCGTGCAGGTTTTTCAGGAATCCGCGAACGTTCGTATCGTTCAGCGTGGACAATTGCCGGCGGGTTTCGTCACCTTCGGTCTCGTGCTCGGCGGCGGTGCGCCGTTTTCGTTTCAGGGCGTAAGGGTCGATGAGAACGCACTGGTCGTCGCGCCGGGCTCGAGAGAATTCCTCCTGCACTCGCCGCCCGATATGTCGATGCTCGGCATCGCGATCGATACGAAACTGCTCGCCGCGGCGGCCGACGCGGCCGGCATCGATGTCCAGGACGAAATCCTCAACCGGCACGTCCTGAGCATTCCCGGCGTTGCTGGGGCACGCGCGGGCAAGCGCATCATCGCGGCGGTGGAGACCGTGCTCGCGGACCCCGATCCCTTTTCTTCCGGCGATGGCGCGCATCGCTTCACGCAGACCGTGACGGACAGCATTCTGGATCTGCTGACCTTTCACGTTCCGAGTCACGAAGATCGCCTCACTTATGCATGCCGCGCCGATGTGGTGCGGCGCGCGCATGATCTCGTGCTTGCGCGTCCCGAGCAGCCGATTTCGGTTCTGGATCTGTGCGAGAAGCTGCGCGTGAGCCGCAGGACCGTACAAAACAGCTTTCAGTCCGTCACGCAGATGAATCCGGTAAGTTATCTGCGCGCCGTGCGTCTCGCGCAGGTGCGACGCCTGCTGACGACGACATCGCAAAGCGAAGTGCCGGTGCGCGAAGCCGCGATGCGCTGGGGATTCTCGAACCTCGGCCATTTCGCGAGCGATTACAAAAGCCTGTTCGGCGAGCTTCCTTCTCAAACGCTGCGCGCCCGCTGAAGCGAAGCGCATTCCCTTTCTGACGATTGCAAGCCGCATCGGCGCGGCTCGAATCGGCATTTCCCTTTCAAAAATGGAGCTCGATGAGCCGCGTGAGCGCGCGTCTCTGTCGGCTCCCTTTCGAATGCTCCATTTCGGCACGCACGCGCTGCCGGTTCCGAAGTGCTCTTTTTTATTGTCATCTTTAGAGTCAGTTCGACGATAAACAAGGAGGAGCACAGATGGAGCTGAGACGGCTGGCCGCCGCGATGGGGGCCTTATTGTATGGACTGCTTGCGTGTCAGGCACACGCGGGCGCGGCCGAAAAGCCGGAAGAACTGACGGTGGCGAAGGTGCCGCCGTTCAGCCCGCATCGCGTGTTCGTGGCGGACGTGTCGTTCGCGAGCATGACCGATGCACGCGTTCACGTCTTCGATGGCGACACGAAGCGCTTCATCGGCGAGATCGATGGCGGCTTTGCACCGGGCTTCGCGATTTCGCCCGATCACAAGACGAGCTATGTCGCGACGACGTACTTCGCGCGCGGCAGCCATGGCGCACGCACGGACGTGGTCGAGATCATCGACAACACGACGCTCGAAGTGACCGGTGAAATCGAAATCCCGGCCAAGCACGGTCAGGCAGTGCCGACGCCTTACAACACGATCCTGTCGCAAGACGGCAGCCGTTTGTATGTGTCGAACATCACGCCGTCGACGTCCGTCACTGTGATCGATACGGCCGCGAAGAAGGTCGTCGGCGAGATCGACACCGACGGCTGCGTGCTCGCGTACCCGAGCGGCAACGACCGCTTCTCCGCGCTGTGCGAGAGCGGCAAGGCGCTCACGATCAAGCTCGATGCGGCAGGCAAGGAAGCGAGCCGCAAGCTCTCCGAGGCGTTCATCGACGTGGACAAGGACCCCGCGTTCGTCAACGCGGTGCGCGACGGCAACCAGTACGTGTTCACGACTTTCAACGGCAACGTGCGCACGGCCGACTTTTCCGGCGATGCGCCGGTGTTCGGCGCGTGGTGGTCCATGCTGAGCGCTCAGGAGCGCAAGGCAGGCTGGCGTCCCGGCGGCTTGCAGCAGACTGCGCTGCATGTCGCGAACCATCGCCTGTACGTGGCGATGCACAAGGGCCCGGACGGCTCGCACAAGGAGCCGGGCACGGAGATCTGGGTCTACGACACAGAGAGCAAGAAGCGCGTGGCGCGCTGGGATCTCGCGAAGCAGAAGATCGATCCGCTGCTCGCGATTCAGGTGAGCACCGACGAAAAGCCCTTGTTTTACGGCCTCACGCCGACGTCCGACCTCGTCGTGCTGGATGCGACGACAGGCAAGCGCCAGCACGTCGAGAAGCAGCTCGGCACGACGTCGACGCTGCTGCTCAATCCTTGAGGTGACACGATGATCGATCCAGTCATTCTCATGGTGTGCATCGCGTCCGCGACGATCATCGCGCTCGCGAGCGCTGTGCCCAAGTGGCGCGAGCCGTCGCGTTTTCGCGCATCGCTCGAAGGGTTCGCGCTGCTGCCGTCGTTTGCGGTGACGCCCTTGTCGTTCGTGTTTCCGCTGCTCGAAACCGCGGGCGCGATCGGCTTGCTGTTCGCCGATACGCGCATGCCCGGCGCAATCGTGCTGATCGCGCTCTTCACGCTCTTCGGCGCGGCGCTCGCGATCAACGTGCTGCGCGGCCATACCGATATCGATTGCGGCTGCTCCGGCTTCATCGCCGCGCGCGCATCGGAACGCACGCCGAAGTCGATCGGCTGGTGGCATGTCGCGCGCGCGCTCATGCTGGCCGCGCTCGCCGCCGCCGCGCTCGTTCCTGCAACCGGCCGCGCGCTCATGTGGTTCGACTATCTGAGCGCAGGCGCCTGCACGCTTTTCGCCGTCGCCGCGTGGTTCACGCTCGACGTGCTGCTCGTCAATCTTCCCAAGCTCGATTCTCTGAGGAATTCATGATGCAAACCGCCCTGATGATTTCGGCCGCACTGTCGTGGGCCGCACTGCTCGCGCTCGGCGCGATCTGTCTCGCACTCGTTCGCCAAGTCGGCATTCTCTATGAACGCATGATGCCCGCGGGCGCACTGATGATCGACAAGGGCCCGGCAGTCGGCGCCATTGCACCGGTGTTCGAGCTCGGCGATATCGCCGGCCGCGCGGTGAAGGTGGGCGGTCTGTCGAATTCGAAGCGCAACACGCTCGTCTTCTTCCTTTCGCCGACATGCCCGGTCTGCAAGAAGCTGCTGCCCTTGCTGCCGTCGATCCAGGCGCGCGAAGGCTCGGTCGACATCGTGCTCGCAAGCGATGGCGAATTCGAAGAACACTCCGCGTTCTATCGCAAGTCCGGTCTTTCGCAATACCCGTATGTGCTGTCGCAAGAGCTCGGCCTTTCTTATCAGATCGGCAAGCTGCCTTATGCGGTTCTGCTCGACGAAGAAGGCAAGGTCCGCGCCAAGGGCCTCGTGAATACGCGTGAACATCTGGAAAGCCTGTTCGAAGCAAAGGAGCGTGGTGTCGCGTCGCTGCAGGAGTTCGTCCATGGCAAGCACGACGATCACGAGCATCACGAACATCAGGGCCAGGTCGGGCAGCACGCCTGAAGACGCCAATAAATCATTCATTCATACAGGTGAGCGTCCATGAAATGGCTGGATTCATTCTTCGAACATAAGGCGCGCGGCGTCGCGCAGCGCAGTTCGCGGCGCAGCGCGATGGCGAAGCTCGGCAAGGTATTGGTCGGATCGGCGATGGTGCCGCTCCTGCCGGTGGATCGCACCGCATACGCGACGGAGCCGAAGAAGCCGGGTTCATCGGCAAGCGATGACCCGACGAGCTGCGACTACTGGAAGTATTGCGCAATCGACGGCTGGCTCTGCAGCTGCTGCGGCGGCACGTCGAGCAGTTGCCCGCCGGGCACGACGCCTTCGCCGATCACGTGGATCGGCACCTGCCGCAATCCGCATGACGGGTCTGACTACATCGTCTCGTACAACGACTGCTGCGGCAAGACGAGTTGCGGACGCTGCTTCTGCAATCGCAACGAACGCGAAAAGCCGCTCTACAAGCTCTCGCTCAATAACGACATCAACTGGTGCATGGCGAACGGCAATTCGAACTACCACTGCTCGGTATCGGTCCTGTTGGGAGCGGCAACGCAATGAAGACTGCAAGTGTATGGATGGCGGCGTTCGCCGCCGGCGCGATGAGCCTCGCTTCCGGCTCGTTCGCGCAAACGGTGCATTACCCCGGCGGCAAGTCCACGTTCGATGGCAAGTGCGCCGTTTGTCATCAGGCGGGCGGCAAGGGCATGGACGGTCTCGCGCCGCCGCTCGTCGAGTATCCCGGCAAATATGCGGGTTCGCCCGATGGCCGTGCGCAACTCGGACATACCGTGATCTACGGCATGTTCGGGCCGATCAAGGTCAAGGAGAAGAGCTACAACTTCAAGATGCCGAGCTTCGCATCGCTCTCCGATGAAGAGATCGCCGACGTGCTGAATTACGTCGTCTTCGATCTGAACGCGCAGCACGGTTCGGCCAAGCCCTTCGACGCCGTCGAGGTCAAGGCCTGGCGCGCGGCTCCGCTCGATCAGACCGCCGTGCATCAGCGGCGCGATGCGGTCGTGAAGGGCCTCGGGCTATGAAGCCGCGCGCGGCCCTCGTCGCCGCGATGCTCGCCGCGCTGTCGATGGCGGCCGCATCGCAGGCGCAAGCGTACGACGCGGCACGGGCGCGTCAGGACTGGGTGCTCAACTGCATGGGATGCCACACGGCCGATGGCTCGGGCATTCCGGGCAAGGTGCCCGCGTTGCGCGAGTCGCTCGGGCATTTCGTTTCGCTTCCCGAAGGCCGCCAGTTCGTGATGCGCGTGCCCGGCGCGGCCAATTCGGCATTGAGCGACGCGGAGCTCGCCAATGTCCTGAACTGGCTGCTCGTGACGATGAACGAGCAGTCGCGGCCCGCATCGTTCAAGCCTTATACGGCGGAGGAGATCGCGGCGCATCGGCGTCCCGCGCTCACCGATGTTGCGCGCACGCGCACGAAGCTCGTGAAGGAATTGCAGGAGAACGGCGTGAACGCCGTCCCGGAACATTACTAGGAGACAGCACAATGAATGACAGCCAGCATCTCGCGATGCTCGATTCGACGCGCGCGTTTCTCGCGTCGGCGAAGAAGATGTTGATCGACGGCGCATGGGTTCAAAGCGCAAGCGGCGCGACGCTCGACGTGATCAATCCCGCCGATGGCGAATTGCTCGCACGCGTGCCGAGCGCGGATGAAGCCGATGTGGATCGCGCGGTGCTCGCCGCACGCCGCGCATTCGACGATTCCGCATGGTCGCGCATGAAGCCGACCGATCGCGAGCGTCTGCTTCTGCGCGTCGCGGATCTGATCGAAGCGAATGCGCGCGAGCTCGCGGAAATCGAATCGCTCGACAACGGCAAGCCCGTGACGGTCGCGCAGGGCCTCGATGTATCGATGGCTGCGCAATGCTTCCGCTATATGGCGGGCTGGGCGACAAAGATAGAAGGCAGCACGCTGGAGGCATCGATTCCCTATAGCCCGTCGAATGATTTCTTCGGCTATACGCGCAAGGAAGCGGTGGGTGTCGTCGGCGCGATCATTCCGTGGAATTTTCCGCTGCTGATGGCTTCGTGGAAGCTCGCGCCCGCGCTCGCCACGGGCTGCACCGTCGTGCTCAAGCCCGCCGAAGATACGCCGCTCTCCGCATTGCGTCTCGCGATGCTGATCGAGGAGGCGGGCATCGAGAAGGGCGTCGTCAATGTCGTCACGGGCCTCGGCCGCACGGCGGGCGCGGCGCTCGCGCGTCATCCCGGCATCGACAAGATTGCCTTCACGGGCTCGACGCCGACCGGCAAGGCGATCGGTCATGCGGCGCTCGACAACATGACGCGCATGTCGCTGGAGCTGGGCGGCAAGTCGCCGGTGATCGTGCTGCCCGATGTCGATATCGACAAGGCGGCGGAAGGCGTCGCGAATGCGATCTTCTTCAACTCGGGGCAGGTTTGCACGGCGGGCTCGCGCGTCTATGTGCACGATAAAGTCTTCGACCGCGTGATGGAGCGCGTCGCCGCGATCGCGCAATCCTTGCCGATGGGGCCGGGCCTCGATGCATCGACGCAGATCGGGCCGCTCGTCTCCGCGAGGCAGATGGATCGCGTGCTCGGCTATATCGAAGCGGGCCGCGACGAAGGCGCACGTGCAATCGCGGGCGGTGCGCGCAAGGAAGGCGCGGGCTTCTTCGTGAAGCCGACCGTGCTCGTCGATACCGATCATTCGATGAAGGTCGTGCGCGAGGAGATCTTCGGGCCCGTGCTCGTCGCGATGCCGTTCAGCGATATCGACAGCGTGGTTGCGAAGGCGAACGACACACCGTATGGACTCGGCGCGAGCATCTGGTCGAACAATCTCTCTGCGATCCATAAGCTCGTGCCGCGCATCAAGGCGGGCACGGTTTGGGTGAACTGCCACTCGCTGCTCGACAACGCGATGCCCTTCGGCGGATTCAAGCAATCGGGCTTCGGGCGCGAACTGGGACGCGCGGTGATCGACATGTACACCGAAACCAAGTCGGTGCTGATCAACTACGCATGAGGACGCTCGCATGATAACTAGAACGATCGCGCGTCAGCTGATGTCGACGGCGGCGCTCGCGGTATGCGCGAGCGCGTCGGCGCAAAGCACGGTGACGCTGTACGGCACCGTCGATGCCGGGCTGACCTACACGAGCAATCAGCAAATCACCAACGCGGACGGCAGCGTTGGTTCGGGGCATAACTTCGCGTTCTCGGGTGGCAATCTCGTACCTTCACGCTTCGGCCTGCTCGGCGTGGAAGATCTGGGCGGCGGCCTGCAAGCGAAATTCAATGTGGAGAACAGCTTCTATACGGGCAGCGGAGGCTTTGTTCAGGGCGGAGCGCTGTTCAATCGTCAGGCCTGGGTCGGCCTCGCGCAAGAGCAATTCGGCACGCTGTCGTTCGGGCGCCAATACGATTCGTATTCGGATTTCCTTGGCGTCTACGTGTCGAGCAATTCGTGGGCGACGCTCTACGGCTCGCACATCGGCGACGTGGACAATCTGAACGAGGCGTTCAACTTCAACAACGCGATCAAGTACACGAGCCCGGACTGGAACGGTTTCTCGCTCGGCGGCACGTATAGTCTCGGCGGTGTGGCGGGCGATTTCGCGCAAAGGCGCGGCTATTCGATTGCCGCGGCTTATACGCGCTTGCCGGTCTCCATCAGCGCGGGCTATCTGAACCTGCGCAATCCGCTCGATGCGGCTTTGGGCGGCGCCAACGGCTATATCGGCGATTTCGCCTGCTCCAATCCGTCGGCGCTCTTTTGCCAGTTGCAGAATGCCGAAGCGTTGAAGGCGTATGGCGCGGGCGCATCGTATGCGATAGGGCCGGCGACCATCGCGCTTACTTATACGCATAGCCGTCTGGAGCTTAGCCAGTACTTCGCCGATAGCGCCAATCCGCAGGGCCGCAACATCGCGTTCGATATCGGTGAAGTGAACCTGACGTATGCGGCCACGCCTTTCCTGCAACTGGGGCTCGCCTACATCTATAACAATGCGAAGCCGGATGGCGGTTCATCGACTCGCTTTCATCAGGTGAACCTCGGCGCGAACTACGCGCTGTCCAAGCGCACCGCGCTGTATGGTGTCGCGATCATGCAGAAGGCGGTGGGCACGGGACTCGGCATCGATCCCGCGACGGGCGGCCCGGCCAATTACGCGCAGATTCCCAATCTGCCCAATTCGAACAGCGATCGCCAATTGTCCGTGACGCTCGGCATACGGCATAACTTCTAAGTATTTCCGAGGGCGTGCTTGAACCCGGCCGGGATGATTCCCCGCCGGGCTTTTTCGCTTGGGCAGCCGTTTCTTCAAATCGATCTGATGGATGCGCAACGCCATATATGATTGATTTGACCGATATAAGTGCGTCGTTTAATTTCGTTGCAGAACCAACGAACCGGAGACGCATTCGTGTCATTCCCTCTCATCGGCATCGAAAAGATCGAAACGATGCTCGTCGATGTGCCGACGATTCGCCCGCACCGCCTGTCGGTCGCCACCATGAACTGCCAGACGCTCGTGATCGTGCGCGTGATGTGCGCCGACGGCATCGTGGGATGCGGCGAAGGCACGACCATCGGCGGACTCGCTTATGGCGAGGAAAGTCCTGAAAGCATCAAGGCCAACATCGATACGTATTTCGCGCCCTTGTTGAAGGGCGTGGACGCAAGCCGCCCGGGCGCGGCGATGGCGAAGGTTCGCGACCTCTTTCAAGGCAATCGCTTCGCGAAGTGCGCGCTCGAGACCGCGCTCTTCGATGCACAAGCGCAGCGCCTGAGCGTGCCGCTGTCGGAGCTTTTCGGCGGACGGGTGACCGATCGCCTCGATGTTGCGTGGACGCTCGCGAGCGGCGAGACGGGACGCGATATCGACGAAGCCGAAGAGATGCTCGAAAGACGCAGGCATCGCGTGTTCAAGCTGAAGATCGGCACGCGCGCCCTCGCCGATGACGTGAAGCATGTGATCGCCATCAAGCAGGCGCTCGGCGATCGCGGCGACGTGCGCGTCGATGTGAACCAGGCATGGAGCGAGAGCGAGACCGTATGGGCCGCGAAGCGTTTCGCGGACGCGGGCGTCGGCTTGATCGAGCAGCCCATCGCCGCGAACGATCATGCGGGGCTCAAGCGTCTCACGGATCTCGCGCACGTGCCCGTCATGGCCGACGAAGCGCTTCACGGCCCCGCCGATGCCTTCGCGCTCGCGAGCACGCGCGCGGCCCATGTCTTCGCGGTGAAGATCGCGCAATCGGGCGGATTGACGGGCGCGGCGAGCGTCGCATCGATCGCGCGGGCCGCGAACATCGATCTCTATGGCGGCACGATGCTCGAAGGCGCGATCGGCACGATCGCATCGGCGCAACTGTTCAGCACGTTCGGCGCATTGCGCTGGGGCACGGAGCTATTCGGGCCGCTCCTGCTCACCGAGGATATTCTCACCGAACCCTTGCGTTACGAGAACTTCGCGCTTCATTTGCCGCAAGGGCCGGGGCTCGGCATCACGCTCGACTGGGAACGCATCGAGCGCCTGCGCCGGGATTCGAAACGCGGCGCAAGCATCGCAATGAACTGATACACGCAACCCCCACACATACCGACTCACGGAGACATTGCAATGAACCGAGAAACCATCGACGCGCTGCTGCAAAAGATCAACGAGAGCGCCACGAACGAAAGCAATGCGCGCACGAAGACGATCGTGAACCGCATCGTGCGCGATCTTTTCTACACGATCGAAGACCTCGACGTGACCCCGGGCGAATTCTGGGCCGCGCTGAACTATCTCGGCGAAACGGGCCAGAACGGCGAGTTCGGTTTGATCGCGGCGGGCCTCGGTTTCGAGCACTTCCTCGATGCGCGTCTCGACGAAAAGGAAGCGAAGGCCGGTCTCGAAGGCGGCACGCCGCGCACGATCGAAGGGCCGCTCTATGTGGCGGGCGCGCCGGAATCCGTGGGGCACGCGCGCCTCGACGACGGCACGAGCCCCGGCGAAACGCTCGTGATGCGCGGCCGCGTGCTGACGGAGGACGGCACGCCGCTCGCGAATGCGCTCGTCGAAGTGTGGCACGCGAATCATCTCGGCAACTACTCGTACTTCGACAAGTCACAGTCCGCATTCAATCTGCGCCGCTCGATCCGCACCGATAGCCAAGGGAACTACGCGTTCACGAGCGTCGTGCCTGTGGGGTATAGCGTGCCGCCCGGCGGCAAGACGCAGCAATTGCTCGATCAGCTCGGACGTCATGGACATCGTCCCGCGCATATTCATTTCTTCGTGTCGGCGCCGGGTTATCGCAAGCTGACGACGCAGATCAATATCGACGGCGATCCGTATCTGTGGGACGACTTCGCTTTCGCCACGCGCGATGGACTCGTGCCCGAAGTGAAGAAAGCGGAAGGCGCGGAAGGCAAGCCGTATGGCGTGGAAGGGCGCTTCGCGCTGATCGATTTCGACTTCACGCTTTGCAGCGAACGCGATGATGTGCCGGGCACGGAAGTGGAGCGCGTGCGCGCTGCGGTCTGATCGGTCATTTGTCATGGCTTCGCCGGCGACGGCGGAGCGTCGAACAACTTCTGGAGCGAACATGCTGTTTCACGTCGAAATGACGGTCCATTTGCCGCACGATATGGCAAGCGCGCGCGCCGACGAACTCAAGGCGCAAGAGAAGGCAATGGCGCAGCAGCTACAGCGCGAAGGCGTATGGCGGCATCTTTGGCGCGTCGCGGGACGCTATGCGAACGTCAGCATCTTCGATGTCGAAAGCCCCGCACATTTGCATGATGTGCTGAGCCGTCTGCCCTTGTTTCCCTATATGTCGATGGAAGTCACGGCGCTCTGCCGGCATGCCTCTTCAGTGAGGGAAGGGGACGCGTGATCCCGCGATCGTTGATACGATCGCGACATGAACGATGAACTCACTGCACACGCCGATCTGCTGGGCGTCGATGGCTGCAAGGGCGGCTGGTTTGCCGTGAGGCAGTGCGCGCGCACGGGAGACATCACGACGAGCGTCGTCAGCCGCTTCGAAGAACTGCTCGAAAGGGAACGCGCCAATGCCATTGTGGCCGTCGATATCCCGATCGGTCTCGCGGCAAACGGCGCGCGCGCCTGCGATGCGCTTGCACGCAAACTGCTCGGGCGTCCGCGCGCAAGCTCCGTCTTTTCGCCGCCGGTTCGCGCGGCGCTCGCGGCACTAACGTACAGCGAGGCTTGCGAGATCAATCGAGCCGAATCAGGAAAACGGATTTCGATTCAGGCCTTTCACATCCGCAACAAGATCGCGCAAGTCGATGACATATTGCGCACGCGCACGGATGCATCAGCACGCGTATTCGAAGTGCATCCCGAGCTGGCTTTCATGCGTTTGCGGATGGAACAGGGCGGACCGCCGCACGGCCTGCGGGAAAGCAAGGCGCATGCGCCGGGATTTGCATTGCGTCACGCGTTGCTCGTGCAATGTTTCGGCAGCGCGATCGACACGGCGCTGTCCGCGCGCAAACCCGCGCAAGCTTCACGCGACGACGTGCTCGACGCCTTCGCCGTGCTATGGACCGCGCGCCGCATCGCGGCAGGACAAGCGTGCCGTCTTCCCGATGCGATCGAGACCGATGCCGCCGGCCTTCCCATGTCAATTTGCTATTGAGCGCTCGTCTTGCGATAGTGCGCCACGTGCAGCGCTTTCACGCGTTCGGCGAATGCCTCGACAGGGCCATCGACGACCGTATCGTCGATCACGTCCCGTATCGCCAACGGACGCACGCGCCCCGGCTTCGCGCCGAGTTCCGCCCGCCAGCGCGTGAACTGCTCCGTCGACGCCGCATACACGATGCGTCCCAGGCCGACCCATGCATGCGCGGCCGAGCACATCGGGCAATGCTCGCCGGACGTATACACGACCGCGTCCTTGCGCTCGGCCTCGGGCACGTTCTCCGCGGCCCATTTCGCAATCGCGAACTCAGGATGCCGCGTATGATCGCCGCCGCTCACGCGATTGCGGTCTTCGAACAGCACGCGCCCGTCCTTCGCGACGAGCATCGAGCCGAAGGGCTCGTCGCCGTCGTCGAGCGCTTCCTGCGCCAGTTCGATGCAGCGGATGAGGTGCTTCTTGTCGGTATCGTCGATCATGCCTTGTCCTCCTTGTTTGTGTGCCGACACGATGTTAGCGGACTAGCGAAACGCCCGCATCTGCGCAGTCATCAGTTGCAGCATCTTGTTCGATGCCACCGACAGCCGGCGTCCCGCGCGCGTGACGAGATGCGCTTCGGCATCGGCGAGAATCGGGTGACCGATTTCGATCGCGAAGAGATCGCCCGCTTCGATCTCGCTCGTCACCGCGAACGCGGGCAGCACCGTGATGCCGAGCCCCGACTTCACGAACTGCTTGAGTATGGCGATGGAGTTCGTCGTCACGACGGGATCGAGCCGCAGCTTCTCCGCATATTCGACCGCCTGCAGCATCTGCCGCGTGCCGTATGAAGCGTGCGTCACCGCGAGCGGATATTGCGCGAGTTCCTGCACCGTCATCGACTTGCGCTCCTTGCGCGGAAAGTTCGCGCCGACAATCGCCATCATCGGCTGACGCTTGATCGCGCGCGACACGAGCTTCGGCTCCTGCGGCGGGTTGTAGACGAGACCGATCTCGCCTTCGTCTTCTGAAATCTTGCGGATCACGTCATTGGTGCCGCCGAGATCGAGATTGACCTTGATGCCGGTGTACTGCTTGCAGAACTGCTGCATCGGCCCTGAGAGCAGATCGGACACGAAGCCCTCGCCGAGGACGATGTTCACCTGGCCCGTGCGCAAGCCGCGCAATTCTTGCAGGCGCGAAAGCAAGTCGTCGCGATGCGCGAGCTGCTCGCGAAAGTATTCGATCACGCATTGCCCGGCCTCGGTCGGCTTCACACCGCGCGCGTGCCGTTCGACGAGCGCCGCATCCAGCTCCTTCTCCAGCAGGCCGATCTGCCGGCTCACCGCCGATGGCGCGACGTTGAGGTAATCGGCCGCCGCGCGAATGGTGCCGCAGCGCACGGCCTCGAAGAAATAGACGATGCGGCTGTCGGTGAGCTTGTCCGTCATGGCGGTATCGAGTGTTCTGAAAATTAGAACACATCCAATATTGGCGTTGATTGATTGTACGGCTTCACCGGCCGAATATGACAGCAATGCAAAAACGCGCGGCGCGCACGACAAGGAGAGTTCGCTGATGAAGACGGTGGGTGTGATCGGTCTTGGAAACATGGGGCGGGGCATGGCGCTTTGCGCGAAACGCGGCGGATATCGCGTGCTCGGCTTCGATGCGGCGCCGGGCGTCGCCGAGGCGCTGCGGGCGGACGGCATCGAGGCGCGGGCGTCGGTCGCGGCGATCGCGGGCGAAGTCGACGTGCTGATCCTGTCGCTGCCGACTTCCGCGATCGTCGAGGAAGTGGTGTTGGGCCAAGGCGGCGTGGCGTCGAGCGGCAGGCGCGGGCTGATAGTTGTCGATACAACGACCGCCGACCCCAATAGCACGAAGAAAGTCGCCGCCGCGCTCGCCGAATGCGGCATCGGCTTCGTCGACGGTCCCGTGAGCGGCGGCCCGAAAGGCGCGGCGACCGCCACGATGACGATGGTCCTCGGCGGCTCGGACGCCGATGTCGCCGCCGTCGAGCCGATTCTCGCCGCGATCAGCGCGAAGCGCGTGCACGTCGGGCCGGTCGGCGCGGGGCACGTGACGAAGATCATCAACAATATGCTGACGGGCGTGCATCTGCTCGCGGCAAGCGAGGCGGTGCGTGCGGCGAAGGCATCGGGCGTCGATCCCGAGAAGCTCGTCGAGGCGCTCAACGGCGGCTCGGGACGCAACAGCGCGACGCTCACCAACTATCCGACGTGGATCTTCAACGGCAAGTTCGACTCCGGCTTCACGATGAAGCTCATGCGCAAGGACGTGCGTCTCGCGATGGCATTGCTCGACAGCGTCCACGAGAACGCGCCGATCGCAAAGGAAGCGGGGCGCCTGTGGGCGGCGAGCGAGGCGAGCATCGGCGATGCGGAGGATTTCAATCGCATCGTGCAGTTCACTGAATCGAAGTAAGGGGAACATCCGGACATGGAATACAACGCAGCAGAACAGCTTCTCGCCGCCTTCGCGCACTTCTTTCCGAATGCGAAGACCATCGGCTCGTATGTCGGCGGCGAACTGATCGAAGGCGCGGGCGACACCATCCAGCTCTACGATGCCGCCACCGGCAAACCGAGCCTCGCGTACAAGGACGGCGGTGCGGCGGTCGTGGAGCAGGCGGCGGCAGCGGCCACGCGCGCGCAAAAGCAATGGTGGGCGCTCACGCATGCGGCGCGCGGCCGCGTGATGTTCGAGATCGCGCGCGAGATTCGCAAGGAAGCGGAACAGATCGCGCGGCTGGAATCGCTCGGCTCGGGCAAGCCGATCCGCGATTGCCGTGGCGAAGTGGCGAAGGTCGCCGAGATGTTCGAGTATTACGGCGGCTGGGCCGACAAGTTTTATGGCGATGTCATTCCCGTGCCGACCTCGCATTTGAACTACACGCGCCGCGAGCCCGCCGGCACCGTGCTGCAGATCACGCCGTGGAATGCGCCGGTGTTCACGTGCGGCTGGCAGGTCGCGCCCGCCATCTCCATGGGCAACGCCGTGCTGCTGAAGCCTTCGGAGCTGACGCCGTTCACGTCGCTCGCGGTCGGCTTGCTGGCCGAGCGCGGCGGTGCGCCGAAGGGCCTCATCAACGTGCTCGCGGGGCTCGGGCAGACGGTCGCGCAATCGGCCATCGCGCACAAGGCGGTGAAGAAGGTGGTGTTCGTGGGCTCGCCGGCGACGGGCGCGCGCATCGCCGAAAGCGCCGCGAAGCGCGTGCTGCCGTGCGTGCTGGAGCTGGGCGGCAAATCGGCCAACATCATCTTCGCCGATGCGGATCTGAAGCGCGCCGCGTTGACCGCGCAAGCCGCGATTTTCGCGGGCGCGGGGCAAAGCTGCGTCGCGGGCTCGCGTCTGCTGGTGCAGCGCTCCATCTACGATGAATTCGTCGCGATGGTCGCGGCGGGCGCGAAGAAGATCAAGGTCGGCGCGCCGCTCGACGATGCCACCGAAGTCGGCCCGATCAACAATCGCAGGCAGTACGACCACGTGATGTCGATGATCGGGAAGGGCGTCGCGGCCGGCGCGACGCTCGCGGCGGGCACGGCGGAGCGCTCGGACGCGGGCTACTTCGTCCCGCCGACGGTGCTCGCGAACGTCACCAACGAAATGGATGTGGCGCGCACGGAAATCTTCGGCCCGGTGGTCGCGGCGATTCCGTTCGATACTGAAGAAGAAGCCATCGCGATCGCCAACGACACCGAGTTCGGCCTCGCGGGCGCCGTGTGGACCAACGACGTCGCGCGCTCGCATCGCGTCGCGAGCCAGGTCGACGCGGGCACGTTCTGGGTCAATGGCTACAAGACGATCAACGTCGCGTCGCCGTTCGGTGGCTATGGCCTGTCCGGCTACGGACGATCCAGCGGCGTCGAGGCGCTTTACGAATACACGCAGACCAAGAGCGTGTGGGTCGAAACGGCGAAGGAGCCGGCGACGACGTTCGGCTATCTATGACCACAGCGCTCGCGCGCCGCCATGACGGCATCGCGCGGGCAATCAGGGGAGAAGAGAATGGAAAGCACGTTGAGCGCGGATCGCGCGGAAGGAAGTGGCTTGAGAACCGCGAAGCTCTTTTTCTATGCGGCGGTCATTTTGTTGATCGCGGAGTTCATCGGGTCGTTCACGTTCAAGATCGGCCCGGGCAAGGTCATCCTGCTGCCGATGATCTGGGCGCTCCTGCTCGGCGCCGCGCTCGGGCTCGTCTCCGAGCGCTGGAAAAGCCCGGCGCGGCTCGACGTGCGCAGCCAGTTCTATGCGGCCGCGATTCTTCAACCCGCGCTGCTGCTGTTCGTCTCGAAGCTCGGGCTGATGGTCGGCAGCGCGTTGCCGAAACTCGCCGCGGCGGGCTGGGCGCTTGCGTTCCAGGAGCTCGGCCACTTCGTCGGCACGATCCTGCTCGGACTGCCGCTCGCGCTGCTGCTCGGGATCAAGCGCGAGGCGATCGGCGCGACGTTTTCGGTCGGGCGCGAGCCGAGCCTTGCGATCATCGGCGAGAAATACGGCATGGATTCGGCGGAAGGACGCGGCGTGCTCGCCGAATATCTGACGGGCACGGTGTTCGGCGCGGTGTTCATCGCGATCTTCGCGGGTTTCGTCGCGAGCTTGCATATCTTTCATCCGCTCGCGCTCGCGATGGGATCGGGCGTTGGCTCCGGCAGCATGATGGCGGCGGCATCGGGCGCGATCGCGGCGCAGCAGGACCCGGAGACGGCGAAATCCGTGCTGACGTTCGCGGCGGCGAGCAACCTGATCACGACGACCATAGGCACGTACTTCACGCTCTTCATTTCGCTGCCGATGGCCGTGTGGGGCTATCGTCTGCTGGAGCCGCTGATCGGGCGCACGACGAAGGCATCGAGCGCGCGCGAGGCGGTTTCATCCGCGCCGAAACTGGGCGATGTGAAAACCGAGGCGCCTCATCTCGGCTATGGCGGCAAGATGCTCGCCTGGGGCGTGACGGCGGTGATGGCGCTCGTCGCCGACTGGATCACGCACGGCACGACACCGCTGCAAGGACTGCCCGGCATGGCGATCATGGTGCTGGCGACGATCGTCGGCGACGCGATCGCGCAGGCGACCGGCCGCAAGATTCCGGCCGTGTGCTGGGTGTCGATCGTCGCGATGTTTTTGACATCGCCGTGGTGTCCGTGGGGCGCGCAGATCGCGACGCTCAGTGCGCAGAACGACTTCCTGGGCGTGACGACGCCAATGCTGACCTTCGCCGGACTCTCGATCGCCAAGGACATTCCGGCGTTCAGAAGGCTTGGCTGGCGTATCGTGCTGGTGTCGTTCGTGGCAAACGCGGGGACGTTTCTGGGCGCGGCGCTGGTGGCGCAACTCTTTCATATCTGAGCGCGCTTCCGGGACGGTGCATGCAGCGCGCGCAGTAGTACGGCGGCGGGCCTGGGGTATAAAATCGAAGCGTACCTGTCTCGCGCTCGAATGCGCCCGCCGCCATGGAAACTCCTTCGGGCAAAGAAACCTCTCGCAAGCGGATGTCGCCTCGCACGCTCAACGTGCTGACGGCGCTCATCGGCATCGCCACGCTGGCGCTCGGCGTCGCGTGGCTGATCTACACGTGGATCGTCCACATGGAAGTGCCGTACTTCGCGATTCCGCTCGTGCTGACCGTGCCGGTGATCGTCGCGGTGGCGTTCCGGAATTGCTGGGACTGACGCTCATCCGATCCGAATACTGCGCACGAATGAAAACGCACCGAGGCGATGAAAATCGCGACGGTGCGTTTGAAGAAATGCGTTGGTAGGCTCGATTGGACTCGAACCAACGACCCCCACCATGTCAAGGTGGTGCTCTAACCAGCTGAGCTACGAGCCTACGGAAGCCGCGAATTATAGGGGAAAGTTTCGCGTTGTGCGAGCTTTCGGGCGAAAATTTTTTGAAGAGGCGTTTTGGGGTTGGGCAGGGTGTTTGGACTTGTGGTGGCGATATGGCTGGGGGAGCGTTAGGCCGAACCGGTATCGGCGCCGGATTCATTCGTAGTCCGGTGTTTTATGCTTTCGATGCGAACGCGAGGGAGCGAGGAAACGCCGAAGCGTTGCACCATGGTTAAATGGATGCCCTTCAGCGAATTCGAAGCGGCGGCGTCGCTTTCGTCTGGCCGCTGGGCATGCGGCCAGTCCTTGAAGTGCTTCCAGTGGCCGCCCACGTTCATGCCGGGCTTCTCCGTTGCGTCGGCGAGGATCTGATGCCCGTTCACGCCGGGACGCAGCTTCGTCGGTGATCAGCAGTCGGGAACACACGAGTATCGCAGTTGACATAACATAAATTAGCGAACATTTTTATGTTGCGGCAAAGTTGTAGTGACGTACTTGGGCCAAGTACAGATGTCGCACCTGAGGCGTTTCGAGGTCAAGCTGATCTGGTTTTCGCAACCCGCGGGGGCCGGCCATGAGCGAGATCGAGACGATCACCATGAGCATGCGTGAAGTCGATCGGTTGAAGCTCATCGAAGCCGTGGTGCAGCCGCCGTCTGACGACTGACGGTTGCTCGGGGGCCACGCGACCCCGGCAACCGCCTAAAACCCCCGCTCACGCCACCGTCCTTTTTTCCTCCCCGATGAACAGCTGACGCGGGCGACCAATCTTCTGCTCCGGATCCGCAATCATCTCGTTCCACTGCGCGATCCAGCCGACCGTACGCGCCATCGCGAAGATGCACGTGAACATCGAGGTCGGGATGCCCAGCGCGCGCTGCACGATGCCCGAATAGAAGTCGACGTTCGGGTACAGCTTGCGCGACACGAAGTATTCGTCTTCCAGCGCGATCTTTTCCAGCTCCATCGCGAGCTTGAAGAGCGGATCGTCGTGCAGGCCGAGTTCGTTCAGCACTTCGTGGCACGTCTCGCGCATCAGCTTCGCGCGCGGATCGTAGTTCTTGTACACGCGGTGACCGAAGCCCATCAGCTTCACGCCCGAGTTCTTGTCCTTCACCTGCTTGATGAACTCAGGGATGTTGTCCACCGAGCCGATCTCTTCCAGCATGTTCAGCGCGGCTTCATTCGCGCCGCCGTGCGCCGGGCCCCACAGACACGCGATGCCGGCCGCGATACACGCGAACGGATTCGCACCCGACGAACCGGCCAGACGCACCGTGGAGGTCGACGCGTTCTGCTCGTGATCGGCGTGCAGGATCAGGATGCGGTCGAGTGCGCGCACGAGCACGTCGTTGACCTTGTACTCTTCGCACGGGTTCGAGAACATCATGCGCATGAAGTTCGCGCTGTAGGACAGCTCGTTCTTCGGATACACGAACGGCTGGCCGATGCTGTACTTGTATGCCATTGCAACGAGCGTCGGCAGCTTCGCGATCATGCGGATCGCGGAGACTTCGCGATGCTGCGGATCGTTGATATCGAGTGAGTCGTGATAGAACGCCGACAGCGCGCCGACAGCAGCCGTCAACACGGCCATCGGGTGCGCGTCGCGACGAAAGCCGCGGAAGAAGAAGTGCATCTGCTCGTGCACCATCGTGTGACGCGTGACCGTGTCCACGAATTCCTTGTTCTGCGCGGTGTTCGGAAGATCGCCCTTCAACAGCAGATAGCAGGTCTGGAGAAAGTCGGCGTTCACGGCCAGTTGCTCGATCGGATAGCCGCGATACAGCAGCTCGCCCTTGTCGCCGTCGATATAGGTGATCGCCGAATTGCAAGCCGCCGTCGACATGAAGCCAGGGTCATACGTGAACTTGCCGGTCTGACCGTACAACTTGCGGATGTCGATCACGTCCGGGCCCATCGTGCCCGTGTAAATCGGCATTTCGACGCTCGGCGTGTTGTCGCTGAAAGTGAGTGTCGCCTTGATAGTGGACTGCTTCATGTTCGTGATGATTTCCATGAGTCTCGATGATGCCCTGCGGCGTTCACATGCGGAGCTCGGCCCGCGTAATGACGATCGGCCCGACTGTCATATGCCTGGCCCTCCGGGCCACGACTTCGCGGATCGCGGGCTGCCCGAAGGCAAATGCTTCGCGCCGGGAAATGATGTGATCGACACCGGCGGCCGCGGCCAGCGCATGCTCCGTCAGGACGCAGTTGACCGCGACGCCGTCGACGATCGCATCGAAATAGATGGGGCCTTCGCCCACATAAATGCTGTCAATGTGTGGAAACAGAATGTTCATCTCGACCTCGATTCAAGGAGCGGCGCCGAAAGGCGCCCTTCCCTCACGCAGCGAACCGCTCGCGCAGCCGCTTCTTGTTCAGCTTGCCGACGCTCGTCTTCTCCAGCTCGTCGACGAACTTCACGACCTGAGGCACCGCATACTTCGAGATCCGCCCGGTTTCGCTGAAGTCGAGGACGTGCTTTCTGATGTCATCGCCTGAAACGGGCAACTCGTAGCCGGGCTTGAGGACGACCAGCGCCACGGGCCGCTCGCCCCACTTCTCGTCCTTGACGCCGATCACCGCCACCTCCGAAACGCCGGGGTGCTGCGAAATCAGGCTCTCGATTTCGAGCGACGACACCCACTCGCCGCCCGACTTGATCACGTCCTTGATGCGGTCCGTGATCTGCAGATAGCCTTGCGTATCGATGCTCGCGATGTCCTGCGTGTGCAGATAGCCGCCCTGCCACAGTTCGGCGGACGCATCGGGGTTCTTCAGATAGCCTTGCGTGAGCCACGGCGTGCGCACGACGATCTCGCCGCTCGCTCGGCCATCGCTCGGCTGGTCGCGCATCTCTTCATCCACGATGCGCAGATCGACGAGCGGCAGAGGCCGCCCGGTCTTGCAGCGCAGGCGCACTTCGTCGTCGAGATCCTTCGGCGGTTCCGTCGGGCTCAGTTGCGCGAGACTCAGAAGCGGACACGTCTCCGACATGCCATAGCCCGCGAACACGTCGATGCCGCGCTCGAGCGCCGCGCGCGCCAGTCCTTGCGGCAGCGCGCCGCCGCCGATCACGACCTTCCACTTCGACAGGTCGACGCTCGCCGCGTCGGGGCACACGAGCAGCATGTGCAGAATGGTGCCCACGCAGTGCGAGAAGGTGACGCCTTCATCGCGGATCAGCTTCACGAGGCGCTCGGGCAGATAACGGCCCGGATAGACCTGCTTCACGCCGAGCACCGTGGCAATGAAGGGAATGCCCCACGCGTGCACATGGAACATGGGCGTGATGGGCATGTACACATCGCCGCGATGAAAGCGCTGGCCCGAGACCGGGCTCGCGAACGCGGCCATGCCGGTGATGGTATGCAGCACGAGCTGCCGATGCGAGAAGTACACGCCCTTCGGCAAGCCGGTCGTGCCGGTGGTGTAGAAGGTCGTCGCGCGCGTGTTCTCGTCGAAATCGGGGAACTCATAATGCGTGGCGCTCGCGGCGAGCATCTGCTCGTATTCGGTGGCGAACGGGATCGTGTGCGCGGGCGCGACGCTGCCCTTCTCGTCGATCCAGATGAAGGTGCGCACGGTTTCGAGCTGATCCTTCATCGCCTCGACCACCGGCAGGAAGTCGGTATGCACGACGAGAACCTCGGCGCCGGCGTGGTTGAGCGTGTACAGAATCTCGGCCTGCGAGAGCCGCACGTTCACGGTTTGCAGCACGGCGCCCATCATCGGCACGGCGAAATAGGATTCGAGGTAGCGGTGGCTGTCCCAGTCCATCATCGCGACGGTCGTGCCGTGACGCACGCCGAGCTTCGAGAGGCCATCGGCGAGGCGCGCGATGCGCTCGCGCAGGTCACGATACGTCATGCGCAAATCGTCGCGGTACACGATCTCCTGATCGAGCGCCTGCGTGAACGGCGTATGCAGCAGATGCTTCACCAGAAGCGGATAGGCATATGCCGACTGCGTTGATTCGGATACTGCGTGCTGCATCTCAATCTCCTTGGCCCGGCCCATTGGTCGCCGGATGATGACGCGGTTCGTGCGCGTCGCTCGTATGGCCGCGCGTGTGCGCTTACTGGCTGAAGGCTCGCTTCACGGTCAGCTTGTTCTGCACCGACACGACGCCGGGCACGCCCTTCGCGAGCGTTGCCGCCTTTTCGATCTGCGAGGCTTCGTCGACGGTGCCGGTCAGCGTCACGGCGCCGTTCTTCGCGCTCACCCCGATGCTGCCCGCATCGATCGACTTGTCCTTCCCGAACGAGGCATACACGGCCCTGCGCAGCGCGCGGTTCGACTGCTTCGGCGCACCCGCCCCGCCCGAGGCGGGCGACGCTGAAGCTGCCTGGGCGCCGCTTGCCGAGCCCGGCTGGGACCATGCGTAGCCCGATGCCAGGACGATCAGCACCCCGGCGAGTTTGAATATCTTTGCTGCGTTCATTCGTTGCTCCGTTCGTTGTTGTCTACGCCCACGGCGTGATGTGCGCGATATGCGCAATGTGCGCGATATGCGCCCGCATCGTCAGAAGTTATGCCGCACGCCGACCATCGCCGCGGTCGTCGACTTGCCCGGCGCGACGGGCTGTCCATATACGATCGTCTGGTTCATCGTGCCGTCGTTGTCGACGTAACCAACCTGCGCATACGCCGTCGTCCGCTTGGACAGGCCGTATTCCGCTCCCACTGCGAACTCGCTCGAATGGTTGTTCGAGTTGTTGTTGTCCTTCAGGTAATAAAAGCCGGACGTCACCTTCAGAGCGGGGGTGAATCGATAGCCGAGACCAGCTGAATACATATCGATATCGGCACGGCTGCTGTTTGCCGGGTTCTTGCCATGGCCGTATGAGCCGGACACCGAGAAACCGTAAAACGTGTACTGCGCTCCGGCGTAGAAAAATCGGTTGTTGTTCTGCCCTGTCGCGGGAATGGCCGGGGACGCGGGATACGTCGGCGGAAACGGATTGGCGTCATGGCCGTTGTAATACGCCACCGCGAGGTTCAGGCCGTAGTTCGAATACTTGACGACAGCCGATTCGCGCGTGCCGCCCTGGAAGTGTCCCGGCACGCCGCCCGGCGCGTATTCCAGCGCGAAGGACGCGCCGTAGAACTTCGGCGATTCGTAGACGAGCGCGTTGCTGTCATACAGCGCGCCGATCGCGCCGTTCGTGCTCGTGCCGGGCCAGCCCGCGGCCTGGTTCATGCCGAGCCATGCGGTCAGGATACTGCCGAAGTATTGCGCGCCGCGCACGTCCGTGTCGTACATCGCCCAGATCATCGGCACGATCTGGCGGCCCGCATCGAACTTGCCGAACGGACCCGAGACGCCGAGCGTCGCGTACTGGTTGAATTGCGCGGTGACCCCGGCGGTGTCGCTCAGGCCGAACCGGCCCGTGCCGCTGTCGAACGAGCTTTGCAGCTTGAAGTTGATCTTGTAGCCGCCGCCGATATCCTCGCTGCCCTTGATGCCCCAGCCGCTCGAATAGATGCCGCCGTCCTTGAAGCGATACACCTTGCCGAGATTGGGCGCATTGGGCGCGAACGACGCCGCCGCCGTGCTTTGATAGAGCAGCCCCGAATCGACGACGCCATAAAGCGTCACCGCCGATTGAGCGTGCGCGGCCGCGGACGTAAAGCCGATCAGAGCCGCAACGCCAGTCATTCTTGCTTTCATTAGATATCCCTATTGTCTAAAAATCATTCACGCGTGCCGTCCAGGAATTCGTTTGCAATCTGGCAAGCGCACGCTTACAGTTCACGGCCCTCTTTGCTCGTCCGGCGTCTCTTTCGGACACCGCATGCCGGGAGCACACGGCTGGCACTCATGCAAGACTATCCAAAGCTTGCGGGCCGAACCCCTCTCGCGGCGGGAGGGAATAGGGAAAACGAGGAGTCTGGCTGCCCGAAGTGTGGGCGGCGGCGCGCCCTTGGCGGCTGCTCTGAAGGTTCAGGCCTCACGCAGATGCGCGCAAACGGTTCGCGAGGGGTGCGTCAGCGTGACGCGCAAGCATCCGCCATTGCCGGGAACGCTTCATTCATTGAGGCGTTTGCTGCCTGCGGTATTCGTTGTGTTTCATCTTCATATACTCGCTCCTGTCGACTTCGTGCAACTGGCGCGGATACTGCTCGGTCGCGTCGAACCAGTTCGAGAGACGCTTGTCGAGGCGCTTGTCGGCCGGGCTCGATAACGCCTGCAGATAAGCGTCGATCGCGAGGTAGTAGCGCATGGTGTTGCGCTCGACGAGTCCCCGGACGCCGCCGATATACTCCGGCTGGCCGGACGACGAATCCGGCGCGGTGGTGAAGCCGACCTTGTCGCTGCCTATCGTGGCGAGATAGCTTTTCATCGCGAGGCGCCCCGCCATGCCATATCCATACGAATAGGTCAGGTGCAGAAACGTCCGGCCGGCCGCGACCGGCGCGGCCTCCAGCACGATGTGGTAATCGCGGGTGCTCATCGGCCCGGTGTCGGCATCGAGGTCGACCTGAAAGTATGTCGCGCTCGTCGCGACCGACCGGTAGTCGAACTGCACGCGGTAGGTCGACGAGAGTTTTTCCTCGATCTTCCTGCCCAGGTTCACGATGAGCTGGGTGCCGCCGCCGCTGCTGCTCGGCGATGGGCGGCAATACTTCACGTTCAGATGCAGGATCAGCACGTCGCACCAGTTGGCGGGGCCTTGCGACGGATCGTTGAGCGCCCCGTTGACCGTGGCGAACGGATAGTCCACCACGGCATAAATGTCGCCCTTGAGAGACGAGCCGGTTTCCGCCGACTCCAGGTACAACTCGCGATGAAACGGGTTATGGCTGAGTTGCTGCGTCAGGCTTTCGTACTTGGCGCGCAGGCGCGCTGCGTTGCTTCCGCCCGCATTGCCGGCTTCTTCGCCGAACAGGTCCGGGCACGCTCCGGCCAGCGCGAACACAGTCAAGATCAGCGCCAGCGTGCGTGCGGCTCCGGCGGCAATCATCCTTCTGGCAAGCCCGTTCATCTGATCGCTCCTTTCCCGCCCGGCGCGCGCCGCGACTGGCGTTCGCAACCTCAAACCGTCTGAGGGAATCGCGGGCCGCCCTCCCTTCCCCCTCTCACCGCGAGAGGGGCGCGCGCGGCCCTCAAGCAATAGGATACGTATCAAGCAAGGGCAAGCGACAGATTATCGAAAGCGCCCTTTGACGACCGCGACGCGCGTCCCCGCCGCGAGCGGATCGGAGCCCATTCCCTACCGGAGCCACTCATGCAATTCCTCGATGATTCGCTGCACCCCGAGAACCAGGACAAAGTCGTCATCACGGTCGCGCCGTACGGCCCCGAATGGATGCCGGAAGATTTTCCCGAAGACATTCCGGTGACGATGGAACAACAGATTCAGAAAGCCGTCGACTGCTATGAGGCGGGCGCCACGGTGCTGCATCTGCACGTGCGCGAACTGGACGGCAAGGGTTCCAAGCGCCTGTCGAAGTTCAACGAGCTGATCGCCGGCGTGCGCGCGGCGGTGCCGGACATGATCATACAGGTGGGCGGCTCGATCTCGTTCGCGCCGGAAGACGACGGTCAGGCCGCGAAGTGGCTGTCAGACGATACGCGTCACATGCTCGCCGAACTCGATCCGAAGCCCGACCAAGTGACCGTGGCGATCAACACCACGCAGATGAACATCATGGAGTTGCTGTATCCGGAGTATCTGGAAGGCACGTCGCTCTCCAACCCGGCATTCATGGCCGCCTACAGCGAAATGACGGTGCCGGCCGGCCCCGCATGGGTCGAGGAGCATCTGCGCCGTCTGCAGGCCTCGGGCATCCAGCCGCACTTCCAGCTGACCGGCATCCATGCGCTCGAGACGCTCGATCGCCTCGTGCGCAAGGGCGTGTACAAGGGGCCGCTCAACCTTACGTGGATCGGCATCGGCGGCGGCTTCGACGGCCCGAACCCGTTCAACTTCTTCAACTTCGTACACCGTGCGCCGGATGGCTGCACGCTCACGGCCGAGTCGCTGCTGAAGAACGTGCTTCCGTTCAACATGATGGCGATGTCGATGGGCCTGCATCCGCGCTGCGGCATCGAGGACACGATCATCGACCAGAACGGCAACCGGTTCACGTCGGTGCAGCAGATCCAGCAGTGCGTGCGCGTGGCGCGCGAACTGGGCCGCGAGGTCGCGAACGGCAAGGAAGCGCGTGAGATCTACCGCATCGGCGTGCAGTACGAAACCGTCGACGAGACACTCGCCGCGAACGGCATGTCGCCCAACCGCAAGGCGGGCGTCCGGAATCTTCCCTTGCGCGCCGCGTGACCGGCATCCATAAACCGGAGCGGTTCGCATCGCGGGAATCACAACCATCGTAAAGCGGCCCTGCGCCTGAGCGCGCAGGGAAAGCCGCTGACGAGACACATGAAGGAGACAGTTCATGCTTATGCAGCACGCGGAGCCCGCGACGGGCGAAATTTCCAAAGCACGCGGTGACGTGCGCGCCTACGCCTGGGTGGTGTTCGCGCTGACGGTCGGATTGCTGCTTTCCGACTATATGTCGCGGCAGGTGTTGAATGCCGTGTTTCCGATGCTCAAGGCGACATGGGGCCTGTCCGACACGCAACTCGGATCGCTCAGCAGCGTGGTCGCGCTGATGGTCGGCGTGCTCACGTTTCCGCTGTCGGTGCTGGCAGACCGCTGGGGCCGCGTGAAGAGCATCATCCTCATGGCCGCCATGTGGAGTATCGCGACGCTCGGCTGCGCCATTTCGACCAACTTCGGCGAGATGCTGATTGCGCGGGCATTCGTCGGCATTGGCGAAGCGGCTTATGGGAGTGTCGGCATCGCGGTGGTGCTCAGCATCTTCCCGGCACGGTTGCGCGCGACGCTGACCGCCGCCTTCATGGCGGGCGGCGCGTTCGGCTCGGTGATGGGCATGGCGATCGGCGGCGCTGTTGCGGCGAATCTCGGCTGGCGCTCGGCGTTCGGCGTGATGGCGGGTCTCGGGCTCTTGCTGGTCGTGGCCTACCGGATGATCGTCACCGAAAAGCGGCTCGCGCCGCTGCAAACCGCCGGCGAAGGCGCGGCGAAGCCGGGCCTCGGCATGCGCATGAGCTTCCGTGCGCTGATGAAGGGACTCTTCTCGACGAAATCCATCGTGTGCGCGTATGTGGGCAGCGGCTTTCATCTGCTGGTGCCGGCCGCGCTGTGGGCATGGATGCCGAGCTTCCTGAACCGCTACTACGGCATGGCGCCGGGCAAGGCCGCGATGGGCGCGGCAGTGCTGGTGATGGCGACGGGCCTCGGCATGGTCGTCTGCGGCAGCCTGACCGACCGCATCAGCCGGAACGCGCGCGACAGGAAGTGGCTCACCGCCATCGCGTTCTGCCTTGCCTGCTTCACGCTGCTCGCGATCGGCTTCCGGATGGAGGCGGGCCCCCTGCAGCTCGCGTTGATCGGCGCCGGCATGTTCTTCAGCGCGGGTGCAACCGGCCCGTCTGGCGCGATGGTCGCGAATCTCACGCCGCCCTCGATCCACGCTTCCGCGTTCGCCACGCTCACGCTCGCCAACAACCTGCTCGGTCTCGCACCCGCCGCGATCCTCACGGGCATCGTCGCCGACAAGATCGGGCTGCTGGGCGCGCTGCAACTGGTTCCTTTCGCGCCGCTTCTCGCCGCGATCGTGTTCGCCATCGGCAAGCGCAACTACTCACGCGATCTTGACCGGGTCGCCACGCTGCGCGAAGAGGCTTCGCACTGACGAGGCACGCTGTTGGCCCGCGACGCGACGCATCGTTCCGACACAATGAAGGCACATTAATGACTCTCGATACGACACCTACCGTTCTCATCGTGCCGGGTTTGCGCGACCACGTCGCCGAGCATTGGCAGACGCTGTTGCAGCAGAAACTTCCCAACGCCGTCTCGGTGCCGCCGCTCGAGCACGACAAGCTCAGTTGCGCGGCGCGCGTGGCGGCGCTCGATGCGGCGCTCGCGAAAATCGATGGCCCGGTGATCCTGGTCGCGCACAGCGCGGGCGTGATGATCACCGTGCATTGGGCCCGGCAGCACGACCGCAGGATCCACGGCGCGCTGCTGGCCGCGCCCGTCGATCTCGAAACGCCGCTGCCGGAAGGCTATCCGACCTTCGATGCCCTCGCAGAGAACGGCTGGCATCCGATCCCGCGCACGCCGCTGCCGTTTCCGAGCATCGTCGGCGCGAGCCGCAACGATCCGCTCGCGCGCTTCGAGCGCGTCGAGCAGATGGCCCGGGACTGGGGCAGCCGCCTCGTCGATCTCGGCGAGGTGGGCCATCTGAACCCCGCCGCGGGCTTTGGCGAATGGCCGATGGCGGAGAAGCTGATCCATGAACTTGTCTGAGTTGCGCGGTGCGGTCGCGGCCGGTCATCGTCGCACGATGACGGTCGAGGTCTTCGTCGATTTCATCTGTCCGTGGTGCCTGATCGGCAAGCGCAATCTGGAGGCGGCCGTCAGCCGCTTCGCCGTCTTGCGCCCGGACGTGCTGCTGAAGGTGCTGTGGCGCTCGCATCAGCTCCTGCCCTACACGCCGCTCGACGGCATGCCTTACCAGGCGTTCTATCTGGACCGTCTGGGAAGTCACGAGGCGGTGGCGGCGAGGCGTGCGCAGGTTCGGCGCGCCGGAAGCGAGGCCGGTGTCGAGTTCGCATTCGAGCGGATCGAAGTGCTGCCCAACACGGCTGCTGCGCATGACCTCGTGGCCTACGCGGCCGGACGAGGCAACGAAGCGCTGCGCGCCCGGCTGATCGAGCGCCTGTTCGTCGCTTATTTCGTCGAAGGTAAGAACATCGGCGATGGGGAGGTTCTGGAGCGGCTCGGCGTCGAATGCGGCCTCGAACAGGAGGCCCTCGCGAATCATCTGGCGGAATCGAGGCGCCTGCCCGACGCGACCGGACGCACGATGTCGCACGGCAACGATGACGTCAGCGGCGTTCCGCACTTCGTGTTCGACGCCCGATACACGCTGTCCGGCGCGCATTCGCCCGGCGCGCTCGTCGAAGCGATGATGCTGGCGGCGCGATGAAGCAGCGAGCCAGCCCGCCGAAGCGGGCTGGCGTTCACTCCATTACCCCTTCACGAACGCGAGCAGATCGGCGTTGAGGACATCCGCGTTGATCGTCAGCATGCCGTGCGAGAAGCCCGGGTAGGTCTTCAATGTCCCGTTCTTCAGCAGCTTGATCGACTTCAGCGCTGCATCGGCGATCGGCACGATCTGGTCATCTTCGCCATGCAGAACGAGCGTCGGCACCGTGATCGACCGCAGATCTCCGGTCTGATCCGTTTCCGAGAACGCCTTGATTCCCTCGTAATGCGCCTTGGCGCTGCCCATCATCCCCTGACGCCACCAGTTCTGAATGACGCCCTGATGGACCGTCGCACCGGCACGATTGAAGCCGTAGAACGGGCCGGCCGGAACGTCGACGAAGAACTGCGCGCGGTTGTCGGCGAGCGCCTTTCTGAAGCCGTCGAAGACCTCGAGCGGCAAACCCTCGGGATTCGCCTCCGTCTTGAGCATCAGCGGCGGCACCGCGCTGACCAGCACCGCCTTGGCGACGCGTCCGGCCGGCTCGCCATGCTTCGCCACGTAACGCGCCACCTCCCCGCCGCCCGTCGAATGGCCGATATGCACGGCATTGCGCAGGTCGAGCGCTTCCGCGACCGCGAAGGCATCGGCGGCGTAGTGGTCCATGTCGTGCCCGTCGGAGACCTGCGACGAACGGCCATGGCCGCGGCGGTCGTGGGCGATCACCCGATACCCTTTCTGCACGAAGAAGAGCATCTGCGCATCCCAGTCATCGGAAGACAGCGGCCAGCCGTGATGGAAAACGATGGGTTGCGCGTCTTTCGGGCCCCAGTCCTTGTAGAAGATTTCAACGTTGTCTTTGGTCGTGACGTACGGCATGGACTTTCTCCTGTTCGAGATTGTTCAGTCTGGAGCGATAGCCGGCCACCATCTTCCGGCGCCTGTATGACAACCGCCATCGTGCGGCGGCGGATGCTTCGAACCGCGGAAGCGATGCGAGAAGAATACGGATACTCGGAGCCGGAAAGAATTAGTTTCTCCGGCAATGCTTTGTTGCACCGGGGGCAATGATGCGATTTTGCGCGCTCAGGCTATCACGACCGTGACGGCTGCGACCATGCGGGCTCGGAGAGGTGTTCGGCGAAGAAATCCGCCAGCGCCTTGACCCTGGCCGGACGCGAGCGCGCCGACGGCGTGACGAAGTACAGCCCGCCTCGCGTCAGATGCCAGTCAGTGAGGATCGCCTCGAGCCGCCCATCGGCCAGATACTCGCCGGCGATGAACTCAGGCAGCTCCGCGACCGCGAGCCCTGCGAGCAGCGCCGGCAGCAGCGCGTCGGCGTTCGTCACGCGCAAAGGGCCGGCCGGCGTGACCGCCTCCTCCTCGCCGGCATCGTTGACGAACCGCCAGACGTCGCTGCGCGCACGGTAAGCATAGGAGAGACAGGCTCTGCCGGCCAGTTCTCGCGGATGCATCGGACGGCCGCAGCGCTTCAGATACTCCGGCGATGCCACGACGAGCTGCGACACCGGGCACAGCCGTTTGGCGACCAGCGACGAATCCGGCAAGGCGGCGATACGCAATGCGGCGTCGAAACCCTCGGCGACGATATCGACGGTGGCATCGGACAGATGCAGATCGACCGACACTTCCGGATACCTCTGCAAGAAGCGCGGCAGCAGCGGCGCCACCCAGCGCAGGCCGAACGACATCGGCACGGCAAGACGAATCAGGCCGCGCGGCTCAACCGACATCTCGCGCGCGGCGTTCTCGGCCGCTTCTGCCTGCCGGTAGATATCGCAGGCCTTTTCGGCGATCGTGCGGCCGAACTCAGTCAGGGCGAGCTGGCGCGACGTGCGGTTGAAGAGCCGCGCCCCGAGCCGCTCCTCCAGGCGCGCGACGCCTCTCGACACTGTGGGCACCGAAACGCCCATCGCGCGCGCGGCCGCCGCGAACGATCCTTCCTCGGACACCTTGGCGAACATCGCGAGCCCCTCGAAATCGGGCAGCTTGGTCATTTCATTTTTGCAATGATGGTTTGCAGCCGATTCTATTTCGAAAAGATGGGGCCGTCGATATTCTCCTCACATCGCTTCATCACTCAACGAACGCACGGCCACCCGAACGAAGGAGAAACATCATGGCTCGCAAGCTCGAAGGCAAGATCGCACTCGTCACAGGCGCAACCAGCGGCATCGGCCTCGCCACCGCCAAACGCTTCGCGGCGGAAGGCGCGCATGTGTATGTCACTGGCCGCCGTCAGGCCGAACTCGACGCGGCGGTTGCCGCGGTGGGCAACGCGACGGGCGTGCGTGTCGACTCGTCGAAGACCGAACAGCTCGATGCGCTGTATGAACAGATTCGCGGCGAAAAAGGCCGGCTCGATGTGCTGTTCGCCAACGCGGGCGGCGGAACGATGCTGCCGCTCGGCGAGATCACCGAAGCGCACTATCACGACACGTTCGATCGCAACGTGAAGGGCACGCTTTTCACGGTGCAAAAGGCGCTGCCGCTGCTGTCCAAAGGCGCATCGGTGATTCTCGCGGGCTCGACCACGACCATCGAAGGCACGGCGGCGTTCAGCGTCTATTCGGCCTCGAAAGCTGCGATCCGGGCCTTCGCCCGCAGCTGGATCCTCGATCTGAAAGACCGCGGCATTCGCGTCAACACGATCAGTCCGGGTGCGACGAGAACCCCCGGTCTGGTCGATCTCGCCGGACCGGATAAAGCGCAACAGCAGGGACTGCTCGACTATCTGGCGTCGCGTATCCCGATGGGCCGCGTCGGCGAGCCGGAGGAGATCGCCGGGGCCGCCCTCTTCCTCGCGTCGGACGATGCGAGCTTCGTGAACGGCGCGGAGTTGTTCGTCGACGGAGGACAGGCGCAGATCTGACCGTCTCGGGGATCGGTTCACCGGGCGCGGTCTGTGCGCCCGCCGGCTGTCGGCATCGGTGCGCGACGATTAAACTGGACGCGTGCCGCGCCGACGCTGCCGCCGGCGTTCCCCCATCCGCCCGCGAACCGGGCTTCGATCCCAGCGCATGGTCAACGATCTCTGGTACAAGAACGCGATCATCTACTGCTTGTCCGTCGGCGCGTTCATGGACGCGAACGGCGACGGCATCGGCGACTTTCAGGGGCTGCTGCGGCGGCTCGACTATCTCCAGGGACTCGGCATCACCACCATCTGGCTAATGCCGTTTCAGCCGTCGCCGGGCCGCGACAATGGCTACGACATCTCCGACTACTACAACGTGGACCCGCGCTACGGCACGCTCGGCGACTTCACGGAGTTCACTCATGCGTGCCGTCAGCGCGGCCTGCGCGTGATGATCGATCTCGTCGTGAATCACACGTCGGACGAGCATCCGTGGTTCAGGCAAGCGCGGCGCGATCCGCAGTCGAAGTATCGCGACTGGTATGTGTGGTCGAAGAAGCGCCCGGCCAATGCGGACGACGGCGTGGTGTTCCCCGGCGTGCAGAAGTCCACATGGACCTACGACAAGCAGGCGGCCATGTGGTACTTCCACCGCTTCTACGACTTCCAGCCCGACCTCAACACCGCCAACCCCTTCGTGCAGGCCGAACTGCTCAAGATCATGGGCTTCTGGATCCAGCTCGGCGTGTCGGGGTTTCGCATGGACGCGGTGCCGTTCGTCATCGCCACGAAGGGTCCGCAGGTGAAGAAGCCGGTCGAGCAGTACAACATGCTGCGCATGTTCCGGGAGTTCCTGCAGTGGCGCGAAGGCGACGCGATCATCCTCGCCGAGGCGAACGTGCTGCCCGACACCGACATGCAGTACTTCGGCGACGCGGGCGAGCGCCTGCAGATGTTGTTCAATTTTCAGGTCAATCAAAACACGTTCTATGCGCTCGCGAGCGCGGACACGAAACCGCTGAAGAAAGCCCTCAAGGCGACGGAGCCACGCGCGGCGACCGCGCAATGGGGCGTGTTCCTGCGAAATCACGACGAGCTCGACCTCGGCCGCCTGTCGCCGCAACAGCGCGACACCGTGTTCGCGGCCTTCGGTCCCGAGCCCGAGATGCAGCTGTACGGCCGCGGCATCCGGCGGCGCCTCGCCCCGATGCTCGACGGCGACCGTCGCCGGCTCGAGCTCGCCTACAGCCTGATGCTGACGCTGCCGGGAACGCCGGTCGTGCGTTATGGCGATGAAATCGGCATGGGCGACGATCTGCGCCTGCCCGAGCGCGAAAGCGTGCGCACGCCGATGCAATGGTCCACCGAGCCGCATGCCGGTTTCACCAAGCATGAGCGCCCGGTGCGGCCGGTGATCTCGGGCGGGCCGTACGGTTACGAACGGGTGAATGTCGCGAGCCAGCGCCGCGATCCGAATTCGCTGCTGAACTGGATCGAGCGCATGATTCGCATGCGCAAGGAAGTGCCGGAAATCAGCTGGGGCGACTTTGCGATCCTGCGGACTTCGCGCGACGATGTGCTCGCGCTGCGCTACGACTGGCGCAACAACTCGGTCGTCTGCCTGCATAACTTCGGCGCGGCGGCATGCACGGTGAAGTTCCGCGTCGGCATTGAAGGCGGCGAGCACGGCATGCTCGTCAACCTGCTTTCCGACGACCACAGCCAGGGCAATGAGGCGGGACAGCATGCCGTGGTGCTGGAGCCGTATGGCTATCGATGGTATCGCGTCGGCGGGCTCGACTATCTGTTAAAGCGCAGTGAAGTGTGAGGCGTGACGACGCCAAGCCTCATAAAGCCGGCGCCGCGATGCGTTCGGCGATCTGTTTGGCGAGGTCGTTGAGATCCTTCGCCTCGATGCCGACGGACGTGGTCGTGAAGTCGACACCCTGGCCCGGCTTGGCCGGCACCGCCGGTTTGCCGTTCGCGGCCGGCTGGGCCGGCTGACCGGCGATCTTGTTCTGCAGCCGCGTTGCGCTGACGTCGTCGGGCATCACGCCGACGACCTTCGTCGACCCGAGTCCGCCCTTTGCGAGCCCGGCCGGCGCGCCATCTATCTTGAAGCCGACAGACACGAGCCGCTCGATGTCCTTGACCGCCTGTCCGGCCTCGGTCTTGACCATCCTGTCCATCACCTTCGCGATGTCGGCCTGCAGCTCGGGAGCGACATCGATCTGCTCGATGCTCATGCCCTTGCACTTCGCCGGATTGGCCCGCCTGAACTCGGTGATCGCCTCCCTGCGCCCTTCGATCAAGGCCAGTTCAGCGTCGGTCAGTTCCTTGATCTTCCGGTTTGCGCCGAGTTCCGCGAGGGACTTGTAAGTGCCGTCCTGCTTGAGCGGCGTGTATTCGCCCGCGAGTCCGCGCGACGACGCCCTGCCGGCCTTGGCCTCGAAGATCGCGACGACCTCGACCTTCTCTCCATCGCGCATGATCAGCATGCCGTCGGTGAACTGGCGCCCGTTGACATCGGTGACGCGGTGGCCGGCGACGAATTCGAGCTTCTCCACCGGCCGCCCGCCCGCGAGCGCCTCGAGACCCTTGCCCTCTGCGTGGATCATCTGTTGCACCTTCGATCCCATCAGTTCTTCGAGCAACTGGCCCTTGATGTGCTCGGGATTGCCCTTCTTCACGATGCGCTCGATCGCGTCGAGGCCGAGCGGATGCTCCTTGAGCACCGGATAAGTATCCTTGATCGTGTCGATCCAGCTGGCGATCTTCTTCGCACGGGTCTTGACGAGCGCATCGGCAAGGGCTTCTTCGAGCGTTTTGGCGCGCTCGGCGAGCGGCTTCAGTTCGGTGCCCTTCTTGCCTTCGCTGACGGCTTTCGCGGAATCCTCCTCGAGCTTTGTCAGATCGCTCATCAGCCCTTTGCCCTCGTCGCTCGCGAGCAGCTCGGCGTACTTGGCGCGCATCTCGGTGCATGGCGAGTTGCAGCTGAACACGCGCCCGTTGTTGGTGACGTGCACGTTGCCGGCCTGCGCTCCGGCTTTCACCTCGGCCTCGGCGGCCTTCTGCATCGCGGTATCGACGGCCTTGACCTCGTCCGACACCTTCGCGAGCCGCCCGTTCTCGTCGATGCTCTTGCTGATCCGCGCCAGCAGTTCCGGCTCGTGCTCGAGCGCCTCGGACATGGCCTTGCGCGCGGTCGCGAGTTCCTCGGCGGTCTTCGCCGCCTCGACCGCGCGCACCGCGCCCGACGCCGTCCGCCAGGTTTCGATCAGCTTCGCCGCCGCCCCCGCGCCCGCGCCGACGTCGGCGACCGCCGCGACGATATCGACCGCGAGCCAGAACAGCGACGGCTCGTCCTGCGACAGCGCGCGCGCCTTGTCGACATCGGTGCCCGCCATCGCTTCTTCGAGCATGTAGGTCTTCGCGTGTTCGACGGCGACCGCCGTGCTCAGGCCGGCGGCCGCGATCAGCGACGCGCCGCCCGTCGCGGGCGCGAGCAGCACGAGCGCGAGCTGCAGCAGCCCGATCGCGATGCCGATGATCGCGGAATCGCTGTGGAGCGCGGCGATGTGATCATCGACGATCCTGTTCTTCCAGTTGCCTTCGGCAATGCCCTGCCGACCCTTGGTGAGCGCGACGACCTTCGGGATCTCGTACGGGTTGGCATCGCCGCCTGGCTTGTTTGCGTCGCGCACGCGCCTGATCTTGCCGAGCGTATCGGCAATCTGCACGCCGATCAGTTGCGACGCCTCGTGCGTGCCGCCGGTGGCGAGCTTTTGCAGGCCGCTCAGGTCGTCCTTGTTGCCGGAGAACGAGCCGATGATCGGGAAGCGCTGCGCCAGGTCGTTCGCGACCACGTCGTAGCCGCGCTCCGCTTCGGCGAGCTCTTTGTCCGCCGCGAGGTGTTCGGGCGTTTTCGGCGGCACGTAGCCACCGCCCGGCGCGGCCGACCTCATGCGGCTGGCGTTGAAGTCGGCGAGCCTCTTTTTAATCGGCTCGATCTTCGTGCTGCGGATCTGCAAGAGCTGTTTGGCCGCCTCGGCGACACCCACGACCGCCGTCGATTTGGGATCGCGGAAGTCATAGGACGTCGTGGTCGAGGTCACCGTGTCGCCCGTCTCGGTCACCGTCGTTTCTTCGATCTGTTTCTCGGTCAGGCCGTACTTGATGCCTTCGGCCTTTGCGCGCGTCTCGGAGTCGGTCAGCGTATCGGCGAGCACGATGCGTCCATCGGACTCGAACTGAGCGACGAATGTGTCGATGTCGGTTTCCAGCTGCTTGACGACGCCCTGGAGCGTGTCGAGCGCCTCGCGTGCGTGCCCGAGTTCCGACTGGTTGTCCGGCACGCCCGCATAGGGCTTCGCGCGGTCGTAGGCGAGCTCGTAGTCGTCGAGGAAATCGCGCGGACCGGAGCGGCCTTTCTCCGCGACGAGCTGCTCCATGTCGCGCCGCTGCTGTTCGGCGGAGCGCGCGAGGCGCTTCTTCTCGAGCGTGACGTAGTTGACATCGGCGGCGTTCGGCGGCGCGCCCGCGTCTTTCGGATCGCCGCCCGGCGCACCGTTCGCGGGCGGCGCGCCGCCGTCGGGGTTGCGCATCAGCACCGTGCGCTCGGGCGCTCCGCTGTCGTCTTTGTCCGCCTCGTCCGCTGCGACCGGCGGCGATGCAGCCCGCTGCAACATGCGTTGCGTCGCGCGATTGCCCTCCGTGTGCTGCACGCGCCGGACGAGCGTATGCAGGGATGCGGCAAGACCGCGTCCCGGCGCATGCGGCCCGAGAAGCGCGTCGACGCCGCGGCGCTCAGACAACGAGAGCGGCGCCATGCCAATGCCCTCGCTCTCCGTGGAGCGCTTCACGTCCTCCGAACTGCGGCGCAGCCGCTGCTCGTCGGCGGCGGACGGGACACGGCTGCGAGTCGTAACGGTATCGCTCATCGTGCTGGCTGTATCGCGGTCGCGGGCAGGTTCCGATGAACCCCGGCGCGCGCTCCGGTGCATGTAAGCGCTCCCCGCAGCACGGCGGCGCTGCCCATGAAGCGCATTCTCGGTCGCGTGATTGCGATGAATCCGACAAGCCATCGACTTCGCACGCCAAAATAAATCGAATGCGTTCGTAATGACATACCGTCAGGAATGCTTTCAAGTTAGACATCGAATCCGCGCGATTCCACGACGCCCGGTCATGCTGTCCGGGCACGCGCGCCATACGTCCTTCCTATTCGGTCAAACGGCGCTGGGAAGCTTGACAAGGGAGGCGCCGTGACCTTTTCTGGAATCGTCGGGGGCCGCGAAGGCCCTGGGCAACCTGGACTGGCTGGCGCAAGTCCGGCAATCGACGGAGGATCATCGTGACGTACCAACGCGAACACGCAACGGACAACGGCAGTTCGGGCACACGCTTGTCGCGCCAGCCGGAAATGACGGAGGAAGAGAAGGACAAGGAAAAGGCGGCGGCGATGGCGCCCGCGGTCGCGCAACGCTGCGCGCTCTGCGATGCGGTCGCGAGGTCGCCATCCAAACCCTGGCGCGATCCCGCGAGCACGCTGCTGCAGATGCAGCGCATGGTGGGCAACCGCCGTGTCCAGGACGTCATTCAGACCAGGCTCGAAGTGAGCCAGCCGGGGGACGCCCACGAGCGGGAGGCGGAACACTTCGCCGATCGTGTGATGACCGCGCCCGAGCCCGGCATGGCATCGCCATCCCTGACCGGCGATGAACATCAGCGGAGCATCGACCGCGCGCCGTCAGGCGAGTCCGACGCGAACCTTCATCCCGATGCGGAGCATGCGGTGCATGCCGCATCGAACTCGGCGAGCGAACCATTGCCCGCGAAGCTGCAAAGGAAATTCGGCGACGCGCTCAACGCGGATCTCGGCGGCGTGCGTATTCATACCGGATCGCAGTCGGTCGAGGCGGCCAAGGCAATCAACGCGCGCGCCTACACCACGGGCGGCGACATCCACTTCAATCAAGGCCAGTACGATCCGCACAGTGCGGCAGGCCAGCACCTCCTTGCGCATGAACTCGCGCACACCGTTCAGCAAGGCGGCAGCCCGGTCCTGCAGACAAAGCCGGATGAGCGCGGCAAGACCGGCGAGTGACCGGGCACCGCAGCGGCGTGCCGGTGCTTCGATGTCCAGTGTGATGCAGCGCTCATACATCGGCATCCGAACTAAAACCCTCGTCGATTGCGTGCTACAACAGTATTCAGGCCGGCATTCGCGGCAATCCCGAAGCTTCATGCCGGCCTTCACACCCGCCCCGCAAAACAGCGCTCCCTTCGAACAACATTCCCGGCGGCATTTCATTTTCGGGCACGGCTCGCGCCATGCGCCAGGCCACCTGTTCCCGACGAGATTCGACGTGGAGATATTCGATGGATCAAGCAACGTTCATGGCTGCAACCGGTGCGCCTCAAGCGAGCGCCGCGTTCTGGCTCGGACCGGTCACCACCGCGATGGACCGGTTTCAGATCAACACGCCCGCGCGGCAGGCGGCCTTTCTCGCGCAGATCGGCTATGAGAGCGGCGGCTTTCCGCTGCCGCCCGTCTCGGAGAAGTTCAACTATGCGGCCGCCCGGCTCGACGCCGTGTTCTCGTCGCTGTCGCAGGCGCAATGCAATGCGCTGGGCCGTCAGCCCGGCGAGAGCTGCGTGCCGCCGGACCGGCAGCAGCAGATCGCCAACCTCGTTTATCAGAACAGGGGCGGCAACGGGCCGGCATCGAGCGGCGACGGCTGGCGTTATCGCGGCTCGGGCCTGATCCAGCTGACCTTCAAGGACAACTTCGCCGCGGTCGGCCGGGGCATCGGCATCGATCTGGTGTCGAACCCGGACAGCGTGCGCGACGACGCCGACACGGCCGCCCTCGCCGCCGCCTGGTTCTGGCAGTCGCACGGCTGCAACGAGCTCGCGGATCAGGGCAAATTCCACGAGATCACCGCGAAGATCAATCCGGCGCATGCGGGCGAGCAAGGCCGCGACAACGCGTACGAACTGGCGAGCAATGCGCTCGGCGCGGATGTCGCGGGCGGCAGCGCGATCACCTGATATCGCCATTCGTGAGCGCCGTCGCGGCGGCGTTCACGACGATGCGTCCGCTTCGAAGTCGCGCTCGCCGACGAGCTTGCCCATCTTCTGATACTCGCGCTGCGTGGCCGCGATCAGATGCGTCATGCGGATCATGTCGCTGTCGTCTGCGGCGAGGAAGGCCGCGGCGAGCGCCACATTGCGGATGTTGCCGCCCGTGAGCGTGTAGCGCTTCGCCATCATCGCGAGATCGAGCGCGGGATCGCGCGGCGTGCTCTCGGGCAGGATGCCGGTCCACATGCGATACCGGTCGGCTTCGCCCGGCAGCGGAAAATCGACGGTGAACTGCAGGCGCCTGACGAATGCTTCGTCCATGTTCCGGCGAAAGTTGGTGGCGAGGATCGCGATGCCCTCGTAATCCTCGATGCGCTGAAGCAGATACCCCACCTCGATGTTCGCGTAGCGGTCGTGCGAGTCCTTGACCTCGCTGCGCTTGCCGAACAGGGAATCCGCTTCGTCGAAGAAGAGGATGGAATTCGCGGTCTCCGCTTCATCGAAGATCTTCGCGAGATTCTTCTCGGTCTCGCCGATGAACTTGCTGATCACGAGCGACAAGTCGATCTTGTAAAGGTCGAGGCCCAGCTCCGCCGCGATGATCCCCGCCGCCATGGTCTTGCCGGTGCCCGACGGGCCGGCGAACAGGAACGACAGTCCCTTGCTCGATGCCAGCTTCGCGTCGAAGCCCCAGTCGTTGAACACCCGATTGCGATACTTGATGTGATTGCAGATCTCGCGCAACTGCCTGATGCGGTCCGCGGGCAGGACGATATCGTTCCAGCCGAAACGCGGCGTGATTTTTTGGGCGAGTGTCGAGAGCGTGCGGTTCGAATGCGCGCGGCAGGCGTCGTAGAGGTCCGGCGACGCGATCCGCGCGTGCTTCGGATCGCGCCATGCGGAGAGGCTCGCGGCCGTATGCATCGACTCGACGATCTGGCCGGGCGTGAACCTGAACTTCGTCGCGATGCCGACGATATCCAGTTGCGCGGCATCCACTTTTTGCTCCGCAGCCGCCTTTTGCCAGAGATGGATGCGCGCCGGCACCGAAGGCCGTTGCAGCCGCACGTTGATGAAGCGCGCGTCGCCGAGCGCGCCGCTCTCGAACCACGGCGATTCGCCGGCGAGAAACGACATCCCGCGCGCGCGCTTCACGACGCGCAGGCACGCGCGCAGGTCGCTCTCGCGGCCGGCGGCGAGCAGCGTGTCGAAGCCGCGCCAGCAGAGCGCCGCGCCCGCGAGCCGCGCTTCGCGATCGATGAGTTCGAAGTGCGGCGAGCTTGCCAGTTCCGATCCGGCATCGGCGACGAGACGTTCGAGATCGACGATGAGGAGCGGCTGCCGCCGTTCGTGGCACAGTCCGCGCGCGACGGCGCGCCGCCCCGAGCCCCGCGGCCCCTGTAGATGCATGACGAGCGGCGGTACATTCGTGGCGTCGTTGGCGCGCGCGAGGCCGACGAGACCGCGCCGCGTGTCATCGTCGAGCAGGAGCGCATCGATGCCGGGGCCGTCCTCGTGCAGTTCCACATACGGCGCGACCCGCGCATCCGGCCGGCCGGAGCCGAGCAAGAAAGCGGCGATCCGCGCGTCCGCCTTGAGCGCCTTGCCGATGAACGGCGTACAGACGCGCGCGGGGTCGTCGAACAGGTCGAGCATGTGCGCCGCGCGCAGCGGTGCATCGGCGGCGAAGCGCTCGCGCGCTGCGATGCGCTGGAGCGGATCGTGCACGAGCAGCGCAAGGACGAGATCGATGCTCGGGCGCGTGCGCGTCACATCGTCCTGAAGATACGCGTAGAGCTTCTCGTAGCGCGTGTCCAGTTCGACCGCGAGACAGACGAGCAGGATATCGGCATCGGTCTCGTCCAGTCCGAAGAGGCGCGCGAGCCGTTCGAGCCGCAGATCCGTGCCCGCTTCCAGCGTGAGCCGCGTGCGCTCCGCATTGCGGCGCGCGAGTTCCGCCAGGCGCCCCGCCATGGCATCGGCCGTGTCGAGGGCGTCGGCGGCGAGCCACGCGGGCTTGCCGAGCGGCGCGGCCAACAGCGCATCGACCTGCTGCTCGGAGACATAGAGCCCGCGAAACTGCTCGTCGCCGGACTGGCACGCGCGGAAAGCGGCGACCCGCGAACGGATCAGCAGATCGATCCGCTCAAGCTCCGCGAGCAGATGATCGAGCGAGCCGGCGAAGGCCTCGACGGCCGGGCGATGTGTCCTGGGCATCGCATTCCCCGCTTCAGCCGAGCGCCGGCGCGATCTGCAGGAGCGCCGGATCGCAGGTCACTTCGACGGCGACGAGCGATACCCGCGCGTAGCCATCGGCGCGAATCGCGATGGAGAGCGTCGACGACTCCAGATGAATGTCGCCTTTGGAGACGTCCCAGATCTCGTCGAAGGGTCCGCCCTTCACTTCCTCCGCCAGCACGACGTCCGCGATATGCCGCTTGTGCTCCGCGTCCCAGCCGCCGATATACAGCTCGACCTTCAGCCGCCCGTCGTTCTCCGCGCCGGCAACGCGCAACTTCAATACGCGCGTGACGCCGGGCGCGAGCGAGATCGCCATCGTTCCGCCCGCGCCTTGCGTGTTCGGCTCGTTCTTGATCTCGCGATGCGAGCGCGCTTCGGTCGGGCCGACGCGAAACGGCGGCGGCGCATCCTTCTCGTCGGAGGGCCAGGCGGTCGGCCGGAACGGCATCCTGAGCCAGCCCGTGCGCAAGTGCGGATCGAGCGCGCGCGCCGTGACGCAGCCCGGCGACAGCGGCGTTTTCAGATTGCGGCGGTTGGTCGTCTTGATGCCGTGCGCCGTGACGTGGCTGTGCTCGTCCAGCTCGACGCTCGCGAGCACGACCGCCGCTTCCGGCACGCCCACCGTGAGCGACAGCACCGCATAACACTTGCGCGTGCGGCGCTCGCTGTCGGCGGCGGGCGAATCGTCCTCGTCGTAGACGAGGCTCGCCATGAGCGTCGAGTTCGCCGAGTTCGATGGCACTTCGAGCTTCTCTTCCTGCAGGAGCTCGATTTCGTGGCCACGTCCGTCGATCGCGAAGCCGGGGCTCACGACGATCTCGTTCGTGCCCGCGTGCCGCACCTCGAGCCCGCGCACGACGCCCCAGCCGTGCAGGTTCAGCGAGTGCCGGTAACGCGCGTTCGCGTGATAACGCTGCTCCGCGATGAAATCGTCCTCGAGCAGCAACTGGCCGCGGTAATACGCCGGCTTCTTATTGATGAGCAGTTTCTTGTGCATGACTCGTGCCTCTTCGTAGCACCAACTCGTACTCGGTATGCGCCGGCCGGGCAAAATCGACGATCACGCGCACACGCTTCTCGAATGCTTCCCACGATTCGCCCGACACGGCCGCCCCGCGCTCGCGCACAACGAGCGCCACGCGGAAGCGGAAAGGCTCATCGGCGGCCAGCACGGTGTCCGTTCCGAGTCGCGCACGCCCGATCAGGAACCCGTGCAGCGGTTCCTCCTCGATCTCGATCTCGGACTCGATCACTTCGTCGAAACAGAGCGCGAGCAGCTTCGCGAGATAGCCGCGCGTGCCCCGGCTGCCATAGAGCGGCACGATGCCGGCGATGATCTCGCGCAGCCGTTGCGGCGGAAAGAGCGCGTACGGACTGAACGCGACCCACTGCGCGAGCCACGCGAGGAAGCGCTCGGGCGCCGCGCCCCGCTCGTGCGCCTGGATGCGATACAGACCGTTCGGCGTGGCGAGTTCGCCCGACTGCGCGACGCCGAGCGGCGCGAACGTCTCCGGAATGATGTCGATGTCTTCGGCGATGGCGGGCGCCGCGGCATCGCCGCTGTGCAGCAGCATCGACTCGAAGGCGCGCAGCAGCGCGCGCAACTGCCCCTTCTCGTCGGTGGCGCGGTATATGGCGGGCAGCGCCGCCATCATGCGGTCGGCGGGCTCAGTCACGATCGATGTCTCCGCTGCTGTCCGCGCTTGCCGCGCCATTGCCGGGATCGCCGCGCAGGACGAGCGCCGGTCGGTCGATCACGCGCACCGCGTCGGGCATCACGTCGAGCACCAGCACTTCCCATGGCCGCAGCATCACCGACGAAAGCGCGCCCGCGCTGTCGCGTTCGAGCCGCTCCTCGCCTGTGTCGTGCGGGCCGCCGAGCCGCGCGTCGATGCCCACGGTCGATGTCGCGCCGATCTGCACGCCGAGCTCCGCGCCCGCGCCGTCCGGCTCGCCGCCGACCGCGCGCACGATCACGTCCTCCACGTAGTCGACGCCGTCCACGTCGTCGATGAGCGCGGCGACTTCCGACAGGTTCAAGGGCTGGCCGAAGATCCGGCCTGCATCGGCATCGGCGTTCATGCCGGTGTGGTCGTCCGCGCCGAAGAGCGCATAGCGGCGGCGCAAGGCCGCGCGGATCTCATCGAGGACGCGCTCGCGCGACGCCCCCGGCAGCAGCGCGAGCGCAAAACCGATGCGCGCCCGCATGGCAGGCGGCGCGAGCACATGCAGGCGCGTTGTGAGCAGACAGCGCGGCAGCAGGTCGGCGCGCACGGCGTCGCGCACGCGCGCGGCTTCATGCGGCGGCACGTCCTCGGGCAGCGCGATCAGCAGGCTCACGTGGCCGCGCGCATCGGTTCGTGACGCGCGCAGGTGCCCGGCGCTCAGATCGGCGTTCGCAATGCAGTGCGCGTACGCGCGCCGGCCCGGCAGTTCCCGGCCGATCACCGCGAGCGCATGCCGCTCGAAATCGTCCGGCGTCACCGCGCATTGCAGATGAGAAAGCTCGCGCACGGCGTCGCGGATCTCGCGCGCGAGTTCGTCCATCGGATCGACGGTGCGCGACGGCTGGCCCTCGGCATCGGCGAAGCGCTGGCTGAAGTCGTAGTCGCGCGAGCCCTTGAGCAGGCGCAGGAACTGCAGCTTCGCGGCAGGCGTGACGCGTCCGATGCGATAGAGCAGGATGTCCGCGAAATAGGCGAGCAGCTCGATCAGCGTGACGCCCGGGTCCGACGGATTGTGATCGGTCCACTCCGGCGCGTAGATCGGCAACAGTGCCAGGCCTTCGCGAACCAGGTCGTCGAAGTCGCGGTCATCGAGATGAGGGGTCTGCATCATCGTCCGCTCGCTCGAATCATGTGGTCGCCCGCGCAGACGAGAAAGTCGCCGCGCTCGCGCAGGCCCGGCTCGCGGGCATCGAAGAAGATGCGCAGTCCGCGCACGTGATCGATGCCCTGCACCGTGCAGAGCGCCGCGAGCAGGTCGGACGCGTGCGGGACTTCGCCGAACGCCCAGCCCTCGCCGCGCGCGTTGCCCGTGACCGGATGCAGGAACGCGTTCACGCGCGCCTCGCACGCCGCGGCGACGCGCACCGGCGATGCATCGGATGCCGCCACGATCTGCGCTTCGACACTCGCGCGCAGATACGCGGGACCGAGCACGATCACATCGACGCCAGCCGCGCAGCGCGCGAGCAGATACGTCCTCACGCGTTCGAGCAGCGCGCGCGCGGGCTGCGGTTGCGGCTCGGCGCTGTCCGGCACGATCAGCACGCTCACGACGCCCTGCGCGGGCTGAGCCGCGTCGCCCGCCTTCGAAAGATCCCGGGCGCCCCGGCACAAGGCGCGCGCCACTTGCGGCGATGCGCGGCGCGCGAGATCGGCATAGTCCTCGGCGCACACGGCGCGGTCGCGATGGCGGATGCGGGCGAGCGCCGCGCCGCGCAGCCATGTGTCGTCGACGGCATCCTGGCCGCCCGTCGCGGCGTCGCAGTTGGCGGCCGACTGGATATACGGAATCGTCGTGCGCAACTGCGCGATGGCCGCCGCCGGCCGGTTGCCGCGCGCCCCGCCGCCCGCGCTATAGCTCGCGCGCAGGCCGTTGCCGCCCGCGGGCGGGATGCGCCCTTTCCGGCCGTCGCCGAAACGCACCGTGCCGCTCGCGCGGTCGAGCGTGAACACCCGCGCGTCGTGGCTCGCGTCCGTGAAGTCGCCGATGCACGTCCAGCGCACCCAGTCGCGCGCGTCGCCCTCCTGGCCTTCGCGCACGTCGAGCAAAAGCTCGCCCAGCACCGGGCTGCGCGCGAGCCGGAACGACTGCGCCGGCCGGCCGTTGCTCGATCCGAGCAGCTCATGTTCGAGCCGGATCGCCTGGATGGCGCTCACCGCGTTGAGCGCAAGGAGCCGCACGGCGAGCATCGCGCTGTCGTCGCACGGCGCGGACGCGGCCCGTCGCACCGATGCCCTCGCCGCCGCCAGCGCGTCCGGGTCCGGCAGAGGCGCGAGCGCGCCGGCCTCGCGCCGCATGTCCGCGGATGCCGCCAGCATGACGCGCAGCCAGACGAGCGCGGGGCTCGCCTCCAGCGCGGTGCTGCTCCAACGCGCCACGTCGTCGCCGATCGTCACGCTCACGATGCCCGCATGTTTCAGCCCGCCCGTGCGGTCGGCCGCCGTGCAATCGCGCCAGCCGGCCACCCCGCGCACCTGCCAGCGCAGCACGGCCGTGGGGTCGTCGGCGCGGCAGACCGGCCGGGCATCGCTCGCCGCGGGCGCGACATAGACGTTCAGCGTGTGCCCGGCGAGTTGCGCCGGATCGGCGGCGAGTCCCAGATAAAGCGCGCGGCCTTTTGTGTCGTAGGGATCGAACAGGCTGAACGCGGGAAACGGCGGCAGCGCGGGGACGATGACATGGCGCGCTTCCAGCCCGTCCTCGATCACGACGCGCTCCGGCAGAACCGGTCCGATATGCAGCGACACCGACACGCGGATGCGCGCGATCGACGGCGGCGCATCGCCCGGGGTGATGACGGCGTCCGTCGCGCGGGGTTGCGCAACGTAGCTGCCCGACACCAGGCGCACGCGCAGCCAGTTGCCCGTCACGCCGCCGATCGAGGTCGGCGCGACGTCGGCGGGAATCGCGAAACTGACGGCGCCGTCGCGGGTCAGCGCGTGCGTCTTGTCGTCGACCGGCAGCGGACGCCAGCCGGTGCGAGTGTGCATCTCCCATTGAACGCGCGGATCGCCCGCGCGGCTCACCGGCGGGATCGGCGAGGCATCGGGCGCGGCGCCCGCGGGATTGGTCAACTCGATCGCGAGCAAGGCGTGCGCGCTCGCGATCGCGAACCCGCCGGACGCGAGATAGAACACATCGCCGAAGCGCGGGCGCTCGCCGAACGGATAGAAGTCGCGGGTCGCATCGAGCGGCATGCGGCCGAACAGCGCCGCGTCGACGGGCGCAGCCTCGAGCGCGCGGTCCGCGAACAGGCGCAGCGCCGTGATGGTGACGGGCGATGATCCTTCGGGCGCGGCTGGCGTTTGCGTCGGCGATTGCGGCCCGGATGCCGCGGCGGCAGGCACGATGCGGCACGTCAGCCAGCAGTTGGTCGCGCCGCGCAGCGCGGCCGGCTCGATCTTCACGCCTTCGGGCGGCGCGCCGAAGCGCACTTCGCCGCTTTGCGCGAGGCCGTCGGTCGTGTCGAGCACGGGCGTGAGCGGGACGAATCCGCGATCCGTGGTGAGGCCCCAGCTGAGCTGCGTGCCCGGCTCGCGCGCACCCGCATGCGCGATATCCGCCTGCAACGATAAGCCGATGAGATCGCTCTGCGCCCACAGCGACGGATGGCCGATATGCATCGCCCGGACGAGCGGCACCGCGTGCGTGAAGGGCGTGACGCCGGGCGGCAGCCCCGCTTCGGCGATCATGCCGCCCGCCTGAGCGACGACGCAACGCGCCGTATCGACGGCGACGACGCGCGTGAGATCGGCGCGCAACACGTCGAGATCCGCCTCGGTCTGGTACACGACCGCCTCGGTTTTGCCCGGCGCGGGCGGCGCCGCGACCTCGGTGTAGCGCGGCACCACCGGCACCGGCGCGTTCGCGGCCGCGCGCGCGGCCTTGAAGACGAGCGGCGCGCGTGCCGGCACGGCGGGCTCGGACGCCGCGCCGAGCAGTTGCGCGAAAGCGAACAGATGCGCATCGGGCGCGCGGTTGAGACGATCGGTCAGGATGTCGCAGTAATGCGCGAAGACCTGTCCGAGCGCTTCACGCAACGGATCGCGCACCCGCTCGCCAACGGCGGGATCCGCCTCCGGTTCGAGCGCCCGCGCCAGCGCCGCGCCGATTCGCGAGGCGCTCAGGCGCTGCAGCCGAACGAGGGGGGCGTTGTACGGTGTCACGCGAGCGGCCTGTCGAGATAGAACGGATAGACGAGATTGAACCGGCTGTCGGTGAGACGCACGCGGTAGTCGATCTCGATCAGCAACTGCTCGTCGAGATCGCCCGCTGCGTAGGCCTCCGTGTTCAGCACGTCGATACGCGGCTCCCACTGCTCCAGCGCCTCGCGCACATGGAACGCCGCCATGCCCTGCGTCGCGCTGCCGTTCACGGCGAAGACGAGATCGTGCAGGCCGCAGCCGAAATCCGGGCGCATCACGCGCTCGCCCTTCGCCGTCGAGAGAATGATCAGAATCGAATGCTTCACGCACGCTTCGTAGCGCGCGATCGAGATGCGCGACTCGCCGTCCGCGTCGGCGGCGAGCCCGACCGGAAAGTCCCAACCGACTCCGAGCACTTCCAGAGGCATCATCGGCTCCCTTGTTCGCGGCGCGCTAGTTCAGGTTGATCAACGCGCCCTTCAGATTCATCGTCGCGGTGGCGGTCGCGTCGATGGTCGTGTTCGCGCTCACCTTGACCCCGGCCTTCGAATTGATCTCCACGCCGACCGCTTCTATCGTCACCTTGCCGGTCTGCGAGCGGATCGCGATGTCGCCCTGCGCTTCGATCGAAATCGAGTTGTCCGACGCGCTGATGACGACGCGGTTATGCCCCGTCTTGTCGATGATCTCGATCTTCTCGCTGCCGGCCTTGTCCGACATGCGGATCACGTGCCCGCTGCGCGAATGGAATGCGCGGTTGTCGTTGTTGCCGTCGGCGTTGGATTCCGGCGCCGAGTCCTTGCCGTTCCATAGCGCGCCGATCACATATGGATGCTCGACGCTGCCATGCTCGAACGCGACGAGCACTTCGTCGTCCACTTCCGGCAGGAAGTAGGCCCCGCGCCCGTTGCCCGCCATCGCGCTGGCGACACGCGCCCAGTTGCTTTCGTCGTCCAGGTTGAGCCACGGAAAGCGCACCTTGACCCGGTGCATGTCGTCGGGGTCGTGGTTGTTCGTCACGATCCCGACCACCACGCCGAAGTAGCGGCCGTCGCCATCGGTGCGCGCAAGCAGGCTGCGCAGCAGTTCGTCGTGCATCATGTCGCGTTCCTCCTCGCGGCGAAGCGCGTGCGGTAGCCTTTTTTCGGGGAAAAGCGCTGCTCGGCCGACGTGACGTAATAGAGGCCGCTGAAGCGCTCGCCGACCCCTTCGATCTTCACGACGACGCCCGCGCGCAACTTGGGTTCGCCGATGCACTGCCCGTCGCAGCGGATGTAGCCGAGCGCCATTTCGCCGAAGCGTTGCCGCGCCACCGCGTCGGCGTCGTCCTGGCTCTGCACCGCGGAGACCACGCTCGCGCTGCCCGACTTGCCGAAGAGACGACTCACGCTCGATGCGCCCGACGCCTTGCCCGCCATCAGGCTCTTCACATCCGACGTGCCCGCGCGGCCGACGATCTCCTTCTTGTCCTTCGCATTCCAGCCCTTCACGAGCAGTTCCTCGACCTGGCCCATCGTCGTCATGCGCGGGCGGAAGTCCAGCAGCTCGATCTCGCGGCGCAGCGTGAGGGCCGCATCGCGATCGATCCTGCGCGGCCGGAAAATCAGCGTGCGGTCATCGACGACGATTTCATGGTCGATGCGCCGCGCGCGGGAGAGCAGGAACTCCAGGTCCGTCTGGTTGTGCTGCAGCAGGTACGGCAGCGTGACCTTCGTGTCGTCGGCCTGGGGCTTGAGGCCCGCCGCCGCCGCGAGCCGGCTTGCGATGTCGCTGTCCTTCACATTGGTGTAGGAGCGCGTCTTGCGCTCGCGCGCGAGCCGGTGACGGCGGTCGTAGCCGCGCACGGTGAGCGTCGGCGGGCTGCCTTCGAGGAAAGTCGGCTCGAGGCCGGTGATTTCGCCGCTGAAGACGGTGCGCTTGTTGTCGCGATAGCCGATCTCGATCTCCACCGGATTGCCTTCGCGAAAGAGCGCGTCGTCGACCCATTTCACCTTCATCTCCGCCGAGTCGTAGCAGGTGAGCGAGAACGTGAACATGCTCATTGCGTCGACATCCTCGAGGACGACGACATCGATGAGATCCGCCGCGGCCTCGGTCGGCAAGGGCGAGCCGTTGACGCGCAGCGAGAACTCGGGCGCGAGGGTATCGAAGTCACTGCGCGCGTTCACGGCTCCTCCCTCTTGCGGTGGCCGCCGGACGCGGGCCTTCCGGCAGGCAGCGCCGGCAGCAGCAAGGTCGTGCCGGGGCCGAGCGCGAGTGGATCGTCGATGCCGTTCGCCGACGCGATGTCACGCCAGTTCGCCGGATCGAGATACTCGTCGGCTGCGATGCTGGCGAGCGTCTGGCCGCGCCGCACGGTCCAGAGCTTGGCTACGTCGGCGGACATCAGGTTCTGCTTTTTCATGTCGGTCGCGTTCGCGCGCCATTGCAGGAACGTGCATTTAGCCGTGGCCCGGACCGGCACGCCGTTCTCCAGGAACATCGTGTAGCTCTGGTCGATCTGCTGCAGCACGCCCTGAAAGATCATGCCCTGCTTGCCCCAGAAGAGCTGGCACACAGGCGGCCGATGCTTGTCGCCGCGCACGAGGGTGAGATCGGCGAGCTTCTTCGTATGGACGTACACGCTCGGCTTGTTCGCGTCCGCGCGGTCGTAGGTATCGAAGAACAGGTCGATGGTCAGCGTGGCGGGGCTGGCGGTCGTGTATTGCAGCTCGGGGCTGTCGCGCTTGGCTGCTTTCGCGCTTTCCCATTGCACCGAGCGGTTCACGCCGAGGCTCTTCGGGTTGAACATCGCCGGAATGTAATGAGCGTCGTCGCGCTGGTTGAATTGCAGCTTGCCCGCGTCGGCTTCGACCACGATCGTGAGTTTGTCTAGGGCCATGGCGCACCCCCGCGACGCTCGCGTTCGATGGCGAGCCTGTCCATGATGATCTGCCACGCCTGATCGGCGAGTTCGGCGGCGCCGGGCGCGGTTGCATCGGCGCCTTTTGTATCGGGCGATACCGCGTTTGCGCCGGGGCGCGTGTTTGGCTTCGCGGGCGTGGGCGGCGCTTCTGCCGCGTTCGGCTCGGCCTGCAAGGACAGCGGCACGACGCCGTAGGACTCGGCGACGGCGTCGGTCGATGCGGGCGCGGACGCGGCGGCGGAAGTCGCGTGGACCGGCTGGACGGCGCGTTGAAGTGGCAGAACCGCGGGTGCGCGCGAAATTTGACGTGCGGGCGCCGAATGGATGTCGGTTTGCGGGCTGTGCCGAAGCGGCGTTGCCGGGGTATTTGTGGCGCCGCTTTGCGTCGATTGCCACGGTGACGCGCCGATGGAAAGCGCCCTCGACGTCGTCGCGAAGGTCGATGCGCCGGGCGCGGCTTGCGACATCGTCCCGCTCACGAACGAACGACGTGGCTCGTTCAGGTCCGGGTGCGCTTGCGGCATCGGAGGACGCGTCACGTCGCGATATGCGGCTTCGTGCGAGGTCGTCGAATGGGTCATGGCGAAGCGCTGCACATCTGCACGTGCGGTGGCGGTTTCGATCGCGGTCGTGCTTGCGCGTGTCTCGCGCGAAGGCGTCATGCTCACGCCGTCGCTTCCGGGTGCCTGGCGCGAAGGCGTCATGTGCGCGCCGTCGCTGCTTCTTTGGGACACGAAGGGCAGTTCACTCAGGGTTCGCGCTGCATCCGGCGATGCGGCTCCGCCGAGTGTCGCGGTCGAGGTCGCGGGCGCGGGCGGGACGGCTTCGGGCAAGGTTTGCCGCGCCGTCACGGTGTCGCCCATCGCGTTTCGTAGTGCCGGCATCGCGGGTGCCGATGAGTCCCACGGTGTCTCGCGGACCTGCTCCGTCATGCCCGCGACATCGCGCTGCGGCGTGGGAGTGTGTTCTCCCGACGCGTGTTGCGATTCGCCAAAGGCGGGGAAGCGCAGCGCGTCGGGCTGCGTGGCGGTCGAGCGCGCCCGGCTCGCGATCAACGGCTTCATGGAAGCGGATGCGCTCGCGGCTGCACCGCGCACGGCAGGTGTGGGGACAGGTGCGGATTGCAGCGGTAGATCGGCGTGTGGCGCGCCTTGCGAAACAGGAAGCGCTGCCACGGACGCGATCGAGCGCATCGCCTGCGGCGCGGAAAGCGTTGCACTGGACGCGACAGAGCGCATCGCCTGCGGCGCGGGAAGCGCTGCCACGGACGCGATCGAGCGCATCGCTTGCGGAGCGGAAAGCGTTGCGCCGGACGCGACGGAGCGCATCGCTTGCGGCGCGGAAAGCCTTGCACCGGACGCGACGGAGCGCATCGCGGCGGCAAGCGGGCGTCGTGCCATCAGCGGTTCGGGCAGCGGCGAAGCCGCAGATGAAGGCAACGGCGAAGCCGAACCCGCATTCCCGATGGCTTCGATGCGCCGCGCATCAGCGCTTCGGGCGATCGGGCCGCTTGCGCTTGCGATGCCATCCGACCGCATCGATGGCGACGCCTCACGAAACCGCGCCCCCGGCCTGTCCGCGCCCATAGCCGTGCTCGACGGGACCATCGATAGCGGCTGCTGAACGACATCCGGTGCGACGACGGACGCCTCGGTCCGTGACGGTGTCTCGACCGCCGCCGATGACCGAGTCGCGGCGGACCCGCCCGCATCGCCGGCGGGCGTCTGTCCAGAAGCCTCTGCCGATGCACGCCCATGCGTCCGATCGTCCGATGATGCCGCCGCGGCGGTCGCGCGCGCGGGAGCCGTCGCTTCGGGAAACCGGCTGACCCGCACCTGACTCAGCGCCACTCGCAGCCGTTCCTGTAGACCTTCCGTTGCGCGGACCGCGGGCGCGACGGGCGTTCGTGCAGCCGCCATGCGCGATTCGGCGGGCCTCGGCGCATTCTCCGCAGTGCTGCCTTCCGCCGCGGGGCCCATCGATGCTTCGATGGCGCGCTCGGGTGCGGGCGAATGAGGTGTCGATATCGCCGGCATCGAAGGAGCAAGCGGTGCAGGCGGCGCATCGGCCGGGCCGCTCGTCGCCATGGTCGATCTCGCCTCACCCGAAGCGCTCGCGTGCACAGCCTCCGCCGCGCTCTGCCTCGACACATGATGCGGATGACTAAAGACTTCCGTTCCCGCGTGCGCGGAGACAGGAACCGTCGCGGCAGCCGATGCGAAACTTCGAGCCTCATCCACCTTCGATGCCAGTTGCCGTACCGGATCGCGCGCCACGACCGCTTCGTGCTTCCGGTGCACGGCGTTCAGCGCGCGGGCGACAGGCGCGAGCGCCGGCAGCGCCGCCGCCGTCTCGCGCGGACGCCGCTCGGCAGCGGGTTGCGTCCGCGTTAGCGCAGACATCGGTGCATGACTTTCGCTGTCGGCGGAAGGATTCGCGCGAAGTGCATCCGCATGAGATGCCATAGGCGCACGCATGACCACATCGCCCGGAGACAGCGGCCGCGTTGGCGAAGCATCGACGGCCAGCGGCGCCGCGGAAACAGCGGCAGCCTGCACCGGCGCATCATGCGCCCCGCCCGCGCCCTGCGATGCCGCCTGCGCGGTGCCGTCACCCGGCGACTGGCGCTCGTTCGCTTGCATCGCGTGCAACGGCGAAGCCGCGATAGACCGGTGCTCGTTCGCTGGCGTCGCGTACACCATCGGAAGCGCGATATCCCGGCTTGCGTTCGAAGCCTGACCGGTCTCTGCCCTTCGCAGGCTCGCCGTCCGGGCCACCGGCACGCCCGAGGCATGCGAACCGCTTGCCACCGCCGCGTCCCCCGCCGCGCCGCTGCTCACATGACCATCGCCGGCCGGCTCCAGCTCATCGGCAATTCTTCTCGCGATCACGAACGGCCCGCTCGCGCCACCCGAGTACGTGCCGCGGCCCGCGCCGCGCCGCCGGATCATCGATTCGGCGAAATCGCTGTGCCTGCCGAAAACCGTCGCGCCCAGCCCATCGCGATGCGCTTCGCGCGCACTCGAAATGAGCGGCGTGCCCGCATGGCGCTGCCAGATCGCATCGCCGAGGGCAAGCCGGGAGGCCGTGTCCGCTTCGTTCACCGTCTGGCTCCCAGATCCACGCCGCGATGAACCAGTTCGATGGACTCGAACGCGACCGCCGACGTATTCGCGCGCAACTCCGGCCCCGTCCATTTGACCGGGCACGCATCCAGAAACACCCATTTGATGCCGGGCTTGCCCTCGCGCGTCAGCATCGTGATGGTGACGTCCCGCCGCTCGATCCTGGCGCCGAGTATCCCCGCGTACCAGTTCCACAGATGCGCGAGATCGCCGATGCCCCGCTTGAGCACGAGCCGCGACGGGTACTTCGTCGCGCCAGCTAACTGATGCTCGCGGTCGTTCATGCCGCCTTCGCGCAGCGTCTCCACTTCCGTCTCGATGGTGAGCCCGGAGACTTCGTTGAAGCCGGCCACCGGTTCGGGGGCATTCTTGAGCGTGACGGAATAAAGGAAGCCGGAATACAGGCTATCCGCGCCACGGACGTCGAGAGACATATCGGTTCACTCCAGGCTGTTGGTCTGCGCGTCGTTGATCCGGTCCACGATCCTTGCTGTCTCTTCGACCCAGCGGCGGCGCTCGAGATGATCGAGCGTCATCAGCTGCGTATGAGGCCAATGGAAGTGATAGGCAAGATAGGCTACCTCCTCGAAGATCTGCTCCGGGTGGTAGCCTATTGCTCCCCCGAGGTCTCGACCTCCACCTCGAACTTCTTCTCGCAGCCGGGGCACACCACATGAAGGCGGCTGTGTCCCTGCGTGTTGATGCGCCGGTACAGATCCTCCAGATGCGCGAAGTCGGCGGCGAACAGTTCCTCGATCACGCGCGGATTGACCTGCGGCAGATCCCCGAGACGGGTCACCACGCGCGACAGCAGGATCACCGCGAGATAGCCGGGGTTCACCTGCACGCGCGGATCCTTCATCGGCGCGATCTCGTCGCTCGCGGTCGCGAGGCGCATCACGCCTTCGCGATGCACGTTGCCCTCGCCGTCTATATAGCCGCGCGGCAGCGTGAAGGGAAACTCCGTCTGGATCTTCATTTCGTGCGATCCAGGCCTTCATGCACGAGCTCGAGCGTATCGATCGCGACTTCGTTCGCCGTCGCGTTGAAGGTCGGGCCTGTCCACTTCGTCGGCCATGCGGCGACGAAATCCCACTGCGCGACATCGTTGCCTTCGTCATCCATCAGCACGATCGAGCCGTTCTTGCGCGCGTCCTTGATCTTTCCGTCCATGACCTGCTTGCGCCATTTCCAGAGATCGAGATCGTCCGTGATGCCGCGCTTCAACGTGATGTTCGAGAACTTCTTGAGGCCCGGCAGCTTGTGTATCGTCACGGTCTTGTCGTCGCCCTCCCGATAGTCGATCGCATCGGTGGCGGCATCGAGCCCCGACGCTTCACGAAAGCCCGCCCGCTGGATGCCGTCCAGCTGCACCCTGAACTTGAAGCCTCGAAAAGGGTCTCTGCGATCTCCGGTTGCCATGGTGTTTCTCTCCTTACGCGTGCATCGCGGGTCCGCCCAAGGTCACGCCGTTTGCACTCTGCGTGATTCGAACGATGACGAATTCGGCTGGGGCGCTTGCCGCCAGGCCTATTTGCGCGACCAGCATGCCGGCGTCGCGCCCTTCCACTGCATTGGTTTCGGCATTGCACTCGACGAAGTACGCTTCCGACGCATCGCGGCCCTTCAGCGCGCCGCTCGCATGCAGATCGCGCAGATAGCCGCGCACGCGGTCCTCGACGGCGCCCCAGAGCGCCGTGTTGTGCGGCTCGAAGACGAGATCGCGCAGATTGCGCTCCAGCTCGCGCGTGACCGCGAGCACGAGCCGCGTCACGTTCACGTAACGCGCGGCGGCCCGGTCGCTCAGGGTGCGCGCGCCCCATACGCGCAATCCGCGCCCCGGCCATTCGCGCAGGCAGTTGACGCCCGCATCGTTGAGATCGGCCTGGTCGCGATCGTTCACCTGCACGTCGAGATCGAGCACGCCTTCGAGCAGTTCGTTGGCCGGCGCCTTGTGAACGCCTGCGCGCCGGTCGCTTCTCGCATACACGCCCGCGATATGCCCGCACGGCGGCACCAGCACCGTCTCGCGCGCATCGGCGTTCGGGCGCGGCGAACGCACGCGCACCCATGGAAAATAGAGCGCGCCGTGATCGGCGGGCAAAGCCTGCCATTGCGTGATTGCGTCGCGCATCGCGCCATTCGGCTGGCCCTGCGCGCTGCCCGTGGACGCGGCCGGCGCCGGCATCGTGTCGAGAATCGCGAAGCGGTCGCGCAGCCGCGCGCAGTACTCGACGATCCGGCTCTGCACATCGAACACATACTCGGGAAAGGCGCGCAGTTGCGGCGCGAGCGCATCGGGCATGCAGACGAGATCCACATATTCCAGATCGCGCAGCACGCCCGACTCCGAGAACGGCGAGATGAGCATATCGGCGAGCTCGCGCGCATGCGCGCGGTCGGGCTTTTCCGCGTAGGCATCGAGGCTGGTCTGCACCGGCTGCACGACGCAGCGCTCGCCGCCATTCTCGAAAAAGCCGCGCACGGCGCAGGCGAGAAGATCGCCGGGCGCGGCGTCGCGATACGCCGCCGCGAAGCGCTCCCAGCGGTCGAACTGCCGCGCGTGCCGCTCGCCGGGGCCGAACGATCCGGCCTTCACGAACCCGGCGAACACCGGCACGCTCGAGGCGAGCCGCCTCGATCCGACGAGCCCTTGCGGGACCCAGTCGAGATACAGTCCGGGCGCGCCATAGGCATCGTGGCGGCCCAGCGCGGCGGATGTCGGGGCGGCTCTCATGGCGTGTCGCAGGCTCGGTCGTTCATGGCGCGGCTCACGCGTTGATCATGCCGGTCGACTGCGTGATGCGGAAGATCACGAACTCCGCCGGCCGCACGATCGCCACGCCGATCTCCGTCACCACCTGACCGACATCGCGCACGGCGGGCGGGTTGAGCTCCGCGTCGCACTTGACGTAGAACGCCTGCTCCGGCGTCGTGCCGAACAGCGCGCCGGTTCTCCAGACGTTGGTCAGGAATGCCGTGATGTTGAGCCTGATCTTGCCCCACAGCGCCTCGTCGTTCGGCTCGAAGACGATCCACTGCGTCCCCTCCTCGATCGACTTCTGCAGGAACAGGAACAGACGCCGCACGTTGATGTACTTCCACTCGCCGTTCTTGTCGCCGCCCATGGTGCGCGCGCCCCACACGGTGACCGTGTTGCTCATGATGCGGATCGCGTTGACGCCGTGCGGATTCAGCATTTCCTGCAAGGGCTTACTGATGTAGTACTTGACCTCGAGCGCACCGCGCACCGCCATGTTCGCCGGCGCCTTGTGCACGCCGCGCTGCGTGTCGGTGAGCGCGTAGATGCCGGCCAGATGCCCGCTCGGCGGCACATAGGTGCGTCCGCGATACTTCGCCGCGACCCGGCGGCCCGGATCGGTGTCTTGCAGTTCCTTCGCGGGATCGCTGACTTCGATGTGCGGGAAATACAGCGCCGCGCTCTTGCACACGCGAGGCAGGATCGAGTTGGTGCCCGAGTATTCGAGCTGGCCGATATCGAGATCGCCGCGGTCGTCGGCCACTTCCTCGGGCGTGTCGAGGATTGCGAAGCAGTTCTCGCGGTTCTCGGCATGCGACATCAGCGCTTCCCACGTGCCGGACGCTCTTGGCAAACCGGGCGCGGCGATGATCGCGATGTCATCGATCGATCTGAAGTTCTGCAGCACGCGATCGAGCTGGTCCATGCGCTCGATGCGCGCGACGAATGCCTTGGTCCCGCCGTTCTTGAAGAAGCCGTTGACCGCGTGCGTGAGCGCATGATGGCCCGGATGGCACGGACGGAAGATCCACTTGTCGGGGTTGTCGGGCGCATCGGGATGATCCGGGTCGGCGGGCGGGCGCACGGGATCGTCGCGATAGGCGGAGAACGTGCCGAAGCGCTCGGTGTACTCGGTGAAGTTGGTGCAGAGCTTGGTGTCGCAGGCGTCGGCTTTCAGCGTGAACGCCTGCAGGATGTACGGGCGCAGGATCGACGGCGCGAGCGCGCTGTCGTCGGGCTTCGCATCGGCGTCGAAATAGGCCAGCTCCTTGGCGAGCGGATCGCTGTCGGCCGGTGTAGTGGACACGGCGGCCGTTTCCGTGCCGCCCGCGGGCGTCGACGGAGCGGCAGCGGCCTCGCCCGGCTTCGCCGCCGCGCCGTCTGCGCCGGGCTCGGCGGGCAGCAGCGCCGACGTCTCATCGAGCTCGCGCTGTAGCCGCGCGATGTCGTTGTCCGCCGCGGCGTGCTTCGACGTGATCTTGCGCAGCGCCGTCTCCTTGTTCGCCAGCGTCGTGCGCGCGGCTTCGAGCGCCGTCTGCTTCGCCGGCTTGTCTTCGGCGGACGCGGACTCGAACTCGGTTTCGAGCGGCTGCAGCGCCTTTTGCGCATCGTCGCGTTCGGTCGTGGCCTTGTCCAGGTCGGCTTTCGCGGACGCCAGCCTGGTTTGGGCGAGTCCGAGCTTGGTCTTCAACTCCTGCGCGGTGCCCCGCAGGCTCGCAATGCGCCGCTCGCGCTCTTCGTCGAGCGTCGCTATCTCGCCCGCATGTTCCGGCTTGCCCGGATCGAGCGCCGCCCGCCTCGCGCTGATGGCTTCCAGTTCGAGCGCCGCGCGCGCCGCGACGGGATCGTAGTCGGGATTGGGCACAGGAAGATAGATCGTCGCCGGCACGATGCCGATGAGACCGACCACGTTGGTTCCCACGCCCGCGATCGGCTGCTGCGCGGAAGGCACTTCTTCCACGTAGACGCCAGGGGCAAGATAAGTAGCGCTTGACATAGACACGTCCCCTTACAGTCGATACCCGCCATCAAGATTGACTTCCCACGCGAGCGCGCACGACGGCGCTGCTCATCCAGGCGTCGTAGCGGAAAACTCTTTCCGTGACGAGCCTCACTTCTTTCGGAATACTCACGTCCACAGATAGCGTGACCGTATAGTTGATCGCCGCCTTCGGCTTTCCGCCCATCGCCTGCCAGAATTCGCCGAGGCTCTGCAGGCGGCCGGGCTGCAGCGCGCTCACCGGCAGCGGCAGATCGCTCCCGGCGAGCCGGCCGCGCAGCAGCTCCCTCGGCAGCGTGCGATGCCTGAGCAACGCGCGCATCACTTCGCCGAGCAGACGATGCTCGTCCTCGGCGGGACTCGCGAGTCCTTCGCGCGGCCAGGCGGTGATCAGGTAGGAGGCGTCGATACGAACGGGCGCCGGCATGCGCTCCGTCACGCCATCATTACGACGTTCGAAGTAGACATCGTTGCTGCGCAATTCGAGGTTCTCGCGAACGTCGTAGAGAAACAGATCGACGGCCGGTGTCGTGACGGATTGCGGCGGGAACTGATCGTCAGGCGCTTCGAAGCTGACCTGGATCTGCTCGGACAGGCCCGGCGCAAGCTCGCGCCTCAACAAAGCTGCGAGCGTCTCGTCGAGGTCATCGATCATGACTGGTTCCGTTCTGCGTGAAGCCGGGTCACTACTGCGTCCCGGCGGCGCCGGCCTGATGACCGGAGCAACGCGGATGACCGTAGATGCCGCTTGCTGAATGACTGAAAAACACATCGGTCAGGCGAGGTTCAACGATTCGCTTTCCCTTCGCCGCCGAACGACGATTAGAGGATTAGGCGACGCCCCTGGCAATGTCAAGGATTGCTACTAAAGCTGGCTGAATGAGCCAGTTCCTTGTCTTCGGGAAGATCCCTTTTTCGCCTTTAATACGTTGCAAGCGGGCAGGCCCGGATAACAAGCGCTAAAAAATGCAGTGAACGATGAATGCGCGTTCACGGGCTGCAAGCCGGTCTTATGGATTCTTTAACGAGGGCGCGTGATCGGCCAAGGTTCGTCGCAGACCACGACGAGTTCAGCCTGCCGTCACGCATTGGATATTCAGCATAGACATAACTGGGGATCGGCAGGCGTACCGCAAAGCGCGTTCACTCCAATGAACGCCTCTTCCGTCACGCCCACACGCCGCGCGATCTGCAGGGTCAGTCAGTGGGAGGCAACGTGAGCCTGTCTTCAATTCGTGCAGCGTGGCTGCTGACAGCCCTTCTTGCCGCGAACGTGTCCGTGCGCGCGGCCGAACTGCAGGCGGTCACCGTCGCGCAACCCGAACGCGGGACGGTTATCGTCACGGTGCGATCGCCTGACGAAGCGCCTCCCGCTTCCGCCTTCAATCTGAATCTGCAAAGCGGCGGCGTCGATACACACGTGCCTGCGAGCGCGGTCACGCCCGCGTCGAATCCCGGCCCCGATCTGGCGACGACGGTGATCATCTGCATCGACCGCAGCGGCTCCATGCAGGGCGCGGTCCGCGAGATCAGGAACGCGCTGCGGGACGTGCTCGCGACGCCGCGTCCCGATCTGCGCATCGGCATCATGGCATTCGGCTCGACCATCACGCCGCTGTCGCCGTTCACCTCCGATGCGAGCGCGTCGATGCGGGTCATCGACGGCATTCAGGGCGAGGTCGGCCACGACGGACAGACCAAGCTCTTCGACGCGATCGCGAGCGCAGGCGCGCGGCTCGCCAACGATCCGGCGCGGGGGCCGAAGCGGCTCATCGTGATCTCGGACGGCAAGGACGAAGGCAGCAGGATGTCGCGCGAGACACTCGTCGACATCGCGCATCAGCGTCAGGCGCCGCTCGATACGATCGCGTTCGGTCCGCTCGCGCCGCGCTGGTCGGGATCGCTCGCGTCGCTGTCCAGCGCGACGGGCGGGAAGTTCGAGCTCGTCGAAAGCGGACCGAAGCTGGCCGACGCGATCCGCAACGAGCTCGGCACCACGCAGCCGTCCGCCTACGATGTCAGGTTCGGCTACGAGTCGGACGCGGGTACCGCGACCGCGAGCACCGCCGCTCTCGCCTACGCGCCGCCCGGACGGCCGGTCGCGCTGATTCCGATCAACGTGGCCATCGCGGCGCCCGCCACGAACAAACCGGCACCGGTGCCGGTGCAGCCACCGGACCCGGAGCCGAAGCCTCCCGTCGTGGTGCCGCCGGAATCGCATTCGTGGCTCGACATGAAGTTCACGTTCCTGAGCATCACGATCGATATGAAGGGACTGTTCGCCGGATTGTTGACGCTCATCGCGGGACTGCTCGTGATGTTCGTCGCGCTGCGCCGCAGGCACGTGTCCGAGCCGGAGGCTCAGACGCAAGCGCCGGCGCAGAACCGTGCTCGCGCCGAGACGGTGCGCGAGCGTCAGGGGACGCGAGTCGGCGCCGTGTTCGCACCGCCCGCGCCGGGACGGCCCGCCGCCTTTCTGGTCAACACGAGCCAGCGCCATCCAGGCAAGCCTTATCCGATCGAGAAGACGGCGCTGCGCATCGGCGCGGACGATGACAACGATCTCGTCGTGCCCGACGACGGTTACGTATCGCGCCGGCATGCGGCCATCCGCTTCGATGGCGGCACGCTCTATCTCACCGATCTCAATTCGAGCAACGGCACCTGGCGCAACGATGTGCGTCTCGGCGACGGACCCGTCAGCCTCGCGCCGGGCGACGTGCTGCGTTTCGCGCGCACGACCTACGAAGTGCGCGGCGTCGATTATCAGGCGCCCCATGACGAAGCGGGCCGCGGCGAGAACCGCTACGAACGCAGGGTTCCGTGACGCGGCGCAAAGCGATGAACGGCACGAGTGAGATGAGCGCGGCAGCGCAGGCATGGCGATAGGCACTATGGATACATGGTCGGTTGGGCAACGTTCGGAAACCGGCTTCGTGCGCGCCGAGAATCAGGACCGCATGAGCTGGATCCGCGCGCGGGCCGCCGATATCTTCGTCGTCTCCGATGGCATGGGTGGTCATGCCGGCGGCGCGCTCGCGGCGCAGCTGACGGTGGAGACGCTGCAGCGGAAGCTGGCGGATTTCGCGTCGCTGGATGGCGCGGCCGCGAGCCTCGAAAGCGCATTCCAGGCCGCCAACGATGCCGTGTTCGTGCGCGGCCAGAGCAGCAATCCCGCGACGGCCCGCATGGGCGCCACCGCCGTTGCGCTCCTCGCGGCGGGCAATCAGGTCATGCTCGCGCATGTCGGAGACAGCCGCGCTTATCTGCTCGACCGGCGCGGCACGCTGCAACGTCTCACGAAGGACCACAGTCTCGTGCAGCGGATGGTCGACGCGAACGTGCTGTCCGAAGCGCAGGCGGCGAATCATCCCGACGCGAGCGTGCTCGAACGGGCGATGGGACAGGCCCCGCGCGTCGAGGTCGAGGTGAGCGGCTGGCTGCGCGTGCATCCCGGCGAGGCCTGCATGCTGTGCTCGGATGGCTTGTGCGGCTACGTCGAGGACGACGCCATCGCGAACGTGATGCGCAGCGGCCATGCGGCCCAGCAAACCGCGGACGAGCTCGTGCGGCTCGCGCTCGAGCGCGGCGGCGAGGACAACGTGACCGTGCAGGTGTTGCGCTATGGGGCGCGGCAGGCGCGGTGGCGCCGCTGGGCCCTGCGCGGCGCCATCGCCGGGGCGCTCGCGGCACTGGCGCTGGGATTCGGATGGTTCGCGACGCAATCGAAGCTCTTCGGCGCCGGTGACGAAGCGCGCCGCACCAACGATGCGGCATCGAAGGCTGCGTCGATGCCGGCGGCCGGACCTTCGCCATCGCCCGCATCGAAGACGGCGGCATCGGGCGCTTCGCCGCCCGGCGCGCGCCATGCGGCCCAAGCGCCCGCTTCGTCCGATGCGCGTCTCGTCGCGCTCGAATCGCGTGTTCAGGAGAACGCAGCGAATCAGCGCGCGGCCGATGCCGATCTCAATCGCAAACTCGATGAGCTGCGCGGACGCATCGACCAGATGGAGAAGCGGCTCGATGCCGGCAGTCACGCGAGCGCGCCCGCCGCATCGCGCGCGCATGGGGCGTCGCGCGCCGAGAGCGCGAGGACGAACGCGCGCACGACAGGCGCCAAGGTGGCGGCGTCGTCATCGCAACATCGGGCGGCGCCGGCCAGCGCGACGGACGCGGCCGAAGGTCCTCCATGAAATCGCACTGCCTCACGAACGGAGCCCTTCCATGATTTTCCAGTCGATCCACCACGCAGCGGATCACGCAAGCGAGCGCGCATGCATCGCGCGCGTCCCGTGGCCGTGGCGCATTTCCAACCGCGCCCTGCGCGCATCCCTCGAAGGCGGTGCCCAATGAGCGAAAGAACCCTCAAGTCCTTGATCGGCCGGCTGTGGGGCGGCGCACGGCCCACAACCGGCTATGGCAAGACGGAAACCACGTGTCCGCAGGGACATCCGATGGACCCGAGCTGGACCGAATGCCCCGTTTGCCGGGCGGAGAGCCAGTCGAAAGGCAAGACCTCGGCCGATGCCGTATCGCCGAACGCAACCAGGAGCGCAGCCATGTCACGCAATCCGACCGTCACGCCCGGCAGCACGCCGAACCGCGATTCCGGCGCCACCCGCATCGATCCGGGCGACGAGCGCATGGGGCAGCCGCGCGCGTATCAGTCCGCCGCGCGCCGCAAGATCACCGGCGTCGTCGTCACCTTCACCTGGGAGCGCCAGGGCGAACTCTTCGTCCTCTATGAAGGACGCAACGTGATCGGCAAGGGGGAAGTCGCGAGCGAAGGCGGCCGGCCCTGCGACGTGCTGCTGCAATCCGATCCGACGATGTCGAACGAGCACGCCATGATCCTCTGCCGCCAGGGCCGCTACGAACTGTTCGATCTGCGCAGCACGAACGGCACGTTCGCCGATGACGCGTTCGTCGAGACCACCGGCGTCGATCTCAAGGATGGCGCGAAGATCAAGACGGGCGACACGGTCTGGGTCTTCCGCAGGATCATGGCCGACGAAGGCGGCGCGCCCGTGAAGCATGCGCGCCGCGACGATCCGGACGATCCCGACGAACCGGACGACCCGCCGCTGCGCGATCGCTCCAGGGTGCTGTGAAGGCCCGATCATGAGTTTTCGCAGCGGACAACACGTCGGCGCTTACGTGATCGACGGCCTGCTCGGCCGGGGCGGCATGGCGAGCGTCTGGCGCGCGCGGGACAAGCGGCACGGCGATCAGGTGGCGATCAAGATCATCGCGGATTCGGACGGCGGCGGGCAGTTCGCCGACCGCTTCATCGGCGAGATCCGGCATCACGCGAGCCTGCGTCATCCGAACATCGTCCGGGTTCGCGAGGTGTTCAGCGTCGCGGGCCAGCCGTGCATGGTGATGGATCTGGCAGCGGGCGGCTCGCTCGCGGGACTGCTGGAGAAGAGCCCGCAGCACCGTCTGCCGGTCGCGACCGCGCTGCCGATCATCACCGAGATCCTCGGGGCGCTCGACTACGCGCATCGGCAGAGCATGGTGCATCGCGATGTCAAGCCGTCGAACGTGCTGCTGGATCAATCGCATCAGCATGCGTTCCTGTCCGATTTCGGCATCGCGCTGGCGGTCGGCGAGAAGCGGCTCACGCAATTCGGAAGCTCGGTCGGCACGAGCGCGTACATGAGCCCCGAGCAGATTCGCGCGACCGGCACGATCGATTACCGGTCCGATGTGTACAGCATCGGCTGCGTGCTGTACGAAGCGCTGACCGGCCGGCCGCCCTTCGTGGCCGAAGGCGCGGACAACGAGAACGACGACGCGGCCCTCGCCGCCGTGCTCTCGATGCACTTGAGCGCCGCGCCGCTGCCGCCGAAGCAGCGCGTGCCCGGCATCCCGGCGCACGTGAACGCGCTCATCATGCGCGCGCTGGAGAAGGACCCGGCGCGCCGCATTCCCGGCTGCGCCGAGTTCGCGAAGCGCCTCGCCGGCGGCGGCGACGGCGGCGGCCACGAGGTGCGCGCGGGCCTGCTCGGCTCGCCGATGCGCATCGCGATGACGGCGTTCGTGTTGGCGGTGATCGTCGCGGGCGTGGTGATCGTCATGAGCGGATGAACCTTCCTGCGGTGCAGGACGGATGCCTTTGAAAAATTCAGGAGCACGCAATGTTTCGGATCGTTTTCTTAAGCTTGCTCGCCGCGCTGACCGCGGCTTGCGCCACGCCTCAGCAGAACGCGGCGCTCGAATGCGGCGCGGGCGGCGCCATCGCGGCCGTGCTCCTGTGCAAGATCGCGGGCGGCGACACGGGAAAATGCGCGGCGATCGCCGCCGGCGTCGGCGTGATAGGCGGCGCCGGCTGCTATGCCTATTCCGACAAGATGGCCAAGCGTCAGAAAGAACTCGAGGGCCATGAGAACGATCTCGATGCGCGCCTCAAGTACGTCAAGGATGTGAACAGCGATACCGCCGCGTACAACGAACAACTCACGAAGGACGTCGGCACGGCGAAGCAGAAGACCGATGACCTCGTCGCGCAGATGCGGCAGAAGACGGTCGACCAGCAGAAGCTCGCCGATCAGCGCAAGGCGCTCGACACGCAGATCAGACTGGCCGGCGACAACATCGCGCTGCAACGCAAGCAGCTCAGTTCGATGCGCACGTTCCAGGCGCAGCAGACCGTGAAGTCGCAAGAACTGTCCGCGGAGATCCAGCGTCAGCAGATGCTGCTTGCGGAGACCGAGCGCGAGACCAGCGCCCTCGCGGCGCAGCGGCAACGCATCTAGCGCGACGAACAACGAATGGAAACCGCCATGCCAGCACCATGCAGATCGATGATGTTCGCTTCCCTGCTGATCTCGGCGCTCGCGGGCTGCACGCTCGTCGAGCAGAACAGGCAAATCGATGCCACGCAGGGGCGCATCGACACGAAGACCGTGCAGCTCACGCAGGCCGAGCAGGAACAGGCCGCGCTCCAGCAGCAGATGCAGGCGATCAGCGCCGATCTGCACCAGAAGCAGATGAGCAACAAGGACCTCGAACGGCGGCTCGCGAAGCTGCAGACCGCCAACCAGCAGGCGGCCACCGACAACGACGCGCAGCGCGCCCGCAAGCGCAAGCTCGATGCGGAACTGACCCAGGACCGCGCGGCGCTCGCGGCGCTCTCGCAGAACACGACGATGGACCCAGCCGAGCAGCAGCGCAAGATCGATCAATTGAAAGCCGACATCAAGAAGCGGCTGGAGCTGCTCTCGCAGATGAAGTAGCACGGTGAACCGCTCCTCGCGTCCGCTCAGGATCACGACGACCACCGCGCGCCGTGCGCTGGCGGCGCTCGCGGCAGCGCTTCTCGCCTGCGCGTGCGGCCAGACTGCCGACGACAGCGGCGCGCGCCACCCGGAAAACGCCGACGCCGCGGCGCGCCTCCTTGCCGACGCGCTCGCGGTGATCGCGCGGAAGGCGGCGTTCGCTCCCGCTGACAGCAGGCAGATCGTCGCGCGGATGCTGAGCGATTACCTCGGCGCCGAAGATCCGTACTCGGGTTTCATGACCCGCGACGAATACGCGAAATATCGGGAGCTTTCGAAAGGATCTTATGGCGGCATCGCCATGGACCTCGAACGGCGCCATTCCGGCGAGACGATCTGCTATCCCTACGCGCACGGCCCCGCCGAGCGTGCGGGCATCGAGGCGGGCGAACGGCTCGTATCGATCGACGGCACGCCCGTCGCGGGCAAGCCGCTGCCGGTGCTCGCCGCGCTCGCAACCGGCGCGGCGGGCACGCAAGTGCTTCTGCAGATCGCCGACGCGAAGGGCGCGACACGGACCGTGAGCGTGACGCGCGCGCGCGTCGACTCGCCCACGCTCACGCTCGACACGGCGGGCTCGCTCCAGGTCATCCGGATCGCGCGGTTCGCGCCGAACACGCGCCCGGAGGTCGAAGCCTTGCTGGCGCGCTGGGATGCGAAGCGTCCCGTCGTGTTCGACCTGCGCGGCTGCGGCGGCGGCGACTTCTACGCCGCCGTCGATACCGCAATGCTCTTTCTCGACAAGGGCGCGCCGATCGTGACGGTCACCGGCCGCGAAGGCGCGCGCCTCTATGCGAGCACGCTCGACAAAACGCCGCCCGCGCGCACACCGTACCTGTGGCAGGACGAAGCCACCGCCAGCGCGGCGGAGGTGTTCATCGCCGCGCTCACCGGCAACGGGCGCGGCGTCTCGATCGGCACGCCGAGCGCCGGCAAAGGCAGCAGGCAGGACATCTTCGAGCTGGCCGACGGCTCCGCGCTGATCCTGACCACGGGCTATCTCACCGCGCCCCGGGGTCTCGCCTTCAACGGCCGCGGCCTCACGCCGATGAAAGCGCTCGCGCCCGGCGCGGGCACGGCCGCGTTCGCGAGCGCCACCCCTTCGACGGAGTGATTCATGCGAGACGACGACAGTTTGATCGGCAGAACCATTCGTTCGAACATCTTCATCGAGAAGAAGCTCGGCGAAGGCGGCATGGGGCGCGTCTATCTCGCGCACAACATCGAGATTCCGGACCGCAAATACGCCGTCAAGGTGCTCAAGCCCGAACTCACGCGCGATCCGAGCTTCACCCAGCGGTTCTACGAGGAAGCGTGCCATCAGGCCGAGCTCGATCATCCGAACATCGTGCGGATGCTCGACTATTTCCATATCGGCGACGAATATTTCCTGATCCTCGAATACGTCGACGGCCAGGCGCTCTCCGATCTCGTCGACAGCAAGGGCGGGCGCGGACTGCCCGAGAAGCAGGCGCTGTCGATCATCGTCGGCGTGCTGGCCGGGCTCGACTTCGCGCATCAGCGAGCGATCGTGCATCGCGATGTCAAGTCGTCGAACGTGCTCGTGGACCGCGAAGGCCGCGCGCGCCTCACCGACTTCGGCATCGCGATGCGCGCGGCGGGTCTCGCCCGCACGCCGGAAGGCCGCGTCATCGGCACGCCCGAATACATGAGCCCGGAGCAGTTGCGCGACAGCGGCGCGATCGACCATAGATCGGATGTCTATTCGGCGGGCGTGATCCTCTTCGAGATGCTCGCGGGCAAGCTGCCGTTTCAGGGCGCGTCGTTTCAGACGGTGCAGGCGCAGCAGTTGACGAGCCCCGTGCCCGATCCGCGCGCCGCCAATCCGAAGATCAGGCGCCGCGTCGCGGACATGGTGAAGCGCGCGCTGCAGAAGAGCCCGGTGGACCGCTATCAGGGCTGCATGCAGTTCATCCGGGCGATCGAGGCGTATCAGCGCAGAGGCATCTGGAAGTACTACATGGTGGCGGCGAGCGTATTGGTGGCCGCGGGCATCTACGCGGGCCTTTCGATGATCCGCGACATTCCGCTCATCAACGACGCCGTGCGCACGACTTCGCACGACTTCAATCTGTTCTGCCGCGAGCAGCAGAACGTCGTCAACAACACGCGGCTCAAGCGCATCGCGGACGCCGAGGGGCTGTCCGGCACGTCCGATCTGTTCGCGAAGCGTATCGGCGCGAGCGCCGCCACGATGGATGCGAGCGTGAAGGAATATCGCAGCGTGATCCAGCACATGACGAAGTTCAACTCGTGGACGCTCGCGCGCGTGCTGAAGCAGGCCGATCCCGAGCCGAGCACGGCCGCCGTGCGGCCCGTGCTGCAGGCCGACTACAACCGTTTCGCGGCGCACGGCGAGCTGCCCACCCGCGACTCGATGCTCGCGCGTTGCGGGCCGCTCGGCTGGGTCACGCAATGAGGAACGTTAGAGGAGTCCAACCATGGCACAGCAAGTCAAAATGGGAGCCATGCTCCAGTGCACCTTCGGCATGGCGCCCGCCACGCTCACGGTTCTGCCTGTCAATCGCGTGAATGCCGAGGGCGCGCCCGCCGCGAATATCCAGGATCATGTGCCGCTCGTGAACATCGGCTCGTTCGGCGCGTGCATGTCGATCGCGAATCCCGCCGTGGCGAGCGCGACCGCGGCCGCGCTGGGCGTGCTCACGCCGATGCCGTGCATTCCCGCGACCGTCTCGCCGTGGGTGCCCGGCGCGGTGACGGTGCCGATCGGCAACATGCCGGCGCTCGACAACCTCTCGCAATGCATGTGCATGTGGGGCGGCGTGATCACCATCGCGAATCCGGCGACGGTGCGGACCAACGTGCCCTGACGCGGCCATGCGCCGGCAGGAATCGGGCGCGTCCCACGAGCCGGATCGCGCCCGGCGGCAGCATCAATGCAGCTTGACTCTCGGTGCAAGCAAACGCCCGAGCCCCTGCGCCGCAATCGCGAAAACCGTCCGGCGCAACCCCGACACGGCCACCAGATGCTTTCGATACAAAGCCGCGTACATCAGCTTCGCGACGAATCCTTCCACGAAGAACCGGCCGGAGCTGTTGATGCCCGCGACGCTGCCCACTGCGGTCGGCGAGCCCAGCGACACGAGCGAGCCGTGATCGATGTACCTGAATTCACCCACCGGTTCACCCTTCACGCGCGCGCGCAGCGCCTTGAACAGGAACATGGCCTGTTGATGCGCGGCCTGCGCCCGTGGAGGAACCATGACCCCGGCCGTCCATGAGCAGCTCGCGCAATCGCCCAGGGCGAAGATATTCGGATCGGTTTCGCTTTGCAGCGAGCTCGTCACCTTCACCTGGTTGATGTGATTCACGGCAACGCCATCGAGCGATGCCAGCACGCCCGGCGCCTTGATGCCCGCCGCCCAGATCGTGATGTCCGCTGCAATCGTCGCCCCGCCGTCCACTTCGACGCGCTCCGGTCCCACACGCGTGACGGAGGTCAGGACCTTCACGGCGATGCCCATTTTCTCGAGCGTCGCTTGTGTCGTATCGGAGACCCTTTGCGGCAGCGCCGGCAGCACACGGCCGCCTCGTTCCAGGAGCGTGATGCGCATCGCGGCGCGCGGGCTATCGGAAAGCAGCCTGAACTGCCTCAAGGTGTTTTCCATCCGTCGCAGCTCCGCGGCGAGTTCGACGCCCGTCGCGCCTCCGCCGATGATCGCCACGTCCACGGCCTCATGCGCTTCGGTCGCCCCCAGCGCGCGCTTTCTCTGGCAGACCTGGAGCAGCCGTTTGCGCAGCCGCTCGGCCTGCTGCAAGGTGTCGAGCGCGATCGCGTGCTCTTGTGCACCCGGCACGCCGAAGAAATGCGTGCGGCTGCCAAGGGCGAGCACCAGCGTGTCGTATTCGAGGTCGCGCGACGGAAGCACTTCGTCGCCGCCGTCCTCCGCTTCGAGCATCGGGCCGAGCCTGACGCAGCGGCGTTCGCGGTCGAGGCCCGTCATCTCGCCATGAACGAACGTGAAGTGATTCCAGTGCGAGTGCGCCGCGTAGGCGATTTCGTGCGCGTGGGTATCGAGGCTGCCCGTCGCGACTTCATGCAGAAGCGGCTTCCACACGTGCACCGCGCAACGATCGACGAGCGTCACGCGCGCCCGCCCGGTCTTGCCCAGGCGGTTTCCCAGGCGCGTGGCCAGTTCCAGTCCGCCGGCCCCGCCTCCCACAATGACGATGCGATGCATGCGCAGCCCTCCGGTTCAGTTGTAGCCCAGAATGGCGGCCGAATTCGCGTCCGAACGCTCGGGCACGTTGCAGGCCAAGACGGAAACGGGCCCTTCCAGCAGCTTCGAGTACGACGAGCCGCCCGTCTTGTCGACGACGCGCTTCGTCGTTGGACGGTTGCCTTGAACGATGGCCTGGAATGACAATGTGTCGTCGTCGGTGAAGTAGTTCATGTTCTGGTCCGGAGCGTTCTGTTGAGGATCCGATGGCGTCGCCACCGGGATAACGAAGTGTCCGGGCCATTCTCATGGCGCCGATAAAGGTCGGCAAACGATATAAACAATCAACGTTGTGCGTAACAGGAAGGATGTGTGAGACGCAAAATACCCAGCATCGACGCACTCATCGCGTTCGAGGCCGCCGCCCGGCACCTGAGCTTCACGCGTACGGCCGAAGAGCTGTCGCTCACCCAGAGCGCGGTGGGCCGTCAGGTCGCGAGCCTGGAGGAGTATCTCGGGACGCCGCTCTTCAACCGCTTCAAGCGGCGCATCAGCCTCACGGAAGCCGGCGAGCTCTACGCGAAGCGGGTGCGCGAGAACCTGGAGCGGCTTGAGCGGGACACGCTCGCCGCGATGGCGCATCGCAACGCGGGCGGCATCCTGGAGCTCGCAGTCATCCCGACGTTCGCCACGCGCTGGCTCATTCCGAGACTGCCGGCGTTCTACGCCGCCCACGGCGACATCGTCGTCAATCTGACGACGCGAGCCGCGCCGTTCCTGTTCAAGGACACGCCCTTCGATGCCGCCATTCACTTCGGCGACCCGGTCTGGCCCGGCTCGGTGGCCCAGTATCTGTTCGGCGAGGAAATCACCGCCGTCTGCAGCCCGCGATTGCTCGGCGGCAAAGCGAAGCTCGCGCCGCGCGACGTCGCCGGCTTCACCCTGCTGCATCAATCGGCGCGACCGGACGCATGGCGCCAGTGGCTCGCGCAGGCGGCCGTGCATGATGTCGACAGCATGAAGGGTCAGCGATACGAATTGTTTTCGATGTTGGTCGAGGCCGCGAAGGCCGGACTGGGACTGGCGCTCGTGCCCAGATTCCTGGTCGCGCACGAGCTTCGGTCGGGCGAACTGGTGAGACCGTTCGATCTCTCCCTGCCCAGCGACAAGGGCTATTACCTCGTCTATCCCGAGCGCAAGCAGAACTCGCCCTTGCTCAAGACATTCGAGGACTGGCTATTGAACACGGCGCGGGAATACGTCGAATCCTCGAAGCACGAGAGCCGCCGATGATGCGCGGGCTTCACCGCGAGTCTTACATCCCCCAGCGCAACCCCGCCGTATGCACGGGACTATCCCAGTGCCGCGCCATTTCGTCGTCGAGCGCGCAGAGCGTGATCGACGCGCCCGCCATTTCGAGCGATGTCGTCAGCGCGCCCACTTGCGAGCGCGCGACGCTCAGGCCGCGGCCATCGAGCCATGTGCGCGCCGCGTGATAGAGCAGATAGAGCTCCGACAGCGGCGTGCCGCCCAGGCCGTTGACGAAGAGGAGCAGGCGCGCATCGGCTGCGGGCTTCAGATCCTCGACGATCGCCGCAAGCAGCTCATCCGCGATGGCGTTCGCCGTCTCGAACTTCGCGCGCCGGCGGCCCGGCTCGCCGTGAATGCCCACGCCGATTTCGATTTCATCGTCGGCGAGCGTGAAGGTCGGCTTGCCCGCGGCAGGCACCGTGCAGCTCGAAAACGCGACGCCCATCGACGCGATGCGCGCCGCCACGCGTTCACCGAACGCCCTGCACGCCTGCAGATCGGCGCCGGTCTCCGCGAAACTGCCCACGAGCTTCTCGACGATCACCGTGCCCGCGACGCCGCGCCGTCCCGTCGTGAAGCTGGAGTTCTCGACGGCGACGTCGTCGTTGACGAGCACCGATGCGTTCGGCATCTCGCAAAGCTCCGAGGCCATCTCGAAGTTCATCAGATCGCCCGAATAGTTCTTCACGATGAACAGCACGCCCGCGCCGGTGTCCGCCGCCTGCGCCGCGGCCAGCATCTGATCGGGTGTCGGCGACGTGAAGACCTGGCCGGGGCACGCGGCATCGAGCATGCCGTGACCGACGAAGCCGCCATGCAAAGGCTCGTGGCCCGAACCGCCGCCCGAGATGATCGCCACCTTGCCCGGACTGAGCGACTTGCGCACGATGTAGAGCGGCTCGAAGCTGACCGTGACGAGATCCGCATGCGCGGCGGCGAAGCCCGCGAGGCTCTCGCTCAGGTAGTCATCGACGCGATTGATGAACTTCTTCATGTCCCCTGCTCCTCTTTGTGTTCAGGCGTAGTCCCGGGCGAGCTGCGCGCACACCGCCGCGATCATGAGCTGGCTCGAACGCGCGCCCGGATCGATATGGCCGCGCGAGCGCTCGCCGAGAAACGACGCGCGCCCTTTCGTCGCGAGCATGTCGCGCGTTGCGAGCATGCTTTCTTCGGCGACGCGCGGCAATTCGTTCAGGACTTCCTGCTTCGACGCGCCCGCATCGGCCATCGCGGTGAAGCGTCCGGCGACGGGGATGAGCACGTCCATCATCGTCTTGCTGCCGGTGCCCGTCTTGCTGCGCTGGCCGACGGCTTCGACGCCCGCCGCGAACGCGCGTGCGAACGCCGCCACGCCGGCATCGGCCGCATCGCCGGATGCGGTTTTCGCCATGCCGGTCAGCATCGAAAAGAAGAGCGGGCCGGACGAGCCGCCGACGGTCGAGAGCACCTTCGCCGCCGCGAGCTTGAGCGCGGGCGCGAAGGCTTCGGCTTCGATCTGGGCGCGCATGGCGGCGAGCGCATCCATGCCGCGCAACAGGTTGATGATGTGATCGCCGTCGCCGATCGCCTGATCGAGCGAGGCGATTTCGTCGGCATTCGTCTCGAGCGATGCGCGCGCCGCGTCGATGCACGCCATGACCGTCTTGCCGTTCATGCGCCGATCCTCCATTCGCTTGCAGAGTGAACGGAAAGGATACCGCGTCGCCGCACGCCGCGTTTTATCGCGCGGCCGTCTGCTCGCCCTGCGCCGCTTCGGGCGCTTTCGGCGCGATGCCGAAAGCCGCCGCGCTCGCGGCACCGTCCTGCGCGGCAAGCGCGGATGCCGCAGGCACCGGCGCATCCGCGTGATGCGACCTGCCGAAGCTCGCGATATACACCACGGCCGCGACGGCGACGCCCACCAGCACCGCCGCCACCGCCACGCCCGACGACTTTCGTCTCATCTTCCCTCCCTTTCGGATACGATGACCCCGGCTCGCGGCCCGGCCCCGCGTCGATGGTAGCAGCGCGAGGGCGCGAGCCTGCGTGGGCCGCCGCGCATTGCAACACAAGAAAATCACTCAACCGAGGACAATTCATGCACGCCGCCACGGCATTCAATCTGGTGCTCGTCTCGCTGATCGCGATCATCGCGCTCGAAGTGCTCGCCAAGCGGCTGCGGCTGCCGCCCGCTGCCGCGCTGCTCGTCGGCGGTGTCGCGATGGCCTTCGTGCCGGGCCTGCCGCCGTTCGAGCTGAACCCGGAGCTCGTGCTCGTCGTGTTCCTGCCGCCGCTCCTGATGTACGGCGCGTACTTCTTCGTCTGGGACGATTTCAAGCGCAACCTGAGCGGCATCCTGCTGCTCGCGATCGGCGCGGTGGCGTTCACGACGCTCGTCGTCGGCATCGCGGTGCATCTCGTGGTGCCCGCGCTGCCGTGGGCCGCGTGCTTCGCGCTCGGCGCGGTCGTCTCGCCGCCCGACGCCGTCGCCGCGAAAGCGGTGCTCGAGCGCGTCGCGCTGCCGCGCCGTCTCATGGTGCTGCTCGAAGGCGAAAGCCTGCTCAACGATGCGGCCGGCCTCGTGCTCTTCCGTTTCGCGCTCGTGGCCGCGATGAGCGGCGTGTTCAGCGCGCCGCGCGCCGTCGCGAGCTTCGCGGGCCTCGCGATCGGCGGCATCGTCGTCGGGATCGTCGCGGGCTTCATCACGGTGAAGCTGCTGCGCGCGCTCGAGGACGATTACCTCGTCATCACCACGTCGATGCTCGCGTCCTGGGTCAGCTATGTCGCGGGCGAGGAGCTCGGCGTGTCGAGCGTCATCGCGACGGTCACGTGCGGCATGGTGGTGGGCTGGCATCAGCACGAAGTCTTCACCGCCGCGCAGCGCATGCGCGGCACGGCGTTCTGGCAGGTCGTCGTGTTCGTGCTGGAGGCGCTCGTGTTCGTGCTGATCGGGCTGTCGCTGCGCGGCATCGCGCTGCGGCTCGGCGGCGTCGGCGACGCATTCTCGCTGCTCGGCCCCGCGACGGCCGCGGTGATCGCCGTCGTGATCGTGTCGCGCTTCGTGTGGGTGTTCGGCGTCGAAGCCGTGAAATCGGTCGCGTGGACCGTCACCGGCCGCAAGCGCGCACATGGCGATGAAGCCGCCGTCCCCGACTGGCGCGCGGCGACCGTCGTCAGCTGGGCCGGCATGCGCGGCGTGGTGACGCTCGCGGTCGCGCTGTCCATCCCCGAATCGATGCCGGGCCGCGATCTCATCCTGTTCGCCGGTTTCGCGGTGATTCTCGTCACGGTGCTGCTGCAGGGCGCGACGATCGGCCCGCTGATCGCGTGGCTCTCGCTGACGGGCGGGCACGAGCGTTCGTCGCGGCATCTCAGCGAGCCGCAGGCGTGGACGCGCATGGAAGCCGCGCAACTGGCCGCGATTCAGCCGCTCGTGCACGACGCGCAAGGCAACGTGATCCATCCGCGCCTGCTGGAGCAGTACACGTATCGCGCGCAGCTGACGAAGCGTTTCGAGGACATGGAGGAATTCCCGACTGACGCGCGGCACGCGCACTACGACGTCGTGTTAGCCGCGATCGCGGCCGCGCGCGCGGAGTTGCTGCGCATGCATCGCGCCGGTGAGATCCACGACGAGCTGTTGCACTCGCTGGAGCACGATCTCGATCTTCAGGAGATCATCGCGCTGCATTCGCGCGGCTGAACGAAGCCGGGCGCGCCTCAGGCATCGGCGTCGGCGTCGCGCTGCATCCATGCGGAGGCGGTCACGCTCGCGCGCCCGTTGTTCCTCAGGCGAACGAGCCACTCGCCCGCGCTCGCGCGGCGCATGCCGCTGCGCGTCGATGTCGGCGCGAGCGCGAGGAGGATCATGTGCCCATCGCCGCGCGCGCCCCGGCCCAGATGCACGACGGTGCAGATCGCGTCGACACCGCGCGTGTACGTGCCGATTTCGCCGAGCGTGAGCCATGGGCTCGCGATGCCGCCGGGGGGCACGATCTGCACGTCGATGCCCGGTGCGCCGCCGTCGCTTGCGAGCCAGATTTCCGCGAGACTCGGCGATGAAGCATGCGCGCGCACCGGCCAGCGCAATTCGGACAGCGCGTGCTCCGCGAGCGTCAGCACGCCGCGGCAGCGCGACAGATCCGCGTTGCCGGACGGCAGCACGACGGAGCAGGCGCCGGTGTCCATCAGTTCGTCGAGCGCGCTTTCGATGAGCGAGCTGCCGTCCGGCTGCCATGCCGCATTGCCCGCACTCATGCTTACGAGCGCATGACAAGCCGCGCCGCCGATGTCCTGCGCGCGTTGCACGATATAGCGCACGGCATCGAGCATGGTGGCGTCGGAAGAAGGGCCCAATGCGTCGCGCATCGTGCGGGTGCGTTTCCCGAGCTGCACGCCGATCATCGGCAAGGGCGCGTCCTGTTCGTCGCCATCTTGCGGCGTGCGCGAAGGATAGTCGAAGGGATACACGCGCGCGCCGCCGGCCGCTTGCGACGCTTCGGCGGACAGACGCGCGTCGTGCAGAAGCGCGTCCATCTGATGTTTGAGCAGCTCGCTTCCATAGCCGAGACCGGCAGCGGAATCGGCTGCATCGTTCTGATTCCAGAAGCATTGAAAGCGCGTGCGCGCCGGGGATTTCGCTTCGGCAAATCGCGGATGCGCGAACGCGAGATCCTCGTCGATCACGCCGACGATCGCGTTGCCGGACTCCGCGCGCATTGGCGCGGGCCCGAGTGGCAGCGGGCTCACGGGGACATCGGCATGCGGGGTAACCGCCATGGTTTCCGTGAAGCGCTCGAACCGGCCCGCGAGATCGGTGCCGAGTCGCGCGTAGAACTCGCGCGTTATCTGCGCGGTGCAGAAGCGCGTCGCATCGAGCGCGGGCGGCGGATCGCGATACATGGCCGGCATCCAGATCCAGTCGTGCCATGCGTTGCGCTCGATCGTCTGCGCGAATTGCCTGGCGGTCTCGCCGCCCTGCTTCATCTCGATCGCGATCGGAATACGGCCGCGCGGCATGCCGCCGAGGTCGCGATAATGCGTCGCGTTGGCCCACACGCTATACGGATCGATCCGTGTGACGGATGCGAGCGCTTGCGGCGCGATGGGTCCGAAGCCGTCGCTCGCCGTGCGGATCTCCCAATGCGGGCTCATTTCCCCTCCTGTTGCCTGCGTTCCGAGGGAGCGAGGACCGCGGCCTTTGCGCCTGACCGATCACGTTATTTCCGACGATGATTGATCGCAGCGACTACGCCATGCGCCTTCCTTCAGCTTAATATTTCGGGAACCGAAATGAATGAGGCGTCGGATATTGCATAACGTAGCGACTTGCCGGGGGAGACGCAAGGCTAATTCCCGCTCGGGCGGGGGCGGAGCGCGGGACGGCGAGCGGCGGGGACCAGATAGGCGAATGGTCATTTCGTATGAGGACGGGAGCGGGATTCTTCTGTCGCTGTGCGTTGACAGGTCGCGGCAGACGTGTTTGGCTCGACAGCGCGCCGGCAACGAAAACGCTCCAATGCTTTCAGGCAAGAACCCGACGTCATCTATTGCCGACTCACGTTCAGTTCACCGCAGTGATCGAGTATCACGCGGGCCTTTCGTTCGAATTGCGTCGGTTTCCTCTGCCGCGATTCATGTTCCCTCACCCCGACACGCCATCGAACCCCGCGCGGTCTTGCTTCTGCGCACCAACTTCCCTCTTGCCCTTCCCGCGCCGGGCCAGCAGATTCAACCCTTCGACAAACCCCGCAAAGCCCATCGCCGCATAGATATATCCCTTCGGCACGTGCGTGCCGAAACCTTCGGCGATCAGCGTCATCGCGATCACGAGCAGGAACGAAAGCGCGAGCGTCACGACCGTCGGATTGCGTTCGATGAAGCGCGACAGCGGTTGCGCGGCGAACAGCATGGTCGCGACCGCGAAGATGACCGCAATGAACATGATCGGCAGATGCTCGGTCATGCCGACCGCGGTGATGATGCTGTCGACGGAAAACACGAGGTCGAGCAGCAGGATCTGGCCGATCGCGGCCCACGCCGTCATGCTGCCCACGCTCGACGCGACGCCCGGCACCTCGTCGGCATCCCTTCTGACGTGATGGTGCATCTCCTTGGTCGACTTCCAGACGAGAAACAGGCCACCCGCCAGCAGAATGATGTCGCGCCACGAAAAGGCGTGATCGAACACGGCGAACACCGGCTCGGTCAGCCGCGCGATCCACGCGACGGTGCCAAGCAGCGCGAGCCGCATCACCAGCGCGAGCATGATGCCGATGCGCTGCGTGCGCGCGCGTTGCGCGACGGGCAGCTTGTTGCTCAGAATCGAGATGAAGACGAGATTGTCGATGCCGAGCACGACTTCCATCACGATCAGCGTGACGAGCGCGGCCCACACGGCGGGATCGGCTGCAAGCGAGAGTAGATATTCCATGAGCAGGGAAGCGTTCGATTGACGGGAAGTATCGCGTCATGATCGGCGCATCGTGCGCTCGTAAAAATCAGCGATAATCGAAGGCAAACTTCGGTTTTTTCGAAGCATCATCCGAACCGGCGAAACCGCGAGGACTCGGCGCGCATGCTCAACTATCGTCATCTGCACTATTTCTGGGTCGTCGTGAAGGAAGGGGGCTTCGCGCGCGCGGCGGAGCGGCTCGACATGGCCGTGCAGACCATCAGCGCACAGGTGCGCGAGCTGGAGAAAGCGCTCGGCCATCAGTTGCTCAAGCCCGCCGGACGCGGCGTCACGATGACGGAAGCAGGACAGGCCGCCTTCGCGCGCGCCGAGGAAATCTTTCAGATCGGCCAGCTGATCCAGGACGAAGTGCGCGAGGCGGCGAGCGGCACGCTCGCGCGTCTCGCTGTCGGATTGTCGGACGGCATCTCCAAGCTCGCGGCGCATGCACTGCTCGCGCCGGTGCTCGGCAATCCGTCGCTGCGTCTGCTCTGTCATGAAGGCGAGACCGACGAACTGCTCGGCGAACTCGCGCTGCACCGGCTCGATCTCGTGCTCGCGAGCCATGCCGCGCCGCACAACCAGAATCTGCGCCTGACGAGCGAACGGCTGGTCGCATCGCCCGTCGACTGGTACGGGCCCGCTTCGCTCGTGCGCAGAAGCGCGATCGACCAGTTCCCGCAGTGTCTCGCCGCACTGCCGATCCTTCTGCCGACGGGCCATTCGTCGCTGCGCGCCCGGCTCGACCGCTGGCTGGAGGCCCAAGGCATCGCGCCGCGCATCGTCGGCGAATTCGAGGACAGCGCGCTGATGGCCGTATTCGGCGCGCGCGGGCTCGGCGTGTTTCCGCTGGCGGAATTCGGCGCCGGCGATGCGCCGCTGTTGCGCGGCCTGCGCCGGCTCGGCCGTTCGCCCGACGTGAAAGAGGAAGTGCACGCGATCGTCTCGCGGCGCGGACGGCATCATCCATTGACACAACAGGTGCTCGCGCGAGCGGCGCAATAACTTCGGTTTTTACGAAGTTCGTGTCCCGTTCGTTCTGCTTTTTCGCAGTGCGCGGAGGCCTTACGCTGACTCCATGTTCAACGAGGAGGCGTCAATGAAAGTCCTGTTCAAGTCCCGCGACCCCGAAGCCATTGCGATGCACGAGCTCGCGCAGGCGCGCAGCGAATTCGTCTTTCGCCGCCTCGCGTGGCTGATCTCGAAGGCCACCGTGAGCCTGTCCGACATCAACGGGCCGCGTGGCGGCGTCGACAAGCGGTGTCAGGTCGAGGTGCAGGTGAACCGGGAGAACAAGGTCGTGGCCACTTCGATCGCGCGCGACTGGCGCGGCGCCATCGACCTCGCGCTCGCCCGCGCCGTGCGCACGCTGGTGCGCCGCCGACAGAACGTCAAGCCGACGCGCCGTGTCCGCGCGCGCGGCCTTGCGTGGCAGCTCGCACCCGAGCCCGAGCCGGCGCTGCAGGCGGCGGTCGCGCCGCGCGTGCGGATGCTGCGAAGGCTCGCGAGCTACGGCGCGTGAGCAGCCGGGCGTGCGCGCGTGCGCAGGCCCCGTTCCCTAGAACGATGCGCACGCGCCCTGCCTGAGCCGCATCGTCGACTCCTGCTCGAAGCGCGTCCTATAGCGCTCGCGGATTTCGCCGATGGCGCGGTCGCTGGCTTCGTCGCCGGGATGCGCGACGTTCAGCACATACGATGCCTCGCGCACGATGGAGCCATCCGCGGCGCGCCACTGCCCGCTCGCCCGCCACACGCTGAAGCCTTGCGGGAAACGCGGCGTAACATCGACGCGCAAAAAATCGTCCCATTCCGTTTGCGTCACGTCGCCCTGCGCGCGTCCCGTGCCGAAATAGACGACGTCGCTCACGACGCGCTGCTCGCCCGTTCGACACATCGGTCCGGCCGACGTCGCGCATGCCGATAGCATCGCGGCGAGGAGCCCCATCGAAATCGTTCGATATCCGAACATGGCTGCGATGAAATGAGCGACGAACGCATGCCCCGCGCATTGATTGCCGTCGAGCAACTGTCGAGGCGATCGGCGGTCGTCGCGGGTGTCGTCGCGGGTGTCGTCGCGTGTGTCGTCCGTGAACCCGTCAGCAATATCAGCCCGACACCGCGACACGCGGCCCCCGCCCGGCGAGGCCGCCGTCGAGTTCCGCCTTGGCGTATTCGATCGCGAAGGATTCGGCGGCGTGCGCCGTCGGAAATGCGCGAAAAGGCCCGAGCGCGCGCCGCACGCCGCCAGGCCGCTCGATGAGAAGCGTCGCGACGAACTCGCCGGCCAGGTGCCGGACGATGACCGAAATCTCGCAACCTCGATATTCGACTGGAGTGGAGTCCATCGCTGACCTCGCTTGCATGAATGGACGGGAGCATGCAGACAATCTACGCAAGGCTCGCCAACTACGTAACCCCGCGTGTGAGTGGCTGCGAACGTAGGCCGAACGATTGTCGGTTCCGGCTGCCGCGGAAAAGTCCCGCAAACGTTTGACACCGCACATTGCAGTGTCCGAAACGAGATCGATTTCGTGCAGAAATTTTTCTAAGCCGCTATTCTCGGACGGACGGCCTACGGCAACGACGCCGAGATCCCGCAACTCGGGTTCACAGAATGACAGCCAGCAAGAAAGAACGGCATTGCAGAACCGCCGCCTGGGTGATCGCCTGCGCCGCGCTCGGCTGCGCGAGCAAGGCGGCTCACGCGCAGGAGTTCTCCCTGCTCGGCGGCGCGCTCAAGAGCGGCGGCCAGAACACGTACTCCTGGGAAGCGAACTATCGCGAAGGGCTCGGACGCTATGCCGCCTGGAGCTTTTCGTGGCTGAACGAAGGGCATATCCCGGATCACCACCGTGACGGACAAGCCTTGCAGCTCTGGGGGCGCCTGCCGCTCCAGGGCGACCGGCTGGAGCTGTCGGCGGGCGCGGGGCCGTATCGGTATTTCGACACGAGCCAGGCGCGGGCCGGCGGCGACTATTCGAACACGCACGGCTGGGGCGCCATGTTCACGCTGCGTGCGGCGTATTACTTCGATAACCGATGGATCGGCGAGATGAAGCTGAACCGCGTGCAGGCGTTCGGCGGCCCCGACACCACCGCGCTGCTCTTCGGCATCGGCTATCAGCTCGACGCGCCCGAGGGCCCCGGACCGCGCGCGCGCCCCGTGCCGCGCACGACGAAGGTCACCAGCAACGAAGTCACGGTGATGCTCGGCACGACGATCCTCAACAGTCCCGATTCGGAAACGAACCTGGCGGAGAGCATCGAGTACCGTCGCGGACTATGGGAATACGTCGATCTCACCGCGTCGTATCTGCACGAGGGCGGGCACGAGCAGTCGCGCCGCGACGGCGTCGCCGCGCAGATCTGGGCGACGCGCGCGTTCTTCGACGACAAGCTCACGCTCGGCGCCGGCATCGGCCCGTATCTGTCGATCACGCAAAACGACGACCTGCCGCAGAACCGCACCGGCGATGGCCGCTTCTCCGGCCTGGTATCGGTATCGGCGAGTTACCGCTTCACGGATCGCTGGCTCGCGCGCGTCACTTGGAACCGCATGATCACGCGCTATGACCGCGATTCGGACATCATCGAGGCGGGCTTCGGCGTGCGTTTCTAGCCTAGAAGAGTTCTTTCTGCCCGGACATCAGCGCGGTGAAATCGTCGCGCATGAAAGGGAGGATGCCGTCCGCGACCGGCTGAAGCTGCTTGCTCACGTAATGCTCGTAGTCGATCGGCGCATGACGCGCTTCCACCGGCTCGGGACCGGCCGTCGTCATCACATAGCTGATCCAGCCGCCGTTCTGATATTGCAGCGGACGGCCGGCGCGCGCGTTGTATTCATCGGCGATGCGCGCGGCGCGCACGTGCGGCGGCACGTTGCGTTGATAATCGCCTAGCGTGCGGCGCAGACGTTTGCGATAAATCAGCAGCTCGTCCATTTCGCCGCGCCGCGTGCGTCCGACGTAATCGCGCACGTAATCCTCGTAGGCCTCGCCCTTGAACACACGCAAATAGAGCTCCTGCTGGAAGCGCTGCGCGAGTGGAGTCCAGTCGGTGCGCACTGTTTCCAGACCCTTGTAGATGATTTCCTCGCTGCCGTCGGCGCGTGTCGTCAGGCCTGCGTAGCGTTTCTTGCTGCCCTCTTCCGTGCCGCGGATCGTCGGCATCAGAAAGCGTGTGAAGTGCGTTTCGAACTGCAGCTCGAGCGCGCTGTCGAGACCGAACGCGTCGCGCAGATGCTCGCGCCAGTATGCGTTCACATGCGCGACGAGCGCGCGCCCGATGCGCGCCGCGTCCTCTTCGCTGCGGGCGCGTCTCAGCCACACGAAGGTCGAATCCGTATCGCCGTAGATGACGCTGTAGCCGCGCGCCTCGATCAGCTCGCGCGTGCGATGCATGATCTCGTGCCCGCGCATCGTGATCGACGACGCGAGACGCGGATCGAAGAAGCGGCAGCCGCTCGATCCGAGCACGCCGTAGAACGAATTCATGATGATCTTGAGCGCCTGCGACAACGGCTTGTTGCGCTGACGTTTCGCGGCCTCGCGCCCTTCCCACACTTGCGCGACGATCGCGGGCAGACAGTGCGTGCCGCGCGAAAAGCGCGCGCCGCGAAAGCCGGGCACGGTGGCGGCGTCATCGGGCGTGGCCATGCCTTCCGCGAGCCCGGCGGGATCGATCAGAAACGTGCGGATGATCGACGGATACAGGCTCTTGTAATCGAGCACGAGCACGGAATCGTAGAGGCCGGGGCGCGAGTCCATCACGAAGCCGCCGGGGCTCGCTTCCTCGGGCACGTCGCCGAGATTCGGCGCCACATAGCCCAGCCGATGCATGCGCGGCATGTACAGATGCGTGAACGCCGCGACCGAGCCGCCGCTGCGATCGGCCTGCAGGCCGGTGACGGTCGCGCGCTCGAGCAGGAACGGCAGCAGTTCGGTCTTCTCGAAGACCTTCGTGACGAGCTCGCAGTCGCCGAGGTTGTAATGCGCGAGCGCGGGCTTGTCCTCCTGAAACCGCCGCTCGATCTCGTCCATGCGCGCGTACGGACTGTCGATCGCCTTGCCTTCGCCGAGCAAGGACTGCGCGACGTATTCCAGGCTGAACGACGGAAAATTCCACGTCGCCGAGCGCAAGGCCTCGATGCCGTCGATCACGAGCCTGCCCGCGATGGAGATGAACCAGTGATTGCGGTTCATGCCGTGCTCGCGCCATTCGACCGCGCTGCCGTCGCGGCCGAGCGCGAGCGGCACGCCGTAGTCGTCGGCGTGCCGCTGGAGAATGCGCAAGTCGAATTGCACCACGTTCCAGCCGATGATCGCGTCCGGATCGTGCTCCGCGATCCATGCGTTGAAACGGCGCAGCATGTCGGCGCGGGTGTCGCAGTAGTCGAGCGCGAAACCGGGCTCGCCTGCGTCGCCATTGGGCGGCCCGAGCATGTACACCTGACGCGCGCCGCAGCCTTCGAGCGCGATCGAATAGAGATCGCCCTTGACGCTCGTTTCGATATCGAGCGACACGACTTTCAGCGATGGCCGGTAATCGGGCGCAGGCTTCAGTTCGCTCGACACGTAACCGTCGCGCTCCACACCCTCGAACGACACCGGCGCGGTGATGAAGCGCTCCATCAGATAGCGTTCGTGCGGCCGGATATCGGCTTCGAAGACGTTGACACCCGCGCTTCTCAGATTCTTTTCGAGCGCGAGCAACTGGCGGTATTGCGGGCAGTACAGGCCGAGCACCGGCTTCTGGCGAAAATCCTTCAGCGGCAGCTCGCGCAGATACGCATCGCGCGCGCCCGCGATGACCGGCTCGGCCTTCGCGCGATCCTCGGCGCGGATGAACGCGACGCTCGTCTGCAACGCGATGCGGATCTTCCTCGGGCCGTCGCCGGTGGCGAGCCAGAAATCGACCTCGGTCCCTGCCGCGGTATCGCGCCAGTGACGAGTCAGCAGAAAACCCTGTTGTGCGGGGGCCAAGCCCTTACCTTCGATAGCGCGTGCCATCGAAACATTTTACTTGGCGTGGAAATGAAAAACCCGGCGCGTATCGGCGCCGGGCTTCGGGAAAAATCTTGGAAATCGGGAAAAACAAAGCGGAAGTAAAACGCGGTAGCGGCGAGCCGGTCGTCCACCATCCTCGCGGACAGTCCCCGGAGAACGGCTGGCGGCCGCCACCGCCTAAGCGGCCTGTGCGACCAGGCCTGCCCGTTGCGGCTGTAACGCCGCTACGTTACCGAGTACCGTTTGCTCCGCATGCGCCGGCACTTCCTTCTTCGACATCACCACCTCCAGAGCGGCTTCTCGAGTGGCCTGTTTGGCGGCCGCCGCTTTCTTGGTCTTCCCCGCGCGTGACGGCGGCTGGCAGGCCCCGCACACCACGTTGTTCTGTAAATCATGTTTGTGTGCAACGAACTTCCCGGTGCAGCGGCAGCACGGCGTCATCTGCAGCATGCCCGCGTCGAAGAAGCGCACAAGAGTCCAGGCCCGCGTAAGGTCGAGTACCGCCTCGGCGCCGCTATGGTTGCAGTGCTCGAGATACAGCCGATACCCCTTGGTCAACGCATCGAGATGCGAGCAACCGGCTTCGTTCTTCAGGAACGTATAGGTGTTATAGAAAAGCGATGCGTGGATATTGGCGAGCCACGTCATGTACCAGTCGGCCGAGAACGGCAGCATGCCCTTCGGCGGCGATACGCCCTTCACTTCGCGGTAAAGGCGGATCATGCGATCGCGCGAGAGCGTGAGTTCGCTCTCCAGCACTTGCATGCGCGCGCCGAGCTCGATCAGCGCGATGGCGCGGAACACTTCCTGGGCGTCTTCGGTGAGGCTCTTCTTCAGCATGGCTCGCTCCGTCGTCCCTTAAGCGAACTGTTCGGCCGGCTGGCCAGCCAGCAGGATTGCCGCGTGCGTCGGCGCGATGTCCGCGTTCTTCGCGGGTTGCGTCAAGGCCGACAGCATCGTGTGATCGTTGAAGCGGAAAGCGCAAAGCAGGTTATCCGACGACGCGAGCTTGACGACCTGCGCGAGCGTGAGGCCCGACAGCAGATCGGCCAGTTCCGCCGAAAGACCGAGCCGGAACATGCCGATGGCGCGGTCCTCACGCAGGAGACGCTGCGCGAGCATGATGTACGACAGGTTGATTTCCCGGATCGATTCCAGCGTTTCGCGACCGTTCATGGTTGCAACTTCCAGTAAAACCCCGAATTTCCAGCCGGCTTTTTGCCGATATCTTTTTTATGCCTCACCGGGCTAGTTCTGCCCGGCTACGTACTGCGTAATCTTTGTTTCAGTGCGTTACATCTTGTAACAACCACTGTGAAACGGATTCTAAGTACGGTCTGAATCGAAAGCAAGGGCATCTCAATAATATTTTGTTGCAAACAACACTTTCGATCGGTAATTTTTTCGGTCAGTCGAATTTACCTTGGATTCACGCTCGCTTTCTATTTGTCATACGTTTGCGAGGTCCATCTGGCGCGGTTTCTTTTTTGGTCGGATAAATCGCTCGACGCCAGCAATAACGGGGCATTTCGGGATTTGGTTGACACTCGGAACAGCTATTTTTGAGATGATTTGTCAGATGAAAATAGCCGGAAAATGACCTAATAAACGGGCCTTACCGATGCACACTCAATGAGGTAATAATTACCTTTTACTTGTTACGTGCATGTAACGGCCTTTGTTACCCGAGTTTGTAACGTGCCGCGTTACCTTTTCGGGATGCCTTTGCCCCACGCATCCCAATGTGTAACAACCGTCTGCACGAAAGGATTGCCCGTTCGATACAGATTTTCGATGGCAGGCGCAAAACCGCCCTGCGCCGCGTAATTCAGCAGATTGTCGACGGCGCGCTGCCCCGCGTAAGGGCGATCGAAATCCGAGCCGGCGCGCAGCACGGCCACGCGGGACACATCCACCCGCCCGACGCTCGCCGCGCGCCTGAGCGCCTCGTAGGTCGCGTTGTCTTCCTGCTGCGTCGTGCAATAGACGCCGCGGCCATCGGTCAGAAGACGCGTCCAGGCACGCGCCCGCTCGCCGATGTACTTGCCCGACCACCACGTATCGCCGGCGAGCGTGTCGCACTGGATCACGCCGGGCGGCCGGTTCGCCGGCGCGTAAGCGAACTTCGCGCGCGCGGCTTTGGCCTCGTCGCTGTCGGCGAGCGTGACGTTGCGCGAGAGCGCATACGCGGTATCGGCGAGCGTCGCGTCGAGCGCGAACACTTCGGTGCGATAGTCGAGCGACGGCTTCTCGTCCGGGCGTTTCGTGTTGATGCCGGTGAACCCGCTCGGCCACCTCGCGGGCTTCTCGCGCGCGTCGAGTTCCCATTGCGGGCCGAAATCGACGAGATACTTCGCCCACGCCGCCGAGCCGACCGTGCCCTGCGCCGGATCGATGCCCGCGATGCCGGCGATCAGAAAGTACGCGCGGCGCAAGTCGAAGCGGTCGGAGAACGCGAGCGCCATCATCGACGCGGCCGCGTTGGTGTGGCCCATGCCCGTCGTGACGACGCACACATCATCGCGATTGCAATGCACGGCGGGATAGTCCGGCGAAAGCCCCGGCACCGCGATCGCGTCCCACGGCCCGAGCCTGTCGAGCCAGACCTTGCCTTCGGGCGCGAACATCGTGACGATCATGACCTTGACTTCGCGCGAGCCGCTGGCGGAGTCGAATGAACGCGGGGCGGAGGCACATCCCGCGAGGCTCGCCGCGAACGCCATTGCGACGATCGCGCGGCGGAGCTTCTTCGGGGTCTTCTTCGATTCCGATGCGGCGGCTCTCATGGCAGGCGTGACCCTCGTAAAAGTTCGACCTTCGAAAGAAAATCGCGCCCGCGCGGGCGCGATCCGGCCGAACGATTATAGGATCACGTGCCGCTCTGCGATGCCCGCGGCGGCGGCGCATTCGATGCGACGTTCGCCGAGCCCGCGGCTTCGCTGGTCGGATGCTGCGCGGCCTTCGAAGGCTCGCCGCGCTGGTCCGCGCCGGCTTCCTGCGCATCGGGCGCGGCATCCTGACTGCCTTCCTGGCCGCCGCCGTTCACGATCACGAAGTTGCGCTGCGGATTCGCGATCTCGATGCCCCGCGCCGTGAACTCGTTGAGAATGCGCCGGTTGAACTCGCGCTGCACCGGCCAGCGCGCGCTGTCGCGGCATTGGATCTGGCCGGCGAGCGTGACGGTCGAGCCGTCGACGGCATCGACGCCCCAGAAGCTGAAATCGGACAGGATGCCGTCGCGGAACGCCTCGTCCTCGCGCAGCGCCGAGCCGATTTCCTTCAGCGTGGAGATCGCGAGATCGACATCCTGGCCGAGCGCGATCGACACGCGCACCGCCGCATTGCCGATACCGCGGTTCGTGTTGTTCACCGTCGAGACCGAGCTGAACGGCACCGTGTAGAGCGAGCCGTCGCCGCCGCGCAGACGCACCGTGCGAATCGATAAATACTCGACCGTGCCCGACACGCCCGCGAGCGTCACCCAGTCGCCCACCTGCATCGCGTTTTCCATCAACAGGAAGATGCCTGTGATGAGATCCTGCACGAGCTTTTGCGAGCCGAAGCCGAGCGCCACGCCGAAGATGCTCGCGCTCGCGAGCAAGGGCGCCGTGTTCACGCCGAGCTCCGAGAGGCCCGTCAGGACGACGACCATCGCGATCACGATGAAAAGGCCGGAGCGCATCATCGGCAACAGCGTGCGAAGGCGCGCGGCGCGCAGACGCTCGCCGCTCGCGGTCCACTGCTCGAGACGCCGCTCGACGACGATGTTCGCCGCCTCCCACACGAGCACGGCGAACACGGCCGCGATCACGATCGTGACGAGCGCCGACGCGAGCCGGTTGCCGACGCCGCCCGACGTGAAGAAATGCACGATGTTGACGCCCCACACTTCCAGCAGCGCAACGACCGTCACGACCGAGATCAGCGCCTGCACGATGCGCCGCAACGCCGGATAGTAGCGATACGCGCGCCGGCGCGCGATCGATTCGTTCGCGAGATCGTCCTCATCGTCCTCATGGAACACGCGGCCGAGCGCGCCGAACGCGACGATCGCCAGCACGCGCGTGCCGACGAGCACGAGCAGCGACAGGCCGCCGAGATGGAACAGCGTGCGATAGCCGTTCTGCACGTCGAGCGCCCACACGAACCACAGTGCGATCACGAAGAAGATCGCGACGCCCGCCCATATATCGGCGATCCAGTTGCCGAAGAGTTTGACGGAGCGGTTCGCCCGCGCACGCGCGCGAATGCGCTCGGCCACGGGCCTGCGGCATTCGAAGATCACGAACGCGATCATCAGATGCACGATCAGCAGGACGGCCTTCGTAATGGCGATATGCGCTTCGCCCGACAAGCCGAGCGGCTCGGCGGCGTTGGCGAGCGCGAGGCCCGCGCCCGCGACGCTCACGATGCGCCGCACCCAGCGATGCGTGTACACGGCGTAGACATCGCGCATCTGGATGAGGCGCAGGCCGGGCGCGCGCGGCGCGACGAAGAAGCCGCTCACGATCACGATCGCGCGGCATACCAGATAGACGTCGATGAGCGAGCCCGCGACACGCGCTTCGGGCGTGTCGTCGTTGATGAAAACCGACATCAGCAGCGTCACCACGCCGATGAACACGACGAGCGGAACCAGCGCGAGGAAGCCGTAGAGCAGCGCGCTCGGCAGGCGCTGCAACAGTGTCCAGTGACGCGCCGCATGACGCTGGCCGCGCGCGTCGTCGGCCTTGCGCTCCGCGAGATGCATCGCGGTTTCGTCGCCGCTTCGCGCCGCGGCGTCTTCCGCGCGCTCGGCGGCATGCTGCTGGCGCACGAGGTCGGGGTCCTGTGCCTCGGCATCGGCGATGCCGCGCGCCGCGATTTTCGCGCGCGGCTTCCTCAGGAAGCGCGAGCACAGGAATTCGAGCAGCAGCGCGGGCAGCAGCGACGCCAGCACGGTCCACGTGACATGACCGATGAGCGCGCGCCCATCCGCGCTCGACGTGCGGTCGCGCCACCACGAGATCACGGAGCCGAAATCGAGCAGCGTCGCCGCCGAGCGCCGCATGCCCGCGCCGAACTGCACGAGCCAGTGGCCCGCCTGCCGCGACAATTGGGAAGCGAGACCGTTCGCGGTCAATGAATGCGCGAGCACGCCGGACGCGCCCGATGCGGGTGCCGCCGCCGACGATGCAGCCTGCGGCGAACTCGCGGGCGCGGCGAGCGCGCCCGCCGCCGCGATGGCGCGCAGCGTATCCGCGACCTGCGTGCGGCGCGCGGGATCGTTGAGCACCGCGAGCGCATCGCGCGCCTGTTGCGGCGTCAGCGCGACGGCCGGCTGCGACGCGTGCTGCGCGGGATCGGCTGCGGCGAAGGAGGACTGCGAAAAGATCGGAAGAAGGCTCGACACGGCGACGAGCAGCACTGCCAGGAGCAATTTGCGCATGGGTCGGATGAAGATCACGAAATGTCAGGGACTCGATGCGGACGACGCGCACGACGTATGTTAACGCGATGCCGTCAGCGCGGCAGAAGCGCTCACGCACGACCCTCAGGGCGCTAGCACGCGGCGCTCCTGCCCCGCCATGAATTGGCGCGAATCGAGCCTACAGCGTCGCGGGTTCGCCGCGATCGCGTGCGATGTCGGGTTCGAAGAACACCCAGCGCACTTGCGGAAACGCACGTTGCAGATCTTCCTCGATGATATTGATCGCATCGATCATCGCGCGGCCGCTGGCGTAGTCGATCATCTCGGCCTGGACCGCGACGACCACGTGCTTGCCCCATTGCAGCGTAATGAGGCTGATGATGCGCGTGATCTCGGGACGCGCACGCAAGTGCGCATCGATCGCCTTGCGTACTTCGGGGCTGGCGGACTCGCCGACGATCATCGACTTCACTTCGCGCGCGACCAGATACGCGATGACCATCAACAGCACGCCGACGCCGATAGAGCCGGCCGCGTCATACGCCGGATTGCCGGTGAGCATGGTCAGGAGCACGGCGGCGAAGGCGATCGCGAGACCGAGCAGCGCCGCGACATCCTCGCCCGCGACGACGAGCAGCTCCGATTCGCGCGTTTCGCGGAACCATCGCCATAAGGTCTTGTCCGGCGCGCCCTTGCGGATTTCGCGTAACGCGCCCGCGAGCGAAAACGCTTCGAGCACGACGGAGACGCCGAGAATCACGAGCGCGACGATAGGATTCGACAAGGGCTCGTGATGCAGCAGCCGATGCGCGCCTTCATACACAGAGAACGCCCCGCCGACGAAAAACAGCAGCAGCGCGACGATCAGCGCATAGAAATAGATCTCGCGCCCCGAGCCCAATGGATGAAGCGCGTTCGCCGGCTTCTGCGCGCGCTTCAGGCCGAAGAGCAGCAGCAACTGGTTGCCGCAATCGGCGGTGGAATGGATGGCTTCGGCGAACATCGCGCCCGAGCCGGTGAAGGCCGCCGCCCCGAACTTGCAGACGGCGATGCCGAAATTCGCGGCGAGCGCGTAGAAAATGGCTTTCGGAGATTCTTCCTTCATGCCTTTTTATGTTGGATCAGGACACGTCGACGCGGCTCGGGCCGTCGGCCATCTCGCCGATCACCGCCGCATCGTCGAAGCCGTCGGCGCGGAAGATCGCGAGCACGTCGTTCACCGCTTCCGGCGCGCACGATACGAGCAGGCCGCCCGACGTCTGCGGATCGGTAAGCAAGGCGCGGGCCTCAGCGTCTTCCTTGCCATCCACGTTCAACGTGATGTCGTGGCCGTACGCTGCCCAGTTGCGGCCCGAGGCGCCCGTGTAGATGCCCGCGCGGACAAACTCGCGCACCTGCGGCAGCCACGGCAGGTCCGCATAGCGGACGCGCGCCGTGAGTTGCGCACCGCGTGCGAGTTCCAGCGTATGGCCGAGCAGGCCGAAGCCGGTCACATCGGTCAGCGCGTGCACGCCGTCGAGCTGCGCGAGCTCTGCGCCCGGGCGATTGAGCTTGGTCGTCGCGTCGATCATCGCCCGGTAGCCGGCGGCGTCGAGCTTGTCCTTCTTCAGCGCCGCCGACAGCACGCCGACGCCGAGCGGCTTGCCGAGCACGAGCACGTCGCCCGCGCGCGCGGCCGCGTTGCGCTTCACGCGCGAAGGATGCACGATGCCGAGCGCCGCGAGCCCGTAGATCGGCTCGACGGAATCGATCGAATGGCCGCCGGCGACCGGAATGCCCGCTTCGGCGCACACCGCTTCGCCGCCCTTCAGCACTTGCGCGATCACCTCATGCGGCAGCACGTTGATCGGCATGCCGACGAGCGCGAGCGCGAGAATCGGCTTGCCGCCCATCGCGTAGACGTCGGACAGCGCGTTGGTCGCGGCGATGCGGCCGAAGTCGAACGGGTCGTCGACGATCGGCATGAAGAAATCGGTCGTCGCGACGATCGCCTGCTCGTCGTTGAGTCTGTAGACGGCGGCGTCGTCGGCGGTGTCGTTGCCGACGAGGAGATTCGGAAACGCGGGCAACGGCGTCGCGCGCTTGAGCAGATCGGCGAGCACGCCGGGCGCGATCTTGCAGCCGCAGCCGCCGCCGTGGGACAGGCTCGTGAGACGGGGGGAAGTGGTGTCGGTCATCGTGGAATTCGTTGGAGCGAGAGTCTGCGTATTATCGCCCTTGCTCATGCGATGCGTTTGAAGAGCCCCGGATAGTCGAGCACGAGCCCGCTATCGTCGACGGTGATGTCCGCCGTGAAGCCCGTATCCAGCCCCTCGTAACGATAGCGATGATTCGGCTCGATGCACGTGTAGGCCTGCTCCACCGCGCTCACGGAGAGCTCCGGCACGCGCACGTAAGCGACGCGAATCACGCGCCGCTCGCCGCGCTCCAGTTGCAGGCGGCGGATAGGCAGCGTGTTGGTGAAGGGCGTCGCGGTGATATCCACGTCGATGCAGCCGCGCAGCGCTTCCTGCGGATTGCCGTTCGCGTCGCTCCACGCGTGCGCGTCGCCGTTGTTGCCTCCCCTGCGATGCAGATCGAGCGTCGCGCCGCCCGCGAGCTTCAAGGCAAGACGCGTGACCTGCCAGCGCGCATCGCATTCGATCCGATACACGAGGCCGAAGGCATGCGCTTCGTCCTCGCCCACGACCGCGCTCTCGATCACGATGCCATCGGGCGCCTCGTGCAAGGCGAGATGCTCGAGCCCCGTGCCTTCCTGTTGCGACCATCGCACCGTTTTCATCGCGCACCTCGTGTGTGTTCGTCCGCATCGAAGGATACATCGCGGGCGCAATGCTTTCGATCAGCATTCGACATGCGCGATTTTCTCGACGTCACAAAACGTCACACGGTATACTCCGCGCCATTCCTGCGCAGGCGCGCGCACCGCACTCACAGCGCCATTCACGCGATCCGTGCCCCGGCGATCCGCGCTCTGCCCGACCATCCCGAACGCCCCTTTTTCATCGCCCATCGCATGAAGCCCATTCTTGCTCCCGCCTTGTTCGCGCTCGCGCTGTCGGCGTCGATGTTTCAGCTCGTCGCGGCACAGGAAACGCCGGACCTGCCCGAGGATTATTCGTACCTCGCCAAGCTCCATGTGCCCGATGCCGTCGCGCAATGCGTCGCCGCGTTCGACCGCTGGGTGGAGAATGCGCCGAAGTACGACACGCTGATCGTGCCCGACCGGCGCGTGCTGTCCGCGAAGATCGACGACGATACTGCGATCTTCAGTGTCGGCAACCCGATTCCCGTTGACAAGGTCATCGTGATGCGCGCGTTCGCGAAGGCGCGCGGCACGGCGCAATGGACGCGCGTGGACAGCCGCTGCGGCGTGCGCGACGGTCACGTGGTGGGCGTCTCGCTCACGCCGAACATGAAGCCGAAGATCGTGCGTTGAGTGTCAGCTTCGGGCGGCGCGCCGCTGGCTGGTGCGCTCGTCCAGCCATTTGACGACCTGAGGCCCGAACGTGCGCGGCGCCTTCGCGTGAACCCGGCCCGCGAGATCCGATAGCCGATCCGCGGCCAGCGCCTCGCGCATGCGCTTCTCGGCGTTCTTCATGACCGCGTGCACCGCGCACACGCCGCTCGTCGCCCAGGGCGGCGCGTCGTCGCCGAACACCGCGCAACGCGCGCGAATCTCCCTGCAATCGAAGAGCGGCTTATCGCCGTCGATCGCGTCGACGACATCGAGCACGCTGATTTCCCGCGACGGCCGAGCGAGCGCGAAGCCCCCGCGCGCGCCTTCGGTCGCCACGACCAGCCCCGCCTTGTGCAGCTTCGTGAAGAGCTTGGCGACGTATTCCGCCGGCACGCCCTGCAATTCCGCGAGATCGCGCACGCTCGCCTCGCGCACGCCGTGCGGCGGCTCCGCCAGATAGAGCATGCAGTGCAGCGCGTACTCGACGCCCGTGCTGATGTGCGACATATCCACTCCGACAATATAAATCGTAGTTCAGGATAACGTGTCGCACGGCCGCGTGCAACGCATCAGATGCGCCGCGCCGGACCCTTACGGGTCCCGATCGTAAATATTTCACGTTACACGTTTGCTTACAAACGAACACGGCTTGTCATTTTGCGAACCGCTACATTGGTCTCCATGGATTCACAGGGAGAAAACCATGAAAAAACTAGCGATCCTTGCAGCGTTGGGCGTGTTGCTGAGCAGCGCGCTATCGGGCTGCATCGTCGTGCCGGACGGTGACGGGTATCACCATCACCACGGCTACTACCGCGACTGAGCCCATATTGAAACACGCACCGGATTTCGGCATAACTGCTACCACGTGAATCGTGGTTTCGACCGCAAGCATACGAACAAGGAGCCAACATCATGAACAACACGAAAAAGAGCCTGCTGATCGCCACCCTCGCCGCCGCGCTCGGCATGGGCCTCGCCAACGTCGCTTCCGCCGACGTGCATCACTACGCGCCGCATCACGTGACCGTGGGCTGGCATGGCGATCGTTACTGGGACGGCCATCGCTACTGGGAGCGCAAGGAGTGGGAGCGTCATCATCACGTCGCGCCGCCTGCGCATCGCTACTATTGAGCCCATGAGGCATGAAAAAAGCCGCAGCGGATCGCTGAACTGACCCCGCAAAGTTGGACAGTTTTGGGCTAGGCCGCTAAGGGCTGAGTTCTGTACATCACAGGACTCAGCCCTTTCAGCTTCAGCTTGATGCGGTGGTGATTGTAGTAGTGAATGTAGCGTCTGATTCCGGCCTGAAGGGCTTCGATGCTCTCGAAGTGGTTGGGGTAGAAGAACTCCGACTTCAAAGTGCCGAAGAAGCTTTCCATGGTGGCGTTGTCGTGGCAGTTGCCCTTGCGCGACATGCTTTGCGTCAGGGCTCGTTGCGAGAGCAACGCCTGGTAAGCGCCCATCTGATAGTGCCAGCCTTGATCCGAGTGCACCAAGGGGCGATCATCGACTTCCAGCCTTCTGAACGCCTTTTTGATCATGTTGGCGACCATCGCGAATGCCGGACGAGTGGCCGTCTCGTAGGCGATGATCTCGCCGTTATACAGATCCAGCACCGGCGATAGATAAAGCTTTCGCTCGCCCACCCGGAATTCAGTGATATCGGTGACCCACTTCTGGTTCGGCCCCGCGGCATCGAACTGTCTTTGCAGCACGTTCGGCGCAACCCGTCCCACCGTCCCGCGGAAGGCCTGAAACTTCTTCGGGCGCACCAGCGACTTCAGTTTCATGAGGTGCATCAACCGCTGGACGGTCTTGTGATTCACAACCGTGCCCAAATGCCGGACTGCGTGAGTAATGCGTCGATAGCCATAACGCCCTTTGTGCTGCTCGAAGACAGAACGAATACGCGCCTTGAGCTGCGCGTGTTTGTCCGCCTTGCGTGAAGCCTTGCATTGGTAGTAGAACGTGCTGCGCGCCAGGCCGGCCACTTTCAGCAGGCCGTCGAGCGCAAACTCATGCCTCAACCCGGCCACTACTTGCGCTTTTTGCGCTGCGCTGTAGGGCTTTCCGAGCGGATCAAGGCATCGAGTTTTTTTAGGTACGCATTCTCCATGCGCAGATAGTTCAGCTCCTTCAGGAGCTCTTCCTTCGTGCGGGCCTCGTCGGGTTTGGACGAAACAGCTGGCGCAGATGACTTGGGTTGCTTCACGGAGCGTCCTCGGGGGCGCGGCTCAAGGGCCTGCATACCTCCCGAATCATACCGGCGCTTCCAGACATTAATCGCGCTCGGATTGCGGATATCGAAGATCGCGGCCGTCTCTCGGCACGACAGGGCCTTGGTGTGCATGAACTGCAGCACCTTCAGTTTGAATGGGCCGTCGTAGAAACTGTACTTCCTCTTAAGCGCCGCCTCGCCATGCGCCCGCCACGCCGCCACCCATTTACGCACCGTGCCATGGCCCACGCCATGTTGACGCCCCACCTCTGCGAAACCACCGCGCTCGCCTGACAAATAGTCTTGAACGACTCTGCGCTTGAGTCGTGCGCTGTACTTGCTCATGAAAAAACACCCCAAATCGTTGAACGGGTGTCCAACTTTTGGGGTGCAGTTCATCGCTCCGCTGCGGCTTTTTTCTTTCTGATGGACGAATCACCAGCCCTTGGGATCGCCGCCGAGTTCCTTGCACGCGTCATAGGCGATCGCCTGCAGCTTCGCCTCGCCGATCTGCCCCGAGAGCGCATAGCCGACGCGGTCCCACGCCCAATAGAACGTCGTGCGCTGCCCGTCCTTGAGCGTTTTGATCTTGCTGTCGTTGCGCCGGATCGTTGCGGTCGTCATGTAGAGCGTGAGGCGTTCGCCGGCCGCGTTCTGGTACATGAACTGCGCGGCGGGCCCCTCCTCGTCCGGCAACAGGCGTCCGCCGACGAGCTGGAACCCGTACTCGGCCAGCGACGGAATCGTCACCGCGCGATTCAGCCGCTTCGACAGCCACGTGACGAGATGATCCTGCTGCGACGCCGCCACTTCGACCGCGTGCCGCTGCTCGGGCGCATACACCGCGTAGGCGATATCCGCGCGCTCCGCGAAGCGCGGCTTCTCGCCGAACTCGGGCAGGAGCATGTGCATCAGGAATCCGCACGCCACGCCCACGACGAGAAAGCACGCCGCGATCAGATAACGTTCGCGCGCGGGCGGCCGCAGGCGAACGACCTGCGGCTCGCGCTGATCGGCGAAGAGCGCGCGCAGCGCATTGTCCTGCGCGCGATACGCGGCGACAGTCGCCTCGCTCGCGGGATCGTTGGCGATGCGCGCGGCCACGGCGTCGCGCTCGTCGCCGGTCAGTTCGTCGTCGATGAAGGCGGACAGCGCCTGCAGATCGCGATCGGGCTTCGGCGGCCCCATATGGTCGCCGCCTTCGGTAGGACGGTCTTGATTCGTCATGAGCGGCTCACCACTTTCAGCGACGACGGCGATGCCTTGCGGCCCGGTTCCTCGCCGAGCAGAACCCGCATGTGCTCCCGCGCTCTCGATAAGCGCGACATCACGGTTCCGGTCGGCACGTTCAATACCACGGATGCCTCCTGATAACTCATTTCCTCGACACACACGAGCAGCATCACTTCACGCTGCTCGACCGGCAGACAATAGAGCGCGCGCTGCACGTCGCGCAGCACGAGGCCGTCGACTTCGCCGCGCGGCGCGGCCATCTGCCGCCAGGGGGCGGTTTCGTCATCGACCGCGATATCGCGGCGCCCCCGCAACTGATCGATGTACAGATTGCGCATGATCGTGAACAGCCACGCGCGCAGGTTCGTGCCGGCATGAAACGATTTGGCGCGATTGAGCGCGCGCTCGGTCGCGTCCTGCACGAGATCGTCGGCCCACGCGCGATCGCCCGTCAGCGCGCGCGCATAGCGGCGCAATTGCGGGAGATGCGCGAGAAGATCGCTCTCGAAGCTCAAGGCCGTGCGCCCGTCTGCATGCCCCGAACACTGCGGGCGATCGTGGATTGCGCCATCAGTAGCTTCCTCCGCCGGACGACCCGCTCGGCGCGCCAGACGAATTCGGCGCACCTTGCGTGCCGCTCGCACAGCCCGCCGCACCCAGCGCGAGGCCGAGCGCGACCAGGAGCACCGTCACTCCGATCGATCTTTTCATGATCGTCACCCATTGATTCATAGACCGGCGGGCTCATGGATTTATTCCGCGAGCCCGCCACCTTGCGAAAGATTTCGGATCCTCACGCCCGCGGAAACGCGGCGTGCGATCCGGCATTACCCGAAGCGCTCAGGGCTTCGCGACGTGCCAGACGTCGCGGAAGTTGTCCCCGTTCTTGTCGCCGGGCTTCGTGTCCTTCGCGAAGCGATAGACGCGCTTGCCGTCGTAGGCCCATTGCTTGCCGCCTTCGGCGGCTTCCATGGTCCATTTGCCGCTCGGCTGGTCGGAGGCGCCCGCCATCGCGGCGGGCCACGCCTGCGCGCAGCCGCCGGTGCAGGCGCTCGGGCCGCCCTTCGTGTCCTTGTCGAACGTGTAGAGCGTCATGCCGTTTTCATCGACGAACATGCCGCTCGCCTCTTTCGGCGCCGCGGCATGGGCGGATGAAGCGATGGCGGCAAAAGCGGTTGCGACCGTTGCGGCAGCGGCGAACATCTGGATGCGCTTCTTCATTTCATCTTTCCTTGTTGTAGAAGTATCCGTAGAACGTTCGGGAGCGCTGCACTATTCCGCGGACGATGAAATAAGTCGATGCGGCAGCGCCGTCGCATCGCGGCTCGGCAATCCATTCAAGACCATTCGCGCGCGCGTTGCCAGAGGTTCATCGAAATTTCGCCGGCGGGACGGTGAAACCCGCGTTCAGACGCCTGCCGCGGCCGCGGTGGCATCCCGCCAGCGCCGCGTGTCGCGCAGCGGCGGCGCGCCGAAGAGCCGGCTGTACTCGCGGCTGAACTGCGACGCGCTCTCATAGCCCACGCGATGCGCGGCGGTGGCGGCATCGACGATATCGAGCATCATCAGGCGGCGCGCCTCCTGCAGACGCAACTGCTTCTGATACTGCAGCGGGCTCATCGCGGTGACGGCCTTGAAATGATGATGCAGCGACGACACGCTCATGTGCACGTCGCGGGCGATGTCCTCCACGCGCAGCGGCTGATCGAAATGCTGGCGCAACAGCTGAATGGCCTTCGCGATGCGCTGCGTCTGGCTGTCCTGCAGCGCGATCTGCCGCAGCCGCGCGCCGGAGCCGTTCATCAGCAGCCGATAGAGAATCTCGCGCTTCACGAGCGGCGCGAGGATCGGCACGTCGTCCGGCGTATCGACGAGACGCAGCAGGCGCAGCACGGCGTCGAGCATCGCGTTGCCGAGGCGGTTCACGTACAGGCCGCGCGAGGCGTCGGCCTGCGTCGCCGGCGGCAGGCTTTCGTCCTGGATCAGCGAGGTGATTTCCTCGACGTCGAGATCGAGCCGCAGGCCGAGATACGGTTCCGACTCGCTCGCCACCGACACCTGCCCGCACACCGGCAGATCCACCGACGACACCAGATAGTGCATCGGATCGTAGATATAGACCTCGTCGCCGACCATGAGGCGCTTGCTGCCTTGCGCGATCAGCGCGAGCGCGGGCGTCTGGATGCCGTGCTTCGGTCCGCCCGGATTCATGACGCGATGCAGGAAGAGCCCCGGCACCGGCGTTTCGACCGAACCCTCGCAACCGGCGGTGAAACGGTCGAGCAGCGCGACGAGATCGAGGCGCGCCTGATCCAGGGCGGCATCGGGCGCGTCGCCGTGGCGCGGCTCCTGCGGCTGGTCGTGACTGTCTTTTCCGGCGAGGCCGGGCGTGTCGTTCAGAGCCATGTTGGACTGATTCGAGATGGAGGGTGAGTCCGCCTAGCTTACTCGCGCGGGCGCGGGATTGCTCGCGGCCGCCCCCCGCGTTTGCAGGAACAGGCAAGGATTGAACAGGATCAGGCTATGAACCGGGCGCGCGCCGGAACGATACTGCATTGCCGGCGCGGATCGTCTCGCATGGGTCGTGCGATGCCGCGCCTTTCCAGTCACTCGGGAGCAACCATGCGCTACAGGAAATTCGGCAATACCGGTCTTTTCGTCTCCGAACTGTGCTTGGGCACGATGACCTTCGGCGGCGGCGGGACCGGTGGAATCTGGGACAACATCGGCCAGTTGCAGCAGACGGACGCGGACAAGCTCATTGGCCGCTCGCTCGATGCGGGCATCAACTTCATCGATACCGCCGACGTCTACGCCGACGGCCAGTCGGAAATCATCACCGGCCAGGCGCTGAAGAATCTGAAGGTGCCGCGCGAGAATGTGGTCGTCGCGACGAAGATCCTCGGCGAAACCGGCACCAAAACCACCAACTCGCGCGGCGCGTCGCGCTATCACATCATCGATGGCGTGAAGGCGAGCCTGAAGCGCCTGCAGCTCGATCACGTCGACCTGTACCAGATTCACGGCTTCGATCCCGCTACGCCGATCGAGGAAACGCTGCGCGCGCTCGACAATCTCGTGCAGCACGGGCACGTCCGTTACATCGGCGTGTCGAACTGGGCGGCGTGGCAGATCATGAAGGCGCTCGGCATTTCCGAGCGGCTCGGGCTCGCGCGCTTCGAATCGCTGCAGGCGTATTACACGATCGCGGGCCGCGATCTGGAGCGCGAGATCGTGCCGCTGCTGCAGAGCGAGAATGTCGGGCTGATGGTGTGGAGTCCGCTCGCGGGCGGGCTGCTGTCGGGCAAGTACACGCGCGAGGGCGCGAAAGAGGAAGGCAGCCGCCGCACCAAGTTCGATTTTCCGCCGGTCAATGTCGAGCGCGCGTACGACTGCGTCGACGTGATGCGGCGCGTGGCCGAAGCCAAGGGTGTCTCGGTCGCGCAAATTGCGCTGGCGTGGCTGCTGCACCAGAAGGCGGTGTCGAGCGTGATTATCGGCGCGAAGCGCGTCGAGCAACTCGATGACAACATCGCCGCGACGAAGGTCAGCCTCAACGAGGACGAACTCGCCGCGCTCGACGAAGTCAGCCAGTTGCCTGCGGAGTATCCCGGCTGGATGCTCACGCGGCAGGGGGAATACCGGCGCAATCAGTTGAAGGAACAGGCGGCGGAGTAAGGTCGCCCCGGGCGCGGGCGTCCGCTCGCGCCCCGTAGGGATTTACCCGCAGTTTTCGCTGTTTTCGCCCGGTTTGAGGCCTTTATCTCGAAATCAGATAGACCTTATCCTCCCTATCGCGTTGCGGCATAAGGCCGCTCTGCCGACACTGTACGCACAACATCACCACTGCCTCCCGGAGACAAACATGCGTACTCAAGTCGGTATCGTCGGCGCGGGCCCCGCCGGGCTTCTTCTCTCTCATCTGCTTCATCTGCGCGGGATCGAATCGGTCGTGCTCGAAGCGCGCAGCCAGAACGACATCGAATCGACGATTCGCGCCGGCGTGCTCGAGCAAGGCACGATGGACACGCTCAATCAGGCCGGTCTCGGCGCGCGCATGCAGGCGGAAGGCGCGCTGCATCACGGCTTCGAGCTCGCGTTCGAAGGTCAGCGCCGCCGCATCGCGCTGACCGAGCTGACCGGGCACTCGATCACGGTCTATGCGCAGCACGAAGTCATCAAGGATCTCGTCGCGGCGCGTCTCGCGGCCAACGGCGCGCTGAAGTTCAACGTGTCGAACGTGTCGCTGCACGATTTCCAGGAAGGCAGCGACCGCAATCCGCGCATCAAGTACCAGCACGAAGGCCGCGACGAAGAGCTCGAGTGCGACTTCATAATCGGCTGCGACGGCTCGCAGGGCGTCTCGCGCCAGTCGATTCCCGAAGCGGTCCGGCAGGATTACCAGCGCATCTATCCGTTCGGCTGGTTCGGCATCCTGGTCGAAGCGCCGCCCTCTTCCGATGAACTCATCTACGCACGCCACGACCGCGGCTTCGCGCTCATCAGCACGCGCTCGCCGGGCGTGCAGCGCATGTACTTCCAGTGCGACCCGAAGGATTCCGTCGATGCCTGGTCCGACGACCGCATCTGGGCCGAGTTGCATGCACGCGTCGATACCGCCGATGGCTGGCAGATCACGGAAGGCAAGATCTTCCAGAAGAACATCGTCGGAATGCGCAGCTTCGTTTCCACGCCGATGCAGTCGGGCAAGCTCTTCCTCGCCGGCGATGCCGCTCACATCGTGCCGCCGACCGGCGCGAAGGGGCTGAACCTCGCGGTGTCGGACGTGCGCGTGCTCAATGCCGCGCTCCTCGACTTCTACAAGGAAGGCAGCAGCGAAAAGCTCGCGCGCTACACCGACACGGCATTGAAGCGCGTATGGCGCGCCGAGCACTTCTCGTGGTGGATGACGCGCATGCTGCACAAGCTCGACGACACGTCGCCCTTCGAGCAGCGCCTGCAAGTGGCGGAACTCGAGCACGTGACGACGTCGCGCGCGGCGGCCACCGCGCTCGCCGAGAACTACGTCGGCAGCGTGGCGGTTTAAGGACGGCAGCCCCAGAACGCACGGCGCCGCGATGGCGCCGTGCGTTTTCGCATCAAAGCACCGCGACGACCCGAGCGTCTCCGTCCACTGACGGCACCACCTGCCCGCCCACGCGCCGGAACGTGATCGTCACGTTTTTGTCGCCGAGGCGAAGATCGCCGATTTCCAGCCAGTCAATGCCCTCCGGCAACTCCGGCCGGTCGATCCGCACTTCATTATTGACGGCGTCGACGGTCACGCCGAGACACGCTTCGAGAATCATGAACGGCGCGCCCGCCGCCCAGGCCTGCGGCAGGCACGCGACCGGATAAGCGATCGGCCGCTCGCCGCGCTGGCGCGTGAATCCACAGAAGAGCTCGGGCAGGCGCATATCGAAAGTGACGGCGGCCTCGAACAACGACTGCAGCAAGGCGACCGCCGCGCCACGATCGCCGTAACGCGCGAGACCGCGCGCGCACAGCGCCGTGTCGTGCGGCCATACCGAGCCGTTGTGATACGACATCGGATTGAAGCGCGGCTGCCCCGCCGCGAGCGTGCGTACGCCCCAGCCGGTGTGAAAGAGCGTCGATTCGAGCTGGCGCGCGACGGCCTCGCCGCGCTTGCGTTCGACGAGATCGAAGGCGAGCAGATGTCCCGCGTTCGACGACAGCACGCGGCACAGCTCCCCCTTGCCGTCGAGCGCGATGCCGTAGAACTCCATGTCCGGCATCCAGTACATCTCCTCGACGCGTTCGCGGATATGGCGCGCGCGCCGCTCGAAGTCGCGCGCGCTCTCATCCTCGCCGCGCTCGCGGGCTAGGCGCGCCATGGTCGAGAACGCGGTCGACGCGTACGCCTGAACTTCGACGAGCGCGATCGGGCCGATCGGGAACCGGCCGTCCGCGTGGAACACCGAATCCTGGCTGTCCTTCCAGCCCTGATTCGCGAGGCCGTGCTCCGAGGCACGCTGATAGTCGAGCAGGCCTTGCGGATTCTCGTCGCAATGGCGCGCGACCCATTGCGTCGCGAGCTGCAGCGCCGGCCAGATTTCGTCGATCAGCGCGCGGTCGCCGGTGCGTTCGGCATAGGCGCCCGCCAGCACGATGAAGAGCGGCGTGCTGTCCACGCCGCCGTAGTAGAGGGCGAACGGCACCTCGCCTGTCGCGGCCATTTCGCTCTTGCGCGTCTCGTGCATGATCTTGCCGATTTCGGCATCGCGGAACGCCGAGTCCTCACGCGCCTGATTGGCGGCGAGAAAGCGCAGCACGCCGCGCGCGAGCGTTGGATGCAGCCAGAGCATCTGGAGCGAGGTGATGATCGCGTCGCGGCCGAAGGCGGTCGAGAACCACGGGATGCCCGCGTACGGGTACGGGCCGGTTTCGAGATCGGTGGTGAGCAGGCCGAGGTCCGCGAGCGAACGGTCGATCCATTCACTGAAAAGCGGATTGCTCGACCGCACGCGCGCACTCGCACGACGCCTGTCGCGCATGCGCCGATGCGCATCGACGAGCGCCTCGCGGATCGCCGGCCTGCCCGATTCGGGCGCGCATTCCGCCGCTTCGGCGGCGTTGCGCTTGCTTTCCTCGCTGGCGTCGCTGAGCGCGAGCGTGACCGCCGTCACCGACAGATACACGGAGATCGCCGTCTCCGACTGGATATGCAGAGCGTAATCGGCGCGCGTCGGCGAGAGCACGTCAGGCGCGGGCGTGAACTGGATGCGCGCGGTGCGCTCGACTTCGTCCAGGCCGACATAGCGCAGCACGACTTCGCCGTTCTCGACCACCGGCGGCCGCAAGGTGCCGCGCTTGCCGCGCTTCGCGCCGCGCACCTCGAACATATCGAGAAAATCCGCGGCGAAGGAAATGGAAAGCGGCACGGTGGACGGCTCCATGCCGTAATTGGTGAGCACGATGCTCTCGTGCAGCACGTGGCCCGACAGCACCCGCTTGCGCTCGACGTGGATCACGCCTTCGGGCGTGCGCGCCCCGCCGATAGGCGGCAGCGGACGATTGGTGAGGTGCGCGGTGAACACGGCGTTGTCGCTCGACACGCTGCCCGAGAGCAGCGACGGCGCGCGTCCGCCGAAGGTCAGCACGAGTTCGGATAGCACCCGCGTGTCGTTGACGAAGAGGCCGTCGTCGCCGCCGCGGATGTCGCCGTTCGCGTCATACACGGCAAAGGTATTGCCGGACTTCAGCACGAACTGGCGTTCGCTCGCCATGTTGGCGTGCTCGGTCGGAATGAACGCATCGTCCGCGACCTTCGCCGGCGACTGATGCGCCTGTTGCTGCTGCTGTTGCGTCTGTTCCTGGGTCTGTTCGTGATTATCCATTGCACCTTCCTGAAAGTAATCTGAAGGGTGTTCGTGAGCCGCTCCGGAGCGCGCCCGAGGTCCCGGCACAGCGCTTCTCGCCCGGTCGTGCGTTGCTTTCATGCAGCAAGCGGGCCGCTTACCCGCTATCATCGACGGTTTTTCGACCCAACCACGCCTGACGGGTTCTCCGCGCGCAATGTCATTTCCGCATATCGATTTACTCTATTCTGCCTCAGGGCTCGCGGTGGGCTTCCTGGTCGGCCTGACGGGCGTGGGCGGCGGCTCGCTGATGACGCCCTTGCTCGTGCTGCTGTTCGGCATTCACCCGGCGACCGCCGTGGGCACCGACCTGCTGTACGCCGCCGCGACCAAGACCGCCGGCACGCTCGTGCACGGCATCAAGGGTTCGGTCGATTGGCGCATCACCGGCCGGCTCGCGGCGGGCAGCGTGCCGGCGGCGGCGATCACGCTGTATTTCCTGCATGCGCACGGCATCACGGCGCCCGGCACGGCGCGGCTCATCCAGCTGATTCTCGGCACCGCGCTTCTCATCACCGCGATTTCCCTGATCTTCCGGCCGCAGCTCGCGCGTCTCGCCTACAAGAAGGGCCACGGCCGCCCCGAACACCCGGTACGCACCGCCGCCTGGACGGTTCTCACCGGCGCGATACTCGGCGTGCTCGTTTCGATCACGTCCGTGGGCGCCGGTGCGATCGGCGTGACGGTGCTGCTTCTGCTCTATCCGCGCCTCGCGACGGTGCGCATAGTCGGCTCGGACGTGGCGCACGCGGTACCGCTCACGCTGATCGCCGGCGCGGGCCACTGGATGCTCGGCTCCGTCGACTGGTCCCTGCTCGCCTCGCTCCTCGTGGGCTCGATTCCGGGCATCGCCATTGGCAGCGCGCTGTCCACCAAGGCGCCGGAAGCGCTGCTGCGCCACGTGCTCGCCGCGACGCTGGTTCTCGTCGGAGCAAAGCTCGTGTTCAGTTGATGTTAGTCACGGTCGTTCGCGCTTTCCAGTCGGCCAGAAGACATAGGCCGATTCACTCGTCGTTCCGTTTTTTTGCCTATGCCGTTCGGCCGGGTTTCACCCGGACTGGCGATGCGGCATCATCCCCACTCAGCTAGCCGCACGCAGCAACGCGGCCGAGCCGGGGCGCCGGGTAATTGGCAATGGGGCCAATGGGCGCGTCATCTTTCGGCGTCGATAATGCAGGCGCGCGTCATCGGGGCGTGCGCCGCGTGTTCACGAGGAGTCAGGCGATGAATGAGAACGACCATCCGCAAAACGAGCTTCCCTCCAGCCACGACACACCGGCCAGCGACGCACCGGCAGACCCCGCGCGGCGGCGGCTCCTCGCGGCGGGCGTCGGCATCGCGGGCCTGTCGCTCGGCGGGTGCAACCTTTTCGAACAAAAGCCTGCCACGCCGAAAACCACCGCCGATCTCGCGCTCGACCGCACGCTCGCGACACAGGTGAAGCATATCGTCGTGATCTACGCGGAGAACCGCAGCTTCACGAATCTCTACGGCAACTATCCGGGCGTGCAATCTCCGCTCTCGGCCGTGCCGGCATCGCTTTACACGCAACTCGACCGCGACGGCCTCACGCCAATGCCCACGCTGCCGAAAATCTGGGGCGGGCTCGTGCCGCAGGCGCAGGAAATCGACGGCAAGCGCTACGCCATCACCGAGCAGCAGATCGGCAATCTGCGCAATGCGCCCTTCCAGATCATGGACGCGCATGGCGCGCCGCTGCCGAATTCGGTCATTACGCGCGATCTCGTGCATCGCTTCTATCAGAACCAGATGCAGATCAACGCCGGGCGCAACAACCAGTTCGCGGCGTGGGGCGATTCGGGCGGGCTCGTCATGGGCCATTACCAGAATTCGCCAGACACGCTGAAGCTCTGGGGGCTCGCGCAGCAATACACGCTCTGCGACAACTTCTTCATGTCCGCGTTCGGCGGCTCGTGGCTGAACCACATCTTCCTGATTTCCGCGCAGGCGCCCTTCTATCCGGATGCGAAGGGCAGCCCGGCGGCGAAGCTGCTCGCGGTCGTCGAAGGCGACGATCCCGCGGGCTCGCGTCTGAAACTCGCGCCGGATTCGCCTAAGTCCGCGCTCGAAGGCCCGCCCAAGTTCGTGCGCGACGGCGCCCTCACCGCCGACGGCTACGCGGTCAACACGATGTTCCCGCCCTACCAGCCGAGCAACGTGCCGCCTGCGCAAGGCGGCGACCCGCGCTATGCGAACCGGTCGAACGCGCTCGTGCTGCCGCCGCAGACTTACGCGACCATCGGCGATCGCCTCTCGGACAAGAATGTCGACTGGGCGTGGTACAGCGGTGCCTGGCAGTACGCGCTGGAGCATCGCGACACCGGCGCAGTGCCCGATTTCCAGTACCACCATCAGCCGTTCAATTACTTCGCGAATTTTGCGCCGGGCACGGCGGCGCGGGCCCAGCATCTGCGCGACGCGGGCCTCGGCAATGATCCGACGACCAACAAGCTGCTCGCCGACATCGACGCGGGCCGCCTTCCCGCCGTCACGTTCTACAAGCCGCAAGGCAATCTCAACATGCACGCGGGCTACGCGGATATCGCGTCGGGGGACCGGCATATCTCGAACGTGATCGAGCACATCCAACGCTCGCCGCAGTGGCAGAACACGGTGGTGATCGTCACTGTCGACGAGAACGGCGGCTGGTGGGACCACGTCTCGCCGCCGAAGGGAGACCGCTGGGGGCCGGGCTCGCGCATTCCGGCGCTCGTGATCTCGCCGTTCGCGAAGAAAGGCTATGTCGATCACACCGTCTACGATACGAACTCGATCCTGCGCTTCATTTCACGCGTGCACGACCTCGCGCCGCTCGATGGCGTCGCCGCGCGGGATCGCGCGTTCGCCGCGAGTGGCCAGGCGCCGCTGGGCGATCTGACGAAGTCGCTGGATCTGGCGTAGCGGCTACTCGCGCTCGACCCACGCGCGCGCCGAGATTTCCAGCAGGTAGCCGTAATGCAGCGCGCCGACGGGCACGACGGCGCGCGCCGGCTTCCACTCGCCGAAGTGGCGCGCGTAGATCTCGTTGAACGCTTTCCAGTGCTCGACGCCGACGAGATAAACCGTCACCTCGATGCAGTCCTCGAAGCTCGCGCCCGCCGTTTCGAGCACGGTGCGCAGGTTGGAGAGCGTCTGCTCGGCCTGCTGTTCGAACGGCAACTCGCCGGTATGCGTGCCGTCCGGGCGGATCGGCAACTGACCGGACACGCAGACGAGATTGCCGGCGCGCGTCGCGTGGCTGTAGTGGCCCGCCGGGATGGGCAGGTCGGGCGCGTTGATGAGTTCGATCGGTGGCATGGTCGGATGTGATCCTGGTAGGTGGAGAACAGGTGGAGAACTAAAGCGCGAGCCGGCTCGCGAGAAAATCGAGGAAAGCGCGCGAGCGGGCCGCCATCGCCTCGCTCTGGTAAAAGACCGCGTTGATCGGCTGGCGCACGTCCTCGAGGATATCGTCCAGGATCGTGCGCAAGCGGCCGGCGCGCACATCGTCGGCGGTCATGAACTCGGCGAGGCACGCGATGCCGCCGCCCTCGAGCGCAAGTTGCCGGATCGTCTCGCCGCTCGATGCCGCGACCGCCGGGCGTATCGACACGAAGGAAGCGTCGCGGCCTGCGCGCGTGTCGGAGAGCGGCCAGTCGTTCAGGCTTTCGGGCGCGGTGAAGCCGATCAGGCGCGCGCGCATCAGGTCGTCGACATCGCGCGGCTCGCCGTGCTCCGCGAGATACGCCGGACTCGCCATCACCCGCAGACGGCTCCTGCCAAGCGCGCGGGCATGCAACGTGGAATCCTGCAACGCGCCGATGCGAATCGCGATATCGACGCGCTGCTCCAGCAAATCCACGATGCGTTCGTTGCTCGTCAGCTCCAGCGTGATCTCGGGATACAAGGCCGCGAACGCCTTCACGTGCGGCACGATGCAGTGAAGCACGAAGGGCGACGCCGCGTCCACGCGCAGCCTGCCTGCCGGCCGCTCGCGATGCCGCGCCATCGCTTCCTCGGCATCTTCCATCGCCGCGAGAATCGCCCGGGCGCGCGCAAGGAAGAGTTCGCCCTCGTCGGTCAGTTGCAGGCGGCGCGTCGTGCGCCGCACGAGCGTGGCGTCGAGCTTCTTTTCCAGACGCGTCAGCGTGCGGCTCACGCCCGAGACGGTCTGCTGGAGCGCCTCGGCCGCGGCTGTCATCGAGCCGCTGTCGATCACCGTGACGAAGACGAGCAGTTCGTCCGTGTTGGTTTTCAAATTATTGACTCTGAGTCAAGGTTCATTTGAGACTACCACTGTTTTTGCGAAAGTCGAAGCGGACCATACTGTGCTCATCGCAGTTTGAACACTCAACGGAGCAGGAACATGAACATCTTCATCACGGGCGCGGGCGGCTTCATCGGCGGATCGATCGCGGCGGGGCTTGCGCGCGACGGCCATCGCGTGCGCGGACTCATCCGCCGCGCGGAGCAGGCCGACGCACTGAAGCGCCTGAATATCGAGCCGGTCATCGGCAGCCTGGACGACACGGCGCTTCTCGCTAGCGAAGCGCGCGCGGCCGACGCGGTCATCAACGCGGCGAGCAGCGATCATCGCGGCGCGGTCGAAGCGCTGATCGGCGCGCTCGAAGGCTCGAACAAACCGTTCCTGCATACGAGCGGATCGAGCATCGTGGGCGATGCGTCGGGCGGCGAGGCATCGGACAAGATCTACACCGAGGACGATCTCCCCGAGCCGACGCCCGACAAGGCGCCGCGCGTCGCGATCGACAATCTCATCCTCGGCGCGGCCAAGCGCGGCGTGCGCTCGGTCGTGCTCTGCAACACGCTGATCTACGGCCACGGCGCGATGCCGGACACGGCGAGCGTGCAGTTGCCGCGGCTGGAGCGCCAGGCGAAGAAGAGCGGCATCGTGCGCCACGTGGGACGCGGACTGAACATCTGGTCGAATGTGCATATCGACGATGTCGTCGATGTCTACCGCCGCGCGCTGGAGAAGTCGCCAGCGGGCACGTTCTACTTCGTCGAAAGCGGCGAGGCGCAATTCCGCGACATGACCGCGGCCATCGCGAAGGCGCTCGATCTGCGCGGACCGGAAGACTGGCCGCTCGAGGAGGCAATCAAGGAATGGGGCTACGAGATGGCGTCGTACGGTCTCGGCTCGAACAGCCGCGTGCGCAGCAAGCGCACGCGCGAAATCCTCGGCTGGCAGCCGAAGCGCACATCCGTGATCGAGTGGATCGCGAAAGACCTGGTCGCCTGACAAGAAAAGCGCGGCAAACTGGCTTGACCAATTTGCCGCGCCCGCGCATCCGAAAAATTACTTCAGCGCGCTCGCGAACTGCTCGATTTCCGCTGCCGGCATGCCCGATGTGACCGCCGAATCGCGGATCTGCTTCCACGTCGTCGGATCGATCGCGATGCCGTTCGCGGTGCGCTCCGCGCGGCGCGCCTCTTCCGGCTCGCCCGGTGCGTAGATCGCGTCGATGCCCTCGGCGCGCGGCGAGGCCTTCATCCACTCGAGAAACGCCTCGGCTTCCCGTTGCGCGGCGGGCGCGTCGAACGCGTTCGGGTCGACGATCACCGAGGTCATGCAGTTGATGATCGCGCTCGACTTCTCCAGCGTGTCCTCGTGCGTCGTATAGCCGCCCGAAAGCGCGCCGCCGAAAATCTCGCACAGCGCCGCGAGCCCCGAGCCCTTGTGCAGGCCGAACGCGGTCAGCGAGCCGAACGGCTCTTCGTGCATCACCTTCGGCTCGACCGTCGGCCGGCCTTCGTGATCGAGCAGCATGCCCGGCGCGACCTTCACGCCCTTGTTGTACGCGACGCGCGTCTTGCCGTACGCGATGCCCGCCGTCGCGAAGTCCAGCACGAGCGGCGTCTTGCCGTCACGCGGATAGGCCGCGCAGAACGGGTTCGTGCCGAAACGCCGGTCGATGCCGCCGAAGGGCGCGACGAGCGGATCGCCCGCCACGTTCACGAAGTGGAACGACACGAGCCCCGCCTTCGCGCACTGCTCCGCCCAATGTCCGATCCGCCCGATGTGATGCGCGTTGCGCAGGCCCACCGCGCACACGCCGAGCTTCTTCGCGCGCTCAATGCCGTGCTCCATCGCCTCGTAAGCGACGACCTGGCCGAAGCCCTTGCGGCCGTCGACGGTCAGCACCGCGCCCGCGTCGCGCACGATTTCGGCGTGCGTGTTGAGCTTCAACTGGCCTTCGCCGAGCGACGCCACATAACGCGGGATCATGCCGACGCCGTGCGAGTCGTGGCCCGACAGATTCGACATCACGAGGTGGTCCGCAACCAGCTCCGCCTCGCGCGACGCGCTGCCGGCATATTCCCAGATCGCGCGGACATAGGCGTGCAGCGTGTCGGCGGCGATGCGCTGTTCGGTGGCGGAATAGGTGGACGTGGGGGATGCGTTCATTGCGGCACTTGTCTCCGTGGTTGATGGCTCGCGCGTTCCTTTTTTCGGGACGCGCGCGGGCCTATCACTTTACAGACGATCAACTGGCCTTACCAGTTCGTTTTTATAAAATCGCTGAAAACGGGCGAAAAAAAGCCCGGACGAGCCGGGCTTCCTGAATCACCGAAAGGTCCGCGCCGCTCAGGGCGCCGCCGCGATCACTTCCGCGACGGAGGCCGTCAGCTTTTTCGCATAGGGCACGTGCAGGAATTCGTTCGGGCCGTGCGCGTTCGATTTCGGGCCGAGCACGCCGCACACCATGAACTGCGAGCGCGGGAAGCCTTCCTTGAGCGTATTCATCAGCGGAATCGTGCCGCCCTGTCCGATATAGGCGACATCCGCGCCGAAGTGACGCTTCGATGCCTCGTTCAGCGACGAACGCAGCCACGGCGCGAGATCCGGCGCATTCCATCCGGTGGCCGCGCCCGCTTCCGGCTTGAACGTGACCTTCGCGTTGTACGGCGGCTCCGTTTCGAGCAGTCTTCGCAACTGGAGCACCGCCTTCGCCGCGTCGACGAGCGGCGGCAGGCGCAGCGACAGCTTGAACGCCGTGCGCGGCGCGAGCACGTTGCCCGCATCCGCGAGCGGCGGCAGGCCGGACGCGCCCGTCACCGTCAGCGAGGGACGCCAGGTCGAATTGAGCAGCGCTTCGCGCGGATCGGTCGTGGTCGGCAGGACGCTGCCGCCGTCCTGGCCGCAGCTCCACGGCAGCTTCTTCCAGACGTCGTCGCCGAGAATGCGCGCCGTCGCTTCGGCCTCGCGCCGGCGCAGCATCGGGATCTGGCAGTGAAAGCCCTCCGGCAGCAGATTGCCGGTGCTGGAATCTTCGAGGCGCTCGAACAGTTGCCGCATGATGCGGAATGCCGATGGCGCGATACCGCCGTAGCCGCCCGAGTGAATGCCCTCGTCGAGCACCTGCACTTCGAGATCGCCCGCGACGAGACCGCGCAGCGAGGTCGTAAGCCAGAGCTGATCGTAGTTGCCCGCGCCGGAATCGAGGCAGATCACGAGTCCGACATCGCCGAGGCGACTGCGCAGCGCGTCGATGTACGGCAAGAGGTCATAGCTGCCCGATTCCTCGCACGTCTCGATGATGCCGACGCAGCGCGGCCGCTCGACGCCCTGCGCGTCCAGCGCCGCGAGCGCGGTGATGCTGGCGTAGGTGGCATAGCCGTCGTCGGCGCCGCCGCGGCCGTAGAGCTTGCCGTCCTCGAGCTTCGGCGTCCACGGGCCGAGATCGCTGCGCCAGCCTTCGAATTCCGGCTGCTTGTCGAGGTGACCGTACAGCACGACCGTTTCCGTGCTGCCGGAGCGCGTGGCGGGCGCTTCGAAGAAGATCACCGGCGTGCGCTCGGGCAAGCGCACGATCTCGACCTTCAGACCTTTGACCGGCTGCGTTTTGATCCAGTCGACCGCATCCGTGACCACGCGCTCGATGAAGCCGTGGCGCGCCCAGTCGCTGTCGAACATCGGGCTTTTCGCGGGCACCGCAATGTAGTCGGTCAGTGCGGGCACGATTTCGTCGTTCCATTTGCGATCCACGAAATCCCGCAGCGCGGCGGAATCGAGGCGTACCGCTTCGCCGTGTTGCGTGCTGTCGCCGATAGTCATGACCGTAGTTCCATTCGAGCAAACTTCAATGATAGACGGGATTTGCCTTCGGCTCGACCGGTCGGGCAGCGCGCCTGCACCTTTTGGGTGAATTTCTTCAGCGTGCGGGCGCGCTCGACCCGTCATCACGCGCGCCGGACACGACGACACGCGTCACCGCCGGATCGGCATCGATGGCCTGCTCGGTGAACGGAAAGCGCGACCAGCGTTTTGCCGCGAACGCGCGCGTCGCGTCGCCGGAGTGCGGCGAGGCCGGATCGTCCGATTCGGAATGCGACAGCATCGTGTCCGCTTCCACGCCGTTCGCACCGAACGTGACGACCTGCACGTAGCTGTCGCCCTGGCCGCTCGCGTCCATCGGATAGCCCTTCGCATCGAGCGGACGCCGCGCGCAGACGATCGTGAAGTAGCCCGCCTCGTCGCAGCCGCCGTAGAGCGGCACGCGCGCGCCGCGGCGCTCCGTGTAGAGAATGTCGCCGCGCCGCGAATCGAGGGCGAAGCCGTTCAGATTCAGCGCGAGCGCCGCGCCGCCGAGCGCCTGGCGCAAATCCTGAAGCACGGCCGGATTGTCGACATTGAAACCGCCTGGCGTCGCGAGCGGCTTGCCCGGATCGAAGCCGGACTCGTACAGCCGCTCGGGCGCGATGCGCGTCACCCGCAGCCAGAACTCGTCCCACAGGTTCGCGCCGCGCGCATCGATATCCGCCGTGCCGTTCCAGCGGCGCAATACTTCGCACGGCTCGTGCAGCGGACCGACTGCCTCGTTGACCGTGCAGACGGCGTCGAGCAGCGGCTTGCGAAAGAGCCGCTCGGACATCGAGTTGGTCTCGAGCACGGTCGATTCGAGCACCTCGCGCGTCACGCCGCCGCGCTCGCGCTGCAGGCGCGCGGCGAGCAGATGGCCGTAGCGCGTGCGCAGCGACTGCTCGACGCGCGTCGCGCCCACGATGCGCGGATAGCCCGACAGCGGCGCATTCGCGTTCGTGAGCCAGTAGCTGTCGTTGAAGTTGCCGACGTAATCGCCGCGCACGATGTTCGGCAGCTGATCGACGGGCAGCGCGCCCGGCTGCGCGCTCGCCGGGTCGACGCGCCACGCGCACGCGCTCTTCGAACCGTCGAGGAACGGCACGCCCGGCACGCGGCCCGCGAACGCGCGGCCCGCCGGCGTCGTGCACGACTCCGCGAGCGCATCGGGCACATTGGGAATCGGGCCGATGTCGGCGAACCAGACACGCTCGTCGCCGCGCCCGATCGCGAAGGTGTTCGCCCACGGCGTCGCGGCGTAGCGCTTCTGGATCGCCATGAAATCGGCGAGCGAGCGCGCCTGATTCCACGCGAACACATTCGGGAACGCGCGCGTGTTGTCCACGTTCACGTCGGCGAGCGCATAAGCGCGCTGCGCGCTCCAGCCGAGGCCTTGCGCCATGGAGGACAGATCGACGACCGGCCCGAAGCGCGTGCGGTACAGCGTGCGCGACACGGATTCGTACGAGCCGTCGGCGCGGCGCGAGCGCACGGTGAGCGCGACGGGCGTCATCGCTTCGCCCTGACCGTCGACGAGATAGCGCGTCGGATCGGCGGGATCGAGCGTCAGTTGAAAGATGCCGAAGCGCCGCGCGCTCGACACCGTATGCGTCCACGCGATGTTCTCGTTGAAGCCGAGCACGATCAGCGGCATGCCCAGAAACGACACGCCCGCGACGTTCAACTGGCCGGGGATCGTCAGTTGCGCCTGATAGAACCGGTCGGGGCCGCGCCAGAACCAGTGCGGATTGCCGAACAGGATGCTGTGTTTGTCGCGCGTGATCGGCGCGCCGAACGCGAGCGCATTGCTGCCGATGCCGGGATGCTCGCCGATCGGATAACGCAACGCATCGAGCGCGGTTTGCGATGCTTCGGATGCCGCGGGCGCTTCGCCGCCGCCGCCGCCGCCGCGCGGTGCGGCTGCGCCCGGCTTCGGCGGATGCGCCGCCGCGATCGGCGTGACGAAGCGCGCCGAGCCGCCCGCGAGATTGGCCGCGATGAGCCGCAGGTAGATGTCGTCGGCGCCGATTTTGCCGACCCACGGCTGGCCCCGGCACGCCGCATGCGCGTTCGGAGCCTTGCCCGCGTTGAGATCGTCGAGATAGCGGTTGTAGCCGCTCGCGAAGCCGTCGATCAGATTGCGCACCTCGGGCGGCTGCGCGGAACGGTAACGCTCGATCGCGGCCTGATCGCCGAGGAGACGAAAAAAGAAATCGGCGTCGATGTTGCGCGGCTGGCCGAAAGTCGCGGCCGAGGGCGGGCGCGCGTCCGGCCCGAAGTAAGCCGAGCGCTCGCCGCGATACGTGATGAAGCCGTCGGCGAGCGTGCACAGGTTGTCCTGCGCCTGCGCGTAGCCGAAACCGAAGCCGAGGCTGCCCCAGTCGGCGGCGCGGATATGCGGAATGCCGTCCTGCGTGCGGCGGATTTCGGCGCTCCACGCGCTCGCGGCACGCTGAGCGGCCTGATTGCCCTGGCCCGTCTCGCCGAAGCCGCCCGGCGTTTCCGGCGGCACGACGCAGCCGGCCAGCACGGCGCTCGCGAGCGCGCCGGAGATCGCGAGCTTGACGATCTGATTCATCGCGGGAATTCCTCGGTCCGATCGACGTGATGACGGGCGGGATCGCCGCCCCGCGCAGTATCGCATCGGGCGCGGTGCGATCCGCAGCCAAAGTCTAGCCGCTCGCGTCCGTCCGGCGAAGCCGATGCACAATGAAGCGATCACGCCTTCCCGTTCCGATGACCGATAACGACGCCCCCGCCGACGATCCGCGCCCGACGCCGCCCGTGCGTCCGCTGCCGGAGGACTGCTGTCAGAGCGGCTGCAATCCGTGCGTCTACGATCTTTATGAGGAAGCGCTCGAGCGCTACGAGGCGCAGTTGCGCGCCTGGGAAGCGCGGCACGCGGCGCCGTCCGGTTCCGGTTCCGGTTCTTGAATCGGAACCGCCGAATCGAGCAGGCTATTCGGCCCGGCGCTATGCTTGTGTCCCCTGTCGCTGTCGAAACGAAAACTCAAGGAGCGCAATCCCATGTCTCTCACGATGTATCGCGCATCGATTCCGGTCTTTATCCGTGGGCTCGAAGTGTGCGCGGATCTGCTCAAAAAGGGCGCCGCCTTCGCCGACGAAAAAGGCCTCGCCCACGCCGATGTGATCAACGCGCGCCTCGCGCCCGACATGCTGCCGCTCGCCGCGCAGATCCAGCGCGCGAGCGATACCGCGAAGCTTTCGGCGGCGCGGCTTTCGGGCGTCGAGGCGCCGCGCTTCGAGGACGACGAGGACAGTTTTCCGGCGCTGCAGGCGCGCATCGAGAAGACGGTCGCGTTCCTGAAGAGCATCGACAAGTCGGCGCTCGCCGGCTGCGAAACGCGCACCGTCACGCTGAAGTTTCCGGACTTCTCGCCGTCGTTTTCGGGCGACGATTATCTGTTCGGATTCGGGCTGCCGAACTTCTATTTCCACGTCGTGACGACGCACGACATCCTGCGCCATCTCGGCGCGCCCATCGGCAAGCGGGATTATCTCGGCCCGCTCAAATGAACTCGGAAATCTCGATGAGGTTGTAGTCCGGGTCGCGCACGTACACGGAGCGCAGCTTGCGCGTCGCGCCCGTGCGTTCGACCGGACCTTCGATGACCGGCACGTTCATCCGCGCGAGCCGCTCGATCACCTGGTCGAGCGGCACCGCTGCGATGAAGCACAGGTCGAGCGCGCCCGGCACCGGCAGATGCGCTTTCGGCTCGAACTCCGAGCCTCGCACGTGCAGGTTGATTTTCTGATTGCCGAAGCGAAACGCCATGCGGCCGTTGCCGAAGGTTTCGAGCTTCATTTGCAGGACGTCGACGTAGAAGCGCTTGGTCGCCTCGACGTCGACGCAGGTGAGCACCACGTGGTCGAGATGGTCGATCAGGGACATGCCGGACTCCGTTGGGCGAGTGCGGACATGGTACAGCGGATGTTCAAGCCCGCGTGTGGCTCGGTCTCCTTACCCCTGCCGCGCCGCGATCTGCTTTCTCCATCCCGCGAGAATGCGCCGTGCGAGTGCATCGTAATCGCCGCCGAAGTGATGATCGCCGGGCAACTTCACCACTTCGATCCCCGTCTTCGTAAGCTGCGGACACAGCGTGTCCTCCTCCTTCTCGCCGTAGATGCATTGCACCATCGCCGGCGGCAGCTTGTCGAGTTCCGGCCGCACCTTCAGCGCCTTGTCGCTCGCCGGCATGCCGAGCCAGCCCGTCACCCGGATCTGGAAATCCGCCGCGGGCGAGAAGCCCATCAGCGAAATATACGAAACCTGCTCGCGCACCGCGTCCGGCAGACGGTTGTAGGCGAACGGCATCACATCCGCGCCGAACGAATAGCCGAGGAGCGCCACATGGCTCGTATGCCAGCGCGCGTTGTACGTGCGGATCACGCGCGCGAGATCGTTGGCCGTCTGCTGCGGCGTCTTTTCGCTCCAGAAGTAACGCAGCGAGTCGATGCCGATCACCGATACGCCGTCGCGCTGCAGCGCGAGCGCCATGGTCTTGTCGAGGTCGCGCCAGCCGCCGTCGCCGGAAATGACGATCGCGAGCAGATCGGTCGGCTGCGCGGCGCGCAGTTCGATCAGCGGCAGATCGGAGACATCGTTCTCCGTCGCGGGCTCGGCCTTCTTCAGATGCGGCGCCGTCATCGCGACGAGCGCATCGGCTTTCGAGCGGTTCGGTTCAAGCACCGCGGTGTATTCGAAGAAGCCCGGCAAACCCTTCGCGTGGATGATGGTCGAATCCGGCGCGCACGGATTGAAACGCGCGTCGAGCATGGGATCCGCCGCGAGCGAGACCGCGCCCGCGACCGTGTTGTCCGGCGCCTGCTTCAGCGCGCTTTCCGCGAGGATCGCGCCCTGCCCCGTGCCGACGAGAATCGGCGCGTAATAGTGATTCGTCTGCACCGTGCGTTCGAGCTGATGGCTCATGTTCTCCGCATCGCCGACGAGGTTGTGGCAAGCCTTCTCGGTCTTGTCGGCCTTGAGTTGCGCCGCGTACTTCATCGTGTCGACGCCGACGACCATCGCGCCCTTGGCGGCGAGCGCGTCGGCGGCCTGCTGATCGGCGGGCGTCCAGCCGCTTTTCTCGGAGAACAGCACGACGAAGCCGGTCATCGCGCCGGTGGGCTTCGTGAGCATGACCTGACCGTAACGGCCGCCGGAAATCGTCTCGGCGCCATGCGCCATGCCGAGCAGAGAGAGACCGCACACGGCGGCCGCGAACCGGGCCGCCGCTTTCTTGCTAAGGAATTTCATGAACGCCAACCGCCCGCGAGGAGCGAAAGATCCGCCAAAGTGAAAAATACGCCGACCGAACCGGACGCCGCCAGATAACGCGGCTCCCAGCGCGGCTGGAACTTGCTTTTGAATCCGCGCAGTCCGCGGAAGTTGTAGAACCGGCCGCCGAAGCGCCACACGAGCCCGGCGAGACGATGCCAGTGCGACGCGAGCGGCGTAGGCTCCATCCCCGACAGCGGCGCGATGCCGAGCGACAGCGACTTGAACCCGGCTTCCTTCAGATGCAGCGCGAGCTTCGTGAAGAGGTATTCCATCGCATACGGCGATGCTTCCGCGACATGGCGCATCACGCCTACGGTCGCCTCGGTGTTCATGTCCGTCGTCATGAAGGTGACGAACGCGACCGGCTCGCCCTGCTGACGCACGAGCAGCACCGATTGCGCCGCGAGATATTCCTCGTTGAACGCCGCGACCGAGAAGCTCTTTTCGCGCGCGGAGCGGCTTTCGAGCCAGTCGTCGGAAATCTTGCGCAGCGTCGGCATGCTTTCGGCGATGCGTTCCGGTCCGATCACTTCGGTATCGAAGCCGTCGCGTTCGCCGCGCTTCAGCGCATAACGAAGATGCGAGCGGTGCGAGCCCTTCAGGTCGAACTCGGAGAGCGCGACGTGCGCTTCCTCGCCGAGCTTCATCAGCGTCAGGCCGGCGTCGAGGTAAAGCGGCAGCGCATCGGCGCGCACCTGATAGAACGCCGCGCGGCCGTTGTGCGCGTGCGCGAGTTCGACGAACTTGCGGATCAGTTCGGCCCATTCGCTGCGCGGACCGACCGGATCGTGCAGCGCGGCCCACGTGCGGCCATGTTTCGCGTACATCAGGAAAGCTTCGCGCGATTCGGAGAAGAGAAAGCTCTTGTCGCCCATCATCGCGAGGCCGGCGTCGCTGCGCTCCTGTGCGCGGAAGATACGCGCGGCATCCGCGAGATCCTGCGGCGCGGGCTTCACGAAACGGCCCGCCGCCGGGCGCAGAAGCTGCCAGAGCGCGAACCCTAGCGCAACCACCGCCGCCGCCAACGTCGCGCGCAGCGCACGCGGGGCACGCTCGTCGAAGGCGAACTGCCACCAGAGATCGCCGCTATACGGCACGTCGCGGAAGGCGAAGAACATGATCCAGACGGCGAGCGCCATCACGACGCCGATCGAGATCAGCCACGTCGCCGTGAAGCGCTCGGCGAACAGCGACGAGCGGCGGTTGAAGCGCTCGCGCGTCAGGACGAGCAGCACGATGAGGAACGCCAGCACGCCCACTTCGACGAACGCGAGCCCCTTCGCGAGCGACAGCGCGAGGTTCGCCACGGCGAGGATCAGCGCGAGCCACCAGGCGGCATCGAGCCGGCGCATCAGGCCGCGCGCGACGAAGAGCAGCAGCACGCCGAGCACGGAGCCGAGCAGTTGGGAGCTTTCCAGCACCCACAGCGGCACGATGGTCTGCAAAACCGCGATGCGCATCTTGAACGCGGGCGTCGCGCCCGAAATGACGAGCATCGAGCCCGCCGCGAACGTGACGATCGAAAGGAAAAGCGGCGCGAGCTGCGACATGTGGCGCGGCTTCAGAAAGCCGAAGCGCCCTTTCAGCGCGCGGCCTTCGAACGCCGCCATCACGCCGGCGGACAGGATCAGCGGCAGGCCGAAGTAGATCGCGCGATAGGCGAGCAGCGCGGCCAGCACGTCCGGCGTCTCTGCGCTCCCGCCGAGCGCGAAGACCATCGCCGCCTCGAACACGCCGACGCCGCCCGGCGTATGGCCGATCATCCCGAGCAGCATCGCCGCCGAGAACACCGTCATGAATTCGCCGAAGCCGACTTGCGAGCTCGGCAGGAGCGCCCAGAGCGCGAGCCCGGCACCGAAGACGTCGATAACCGCGAGCGCGGCCTGCGCGACAAAATCGCGGCGCGCGGGCACGGTGAACGCGAGCCACTTCCAGCGCGAACGCAGCGTGCGCGGCTCGCGGCCGCAGAGCAGGACCATCGCGGCGAACACGCCGAGAAGCGCCGCGCCGGTCACGCGCAGCGCGGCCGGCGGCAGGCGCATCATGTCCGAGAGCGTGCCCGCGCCGAACAGCATGCCGGCGGCGGCCATGAACGCGAGGGACAGCGCGAGCGTCACGCTCGTGAAGATCGTGAGACGGCCGACCTGCGCCGGCGTGACCTCGGCCGCGCCGTACACGCGGCAACGCACCGCGCCGCCCGTCAGCGCGCCGAAGCCCGTCACGTTGCCGAGCGCCGAGCCGACCGTCGCGCCGACCCACAGCAGCGAGCGCGGCACGGCCGCGCCGATGTGACGCAGCCCGACCGCATCGCGCCCGACGAGCGCCGCGAAGGAAAGCGCGGTCGCGAACAGCGCCGCGAGCCAGGCTTGCGGCGTCATCATGCGCAGCGAGTGGATCACGGATTTGTAATCGACCGAGCGCGACAGATGCTGGAAGACCACGAGCAGCAGCACGCAGATGACGACCGTGAGCACGGGCGCGGCGAGCCGCTGAAGATCGGAGCCGCCGGACGGGCGTCCGGAAGCGGAAATGGCGCGAAGCCGGGCGAGCAACTTTGTGCGAGACATGCGTTCTATCAAACTGGCTCACGTTGCGTTCCGGCCGGGAAAGGTCGAAGGCAACGATTACATCACGGTTATCGGGGACCCGCGCACCACACGCGGTCGGAGAGCGCCACTTCGGCTCCCGCCGCCCGCGCTCGCGCCATACAAAAGGCTTCAAGGCATGAAACGCCTATATAACGGCGAAGGTTGACCCGACTTGACTAATATTGGGAAAACTACGGATCGAAAGCTTGTATCCAGACTTGGCGCCACTCTCCGGGCGCGCAAGATTGCACGAACGATCGGTCGTGCTGTACTTACGTTTTGTCAGAAAGAAATTGCGAGCGGAAAATTTGACACAGAGCAGCAGATTAGGCGGATCCCATAAAAAGAGGCATCGGAACTATGAGAAAAATCATCGCAGTCTTGTGCGCCGCCTTGAGCGCATGCGTGTCGACCGACGACGCCCTGCTCCGGACCGTGCCGATCGGCTCGGGCACATCGCAGTCCAAGCCTTACGATTTCATCCGCTGCGTGAAGGAGAAATGGACGCCGATCGCCGGGCGCGTGCGTGAATACTCGCCGAGCGCCGATACGCAGGCGGTTTCGGTGCCGAGCGGCGGTTACACGAGCCAGTCGGTCGTGCTGGTGATTGCGCAGGCGTCCGCCAACGGAACCGGTTACACGATCTACGGCGACGTCGCCATCGGGAGCCGCTACGTCACGGCCACGCACACCTGCGACTGACGCCGCTTCCCGGGCGTTCAGGAAGGTTTGCCGTTCTTCATGTCGACGCCGGCGAGATGCGTCCCGACGACGCGTCCGATCAGATAGCCGTCCGACGCGCACGCGTTGACGCGCTCCTTGCCGTTCCACTGGATCTTGTATTGATCGTCCTGGGAATGGAGCGTCGATGCGTCGAATTTGCGCTTGGGCTTGCCGCCGTTGCGCACATCCTCGCCGACCAGGCGGTTCCACGTCAGCGCGTAGCCGTAGCGCACGCCGTCGGCGAAGGCGTCGTTGTCGCAGACCTGCGACGGCGGCGTCGTCTTGACCATCAGGTGGTAGCCGTTCGCGGTGCCGACCATGATGCGCTGCTCACCCGGCGGCGTCGGCGGCGCGGGCGGTCTGGCGGCCGCCTGCGCGGCTTGCGCCGCCGATGCGGCGGAGGCCGCGGCGGCCGCGTCAGTGTCGTTCTGCTGCGGAAGGGGCGCGCATGCGCCCAGGATCAGGGCCGCCGACACCGTCAATGCCGTGCCGGCACCTTGCATTTTTATGAACGTCATCCTGCGAATCACCTACGCCGACCTCATCTCAAAATTAGTCCGGACTCTACCTTACCATCCCGACGCGCATTCCTCGGAACGATGAGAAAAACGCCGCGCACATGCAACGACGCGGACGCCCTTCCGGTGCGCCCGCGTCGAGAAAAAGGAGCTGATCCGGCGCTCAGGACGCCGACGAGGTATTGCTCATCGGCATTTCGATCCCGCGCCGCGCCATCTCGACGATCAAAAACGTTCGCCGCGTGACGTGAAAGCGCGCGAGCAGATCGCTCGAATATTCCTTGGCGGTGTTTTCACTGATGTTCATCTTGCGTGCGATCGCCTTGTTCGAGAGCCCCTGCAGCAGATAGCGCAGCGTCTCGGTGAGGCGCGGCGGCAGATCGAGCGATTCGACCGTCACGGCCGCATGCGGCGAGACCGGCTTCGGACTGTGGCCGCCCTTGCCGAGCACGGTGTTCGGCAGATACACGCGGCCATTGAGGATGGTCTTGAGCGCCTCGCGGAACACGCCCGCGCCCTGCTCGCTGCCTTTGGAAATGAAGCCGCACGCGCCGCTCTTGATGCACTCGAGCACGGTGTCGCGGTCATCCTGCGCCGACAGCATGATCGTCTGCACCTCGCGCTCTTCCTCGCGGATCCAGTTGAGCAGATCCATGCCGGTGGCGTGGCCGCGCAAATGGTAGTCGAGGAACATCAGATCGTAGTTGTTGGCGGAAAGCTTGGCTTTCGCCTGCTCGAATCCATCGGCTTCGTCGATTTCGAGCAGGGGCTCGTTCGCCAGGATGAGGCTTTTCATGGCGCTCCGGGTGAGCCCTTCGTCCTCTACCAGCAACACTGTTTTGAAATAGCCATTTTCCATTGCGACGCTCCGAGAACGGTTCCGATATTACGCGCGCCTTGCGTGACTTCCACCCCTCTTTCGCAGGGATACGTTCGGCAGTCTCCCAGAAATTCCCGGCTTCCCCTCCCGTGCCGGGTTTAGCGAAATGCCTGTCCGCCGGACACTGGTGGCAATCGAATCAACCACGTAACCCAATACGAGACTGGAGGATGAGATGTCAAGCCGTCTGGCCGACAACGAAAGCGAGTTCGCGTTGTGGCGTATCAAGCGGGCCCGCACCGGCGATGCATCGCGCCGCGTGCTCATCGCCCACAAGGACAAGTCGATCGGCGATTCGCTCGCCGTGCAACTCCGGCTAAAAGGCTTGCAGGTCATCCATTCGCAGGATCTGAAATCGGTGCGCGCGCTGGCGCATAGCTGGCAGCCGCACGCGCTGCTTCTCGATACGAGTCTCGACAGCGATTCCGGCTACGTCTTTCTGCGCACGCTGCGCATGGACGCCGACGTCACCGGGCGCCTGCTCGTCGCGATGAGCAACGTATGGCCGGCCGATCCGGTGCAAACGCTCAAGGAAGCCGGCTTCGACGCCCACTGCCGCCGGCCTTGCGCGACCTGGCGCATCGTCGATCTCGTCGAATCGTTCTTTTCCATGCCGCTCACGCGCTGATACGCAAACTGGATGGAGGTGCCGCCATGAACAGGGATGCCTGCCTCGTCGCCGGGGGGAGATTGCCGGCGAATGCGTCGCGCTTCCCGGCGCCCCGCGAGCGCGCGTGCGTCGAGGCGCGCGTCAGGCGCCGCCGCCGCCGCGCCGGGCCGGGTTCGCGCCGGCTGCCATCACGAGCGACGCCTGTATTTCACTACCTGGCTCGATGACCGCGATGCCCGTGCCGGGCAGGCCGCGTGCGGCGAGATTGAAGCCGTCGCTGACGTGCGAGACCGGCTCGACGCACAGATAGCCCGCTCCGGCCGGGCAATGCACGACGACGTGGCTCAACGCGTCGTCGGCTTTCAGTTCGAGCGTGCGGCCATCCGCGTAGCGCAGCGTCGCGCGGCCGTTCCAGCCGCCCAGATAGCGTGTGTAGCCCTCCACTTCCCGCACATGGCGACGCGCGGGCCGCTCGGCGGTCGGCTCGATCGCGATTTCCGCTTCGTGACGCCAGTGCGTCGTCGTATGGAGTTCGGCTTCCTGCGCGCCGAAGTACGGATGAAAACCGAGGCCGACCGGCATCGGACTCGACGAGCGGTTGGCGACGCGCATCGATAGTCTCGCTCCGTCCGCGTTCGCCTCGATCATCTGCACGGCCTCGAACGCCCACGGCCAGCCGTGTTCGCCCTCGCCGTGCACATAGCGCAGCACGACGCAATCCGCTTCCTGCAATTCGACGCCCCACGCCGCGAACTGGCCGAAACCATGCAGCGCGTGCACCGTGCCGGGAAAGACCGCGAGTTCGACCGCGGAACCGTCCGGCGCCGCAAAGCGCGCGTCGCGCACGCGATTGGAAAACGGCACGAGCGGATAGCTCCCGCCCTTCGGCCACGCGTCGCATGGCCAGCTCGCGGCGGTCACCGGCGCGAGCCAGTCGTGCAGACCGCGCTCGTCCCGCGTGGCGAAGCGCGTCACGCGCCCGCCCGCCGCCGGCGCGATTTCGATCAGATGCGGCCCGTTCGAAATGCTCAGGCGCGGCTCGGCGTTCAACTCTACGACTTCACGGATTTTCGTCACGACACGGCTTCGGTATGAAAATAGTCTGCGCGGCCACATCGCGCGGCCGCGCCTGACATCACTGCTTCTGTTCCTTCACGCGCGATACGAGCTGCGTCGGGCTCACGAACTGCAGCGCGATCAGCACCCAGATCATTGTGATGGCCATGTAGATCATCGCCATCGCGTCGATGGATTGCGGCGCGCGCACGCCCGTCGAGAACACCGCGTAGTACAGCGCGACGACGAGCGTCTGGGTCGTCGGACCGGCGGTGAAGAAGGTCAGCTCGAACATGCCGATGGTCCGCACCAGCACGAGCAGTCCCGCCGCGAGCATGCCCGGCACGAGCAGCGGCAGCAGCACGTAGCGGAAATAGCGGAACGTGTTCGCACCGAAAATGCGTGCGGCCGATTCCAGATTCGGATCGATCTGCTCGATGAACGGCGTCATCACGAGAATGACGAACGGCAGCGCGGGCACCAGGTTCGCGAGAATCACGCCGGTCAGCGTGCCCGCGAGATGGAACTTGTACATGACCGTCGCCATCGGGATGCCGTAGGTCACGGGCGGCACCATCAGCGGCAAAAGGAACACGAGCATCGCGAAACGCTTGCCGGGAAACTGCACGCGTGCGAGCGCATAGGCGGCCGGCACGCCGAGCGCGATGGACAGCAGCACCACCGCGCCCACCACTTCGAGCGTCACGAGCAGCACGCTCGAAAGCTGGAAGTCGCTCCACGCCTGCGCGTACCAGTGCAGCGTGAAGCCCTGCGGCAGCAGCGTGCCGAACCAGCGCGTGGCCACCGAATTCACGGCGACGGTCGCGATCAGAAGCAGCACGTTGACGAGAAAGAAGCCCATCGTCGTCCAGACGAAGAACTTCCATAGCCTGTCGCGCAGGCTCCTTTGCTGTTTCATGTTCTTGCCGGTGCTTGGAGTCAGCGCGCCGGCCTGCCAGCCGGACGCCGCGCGGTTATCGGTCGTCATTATCCCTTGCCTCCCGTCACCGGACCCGTGTAGAAGAAGCGGCGCGCGCCGAGCATGCCGCCCACGACGAGCAACTGCACGAAGCCCATCACGATCGCGATGGTCGAAGCGAGCGCGTAATCGTAGTTCTCGAACGCGGCCTCCGAAGCGGCGATCGAGATCACGCGCGTCGGGCCGGCCGGCGCGCCGAGCAGCACCGCCGAAGGAAACACCGAGAACGCCTGCACGAACGAGAGACACGCGGTCATCGTGAGGCCGGGCAACAGGAGCGGCAGATAGATCTGACGGAACTGCTGCCATGGGCTCGCGCCGAGCGTCGCGGCGGCGCGCGCGAGCGTCGGATCGATGCCGGTCACATACGATAGCGTCAGCAGGAACGCGAACGGAAAGCCCGACACGATCAGCGAAATCAGCACGCCCCAGTAGTTGTGCGTGAGGCGCACTTCATCGCCGTAGAGATGCAGCGCCTGCAATGCCTGCGGGAACCAGCCGTTCGGGCTGAAGTAGGTCAGCATGCCGTCGGCGATCAGCACGGTGCCGAGCGTCACCGGCACGACCAGCAGCGTCGTCACGAACTTCTGCCACGGCGACGTGCGGCGCAGCGCGAACGCGACCGGCACCGACACGCCCACGTTGATGATCGTCGCGGGCACGGCGAGCTTCAGCGTGACGATGATCGTCGGCCACATCGACGAATCGGTGAAGAACGTGATGTAGTTCGCCCAGATGCCGCCGCCGTTCATCGGGTTGAAGGACAGCATCAGCCCGTACGCGAACGGATAGATGAACAGCGCGAGGATGAAAATGAGCGCCGGCGCGACGAGCCAGCCCTTAGGATCGCGCTGCGCGGGAAGCGCGATCATTTTTCTTCTCCGTAGACGAGCGTCTTCGAAGGCGCGACGCGAAGCGTGATGCGCTCGCCTTCGCTGCATTCGCCCGCGATGCGCGCCCACAGCTTGCCGAACGCCGTGTTCACGATGATGAGCGAATCGCGGCCGCCGTATTCGACGACTTCGACGTGGGCATCGAATGCGTTTTCGGCGCCGGGCGTCGCGCGCTCCATGTCTTCGGGACGCAGCGCGATGGACACACGCTTGCTGTCGAAGCCTTCCATCGGCGTGCCGAGCAGCTTCACGCCATTCGCGTTCACCGCGACCGATTCGCCCTGCGTGCCTTCGAGGGTCGCCTGCACGACATTGCGAAAGCCCATGAAACGCGCGACGTGCAGGTTCTTCGGCCGCGAATAGACTTCCTTCGGCGACGCCACCTGCTGCACGACGCCCTCCTTCATCACGACGATGCGATCGGCCATCGAGAGTGCCTCGTCCTGATCGTGCGTCACGTAGATGGTCGCGCGCTCCAGCTTGCCGTGGATACGGCGGATTTCGGCGCGCATCTCGATGCGCAGCTTGGTGTCGAGGTTGGACAGCGGCTCGTCCATCAGCACGAGCGGCGGCTCGATGACGATCGCGCGCGCGATAGCCACGCGCTGCTGCTGGCCGCCGGAAAGCTGGCCGGGCAGCTTGGCGTCGTGGCCGATCAGCTGCACGAGTTGCAGCGCGGCCTTCGCGCGCTTCGTCGCTTCCGCTTTCGGCATGCCGCGCATCTTGAGGCCGAAGCCGACGTTATCCAGCACCGACATATGCGGAAACAGCGCGTAGTTCTGAAAGACCATGCCGAAACCGCGCTTCTCGGGCGGCAGCACGTCGATACGCTTGTCGTCGAGCCAGATGCCGCCGCCCGTCAACGGCTGCAATCCGGCGATGCAGTTCAGCGCGGTCGACTTGCCGCAGCCCGACGGCCCGAGCAGCGCGATGAACTCGCCACGCTGGATATTCAGATCGAGGCCCTTCAACGCGGCGAGCTGCTGCCCTTCCGCATTGGTGAAGCTGCGCGAGACCGAGTCGAGGCGCAACTGCTCAAATGTGTGCTTCATGACAATTTCCTGCGCTTTTTTGTACAAGCGGCGACGCTCCTCCGAGGGAACGTCGCCGTCTCATCACAGCGATACGCCGACTTACTTGGTCTTGGCCGCGCCGACTTCGCGATCCCACTTCTGGAACGCCGCGACCATAGCCTGCGCGTTGAGCGGCAGCACGTGCGGACGGTCAGCCAGCAGCTTCGCGTACTCGGGCCGGCCGAACTTCTGGATCACTTCCTGGCTCTTCGCAGGGGCCATCGAGAGCGGCACATCCTTCACCGCCGGACCCGGATAGAAGTAGCCATCGTCATAGGTCAAGGCCTGCTGCGCCGGCTCGAGCATGAAGTTCATCAGCTTGTAGAGCACGTCGAGCTTTTCCTTCGGCACGCCCTTCGGAATCACCATGTAATGAGCGTCGTTGACCCACGTCATGTTGTCGAACGCGGCGACCTTGAACTCCGCCGGCACGATGCCGAGCGCGCGCGGGTTGATATCCCAGCCCGTCACGGTGACGGTCATGTCGCGCGTGCCTTCACCCAGTTCCTTCATCACGGCAGACGTGCCGCCCGGGTAGTACGGAATGCAGTCGTTCAGCTGCTTGAGGAACGCCCAGGTCTTGTCCCAGCCGTTGACCGGGTCCATCGGGTCCTTGTCGCCGAGCACGTACGGCAGGCCCATCAGGAAGGTGCGCCCCGGACCGGAGTTGGCCGGACGCGCATAGATCAGCTTGTTCGGATGCGCCTTGCACCACGCAAGCAGTTGATCGGGCGTCTTGGGTACGTCGGTGACCTTGGCCGGGTTGTATTCGAGCAGCGGACCAGCCGGCATGTAGGTCACTTCGAGACCGTAGCCTTGCGCGATGTCCTGCATCTTGCGCGGGCCGGGCGCGTACTTGTCGAGCACGCCAGGGAACGCCTTCGACTGATCCGGCAGCAGCTTTTCCCACAGGCCTTGCTGAATGCCGGCCGCGAGGGCGTCGGTGCCGGTCACGACGAGGTCGATATCCGAGCGCCCCGCCGCCTGCATCGCCTTGATCTTGCCCGGCAACTGCGGTGCGGGCGCGTTCGTGAAGGTGATGCTGGACACGAGGTTGGGGTACTTGGCCTTGAACGCCTCGAAGCCCTTTTGCGTCAGTTGCAGATTGCCTGCGACGTCGACGATGTTGATCGATACGGGATCAGCCGCGCGCGCCGCGCTCATGCCGAATGCCGCGCTCACGGCGACGCAAACCGCCGCCAGTTTTACTGACAGTCCTGCCTTGAAAGCCATTTTGTCTCCTCACTTCTCTCGCAACCGTGGGTTGGGAAGAGGTCCGGTCGTATCGTCGATGTTGTCGATTGTGTCGATCGCCGGCCTGATTTTGCTTCGTTCTGTTTTATCGCGTGTCTTCGTGCGCGTGCGTCCTCGTTGCGACTGGATGCTGAAAAATAGCCAACGCGGTTATAGGATGTCAAGCAAATCAGATGACGCCGAGGCTGTTACCGAAACAGCCCGAACGCGCTTTTTCCTCTGCCGATAGCGCTTTGCAAGCTGTCTCGGGATATACCCCGAGCGCGTGTTACCTCCCTGTTTAACCGCGTTTAACCGCGTTTAACCGCGGGTTTCCCGCTAGTTTTCGTTGGCTGTCATTGCTTGCCGACGGATTCGTCGAATGCGAGGAGTCTGCGCGCTTCCCGTGCGATGGCGGGCAGCGAAGCTTCGGGCGACGCACTCAGCAACGGCAGGATCGGGCCCATGTCGGCGATGCCGGAAAGCGTCACGGCATCGTGCAGCACGCGAATCAGGGAGATGTCGTCGCGCAGCGTTTCGAGCGGAAGGAAGTGGCCGTACAGCGCTTTCGCTTCATCCATGCGGCCTTCCTTCGCGGCGCGCAGAAGCGCCAAAACCGCGTGCGGCGCGATGCATCCCGAGCCGGTCGTCCACGAGGCGAGACCGAAATCGCGCGTGTGGATCAGCGCCGGACGCTCGCCCATGCCCGACACGACCTTCGATGCCGGCACGCATTCGAGCAGGCGACGCAGATAGCCGTCGTCGGCCGGATCGGCGCGGACGATCGCATATTTCACCGCGAGCAGCGTGCCTGCGTCGACGAGTTTGGCGAGCGTGTCGACGTCGATATAGCTCTCGCTCTTGATATAGAGGGTGAACGGCATGCCCGCGATATCGACGAGGCGCCTGAGACCATCGGCGACGCCCTGCGATGTCGTGAAGCCCGCGAGCGGGAGAATCATCGCGGTGCGATAGTCCGTCTGCGCGAGGATGCGCGACTGATCGAGCATCTTGCCGTAGTCCGGGCCGATGGCCGGAATGACGCGCGTGCGCGGACCAGCAAGTTCGGCCAGCATGTCAAGCAACTCGCGATATTCGCTAACGGCGACGTGATACAGATTCGCGTTGCCGCCATAAAGCAAGGTGCGCACGCCGCCCGCCTCGATATGAGCGATGAGCTTGCGGTTTTCGTCCGGATCGAGCGAATGGTCCGCGCGCCGCGCCAGAGGCGGCACGGCCATGACGGTTTCGGAGAACTCGCTGACTACGATGGGATCGATGTTCATGGCGCCTCGCTGGAGCGGTGAGAGATCCGGTGAAATTAGCGATTCAGAGCGAAGTTGTCAAACAACTTCGGTTCAACCGCAAATTCCAGGCACGCTGCGGGCAAGGTTGTGTGACAACTGCCGCAGACCTTGCTAGTTGCCGAACATGCGGTCAACGGCATTCTCGAGATGCGCTCTCATCGCCTTTCCGGCGCGGGCGGGATCGCGCGCGCGGATCGCTTCGAGCACGTCGAGATGCTCGCGCTGCACGAGCCGCTGGCGTTCCACTGTCTTGACGAACGAGAGATTGCGCGACAGGTTCATGCTGAACTCGACCTGTTCCTCGATGAACGACAGCACGGTAATGAAAAACTGATTCTTCGACGCCCGCGCGACGGCGAGATGGAACGCGAAATCGTCCTTTGCGCCGATGCCCTGCTGCGTTTCGACGACCCGTTCGAGCCGGTCCCACGCGTCCTGGATCGCGCGGATGTCTTCTTCGTCGGCCTTGATGGCGGCGAGCTCGGCCGCGCCGGACTCCGTGACCACGCGAAATTCGTAGCAACGGCGGATGTCGGACAGCGTTTCGAGCGGCGCGAAGCGGCGCACGTCCGGATCGGGGCGGCGTCCGACGATCGTCCCGGAGCCGCGCCGCGTCACGATGATGCCGTCCGCGCGCAGCCGCGCCAGCGCCTCGCGCACGGTCGGGCGCGAGGTCGCGAAGCGTTCGGCGAGTGCGTGCTCGGTGAGGAGCCGGTCGCCCTCCTTGAACTCGCCTTCGATGATGCTGTTGAGGATGTCGCTGTAGATCCGGTCGGCGAGTCCGGATGACTTACGCTCGTTCATGTTCGCGCGGGACGTGCTTGTCAGGGTGGTCAACGATTGTAAGGCAGATTTTTACCGCGAGGACCCGCGGCACGGCGGCCGGACGCGCGCCTCAAAAAAAATCGGTCGACGCAATCGCTGCGTCGACCGATTTCGGATCGCCCTGATGCTACGTCAGGCGATTACTCCGGCATTACCACTGATGACCAGCCCCGATGGTGAAGCCGACGTTGCCGGAACTGCTGGTATTGCCCGATGCCTTCACGACCCACTTGTCGTCCTGCGTGACGTACGAGATGCCGATTGCCGCACCGGAGGCGCCCGCGTAACGCGCACCCGCGATAGCCACCATGGTCCTGCCGGGAGCCGTAGGCTGCGGCAATCCCGCAGCGGCCATCGCGGCGGCGATACCGCCGTAGGCCGTTTTCGACACGTCGTTGATCTGGCTCTGCACGCCGGCGATGCGCGAATCCGTATAGCTTTGCGCCTGCGCCGCCGCCAGATTCAACTGACTCATGTTCACCGCGTCGGTGGGGGCCTCGCCTGCCTTCACGTTCGTGATTTGACGCTCGTTGCCCGCCGAGCCGACCGACACCGTGTTCACGCGGTCCGCCACGGAATTCGCACCCAGCGCCACGGAGTTGTCGGCGCTCGCGCTCGCGTTCGCGCCCATCGCGGTGGCGTGCGCCCCCGTCGCGCTGGCGGCCTCGGTGTCGCGATTGCCTTGTGCGGCGAACATCGGATTGCCGCCACTCTCGGCGATGTTCGTCACGCGAGCGATCGCGTCGTTCATCTGTTTCAAGTTCACTGCGTCCGTGCCTTTGGCGCCTTCCGCGACGTTGTGGATCGTCGTGGTGACGCTGCCGTCGCCGAGCGTGAGGCTCGAGTAGTCGGTGGTGCCGTCCGGCTTGGTGTCGTACGTCACGGCCGTCTTCGACGAGCCATCGTCATTGACGAGCCCGGCCTGCTTCAACTGGGACACGTTGACTGCGTCCGTATCCTCCTTGCCGGCCGCGACATTGGTGATCTGACGCTCCGCGCCCTTCGCACCGACCGACACGCTGTTGTCCCGGTCCGCCACCGAGTTCGAACCCAGCGCGATGGCGTTGTTCGCCGTGGCCTGAGCGTTGCCCCCGATCGCGACGGATTCCGTCCCGGTCGCCAGCGAATCGTTCAACGTCGAGTTGGCGTGGAAGTACTTGATGCCCCCGCCGTTGTTGATGTTGTCCAGCGTGTTGTTGATCGTGGCGATGTCGGACGTGTTCTGGGTCACGCGGTCGTCGAGATTCGTGAGCGCGTCGCCGACGTTGTTGTACGTCGATTCGTCCTTGAACGTGTAGGTCGGTTTGGTGACCTTGCCGTCTGCGTCCACCGATGCGCCGCCGCCCAGTGCGTCCGCGGTGCTTTCCGCGGTCGCGAAGAGCTGCGAGCCGTTGATTGCTTCGTGACTGTCTTTGTTCACGGCGCCGGCGGCCACGTTGTCGATCGTCACCTGGGCCGCGGGATCCTCGGCATGCAGCGTGATCCTGCTGCGCGTCGGGCCGTCGTAGGTCACCGTGTTCGCGAGGCTAGTCGAGATCGTCGAAGTCAGTTGCGAGACATTGACGGCGTCCGTCGAATCGATGCCTGCTGCGACGTTCGTGATCCGGCGCTCCGCGTTCGGCGCACCGACCGATACCGTGTTCGCCTGATCCGCCACCGAGTTCGAGCCGAGCGCGACGGAATTGTCCGCCGACGCCACCGCTGCGCCGCCGATTGCCACCGATTCCGCGCCCGTCGGGGACGAATCCGTCAGGGTCGAGTTGGCGTGGAAATACTTGATGCCGGTGTTGTAGATGGTGCTCAACGACGTGTTGATGGTGGTGATGTCGTTGGTGTTCTGCGTCACGCGGCCATCGAGATTCGCGAGGGCATCGCCGACGTTGTCGAACGTCGAGTTGTCGTTGTCCGTGAACGTGTAGGCCGGCTTGACGATCTTGCCTTCACCGTCCACGGATGCGCCGCCGCCCAAAGCCTCCGCGACGCTCGTCGTGGTTGCATGAAGTTGCGAGCCGTTCACTGCTTCCAGACTGTTCTCGTCCACCGCGCCGGGCGCCACGTTCTTGAGCGTCACGGGCGTTCCGAGCGTGCCGAACGTCACACTCGTGTGACCCGGATCGTCGTATTGAACCGTGTTGTTCAGCGCGACCGACAGCGAACTGACGCCCGTCGATAGGGAGCCGACGGCGGTCGAGGTCGATGTCGATAGCGTGTCGATGCCCGTCGACAGGGAAGCGATGTTGGAGCTCACCGTGCTCAGGCCAGTCGAGAGCGAACCCACGTCCGACGTCACCGTGCTCAGGCCGGTCGACAGTGAACCTACGTCCGACGTCACCGTGCTCAGACCCGTCGAGAGCGAACCTACATCGGACGTCACCGTGCTCAGGCCGGTCGAGAGTGAACCCACGTCCGACGTCACCGTGCTCAAGCCGGTCGAGAGTGAACCCACGTCCGACGTCACCGTGCTCAAGCCGGTCGAGAGCGAACCCACGTCCGACGTCACCGTGCTCAGGCCGGTCGACAGTGAACCCACGTCCGACGTCACCGTACTAAGTCCCGTCGATAGCGAACCTACATCGGAGGTCACCGTGCTCAGGCCGGTCGAGAGTGAATTGACGCCCGAGGTCACCGTGCTCAAGCTCGTCGACGTCGAAGTCGACAGCGAGTCAAGGCCCGACGTCACCGTGCTCAGGCCAGTCGAGAGCGAGCCTACATCGGACGTCACCGTGCTCAAGCCGGTCGACAGTGAACCCACGTCCGACGTCACCGTACTAAGTCCCGTCGATAGCGAACCTACATCGGACGTCACCGTGCTCAGGCCGGTCGAGAGTGAATTGACGCCCGAGGTCACCGTGCTCAAGCTCGTCGAGGTCGAGGTCGACAGCGAAGCGAGGCCCGATGTAACGGTGCTCAAACTGGTCGACGTCGAAGTCGACAGTGAGTCAAGGCCCGACGTCACCGTGCTCAGCCCCGTCGATAGCGAACCTACATCGGAGGTCACCGTGCTCAAGCCGGTCGACAGTGAATTGACGCCCGAGGTCACCGTGCTCAAGCTCGTCGAAGTCGAGGTCGACAGCGAAGCAAGACCCGATGTAACGGTGCTCAAACTGGTCGACGTCGAAGTCGACAGTGAGTCAAGGCCCGACGTCACCGTGCTCAGCCCCGTCGATAGCGAACCTACATCGGAGGTCACCGTGCTCAAGCCGGTCGACAGCGAACCCACGTCCGACGTCACCGTGCTCAGGCCGGTCGAGAGTGAATTGACGCCCGAGGTCACCGTGCTCAAGCTCGTCGAGGTCGAGGTCGACAGCGAAGCAAGACCCGATGTCACCGTACTCACGCCCGTCGACAGCGAACCCACGTCGGACGTTACCGTGCTAAGACCGGTCGACAGCGAGCCCACATCGGACGTTACCGTGCTGAGACCCGTCGACAGCGAACCCACGTCCGACGTCACCGTACTAAGTCCCGTCGAGAGCGAACCTACATCGGACGTCACCGTACTAAGTCCCGTCGAGAGCGAACCTACATCGGACGTCACCGTGCTAAGTCCCGTCGAGAGCGAACCTACATCGGACGTCACCGTGCTAAGTCCCGTCGAGAGCGAACCTACATCGGACGTCACCGTGCTAAGTCCCGTCGAGAGCGAACCTACATCGGACGTCACCGTGCTCAGGCCGGTCGAGAGTGAATTGACGCCCGAGGTCACCGTGCTCAAGCTCGTCGAGGTCGAGGTCGACAGCGAAGCGAGGCCCGATGTCACCGTACTCACGCCCGTCGACAGCGAACCCACGTCGGACGTTACCGTGCTAAGACCGGTCGACAGCGAGCCCACATCGGACGTTACCGTGCTGAGACCCGTCGACAGCGAACCCACGTCCGACGTCACCGTACTAAGTCCCGTCGAGAGCGAACCTACATCGGACGTCACCGTACTAAGTCCCGTCGAGAGCGAACCTACATCGGACGTCACCGTGCTAAGTCCCGTCGAGAGCGAACCTACATCGGACGTCACCGTGCTAAGTCCCGTCGAGAGCGAACCTACATCGGACGTCACCGTGCTAAGTCCCGTCGAGAGCGAACCTACATCGGACGTCACCGTGCTCAGGCCGGTCGAGAGTGAATTGACGCCCGAGGTCACCGTGCTCAAGCTCGTCGAGGTCGAGGTCGACAGCGAAGCGAGGCCCGACGTCACCGTACTCACGCCCGTCGACAGCGAGCCCACATCGGACGTTACCGTGCTGAGACCCGTCGACAGCGAACCCACATCAGACGTCACCGTGCTGAGACCGGTCGACAGCGAACCCACGTCTGAGGTGACCGTGCTCAGCCCCGTCGACAGCGAACCCACGCCGGACGTCACCGTGCTCAGACCCGTCGACAGCGAACTAACATTGGACGTTACTGTGCTCAGGCCGCTGTCCAGGCTGCTCACTGCGTCACCTACGTTATTGACCGGGATGCCATTTACCTGATACTGGGGCATCGTGATCCCCGATGTCGCCGGATCGAGGTGAGCTCCGCCGCCCAACGCTGACGCCGTGGTTGAGAGCGTGTTGTACAACTGGTTGCCGTTGATCCCTTCCTTGCTGCTAAGGGTAACCGCACCCTTCTGAAGATTGATGATCTTGTTGTTGCCGCCCATGTCAAGCGTCGAGTTTGGGGACATCACGATCCCAGCCGATGTGACCTTGAAGCGCTCGGCCCCTCCCGCACCGAAGTTGAGCGTGTCCGGACCGGTCGCTAAGGCATACGCGCCTACACTGCCATCAGAGTTGTACGCAACGACACCCGCCCCAAAGACATCGTTGTAACAGGACGTGGAGTCCGTTACTAGATTGGCCGCACCGTTCTGAGCAATGCACTTGATCGGGTAACCCGAAGGCCCTACTAGACCGACAGAAAAGGTATCGCCGATGCCTGCCGCCTGTGCCCCCCCGGCCCCCAACGCCGCCACAGCAGCACCAACCGCCACCACCGACTGCCGCGTGCCCTTCCCCCTTGTCCGGGTATTTTCAGACACAACGACCCATTCTCCCTGCGCCTGACTCCAAACCACCTTATGCGTTCTATTCACAAAAAAGCCTCAAAAATTCAATTCTCAAAATTCAATATCACGGCGTGAGACGCCTGCTCGTCTGCAGAGACAAACAGTTTGTCGCGGAGAACGTACCTGTTCCGATGTCAAAGAAACGATGCAAACCCGGGCTTAAATAACTGCCAGAGAGCACCAACCCAACACCGTGTTTGGTATTGCCGGATCTAAGAAAGAGCGGGCTATCCCGACCGAGAATTGATGCAGCACAAATTGCCGCCCAATTTTTGGTTTTTCTTTGAAAACTTTCAATTGATGAATTCTGAAAATCGAGGCGACAACGCTCGATTACCCGATGGTTGCAAGGCTGATCTATCGAAAACCGAATACCTTTAGCTGCTCAATCGCAATCAAAATATTTAATTCGTGCTTTTAGCAATCAGTTGAGAATTTAAAATGCCAATAAGCAAACAAACAGTTGGAGAACTGACGCGACGAAAAAAGCCATCGCGATTTATAAAATTATGAAGTCGAGAAACGTGTTGGTTTTCGTTGGAGTGCATCATCAGGACTCAACAGAGGCGGCCATGTAATTGCGCAAAGGCAATAAAAAATGCCCGCGGTCGTATTGCTGACGTGATAAGCCACGCTGTCTGTTCAGCGCATGTGGCAGCAAGCTAGTCGCCCGTCAGGTGTTGGGGCGAATCGCCATAAAATGGCATCCCCGCGTCGTGAGCCTGCTCGATCGATAGTCCTGGCGACTCGAGAACCCAAGCCGCTCTACGACAAGGCCTGCGTGGCTTAAGCCCATCTGGCAAGCAACACGTACACGCAAGACCACACCGGCAATTCGTCAGCCACGGTCCGTCGATTCCGCCAGCATTGAGGCAACCGGCGACGCGCTCAGGCAGCGACCCGAAAAAACCTAGGGGGTTCAGAAAATCGACCCGGGCGCCTAAGCTCCGCGCCCCACATCGCCCGAGCGCGCCATGGCAGCCGGCAGATCGAACCAAAACGTGGTGCCCACGCCGTTGCCATCGATAAGCCGGATCTGGCTGCCATGCAACTGCAGCATGCGCTGCACGATCAGCAAGCCCAGCCCTCCCCGATGCGCGCCACCCGATGCGAACGGCCGCTGAAAGAGCGCATCGCGCATCGCGGGCGGAATGCCCGGTCCCGTGTCGCTGACGGTGACCTCGACTCTGTCGGCATGCCCGCCCGCATTCGCGAGCGTCACTTCCACGAGGCCTTGCGCGGGCGTATGCCGGATCGCGTTGTCGAGCAGGTTCGTGAGCACGCGCTCGATCATGCCCAGGTCCGCCGTCACGACGGCCAGGCGAGGCGCGATCCGCGCGCTGAGTCGCACGCCTCGCGATTGCGCCGGCAACTCGAATTTCTCGAAGACATCCTGCACGAGATCGGCCAACGAGAATGGCTCGGCTTCCGGCGCGACCATGCCGTGTTCCAGCTTCGCAAGCTCGAACAGCGACTGCGCGAGACGGCCGACCTTCGCGCTCTGCGCGAGCGCGATCGACAGATAGCGGCGGCGGTCCGCATCGCCGAGCGTGTCCGACTTGAGCGCAAGCGTCTCCAGATAGCCATGCAGCGACGACAGCGGCGTGCGCAGATCGTGCGAGATATTGGCGACCATCTCGCGCCGCTCGCGATCCTGCCGGCCGAGCTCGCGCCATTGCTCGCCGATGCGCTCCGCCATCTGCGCAAACGCAGTCTCGAGCACGACGATTTCATCGCGCTCTTCGGCGCGGGCATCGGCGCCATCGGTGCGGTGCATCGATGGCAATGGCGGTTCCGTGGGCGCGCCGCGTGCGTCGAACTTGCGCATCGCTTCGGTCAGACGGCGCAGCGGCCGCGTGACGAGCCCGAATGCGACCACGCCCGCGACGAGGCCGAGCAGCGTGACGAGCCCCATCGACGCGAGCGTGGTGCGCAACACCGTGCTCGCCGATGCCTTCGCCGCGAGCGCATCGTGCTCCTCGCCGAGCAGCACGACATAGACGTAGCCGAACGGCGGCTTGCCCGGCGCGGCGAGCGGCGCGGCGCTGAAGACCTTGCGTGTGTCGACGCCGCGCGGATCGTCGCCCGGAATCGGCAAGGGATCGCCGTTCAGGAACGCGCGCACCGGTGCGAGATCGACGTGATCGCGTTTCAGGTGCCCGGGCGGCGCATCGTCGGCGCGGATGCGGCCCGTGGCGTCGAGCAGATACACCTCGACGCTCGGATTCACCACCATCAACTGACTGAAGAGACGGCGCACGGCGGGGGCGTCGATATCGTTCGCATCGGCGAGCGCGCCATCACGCGCGATATGCGCCGCGAGCCCGCGCGACAGGCTCTGAATGACTTCCTTCTCGCGCAGATCGCTCGCGCGGATCTGCAACCACGCCGACGCGCCGCAACAAGCGAGCAGCAGCACGCAAAACACCGCGAAGAGCCGTTGCGACAGCGTGAGCTTCACGGCGCCGAATCCTTGCCTTCAGGCGCCTGGGCCGCGAGCTTGTAGCCGTGGCCCCACACGGTGAGGATGCGCTTCGGGTCAGCCGCGTCCTTCTCCACTTTCGCGCGCAGCCGGTTGATATGCGTGTTCACGGTGTGCTCGTAGCCTTCATGCCGATAGCCCCACACCGCGTTGAGCAGGTCCATGCGCGAGAACACCTTGCCCGGATGACGCGCGAAGTGATAGAGCAGATCGAATTCGCGCGGCGTGAGCTCGATGCGCGCGCCATCCACCCATGCTTCGCGCGCGAGCGGATCCATCGCGATGCCCGCTACTTCGATGCGCCCCGCGTCGAGCCGCGAATCTTTCGCGACCGCATCGACACGGCGCAACAGCGCCTTCACCCGCGCGACGAGCTCAAGCACCGAGAACGGCTTCGCGAGATAGTCGTCCGCGCCGAGCTCGAGACCGAGAATGCGATGCACCTCGCTCGAACGCGCGCTCGTGATGATGATGGGCGTATAGCGCGTCATCGCCCGCGCGCGGCGGCAGATTTCGAGGCCGTCCACCCCCGGCAGCATCAGATCCAGAATCAGCGCATCCCAGCCGCCCTGTTCGAGCAGACGCAGACCTTCGGCGCCGTCGGCGCTATGCACGACTTCATAGCGCTCGTCGCGCAGATTGAGACTCAGCACATCGGCGATATGCACGTCGTCTTCGACGATCAGAATGCGTTTCGGATGATCCATGAGCGAATGTCATCGGCGGACAGGGAACGATGCGCGCGCCATCCGCAGAACAAAACACGCGCGTATGTGCCATTGTGCAGAAAAGCGCGCGGCCAAGTATCACATTTAATTTAACTTTCGGTGAGGACTCGGGGATACACGCGCGCCTACGATGCGGCTAATCCACTCGATAACGAGGTTCGCATCATGCCGACACGCCGCCGTTTTCTCCTGACGGGCACCGCGGCCGCCGCCGCCGCGTTCGCACTGGGCGGCCGCCTGCGCGCGCTCGCGGCCGGCGCACAGCCGGGGGCATCGTCGCAGGAGCAGTTCGACGTCGTCCATCCCGATGACGAATGGCGCCGCCTGCTGACGCCGGCGCAGTACGACGTGCTGCGCCGCGAAGGCACCGAGCGACCTTACACGAGCCCGCTGAACGGCGAGCATCGCTCGGGCACGTTCAGTTGCGCGGGCTGCAAGCTGGCGTTGTTCTCGTCGCGCACCAAGTTCGACAGTCACACAGGCTGGCCGAGCTTCTGGGCGCCGCTCGATCACGCGGTCGCGACGCGCATCGACAGTTCGTTCGGCATGGCGCGCACCGAAGTGCACTGCCGGCGCTGCGGCGGTCATCTGGGACACGTCTTCGACGACGGTCCGAAGCCCACCGGCCTGCGCTATTGCATGAACGGCGTCGCGATGAATTTCACGCCGGACGCGGCCTGAACCGCGTTCATACGACGATCAACCTCGACCCGACCTCATCATGCTGCTCATCGTTCTTGCTTACCTCGGCGGCGCGCTGACGATCCTCAGTCCGTGCATCCTGCCCGTGCTCCCGTTCGTGTTCTCGCGCGCGGATCAGCCCTTCGTGAAAAGCGGCCTGCCCTTGCTGGCGGGCATGGGCCTGACTTTCGCGGCCGTGGCGACACTCGCTGCTGTCGGCGGCGGCTGGGTCACGCAGGCGAATCAATACGGCCGCTGGGCTGCGATCGTCCTGCTCGCGGTGTTCGGTCTCACGCTGCTCTTGCCGCGCTTCGCCGATCGCGTGATGCATCCGCTCGTCAGCGCGGGCAATCGGCTCACGGCATTCGCGCAACGCGGCGATGGGCAACCCCGCCTCGGCGGATCGTTCCTGCTCGGCATCGCGACGGGCCTCTTGTGGGCGCCTTGCGCGGGCCCGATCCTCGGCCTCGTGCTGACGGGCGCGGCGCTCAACGGCGCGAGCGCCGGCACCACGCTGCTGCTGCTCGCCTATGCGGCCGGCGCGGCGACGTCGCTCGCGGTGGCTTTGCTGATCGGCGGACGCGTGTTCGCCGCGATGAAGCGCTCGCTCGGCGCGGGTGAATGGGTGCGGCGCGGCATCGGCGCGGCCATGCTCGTCGGCGTCGTTGCGATCGCGCTCGGGCTCGACACCGGCGTGCTCGCCCGCGTTTCGACTGTGGCGACCTCGGGCATCGAGCAGCAGCTCGTCGACAAGCTTTCGAATAGCAGTGGCGCGATGATGATGTCGGCAAATAAGAGCAATGACGCACCGTCCATGATGCGCGCAAGCACCGAACCGCCGAAATCCGCGAACCCCGCGCCGCTGCCCGTGGAAGGCACGCTGCCGCCGCTCGACGGCGCCGTGCAATGGCTCAACTCGCCGCCGCTCACGAAGGAAGCGCTGCGCGGCAAGGTCGTGCTCGTCGATATCTGGACGTATTCATGCATCAACTGTCTGCGCACGCTGCCCTATCTCAAGAACTGGGCGCAGAAGTATCGGGATCAGGGGCTCGTCGTGATCGGCGTGCATGCTCCGGAGTTCGCCTTCGAGCGCAACGTCGACAACGTGAAGCAGGCCGTTCACGATCTCGGCATCGACTATCCCGTCGCAATCGACAACAACTATGCGATCTGGCGCGCGCTGAATAATCAGTACTGGCCGGCGCACTATTTCATCGACGCGCAGGGCAACATCCGCTATCACCACTTCGGCGAAGGCGATTACGCGCACTCCGAGCACGTCATTCAGCAATTGCTCGCCGAAGCGGGCCACGGCGCGGCGCCCGCCATGACGATGACCGAGAAGAGCGCCGGCGAGCGCATCGGCGAAGGCGCGATGATGCAGGCCGATAACGCGGACATGCGTTCGCCGGAAACGTATATCGGCTATGAGCGCGCGGAACAGTTCATGTCGCCCGGCGGGGAAACGCGCGACCGCATCCACGACTATGCCGCGCCGAAGTCGCTCGACGTCAACGACTGGGGTCTCGCGGGCGCGTGGAAAGTCGGCGCCGAGCATGCGACGCTCGAAGGCGCAACGGGCCGCATCGTGTATCGCTTTCACGCGCGCGATCTGCATCTCGTGCTCGGGCCCTCGAAGGACGGCAAGCCTGTGCGCTTTCGCGTGAGCATCGATGGCGCTGCGCCGGGCGCATCGCACGGCAGCGACGTGCAGGCCGACGGAAGCGGCACCGTGACCGAAGAGCGCCTCTATCAGCTCGTTCGGCAAACGGGTCCTGTCGCGGACCGCACTTTCACGATCGAATTTCTCGATCCCGGTGTTCAAGCGTACGCATTTACGTTCGGTTGAACGAGACTTACGGAGCAAGCAGATATGTCCAAAACCATCAGCATGACTTTCAAGGTCGCGAGCGTGGCCGTGCTGTTCGCAGGCGTGTTCGCGTTGCAGCGCGCCGCGCATTCGAGCGAGGAAGCGGTGAAGATCCCGCCGCCCGCACGCGATGAAACCGCGGGCGCCGTGCACACCGAAACCGCCGTGTTCGCGGGCGGTTGCTTCTGGGGCGTGCAAGGCGTGTTTCAGCACGTGCGCGGCGTGAAGGAAGCGATGTCGGGCTATGCGGGCGGCGCTGCGAGCACCGCGCAATACGATCGCGTGAGCGAAGGCGACACCGGTCACGCCGAATCGGTCCGCATCACCTACGATCCGGCGCAAGTCACCTACGGCAAGCTACTGCAGATCTTCTTCTCGGTCGCGCACAATCCGACCGAGCTGAACCGTCAGGGCCCGGATCATGGCACGCAATACCGCTCGGCCGTGTTTCCGACGAACGCGGCGCAGCGCGATATCGCCGACGCGTATATCGCGCAGCTCGACAAGGCTCACGTGTATGGCGGCAAGATCGTCACGAAGATCGAGGACTACAAGGGCTTTTATCCGGCGGAGGGCTATCACCAGAACTATTTGACGGAGCATCCGGAAAGCCCGTATATCGCGATCAACGATCTGCCCAAGGTGGCGAATCTCAAGCACATGTTTCCGGATGCGTACCGTCAGGATGCGGTGCTCGTGGCGGTCGCGTCCAAATAGGCATCGAGGATCGCGAGCGCGTCGGGCATGTTGCGTCTGCCGAAGCCGAGACGAAAGTGCGCGTCGCCGTGATCGATCAGCGTCGAAGGCAGCAGCAAGACGCCGGTGCGTTCGAGCAGTTCGGCGCAGAACTGCTTCGCGTGCCCGCACTTCAACCGCACGAAGCCGATCGTGCCCGCGCGCGGACGATGCCATTCGAAGCGGTCCTCATGACGCGCGAAGAAGTCATCGAGCAGGCTTAGATTCGCGCGCACGATCGACACATTGCGTTCGATGAGCGCATCGCTGTGCCGCACCGCGATCGTCGAAAGATATTCGCTCGGCGCGCTATTGCTGATGGTGAGATAGTCCTTGAATGTGCTCATGCGCTCGAGCACATGCGCGCTCTTCGTCGCAATCCAGCCGAGGCGCAGACCCGCGAGCCCGTGCGTCTTCGAAAGCGCGCCGAGCGAGATCGCGCGTTCGTACACGTCGCAGGCGGCGGGCAGGCGATTGGCGGGATCGTGCTCCAGCCCGCGGTACACCTCGTCGCTGAAGAGCCATAGTCCGTGCCTCCGCGCGAACGCGACGATCACGTCGAACACATCGCGCGACGGCAGATAACCGGTCGGGTTATGCGGTGCGCAGATCACGAGCGCACGCGTCGCGGGCGTGACCAGCGTTTCCAGTTCGTCGGGATCGGGCGCCCAGCCCGCTTCCTCGCGCGCCTTCCACGGCGATACGCCGACGCCGAGCGCCTCGGCCACCGAGTAATGCGACTGATAGCCGGGCATATGCACGATCACGTGATCGCCCGGCGCGAGCATCGTGTTCATGAACGAATAGATCGCCTCCTGCGCGCCCGTGTGCACGATGATTTCATCATCGCGAATGTTCTCGTACAACTTCACGAGCTCGCGACGCAGCGCGCTCGCGCCGGGATATTCCGTGTAGCCGAGCCAGGTCTCGCGCAATCCGTCGAACGCGTTCGGCTCGTGGGCGAGCAATTCGCCGATCGACATCGATTCGGGGTCGGAGCTGCACAGCAGATGCCGGGCGGTGAATTCGTGCCCCGCAAAGTAGCGTTCGAGCTTGAAGGGATTCGGTTGCATGGCGTCGCTTGATCGTGAAAGAAGAAAGGCTTAGTCTGCACGTGGCCTGCGCATTAAGACAGCTAAACTTTCTAATTTCGATTAAGGAACGCTAATGCTCGACTACGCCCTGCTCGATGCGCTCGCCGCTGTCGTGCGCACCGGTTCCTTCGAACGCGCCGCGCGGGAGCTGAACGTCACGCCATCGGCCGTGTCGCAACGCGTGAAGCTTCTGGAGGAACGCGTGGGAAGCCTGCTCGTCAAGCGCGGCCAGCCGTGCGAGGCGACGGCATCGGGCGCGCTCCTGTGCCGCCACACCGAACGCGTGCAATTGCTCGAAGCGGAACTCGGCGGGCGCATGCCGGCCTTGCCGGGCACGCCGGGCGAGCGCCGCGCAAAGCTGCGCATCGCGGTGAACGACGACAGCATGAGCACCTGGTTCATCGATGCCACCGCGGATTTCTGCATCGAGCGCGAATTGCTGCTCGATCTCGTCGTCGACGATCAGGACCACACCGCGCAGCGCATCCGCGAAGGCGACGTGCAAGGCGCGATCACCACGCTAGCCGAGCCCGTTCCCGGCTGGCGCTCGATGAAGCTCGGGCGCATGCGCTATCGCGCGGTGTGCTCACCCGCGTACTTCGCGCGTCATTTCGCAGACGGCCTCACGCGGGACGCGCTGCGCCGCGCGCCGTGCGTGAATTTCAACGAGAAGGACGAGTTGCAGAAGCGCTTCATCAGGCGCGTGAGCCGTGCGGATATCGAGCCGCCCGCGCATATCGTGCCGCATGGCGAAGGTTTCCTGCGCGCGTGCACGTCCGGTCTCGCATGGGGTATGTGTCCGCAAGGACTCGTCGCGCGGCAGCTCGAAAGCGGCGAGCTCGTGGAAGTGCAGCCGGGTTCGCGGTTCGACGTCGATCTCTACTGGCAGAGCTGGCGTCTCACGCTCGGCTGGCTCGACGATTTCAGCGCGATACTGAAGCAGCGCGCCAGATCGCTTCTCGATTGAGCGTCACGCCTCGGTGGTCTCGAACGAGTCCACCCGATCGCGATAGAACGCCAGATGATCTTTTATAGACCCGACAGCTTCGTATGGCGCCTCATAGGACCACACCGCGTTGGTCGCCTTCTGTCCGCCCGCAGGGATGCTGTAATAGCTGCATTCGCCCTTGTAAGGGCAATATGTGCTGTGCGACGTGCGTTCGAGCCGCGACATGTCCACGTCCTTGCGCGGCACATACAACACTTCGGGATACGATGCCTCGCGCAACGACAGCGCTTCGGTCGTATCGGCGATCACGTGCCCGCCTGCTTTCACGATCACGCGCGAGGGACTGCGCGCAATCGTGATCGGATGATCGGGGCCGGGAATCCTGACGGCTTTATCCATGAGTGTCTTCCTGCGCAACGAGCGAAAAAAACGATGGTAGCGCCGTTGCGCATCGCGCGCAGAACTCAACCCGGCCCTGCGGCGTCAGCGGCCGAAATAGACCGGCTTGGTGCCGTCGTCGTTCATCGGCCGCGTCATGCGCATGCCCTTGGCCGACGTGCCGCCGGCAGCGCCGCCGTATGAGTTCATGTCGGCGTTGTAGGCGTTATCGGCCTGGCCGTTCTGGCGCGACGCACGGCCTTCGGCGGACTGGATATCCGACGGATACGATGTCTGGTCCGAGCGCGACGGATCATAGCCCGCCGCTTCGACCTGCCGCAGATCCTCTTTCACCTGACCACGCGTGAGCGACGAATCGGCTTGCGCATATGAGAGCGCCGGCGCCACCACTACAGCGGCGATGGCCACGGCCTTGACGAACGATTTCATGGTGAACCTCCGGTTTGTTGGGCTACGCACAGTGTTTTCTGTGCGCGCTCCATAAATCAGCATCGCGCGTGCCCGACCGCGCCCGGTTCACCACTGCATGCGCGTGCTACGAAGCCTTGTTCTCGATCGCCTTCACGAGCGCGTGCAGCACGCGGTTCGCGGGCGTCGGCACGCCAAGCGCTTCGCCGCGCCGCACGATCAGTCCGTTCAGGTGATCGATCTCGCTCGTCTTGCCGCGCGCGAGGTCCTGCGCCGTGGACGAGTACTGGTTCGGCATCGTCTCCGCGATGCGGCGCACGGCGGCATCGACATCGCCGGGAATCGTCACGTTGTCGGCCTTGGCGACCGCGAGGCATTCGTCGACGACATCGCGCATCGCCCGCGTGATGCCCTCGCCCTGCACGAGCTTCCCATACGGCAGTTGCGTGATGGCGGACAACGCGTTGTAAGCGCAATTCAGCACGAGCTTCGCCCATAGCGCGCCGCGCACGTTGTCGGATATCTCGGTCGGCACGCCGGCAGCGGCGAGCTCGCGCGCGACGTTCTCGCTCTGCGTCGACGGCTCGATCACGAGCTCGCCACGCCCGTTATGCTTCACGTGTCCCGCCCCCGCCATCTCGGCCGCGACATACACGACCGCGGCCGCCGCTTCCTGCGGCAAGAGCTCGCGCAGACGCTCGGCATTCTCCACGCCGTTCTGCAGCGAGAGGACCAGCGTGTCGGGTTCGAGATATGGCGCGAGCGCGTGGGCCGCGCTGTCGGTATCGGTGGATTTCACGCAGAAGAGCACGAGTTGCGCGCCCTTCACAGCGCTTGCATCGGTGCTGGCGGACACGCGCACGCGCTCGTCGAAATGCTGGGTGTCGAGACGCAGGCCGTCGCGTTCGATCGCTTCCACATGCTGCGGCCGCGCGATCAGAACGACCTCGTGACCCGCGCGCGCGAGCATGCCTCCGTAGTAACAACCGACCGCGCCCGCACCCATGACGGCGACTTTCATGTTTCGCTTCTCCTCGTTGCGTTGCTGTGGCTCGCAAAGGTAACACATGGATGCCGCATCGACCGACGCGAACGATGCTTCGTATAACCGATGACGCGCAAACGCTTGCGTGCATCGACGAAAAATGCGCCGCGTGCCGACCCGTTCGGATTTTGTGGGCCGACGCACCATAGTCAGTCGAAATGGCGGTGAACCATATTGTTAAACCGGGGCGCACGGATATACGCTTCCTTTCAGCGGATCGACGGGGTTGTCCAAACAAATGCCGACCGCTGCGGGGTGTGCGGCTCATGCCGCATCGGGTAGCTTGAACCGGGGACCAAATACACGGCGTGACGGAAAGGGAGAAGCGCTGCGCGCGAGCGTTCGGCCGCGCGGGGCAACGACGCGCCGTGATCTTAGACAGCGTACGGGCATCTCCGCTCGGCAACGAGCGGCGACGAGCCTCGAGCGTGGGCGTTATCACGAGAACAAAAACATGAATCATGGCTATGAAGCATCGCTCGTCAAACGCGTGGTGAATCAGCTGGTCGCGGGCATAGTGAGCGGTGAATACCAGGACAACGTGCTGCCGCCACAAGTCATCCTTTCGAAGAAGCACGGCGTGAGCCGCACCATCATGCGCGAGGCATTGAGCATTCTCATCTCGCGCCGCATGCTCGACGTGCGGCCCAAGACGGGCACGCGCATCAAGCCCGCGCGGGAATGGCTCATCATGGATCCCGAAGTCGCCGAGTGGCGGTTGCGCGCGTTGCACGATCCCGATTGCATCCGCAGGCTGATCGAGTTCCGCTCGCTCGTCGATCCGCCCGCCGCCGCGCTCGCCGCCTTGCGCTCGAACCGGCATCAGCGGATTGCGATCAACGCGGCCTATCAGCGGCTCTTGCATGCGAGCCCGTCCGAGCCGCTGCAATCGGCGGCCGAAGAGGCGTTGCAGGCCGCCATCGTCGATGCGAGCGGCGACGAGCTGCTGCGCCAGATGGGCAGCATCGTGCGCGTCGGCATCAGGACGATGAAAGCCGCGCTGCGCACGCAGCCGCATGCGCTGCCGCGCGTGCCCGAATTGCAGCTCGGGGATTACGGCAAGGTCGTGCGCGCCATCGATACCTCCGACAGCGACGGCGCGCGTACGGCGATGTCGCAAGTCCTTACGCGCACGGCCTCGCTCTGGATCGAGGAAATCGCCTGAACGCAGGATTTGGCACGCGATGCGGCGTCCGTGCGGCGCCGCATGGCCTCCATGTCCGATCCGGGAGCGCATCTTGCGCGCCCCGACGCCGCAGTTTCGCCTCGCATGCGCCGCTCACGTGACTACAATGAGTGAAGCCGGAGCATGCGATGACTCGTGGCCCATCCGTCCCACGGAGCGCCTGGCGTTGGAAAACGGAGGCAGGAATGGCAGAGCTCGATAAGGAAAAGGTCGTCGGCGTCCTGAACAAGATTCTCGAATCCGAACTGGCCGGCGTTGTTCGTTACACGCACTATTCGTTTCTCGTGTTCGGCTTCGGACGCATCCCGATCGTGTCGTGGCTGCGCGCGCAGGCCGACGAGTCGCTCACGCACGCGCACCAGGCGGGCGAATGGATCACGACGCTCGGCGCGTATCCGTCGCTGGCAATCGGTCCGCTGCTCGACAATCACACCTTCGACATCGCGACGATCCTGCGCGAATCGTTGCAGGCGGAGAACGTCGCGCTCGGTCTGTACCGCGACTTGCTGGCGCTCGTCGAGGACCGCTCCGTCGCGCTGGAGGAATATGCGCGGCAGATGATCGAGGTCGAAGAGATGCACGCGGGCGAAGTGGACAAGATGCTGCGCAGGCCCGGCGAAGTCGAGACGTCGCCGGAGCGCCGCACGGGCCACAACTGAGCCGGAATGGAAAACGCCGGTCCGCATTGCGCGGGCCGGCGTCGGATCGTCCGGTAACGCGCGTGCGTTACTTCGGCTGCGCCACCGTGCGCAGATACGGCTTGAGCGTCTTGAAGCCGTCCGGGTACTTCTTCTTCGCGTCTTCATCCGACACGGACGTCGGGATGATCACGTCGTCGCCCGGCTTCCAGTTCACCGGCGTCGCGACCGTGTGCTTCGCGTTCAGTTGCAGCGCGTCGAGCAGGCGCAGCACTTCGTCGAAGTTGCGGCCCGCGCTCATCGGATACGTGAACGTGGCCTTCACCTTCTTGTCCGGACCGACGATGAACACCGCGCGGATCGTCGCGTTGTCGGCCGCGGTGCGCGGATTCGCGCCGCTCGCGTTCGGATGGATCATGTCGTAGAGCTTCGCGACGTTGAGGTCCGCGTCGCCGATCATCGGATAATTGACCGCGGTGCCCTGCGTTTCCTCGATATCCTTGGCCCACTGCGAATGATTCGTCACCGGGTCGATCGAGAGGCCGATTACCTTCGTGCCGCGCTTGTCGAACTCGGGCTTGAGCTTGGCCATGTAACCGAGTTCGGTCGTGCAAACCGGCGTGAAGTCCTTCGGATGCGAGAACAGGATCGCCCACTTGTCGCCGATCCATTCGTGGAAGCGGATCGTGCCTTCGGTTGTCTCTGCCGTGAAATCGGGAGCTTCATCACCAATGCGTATAGCCATATCAAATCTCCACGTAAGGAAAGTCCGGTGAACGTTGCGCGAGCGATGCGCAACGGTTTCCGGGTTGAAAAGCAAAACTGTGCTTTCGATTATAGTGTGCCGCGCAACTGTCTCCGGCGCAGGCCCGGTAAGCCCCTGAACCCCATGGGGTCTTGAGGGAAGCGCGTGGCAAGACGGCGGCACGCTTCGTGCTGCCACCGCTCGCCGTGCACGATCCGTTCGCGCATATTTTCGCCGCCGCATGCTTTGCGCACAGGATCGCGCTCGAATTCCCCGGCAAAATCTGCTATCACGGAACGGCAATACGTCAGAACGAACGTGCAAGTGCGAAGCCGCACGCACGCGCAACATGCCGCACTTGTCCTGCACTTGTCCCGCACTTGAACGGGCGGACAGACTGCGCCGCGCCACGGTGGGCGCGGCCACGCTGCCGCCGCACAGGAGGCGATCGTGACCGTCATGCAAAGAAAATCCGTCGCAGCGCTGCAAAGCGAAGCGGCCGAGACCGAGGAAGTTCTTCAGGAACACGGCGGCCACGCGCTGAAACGATCGCTCTCCGGGCTCGATGTCGTGTTGCTCGGCATCGGCTGCATCATCGGCGCGGGGATTTTCGTGCTGACCGGCCACGCGGCCGCGACCAACGCCGGACCCGCGATCATCCTCTCGTTCGTGCTGGGCGCGATCGTCTGCGCGCTCGCGGGCCTTTGTTATGCCGAAATGGCTTCCACCGTGCCGGTCTCGGGCAGCGCGTACACGTACGCCTACGCGACGATGGGCGAGCTGATCGCGTGGCTCATCGGCTGGGACCTGATTCTCGAATACGCGGTCGGCGCGACGACGGTCGCGATCGGCTGGTCGGGCTATGTCGTGAGCTTTCTGCATTCGCTCGGCATCGACATACCCGCGCAGCTTTCCCAGGCGCCCTTCGCCTATGAGCCGGGTCACGGCTGGAGCCACGTCGGCGCGATTCTCAACGTGCCCGCCATGGTCGTCGTCGGGCTCATCACGATGCTGCTCGTGATCGGCATACGCGAATCGGCGCGCGTGAACAGCTTCATCGTCGTGATCAAGGTGCTGATCGTGCTCGCGTTCATCGCGGCGGGCATCGCCTATGTCGACACGAGCCACTGGGTCACGGCGCAGAACCCGACGGGCGCGTTCATTCCGCCGAATACCGGCGAATCGGGCGTGTTCGGCATGAGCGGCGTGCTGCGCGGCGCGGCGGTCGTGTTCTTTGCCTATATCGGCTTCGACTCGGTGTCGTGCGTCGCGCAGGAAACGCGCAACCCGAGACGCGACATGCCGGTCGGCCTTCTCGGCTCGCTCACCATTTGCACGATTCTCTATGTGCTCGTCTCATACGTGCTGACAGGCATCGTGCCTTACGACAAGCTCAACGTGGCGGACCCGATCGCGGTCGGCGTCGATGCGATCGGCATGCGCTGGCTCTCGCCCATCGTGAAGCTCGGCGCGATCTTCGGCCTCACGTCGGTGATACTGGTGCTGCTGCTGTCGCAGCCGCGCATCTTCTATTCGATGGCGAAGGACGGCCTGCTGCCGCCGTTCGCATCGAAGATTCATCCGCGCTTTCATACGCCGTATATCACTACGATCATCACCGGCGTCATCGTGATGATTCTCGCCGGGCTGCTGCCGATAGGGCTAGTGGGCGAGCTCGTGAGCATCGGCACGCTGTTCGCTTTCATGGTCGTGTGCATCGGCGTGCTGGTGCTGCGCATCACGCAGCCGGATCTCGAACGCGCGTTCAAGACGCCGGCGGTATTCATCGTCGCGCCGCTCGGTGCGCTGTCGTCGCTCTTTCTGATGTCCGGCTTGCCCGCCGATACCTGGATACGGCTCATCGTGTGGATGGCGATCGGCGTCGTCATCTACTTCGTGTATGGCATACGCCATAGCAGGCTGCGCAATCAGCGCGAATCCGCCCCGGGCCGCGCCGCCCGCGGATGACATGCGAACGGGCCGCTCTCACTGAGGCGGCCCCTCCCGTCACTCCGTCACTTCGTCATTCCGACGCGCGCTTCGATTCGTGCTCGCGCGCTTCTTCCGGACTTTCGTAGATATAAGGCGCCACGCCGCGGCGCTTCAATGCGTCGCCGAGTTTCAGGCGCAGGAAACTGCTCGTCGTATAGCGCGTGACGCGTTCGTAATGGCCATCCACCAGCTTCGTGACCATTTCCGAATAGGCATCCAGCATATCAGGGCGAATCGAAAAGTTATCATAATTGACGATGGCGTGCGGCTTCGTCGTCACGCCCGACAACTGCTTCTCCACTTCGCGGCGTATCGCTTCGACATCGCTCAGGCTCTTTACTTCGTGCCCTTCGAAGTTGATGAAGAAAAGATTCTTCTCCGGGTCGTAGCTGAAGCGTTCCGACAGGTCGAGCCGCAGCAGGATATCGCGCAGCCCCATCGGCGCGTCGCGGAAGATGCGCTCGTCCATCAGGCGCGGCGGCGTGTCCATGATCGGCGCGAAACCCATCTGCCCGACGATGTCCCGCTCGATATCGATGCCCGGCGCCACTTCCGTCAGCGCGAGCCCCTTTTCCGTGAGCTCGAACACGCAGCGCTCGGTGACATAGAGCACGGTTTGTCCGCGCTCGGCCGCATAACGGCCGCTGAACGTGCGATGCTCGACCGCATCGACGAACTTGCGGCAATCGCCTTCGCGGCGGATTTCGAGCTTGCCGTTCCTGATCGCCACATCGAGCTTGCCCGCGTTGAACGTGCCGACGAACACGACCTTCTTCGCCGCCTGGCTGATATTGATGAAGCCGCCCGCGCCCGCGAGCTTCGGGCCGAACTTGCTCACGTTGAGATTGCCTTCGCGGTCGGCCTGGGCGAGACCGAGGAACGCGATGTCGAGACCGCCGCCATCATAGAAGTCGAACTGATATGGCTGGTCGATGATCGCCTGCGTGTTCGTCGCCGCGCCGAAGTTGAGGCCGCCCGCCGGAATGCCGCCGATCACGCCGGGCTCGGTCGTCATCGTGAAGAGATCGATCACCTGCTCCTCGTTCGCGACGCTCGCGATGCCCTCCGGCATGCCGATGCCGAGATTCACGACGCTATTGGCCATTAGCTCGAAGGCGGCACGCCGCGCAATGATCTTGCGCTCGGTGAGCGACATCGGCTGCACCGAGCTCGCGGCCACGCGCAACTCGCTGGAGAACGCCGCGTTGTATTGCTCGCCGAAGGTCTGCCAGTGATTGTCGGGCTTCGCGAGCACGACGCAATCGACCATCACGCCCGGTATCTTCACTTGCCGCGAGTTGAGCGTGTTCGATTCGGCAAGGCGCTCGACCTGCGCGATCACGATGCCGCCCGAGTTGCGCGCGGCCATTGCGATGGAGAGCGCTTCGAGCGTCAGCGCTTCCTTTTCCATCGTGACGTTGCCGTTGAGATCGGCGGTGGTGCCGCGCACGATCGCGACATCGATCGGGAAGGTCTTGTAGTACAGATAGTCCGTGCCGTCGATCGGCATGAGGCGCACGATATCTTCCGTCGTGCGCGGGTTGAGCTTGCCGCCGCCGTTGCGCGGATCGACGAAGGTGCCGAGTCCGACCGTCGACAGTTGCCCCGGCCGATGCGCGGCGATATCGCGAAAGAGCTGCGAGATCACGCCTTGCGGAAGGTTATACGCTTCGATGCGGTTGTCGATCGCCATCTTCTGCAGGCCCGGCACGAGTCCCCAGTGCCCGCCGATCACGCGCTTGATGAGCCCCTCATGCGCGAAATGATTGAGGCCTTTGGCGCGGCCGTCGCCCTGGCCCGCGGCGTACACGAGCGTCAGATCCGCGATAGGATCGGTGCCTTCGACAAAGCGCTCTTCCAGCGCGATCGCCACTTCCTCCGCGAAGCCGATGCCGACGAAACCGCTCGTCGCGATCGTGTCGCCGGAGCGGATGAGGCGCACGGCCTCGCGCGCGGACACGATCTTGCCGCGCTCGACGAGGCGCACGGTCGATGGAAACGGATGGCGGGTCGGCGTGCTGCTGGCGGTCATGGCGTCTCCTGGTTTGCCGCATTTCTTATCGTGAGTCTTGCTCAATCCTCTGCCGCTTGCTTGCGTCGAATGCACGTCCATCAGTTCAATTGCGCCGTCATATCTCGACTCGCGCGCCGAGCTCGATCACGCGATCGGCCGGCAATCGCAGATAGGCCGCGACGTTGCCCACATTGTGCAGCATGATCGCGAACAGCCGTTCGCGCCAAAGCGCCATGCCCGTGCCCGGCGTCGGCACGACGGTTGCGCGCGAAAGAAAATATGAAATGGTCGCGCGATCGAACTTGAGGCCCGACGAGCGGCATTTTTCCAGCGCCGCGGGCAGATCGACTTCATCCTTGAAGCCGTAGTTCACGGTCACCTGGAAGCAGCCGTTTCCGAGCGTTTGCAAGGTCACGCGCCGCGCTTCCTCGACCCACGGCACGGGCTCGGTCGCGACCGTCAGAAAGACCGTGTGTTCGTGCAGCACACGGTTATGCATGAGATTGTTCAGCAGCGAATGCGGCACGCCATTGGGATCGTTCGACATGAAGATCGCCGTGCCTTCCACGCGCGCGGGCGAACGCGCGAGCAGGCTCGTGAGGAACGGCTTGAGCGGCGTCTCGCCCGCGCGCACGCGCGCTTCCTGGATCATCATCTGCGCGCCGCGGCCCCACGTCGCCATGATCGTGAACATCACGAGGCCGATCGCGACCGGGAACCAGCCGCCGTCCGCGATCTTCAGGCAATTCGCGGAGAAGAACATCGCATCGATCACGAAGAAGAACGCCGTCGCGAAGACGCACAGCGCCCAGTTGTAATGCCATGCGTAGCGGATCACGAAGAAGGTCAGCACCGTCGTGATCAACATCGTGCCGGTAACCGCGATGCCGTATGCGGAGCCGAGCGCCGTCGACGAGCCGAAGCCGAGCACGGCCGCGACGACCGCGAGCAGCAGCGTCCAGTTGATGCCGGGCACATAGATCTGCCCGATCTCCTTCGCCGACGTGTACACGACACTCATGCGCGGCAGAAAGCCGAGTTGCATCGCCTGCTTGGTCATCGAGTAGGTGCCGGAGATCACGGCCTGCGATGCGATGACCGTCGCGATGGTGGACAGCACGACCATTGGATAAAGCATCCACGATGGAAAGAGCCGATAGAACGGATTCTGCAGCGCGGTCGGATCTGCGATCAGGAGCGCGCCCTGGCCGAGATAGTTGAGCGCGAGCGCGGGAAAGACGATTGCGAACCACGTGAGGCGGATCGGACGCGAGCCGAAATGGCCCATGTCGGCATAAAGCGCTTCCGCGCCCGTCAGCGACAGCACGACGGCGCCGAGCGCGACGAACGCGAGCCAGCGATGATGCAGGCAGAACGCAAGCCCTTCGATGGGATTGAGCGCCGCGAGAATATGCGGCGCGTCCTTGATGTTCATGATGCCCGACACCGCGAGCACGATGAACCACAGCACCATCACCGGCCCGAACACCGCGCCGATGCCGGACGTCCCGTGCTTCTGCATCACGAAGAGCGCGATCAGCGCGACGAGCGTCACGGGCACGACATAGGGCTGCAACATCGGCGCTGCCACTTCCAGCCCTTCGACCGCGCTCAGCACGGAAATGGCCGGCGTGATGACGCCGTCGCCGTAGAACAGCGCCGCGCCCATCACGCCGATCATCAACAGCACGTGTTTCAGCCGCTTTTTCGATTCGACCGATGACGCCGCGAGCGCGAGCAGCGCCATGATGCCGCCCTCACCGTGATTGTTGGCGCGCAGGATCAGCGTCACGTACTTGAGCGAAACGATGACGGTGAGCGACCAGAAGATCAGCGACACGATGCCGATCACGTTCGCGGGCTGCAGGGGCAAACCGCCTGCGGGATCGAACACGGTCTTGAGGGTATAGAGCGGGCTCGTGCCGATATCGCCGTAGACGACGCCGAGCGCCGCGAGCGAGAGCCCGAGCAATGCCGGATGGCCGTGCGGTTCGGGCGCGTGCTTGTCGTCCGCCGGAACGCCCGGTGCAGTCGATCCCATGATTCCTCCCTGCATTTTCCAGGCCGCCGCTTCTGCGCGCGGCCTATTTGTCAGAGGATGAGCGTCTGCCTTGCTGTGTCGATTGAAGTATAGGAACGGTTACGCGTACTTGATCTGGGCGACCGCGCGCAATTCGTCGGCGGTGGCGGTGCCGTAGCCGAAAAACTCCAGATACGCCGGGATCATTTCGAAAAGCATATCCGTGCCGACCTGCACGGCGCAGCCCTTGTCTTTTGCCGCGCGCAGGAGCGGCGTGTACTCCGACTTCATCACCACCTCGCCGACGAACGTGCCGGGCGCGATGCGCTCGATATCGAACGGCAGCGGGTCGGTGTCCTTCATGCCGAGCGGCGTCGCGTTCACGATGACGTCGAAGCCCGCGGGATCTTTCGTGTCGGTTCTGACGACGAGCTTCGAATAGTGCTCGCGCAGACGCGACGCGAGCCCTTCGACGGAGGCCGTATTGGTATCGAAGACCGCGAGCTCGGCGACGCCCGCCGCCGCGAGCGACGCGGCGATCGGCGAGCCGACGCCGCCGCTGCCGAGCACGAGCACGCGCGCGCCCGCGAGCTTGCGGCCCTTCCGCTCGACGCCGCGCACGAAGCCCGCGCCGTCGAACTGATCGCCGACCAGCGTGCCGTCGTCGCGCTTGAGGATCGCGTTGCAGGCCCCGGCGATGCGCGCGGTCGGGCTCACTTCGTCCATCAGGCCGACGGTCGTGATCTTGTGCGGCATGGTGACGAGCGCGCCGCGGATGTTCGTGAGCTTGAAGAGATGCGGCAGGAACGCGACGTAATCCTCGGGTTTGACGCCCATCGGCACGACGACCGCGTCGATGCCCTGCTTGTCGAACCACGGGTTGTAGATCATCGGCGCCTTGAACGCTTCGGTCGGGTAGCCGATGTGAGCAATCAGAGTGGTCTTGCCGCTGATCATGGCAGCTCCTTGTGAGGATGTCGGAGGCGCGCGTGTGTACGCACGCCGTAACCATGATAGTTCGGCCTGGCTTTCCGCACTGCGGCAATTGCCTCGGGCTAGTGACTCGCGCCCAGATAGGCTGCCTTCACCGAGGGATCGTTGCGCAACTGCTCGGCCGGGCCGTGCGTCGCCACGCGGCCGTTTTCGAGCACGTAGCCGTAATCGGCGACATTGAGCGCGGCGGCCGCGAATTGCTCGACGAGCAGCATCGTGACGCCATCGGCCTTGAGGCGCTCGATGATGCGGAACACTTCGTCGACGAGAATGGGCGCGAGGCCCATCGATGGTTCGTCGAGCAGCACGAGGTCGGGGTTGAGCATGATCGCGCGGGCCATCGCGAGCATTTGTTGCTCGCCGCCTGAGAGTGTGCCCGCCAGCTGGTTGCGGCGCTCTTTCAGGCGCGGGAACAGTTCGATCGCGCGTTCCAGGTCGGCGTTGACATCGCCTTTCGGTCTTGACCACGTGAGGCGCGGGAAGGCCCCTAGCAGCAGGTTGTCGGTCACCGACATTGTCGCGAAGACGCGGCGGCCTTCAGGGGAATGCGCTAACCCTAAGCGCGCGATCTTGTGCGAGTCCAGCGAGTCGATGCGCTTGGCGTTGCTTCCGACGCCCATCGTGATCTCGCCTTCGGTCGCTTTGATCATGCCGGAGATCGCGCGCATCGTCGTGGTTTTGCCTGCGCCGTTCGAGCCGATCAAGGTTACGACCTTCGCCTTCGGCACGTTCAGTGATATGCCATGCAGGACTTTGACTTTGCCGTAGCCGGCGTGGAGGTTTTTGATCGTCAGCATTATTGTCTTCCGCTTGCGCTTCGGTGATGTCTCTCGCTTGCGCTTCTATAGAAACCTGCTTTCGTGTCGGTCTATTTGCTCTGCCCCTATGCGGGGCGGCAGTCACTTTCTTTGCTGCTGCAAAGAAAGTAACCAAAGAAACAGCTATCCCCATCCAAAGTACTTCACACCGGCCCCGGCACAGAACTGCGCAAGTGGTCCGGCAGTAGCGAGTGCCCTCACAAAACTCACCGGGCTTGGATCGCGCACGGTCCGTCACATCGCACCACTCAACTGACTGGTAAGGCGCCAAATAGCTCCGGCCCGCTTCGCGGCCGACCGGTCCATCGGGTCCGCACGCGAATTCTTGCTAACGCTTCTATCTCTGCGCATTCGCCGCAAGTTGGTTTCCCTTGCAAACCCAGCGGCAGCGCGTAGCGCTGTGCCGGAACTCTTTGGTGCTGAACCAGCGCGCTTAGTGTTCTGGCTTGTCAGACCGTGCGCGGTCCACGCCCGGCTAGACCTACGAGGGCACTCGCTACTGCCGGACCACGTGCCATCTTCTGTGCCGGGGCCGGCATGAAGCACTTTGGATGGGGATAGCTGTTTCTTTGGTTACTTTCTTTGCAGCAGCAAAGAAAGTGACTGCCGCCCCGCATAGGGGCAACGCCAATAGACCGACACGAAAGCAGGATTCCACGTAAAAAAAGCCTCAAGCAGCCTGCTCAGTCTGCCCTCCAAGATAAGCCTCGATAACCTTCTCATTAGCCTGAATCTCGGCAGGCTTGCCTTCAGCAATCTTCTGCCCGAAGTCCAACACAGAAACGGTGTCACACACACTCATGACCACATCCATGTGATGTTCGATCAACACAAGCGTGATCCCATGGTTACGCACCTTGCGAATGATCGCGACAAGCTCGCGAATATCCGGCGCGGTCAAACCGGCTGCCGGTTCATCGAGCAGAAGCAACTGGGGATCCAGAGCCAAAGCCCGAGCGATTTCGAGCAACCGCTGCTTACCGTAAGGCAGGTTACGCGCTTCCTCCCCCGCGACACTTTCAAGCCCAACGAAACGCAGCATGTTGAAAGCCCGCTCGCGCGCCGCGCGCTCTTCACGCCGATAACGCGGACTCATCACCCCGACATCCGCGAAATTGGACTTGAACGTGTGATGCAACCCAACGAGCACATTCTCGAGCGCAGTCATCTCACCAAAAAGCTGCACGTTCTGGAACGTCCGCGCGATGCCCGACAGCGCAATCTTCGACGAGGTGCGTCCCGCGATCGAATGCCCTTCGTACTCGATCGCGCCGGCGGTCGGCACATAGATGCCCGTCAGCACGTTCATCATCGTGCTCTTGCCCGAGCCGTTCGGGCCGATCAAGCCGTGAATGGTGCCGCGTTTCACCGTCAGGTTCACATCGTTCAACGCCTTCAGGCCGCTGAACTGCATCAGCACGCCGCGCACATCGAGGATCGTGTCCGCGCCTTGCGTTCCGACGGCCGCGACCGCGTCGTCCTGACGCGTGTGGCTCGCGAGCTCATCGGTATCGACCTTGGTCACGCGCACGCGACCCAGATGGAGCGTCTTGCGCACGAAGCCGACAATGCCGTCCTGAAGGTAATACACGACCAGCAGAATCATCAGGCCGAAGATGGTCAGACGCCAGTCCGTCAGCGCTTCGATCCAGAACGAGAACACGGCGAGACCCGCCGTGCCGATGATCGGCACCGCGACACGCTGCGGCGTCGTGGTCTTGCGCACAAGCGCGAGCACGGCCCCCGCGACGACGACCGCCGCGAGCGCGGTCGCAACGACGCGGAAGTTCGAGATGTCGTCGAGCAGCTTCGGCAACAGCACGATGACCGTCGAGCCGATGATCGCGCCCATGCGCGTCTTGCGCCCGCCCATGATGATCGCGAGCAGGAACAGAATCGTCAGCTCGAAGTTATACGTGTTCGGCGAAATGTACTGCTCTGAGTACGAATAAAGGCAGCCCGCGAGCCCCGCGAAGCCCGCGCTGATCACGAACGCATACACCTTGTAGCGATACACCGACACGCCCATGCAGTCCGATGCGATCGGGCTGTCGCGCAATGCCTCGAACGCGCGTCCGAGATGCGACTTCAGCACGCGATGCACGACGATCAGCGACACGACGAGCAATGCGGCAACGAGCCAGTAATACTCCACTTCGTCGAGCCTGTGACCGGCGAACATCGGCTTCGGGATCTTCAGTCCCATTGGGCCGTTCGTCAGGAAATCCATCTCGTTGATGAGGATCTGGATGATCGTGCCGAACGCGAGCGTCACCATCGCGAGATAAGGGCCGGACACGCGCAAGGCGGGCAATGCGAGGATCGCGCCGAAGCCGGCCGTCACCAGAATCGCGAGCGGCGCGGTCACGAAGAACGGCATGCCGAGCTTCGCGAAGAGCACGCCCGCCGTATATGCGCCCACGCCGAACAGGCCCGCATGGCCGAGCGAAACCTGTCCGGTATAACCCACCACGATATCGAGCCCGAACAGCAGGATCGCGTAGATCATGATGGTTTCGACGAGGTGGATGTAGTACGGATTGCCCGACACCACCGGAAAAATTGCGAGTGCGGCGAGCCCGACCAGCGCCGCGATCCAGTTCTTTGCTTTCATCGTCGCCGCCTCAGACTTTCTTGATCGCCGTCTTGCCGAAGAGACCTGCGGGCTTGACCGCAAGCACGATCAAGAGCAGCACGAGCCCCGGCACATCCTTGTAGCCGGTGGAAATATAGAAGCCGGTCGTCGTCTCCGCGATGCCGAGAATCATCCCGCCAACGATGATGCCCATGCCGCTCGACAGGCCGCCGATGATCGCCACCGCGAATGCCTTGAGGCCGAGTACCGCGCCCATCGTCGCGCCCGTCAGCGTGAGCGGCGCGATCAAGACCCCTGCAAATGCAGCGGTCAACGATGAAAGCGCATACGAGAACGTGATGACGAGCCCCGTGTTGATGCCCATGAGCGAGGCCGCATCGCGATCATTCGCCGTGGCGACCACGGCCTTGCCGAAGATGGTCTTGCGGTTGAAGAACTCGACCGCGAGCATCATCACGAGCGCGCCGCCGACGACGAGCAGTTCCATCGGCAGCACGTTCGCGCCGAAGACCTGCAGCGGCGCCTCGGGCAACGGCGACGGAAAGCGCAGATCGTCGCGGCCCCAGATGTTTTCAGCGACGTTCTTGAAGATGATGCCGAGCGCGATCGTCGACATGATCCAGCCGAACTCGGACTTGATCTTGATCGCGGGGCGCACGCCAATGCGCTCGACGAAGGAGCCCTGCACCAGCCCGAAGAGGCACACGAGCGGAATCATCAACCAGTAATTGACACCCGCCGATACGAGCGTGAGGCCCACGAGCGCGCCGAGCATCAGCGCATCGCCCTGGCCGAAGTTCAGCGTGCCGGATGTGGCGAACGTCAGTTGGTAGCCGAAGGCGATCACGGCGTAGATCATGCCTAACGCGATGCCGCTGTAGATGAGTTGCAGGAGAATCATCGTGCGTGCTCTTCTCTTTTATTGCTCTTTTACGTGGAATCCGGAATTCGTTTCGGTCTGTTTGCTCTGCCCCTGTGCGGGGCGGGCCGGTAGTCGCTTTCTTTGCTGCTATGGAATCCTGTTTTCGTGTCGGTCTATTTGCTCTGCCCCTGTGCGGGGCGGGCCGGTAGTCGCTTTCTTTGCTGCTATGGAATCCTGTTTTCGTGTCGGTCTGTTTGCTCCGCCCCTGTGCGGGGCGGCAGTCACTTTCTTTGCTGCTGCAAAGAAAGTAACCAAAGAAACAGCTATCCCCATCCAAAGTACTTCACACCGGCCCCGGCACAGAAGAAGTCTCGTGGTCCGGCAGTAGCGAGTGCCCTCATAGGCCTAACCGGGCTTGGATCGCGCACGGTCTGTCACATCGCACCACTCAACTGACTGGTAAGGCTCCAACTAGCTCCGGCCCGCTTCGCGGCCGACCGGTCCATCGGGTCCGCGCGTGCTTCTTTACTTACACTTCCATCTCACTGCATTCGCCCACCGTTGGTTTCCCTTGTAGACCCAGCGGCAGCGCGTAGCGCTGTGCCGGAACTCTTTGGTGCTGAACCAGCGCGCTATAACTTCTAGCTTGTCAGACCGTGCGCGGTCCACGCCCGATTAGGCCTATGAGGGCACTCGCTACTGCCGGACCACTTGCGCAGTTCTGTGCCGCGGCCGGCCTGAAGCACTTTGGATGGGACAAGCTGTTTCTTTGGTTACTTTCTTTGCAGCAGCAAAGAAAGTGACTGCCGCCCCGCACAGGGGCAGAGCAAATAGACCGACGCGAAAACAGGATTTAACGAAAACCGAAGCGAAAGCAAACAAACCTTCGACGAAGCCGAAGAACCCGAAGGCTCTCCGGCCCAAGCAATAACCTCAGTTAGAAGCAGTCGTAGTCTGCTTGGCACGCAGCGTACTGCCACCCTTCTTATCCGCGTCGTACGCGTAAATCACGCGTCCACTCTTCACCTCACCGATCACCGGCACATTCGGCGTAATCGCCTCATGATCCGCCTTCGTGAAAGGCTTGTCGTAGACCATCACAACGCCCTCCACCTTCGTGTTCAGGCTCTCGAGTGCTTCCTTGACCTTCGGGCCATCCGTCGTGCCAGCCTGCTTGATCGCCGCCGCGAGCAGATATACCGAGTCATAACCTTGCGCCGCCGACACCGGCGAATCGATGCGATCGTTCTTCGGCTTGAACTCCTTCACGTAGGCATCGATGAAAGCCTTGCGCTTCGGCGTATTCGCTTCCTGAATGAAGGTCTGCGGCATGCGCGCGCCCTCTCCGTTCGTACCCGCGTTGTCGATGTAGTTCGCCATCGAAAGCGTCCAGCTGCCGATCAGCGGCACCTTCCAGCCAAGCTTGGCCATGCCGTTCGCGACCTGCGCGAGTTCCGGCCCGATGCCATACGTCAGCACCGCTTCGGCACCAGCCTGCTTCGCCTTAAGCAACTGGGCCGTCATGTCGACGTCCTTGATGTTGAACTTCTCGACGGCAACAGGCTTCACGCCCTTCGCGGCCAGCGCCTTCTCCAGATCCTCGCGGCCAAGCTGGCCATAGTTGGTCGAATCGGCCAGGATCGCAACCTTCTTGAAACCACGTTTGGCAACGGCTTCCTCGACGATCATCGGTGCCTGGATGCGGTCGGCGGCCGCGTTGCGGAACACGTAGTTATCGGGCTGATCGTCGAACTGCTTCGTCACCACCGTGCCGGTCGCGACATTGTTGAACACGGGAATCTTCGCTTCCTGGAAGAAGCGCTGCGACGCGAGCGCGACACCGGTATTGATATAGCCGACGACCGCGACGACCTTCTCCTTGTTGATGAGCTCCTGCGCGATCTGCACGCCGCGCTCGTTCTTCGCTTCGTCATCACGTTCGACCAGCACGATCTGACGGCCGAGCACGCCGCCCGACTTGTTGATCTCCGCGGTCGCGAGACGCACCCCGTCGCGCATGCTGACACCCATGGAAGACGAACCGCCCGTGAACGGACCATCGACGCCGATCTTGATCGGGTCGGCCGCGTGCGCCAACGAGAAAACGCCAAACGCGAGCGCGCTCGCAATGAGGTTCATCTTCATACCCATGTGTGTCTCCGTCGCCTGATTCGTTATTTGAAAGCCCATGCAACGCGGGAAATGCTTGCAATGCCTCTTTTAAGTGCACTGTGCGTTATCGATTACATAGGTTGTGAGCGAGTGTAGAAAAATGTAAGGATATGACCATATTCGGACATACCCGAAGAGCACGAGCGTTAGCGCACACCTGACGCATCGTAAGTGTGCAAGGCATGGAATAAGGCCGAAAACATGGATTACCAAGGCGGGATTTAGACAGCATCCCAAAGCGTTTTTTCAGGCTAGGGAAAGCGGAGAGACAGCGGGTATACGCGTAAAGAAGCGCGCGGCATCCCCTTGAGGACGACCGCGCGCAATCTTCATCTTTCCAGTCATGTAAAGCGTTTGCGCGATGCGTTTTTCAGCGCGGCGCGCCGGTTTCCATCGCATGCGCGAACTGGCGCAGCACCGCGCCGGATGCATCGGTGACGGCCCAGAACGTCATGCCATCGTGATTCCAACGCGCGAGCGCGTAACCGTCGTCGGATTGCGTGACGACCGGCGAGAACGCCTTGTCGTTCGTCCCGCTCTTCCCTTCGCCCTTGCGCTCGGGAAACACGTACACGTCGATCGGATGCTTCAGATAGCGATAGACGACGACCGCCACCGGCCGATGATCGATGTAGTCCAGCCGCCCGCCGACGAGCGCGAAGCCCGGCCCCGCCGGATCGATCACCGGCGGCGCATAGTCGATGCGGCCGTTGAACCACGGCTTCACGGTGTGCTTGTCGCTCGACAGCACATCGATCGGACGGTCCGACATCAACGCGCGCACGTGGCTCGACACGATTTCCTGCGCGATGGGCGAACCCGTCGATACAGTCGACATGAGCGGCACGGCCTGAAACCACAGCATCGTGCCGAGCACGAGCGCGGAAAGGGTCGCGCCCGCGAACGCGCCGCCGAAGAACGGCCACGGCGCGGCGAACGGATTGCGCGAGCCGCGTTTCGGGCGTCGTGCCGGCTCATGCCTGCGTGCTTCTTCTTCCGTTTCCGCGCGCACGCGCGCGAGCACCTGCGCCCGCAAATGAACCGGCGCACGCTGATACAGCGAGCCATCGGCGAGCCTCGTATCGAGCGAGGCGGTGTCGTTATTTTCCATTTCCCGACTCCTCTGAATGACCCGGTCCCGCGCGTCGCACGAGGCGCACGCTCGGCTTGTCCTGCCCGCCTTGCGCCGCGCGCACCGCCCCCGCCAGCATCTTGCGGCCGCGCGCGAGCCGCGACATCACCGTGCCGATCGGCACGCCGGTCACGGATGCCACTTCCTTGTAACTCATGTCTTCCAGCTCACGTAACACCAGCACCTCGCGAAAGGCGATCGGCAGCGCCTCCAGCGCGCGATGCACCAGATGAATCTCGTCGCGGCGCACGGCGAGCGTTTCCGGGTCGGCCGCGCCTTCCTCCGACCAGCCGGGCAAGGCTTCGTCGCCGCCCAGTTCCTCGTCGTAGGGCGTCGCGTCCGCGAGTTGCACGCGCCGCCGCCATTCCGTGAACCACGTGTTGCGCACGATCGCGAGCAGCCACGCCCGCGCGTTCGCTTCCTCGCCGCCCTCGAACCCGCCGAAGAACCGGAACGCGCGCAGATAGGCTTCCTGCACGACATCGTCGGCATCGCTCGCGCTGCCCGACAGCCAGCGCGCGAGGTTGTAGGCGGCGTCGAGGTGCGGCATCACCGTCGCCTCGAAGCGCGCGTGAACCGCCTCGGCGTCCGCCTGGCCGCGGCGCCCGGACCGGTCTTCTTTCGACTTGCCTGGCCACATCACGCGGGTCTCCTTTGGACAACCACGTTCGGGGAACATCGCCCGGGCGCAGCCGGATGCTGCTTTGCCGCGCCTTCCCCACCGATACTCCCGGCGCACCCGGTTTATTCCCGTTCGTGGCGGCGACTCAGAAAAATATAGCGGGAATAACGCACAGCCTTCACCGGTTCGATGAACGGATGCCGCAGCGACTGAGCCCTTCGGGACGATGTCGCGCCGGCCTCGCGCCCATGCATCGAGCCGCCATGCGCGTTTCTCGCCGACTAGAACGACACGAACCGCGGCCGCAATCATCAAAGGAACCGCCATGAAATCCGATCCCACTCTCCCGCCTCCCGCGCAGGAACGCGACGAACTCGACGATCACGGCAAGCGCCGCCGCACCGCACTTTCGTGCATGGCATGGGCGGGCGCGGGCGTGATCTGGACCGTGAGCGGCGGCGTGCCCGTGTCGCGCCTGATCTCGTCGGCGCAAGCTGCCGAGAAGACCAGCTCGTTCAGCTTCGTGCAGATCAGCGACAGCCATATCGGCTTCAACAAGGACCCGAACACCGAGCCTGCGAGCACGCTCGAAGAAGCCATCGGCCGCGTGGGCGCGATGGGCAAGCGTCCCGCCTTCATGATCCATACCGGCGACATCACGCATCTGTCGAAGCCCGCCCAGTTCGATACGGCAATGCAGATCATCGGCAAGGCGGGCATGGACGTGCACTACGTGCCCGGCGAGCACGATGTATTGGTCGAGGACGGCAATGCGTTCTTCGATCGTTTCTCCGGGCAATACGGCAAAGGCAGCAATCGTCACTGGTACAGCTTCGATCAGGGCGGCGTGCACTTCATCGGCCTGACCAACGTGATCGATCTGAAGGGCGGCGGCCTCGGCTTTCTCGGCGATGCGCAGCTCGCATGGCTCAAGGCCGACTTGCAGGACAAGTCGAGCAGCACGCCGATCGTCGTGTTCGCGCATATTCCGCTGTGGGCGCTCTATCCCCAATGGGGCTGGGGCACCGACGACAGCGCGCAGGCGCTCGCGCTCCTGAAGCGCTTCGGTTCGGTGACAGTGCTGAACGGCCACGTGCATCAGGTGGCGCAGAAGGTGGAGGGCGAGATGCGCTTCTATTCCGCGATGTCGACGGCGTTTCCGCAGCCCGCGCCCGGCGCGGCGTCCGGCCCCGGGCCGATGAAAGTGCCCGCCGAGCAATTGCGCACGATGCTCGGCCTGCGCGAAGTCACGCACATCGCGGGGCGCGGACAACTCGCGGTGACGGACACGTCGCTCGCCGGGGTGCAGTCATGATCGCCGCCCTCGCCCGCCGTGCTTCGCTCATCGTTACGCCCGCGAATCTGCGCCCGCTCGCCGGCAGGTTTCTGCGCAAGGCCGCGTTCGCGCTCGTCGTGAAGGGCATCGTCAGCGCCGCGATCCCGAGCGCGTGCGCGCAGGAACCCGCGCAACAGGTCGCGGCGGCGAGCGCGCCGACCATTTCCATCGACAACTTCTCGTTCAACCACGCGACGATCACGGTGCCGGCCGGCACGAAGGTGACATGGGTGAATCACGACGACATGCTGCACACCGTCACAGATGAGGGCAAGACCTTCAAGTCCGATCCGCTCGACAGCGGCGAAAGCTTCTCGCATGTGTTCGACAAGCCGGGCACGTACAAGTACTTCTGCTCGCTGCATCCGCACATGACCGGCACGGTCGTCGTGCAATGAGGCCGCGAGCGAAGGCGTGCCGGTTCAGCCGCGCGCCTTCGCGATCGCGGCGAGATTGCCCTCGCCGAACCCATGATGCCCGCGCCGCTCGACGATCTCGAAGAACATGTCGCCGGGCTTGCGCTCGACGAATGTCTGCAGGAAAAGCTGCGGCGTGCCATCCGGGAGAATTTCACCGTCGACGAGAATGCCGCGCGTGCGCAATTTCCCGATGTCGAGCCCGTGGCCGGGAAGCCGCTCGTCGATTTCATCGTAATAGCGCGGCGGCGGCTGCAGGAAGCGCACGCCGCGCGCCAGCAACGCATCGACGGAAGCGAAGATATCCGCCGATGCCAGCGCGATATGCTGCACGCCCTCGCCTTCGTGATCGGGCAAATACTGCTGCATCAGGTCCGTGCGATACGTGCCCTCCTCATACACCGGAATGCGGATCGAGCCGCACGGCGAGAGCGTGACGGCCGAATCCTGCGACACGTGCCAGTCCGGGTGCACCTGATGAATCTCCGAGAAGTGCAGCACCTCGCGGTAAAAGTCGAGCCATTCCTGGATGCGGCCCGCGCCGACCGTCTGCGTGAAGTGGTCCACCTCGAGCAGACCCGTGTCTTTCTGGTCCGCGCCCGCACCGGGAATCGGACGGAAATCGATATCGTAGATCGACGCCTCGCTTCCGCTGCCTTTGCCCGGCCAGTGATCGACGAAATAGATATGTGAATCGCCGATGCCCTGAATCGCCGGGATTGCCAACTCGTTCGGGCCGATCTTCTCGCCCTCGAAATCCCACGCGCCGTATTCGAGCGCGCGCTCATGGGCGACCTGCGCATCGAGCACGCGGATGCCGATCGCCGCGATGCCGACGCCGTGCGACTCGGCGAAGCGCGACGCGAACGAATCCGGCTCCGCGTTCAGCAGAAAATTCATGCTGCCCTGGCGAAACAGCGTCACCGCCTTGCTGATATGCCGCGCGGCGGGCACGAAGCCGAGCGTCTCGAACAGCCGGGCGAGCCCTTCGGGATCGGGACTGGAAAACTCGACGAACTCAAGCCCCGCGATGCCGAGCGGATTGTCGCCGAGGTTCGGATCGGGCGTCGCGCGGGCGGAGGAAGAGGAGTCGGGCTGGGTCATCGGCAATACCTCGAAAATGTACGATCTGGTTCACGGACGCCAAACTACCACGACCTGCCGCATCCGTGCGACCCGGCGACTTCATCGAACAGCCGGAAATGTTGCACCTAGAGTAGCGGCAGCGGGATCGCCGTGTCAAAGCCGGGGCGGCCCGACGCCCCCCGGCTGATCGTAAAGCCTCAGGCGGCGAGGCGTTCCGCGCTCATCGACGGACGCCTGGCTTGAGGCGGAAACACGTTCCAGGTGCCGTCGTCGTGGCGGAAGAAGATGATCGCGAGCGGGCCGCCCGGATGCTGCGCCTCGATGCAGACATAGCGCGCGCCGGTGACATGCGAGCGGCATAGACGCACGACGCGTGCCGGATGCGCGGGTGTCGGGGCGAGCCATTTGTCCACGGCCCAGTGCAGCGAATTTTCGGTGGTTTGCATGATGGTCTCCTCGGGATGCGGCTTCCTGGCGTGGGGTTCAGGCGGCGAGCGCCGCGTTCATGCGGCGGCGGCGCTCGGCGGCGACATAGGCGCGAAACAGTCCGGTCACGGCGCGCAGCGCTGCCTGCGGATGCACGAAGCAGGCTTGCACCTGACGGCTGCGGGCACGGCCGTCGATGCACCATGTGACGAAGTGCTCGCAATTGTTGGTGAGCAGGCGATACTGGTCTTCGCCGAGGCGGCTGCGCGCGCGGCGCACTGCTTCCATGCCGACGAACTTCGCGGCCGGGTTCTGGCGGATCGTGACTTCGTGGCCGGCGGCGAACTGCTCGATGGTGACTTCCTCGACCGGGCCGCGATGCAGCGACTTCGCGAAGCCCGCATAGTGAATGACCATGCCGTTGCCGGCGTAGAGGCCGTGATGTTCGTAACCCGAGCGGCGCGTGACGAGTTCGGTGCCGAGCGCCGGTTCGTCGTCGAGCGAGAAACCGCACACGGCGGCTTGCTGGTCGATCAGTCCGGATTGGTTGGTTGACATGGCTGGCTCCGATTTTTTGCTGCTTGGCGCGATGTGTTTGTTTGGCGCCGGGTTGCCATGCCTTTTGCATCTTTCTTGCCAGCTTCTTTAAGCCATTGAATTTGTTGAGTTTCAGTCGACTGGCGAGCCCTTCGCGACCAATTGATGTTTTTTCTGGACCAACAGTTTTCCGATGTGTTTGTTGGGTTCGATGCGCCAGATTCGGAGTCGCCGCCATCCCACGGATCGATGGCCAATGTGTTGGTTCTTCCGCGAGGCGCCGACATCGCTTGTTGGCGCCGATCCAACTGATGCGGGAGCGGGCGCTTCGCCGCTGGCATCGGCCGATGCCGCCGAAACCCCGCCAGATCGGCCACGCGGCGAAAAGCGCGAGCCGGGCGTGCGCATCGGCACAGGCCTTGCATTGACTCCGGGCGTCCTGCTCGCAGGCCATCCACGGAGAAACGACATGTGCGCTCTCAGCGTCACCGATCTCGACTACGACCGCGAACTCGATCACGCAGCGATGTCGGCCATCAGCGGCGGAGGCGGCGCGCCATGGATATTCGGCTGGATCACGCCGTTCATCGACCGTCCGCCGGTCAGCGCCGGTGGCGGCGTCGGCGTGGTGAATCTCATCGATGTGACCAACAACATCTACGAGGTCACCAACAACATCACCAACATCACGGTCGGCCAGATGATCAATCAGTTCCAGAGCGTCGCGGTCAGCAACACGGGCAACGGCGCGACGCTCACCGTCAGTCCGAACTCGGTGGCGGGGAATCGGGCGGGCTGAGCGTGCACATCAAGATTCGATTCGGACGCGCGCGGGTACACAATGAGCGGGATCGCCCGCCTTGTCCGCCCGACGCCGCGCCACCCAGAACGCCGGAGGTTGCCGTGACCTTCACCACTGAGTTTCGATGGACTTCCGCCGCCCGCACCGACACCGGCTGCGTGCGGCAGATCAATGAAGACGCATTGCTCGATGCGCCCGAGCGCGGCCTGTGGGCCGTCGCGGACGGCATGGGCGGGCATGCGGTCGGCGACCTCGCGAGCCGGATGGTGATCGACGGTCTCGCGAAGGTGCCAGGCACGAACGGGCTCGCGAGCGTCATCGCCGATGCGCGCGCGCGGCTCTTCGAGGTGAACGAACAGTTGCGCGCGGAAGCGGCGCGGCGACAGGTATCGCGCATCGGCAGCACGGTGGTGGTGCTCGCGGCGCGTGACCGCGCGTGCGCCTATCTTTGGGCGGGCGACAGCCGCATCTATCTGTTCCGGCACGGCCGGCTCATGCAGATCACGCGCGATCACAGCCATGTCGAAGAACTGAAGGCGCGCGGGCAACTCACGGCGGAGGAAGCGCTGCATCATCCGGCGCAGCACCTGATCACGCGCGCGGTCGGGGCGCTTGATGTGCTCGAACTCGACGAAAACACGCTCGAGCTCAACGACGGCGATACCTTCCTGTTATGCAGCGACGGGTTGTCGAACGAAGTGAGCGAAGCGGAGATGGCGAACGAGCTCGCGCCGGGGAATTGCGAGGCGGCGGCGCAAAGGCTGCTGGAGATCGCGCTGGCGCGCGGCGGGCGCGACAACATTTCGGTGGTCGTCGCGCATGCGGAGGATCTGGTGGCGAGCGATAAGACGCAGGTGAATCCAGGGGTGTAGCGTCGCTTAGGAATGACGGCGCTGTTGCGTCTGCATATAGGCGCGCAGAAGCCGGTTGATTCGCGTCTGGTAACCCTTTCCTTGTTGGCGAAACCATTCCAGTACGTCGGCATCCAGGCGCATCGTCACAGCTTGCTTCGGCGGCACGTGTAGTTCCGCGTTTTCGAAGAAGGCGTCATCGAGTTCCGGGATATCCGAAAAATCGATCTCGGTGTCCTTCATCTTGGCCAGCCGCTTCCAGTCAGTTCCCGATTTCTTGCTCATATCGTCTTGCCTCGTGTCTCGCTGCCTTGCGCGCCGATACGACCCGGATCACATCCGCATATCGCTCGACATACACCACGACGCCGATCAACTCCTTCATCCAACCCAGCGCTATCCACCTTTCCTCTCCATACGCTTCCCGCGTATCCGGCCACATCAATACCGGGTGATTGAATACGTCGACTGCATCTCGAAAATCGATTCCGTGCTTTCGAATGTTGGTTTGATTTTTCTTTTCATCCCACTCGAAATGCACACATCATCCGTATTGACGTTTGTATGTACATTTTGGCTCAATTCCACAGATGCAGTCAAGAGACTGCGGGCAGACGCATCACCCCCCCTCCTCCCGATTCTTCTGCGCCGCCGCCCGAAACTCCTTCGAATGCAGGCCGTGCTTCTTGAGCAGCATCTGCAGATGCGACCGGTTCATCTCATACCGTCGCGCGAGTTCGGCAACCGTGCCGCCGGTTTCCTGCAGCCCGCGCTCGAGAAACGCGCGCTCGGCCTCATCGCTTGCAACGCGCTTCGCTTCGGCCAGCGAACTCGCCGTCGCGATACCATTGCCGCTCGCCGCAGGGCCGCCCATCGCCAGCGAAAGCGATGACTTCGGCCGGATATCGATCGGCAAATGATCGATGTCCGCCATGTCGCCCGCAAGACACGCGAGCCGATACACCACGTTCCTCAACTCGCGGATATTCCCCGGATAATCGTAGTTGCGCAGAAAATCGCGCAGCCTCGGCGACAGCTTCACCGGCCGGCGCTTCAACGTCGCCGCGGCTTCATCGCCGAAATAGGCGAGCAGCAAGGGAATCTCGTCGCGCCGCTCGCGCAACGACGGCAGCGTCAGATGAATCACGCTCAGCCGATAAAACAGATCCTCGCGAAAACGCCCTTCATCGCAGAACTTCCGCAAGTTGCGATTCGTCGCCGCGACGATGCGCGTGTCCACCGCGATCGGCTCATCCGAACCCACGCGCTGAATCTCGTGCGCTTCGAGCACCCGCAGCAACTTCACCTGCCCCGACAAAGGCAGCTCGCCGATTTCATCGAGAAAGATCGTGCCCGTATGCGCGCTCTCGAATTTGCCCTTGCGATCGTTGGTCGCGCCCGTAAACGCGCCCTTGCGATGCCCGAATAGTTCCGACTCCAGCAGATTCTCCGGAATCGCGCCGCAGTTCACGGAGATATACGGCTTGTCCGCGCGCGAACCGTTCGCGTGAATGACCTTCGCCATCAGCTCCTTGCCGGTGCCGCTTTCGCCGTCGATCAACACGGGCAAATCAGTCGGCGCGGCTTTTTCCGCGATTTCCAGCGCTTCCAGCAACTTCGGGTTATCGCCGAACGTGCCTTCGAACACGAAGCTGCGTTCGATCAGCGCCTGACGCCGCGCACCCGGCGACATGTCGCGCTTGGGTTCCGCGGCCGCCGCCTGCACGAAGCGCTCCTTGTGCGACATCTGCATGACTTCGTCGCGCAAGGTGCTCGCCTGCCGCAGGAGCTTTTCGATTTCGGGCCGTTCGAGACGCGAGGTCCATCTGAGCGTCGAGCGCAGAATCTCGATCTTCTCGATGAGCCCCGCATAGGAAATCGCCGATGACGCGGGCGTGCTGCTGTCGCTTTCAGGTTGGTCGAGTATCTTCATGCTGCGCTCAGTTGCTTTTGCACGAGTTGGTAGTACATGCCCTTTCTCGCGACGAGCTCGTCGTGCTTGCCCTGCTCGACGATACCGCCTTCGTACAGCACGAGAATCTTGTCGGCGCGCATGATCGTCGAAAGCCTGTGCGCGATGATCACCGCGGTGCGCCCCTTCAATATCTCCTGCATGTTGCCGAGGATATTGCTTTCCGATTGCGTATCGAGCGCGGACGTGGCTTCATCGAACACGAGCAGACGCGGATCGTGATACAGCGCCCGCGCGATGCAAAGCCGCTGAATCTGCCCGCCCGACAGCCCGACGCCGCGCTCGCCGACAACCTGCTCGTAACCGAGCGGCATCTTCGCGATGAACCCGTGCGCATCGGCCATCTTCGCCACTTCCTCGATGCGCCTTCTGTCGGGCGCTTCATCGCCGCTCGCGATGTTCTCCGCGATCGTCCCCGAAAACAGCAGGTTGCTCTGCATCACATAGCCGATCTGCGCGCGAAAGAAACCTTTATCGACGACATTGATATCGTAGCCATCGACGGTCATCCGGCCTTCGCTCGGTGCATAAAAACCTACGAGCAGTTTCGCGAGCGTCGTCTTGCCCGAACCGCTGCGCCCGACGATCGCAATCAGCTCGCCCGGCTTGATATCGAAGCTGATGTTTTCCAGCACATAAGGCGCGTCGCCTTCGCCATAGCGGAAGTACACGCCATTGAAGCTGATGTCGCCCTGCAGGTCGGGCAGCATCACGCGCTGCTGCATCTCTTCGGGCTTCTGCTCCGGCTCTATATCCAGCACATCGCCCAGGCGCTCCATCGCGACGCCCGCATCGTTCAAGAGGCTCCACAAGTTGATGAGGCCCATCAACGGCGCGAGCACGCTGCCCATGTACGCGTTGAACGCGATCAGTTGCCCGATGGTGAGTTCGCGCGCAAGCACGAGGTTCGCGCCGACCCACAGCACGCCGATGGTCGTCGCCGCATTCAGCAACTGGCTGCACAGCCCCACGACGATATTGAAGCGCTGCGACTTGTACTGCACTTCCAGCGACTTCGCGTACTTCTTCTCCCACTTCATGCGCACCGCGCGCTCGATGCCCATGCCCTTCACCGTCTCCACGCCGCCGAGCGCTTCCATCAGATAGGAACGCGCATCGGTGCCCGCGGAGAAGGTCTCGCGCGCGTTCTGCTTGATGCGCGGTGTCGCGACGATCGTGAGCACCATCATCGGGATCACGAACGCGATGAGCAACAACGTGAGCTTCACGTTGTAGAGAAACATGATCGTGAAGTAGATGAAGAGCATCAGCAGGTTCAGGACGGTCGAGACCGTGGATTCCGTAAGGAACGCGCGGATCGTGTGATTCTCCTGAAAGCGCGCGAACACGTCGCCGGTCTTGCGCTTCGCGAAGAAGCCGAACGGCAGCGAGAACGTGTGCCTGAAGAACTGCGACATCATCGCGAAGTCCATGTTGCGGACCATGAAGTTCGCGAGGTAGGCGCGTATCGTCGTCATCAACTGCGTGAAGAGGCTCGCAATCACCAGCCCGGCGATCAGCACATGCAGCAAATTGACGTTCTGATGCACGATCACGCCGTCGAGTATGTTCTGGATGATGAGCGGCGGTATCACGCCCAGCACCTGAATGACGAAGGTCGCGAGAAAGAGATGCAGCAGGATCTTCTTGTACGGCTTCAGATAGCCTACGAAGCGCAGCCACGGCGAGCGCGACACGGCTTTCTGCGTCAAGTCCTGCCCCGGCGTGAAGAGCAGGCACGTGCCGCTCCAGCCGCGCTCGAACTCGCCGACGGTCATCTTCCTGAAGCCGATGGCCGGGTCCGCGACCCACACGTTCTCGCTCGAAACGCCGTAGATGATGATGTAGTGGTACCCCTCCCAGTGCGCGATGAACGGCATCTCGAAGCCGCGCAGCGATTCGAACGTGCACTGCACGCCGCGCGTCGTGAAGCCGAGCGACTCGCCCGCGCGCGCGAGCGAATCGAGCGTCGCGCCCGACGTCGTCACGTTGGCGAGCTCGCGCAGCTTGCCGAGCGTCATGTTGATGCCGTAGTGGCGGCAGATCATTGCGAGACAGGCGGCGCCGCAATCCATCTCCTCCGCCTGCTCGACCCACGCGAAACGCTTGATGACGCGCTCGCCGAGTTCGGGCTTCGTGTGCAGATCGAGCATCGCCGGCAGCTTGCGGCGCTCGGCGAGCTTCTTCTGGCGCTGCAATTCGCGCTCGGTGAAGCGGATGCGCTCCTCCAGCACTTCGCGCAGCTTCACGTTGCGCTCGATGATGAAGTGCACCGTCTTCTCGGGGATCACGAGCAGGCGCGTATCGGCGCTCGCGATGGCCGAAGCCATCTGCTCCTGACGCATCACGCAGGCTTTCTCGCCGAAGATTTCGCCTGGGCCGAGCGTCGCGAGCACATGATGTTCGCCGCCCTCTTCGCGCACGATACGCACTTCGCCTTGCCGCACGACATAAAGACGCCGGTCGTCGCGCGAGTCCTGCTTGAGAATTTCCTTGCCTTCACCGACGCGCTTCACGCCGACGCTGCGCACGCATTCCTCGAGCTCCGCCTTGTTCAGCTTGCCGCGCAGATCGAAGAGCTTCGCGACGAAACCGCCCGCCGAATTGATCGCGACATAGCTCGTGACGAAGGCGAGCGCGGCGGGATTCTTCGCGATGACCGGTTCGATCGCGACACGCGGGATATACAGAAGCTCGGTCTTGCCGGAGGAACGCACCGACGACTCATGGCGGTAGTCGCGCAGCATCGCGATATCCGCGAAAGTCTCGCGCTCCTTCTTCACCCCCATGCTGATTTCCTTGCCGTGCTCCTCGGTGAAGATGCGCACGGACCCCGCCTTCACGATATAGAGCCCGTCGGCCGCATCGCCCGCATTACACACGGTCTCACCGAAACCGAAGCGGCGCGATTCGGCGTGCGCGGCCAGTTGCTCGATTTCCTCGCGCGTGAAAGGCGAAAGGATCTCGACCGACGAGAGAAAGTCGGCGGGCGAATCAAGGCTCGATGGAGCGTCCATGTTCTGTCGCGTGTCCGGTCGGTCAGCGTGCTTCGATGACGTGCTCCTGCGCGCGCGCCATCATCCATTCCTCGCGCAGCAGGCGGCGGATTTCCGCGGACACATCCTCGTCGAGCTTCGCGGGATATTTCGCCGTCACCGCGAAGATTTCATACGAGGTGCCATCCACCGATACGAACGGTCCGAGCAGATCGCCGACTTCCGCGTTGAACACCTTCGCCTCGACATCCGGCTTCATTTGCCCGCGCATCACGCGCCCTATCCTGCCGCCTTCGTCGCGCGTGTCGGCAAGCGAATGCTCGCGCGCCATCTCGGCGAAGCTGTCGGGATCGTCGTTGAGATACGAGATCATTTCCTTCGCGCTGCCTTCGGTATCGAGCAGGATGTGGCTCACTTCGATGCTGTCGAACTTCGGCGAATTGAGCTGGAAGTATTCCTCCACCTCGCGCTCCGTGCCCACCTTGTCGAGCATCTTTTCCTGATAGAGCGTGTCGGTGATATAGACCTCGAACTCGTCGAGGCTCACATGCAGCGCGTCGAGATAATTATTCATATCCGCCGCGCGATGCAGCCCGCGAATCCGGCGGAACTGGTCGGCGCGGTTCTGGATTTCATCGTCGCTCACCGCCACGGCGGATTTCTTCGCCGCGCGCACGGTCAGCTTGTCGCGCACGAGCTGCTCGATGAGACTGTCGAACTGACCGTTCAACTTCAACAACCTGATGAATTCGCCGACGTCGACCACTTCGTCGTCGATACGCACAATCGCCGTCATATCGTTCTCCGTTCGGTTCCTTGTTGAATTGCGCATCTTGTCCGCGTTACGGCTCTCCTGTAACCCTCCATCCTTACCCCGCGATATTGCGGAACGGATCGAGCCCGAGATCGATCAGGCGCCGCTCGCGCACCACGATTTCAGCCGTGGCCGTCATGCCGTAGCGCAACGGATACTTCGTGTCCGCGACCTGATAGAAATCGCGATCTAACGTCACGCGTCCTTCATAGACCGGCTGCTTGGTCGTGGGGCTCGGCTTTGTCGCGGGCGAGATGAACGCGAGCGTGCCGTCGATCACGCCGTAGCGCTGATAAGGAAACGCGTTGAACTTGAGCTTCACGCGCTGCCCTTCGCGCAGGAACGCGCGGTCGTGCTCGGCGATCTCGATCTTCAGCACCGGCTTCGCATTCGCCGGCGCGATGCCGCCGAGCGGCGTGTTCGCCTGAATCTTGTCGCCGGGCTGCGTCGATGTCACGTCCGTGATCACGCCCGATACCGGCGCGAGAATCAGCAGAAAGTTATCCTTGTCGATGTTCTCGAACTTGATGCGCGCGGCCGCATCCGCGACGAGGCGCGCCGTCTGCAGTTGCAGACGCAACTTGTCTTCCGTGCTCGCGACTTCACGCATCGCGGCTTCGTATTGCAGACGCAGGTTCGTCGCTTCCTGGCCGCTCGTTTCGAGCTGGCGTTTCGCCTGCGTGAAATCGTGGCTCAGGCGGAAGTCGAGTTCCGCGAGCCGCGATTGCTCGATGCGATACGCGCCGTCCGCTTCGAGATACGCATTGCGTTTCTGATCGACCTGAGCTTCCGCAATGCCGCCGCCGCCCGGCAGCGCGAGCAGGCGCTGAAAACGGTCCAGTTCGACTTTCGCGGCGTCGCGCGCGCGCCGCGCGTTTTCCAGCGTGCTGCGCGCTTCCTGCAACTGCGCCTTCTGGCCTTCCGCGAGCTTGCTCGTGCCTTCGGCCACGCGCTGCTGATGCTGATGCTCCTCCACATCCATCTGATCCTTGAGCGCGGCGATCTTGCGCTCCATCAGCAGCTTCTTCTCGGGAAACTGCTTCCATTCGCGTTCGGCGTCGTCGAGCTTCAATTGCGCTTCGAGCGCATTGGTGGCCGCCTCGATCGCGCCGCGCGCATTCAGGCGCGCGACGACATCGTCCTTGCGCACGGGCTGCCCCTCGGCGATATAGAGATCGGCCAGCTCGCCGTCGATCGGCGCGTAAAAGCGGCGCACTTCCGACTCGGGCGCGAGCGTGCCCTGCGCATTGACCATCACGTCCGCATGACCGACGAAGGACCACACGAGCGCCGACGCGACGAGCGCCACCATCGCGAAGACGAGTGCCTGCGTGAGCCGCGCCGGCTCGGCCGTGAGGATCGCGATGCCTTCGGCGCCGTGCTCTCCGAGCGCCTCCGACAGCGGCTTAAGGTGTGCGTCTCTCTTCACTGCTCGTGCCTCCGCCGATCAGACTCAGCTTGGTGTTGAGAAGTCCCGGTTCGAGCACCATGCGCAAGTCCTGCAGCGAGCGACGCTGCAAGTCCGCTTCGGTGTCGATCTCATTGGCGAGCGCGGCCCACTTCGCCGTCGCGCTGTCCGCCTTCACTTGCCTGAAGATTCGCATGCCGCGCGCCGCCGCATCCTGCGCGTCCGACAAAAGCCGCGCCTGCGTCCTGAACACATCCGATACGCCCGATTCGAGCCGCTGCGACCCGCCGATGCCGCCGTTGGTCCGATACTGCTGCCACAGCGTCTGCGCCTGCGTCATCAGCGTTTGGGCGCGGCCGATCGCCTTGTCCTTCAGCGATGCGACCTCGGGCCCGACCGCCTTCGCGTAGAACGTGTCGGCATCGAGATCGAGCATTTCGTAGAAGGAGAGCAGCGCGTCTTCGTAGCCCTTCGTGCCGCGCGCCTTCTGAAGATCGGCGAATTGCGCGGCCACGGCCTTCTTGTGCGCGAGTTCCTTTTGCACCGTCGGCGACCACGAGCCTTGCGGCAGCTTTTGCAGGCCGTCGATCGCCTGCGCGCTCTGGCCGCGGTTCCACGCGTCGGCGACGCTCGCGTATTGCGCGAGCACATCGGGCGGCGGCAACTGGCCCGTGCCCATCTGCCTGAACTTTTCCTGAAACGGCGGCGTCGAGAATTTCGCCTTGCTCACCGATCCCGCGAGCGGCGCGAGGCTCCCGCTCGTGAGACTGCGGCGCAGGCCGGCATAGGCATCGAGATCGGCGCGCACGCGATCGAGGCCCGCGAGGCGCGGATATTTGTCCGCGTATTCCTTGAGCGTCACGTTGATGGAATCGAGATCGTCCTGGCCGAGACTTTTGACGATGCTCGCATTGAGCCTGTCGATGGCCGCGAGATACACGGAATCGTCGCTCTGGAGCTTGCGCAAGTGGCTGAGCGCGAGCGCATACGGATCGCGGAACTCGGGCACGTAACCCGCGATGCGGTCCAGATCGCGCTGATGCCCTGACGCGTCCGCTTCCCAGTGCTTAAGGATCGCATCGATGCGCGGCTCGTCGCCGTACATGCGGATCGGCGCATCGGAGCCGCCGCGCCCCATCACGAAGCTTTCGAGCTTGCCGATCCATTCGAGCTCGTCGACGAGCGAATGCACATCGGCGTTGTGCTCGCCGAGCGTCCTCATCTGCGCGATGATCGCGTCCGCGTTCGCGAAGTCGCCCTTCTTCAACGCGGCGAGCCAGCGCGGCACGTTCGACTTGAGCACGGCTTCCGTGTTCATCGACGCGAACTGCGTGTCTTTCGGATGCGTCTTCAGATAATCGTTCGTGACGCTCGCCGCTTCCGCGAATGCGCCGTCCGCCATCAGCGCTTTCGCCTGACGCTCCGACGAGCCGCTAAAGAAGAGCGCCGCACCGCCCGCGACGAGCACGGCCAGCACGCATGCGACGATGAGGCGCGTGCGTCGCGCGGCGTGCGGATCGTCGCTAGCGAGCACCCGGCGCAATTCGGACACGAAGAGCGCGAACTTGCCGCGCTTGGCGGCGCGCGCATCCTGACGCTTCTCCTCGGCGGGCAAAGGCTGCGCTTCCTCGTTGACTTCGTCCTCGCGCGCGGCGGCCTGATCGACGCAAAAGATGTCCAGAAACGAATGCGCCGAGCCGACGAAGGTGGTCTTGTCGCTGTCGAACTCTTCGTCGCGGGCCGTCTGCGCTTTGGCTTGCGCAACCATCTCGGTGAGCGTCGACTCGCCTTCGTCGCCGTGCAGATGCACCTTGTACGCGAAGTGCGTGCCGCCGAATGCGACCGTGTCGCCATTCTTCAGCTCGACCGCGGACGCGCCGAGCCGCTCGCCGTTGACGAACGTGCCGTTGGTGCTGCCGAGATCCTCGACGAAAGGCGCGCCGCCCTTGATGAACACATGCGCGTGCCGCCGCGACACGTAATTGACCTGATGCGGATACTGCTCGCGATAACGCGAGAACGTTTCGTCGGTCTTGCTGACGAGAAACGGAAACTGCGCGAGCTCGACCGGCTGCAGGCCGAGGTCGTCGCGCTGCGGCGTGAGCGTGATGCCGATGGACTTCGGCACGTTCAGACGCCGGGCGCGCGGCGCGAACTGCACGCGATACGACAGCCGGCTGCCGAATGAAATGATGTCGCCGTTTCTCACGCGCGCGGGCGTCTCGCGCACGGGCGTGCCGTTCACCGCGGTGCCGTTCTTGCTGCCGAGATCGGCGATATAGACGAGCCCATGCTCGATGAAGATGCGCGCATGACGGCGCGAAAGCTGCGCGACGGCTTCGGGCGGGCTCGTGTCGAACGGCGCTTCGGCGCGGCCGATGGCGAAGAGATTTTCGTCGATGCGGATATCCGTGAGCCGGTCGGCCAGTTCGCCGGCAAGCTCGGCATGCGGCGCGGGCTTCAGGATGACGTCGAACGCCTCGCCCACGCCCGGCTGTTGTTCCGCAACGGAAAAGCCTTGAGCCATGTCCATGTCACGAGGTACGTCCAGCCGCTGCCGCCGACGCGCCAGAGGAATGCCCGGCAAGCTCGGGCGCATGGACAGGTTGGACCGCGCCGTGATTCACGTCATTCATGACCGGCGGCTGTTGAGAGTTTAAGTCACGCATCGTCGTAGTCAATCGCGCCATAAGTCATCGATTTTGAACGATCGTTAGTCATTCACATCATTGAAGCCGATGCAATTCATGGAGTGCTTCACTTCAGCCCGTCCTTGCTCGCGCTCTGCACGTCGACGGTCGGCCAGCCGCCGCCGAGCGCCTTATAGAGCGTCACCGTATCCGACAGAATCTGCTGATGGTTCGCGAGCAGCGCGAGTTGCGCGGCGAGCAGCGTGCGCTCGGTCTCGAACACCTGAAGCTGCGAGATCACGCCTTCCTTCAGTTGCGCATTGATCTGCGCGGCCACGATGGTCAACTGATCCACTTCCTGCTGCAACTCGACGCGCTGCTTCGTGTGCGAATCGAGATTGACGAGCGCGTTCTCCACTTCCTCGAAAGCGTTCATGACGGTGCTGCGATATTGCTGTTCCGCGACCGTCGTTTGCGCTTCGGTCGTCTTAACGTGCGCACGCACGGACGGATCGAGAATCGGGATATTGATGCTCGGCACGAAGCTCAGCGTGAACATCTTCAGCAGATCGGTGAGCTGAAAGCTCGCGGTGCCCGCGCGTCCGGTCAGGTTGATGGTCGGGAGTTGCGCGAGCTTCGCCTGGCCGACGAGATCGTAAGCTTCGAGCACGCGATACTCCGCCGCGATCAGATCGGGACGGCGCGACAGCAATTGCGACGGCAATCCGCTCGGCACCGCCGGAATCTGCACGCGCTTTTGCAGCTTGCCGTCGGGCACCTTGAATTCGCCCGCGGGCACGCCGATCAGCGTCGAGAGCGCGTTGTTGGCGAGATCGCGCGAGCGGCGCAGTTCCAGCAATTCACGCGTCAGGCGATTGAGCTCGGCGCGCTGCGTGAGCACCTGCGTCTTCGGCACGAGACCGTTCTTCTGCATGCCCTCGAAGATCGTCAGGATCTGCTGGTTCGTCGCGATGGTCTGGCTCTGCTGCGCGATCTGATCGTCGAACTGGAGAATCTGGAAGTACGTCGTCGAGACGAGCGCGACGAGCTCGAGATAACCCGCGCGCCAGTCGGCCTCGGTCGCGCGGAACTCGGCCTTCTGCGCCTGCACGCCCTTCTCCACCGTGCCCCAGATGTCGATGTCCCAGCTGACCTGCGTCGCCAGGTTGTACTGCTTCGAGAACGGCTGACCCGTCGTCTTCTCGAAGCTCGCGCCCGCGCCGAGATCCATCGACGGCAACGCGCCCGCGCGCGCCTCGGCGATCTGCGCGCCCGCCACGTGGGTGCGCGCGGCCAGCACCTTGATGTCGAAGTTGCCGCTGATGGCTTTATCGACGAGCGAGTCGAGGTATGGATCGTTGAACTGCTTCCACCAGTCGGGCTGAATGGTGTCGGCAGCGGCGACCTTGGGGGCGTCGATCTTGGTGAAGGCGGTTTTCTCGGGCGTGTCGGGGCGCTGGTAGGTCGGCACCTTCAGGTCGATGCAGCCGGAAAGCAGCGTGGCCGCAATGAGCGAGGGCAGCACGGCCCATTTTCGCCCGATGGTCACGCGCAACGATGGCAACGAGGCTTGCACGATCTCACTCCCGGTGAACGCGCACCGACGGTCTGGTTTCGATGGTGAGAAGCGCGGCGCCAGCCGTTCGGTTCATCAAGTAAATCACACGGCGCGCCGGGACTCCATACGGGTTAAATCACGTGGCGCGCGCGTGCTCTGTGGCACGTCGCGCGTCTCGTGACGCGGTCCGGCGGCGGATGCGACCCGCGCGCGAACCACTGCGCCCGATGCTGCGGGCGGTGTTACAGCAGAGCTCCCCGTGCCCCGCTTTTGCTGCTGACTGCTTCGATGCTTACTGCATCGACATCCGGTTCATTCCTCGCGGTATGTCGCTTTACGCGAGATCGCCCGCCACGCCGAAGTTGACGTTGGCGATATTCTTCGCGTTCTGCGTCGGCGTAACCGTCGATTGCGATTTGAGCGCTTCAGCGAACGCGATGTTGCTGCCGTTCTGGTTGAACGTGTTCTGCGTCTGATTGATGATCTGCTGCGGGTTGAACGGCATCGAAAGCGTGGTCCCCTCGAAGGAGATGAAGCCGGGGAACAGGACCGCGGAGCCGCCGCGAACCGCCGACATCGCGCGGCGATCGAGTTCTTCGGTGACGGGAAGGTCCTTGATGATCAACGTCTTCATTTCTGCTCTCCTTGCTTGCGCATCGCGCATCCGGTGGTGGCTTCGAACAGCTTGTCTGCTTGCCACCATTAAATGCATAGGGTGTGCCAGTTGCGTCAGGCACCTGCCGCTTCGCGCTGAATCCCTTTTGCGGCAAGGCTTTCATCGATTCCTGCCGCGTGCGCCCGCCGTTGCGCGTGATGCTGCTCGCCCAACACACCGCCTTTTAACTGTCGGTCCATCGACGACACCTCGTTGCGGCGCAGGGACGAACGTTTCCCTCCGCGAACCAAGCGCGGAATCGAACTCGATGAATGAAACGGGAAAAGGCGCCGCTCGACCCGCAGGCAGCGCCCTAACTTACTTGACGTAGATCGTGATCTTCCTGGAATACACCGGCGGGTTATGCGGTATGTGCTTGTCGTCGCCCATCAGAAGCTGAATGGTGTGCTTGCCCGGCGGAAGCTCGAGCATCGTTTCGGTTTCGCCGGCGCCGTAGTGCAGGTGATTGCGGTCCGATGGAATCTCCTGATCCATCGGCGGCAGGTCCACGTCGATCAGCAAATGATGATGCCCCGTGTTCGGAAACTTCACGCCGCGCGGCGCCACGCCCATGTAGCGCAGCCCGAACCAGACCTTGAACGGCTTGCCCGCGGGCAAGGTCTGACCATCGTTCGGATAACCGATGTACGCATAGGCGTTGGCGGGCGCGGGCGTCGGCCCGGCGAGCGCGGAAGGCGCGGCGAACGCCGTCGCCAGCATGGCGGCGACGAGGAGCGAGCGCGGGAGCGCGAGCGCGTCAGCGGATCGATTCTTCATGTCGTATGCCCTCGGCAAATGCGCGGATGTCGGCCGCGAGGCTCATATCGCCGCTCATTTCACGGTGATGGTGATCTTCTTCGAATAGACCGGCGGATCGTGCGGAACGTGGTTGTAGTCGCCCATCAGCAACTGCAGCGTGTGCTTGCCCGGCGGCAGTTCGAGACGCGCATCGGTTTCGCCCGCGCCGTAGTGCAGATGGTTGCGATCGGACGGGATCTCCTGATCGAGCGGCGGCAGGTCCGCGTCGACGATGAGATGGTGATGCCCCACGTTCGGCAGATCGACGCCCTTCGGACAGACGCCCATGTTGCGCAAGCCCATGCGCACCCACAGCTTGCCGCCGGAGATCACGGCGCCGTCGGGCGGCCAGATGATGTACGCCTCGGCGTTCGGCGGCGCGGGCGTGCGCGCACGCGCGGCGGAGAACGACGAATCGGCGGCCAGTGCGGCCAGGGAAGCCAACGCGCCAAGCACGGTTCTTCTCAGCATGTTATGCACGCCTCTCTCGTTGAAAGGCCTCGCGGATGGGCCGGGAAATCGCTTCATGCACGCGCGAACGCTCGTGCTCGAAGCGTGATGCAACGCTGTGTGATGCATCGTCTTCGGCTTTTAGATTAGGACGTAACGTTTAAAAAAGATACGTACGCACGCGGGTGCTTCGCACCCCATGACCGATACCTTCTTTCGGGGGATTAAGCGCTGCGTGAGCGCGTGCTATCGTTGTTGGTGCTGGACACAGAGGGCGTGGACCTCGCCCCGAAGCCTCGGCATACAGGCGCGCATGCGGCGCCATGCCCTCCACTCAAAGCCGGACGGACAGGGTGTGAATATGTGGCGAACTCTTCTCATCGCGGGCGTGTTCCTGATGGTCGGCGAGGCGCTCGCGCCCGGTTGCGCGGCAGCCGTGACATCGCCGCCTTCTTCTTCCATCACAGTCAACCCGCAAGCGAACGCACACGCACAGCAGCGCTTCGCGCTCGTGATCGGCAATGCCGATTATGCCGACGAACCGCTCGCCAGCGCCTCGCGCGACGCCGATGACATGAGCGCCGCGCTCGCCTCGCTCGGCTTTCACGTTACGCGCCGCGCGAATCTCGATGCCGCCGCGCTGCGGCAGGCGCTCGATGCATTCGCCGCGCGTCTCGGCCCGCACGATACGAGCCTCGTCTATTTCGCCGGTCACGGCGTGCAGGCGGGCAGCGATGCGCTGCTCGTGCCGCTCGGCGCACGCGCGCGTCAGCCCGCGACACTCGTGCGCGACACCCTCTCCGCGAAGGATATCGTCGAGCGCCTGACGCGCGCGCGGCCCGATGCGGCGAACATCGTCGTGCTGGACATGTGTCTGACGGCTCCCTTCGGGAAAACGCACGCGCAAAACTGGGCGCTGCCGCCGCGCACGCTCGTCGCCTATGCGGCGGCGCCGGGCGATGCAGCCGTCGAAAGCGGGCGCAACGGGCGCTACACGGCGGCGCTGCTGCATGCGCTGGATGCGTTGGGCCAGCGCTCGCCGATGACACCGGCGACATTCGAAGCCGCCGCCTCCGATGTCGCGCGTCGATCGCAAGGCGCGCAGCGGCCGTGGATCGCATCGACGCTGGACGCGGACTTCGCCATCGCCGATACGTCGGCGCATGTGCACGTCGCGGACGCGAATCGTATTGATCGCGATCAATTCTCCGATACGACGCGCACGCGCGGCATACTCCCGAAAGACAGCAGCGAGCAGTACGAACTGACGTTCTGGGATTCGATCAAGGACAGCACCTACGCGAGCGATTACGAGGCGTATCTGAAGGCTTATCCGAACGGCCGGTTCGCGGCGCTCGCCAAAGCGCGCATCGAGCGCCTGCGCGCCTCGGGTGCTGCGAATGCGAAGCCCGCCGCATCCGCACCATCGGCGCCGCCCGCGGCAACGGCCACGCCCGCGGCCCCGGCGCCGAAGCCCGCGCCGTCCACCGCCGCCGCGCCGGAAAAAGCGCGCCCGGCGACACCGGCCGCCACCGCGCCCGCCGCTCCCGCTGCTGCTGCCGCGACCGCGAAGCCCGCCGCGAAGACAGCCGCCGGCGGCGAAATCAAGGACTGCCCGTCGTGCCCCGTGCTGATCCCGATCTCGCCCGGCAGTTTCACGATGGGCAGCAACAGCGACGATCCGGCGGAGAAGCCGCCGCATCGCGTATCGATCGGGCATGCGTTCGCCATCGGCAAATACGAAGTGACGGTCGAGCAATGGAACGCCTGCGCCGATGCGGGCGCGTGCACCCGCATTTCGATGGACGGCGAAGCGGCGCCCCAGGGCAACGCGCCAATGCGCAACGTGAGCTGGGACGACGCGCAGGTGTACGTCAAATGGCTGAGCAAGGTCGGCGGGAAGGCGTATCGCCTGCCGACGGAAGCCGAATGGGAATACGCCGGGCGCGGCGGCACGCAGTCGACCTACTGGTGGGGCGATCAGATGAAAAAAGGCACCGCCGACTGCAAGGATTGCGGCGATCCGTACAAGCCCGAAGCGCCGACGCCCGTTGGATCGTTCGCGGCGAATCCCTACGGCCTCTACGACATGAACGGCAGCGTGTGGGAATGGGTCGCCGACTGCTGGCACAGCTCATACAAGAACGCGCCAGCCGATGGCCGCGCCTGGGACGACCCCTCCTGCTCCGTGCGCGTGATTCGCGGCGGCTCGTGGCGCGAGGGCGCGGCCTACATGCAATCCGCGACGCGCTTCAAGTACAGCTCGAGCGTGAGGCAGTCGCAGAACGGCTTTCGCGTCGCGCGGGATCTGGAGTGAAGACCTTCATCGGCCTGCGGCTCTGACGATGATCTGCGCCTGCGTATCGCGCTCGATCCTCCTGAGCGCGGGCGCCGCCGCCCGGAAATCCTCCGGCGAGCAGACCTGCCTGCCGAAGCGCGCTTCGAGCGTGCGCGAGATCTGAATCACATTGGTCGACGGATCGAAGAGGTAGCGCGAGCGGTAGCGGAAGAAATCGCTCGTGAAATCCACATCGTCGGGCACTTCGGAGACGCGCATCGCCTTCGGCAGCGTGATCTGCGCGACCTCGTCGAAGCTGCCGCCGATGCACAGATACGGCTGCGTGCGCGTGCGCTCGGCGAGCCAGTTGCGCGCCGTCGTCGCGATGCCGCCCGACAGGCTCGTCAGCGCGGGCAGCGCGGTCGTGCCCGTTGGCCAGACGATATCGTCGAGCGTGCCGCGCAGGGTCGTCGCGAACGGGCCCCCGCTTGCATCGACATTGCTCGTCGTCAGCGCGCCCGCGCCGCGCAGGTTCGTGAAGCGCAGCCGGTCCGCCGCGATCTGGTCGCGCCGCTGCGCGTTCGCGAGCCGCAGGTTCATGCGCTCGATCTCGGCGCTCCATCCCGCATCCTCCACCCAGTAGGCGAAGCTCGCCTCGCCTTGCGGCGCGACCTCGATCTGCAGGCGCGCCGTGCGCGCGAGCGCCTGCGTCGCGGGCGTGCGGGCAAGCGCGCCGGTGTTCACGAGCAGCGCGGGCCGGTCCATGTCCGCGAGCGGCAGAAACCCGAACTCGACGCTCGATGCCGTGCTGTCCGCATACACGTTCAGATCCGGCAGCCACGTGACGATGTGATTGATCGCGCCCGAGCCGTAACCCGGCACGGACGGCAGCGTATAGACCGCGCCCAGCCCGATCAGCGCGGGCTCGTTGCGGATGCCCACGGCATCGAGCAGCGCGCCGAAAAGCGCGACGTGATCCTTGCAATCGCCGTAACGGTTCGCGAGCACCTCCGTCACGCGATGCGGCACGGCGGGGCTCTGGCCGATGAACATCGCGACATAGCGGATATTGCGGCGCACCCAGTCGTAGAGCGTCTTTGCTTTCGCGCGGTCGTCGGCGTCGTTTTGCGTGAGCGACAGCGCGAGCGCGCGAATGGCGGGATCGGTGGCGGACGGATCGGCGGCGGCGTCGCGATAACTCTTCGCGAAGCTCGCGTAGTCGGGAAAGGTCGTGACGACGAGCCGGTCGCCGTACTGCGCATAGCCGACCGAGCCGCTTTCGATGCGCGCGATGTGCTCACGCCGGTACACGAACGCATAGCGCGTGCGGCCGTTCTCCGTGACGGGCGGCTCGGCGGCATAGCCGCGCGCATCGGCGTAAAGCGGCTTGCCGGCGGGCAGATCGAAGACGAGCCGCTGATGCAGCACGGGCCGCTGCCCCGGATCGACGTAATAGTTGAATTGCCCGGGAATCACCGCCGCCGCCTGGCTCTTGCGAAAGCGCAGATGCACCGTCGAGCCGACGCCCACAGCCGGAAAGATCACCGCGCGCAGCTTCGCGTCCTGAAACGTCGGCGCGCCCGCCGAGCGCGGCTCCTGGATGTCGCGCATCTGATCGGGCGAGACGTCGTGGCGCACGCCGTTCGCATCGACAGAATAAGCCTCGACGATCTCCACGTTCGACACGCTCTTGTCGTACCAGACGTAGCGCTGCGCGATCTCGTCGATGCCCGCCGACGTGTTCGCGCGCAGCACCGTGGTGTCGTCCTCGGTGAGCGAGCCGTCGTCGGCGACGACGAACGCGTGAACGTCGCTGACGATGGTCGAAGGGTCGTCGTTCGTGGCCGCAACGGCGCACGACCACGCGCACACGCCGGCGATGACGCACGCCACGAGAGGAATGAAGCGACGAGCCATGTCGAAGTGTCCGCGCCGCGCGAAGGAAAGTTCATCGTACAGGAGGACGCCACGGCTGAGCACGCCCGTTCAGCCGCGGCAAATCGAAACGCGCGACAATTTGTATCATACTGCGATATAATTTTACGATTGACGCACGCTTGCTCTCGCGCGACCGCCCGGCCAGCCAGTGTGTACCTCCACTGACTCTCCCGGAACGCTGAAAAAGTGTCGCGTATCGCATTGCTTCGCTGGCTGCATGGCTTCCTCCCCGCTCCCGTCACCCTGCGCTGGACCGAGCGTTTGCGCGCGGGTCTCGGCGCGCTCATCGGCATCGCGCTTACGGGCGGGCTTGCGCATCTGCTGATCGGCGATGCATCGGCGATGCCGTATCTCATCGCGCCGATGGGCGCTTCCGCCGTGCTGCTCTTCGCCGTCCCCGCCAGTCCGCTCGCGCAGCCGTGGTCGATCATCGGCGGCAACATCGTCTCGGCGACGGTCGGCGTGACCTGCGCGATGCTCGTGCACGATCCTGTCGATGCCGCCGCGCTCGCCGCCTGTCTCGCGATCTGCGCGATGTTCGCGCTGCGCTGCGTGCATCCGCCCTCGGGCGCGGTCGCGCTGACGGCCGTGCTGGGCGGCCCGTCGATCCACGCGCTCGGCTACGGCTTCGTGTTCGCGCCGGTGGCGATCCAGTCGATGGCGCTGCTTTCGTCGGCCATCGCGTTCCATGCCCTGACGGGGCACCGCTATCCGCACGGCCATGCCGCGCCGCAGCCGGCGACCGCGCCGCCCGATGCCTCATCGTTCACGCGCGCCGATCTCGAAGCGGTGCTCGCGCGCCGCAGCGAAATGCTCGACGTCGATCCGGACGATCTCGAAGCGCTGTTGCGCGAAACCCAGTTGCAGGCCTACGCGCGCCGCTTCACGGAGTTCACGTGCGCGGACATCATGTCGCGCGCGGTCGTCTCGGTGTCCCCGGACACGAGCGCGCAGGCGGCGCTCGCGCTCATCGACAAGCATCACGTGAAGGCGCTGCCGGTGATCGACGCGACGCGCCGCGTGTGCGGCATCGTCACGCGCGCGGACCTGGCGCCGGTGCGCCGTGGCGGCTTCGCCGAAGGCATGAGGCACGCGATCGAACGGCTCATGCGCGGCCCGTCGACGACCCCAGCGCGCGTCGCCTCGCTGATGACGACGGACGTCTGCACCGTGAAGTCGAGCACCGCGATCGCCGAACTGGTGCCGATGTTCGCGCACTTCGGGCACCACCATATTCCGGTGGTCGGCGCGCACGATCAGCTCGCCGGCATGATCACCGAAGCCGACCTGATTTCGGGCCTCTATCGACAGTCGTTCGCGGGCGAGCGCAAGAGCGCCTGATGCCGCCGATCCGCCCGACGCTTTCCGACATCCGATGAATACCCCGCGCAATCTCAACAAGCCGGACTTCGAGCAACTGTCCGAATTCCGCTATCAGATGCGGCGCTTCGAGCGCTTTTCCGAGCGCGCCGTGCAGGACGAAGGGATCACGCCGCTGCAATACCTGCTGCTGCTGCACATCAAGGGTTATCCGGGCCGCGACTGGGCGACGGTCGGCGAACTGGCCGAGCGGCTGCAATCGCATCATCACGGCGTCGTGGCGCTCGTCACGCGCTGCGAGGCGGCCGGGCTCGTGCGCCGCAAGCCGAGCGAGGAGGATCGCCGCCAGGTGCGCGTGCATCTCGAAGCGCGCGGCGAAGACGTGCTCGAACGCCTCGCCGCGCTGCATCGCGCGGAGCTCAAGTCGCTCGAAGGCGCGTTCCGCGTGCCGCAAATCGATCTCTGAAATTCCCGGGAGTACACCATGGACCATCACAAACGCGACTTTTCGGTCAACGACCGATTGCTGAAAATATGCGGGCTCGCCGCCATCATCGGCGCGATCGCCACGCTCGCGGCCGTCCTGCTCCTCGGGCTCATCCATCTCTTCACGAACCTGTTCTTCTTCGGCACGTTTTCCATCGAGGACCGCTCGCCCGCGCTCAATACCCTCGGGCCGTGGGTCATCGTGATTCCGGTGATCGGCGGATTGATCGTCGGCATGATGGCGCGCTTCGGCTCGGAGAAGATTCGCGGCCACGGCATTCCCGAGGCGATCGAGGCGATTCTCTTCGGCAAGAGCCGCATGTCGCCCAAGGTGGCGATTCTCAAGCCGCTGTCGTCGGGCATCGTGATCGGCAGCGGCGGGCCGTTCGGCGCGGAAGGCCCGATCATCATGACGGGCGGCGCGCTCGGCTCGCTTATCGCGCAGTGCATCGACGTGACGGCCGCCGAGCGCAAGACGCTGCTCGTCGCGGGCGCGGCGGCGGGCATGACCGCCGTGTTCGGCACGCCGGTCGCGGCGGTGCTGCTCGCGGTCGAGCTGCTGCTGTTCGAATGGCGCCCGCGCAGCTTTCTGCCGGTCGCGCTCGCGTGCGCGGTCGCGGGCTTCGCGCGCGCGGCGGTGTTCGGCACGGGCGCGCTGTTTCCGCTCGAAACGCAGCCGCCGCACATGATTTCGCTGCTGTCGTGCCTCGTCGCGGGCTTGCTGTCGGGCGCGCTGGCGTCGGGTTTGTCGGCGGCGCTCTACAAGCTGGAAGACGTGTTCCACAAGTTGCCGATCCACTGGATGTGGTGGCCGGCGATCGGCGCGGTGTTCGTCGGCATCGGCGGCTATTTCGAGCCGCGCGCGCTCGGCGTCGGCTATGACGTGATCGGCGATCTGCTGCATCAGCACATCGCGATTCAGGTGGCGCTGTCGATTCTCGCCGTGAAGGCGATCATCTGGGTCGTGGCGCTCGCGTCCGGCACCTCGGGCGGCGTGCTCGCGCCGCTCCTGATGCTCGGCGCGGGCCTCGGCACGGTGCTCGGCGCGGTGCTCCCCGGCCACGATGCGGCGCTCTGGCCGCTCGTCTGCATGGCCGCGACGCTCGGCGCGACGCTGGGCGCGCCGCTCACCGCGATCGTCTTCGCGTTCGGCCTCACGCACGACGCCAACGCCCTCCTGCCGCTGCTCGCCGCGACGCTCGTCGCGCACGGCTTCGCGACCGTCGTGATGAAGCGCTCGATCATGACGGAGAAGATCGCGCGGCGCGGGTATCACATCTATCGCGAATACGGTGTGGATCCGCTGGAGCGCCATCACGTCGATGAAGTCATGTCCCGCGACGTGCTGACGATCGACGCCGCCATGCCGCTCTCCGACGTGCTCGCGAAGCACTTCGGGCCGCAGCAGGTGCATCGCGCGTATCCGGTGGTGCGCGACGGCGTGCTCGTCGGCATGCTCGACCGGGCGTCGCTCGGGACGCTGATCGGCGGTTCGTCGGTGCAGGAAGCGGGCGTGGGCATCGGCGATGCTCTGCAGCGGCAGGCGCACGGCGCGCCGGCGTTCGCGCTGCCGGGCGAGCCGTGCCGCCTCGCCGCGACGCGCCTCGCCGTGCATGAACTGGAGCGCTTGCCGGTGGTCGCGGACAAGCAGTCGTTGCGGCTCGTCGGCATCGTGTCGAGAAGCGATCTCGTGAAGCCCGCGCGCGCGCACTTCGACGAGGAGCATCGGCGGGAAAGGTTCAGAGGGTTTCGCAGGACGCCCGCGTTGAGGAAGCATTGAGGAGGCGCTGTGCGCGAGACGGCGAGGAACTTTGCGCCGTCTCGCGTTTCCGAGAGCATTAGGTTCGCGCCGCTCACTCTCCGGAAGGAGCAGGAAAAAATGCGCCGTTTCCGTGTCAGGCTCTCCACGCGCGGCCTTTGCCGCGCGCAACGCGTATGACCACGCGCCGCGCCGTTCTGCGCGCGGCCGCCGCCGCAACGCTCGCGGCGCAAACCGGCCGCGCGGCATTCGCCGCCGACGCGCCGCTCCAACCGATGCACAAACGCCCCATCCCGTCGACGAGCGAAGGCTTGCCCGTCATCGGCTGCGGCACCTGGCGCACCTTCGACGTCGGCGACGACGCCGCCCGCCGCCGCGAGCTCGCCGAGGTCCTGCGCGTGCTGTTCGCCGCGGGCGGCTCGGTGATCGATTCATCGCCGATGTACGGCTCGTCCGAAGCCGTCGCGGGCGCGCTGCTCGCCGAAGCGCACACACGCGGCAAAGCCTTCATCGCCACCATTGTCTGGACCGATGGCCGCGCCGCCGGCATCGCGCAGATGGAGCAGTCGATGCGCCTGTGGCAAACCGATCGCATCGACCTCATGCAGATCCACAACCTGCTCGACTGGCGCACGCATCTCGCGACGCTGCGCGACTGGAAAGCCGCCGGAAAAATCCGCTACATCGGCGTCACGCACTACACCTCGGGCGCGTTTGCGCAAGTGGAAGCGGTGCTGCGCGCCGAGCGCATCGACTTCGTGCAGATCAACTACGCCGCGAATGACCGCGATGCCGAAACGCGCCTTCTGCCGCTCGCCGCCGAGCGTGGCGTCGCGGTGATCGTGAATCAGCCGTTCGGCGGCGGCTCGCTGCTCTCGAGCCTGAAGAACCGCCCGCTGCCCGCATTCGCGCAGGAACTCGGCTGTACCTCGTGGGCACAGCTTCTGCTGAAGTTCGTGCTGGGCAACCCGGCCGTCACGTGCGTGATTCCCGGCACCGGACGGCGCGAATACATGATCGACAACGCCCACGCGGGCGTCGGCGTCTATCCCGATGCGGCCATGATGAAGCGCATCGCCGACGCGGTCGCATAAAGGAGTCCACCATGAGCGATCCATTCAACCTTCAGCGCTTCGTCGACGCCCAGGACAGCGTCATCGACGATGTGCGCGCCGAGCTCTCCGCCGGCCGCAAGCGCACGCACTGGATGTGGTTCGTCTTCCCGCAGATCGCCGGTCTCGGCCACAGCGCAATGGCGCAGCACTACGCGATTTCATCGCGCGACGAAGCAAAGGCGTATCTCGCGCATCCGGTGCTGGGCGCGCGGCTCGTCGAGCTGACGCGCATCGTCACTGGCGTGCAAGGGCGCGGCGTCGATCAGATCTTCGGCTATCCGGACGACATGAAATTTCATTCGTCGATGACGCTCTTCGCCCACACCGCCGATGAGCCCGAGGTCTTTCAGGAAGCGCTGCGCCGCTACTTCGGCGGCCAGGCCGACGACGCGACGCTCGCCCGCCTGCAATGACGGGCATAGCGGTTGCGCTTCCCGAAACATCGACGTTTCACGGGAGCCGGGCGCCATGAGCAAGTCCTTCAAGCTGCACGATCACGTCCGCTGGAACACGCCGCAGGGCGAAACGACGGGGCATATCGTGCGCGTCGTCACCGAACGCACGACGCTCGACGGTCATACCGTCGACGCATCGCGCGACGATCCGCGCTTCGAGGTCGAAAGCGACAAGAGCGGCAAGCGCGCCGTGCACAAGGCCGAAGCGCTCACGCGCGTATCGCGGTAAAGCGCGCCGCACGTTCGCACTATTGCAGTGCGCGCGCGGCATCCTTACACCGTTCCTGCAGAAACCACGATTAACGTTCAAACTTCTACCGCGCCGGAAGCTTGAATCGCGCATTCCATTGAACCGGTTTGCCAATCTTTTGAGGAATCGAACCAATGAAATCGAAACTCGTGGCACTGCTCGTTGCATCGTCGGCACTCGGCCTGACTTCCACGGCATCGTTCGCCCAGGTCGCGGGCGCGCAGCCGCTCGGTGTATCGGTCGAGGTGTCGACCGCCATCATCGACGGCTGGAGCGTCAAGAAATCCGTTCTCAACAAACCCGTCGTGAACGAACAAGGACAGCGCGTCGGCGTGATCAATGACATCATCGTCGCGCCCGATAAATCGGTTTCGTTCGCGATCATCGCGGCGAGCAAGTTCCTCGGCGTGGCGCGTCACGATGTCGCCATTCCGATCGAGCAGCTCGACGTGAAGGACGGCCAGTTCGTGCTCGCGGGCGCGACGAAGGACGCGATCAAGGCGCTGCCCGAATTCCAGTACAACAAGGTGAAGGCGACGCCCAAGCCGCGCGCGGAATTCGAGCATCATTGATGCATCGTTTCATATAAACCGGGGCGGCCACGTTCTCGTGCGCCGCCTCGTTTTCGTTCAAGCGCCGCTCAACCCTCAACCGGAGCCCGCCGATGTTCAACGCCCTCATGCTCGAAAAGCAGGACGACCGCACGGTCGCGTCCATCCAGTCGATCGACGAATCGAGCCTTGCTTCATCAGGTGACGGCGACGTGCTCGTGCGCGTCGAATTCTCGACGCTCAACTACAAGGACGGACTCGCGATCACGGGCAAAGGCCCGGTCGTGCGCAAGTGGCCAATGGTGCCGGGCATCGATTTCGCGGGCGTCGTCGAGACGAGCGCGCACCCGGACTATCAGCCCGGCGACAAAGTGGTGCTGAACGGCTGGGGCGCGGGCGAAACGCATTGGGGCGGGCTCGCGCAGAAGGCGCGTGTGCCGGGCGATCATCTGATTCCCCTGCCCGCGAAGATCACGACGCGCCAGGCGATGGCCGTCGGCACCGCGGGCTATACGGCCATGCTGTGCGCGCAGGCGCTGGAGAAGCACGGCGTGAGCGCGAAGGACGGCGACGTCCTCGTGACGGGCGCGAACGGCGGCGTCGGCAGCTTTGCCGTCGCGATCCTGGCGAAGCGCGGGTATCGCGTGATCGCGTCGACGGGGCGCCCGGAGGAAGCCCAACGGCTGCGCGAACTCGGCGCGGCGGATATCGTCGAGCGCGCGACCTTGTCCGAACCGGGCAAGCCGCTGCAGAAGGAGCGCTGGGCGGCGGCGGTCGATTGCGTCGGCAGCCATACGCTCGCGAACGTCTGCGCGAGCCTCTGCTACGGCGGCGCGGTGGCCGCCTGCGGCCTCGCGCAAGGCATGGATCTCCCGGCGACGGTCGCGCCGTTCATTCTGCGCGGCATCGCGCTGTTGGGCGTGGACAGCGTCTACGTGCCGCGCGCGCGGCGCATCGCGGCGTGGCAGGCAATCGCCGATGAAGTGCCGGTCGCGACCATCGAAAGCGTCGCGACGGCCATTGCGCTCGCCGATGCGCCCGAAGTCGCCGCGCGCCTGCTGCGCGGCGAGGTGAAGGGGCGCGTGATCGTCGACGTCAACGCCTGAGCCGGCGTCTCAGAAGGCGCTCCATCCGTCCGCGTTGACGGGATTGCGCGCCGCCACGGGCGCCGCGCGCGGCGCGGGCTTCGCAACCGGCGCATGCACGACCGCCGAGCCTTTCACCGTGAAGAACGCCACCGCTTCGTTGAGCCTGCGTCCCTGCTCCTCGAGCGATGTGGCGGCCGCCGCCGCTTCTTCGACGAGCGCGGCGTTCTGCTGCGTGACTTCATCCATCTGCGCGATGGCGTGGTTCACCTGCTCGATGCCGCGTCCCTGCTCCGCCGATGCCGCGGCGATCTCCTGCATGATGTCCGTCACGCGCGCGACGGCCTGCGTGACTTCGGCCATCGTCGTGCCCGCAACGCCAGCCAGCGCGGAGCCGTCGCGCACCCTTGTCGTGGAATCCGCGATCAGCTCCTTGATCTCCTTCGCCGCCGTCGACGAACGCTGCGCGAGGCTGCGCACTTCGCTCGCCACGACCGCGAAGCCGCGGCCCTGCTCGCCCGCGCGCGCGGCCTCGACCGCCGCATTGAGCGCGAGGATGTTCGTCTGAAACGCGATGCCCTCGATGATCCCGGTGATCTCCGCGATGTGGCCGGCACTGTCGCTGATGCCGGTCATCGTCTCGACCACGCGGCTGACGACATCGCTGCCCTTCTTCGCGATCGCCGACGCGTTCGACGCCAGCGTGCTCGCCTGCTGCGCGTTCTCGGCGTTCTGACGCACCGTCGACGTGAGTTCTTCCATGCTCGCCGCCGTCTGCTGCAGGGACGCGGCCTGTTCTTCGGTGCGCTGGCTCAGATCGGTGTTACCGGTCGCGAGCTCCTGCGCCGCGCCGCCGACCGCGCCGCTGCTCTCGCGCACGCGGCTCACGGTTTCGGTGAGGCGCGCGTTCATCGTCGCGAGCGCGCGCAGCAGATCGCCGGTTTCATCCTTCGTGTCCGCGACAATGCGGCTCGTCAGATCGCCGCGCGCCACCGTCCGCGCAATGCCGACCGCCTCGCCGATCGGCGTCGTGATCGAGCGCGTGACCATCACGCCCGCGATCACCGCGAAAAGCGCCGCCGCCGCGCACAGTGCGATCAACACGTTGCGCTGCGTCTGAAAGCTTTCCTGGTCGGCGCGCACGATTTCCTCTCGGCGTGCGGCGGTGTAGCTCGCGTAATCGTCGGTGGCCTTGACGAGTTGCGCGAGCAGCGGACGGCACTGGTCGTCGAGCGCCTGCACCGCCTCGTCGTGCCTGCCCGCGAGCGCAAGGCCGACGATGTTCGTCGCGACGGGCCCGTACAGCGCCTCCACGCGCCCCATCTCGGCGGCGAGGTTTTTCGCCTTTTCGCTCGTGTCGGTGGCGGTCGCGAGCATGTCGTCCAGTTGCTTGAGGCGCGAGCGGACGTCCTCGTGCGCGCGCGTGACTTCGGCCTTTTCCAGTTCGAGATCGGCGGGCTTCGTGACGAGCACCAGATTACGCGCCGCGATCGCGCGCCGGTCGACGGCCGTGCGGATCTGGCCGGCGACATCGGCCCGTGCGTTGATGCCGTTCACGTAACGAGCGAAGCCATCGGTCGCATCGGACAGCGCGCGCAACGACACGCCCGCCACCAGCACGACCAGCACGGCCAGAATGCCGAAACCTGCGATCAGCTTGTTTCTGATCGTGATGTTCTTGAAGTTCATGTTGTGGGTTCTCTCAGGGGACATATGGCGCCAGGACGTTTCGCACGCGCGAACGTTTGCCTTCGTGCGAGGCACGGCGCTCTTGTTACTGATTACGGCGAGCCCGATCGCGGTCTTAAGGGCAACAAGGGGCAAAAAGGGGCAAAGATTCGGATCGGCCGCGCGGCGAATTCACACGGCGATGGCGGATCGGCGATACTGAACGTTCGTGCTCGTCTCCTCAACTCGTCGATTACTCAATATTCCGAACCGATGTCCGATTCCCTCGACTACCGCACGCCCGAATTCGAAGCCGCGCTCGCCGCGCTGCCGCCTACGCCCGCGACCGGCCTCGCCGCCGACGAGCACTATTGGGACGCCGTGCGCGGCCTGTGGCGCCGCTCGGATGCGCTGATCAATCTGGAGAACGGCTTCTGGGGTGCGATGACCGAGCCGGTGAAGGCGATGTTCCAGCACTGGACCGAACGCGTGAATCACGAGACGACGCTCCTGATCCGCCCGCATCTGATGTCGCTGTATCAGGGCTTGCGAGAGCGGCTCGCGGCGGCGATGGGCTGCGCGGTCGAGGAAATCGAGCTGACGCGCAACGCGACCGAAGCGCTGCTCGCGCTCATCAGCGGCTACAACCGCCTGGCGCCTGGCGATACCGTGCTCTACAGCGATCTCGATTACCCGTGCGGCAAGGACGCGATGGAATGGCTGCGCGAGCGGCGCGGCGTCACCCCGGCGCGCATCACGATGCCCGAGCCCGCCACACGCGAAGCGGTGCTGGATGCCTACGCGAAGGCGCTGCGCGACCATCCGCGCACGAAGCTCGTGCTGCTCTCGCATGTGTGCTTCGCGACCGGCCTCGTGCTGCCCGTTGCGGAGATATCGGCGATGGCGAAGAAAATGGGCGCGGACGTGATCGTCGATGCCGCGCATTCCTGGGGACAACTCGATTTCGACGTGCCCGACCTCGACGCCCCCTTCGCCGCACTGAATCTGCACAAGTGGATCGGCGCGCCGCTCGGCTGCGGCGCGATCTATATCCGCCGTGGACACGTCGCGTCGATCGATCCGTATTTCGGCGACCGCACCTGGCCCGCCGACGACATCCGCGCGCGCGTGCATACCGGCTCGCCGAACTTCGCCGCATGGTTCACGCTGCCGTCCGCGCTCAATGTGCATGGCGCGATCGGGGCAAAGGCGAAGGAGGCTCGCCTGCGTGCGTTGCGCGACGCCTGGGCCAAACCGGCGCGTGAACTTCCCGGCGTGCAGATCATGACGCCCGACGACCCGTCGATGACTGCGGGCATCACCGCGTTCCGGCTGAACGGTCACACGACCAAAGCCGCCTGCGATGCGATCGTCGCCGCGTTGCGCGATCGCTTCGGCGTGTTCACCGTGACGCGTCCCGGTCCCGACGCGGGCGAAGTCGTCCGCGTGACGCCCGCGCTCTTTTCGCGCATGTCGGATGCGAAGCGTCTCTACGAAGGCATCGAAACGCTATCGCGCGAATCGAAGTAAGCGCTAGCCCGCCACCGGCCGCGCGTCGAGGCGCTCGATCAAGCCTGCGAGCGCCTCCGAACACGGCGCTTCGATCTTCAGCGCGAGGAGCGCGTCGGCGCGCGTCTTGCCCATGTTGATCGCCGCGATCGGCTTGCCGCTTTTCGCGGCCCACTCGCAGAAGCGATAGCCCGAATAGACCATCAGCGACGAGCCGACGACGAGCATCGCGTCAGCGGCTTCGAGCGAGCGCGCCGCGTCGTCGACGAGCGCGCGCGGCACGCTTTCGCCGAAAAACACCACGTCGGGCTTGAGCACGCCGCCGCAACGCGTGCAGCCGGGCACATCGAACGAGGCGAAGTCGAGGTCCTCGATGTGCGCGTCGCCGTCGGGCACCGCGGGCGCCGTATAGCCGACGAAATCCGGATTCGCCGCTTCCAGCATGCGCTGCACCGCCGCGCGCGTATGGCGCTCGCCGCATTCGATGCAGCGCACGCGCCCGATATTGCCGTGCAGCTCGATCACATCGGGATTGCCGGCGCGTGTGTGCAGGCCGTCGACATTCTGCGTGACGAGCCGATGCACCCGCGAACGCGCCGCCAGCGCCCGCAACGCGTGATGCGCGGCGTTCGGCTCGGCTTGCGCCACGACCGGCCAGCCGATCAGGCTGCGCGCCCAGTAGCGGCGCCGCGCGTAGTCCGAGCCGAGAAAATCCTTCAGCAGGATCGGCGCGCGGCCGGTGCGCTGGCCCTCGCGGTCGCGATAACAGGGAATGCCCGATTCCGTGCTGATGCCCGCGCCCGAAAGCACGAAAAGCCGCGGATGCCGTTCGACGAATTCATGAAGCTGCTGCACGTGGGTTCCTTATGACGCGCGTCACGCGCGGTTCGTCCTCGTCGAAATATAAGGTGAAACCGCGCGCGCCGCTGGCCGCACTTCTGGCCTTACCACTTTTTCAATATTGAAATTGGCTTGACCAAATCGGCTGGCGTCGTTAGATTGTCGGACGCCCCACTCCAACGACACCACGAGACACGAGCATGCTGACCGTCATTTGCGAAACGCCCGGAACCCTGAAAGCCGAACAGCGCGAGAAGCCGCAGCGCGGCGACAACGAAGTGCTGCTGCGCGTGAAGCGCGTCGGCGTGTGCGGCACGGACCTGCACATCTTCACCGGCAATCAGCCGTACCTTTCGTATCCGCGCGTGATGGGCCATGAACTCTCCGGCGTGATCGAGGAAGCGGACGCGTCGAGCGGCCTGAAGGCGGGCGACACCGTGTATGTCATGCCCTATCTCTCGTGCGGAAAATGCATTGCGTGCCGTCAGGGCAAGACCAACTGCTGCGTGAACATCCAGGTGCTGGGCGTGCATCGCGACGGCGCGTTCACCGAATATCTGAACCTGCCCGCGCAATTCGTCCACAAGGCTGAAGGCGTCACGCTCGATCAGGCCGCGATGGTCGAATTCCTCGCGATCGGCGCGCACGCCGTGCGCCGCGCGGATGTGCAGCCGGGCCAGCGCGTGCTGGTGGTCGGCACGGGTCCTATCGGCATGGCGGCGATCACCTTCTCACGCCTGCGCGGCGCGAACGTCACGGCCCTCGACACGCGCGAAGACCGCCTCGCGTTCTGCAAGCGCGAACTGAAGGTGGATGCGACCGTGCAGATCGGCGAGCACGACAAGGACGAACTGTCGAAGCTCACGAACGGCGAATTTTTCGATGTCGTGTTCGACGCGACCGGCAACTCGCGCGCGATGGAGCGCGGCTTCGAGTTCATCGCGCACGGCGGCAAGTATGTGCTGGTGTCGATCGTGCCGGACCGCATCTCGTTCGCCGATCCCGAATTCCACAAGCGCGAAGCGACGCTGCTCGCGAGCCGCAACGCGACGCCCGAGGACTTCGAAACGGTGCTCGCCGCAATGCGCAAGGGCGAAGTGCCGACGGACGCGCTCAACACGCATCGCCTGACGCTCTCGGACGTGCCCGAGCAGTTCTCTTCCCTGCTCGATCCGAAGGCGGGCGTCGTGAAGGCGATCGTCGAGTGCTGATGTGCTGATCGCCTGATCAGGGCGCGCCGCGTGCAAAGCGCGGCCGCCCGTGCGCGTCGTGCCACGGCTCGGCGCTCTTGCACCAGATTTCATACTGCGGCGGATAAAGCCCGGTTTCATCGAAGATGCCGGTCGGCACTTCGATCTCGTCCACGCCGTCGAAGGCTAAGTAAATCGGCGAGCCGCATGCCGGACAATGGTGCCGCTTGCCGGCCGGCGAGCTTTCCCACGCGACCGTGTCGCCCGTTACCTGAAACGCATCGCGCGGGAAGATCGCATACACGCCGAACGGCGCGCCGTGAATGCGGCGGCACGTCATGCAGTGGCACAGATTCACTTCCTTCGGCTCGCCCGCGACGCGCACGCGCACCGCGCCGCACGCGCATCCGCCTTCGTGGACGGGCTGGGCGTTCATGCGGCGGGCGCGCGTCGAGGTTTCATCGCACGAAGTAACCGCGGTTCTGCATGCAGTCGCTATAGGCGCGCCAATAACGCGCCATCGGCGGTTCGGGCGGCGGCAGCGGCGGCATCTTCATGTCGCCGCCGTAGATCGCATCGGAGGCGCCGGATGCTCCGGCCGCCATCGATGCCGGCATCGCAGGTATGCCGGGCATTGGACCGGACGCGCCGGGCGGCATGGACGCGCCCGCCATCGGCACGGCCGATGCGCCCGAAGCCGCAATTGCCGCCGACGCACCCGATGCCGCCACCGCGGCTGAAGCCCCGTGCGCGCCCGATGCTGTCGGCGGCAGCGGCGGCTCGACCGGACGCGGCGGCGTGAGCACGCGCGTTTCGCGCTGCGCATCGCGCGGCGGCGTCTGCGATTCGCGCGCCATGTTCACTTTCGTCGTCTGATTGGCGTAGCCGTAGCACGCGGCGTTATCGATCGATTGCTGCCACGCGCTCTGGCTGCGGCCGGGCACGGTGAGCGGCTGTTGCGCGAAGGCGGCGCCACACGCCGCGAGCAAGGCGATTCCCGCGTAAGTGGAAGGTCTCATTGGCTTGCGGTTCCCCGATGCGGTTTTATTAGTCGTTGCAGGCCGCGCCGTCACGAATGATCGAACGGCGCGAGTCTGCGCCGGGCCTGCTGTCAAGGATACCGCGAGCGCGTGACGGTCCACGCCAGAAGCACCGGCATCTTCCGCCAATTTTTCAGACATGGAGCGAGTCCGCTCACATGGAGCGGGAAACGTCGCGCGTCAGAACTTCATGCCGACGCCGAGGCCGATGACCCACGGATCGATCTTCAGCGAGCCGAGATCGGCGCCGTCCGCCGACGCGCTCGTGCGCATCCAGATCTTCTTGAGATCCGCATTGACGAAGACGTTCTTCGCAACCTGCACGTCGACGCCCGCCTGCAGCGCCGGGCCGAAGCTGCTGTGCTTGATCGAGACCGGCGTATCGCCCGCCTTCAGCTTGTCGTTATAGAAGTACGTGTAGTTGATGCCCGCGCCCACATACGGACGCACGCGCCCCGCGTGATTGAAGTGGTATTGCAGAAGCAGTGTCGGCGGCAGCACGCCCACGCCGCCCAGCCCGCCGATGCTCGATGTCACCTGATGCCGCGACGTCGCGAGAATCAGCTCCACGCCGATCTGGTCGCGGATCATGTAGGTGAAGTCGAGCTCGGGCACGATCGCGTTGTTCACGCCGACGCCGAGCGTGCCGAGCGCGCCGCCCGCTGTCACATCGGGCTGAATGCTGATCGCGCGCAACCGCACGAGAACGTCGCCCGCATGGATGCCGCCCATCGAATCGTTCGACGATGCATCGCCCGCCGCGTGCGCGGCGCCTGCGAACAACGCCGCGCATGCCATCGCAGTAGCCCCCAAAGCTTTTCTCATCGCTGTCTTTTCCCTATTGAAAGTAGGGATTTTCCCGGGTGCCCGCGCAGGCGCCCTTGACTGTGGTCAACGCTTAATTGCGCGCTCGCAGCCCTATGCGACAACACTTGAGAAACGGCAAGCATGCGGGCGAAAGCCGCATGCTTCCGGGTCCGCAGCTTGCTAGCCAGAAAGAAAGTGCAGAACAAAGGGAGGCAACAGATGAGACCCAGACTCGGCACACTCGGGCGAATCGCGGGGATTCTTCTCGGCGGCACACTGGCCGTCGCGGCAAGCGCCCAGCAGGGGCAGCAAAAACCGAACAAGCTCGATTACGACAGCACGCCCGCGTATCAGGAGAAAAACGTCACGCCGCCGGCGGCGGCCGCCGCGAACGCCAGCGACGCGCTGAAGACACGGCCGGGCCAGGCATCGCCGGGCAAGGGTGCGGCGCCCGAGCGGCCGAATGGACTCGGCTTCGACGCGGGCGCGAGCAGCATGGGCAAGAAGCAATAAGGCGGCGCGTGGCCGCCTTCGCTCAAGCGTTATCGGCGCCGGCGGGTTTATCGGGCCACGGCCACGTCGAATAGCGCGACGGTTTGTCGGACGCGGCCTTGCCTTTCTGTTTCTGCGGCGCGGCGGCGGGCGCCGCCTCGTGCGCCGGGGCCGCGCTTTTCGCGACGTCCGGCAGATCCTCGCCGAACCACGGCGCGTCCTTGCGCCGCTCCACTACGTACGCCTCCCAGCCCTTCGCGTTGTCCGCGAAGAGATCGTGCTTCACCGTGTTGGCGAGCAGCGGGCGATTCAGCGTTTCGTCGAGCAGCGCCTTCGGCCACACGAAGAACGCACCCGATGCGCGGCGGATGAAATCGCGCGGCGCCATCTTTTCGTCGATGAAGCCGAGCAGCGTGAAGCCCGCGAGCGCTTCGTTGCCCTTCACCGCTTCGCCGATGCTCGCGTAATCGTCGGCGCATTGGCTCAGGCAAAACACCGACTCCAGCACATCGCCGAGATGCAGCAGCAATGCGCGTCGTTCGTAGGGATCTTGCGTGGCGGTTTGTTGTTTCGTCATTCGCTGTTCCGATATGTCGAGGGTGGATTCTGCGGCGCGCACATGCCGCACGTGCCGCGTTCATCTCGATTTTAGCGAACCCGCCGCGACACGTCGGCGCGCGAGCGCTCCAATCGCGCTAACGGCAGACGCGGTACGGGCCCATATCGACGTGAAAATGCGTCTTGTGCAGTGCGTTGTAGTCCGGGCCGAGGGTCGTGTCGAAAGAACGGCAGGCGCCTTCGTGAACGCGCCGCAGGAACAGTCCATCGGGCGATGCGGCATCGTCCCAGCGCGCGAGCGTGATGCGCCGTCCGTCGTCGAGCACGAAGCCCGTCAGGTCGATGGCGTTCGCGCTCGCGTGCTGACTCAGCGCCGTGTCCTGCTGATGATTCACGTTGCGGCACGCATAGCTGCCCACGTGCTCGATGCGCGCGACGCGCTCGCCGAAGCTTTCGAGCGCGGCAGGCTGAAGATACTGATGCTCGAAATACGCCATGCCGAGCGCGAGTGGGCAGGTCGCGAGAAAAGGCGCGCTGAAGCGGATGTCCTCCGACTGCGTGACGCGCACCACGTCCTTGAGTTCGCAGCCGCCCGCCCCTGTTGCATCGGCCATTTCACGATAGACGAGACCGGAGCGCGCGAGCGACGCATCGCAGAGATGCGCGTCGTGCATCGTGCGCCATAGTTTGAAACGCGTGAGCGGACCTTGCGGCGCGCGCACGTCGAGCGGCGTGAACGGATCGTAGCGCTCGGGCACCACGATGCGCTTCGAGTACACCGCATAGCCGAACGCGATCGCGCCGGCGAGCGACGCCAGCACCAGCCATCCGGCGATGCGTGCGATCACGCGCGGCGCTCACGCGTTGTCGGCCGCGTGCGCGGCAATCACGCGCTCTGCGAGCTTGGTGTCGTAGCTCGAATGCACATGCACGCGCTTTTTCTCGGGATACGCGTACGAATACGCCTTGCGCAATGCGAGCGATGCTTCGTGAAAGCCCGACAGAATGAGCTTCTGCTTGTTCGGATAGTTGGCGATATCGCCGATCGCGAAAATGCCGGGCCGCGACGATTCATAGTTCGACGTATCCACTTCGATACGCCCGCCGCGCACATCCAGATTCCATGCGGCGATCGGCCCCAGCTCCGAGACGAGGCCGTACATCGCGACGATCTTGTCCGCGGCGATATCCGTCGCGCCTTCGACCTGCTTGATGCGCACGCCGCGCAGCTTGCCGTCGGGCGCATCGAGCGACTCGATCATGCCGACGACGAAGTCCATTTCGCCCGCATCGACCGCGCGTTTCATCGTCGCGACGGAGTTCGCCGTCGCCGAGAAGCCATTGCGCCGATGCACGAGCGTGAGCTTCCTCGCGATGCCCTTCAGCGCGAGCGCCCAGTCGAGGGCCGAATCGCCGCCGCCCGCGACGATGATTTCCTTGTCCGCGAAATCCGCCGCGCGCGAGACGCTGTAGTGAATGTCGCTTCCTTCGAGCGCGGCTGCTTCGGGCAACTGCAGGCGTTGCGGCACGAACGCGCCGTTGCCCGCGGCAATCATGATCGCGGCGCAGTCGAACGTCATGCCGCGCGCGGTCGTGACCGTCCAGCGGTGATCGTCGCGCTGGATCACGGACTCCACGCGTTGATCTAGATGGATCGGCACATCGAAGGGCAGGATCTGCTCCAGCAGACGATCGACGAGTTCACGCGCGGTGCATGACGGGATCGCGGGGATATCGTAGATCGGCTTGTCGGGATAGAGCTCGATGCACTGCCCGCCGATGCGCTCGAGCGTATCGACGATCTGGCATGTGAGGCCGATCACGCCAGCCTCGAATGCGGCGAATAGGCCTACGGGGCCCGCGCCGATGATCAATACGTCGGTTTTGATTGCTTCGCTTTGGGGTTCCATTTGGGATTTGCTTTCCTTTGATCTGCCGGTTTTTTCAGCATTCTTCGGGCCACGATACAGAAAGCGTCGTGAGGGGGCAATGAAGCCCCTGTTCGCTTAGCAGCGGTTGGCTTTTGGTTTTCGCTTGCCTGCGCTTTCTTGGAATTCTGCTTTCGTGTCGGTCTATTGGCGTTGCCCCTGTGCGGGGCGGCAGTCGCTTTCTTTTGCTGTCGCTGGTGTTTCGGGGGCCGGCCGCTGTCTATCTGCGCTTCTGTGCAATCCTGCTTTCGTGTCGGTCTATTGGCACTGCCCCTGTGCGGGGCGGCAGTCGCTTTCTTTGCTGCTGTCGCTGGTGTTTCGGGGGCCGGCCGCTGTCTATCTGCGCTTCTGTGCAATCCTGCTTTCGTGTCGGTCTATTGGCACTGCCCCTGTGCGGGGCGGCAGTCACTTTCTTTGCTGCTGCAAAGAAAGTAACCAAAGAAACAGCTTGTCCCATCCAAAGTGCTTCAAGCCGGCCCCGGCACAGAAGATGGCACGTGGTCCGGCAGTAGCGAGTGCCCTCATAGGCCTAACCGGGCGTGGACCGCGCACGGTCTGACAAGCTAGAACATTAAGGACGCTGGTTCAGCACCATATAGCTCCGGCACAGCGCTACGCGCTGCCGTTGGGTCTGCAAGGGGAACCAGCGAGATACGGATGCAGTGAGATAGAAGCGTTAGTAAGGAAGCACACGCATCCCCGGTGGACTGGTCGGCCGCGCAGCGGGCCGGAGCTATTTGGCGCCTTACCAGTCAGTTATGCGGCGCGATGTGGCAGACCGTGCGCGATCCAAGCCCGATTAGACCTTTGAGGGCACTCGCTACTGCCGGACCACATACCATCTTCTGTGCCGGGGCCGGCCTGAAGCACTTTGGATGGGGATAGCTGTTTCTTTGGTTACTTTCTTTGCAGCAGCAAAGAAAGTGACTGCCGCCCCGCATAGGGGCAACGCTAATAGACCAACATGAACACGGGATCCGGCGAAAACCCACCCCGACCACACCCAGGCCCCAACCCTAATCACTTCGCCCCGGCATTCAACTCCCTGGCGTAATACATCGCCGCGGCATCGATCTCCTCAGGCGTCATGTTGCGCGCAACATTGCGCATGACTTCATTGATATCGTTCGTCCGGGTGCCATTGGAGAACGCAACCAGTTGCGCCTTGGTATAAGACGCCGGCAACCCATCGAGCCAGGGACTGCCCGCCTTGTTATCGATGCCCCCATGACACGCCGCACAAGGCGCGATATTGCGCATCGGCGCGCCATGCGCGACGATCGGCGGCGCAAGCGAATCGCTCACCTTGCGCTGCGCGGGCGGCCTCGGCAAGCTCGCATAGTAAGCCGCGAGATCGCGCATGTCCTGATCGCTCAGGTTCATCGCCATCGGCGACATCACCGCATTGGTCCGCGCGCCCTTCTGAAAATCGATCAGCTGCTTGTAGATCACCGACGCATACTGACCCGCGAGATTCGGCGAGTTGGCCTCGCTCATGCCGCGCTCGCCGTGACACATCGTGCAGCGCAAGGCCAAGGTCGCGCCGCGCCCGATCGAGTTCGCGCTCGCATTCGCAAGCAGTTGCGGCGTGACCTCGACGCTCGTCAGCTTCATCTTCGGCTCGACCGTCGTATCGCCCGAATACCAGCTGCGCGGCACGCCCGCCGCGCTGCAGATCGCGTTCCAGATGCCGGTGAACTGCGCATCGCGATGCACCGAAGGCAACCACACGAAGCCGATCAAAATCGATATCACCGCAAGGGCGATCGTCCCCAATACGCTGACCGAGAACCAGCGGTTGCGGAATGTGAAGAGGCGTTCGTCGCTCATCGCTGCGCTCCGATCGGCACCGCGGGCACCGCCGTGTCCGAACGCGCGAGCAGTTGCGCGATCGGAAAGCCGTAGTTGACGAGCGTGAGGCCGATCATCAGCACGAGCCACAACGCGAAGCCGTTCAATGCAACCGGTATGGTGCGCGGCTCATGCACCGCGCGGCTGAAGCTGAACTCCTCGACCGCGATCTTCGGCGCGCGATGCGCCTTGATCAGCACGATGAAGAACAGCACCGCCGACACAACCAGGATGAATCCGCCCACCACCGAGATCACGACCGACAGCGCCTGCGCCGCGATCTCCGGGTCCTTGTAGTCGTAGAACGCCATGCGCCGCGGCATCCCCAGAATGCCGACGAAATGCCACGGGAACGTCAGCACGATCATGCCGATGAACCACAGCCACAACTGCCAGCGCATCAGCTTCACGCTTTGCAGCGCGCGGCCCGTCAAGTGCGGCCACAGGTCATACGCGATCACGAAGTACATGATGACGATCGCGCCCGCGAAGATCAGATGGAAATGGCCCGTGATCCATTGCGTGTTGTGCACGGTGGAGTCGAGCTGATAGCTCATGTTGATGAGACCGCCCGCGCCGCCGAAGCCGAGCATCACGAAGGAGAACGCGACGGCGAGCATCATCGGGTTGTCCCAGGGCAGCGCCTTGATCCAGCCGAGCGCCCCCTTGCCGCCGCGCAGGCGCGCCGCGATCTCCACCGACGCCGAGATCGTGAACACGGTGAGCAGCGTCGGCACCGAGACGAGCGCGGTGAACACCGAATGCAGGAACTTGAAGCCCGAGCCCACTTGCGGATCGGCGAACAGATGGTGGATGCCGATCGGCATCGACACGACGAGGAACAGGATGAACGAGATGCGCGCCATCGCATCGCTGTACAGGCGGCCGCCGATCGCGCGCGGAATGATCGTGTAGTACGCGATATACGCCGGAATCAGCCAGAAGTAGACGATCGCGTGCAGCGTCCACGAGAAGAACACGCGCGCGAGGCCCGCGTCGATAGTGGTCTTCCAGCCGATCGCGACCGGCAGGATCATGAAGATCACCTCGATCGCCGCGCCCACCGCCGTCCAGCCCCACAGATACGCGCCCGCGACCGTTGCGAACATCGCGAGCGGCACAGGCTTGCCGCGGTTCTCGCGCTTCCACGAAGCGAGATTCACCGACATCAGCGCGACCCAAACCCACGAGCCGACCACGACGAACACCACGCCGACGTAATAGAACACGTTGCCGATCATCGGCGGATAGAAGGTATAGAGCACGGAGGCGAGGCCCATCGCGACGGGCACCGTCGCCGTGACCGCGCCGATGGCCACGAGCCAGAAGCCGAGCCACGCCCAGCGCAGCCCGACGAGCGGGCGCTTGAGCGCGAGCTCGCTGACCGCATAGCCGAAGCCCATCGCGATGAGCGTCGGAAACGCGTAGCCCATCACGGTGCCGTGCTCCGTCACCGAGCGATAGTACAGCTCGGGATTCTGCAGCCACGGATGCAGCGGGCTGCGCACGAGCATCTGCCATGCGCCGAGCAGCAGCGCAACGCCGAAGGCGATGAACGCCAGCCAGAAATGCGCGAGTACGAGGCGCTTGCTATTGAACACAGGACACTCTCCGCGAATTGGCCGGCAGCTTGTCGGCCATCTGCATGAATTCGGCGCGATCCACCACCTTTACATGCGCCCACATGTTCTGATGCCCGGTGCCGCAGTACTCGTGGCAGGGCATCAAATGCTCGCCGGGCTTGTCGAAGGTCGTCTTGAAGGTCGAGACGTAACCCGGCTCCAGCATCGAATTGATGTTGGTGTTGGTGATCAGAAAACCGTGCACGACGTCGGAGCTCGTCGCGCGGAACGTGACCGGCACGCCCGCCGGCACGACGAGGCACTGCGGCGTGAACGAGTACTGCTGCGCGACGATGCGCACCGTGACCGAGCCGTCCGCCTCGGGCGCGCTGCCGAGATTGCTCTCGATGAACTCGCCCGACACGTGCAGCGTTTCGGGGCGAATCGTCTCGACGCGCGAGGGCGGCATCATCGCCCAGTGAATGCCGGTATAGACGACCATCGCGACCAGCACGCCGACGATGACGAGTACGAGAATCGCCCAGCGCCGTTCGACCCGTTCGGCGACGTCGTGCGAGCTTGGATTGATGGCCATATGCGCTTGTCTTAGTGAATCACTGGATCACGCCACGCGGCAGGAACACGGCGAAGTAGAAGATGAACCAGATGCCGATCACGATGGCGGTCGCGATGCCCGCGAGCGCGATCGCGCCCGACGGGCCGCGCTTCACGATCTCGTCGAGCTTCGCGTCATCCTTCGCGATTTCATTCGGGTCTTCGGTCATGGTGTGTCGATGTTCAATAAAGTGGCGCCGAACGCAATTCGTTCACTTCCTTCACGGTCACCGGCGTGCCGCGATTGCCCCACGCGGTGCGGATGTACGTGACCACCGCCGCGACCTCGACATCCGAGAGCGACTGCGCGAACGGCGGCATGCCGTAGGGCTTCGGGTTCTTGAACGTGCCCGGCGGATAGCCGCCGTTCAGCACCATGCGGATCGGGTTCACGGCCGAACTCATCACGATCGACTGGTTGTTCGCGAGCGGCGGGAAATCGGGCGGCTTGCCCTGGCCTTGCGCCGCGTGACATTCGGCGCATTGGGCGTCGTAGATTTTTTTGCCGAGCGGCGAGAGGCTCGTTTTCTGTTCGACGACGGCCTGGCTCGGCGGCTCCGACTTGTCGCCGGACCGCGCGGGCAGCGCCTTCAGATAGACGGACATCGCGCGGACGTCTTCCTCGGTCAGATATTGGAGGCTGTCGTAGACAACTTCGGCCATCGGACCATAGACCGCGCCGCGATTCGACACGCCCGCATGCAGCAGTCCGACGATGTCCTCGATGCTCCAGTCGCCCAAGCCCGCTTCCTTGTTCGACGTGAGCGACGGCGCGTACCAGTTCTGAATCGGGATCAGGCCGCCTTCGAACGCCTTCGACGACACGTTGCCGCCGAGCGCGTTGATCGCCGTGTGGCACATCGAGCAATGCCCGAGGCCTTCGACGAGATAGGCGCCGCGGTTCCATTCGGCCGACTGCTTCGGATCGGGCTGATACTCGCCCTCCTTGAAAAAGAGCGAGCGCCAGCCAAGCAGCAGTTGCCGCTGATTGAACGGAAAGCGCAGCTCATGCGGCCGGTTCGGCTGATGCACGGGCGGCGTGGACATCAGGAACGCGTAGATGGCGTCGGAGTCGGCGCGCGTGACCTTTGTATAGGACGCAAAGGGCATGGCGGGATAGAGCAGCGAGCCGTCGCGGGACTTGCCGGTGTGCATCATCGCGTAGAACTCGTCGGCGCTCCATTGACCCAGGCCCGTCTCTTTGTCCGACGAAATATTGGGCGTATAGAGCGTGCCGAAGGGCGTGTCCATCGGACGGCCGCCGCCGAAGGTCTTGCCCGCGGGCAGCGTGTGGCACGCGATGCAGTCGCCCGCGCGCGCGAGGTATTCGCCGCGCTTGATGGTGGCGGCGTCAGCCGCTTGCGCCGCGGTCGATGCCAAAGGCGCGGCGCACGCCGCCATGAAGACCGCGACGGTCAGCGCTCGGATATGTCGAAAACGGAGCACGTCGGGTCCTCGGTTAGTTGTGAACGCTGCCGCAGGCGAGCGGCATCTTGATCGAACCGGCAGCCACCGGCACCGGATTGGCCGGCGCGGGCAGCGACGCGAGATAGGCGGCGATCGCGGTGATGTCGCGCTCCGAAAGCAGCTTCGCGACCTGCCCCATGCAATCGGGCGGGACGGTCGAGCGCGTGCCGTAGCGCCACGCGCCGAGCTGCGCGCTGAGATAGTCCGCGTGCAGGCCCAGCAGCCCGGGAATGGCGGGCTCCATGCCGGTCATGGCCGCGCCGTGGCAGCTCACGCAGGCAGGCACCTTGCGCGATGCATCGCCCTTCGTGACGAGCGCCTTGCCGAGATCGAGCGTCTTCGCATCGACGGTGACGGCGGCGGGCGGCGGGAACGGCGGGCGCTCGCTCGCGAAATACTCGGCGATCTGCTTCAGATACGCGTCGGGCAGATACGCAAGCAGGTAGTTCATCGGCGGATACTTGCGCCGGCCATCGCGGAACGCGAGCAGCTGGTTGTACAGATAGCCGGCGGGCTTACCGGACAGGCGCGGGAAGTAGTCGTTGTCGGTGCCCTCGCCGTGCGGGCCATGACAGGCCGCACAGCCCATCACGCGGGCCTGCATCGTATCCGGCGCACGTTCGAGCGGTGCGCCCCCGGAGGGCGTTTCCTTCGGGGCGTCTGCCGCGAACGCCGCGATGCTGAAAAAGGCGAAGAGCGCGGACAACATGAAAGCACTGCGCTTTGCCACGTTTCGCACGTAACCCCCGTTGTCGATTTGCCGTTGTTCGATTTGCCGGACGCTTCATGCGTGTCGTCCGACGCGGTTCTTCATGGCACTGCAATGGTCTTGCCGCCGATGGGTTGCGATTGGCTTTTCTGATCTTAGAAGAGACAGCCCGTTTTTCCCAGCTTTGAGATTGTCTCAATGCGTGACATCGATGCGTATGACACACCTGAACGTTTTTTGCGTTCGAACAATGAATCGGATCTTTTTGAGATGAGCAATTGCCTTGTGGCAGCCGGCTGTGGATTATGGAAGGTTGGTTTGCGCCGCCAAACCGATCATTTCGAGATACGCGATGCGCTGCCGGCGCCGCGCGGACCGGTCATTTGAGACCGAGCCGCTTCGCCAGGCGATTGAGATTCGCGCGATCCATGCCGAGCTCGCGCGCGGCCGATGCCCAGTTCTGGTCGTGACGCTTGAGCGCGTCGAGGATGAGCGTGCGCTCGTAGACCGTCACCGCTTCGCGAAAGTCCGCGCCCGGCGCGGGCGATGGCATCGTCGGCGGCGTATCCGGCGCGGTGGCGCCGTCGCCCGCGAGCGTCAGATCAGCGGCCGTCAGCGTGAGGATGCGCGGGCGCTCCCGATGCGCCGCGAGCGCCTTGAGCGCGCTACGTCCGACGAGATGCTCCAGCTCGCGCACGTTGCCGGGCCAGCGATACGCGAGCAGCGCGGCCTGCGCGTCAGGGGAAAGACGCAGGCTGAGCAGGCCGAGGCGCGAACGGTTCTCTTCGAGAAAGTAGCCTGCGAGCAGGAGCACGTCCCGCCCGCGCTCGCGCAGCGGCGGCACGACGAGCGGATACACCGACAGCCGGTGATAAAAATCCGCGCGAAAGCGCCCTTCGCGCACTTCCTCGGCGAGATCGCGATTGGTTGCGGCGATCAGCCGCACATCGACCTTGTGCTCGCTGTCCGAGCCGATGCGCTGCAACTGGCCGTTCTGCAGCACGCGCAGGAGCTTCGCCTGCACGGGCAGCGGCAGTTCGCCCACTTCGTCGAGAAAGAGCGTGCCGCCGTCGGCGAGCTCGAATTTGCCGCGCCGGTCCGACGACGCGCCCGAAAACGCGCCGCGCACGTGCCCGAACAGCTCGCTTTCGACGAGCGTATCGGGCAGCGCCGCGCAGTTGAGGCTGACGAGCGGCTTGTCGGCCCGCGGCGACAGCGCGTGGATTTCGCTCGCGACCAGTTCCTTGCCGACGCCCGTCTCGCCGGTGATGAGCACCGTGAGATCGCTCGACGCGACGATCGCGATTTCTTCCTGCAGACGGTTGTGCGGCCCGCTGCTGCCGATCATCTCGCGCCGGCGCGGCCCGCTCGCCTGCCGGTACACCTCCGCGCGCTGTCGCTCGGCCTCGCTCGTTCGCGCCAGCGTATCGATGCGCTCGGACACGCTCACCGTCGCCGCCGCGAGACTGAGGAACGCCTGGAGGGAGGCCATGTCGATGCCGTCGAAGCGCGCGGGATCGAGCGCATCGAGCGTGAGCAATCCCCACGCGTGCCCTTTGATGATGAGCGGGCAGCCGAGACAATCGTGCACCTCCAGATGTCCGCTCACGCCTTTCACGAGTCCGTCGTAGGGATCGGGCAGATCGGAGCCCGCGGCGAAGCGCGTCGGCTCCTCGCGCGCGAGGATGCGCGCGAACCGCGGATGCTCGCTCACGCGAAAGCGCCGGCCGAGCGTATCGCTCGACAGACCGTCGATGGCGAGCGGCACGAGCGTGTCGCCATCGAGCCGCAAAAGGGCGGTGGCGTCGCTCGGAAACAGCGCGCGCAAGGTGTGCAGCAGACGCCTGTAGCGCTCGGTGTCGGGCATCTCGCTCGACAGGTCCTCGATCAGCGGAACGAGGGCATCGAGCAGCACCCGTGAAGTCATTGCGACTACTTCAGCAGTCTTTTTGACTAGAGTCGAATCGACCATGGCAAACATTAAGCAATTGATTTATCGACGATTCTACCTTGGCACGGTTCGTGTATAAGATTGTGCCGAAGATTTCGACGCGGAAGCGCCCCGCTTCCGCCTTCATCACACGAGGAACCGAAGAATGCTGTCAGCAGAACACCGTGCCATCGTCAAGGCAACCGTCCCTCTTCTCGAAAGCGGCGGTGAGGCGCTCACCAGGCACTTCTACAACAAGATGTTCACCGAGTACCCGGAAGTGCGCGCGATGTTCAACCAGGCGCACCAGGCGAGCGGCGCGCAGCAACGCGCGCTCGCCAACGGCGTGCTGATGTACGCACGTCACATCGACGAACTGGAAAAGCTCGGCGGCCTCGTCGGGCAGATCATCAACAAGCACGTCGCGCTGAACATTCAGCCGGAGCATTATCCGATCGTCGGAACCTGCCTGCTCAAGTCGATCCGCGAGGTGCTCGGCGAGGAAATCGCCACCGACGCGGTCATCGATGCGTGGGCAGCCGCTTACGGGCAGCTCGCCGATCTGCTGATCGGGCTCGAGGAAGGCATCTACAGCGAGCGCGAAAAGGCGCCGGGCGGCTGGCGCGGCACGCGGCGCTTCGTAGTCGCGCGCAAGGAGAAGGAGAGCGATGAAATCACGTCGTTCTATCTCGTGCCCGAGGACGGCGCCGCCCTGCTCGACTTCCATCCGGGCCAGTACATCGGTCTGCGCATGTTCATCGACGGCGAAGAACTGCGCCGCAACTACTCGCTCTCCGCCGCGCCCAATGGCCGCGAATACCGCATCAGCGTGAAACGCGAGACGAACGGCAAGGTGTCGAACTTCCTGCACGAGAACGTGCGCGAGAACGACGTGCTGGATCTCTATCCGCCCGCCGGCGACTTCCGGCTCGAACAGAGCGACAAGCCACTCGTGCTGATCAGCGGCGGCGTCGGCATCACGCCCACGCTCGCGATGCTGCAGGCCGCGCTCGAAACGAAGCGCCCGGTCCACTTCATCCACTCGGCGCGGCACGGCGGCGTGCATGCGTTCCGTGCGGTCATCGAGGATCTGGCGGCGCGTCATCCGCAGCTGAAGCGTTTTTACTGCTACGAGCACAAGCGCGACGGCGATCATGAAGCGCACGGCATCGGCTTCGTCGACGAGAAGCTGCTCGACACCTGGCTGCCGAAGAACCGCGATGTCGACGCGTACTTCCTCGGACCGAAGGCATTCATGAAGGCCGTGAAGAAGCATCTGAAGGCGCTCGGCGTGCCCGACGCGCAGAGCCGCTACGAGTTCTTCGGCCCGGCCACGGCGCTCGACTGATTTTCGCGCGGAACACGGCGCCCTCTCGACCCGCGGCGCATTCGCCCGCGGGTTTTTTTGTGTTCCAGCGTCGCGCGGCAACCGCTTCGAAACGCTTCGCTGGTCACCCAAAATTCCTGAAAACCGGTCATTTCAAATGACCGCTCCGAGGCCTAATCTTCTCTTGCCGCGCCGATGTGGCGCACCTTCCGAAACCAAGCAAAGAGGATACTTCCATGGAACAACGTCTCGATTTCTATAAGGCCAGCCCCGCCGCGATCAAGGCGCTCGTTGGCGTCGAAGAGCGCATCGCCAAGTCGGCGCTCGAAAAATCGCTGACCGAGCTGGTGCGCCTGCGCGCTTCGCAGATCAACGGCTGTGCGTTCTGCGTCGACATGCACACGACCGATGCGCGCAAGGGCGGCGAGACGGACCGGCGTCTCGCAACCGTGGTCGTGTGGCGCGAAACGCCGTTCTTCACCGACCGCGAACGCGCCGCGCTGGAATGGACCGAGGCGTTGACGCTGATCTCGCAAGACCACGTGCCCGATGTCGTATGGGAAGCCGTGAGGCCGCACTTCAGCGACGAGGAAATCGCCGACCTGACGCTGCTCGTGTGCGCGATCAACAGCTGGAACCGCTTCGCGATCGCGTTCCGCAAGACGCCCGCGTGAGGACATCGACATGAGCATTCGCAGCATTCTCCTTGTGGCGGCCGCGCTGACGATCGGTGCGGCGCATGCCTCGGCGCACGACACGAAGGACGCGGAGACCGTCACGCCGGTCATGAAGCAGGCCATTCCCGAAGCAGCCCGCAAGAACGTGCTGATGGCGACGGTCGCGTACAAGCCGGGCCAGGCGTCCGAAGCGCACATGCATCCGGGGTCGATCTTCGCGTACGTCCTCGAAGGCCATGTGACCTCGCAGCTCGAAGGCTCGGCCGCGAAGACCTACGGCCCGGGCGAATCGTGGTACGAGCCGCCGGGCGCGCATCACGTCGTCTCGAAGAACGCGAGCGCGACGAAGCCGGCGAAGCTGCTCGTGTTCGCGCTCGTCGGCGAGGCCGATCCGGTCAAGCAGCCGATTCCTCACTGATCGAGGCGATGAAACCGTGAACCGCTCCCATGTCCCCGCTTCGCTCTTCAGCATCGTGCTCGGCCTGTCCGGGCTCGGGCAATCGTGGCGCGTCGCGGTGCGGCTATGGAACGCGCCGGCCGTGGCGGGCGAAGCGGTGCTCGCCGTCGCGACGCTCGTCTGGGGCGCGCTCGTGCTCGCCTATGGCGCGCATGCGCTGCGCGACCCGGCGCGCGTCGCCGATGAATTCGCGCATCCGGTCGGCGGCGCGACGCCCGCGCTCATCGGCATCTCCACTTTTCTCGTCGCGCAGGCCGTGCTGCCGTATTCGCGCCCGCTTGCATCGCTGCTGACGCTCGCGGGCATTGCGTGGCATCTCGCGTTTTCCGCGTGGCACACCGGCGTGCTGTGGCAAGGCGGCCGCGAAGTCGCCGATACCGCGCCGACGATCTATCTGCCGACCGTCGCCGGCAACTTCACCGGCGCGGCCGCGCTCGGCGCGCTCGGCGCCGCCGACTGGGCGTGGCTGCTGCTCGGCGCCGGCGTCTTCTCGTGGCTCGCGCTCGAACCGCTCGTGCTGCGCAGGCTGTGGCACCGCGAGCCGATGCCGGTCGCGGAGCGTTCGCTCGTCGGCATCCAGTTCGCGCCGCCCGTCGTGTGCGCGGCGGCGGTGCTCGCCGTCGAGCCGGGCGCGGCCAGCCGGTGGCTCGTCATGCTGCTCGGCTACGGACTCTTCCAGTTGCTCGTCGGCTTGCGGCTCAAATCGTGGCTCGGCGCTCAGCCCTTCGCGCATTCGTGGTGGGCATACAGCTTCGGCGCGGCGTCGGGGACGCTCGCGTGCGTGAAGCTCGCGCTCGCCGGCGTGCCCGCCGCGCGCGCGCTCGCGCTGCCGATGTTCGTCGGCGCGAATCTGCTAATCGGTTACTTGTGCGTGCGCTCGCTTGCGCTCCTTGCGCTCGCGCGCACGACGGTTTCATCGTGAGGATGTCATGAAGATCGCAGAACCCAATGCCGTTTTCGTCGCTGCGCCCGAGAGGCGCGAACCGAAGCATCGGCGGCGCCTGGCGCTGCTCAATCTCGGCTTCAGGCCGTTGTATCTGTGCGGCGCGGCCTTCGGCGCGCTCGCGCTGACCGTGTGGATGCTCGTGCTGTCGGGCGTGCCGGTTCGCGGCGGCTACCTGCTGCGCGCGGACCCGATCGGCTGGCACGCGCACGAAATGGTGTTCGGCTTCGCGGCGGCGATCATCGTCGGCTTTCTGCTGACTGCCGTGCGCGCGTGGACCGGCCGCGACACGGCCAAGGGCGCGGCGCTCGCCGCGCTCGTGCTCCTCTGGCTCGCCGGACGCGTGCTCGCGTGGAGCGGCCCGGCGCTGCCCGCCGCGATCGTCGACAGTACATTCCTCCCGGCCGCCGCGCTGTTGCTGCTGCGCGTGCTCGTGAAAGCGGGCAACCGGCGCAACTACTTCATCGCGGTCGTGCTGCTCGCGTTCGGCGCGCTGAATGCCGCATTCCACGCCTTGTCGATCGACGCGGGCCCCGATCTCGCGATGCGCGCCGTGTACGCGTCGGCGGGCATCGTCGTGCTGCTCGTCGGCGTGATCGGTGGCCGCGTGATCCCGATGTTCACCGCCAACGCAATTCCCGGCTTCGTCGCGCGGCGTTGGCGCTTCGTCGAACTGACGATCGCGCCGCTCACGCTCGCGGCGTTCTTCGCGGACGCCTTCGCGCTCGATGGCGCGATCGTCGCGCCGCTCGCCCTCTTAGCGTGCGGCGTGCATCTCGCGCGGATGATCGGCTGGCGATCGTACGCCGTGCGCGGCCGGCCGATTCTCGCGATCCTGCATCTCGCCTATGCATGGCTGCCGGTCGGCTTCGCGCTGCTCGCGCTGTCCGCGCTCGGATGGACGCGCGTACCGCACAGCCTCGCGATGCATGCGTTCGCCACCGGCGCGATCGGCGGCGCGATCATCGCGATGATCACGCGCACCGCGCGCGGGCATACGGGGCGGCCGCTCGTCGCGGACAAACGCGATGTCGCGTGCTACGCGCTCGTGATGGCGGCCGGCGCGCTGCGCGTGCTCGGACCGCTCGCCGCGCCCTCGTGGCACACGACATGGATCTTCGCCGCGGGCATCTGCTGGGCGCTCGCGTTCGCGCTATATGTCGCGGCGTATGCGGCGCCGCTCTTCAGGCCGCGCGAGGATGGCAAGCCGGGCTGAGGCGGCGACTTTTTTTGACATCGGCGCAGGCGTGGTCGGCGAGAATCGCGCCCGCCTTTCCCTATTCCGATGTCGATATGAAGCACTTTCGTTTTCTTCGCGCCGCCGCTGTTCTCGTGGCCGCGTGCCTTGCCCTTTCCGGCTGCGGCCTCTTCGGCTGCGGCCTCTTCGCGAGCAACGGCGGCGGCTTTGGCGGCTGCAGCGTGGGCACGCGCTTCTGAGCGTTCGCCCCTCCGCATGCGGGGCTCGCTTCGTCTGTCTCCTGAATAATCGCGCCGTCCCCGCGCGAGCCGGGTTTGCCCGCCCGCCGCGCACGACGACACTATGTTCATTGTGCAACCGCCGGCGGCATCATCGAACCGGCATCGGATGGAGACAGGCATGAACGCTTATCTGGGTCTGGCACTTCTCGCTCTCGTCGCGCCGGCGTCCGCGTTGGCATTTCGGGCGCGGGCCGCCAGCATCGATGCATGCGTGCCGCGCCTCGCGTATCGCGACGACGAGCGCGGCGCATCCAATCCGAGGCGTCATCTGCTTTCGTTTCGCGCGTCGCCGTAGCGTCCCGGGAGCGCTCGAACCACGGGGATGAATCACGGGATAAGGGAGCGAGGAGACCATCTGCCGGCGGCACGACAAGACGCGCATCCGCGATGCGGCTCACATGCCGCATCATCAGTCGCAAACAGCGGACAAGCGCAAGCTCGATAACTATAAGCGGGCGACACGCCGGGTCGCCCGCCCTGCCTGCGTCATGCCCTCGACGTCATTCCTTCAATGGCGTGTACGGCATGTCCAGCGATGCACTGCGCGCGTGCTTCTGCGAATGTGCATTGCGCATCGGCTTCAGCACGAAGATCGCAAGCAGCGCCGAGATCGCCGCCATGCCCGCCGCGAGCATGAAGACCGCGTGCCAGCTTCCGGTCATCGTCGTGATGACGCTCGAGAACGGCACCAGAAGCGCGGCCGTGCCCTTCGCCGTATAGAGCAGACCCGCGTTGGTCGCCGCGAACTTCGGACCGAAGGTATCGCCGCACGTCGCCGGGAACAGACTATAGATTTCGCCCCACGCGAAGAACACGATGCCCGTCAGCACGACGAACGCGACCGGGCTATGCCCATACTTCGACAACGCGACGATGCCCACCGCTTCGATCGCGAAGGCGAGGAACATCGTGTTCTCCCGCCCGATGCGATCCGATACCCAGCCAAAGAACGGCCGCGTCAGGCCGTTGAGCACCCGGTCGATCGTGAGCGCGAAGGTCAGCGCGGGCAGCGTCAGACCGAGGATCGACACGGGCGAATCGTGCAGACCGAAGTCCTTCGCGATCGGCCCGAGCTGCGCGGTCGCCATCAGGCCGCCGGCGGCCATCATCACGAACATCAGGTACATGACCCAGAAGATCGGCGACTGCAACACCTGTTTCGGGCTCGCGTTGTAGACCGCGGCCTTCACCGTGCTCTTCACCGACGCGATCATCTGCGCGGGCGGCGCAAAGAGCGCCATGCCGAGCAGGAACACGATGAGCCCCTGGCCGAGGCCGAACCACAGGAAGGTCGCTTCGTAGCCGCTCGACTTGATCATGTGCGCGATCGGCACGACGGTCGCGGCCGAGCCCATCCCGAAGCCCGCCGCCGTGATGCCCGCCGCCAGTCCACGCCGCGCCGGGAACCATTTGAGCGCATTGCCGACGCAGGTGCCGTACACCGCGCCCGCGCCCACGCCGCCCACCGCCGCCGCGAAGTACAGGAGCGGCAACGACGACGCCACCGAGTTGATCGCCCACGCGATCGCGCACAGCAGGCCGCCGCCGACCACGACAGGGCGCGGTCCGTACTTGTCGACGAGATAGCCTTCGATCGGCACGAGCCATGTTTCCGTCACGACGAAGATCGTGAACGCCACCTGGATCGCCGCGCGACCCCAGTGATACTTCTCGTCGATCGGATTGACGAAGAGTGTCCAGCCGTACTGCATGTTGGCGATCATCGCCATGCAAATCACGCCGAAAACCAACTGCACCCACGGCGACGCTAGACGCGACGCTCCTTCCTGGCGGTCACTCTGGTTCATTCCCATGCCTGTCTCCTTGGCAACTTTGCCTTGTGTATGCGGACGCCGAACGGCGCCTCCCGCGACGGTTTTCATTCGTCGTCGATATACACAATATGTGATATATCAAGTAAGTCAAGCGAAAGAAACCGCGGGGTTTTCACTTATGAAAGCCGCGTTCGTAAGCGCATGAAAGCTGCAGTGGGTTGCATCGAGCAGACAAAAAAAAGCCCGGCAGAGAAAGGCCTGCCGGGCGATGAGCGTGGGCGAGACATGGCAATCCGCAGCACGCACTCTCTTTATAAATGAAAGATAAACGTAATGTAAATGGGTATTTTTGTAGGGTTTACACTGCGCCGCCTTCGAGAGCTTTAGAAGACGTTCACGGGCACGTTGACCATCAGGCGGTACACGTCGCTCGAACCATCCGGATAGTACGCACTGTTGCTGTGATGGTGCATGTAGTAGAACTTGACCGACGTGTTCTTGAACTTGCCGTCCGGCACCGTGTAGCTCGGGATCACGCCGAATTCGTAGTGCGTGCCGCCGATTGGCTGACCTTCGCCCACCGCGCCGCCCGACCAGTAATGCCCTGCCTGCGAGTTGCCGCTGTAGGCCATCGACGTGCCATCGGCGCCCCAGCCGTAGGCACTCCACATCGTCAGTTTGAGGCCCGGCACACCGTAGTCCTTCATGTTGAGCGTGTACGACAGGCTCACGGATTTTTCGTGCGGCTGGTTGTAGTCGACATCGAGCGAGTTCGACAGATAGTCGCCCGCCGACTGGCCCATGTAGTCGAAGGTCTGGTTGCTCACGATCTGCTGGAACGCGAACTGCAGCGTATGCGCTCCGTGCGTGCCGGCGAACGCGAGCGAATACGCGTTGTTGTTGATCGGGCCCTGCCGCTTGTCGCCGATCGCGCCCGTGTAGTAGTAGTTCAACGCGCCGGTCCAGCGAATCGACTTCGGATCGCCGATGCTCTGCGTCGCGGTCAGGTAATACTGCTGCCACACGTTGTTCGCGACGCTGCCGTAGAGCGACACGGCCGTATCGTCACCGCGCGTCCAGTCGCCGCCGAAGTAGGTGAACTGCGAGACGTGCGTGCCGCCGTACTCGGTTGTGAGACCGGTAACGGTGGTCATGCCGCGCGCAATCACGCCGTCCACCGTGCCGGCCTTCAGCGTGAGGTTCTTGATCTCGTCGCTCGCGAGCGAGAAGCCGCGGTATGTCGGCGGCAATGCGCGGTTGTCATGCGGTACGAGGAACGGATTGTCGAAGAGCTGCTGACCGTACTTGAGCACCGTGTTCGACACGCGCGCCTTCACATCCCACACGCCGGGATACGCCCATGCGAGTTGATTCGATCCGCCGCCGTCCGTGCCCACGTGCACGCGATTGCCCGCTCCGACGCCGCCGTTCAGCTTGAACGCGCCGAAGAGCGACACGTCGCCGCCCAGCCCGATCAGTCCCTTCGTATAACCGGATTCGAACACCGCCTGCGCGCCCAGCACCCACGCGTCCTTCTTGCCCGCGCCCTTGAACTCGTCATGCTCGGTAAACGAGCGCAGCAACAGGTTCAGATGCGAATCCTCGATGAAACCCTTCGACTTCGCCTGGCTGCTCACCGGCGCGTCCGCTTCGGTGTTCGGCGGCGAATCCGGCGGCGCCTCCGTATGGCGCGACGGCGGCTGGGCATCGGTTTCATCGGCGTGCGCGGCGAACGCGGCGGCCATGAAACCGCTGAACAGCAAAATCGATAGCGCGAGTGAACGTTTTTGTTTTTTCACGAAAAAGTATCTCCAATTTTGATTCAACTTCTGACGGCTTGATCGAAACTCAGGATTGCCAAACGCCTCACCTGGCGACGCATGCCGTCGAGGCGTACAGGCGATGTGGCGAACGGAGCGAAAGGCGCGCGGCGCGCGGGGCGCCTGGGTCATCGGGCGGTGTTTATTGCGGGGAAGTCGTGTCCTCGAATGTCATTGATCTTGTTATGGGCGTGAACGCGTTATCGGCTCACGCAAGGAGGCACGCCGCCGCCGCATCCGCTCCGAGCGCGCGCAGCGCGGGCACTTCGCGCGAGCAGCGCGGCTGCGCGATCGGGCAGCGCGTATGGAAGACGCAGCCCGATGGCGGATCGATCGGGCTCGGAATATCGCCCGACAGGATCTGCACGACCTTGCCGCGCTCGACCGCCGGATCCGGCACCGGCACGGCGGAAAGCAGCGCGCGCGTGTACGGATGGCGCGGCGTGTCGTAGAGCGCGTGCTTCTGTGCGAGCTCCATCACGCGGCCGAGATACATGACCATCACGCGATCGGAAATGTGGCGCACCACGGCCAGATCGTGCGCGATGAAGATGAGGGCAAGCTTCATCTCCTTTTGCAGCGACTTGAGCAGGTTGACGATCTGCGCCTGAATGGAAACGTCGAGCGCGGATACCGGCTCGTCGCAGATAACGAGTTTCGGCTCGACGATCAACGCCCGCGCAATGCCGATGCGCTGGCACTGCCCGCCCGAGAATTCATGCGGATAGCGGTTGATCATCTCTTCGCGCAAGCCGACCCTGGCCATCATCGCGCGCACCCGTTCTTCGATGTCGCGCTTGCCCATGCCCGGCCGATGCTCGGCGAGCGGCTCCGCGATGATCTGCCCGATCGTCATGCGCGGATCGAGCGACGCGAGCGGGTCCTGGAAGATCATCTGCACGTCGCCGCGCACGCGATGCCATTCGCGCTTCGATGCGCCCGAGAGCTTCGCACCCATCCACACGATATCGCCGGCGGTAGCGGGAATCAGGTTCAGGATCGCGCGCGACAACGTGGACTTGCCGCAGCCCGATTCGCCGACGACGCCGAGCGTCTCGCCCGCCTTCAGGTCGAAGCTGACGCCGTCGACCGCCTTGAGCGTGCGGCGCGGCGCCCACGGCAGGCGGCTCTTGGCCTTCACCTGAAAATGCACGCGCATGTCGCGCACGGAGAGGATCGTCGCGTCAGACATGGCTCGTTTCCTGATAACGGGTTTTCATCGCCTCGATGGGACGATGGCATGCGCGCAGCCAACGCGTGCCATCGACGGCTTGCAGCGCGGGCGCTTCATGCGCGCATTGGTCGCTCGCATCGGCGCAGCGCTCGTGAAACGGACAGCCCGCCGGAGGGTGCGCCATGTTCGGCGGATTGCCGGGAATGCCGGCGAGCTCGCCGCCGTCGTGATCGAGACGCGGCAGCGCGCGCAGCAGCCCGATGGTGTACGGATGCGAAGGCTTCGCGAACAGCGTGGCCGCGTCGCACTGCTCCATCACGCGGCCGCCGTACATCACCATCACTTGCTCGCACAGTCCGGCCACGACGCCGAGGTCGTGCGTGATCAGCACGATCGACGTGCCGAAGTCATGCTGCAGATTGCGCAGCAGTTGGAGTATCTGCGCCTGCACGGTGACGTCGAGCGCGGTGGTCGGCTCGTCGGCGAAGAGCACTTCGGGCTCGCACAGCAAGGCCATCGCGATCATCACGCGCTGGCGCATGCCGCCCGACAGCTCATGCGGATACTGCCCGATGCGATGCGCCGCCTCGGGAATGCGCACGGCTTCGAGCATCGAGATCGCGCGCTTTTTCGCTTCGCGGCGCGTGACGTTCTTGTGCAGCTCCAGCACTTCCGTCATCTGCCGCTCGATCGTCAGATACGGGTTGAGCGAGCTCATCGGGTCCTGGAAGATCATCGAGAGGCGATTGCCGCGGATGCGGTTCATCGCTTTATGCGGCATGCCAATGAGATTCTCGCCGCGATACAGCGCCTTGCCGCTCGCGCGCCCGTTCGATGCGAGCAGCCCGAGCATGGCGAGCACGCTCTGGCTCTTGCCCGAGCCCGATTCGCCGACGATGCCGAGCGTCTCGCCCTCCTCCAGCGTGAAGTTCACGCCGTTGACGGCGCGCACGGTGGCGTCGTGCGTCCTGAATTCGACCTGCAGGTCCTTGACTTCGAGTAGCGGCATGGCTCACCTGTCCTTCGGATCGAGCGCGTCGCGCAGCCCGTCGCCGACAAAGTTGATGCAATAAAGCGTGATCGACAAAAGCGCCGCCGGAAACAGCAGAATCCACGGCGACGATTCCATCACGCCGACGCCGTCCTGGATCAGCACGCCCCAGCTCGTCATCGGTTCCTGCACGCCGAGGCCGAGAAACGACAGCACCGATTCCGTGAGAATCACGGCGGGCACGGTCACGGTGGTATAGATCGCGACGATGCCGAGCAGGTTCGGCACCACATGCCGCAGGATGATGCGCGAGGTCGGCACGCCGATCGCGCGCGCCGCTTCGACATACTCCTTCGAGCGAATCGAAAGCGTCTGGCCGCGCACGACGCGCGCCATGTCCATCCACGAAAACACCGTGATGGTGACAACGACGAGATAGAACTCGCGCCCGAGCAGCGTCACCATCAGGATCGCGATGAGCAAGTACGGAATCGCGTACATCATGTCGACGATGCGCATCATCGCGTTATCGACGCGGCCGCCGACGAAGCCCGCGATCGCGCCCCACAGGATGCCGAGCGTGACGGATGTCAACGTGGCGAGCGCGCCGATCATCAGCGACACGCGGCCGCCGATCAGGCAGCGCACGAAGAGATCGCGGCCGGTGTCGTCGGTGCCGAAGAAATGCCAGTTCTCGAGCGTGGGCGCAACGCTGGTGGCGTTCCAGTCGGTGGAATCGAACGCGTTCGGCGACAGCCACGGCCCAATGACGCACGCGAGCGTGATCAGCACGAGCAGGACGAGGCTCACGACGGCCGCCTTGTTGCGCAGGAAACGCGCACGCGCATCCTGCCACGGGCTGCGGCCCGCGACCGCCTTGTCGAGCATGGGTGCAAGTGAAGCAGATTTCATCGCGCGCCCTCTCAGTAGCGGATTTTCGGATCGAGCCACGCATACGCGAGGTCGACCAGCAGGTTGAGCAGCACGGCGACCACCGTCACGAGCACGACGAGGCCGAGCACCAGCGTGTAATCGCGGTTCGCGGCGCCGTTCACGATCAGCTTGCCGATGCCCGGCAGCGAGAACACCGACTCCGTGACGACCGCCGCCGTGATCGACGAGATCGCGAGCGGGCCGATCACCGAGACGACCGGAATCAGCGTCGGCTTCAGCGCATGACGCAGGATGATGGTGTGCACGGCCAAGCCCTTCGCGCGCGCGGTGCGAATGTAGTTCGTGTTGAGCACTTCGATCAGGCTCGCGCGCGTCACGCGCCCCACCGTCGCGACGTTGATCATCACGAGCAGCGCGACCGGCAGCACCATGTAGCGCAGCTGGAAGCCGTTCCAGCCGCCCGCCGGCAGCCACTTCAGCAGGATCGCGAACACGAGGATCAGCACCGGCCCGAGCACGAACGACGGAAACACGTTGCCCGCGTTGCTGACGAGCATGAGCGCATAGTCCGCGATGCTGTTCCGATAGAGCGCCGCCGCGATGCCGAGCGCGACGCCGATCACGATGGCGAGCAGCATCGACACGCCGCCGATCGTGAGCGACACCGGCAGCGCGCGCAGCACGAGGTCGTTTACGCTCCAGTCGGCATAGCGGAACGACGCGCCGAGATCGCCGTGCAGAAGGCCGTCGAGATAGAGCAGATACTGCTTCCACAACGGCTCGCCGAGGTGATACTTCGCCTGCATATTGGCGAGCACTTCGGCGGGCACCGCGCGCTCGCCGTCGAACGGCCCCCCGGGCGTGGCGTGCAGCAGCAGATAGCAGACCGTGACGACGATCAGGAGCGTCGGCAGCGTGAGCAGCACGCGACGCAACGTGTAAGACCACATGAGCGTTCCCCTTCGCTTAGGTCAGTAATGTCAGTGCCTGACGATGTAGAGATCCTTGCTGTGGTAGCGATCCATCGGGTTCTTCAGCGAATAGCCGCCCACATAGCTCTTCACGAGGCGCGGCAGACCGTATTGCAGGAGTGGGAGCAACGGGTAGTCGTCCATGATCATATTGGCGGCCTGCGTTTGCAGTTGCGTGCGCTTGCCCTGATCCACGGTCTGGCTGGCTTCCTTGATGAGCGCGTCCGCCTTCGGGTTGCAGTTGAAGTTGTCGTTCTGGTCCGATCCGCATTGCACGAGCTGCAGGAAAGTCGTGGCGTCGTTGTAATCCGCCACCCAGCCGTTGCGCGCGATCTGATAGTCGCCTTCGTGGCGCCTCTTCAGCAGCACCTTGAACTCCATCGCCTCGATATCCGTTGCGAGGCCCAGCTTCGACTTCCATTCCGACGCCACGAAAATCGCCATCTTCTTGTTGTAGTCGCTCGTGTTCATCGCGAAACGAAGCTTGGTGCCGGGCTTCACGCCCGCCTGTTCGAGCAGCTTCTTCGCTTCCTCGACGCGCTTCGCCATGGGCCACGATGCCCATTCGTAGTTCGTCACGTCCGCGCCGACCACGCCCTTCGGCAGCACGGAGTAAAGGGGAATCTGACCATCGGCGGTCACGCGCTGGGCCAGCAGATCGCGGTCGACGACCATCGAAAGCGCCTTGCGCACGCGCACGTCCTTCAGCAGCGGATCGCGATTGTTGAAGCCGTAGTAGCGCGTGCCGAGGATCAGCGAGTTGCGTGCGTCGTTGGGAAACTGCTGGCGGTATTTCGCGTAGGTGCCGGTCGGCATCTGATACGTCATGTCGTTTTCGCCGGACTGGAAGAGCTTCACGTCGGTGTTCTCGTCCTCGACAGGCAAATAGGTGACCTGCGTCAACTGCACGTTGGCCTTGTCCCAGTAGTTCGGGTTCTTCACCATCACGATCTTGCTGTTGACCTGCCAGTCCTTCAGCTGGAACGGACCGTTGCTCACGAGATTGCCGGGTTTCGTCCAGTTCTTGCCGTATTTCTCGACGCTCGCGCGATGCACCGGCCCGAGGTTCGGATTCGACATCAGTTCGGGCAGGAACGGCACCGGGCCCGAGGTTTTGACCTCGACCGTGGACGCGTCGAGCGCGCGCACGCCGATCGCGCTGACCGGCTTCTTGCCCGCGGTGACATCGGCGCCGTTCAGCAGGAACACGCCGAAAACGTTTGCGTAGGACGACGCGGTTTTCGGATCGACGAAACGCTGGATGCCATACACGAAATCGTTTGCGCCGACGGCGTCGCCATTCGACCAGCGCGCATTCTTGCGCAAATGGAAGATCCAGGTCGTCGGATCCTTCTGCTCCCATTTCTCCGCGACGCCCGGAACGACCTTGCCATCGTTGTCGGTGGCGGTCAGGCTTTCGAACAGGTCGCTCGTGAGGTTGTAGGCTCCCACGGATTCCGTCATCGCCGGGTCCAGCGTCTCGGTCTCCGAGCCGTTGTTGCGCACGAGTTCCTGCTTCGCGGCAAGCGTCACACCGGGCGGCACGATCGCCGCCGTGGCGTTCAATGCGGACAGCGCAAGCAAGGCCGCCGCCGCGGCGAGCTTCGTGCGCCGGATCGATGCGTGGGGAACGGCAAAAAACGTCATGGGGAGTCCTCTTCTTTGTCTCGTTTTGTCAATTGTTGTCTTTCGTTATCCTTGCGGTCCGGCTTGTTTATCCTGATCTCGATAAACAAAGCGGCAATCCTCAATTTCGCAAAACTAACGAAATGCTTTCTAACCCGGTCCGGCGCGCGGCGCTGTCTTCGCGCTGGCGCTTCGAACCGGACACATTTAGCTTGCACGAGCGCTTTCAGTCGCGTTCAGGCTGGCGGCGAGTATTTCGCATCAATAAGGCGGATGCCACTCACATGTGCTTATAGTCACTAAATTTTTCGAATACTCGTTCGGTTCCTTGACGCGACGCATGCGGCACGCACTGCCCGCCGTGCGGGTTTGAGGCAGCAAGTATTTGTTTCCTATAAGATCTGCGTCGCCCTATACGTTTCAACAGCCGCTCTAGAGCCGTTAGCACGATGATCCGTTTTCGCCAGATCGAGGCCTTTCGCAGCCTCATCATGACCGGCACCAGTGTCGGCGCAGCAAAAAAGCTACATGTGACCCAGCCCGCGATCAGCCGCCTGATCGCCGATCTCGAAGCCGATCTGGGCTTCAGCCTGTTTTCGCGCATCGGCGGACGCCTGAATCCGACGACCGCCGGCCTGCGCTTCTACAAGTCGGTCGAGGAGAACTTTCTCGGTCTGGAGCGCCTGAAGCAGGTCGCGGACATGATCCGCGAGGAAGCGTCCGACGGCCTCACCGTCGCGTGCACGCCCGTGCTCGCGACGACGCTCCTGCCGCCCGTGCTCGCCGATTTCACCGAGCGCCATCCCGGCGTGCCGATCAAGGTCGATTCGGTGAAAGTGCCCGAAGTGCTCGTCAACCTGCAGAACCACAAGGCCGATGTCGCGCTGAGCCTCGCGTTTCCCGCGATCGCCGGGATCGAAGTGGAGACGCTGCTCAAGGCGCCGGCATCGTGCGCGATGCCCGCCACGCACCGGCTCGCGAAAAAGAAAATCGTGCGTCCGGCCGACTTGCGCGGCGAGAAGCTCATCGGCTGGCTGCCGAATTCGCGCCAGCCTTACGAGGCGGAGCAAACGCTCATTTCCTCCACCGAGGACCGGCCGCGCTACACGGTCTTCACCGACACCGCGCACACGCGCTACGCGATGGTTGCGGGCGGCCTCGGCATTTCGATCGTCGAGCCGTTCGCGGCGAAGGTCTGGCGCCCGCATGGCGTGGTCGTGCGGCCGTTCGAGACCGACATCGAGTACGAGTACGCGCTGTCGTATCCGAGCAGCGGCATCCGCTCGGATCTCGTCGCGGCGTTCCGGAGCTCGGTGAAGCGCGTCGTCGAGCACTATTCGTTCGAAGCGTCCGAGTCCGAGGAAGCGCCGCTGGCGGCGGACTGACGCGCCTCGCGCGCATCAGCCGCCGAAGAGCTTGCGCGCGCGCTCGCGCATGTCGTCGGCCGACACATCCTCGATGTGCGTGGCGATCCACCATACGTGCCCGAACGGGTCGCGCAGCTTGCCGCCGCGGTCGCCGTAGAACTGGTCCTCGACCGGGCGCAGGATGGTCGCGCCTTCGTCGACGGCGCGTTGCGCGACCGCGTCGACGTCCTTCACATAGAGATGCAGCATCACCGGCGTGCCGCCGACCGAAAGCGGGCCGACCGTGCCGTAGTCGGGGAACTCGTCGCACAGATAGATCACGTTGCCGCCGATCGACAACTCCGCGTGGCCGACGCGCCCGTCCGGCTGCTCGATGCGGAACGTTTCGGTCGCGCCGAACACCTTCGTATAGAAGTCGATAGCGCTGGCGCAGCCCGCCACCGCCATGTACGGAATCACGCCGTGACGGTCTTCCGGAATCGGATCGACTTGCGATGCCATGTCTGTCTCCTCGGGAATGGTGCGGGCGCCCTGCCCGCGCCTTCTTCGACACGCACGCGCAGCCGATGGTGCCCGGCCTTGATCCGTCCCCGTATCTCGGCATGCTGTCGCGCACCTTCCGGCGCCCTCGCCGCCGAACGCACTTTCGCGCTTCGCTTCATACTCTCGTTTGTGGCAACCGCTTCAAACTTCATTCCATACGGAGCACTCATGCACGATCTGAAAGGCAAGTCGATTCTCATCACCGGCGCGAGCACGGGCATCGGCGCGGCGGCGGCGCGCGCGTTCGCGCAATATGGCGCGAATGTCGCGGTGCACTACAACAGCTCGAAGGACCAGGCGGAGGAAGTCGCGAAGGACGTGCGCGCGCTCGGCGTCACGGCGATCACCGTCGGCGCGGACGTGCGCGATTCGAAAGCCATCGACGCCGCCGTCGCGCAGGTCGTCGAGACCTTCGGCAAGATCGACGTGCTCATCAACAACGCGGGCAGCCTCGTGAAGCGCGAGCCGATCGCGTCCGCGAGCGACGAGCTCTTCGACGAAATCATGCACATCAACGCGCGCTCGGTCGTCGCGTTCACGCGCGCGGCGCTGCCGTCGCTGCGCTCGGGCGGCGGCGGCTCGATCATCAACGTGACGTCTGTTGCGGCGCGCAACGGCGGCGGCCCGGGCGCGCTGCTCTACGCGGCGTCCAAAGGCTTCGTCAGCACGATCACCAAAGGCATGGCGAAGGAGCTGATGCCGGAGCGCATCCGCGTGAATGCCGTGGCGCCGGGCGTGATCCAGACGCCGTTCCAGGAGCGCTTCACGTCGCCCGAGCAGCTCGAATCCTTCCGCAAATCCATTCCGATGGGCTTCATCGGCGAACCCGACGATTGCAGCGGCGCGTTCCTCTATCTCGCATCGGAAGCGATGTCGCGCTACGTGACCGGACAGATCATCGACGTGAACGGCGGCCAGTTGATGCCCTGATCGCTGCGCCGCGTCATCGGGCGCGCCGCGCTCGTCGTGGTATACAAGCGTCTAGTCTTTCGTCGCACGTAACAAAGGAGATCGCAGGAGATGCTTTTGAAACAAACACCGCGGTTGCGCTCGCTCGCGCTCAGCGCGATCGCCGCGTCCGCGCTCATCACGGCGGGATTCGTCGAGACCGCGCCGGCGTACGCGAAAACCGCGGAGAACCAGCCGCAAGTGCTGACCGCGTCGGCAGTCGCGGTCGCCGATAAATACGCCGCCGACACCGCCGAGCAGATCTTCAAACAAGGCGGCAACGCGGTCGATGCAGCCGTCGCGATCGCTTTCACGCTCGCCGTCACGTATCCGGAAGCGGGCAATATAGGCGGCGGCGGCTTCATGACGCTCTATGTCGATCATCGTCCGTACTTCCTCGATTATCGCGAGCGCGCGCCGATGTCCGCCACGCGCAACATGTATCTCGACGACAAGGGCGAGGTCATCAAAGGCATGAGCCTCTACGGGCATCGCGCGGTGGGCGTGCCGGGCACCGTCGACGGCATGTGGGAGGCGCAAAAGCGCTTTGGCAAGCTGAAGTGGAAGCAGGTGCTCGCGCCCGCGATCAAGTACGCGCAGGACGGCTTCACCGTCGACGATCAACTGATCGCGCGCCGCGACAGGGCATCGAAGGATTTCGCCGGCAAGACCAACTTCGACCTCTATTTCGGCGGCATGAAGGCCGGCGAAGTGTTCAGGCAGCCGGATCTCGCGAAGACGCTGCAACGCATTTCCGACAAAGGCGCGAAAGGCTTCTACGAAGGCGACACGGCCGATCTCATCGCCAAATCGATGGAAGGCCACGGCCTCATCACGAAGCGCGACCTGAAGGACTACAAGGCCGTGTGGCGCCAGCCGATCACCGCGAGCTGGAACGGCTACCGCGTGATCACCGCGCCGCCGCCGAGCTCGGGCGGCATCGGGCTCGTGCAGCTGCTGAAGATGAAGGCCGATCTCAAGGACAAGTTCACCGACGTGCCGCTCGATTCCGCGCAGTACATCCATCTCGTGTCCGAGATCGAGAAGCGCGTGTTCGCGGATCGCGCGCAGTATCTCGGCGATCCGGACTTCTACAAGGTGCCGGTCGCGCAGCTCGTCAACGACGACTACATCCTGAAGCGCGCGCAGGAGGTCAATCCCGATACGCCTTCGGACACGAAGAGCGTGCAGCCGGGCCTCGGCACGTCCATGCCGGAGAAGGCGGAGACGACGCACTTCTCGGTCGTCGACAAATGGGGCAACGCGGTGTCGAACACGTACACGATCAACGGCTACTTCGGCGCGGGCGTGATCGCGGAAGGCACGGGCGTCGTGCTCAACGACGAAATGGACGACTTCGCGTCGAAGCCGGGCGTGCCGAACATGTTCGGCGTCGTCGGCAGCGATGCCAACTCCATCGCGCCGAAGAAGCGCCCGCTTTCTTCGATGACGCCGACCATCCTCACGAAGGACGACAAGGTCGCGATGGTGATCGGCACGCCGGGCGGCTCGCGCATCTTCACGTCGATCTTCCAGGTCATCACGAACGTGTACGACTTCAACATGCCGCTGCCCGAAGCCGTGGGCGCGACGCGCTTTCATCATCAGCTGTTGCCGCCGAACACGATCTATCAGGAGCCGTTTCACCAGCTCGATCCCGAAGTCGTGAAGCAGCTCGAAGCGAAGGGCTACAAGTTCACGATGCAGGGCTTCAACGGCGACATCCAGGCGATCCGCATCGACGGCGACAAGCCCGAACCGATGTCCGACCCGCGCGGACGCGGCGTATCGCGCGTCATCCAGTAACACAGTAATGCGCCGCACAACGGCGAGCGGGTAAAATAGCGGCCCTGGCCGGACTAGGCGTTTGCCCTAGTCCGGCCGTTTTCCGGTCCTGCCGGAGCCCCGTTTCATGGGGCATTCGCGGCATATAAGCCCCTTGGCATGACCGGCATGTTTTTCATGGGATTGGACCCCGCGTTCTGTTCCCCTAGTCTCTGTCCTGACCGAGTGCAGCCGCGAGAGCCCGTCACTCGGCATCATCCAGAACTACAGACGAGACGACCCTGACGACGGACCCCGCAGTGCCGGGCGTGTTCCACACGCTGCGCACGGATTTCCGTTTCAGCGTGCTGATAAAGGAGCAGCTCATGTTGGAATCCTCCGCCCAGCAGCTTGGCGACATCGATATCACCCCTTCGGAGCGTGAAGAAAGCGTTCAGACCGCCAGCGGCGGCTTTCTCGACCGCTATTTCGGCATTTCGCAGACCGGCAGCACCCAGAAGCGCGAAGTCGTCGCGGGCATCACGACGTTCCTCGCGATGGTCTATTCCGTGTTCGTCGTGCCGGGCATGCTCGGCAAGGCGGGCTTCGACACGAGCGCGGTGTTCGTCGCCGTGTGTCTCACGACCGCGTTCGGCTCGCTGCTGATGGGCGTGTGGGCGCGTCTGCCGATCGCGATCGGCTGCGCGATCTCGCTGACCGCGTTCACGGCCTTCGGCCTCGTGCTCGGCAAGGGGCTCACGCCCGCCATCGCGCTCGGCGCGGTGTTCCTGATGGGCGTCGTGTTCACCGCGATCTCCGTCACCGGCGTGCGCTCGTGGATCCTGCGCAATCTGCCGACGGGCGTCGCGCACGGCACGGGCATCGGCATCGGCCTGTTCCTGCTGCTGATCGCGTCCAACGATGTCGGCCTCATCATCAAGAATCCCGCGCCGGGCATGCCGGTGTCGCTCGGGCATATCACCGCCTTTCCGGTGCTGATGTCGGTACTCGGCCTCGCCGCGATCTTTGGCCTGGAGCGCCGGCGCGTGCCGGGCGGCATCCTGCTCGTCGTGATCGGCCTCTCGGTGATCGGCCTGATCTTCGATCCGTCGGTGCGTTTTCATGGCGTGTTCGCGCTGCCGTCGCTGTCGGCGCCGGGGCATTCGTCGCTGATCGGCGCGATGGACATCAAGGGCGCGCTCTCGATGGCCGTGCTGCCGAGCGTTCTTGCCCTCGTGATGACCGCCGTGTTCGACGCGACCGGCACGATCCGCGCCGTGGCCGGCCAGGCGGGCCAGATCGACAAGAACGGGCGCATCGTCAACGGCGGCCGCGCGCTGACCGCGGATTCGCTCAGCTCGATCTTCTCGGCCTGCTTCGGCGGCGCGCCGGCGGCGGCGTATATCGAATCGTCGGTGGGCGTGGCGGCAGGCGCGAAGACGGGGCTGGCGGCAACGGTCGTCGGCGTACTCTTCCTCGCGGTGATGTTCCTCTCGCCGCTCGCCGCGCTCGTGCCTTCCTACGCGACGGCGCCCGCGCTGATGTACGTCGGCCTGCTGATGCTCGGCAATGTCAGCAAGCTGCATTTCGACGACACCGTCGATACGATGTCAGGCCTCGTGTGCGCGGTGTATATCGTGCTGTCGGCGAATATCGTGACGGGCATCATGCTCGGCTTCACCACGCTCGTGATCGGCCGTATCGTGGCGGGCGAATGGCGCAAGCTGAATGTCGGCACGGTGGCAATCGCTGTCGTGCTCGCGGTGTTCTATCTCGGCGGCTGGGCGATCTGATCGGCCGGGCGCTCTCTTCACCGCCATGTGGCATGAAAACAATGCTAATTGACGCGTGAGGCAGTGCCGGCAACGCATGGCGCCGCTTCTGTTTCCAGTGAGTCCACTGATGGCCGCAGCCACTGCTGCGGCCATTTTTCGTCTGGCGGCCAGTTGCGGCAGCAGGTGTCAGGCGCCGGCGGGAAAACGGCCGAAGCAGCCAGGGCCTGTCGCACCTCGATGATCGTGACAAAGCCACGAGCGTATGGACCCCGATCGTCTCGCGCTATCATTGTTCATTGCCCGATCACAAAGATTGCCGAACATGGCCCGACGAAGCAAACAGGAAGACACTCCCGCAGAGAATCTCGACACCGCGGACGAAGACGCATCGATCGCCGGCGGTTCCACCTATCTCGTGCCGGGGCTCGAGCGCGGCTTGCGCATCCTCGCCGAGTTCTCGGCGCGCGAGCCGGTGTTGGGGGCGCCCGAGTTGTCGCGGCGCATCGGCATTCCGCGCACGACGACTTTTCGCTTGCTCCAGACGCTCGAATCGCTCGGCTTTCTCGAACGCGTGAACGGCGACCGCAATTTCCGGCTGGGCGTCGCGGTGCTGCGGCTTGGCTTCGAATACGTGAATTCGCTCGAACTGACCGACTTCGGCACACCGATTCTCGAGCGCCTGCGCGATGCAACCGGGCTCTCCACGCATCTGTTGATCCGCGATCAGCGCGATGTCGTCTTCGTCGCGAAAGCGCAAAGTCACGAGCCGCTCTTCAGTTCGGTGAAAGTGCACGTCGGCACGCGCCTGCCCGCGCACGCGACCGTACACGGGCACGTGTTGATGGGCGATCTGTCGCTCGCCGCGCTCAGGGCGCTCTATCCCGAGGCGCAACTGGAAAAGTACACGGAGCGCACGCCCGCGACCGTCGACGAACTTTACGAACGCGTGCAGGAATGCGCGACGCTCGGTTATGGCCTGAGCGAGGCATCGTTCGAGCGCGGGATATCCGTCGTCACCGCGCCGGTGCGCGACCACTCCGGCGCGATCGTCGCGGCGGTCGCGGCAACCGTGCCGCGCTCGGACATTGGCGCTGACGACGAGAAATCGCAGCTCGTCGAAACGATCTGCGCCGCGGCACTGGAACTCTCGACGCGCCTGAACTATCGCGCATCCATCGCCGATCCCACCGCCGCGCTCGCCGCGCGCAAGATGCTCGCTTAAAACGAGTGGTGAATGCCTGCGAGCACGATGACCTGATTCGCCGTGCTCGACACGCCCGCCGTGAAGAACGCCGCTTTCGCGCCGCCCGTCGCGTGTTCATAGAGCGCGTTCACATAGAGTTGCGTCGACTTCGACAGCATGTAGATATCGCCGATCTCGAACTGCGTCCAGCGTCCGCCCGCGAAGCTCGTCGTGGCTGCGCCGCCCGCAATCCAGTTCCATGCCACCGGCTTGAACGTCACGCCCGCGTCGTATGTCTGGTAAGTATCCGACTGGCCGTTCGATTGCAGCTTCACGCGCGTATAGAGACCGTGCACGACGAACTTGCCTATCTCATACGCCGCGCCCGCCCCCATCACTTCCTGCTTCTCCGCCATGTACGTCGCCGCGGGCTGGCCCTGGAACGTGGAGAGGCCCATCGTCACGATCGCGGGATTGCGGTTGTGCTCGTTCGAGTACGTCGCCGCCGCCTTGAACGGGCCGTTCGCATAGGAGAGGCCGAAGCCGTAATTGCGGCCCGTCGAAAAGTTCGTCGTGTTGCCGAGGCCCATCATCGCGCCAAGCGAAAACCCATAGAAGCTCGCCGAGCGGAACTTGACCGAGTTGTCGTACGGCACGACGCCGGTATCCGCGAGCTCATCGATATTGCCCGGATGAAACGCGTACCAGCTCGCCGCGAGATAGCCGGTCGAGAGCGGCCCGAGCATGTCGAAGCTGAATGGCGTCTGATGACCGAGCGTCAACGTGCCGACGTTTTCCTGATCCAGTCCGAGATAAGCCTGCCGGTTCCATAACGTGCCGGCCTTGGCGAAGTTGCCGGTGTTCGTATAGAAGCCGTTTTCGAGTTGCGCGACGGTCTTCAGCCCGCCGCCCAGATCCTCGACGATGCGAAAGCCCCAGCGGTCCGGCTGCATGTTGCCCTGCTCCTCCATCCACTTCGGATGGCCGCCGACATTGTTGATGTATGCGATGCCGGCGTCGAGGCTGCCGTAGAGCGTCACTGTGCTTTGCGCCGCCGCGCCGGTCGCGACGCCCGCTCCGATGAGCCCCGCTGCGATGATGTGCTTCACCCTTCGTTCTCCTAACCGTATGGTTAAAGGCGGACCCCGTCCGCGTCTCCTGTACTGCCGTCGTCACTTTTTTCGGGCTGGACGGCCTGATTCGGCCCATCCCTATGGCGTTCCGTTGATCACGCTTTATGTTCCATATATGGATCAACGTACTGCCTATGGAAAGTATAGTGAGATTTGTCCCGTCAAAAAAACAAAATCGAGATGACCCCGGGAAGACCCTGAGACAGCAGGACATTTCATGTATCGGCATGAAAAACGCTTACGAATCAATATCGATCGGTCGTGATTACTTCGGATCAGAAACGCAAAAGCGCTTTTAAACGTGCCCGCTTCAGTGTTTTCACCTAGAGATTCAGATTTTTGTTTTTTCCCGCCGGGACCACTCCTATAATGCCCATACACGAACTGATGTTCCTTTAGTGGAACACAGACGAACCAGAGGAAAGGGTGAAAGATGTCTGAACAATGGCGCTGCGCCGGGCATGCCGGCGATCTGTCGGAAGACGCACCGATCGAATTCAAGCTCGATGACGGCGCGGAAATCGGTATCTACAAAGTGGGCGACGAGCTGTATGCGCTCGAGAACGTCTGCCCGCACGCATATGCGCTGCTGACGCAGGGTTTCGTCGATGGCGACACCGTCGAGTGCCCGCTGCATGAAGCGGTGTTTCACATCCCCACGGGCAAATGCCTGAAAGAGCCCGGCGGCCGCGACCTGAAGACGTATTCGGTGCGCCTTGCCGGCGAGGAAATCCAGATCAAGGTGGCGTGACATGGAAAAAGTCGTGAACTTCAACCCGCATCTCAAGCCGTGGCTCGCGCCGCAGCCGAACAACGTCGCCGGAAAGGGCGTGATCGAGAAGCCAGGTCAGACCGAGAACTTCATCTGGCAGACGCGCAAGGCCGAGCCGACGCAATACGAAAACGACCTCGGCGATGCGCTCGAACGCGTATTCGAAGCAGGCGCGCTGGAGCTCGAGCAAGTGGTCGCGGGCCTGAACAAGGACGGTTTCCGCACGCCGGAAGGCACGACGTGGACACCCGAGCGCCTCGCCACCGAGCTGCGCACGCTCGCTGACTAACGCACAAGAGAATCCGGAGCACTCCCCATGACGTCCCCTCAGCAATCCATAAACGCCGCCGATCCCGTTCAGGCCTATCTCGATCGCGGCTTGCGAAACTACTGGTATCCCGTCGCGCCGAGCTGGCAAGTGGCGAATGCGCCCATCGGCCTGACGCGCCTCGGCGATCAGATCGTGCTCTGGCGTGACAACGAAGGCAAAGTGCACGCGCTCGAAGACCGTTGCCCGCACCGCGGCGCGCGTCTGTCGCTCGGCTGGAACCTCGGCGGCAGCGTCGCGTGCTGGTATCACGGCGTCGAAGTCGACGGCAGCGGCACCGTGCAGCGCGTGCCAGCCGTTTCCGCATGTCCGCTCGAAGGCCAGAAGTGCGTCAAGTCGTATCCCGTCGAGGAGCACGCGGGCGCGATCTTCCTGTGGTTCGGCGATGACGCCAATAAAGAACCCGCGCCGCTCGTGCTGCCGGAAGAACTCGTCGGCGACGAATACGCGAGCTTCCTGTGCATGTCGCACTGGAAGTGCAATTACCAGTACGCGATCGACAACGTGATGGACCCGATGCACGGCGCGTATCTGCACGCGACATCGCATTCGATGGCCGAAGGCGACAAGCAGGCCGACATGCGCGTGCGCAAGACCGACACGGGCCTCATGTTCGAAAAGGTGAATCAGCGCGACGTGAACTTCGACTGGGTCGAGCTCGGCGAAACCGGCTGCCTGTGGATGCGTCTCGCGATTCCGTACAAGAAGAAGTTCGGCCCGGGCGGCAACTTCGGGATCATCGGGTTCGCTACGCCCGTCGATGAGGACAACTGCCAGGTCTATTTCTGGCGCACGCGCAAGGTTTCCGGCTGGCAGCGCGATGCGTGGCGCTTCCTGTATCGCAATCGTCTGGAAGGGCTGCACTGGGCCGTGCTGGAGCAAGACCGTTACGTGCTGGAAAGCCTCGCGCCGAACGCGCGCAATCATGAATTCCTCTATCAGCACGATGTGGGCATGACGCGTGTGCGCCGCATGCTGAAGCAGCGCGCTCAGCAGCATCTCGCCGCGCTCGAAGCGCTCCCGAAGAACACGGAGCACGCTCATGCGTGACGCGCTCGATGGCCGCCGCGTGCTCGTGACGGGCGGCGCTCGCGGACTTGGCGCGGCGTTCGTGCGCGCGCTGGTCGAGCAAGGCGCGCACGTCGCGTTCGGCGATGTGCTGCATGAAGAAGGCGACGCACTTGCGCGGTCGCTCGAAGGCGCTGCGCATTTCTTCCCGCTCGATCTGAACGATCCGCGAAGCATCTCCGAATTCGTCGCGCAGGGCGTGAAAGCGTTGGGCGGCCTCGATGGCCTCATCAACAACGCGGCGATCACGAACTCCGGCGGCAAGTTTGCCGATGAACTCACGCCCGACACGTGGGACGCGGTCATGAACGTCAACGTGCGCGGAACATGGCTGATGAGTGTCGCGTGCCTGCCGCATCTGAGGGACTCGGGACGCGGCGCGATCGTGAACATCGCATCGGATACGGCCATGTGGGGCGCGCCGAAGCTGCTCGCCTACGTCGCGAGCAAGGGCGCGGTGATCGCGATGACGCGCTCGCTCGCCCGCGAATTCGGCGGCGGCAATGTGACCGTCAACGCGATTGCGCCCGGCCTCACCGAAGTGGAAGCCACCGCCTACGTGCCCGCCGAACGCCACGAGTACTACCTCAAGGGCCGCGCACTCACGCGCGCGCAAGTGCCCGACGACGTGAACGGTCCCGTGCTGTTCCTGCTCTCGGACGCGGCGCGCTTCGTGACGGGCCAGTTGCTGCCCGTGAACGGCGGCTTCGTGATGAATTGATTCGCTTTATTTGAATAGAACCTGGAGAAAGCAATGGCCGATGCAGACATCGAACGCAAATCGTGGGATCAGCCCGCCGACGCGAGCTTCGAGCAATGGATGGACTCGCGCGTCGCACGACTCGAATCACGCCGCTATGACTGGGACGCGCTCAAGTTCCAGGCCGACTATGACCCGAAGTATCGCCGCGCGCAGATGCGCTATGTCGGCACGGGCGGCACGGGCGTCGCGAAAGATATGAACACGATTCCCGCGGGCAGTTTCACGTTTTCGACGATGGTGATTCCCGCCGGCAACATCGGGCCGAGCCATATTCATACCGACGTCGAAGAGATCTTCTTCGTGCTGCGCGGAAAGATGAAGGTGATCTGCGAGAAGGACGGAAAGACGTGGGAAGCCGTGCTCGGCGAGCGCGATCTCATTTCCGTGCCGCCGGGCGTGTATCGCACGGAGATCAACATCGGCGAGGAAGACGCGCTGATGTGCGTGATGCTCGGCGCAGCGAAGCCCATCACGCCGACGTACCCGCCGGAATCGCCTTTGGCCAAGCTGAAGCGCTGAGGCTGCGATGAACATCGAGACGCTCGCGTGCTTTCCAGACATGCAAGTCCATACCGCGCACGGCACCACGGGTTATCGCGAGGCAGGTGCAATGCATCTGCGCACCCTGCCCGTCGTGTTGCTGCACGGCATCGGGTCGGGCGCGGCGTCGTGGGTTCGGCAACTCGACGTGCTCGGTTCGAAGCGTCGCGTGCTTGCCTGGGATGCGCCGGGTTACGGCATTTCGACTGGCGTAGCGAGTGAAGCGCCGATTGCGCCCGACTATGCACGAGCGTTGAGTGCGTGGCTCGATGCGATCGGCGTCGATCGATGTGTGCTCGTCGGCCATTCGCTCGGCGCGATCATCGCGGGTTCGTTTGCTGCGAGCGCGCCGGAGCGTGTCGCGGGCTTGTTGCTGGTATCGCCTGCCGCGGGGTATGGCGCTGCACCGAAGGAAGTACGCGAATCGAAACGCGATGCGCGTTTGAAGATGCTGCATGAACTCGGCCCGCAAGGACTCGCACGCGAGCGCAGCGCGAACATGGTCTCGCATCATGCCGACGAAACCGCGCGCGAATGGGTCCGCTGGAACATGGCGCGCATCGTGCCGGAAGGCTACGCGCAAGCGACGCATCTTCTGGCGAACGCGGATCTCGCCGCTGACATCGCGCGGTTCCACGGACGCATCGCCGTTGCTGTGGGCGCGGAAGACGCGGTCACGCCGCCCGCCGCATGCGAGCGCATCGCGCAAGCCGCGCACGTCAGTCTGCAAGTGATGCCGCGCGCGGGCCACGCGGGTTATGTCGAATCGCCCGCCGCCTATACGGCGTTGATCGAATCGTTTTGCCGGGGCATCGAATGTCACATGAGTCACACGAAAGACGGAGTATCGCAATGACATCCCCCGTCATGGAAGAAGCCGACAAGGGCGAACCGACTTATATCGTGCCGGGGCTCGAACGCGGTCTGAAGATCCTCACCGAGTTCTCGCCGCGCGAGCCCGTGCTGGGCGCGCCCGAACTGTCGCGGCGCCTCGGCATTCCGCGCACGACGGTTTTCCGCCTGTTGCAGACGCTCGAATCGCTCGGCTTTCTGGAACGCGCGGACAAGGATCGCAACTATCGCCTGGGCGTAGCCGTATTGCGTCTCGGCTTCGAATACCTGAGCTCACTCGAACTGACCGACCTCGGGTTGCCGATCATCGAGACATTGCGCGATGCAACCGGTCTCACGAGTCACATCCTGATTCGCGACGGCCGCGATGTCGTGTTCGTCGCGAAGGCGCAGAGTCACGCGCCGATCTTCAGTTCGGTGAAGGTCAACGTCGGCACGCGCCTGCCCGCGCACGCGACCACGCATGGCCACGTTCTGATGGGCGATCTCTCGCTCGATGAACTGCGCGCGCTTTATCCCGAGCCGCATCTCGAACGCTTCACGAAGTCCACGCCCGAAACGGTGGAAGAACTCCATGAACGCGTGAAGGAAGACGCCGCGCGCGGTTATGCGACGAGCCAGTCGTCGTTCGAGCGCGGCATTTCGGTCGTCACTGCACCGGTTCGCAACGACACCGGGCGCATCGTCGCTGTCATCACGACGACGATTCCGCGTCCGGAGATCGATGCCGCACTGCTCGAAAGCGGTCTCATCGACAAGGTTCGCGAAGCAGCCGATGCGCTCTCGATGCGTCTCAACTATCGTCCGGCCGCGCGCGCTTCAGCGTCGAGCCGCTATATGAAGTCTCTGGGGTTGCAATGATTCAAATCGATCTCGCAGGACAGGTCGCGGTCGTTACGGGCGGCTCGTCGGGCATCGGCTTCGCGACGGCGCGATTGTTCCTGCAAGCAGGCGCATCCGTTGCGATTTGCGGACGCGATTCAGACCGGCTCAACGCCGCGCAAGCATCGCTCGCAGAAGAATTCCCGCAGGCGCAACTGCTCGCCGCATGCTGCGATGTGCTCGACGCGGAACAGGTGAACGCATTCGCCGCGCGCGTGATGCAACGCTTCGGCCGCGTGGACATGCTCGTGAACAACGCGGGCCAGGGCCGAGTGTCCACGTTCGCCGATACCGCCGACGACGCCTGGCGCGATGAGCTGGAGCTGAAGTACTTCAGCGTCATCCGCCCGACGCGCGCCTTTCTGCCGATGCTGAAGGACGCGCCCTCGCCCGCGATCGTCTGCGTGAACTCGCTGCTCGCGCTGCAACCCGAGCCGCATATGGTCGCGACTTCATCGGCGAGAGCAGGCGTGTTGAGTCTCGTGAAATCGCTCGCGACCGAGCTCGCGCCGCAACGCATCCGTGTCAATTCGATTCTGATCGGCATCGTGGAATCGGGGCAATGGAAGCGTCGCTATCAAAACTATCTGAACGAAAACGCCAGTAACACCGAGCGCCAGAGCTGGGAGCAATGGACGGCCGAGCTCGCGCGCAAGAAGAACATTCCGCTCGGACGCTTCGGCCTTCCCGAAGAAGCGGCTCAGGCGCTCTTTTATCTCGCAACGAAGCTGTCGTCGTACACGACCGGCAGCCATATCGATGTTTCCGGAGGCTTTGCTCGTCATGTCTGAAAAAACCACCGTCGGCGAACTGATCGCCGCGTTTCTCGAACAATGCGGCGTGCGCACGGCGTTCGGCGTCATCTCGATTCACAACATGCCGATCCTCGATGCGATCGGCCGTCGCGGCAACATCCGCTATGTCGGCGCGCGCGGAGAAGCAGGCGCATTGAACATGGCCGATGGTCTCGCGCGCGTGTCGGGCGAACTGGGCGTCGCATTCACGTCGACGGGCACGGCTGCCGGCAACGCTGCGGGCGCAATGGTCGAAGCGTTGACCGCCGGCACCGCGCTGCTGCACGTCACGGGTCAGATCGAAACCGAATATCTCGATCAGGACCTGGCGTATATCCACGAAGCGCCGGATCAATTGTCGATGCTGCAATCGATCTCCAAGGCCGCATTCCGCGTGCGCACGATCGACACGGCATTGCCGACGATCCGCGAAGCCGTGCGCGTCGCACTGACCGCGCCTGCGGGCCCGGTGAGCGTCGAGATTCCGATCGACATTCAGGCCGCCGAAATCGAATGGCCCGCTGATCTCGCCGCGCCGCACGTGAACACGCTCACGCACGACAGCCTGCGCGTGAAGCAGCTGGCCGATGCACTGACGCAAGCGAAGCGTCCGCTGCTGTGGCTGGGCGGCGGCACGCGTCATGCGCGCAGCGCGGTCGAACGTCTCGTGAAGCTGGGCTTCGGCGTCGTGACGAGCGTGCAAGGCCGCGGCGTGCTGCCGGAGGATCATCCGGCGACGCTCGGCGCGTTCAACGTGCATCCGTCCGTCGAAGCGTTCTATAAGACGTGCGATGCGCTCGTCGTCGTCGGCTCGCGTCTGCGCGGCAACGAAACGCTGAAGTACAAGCTCGCGCTGCCGCAACCGCTCTATCGCGTCGACGCCGATGCGCTCGCCGACAACCGCGGCTATCGCAACGAGCTCTTCGTGCATGGCGACGCATCGCGCGTGCTCGACGAACTCGCGACCCTGCTCGAAGGACGCATCCGCATCGATGCGTCGTTCGCCGGCGATCTCGCCGCCGCGCGCGAAACGGCGGTCGCGGAAGTATCGAAGGGACTCGGACCATACAAGCGTCTCGTCGATTCGCTGCAACGCGCGGTGGGCCGAGACTACAACTGGGTGCGCGACGTCACGATCTCGAACAGCACGTGGGGCAATCGCCTGCTGAAGATCTTCAATCCGCGCGCGGGTGTGCATGCGCTTGGCGGCGGCATTGGGCAAGGCATGCAGATGGCGATCGGCGCGGCGCTCTCCGGTGCTGCGAAGAAGACCGTGGCGCTCGTCGGCGATGGCGGTCTGATGGTGAACGTCGGCGAACTCGCGACCGCCGTGCAGGAAAAAGCCAACGTGATGATCGTGCTGATGAACGATCAATGCTATGGCGTGATCCGCAACATTCAGGACGCGAACTACGGCGGGCGCCGCATGTTCGTCGATCTGCATCAGCCGGATTTCGCGCAGTTCTGTGCAAGTCTCGGGCTGGCACATCGCCGCATCACGTCGCTCGATCAGGCCGATGAAATCGTGCGCGAAGGGCTTGCCATCGACGGTCCGGTGCTCGTCGAAGTAGACATGCTGTCGGTCGGCTCGTTCGCGACCGCGTTCGCGGGCCCGCCCGTGAAGAAGGAAGAGCCGAAGGAGCCGGAATATGCGTGATCCACGTCACGTCAATCACGCGATCGATGTCGCGATGATCGGCTTCGGCGCGATCGGCTCGGCGGTGTATCGCGCGCTCGACAACGATCCGCGCGTGCGCATCTCGCATGTGATCGTGCCGGAGCGCGACCGCGATCAGGTGCGCGCTGCCCTGGGTGATCGCGTCGATGTCGTATCGCGCGTCGATGCGCTCGCGAGCCATCCGGAATTCGCGCTCGAATGCGCGGGGCATGCGGCGCTCGTCGATCATGTCGTGCCGTTGCTGAAGTCGGGCACGGATTGCGCGGTCGCATCGATCGGCGCGCTGTCGGAAGCGGGCTTGCTCGATGCGCTGTCCAACGCCGCCGATGAAGGCGCCGCCACGCTCACGCTTTTGTCGGGCGCGATCGGTGGCGTCGATGCGATCGCATCGGCGAAAGAAGGCGGCCTCGACGATGTGCAGTACACCGGCCGCAAGCCGCCGCTCGGCTGGCTCGGCACGCCCGCCGAAATGCTGTGCGATCTGAAGTCGCTGACCGAAGAGAAGGTCATCTTCGAAGGCAGCGCGCGCGATGCGGCGCGGCTCTATCCGAAGAACGCGAACGTCGCGGCGACGATCGCGCTCGCGGGCCTCGGCCTCGATGGCACGCGCGTGCGTCTGATCGCCGATCCTGCGGTCGAGCGCAACGTGCATCGCATCGTCGCGCGCGGCGCGTTCGGTGAGATGTCGCTCGAAATGTGCGGCAAGCCGCTGCCCTCGAATCCCAAGACATCCGCGCTTACCGCGTATAGCGCGATCCGTGCGTTGCGCAATCTTGCGGCGCGCTGCGTCATCTGAAGGAGCTTTAGAAAGATGAATCATCCCGACACTTCGCTCGTGACATCCGGCGATATTTTCCTCGGCGGCGAATGGCGCAAAGGACGCGGCAATCCGTATGCGAGCATCTATCCCGCCGACCAGAGTGTCAACGCGGAGATCAGCACCGCCAATGCCGACGATGCGCGCGAAGCCGTCGAGATCGCGGATCGTGCCTATAGGAAAGCCGATTGGGCCGGATTGAAGCCGCATCAGCGCGCCGCCGTCTTGCATCGCATTGCGAGTCTGATCGAAGCCCGTCATGAATCGCTCGCGCAACTTCAACGCCGCGACAACGGCAAACCGATCAGCGAAACGCGCGCATTGGTGACGAGCGCGGCGAACACGTTCCGCTATTTCGCGGCGTGCCTCGAAACGCTCGAAGAAGAACTCACGCCCTCGCGCGGCGACTATCTGACGATGAGCGTGCACGAACCGCTCGGCGTCATCGCGGCGATCACGCCGTGGAACTCGCCGATCGCGTCCGACGCGCAAAAGCTCGCGCCCGCGCTCGCGGCAGGCAACGCGGTCGTGCTGAAGCCCGCTGAAGTCACGCCGCTCGCATCGCTCGCACTGGCGCGCATCTGCGAGGAAGCGGGCGTGCCGAAGGGCGTCGTGAGCGTGCTGCCCGGCAAAGGCTCCGTGATTGGCGATGCGCTCGTGCGCCATCCGCTCGTCAGGAAAGTCGCGTTCACGGGCGGCACGGAAGTGGGCCGCGGTATTGCCCGGCTTGCCGCGGAAAAGCTGATGCCGGTGTCGCTGGAACTCGGCGGCAAGTCGCCGACCATCGTCTATGCCGATGCCGATCTCGATCATGCGGTCAACGGCGTGCTGTATGGCATCTTCAGTTCGTCGGGGGAATCGTGCATCGCGGGATCGCGTCTCTTCGTCGAGCGCAAGGTGTATGGCGAGTTCATGGCGCGTCTCGTCGCCGGCGCGCGCAAGTTGCGTGTCGGCGATCCCACGCGCGAGAACACGCAGATGGGTCCGCTCATCACGGGACAGCATCGCGAAAGCATCGAGCGCTATGTCGCGCTCGGACTCGAAGAAGGCGGCGCGCTGTTGTGCGGCGGCGAACGTCCCACCGGCGATGGCCGCGAGAAGGGCTTCTTCTATCTGCCGACGATCATCGAAGGTCTCACGAACGACGCACGCATGTGCCAGGAAGAAATCTTCGGCCCGGTGCTCGCCGCTCTCCCCTTCGACGATGAAGCCGCACTCATGCAGCAGGCGAACGACAGCGTGTTCGGCCTCGCAGCGGGCATCTGGACGCGCGACTACAAGCGCGCATGGAACGTCGCGCGCGCGCTGAATACCGGCACGGTCTGGATCAACACCTACAAGCAATTTTCGATTTCGACGCCCTTCGGCGGATGGAAGGACAGCGGCATGGGACGCGAGAAAGGCCGTCTGGGCCTGCGCGAATACATGCAGCAGAAGAGCCTGTACTGGGGCTTGAACGATGCCCCGCTGCCGTGGGCGAACTGAGCTAAAGACGAGGCAGTGATGACGATTCTCGGCATTGAACGAATCACCTACGGCGTGACGGACCTCGACACCTGCCGGCGCTTTTTCGCCGACTGGGGTCTGAAGGAAGTCGCGCACGACGAGACGCGCGCGCGTTTCGAAACGCTTAACGGCTGCGAAGTGCTGCTTGCGCTTGCGAGCGATCCCTCGCTGCCGCCCGCTTTCGAAGGCGGTCCGACGTTGCGCGAAGTGACATGGGCCGTCGCGACACGCGCCGAACTCGATGCATTGCGCGGACGCTTCGCGGGCCAGCCCGGCCATTACGAAACCGATGAAGCAGTCGGTTGCATCGATCCGAACGGCATGGCGATTCGTGTCGAAGTAACGAAGAAGCGCGACATCGATGTGAAGGGGTCGCCCTCGAACGTGTGGGGGCAAACCTTGCGCGTCGATACGCCGAGCCCGGTCTATGAACGCGCGGAGCCCGTGGAAGTGGGTCATGTCGTGTTCTTCACGAACTGTGTCGCGGAGCAGGAGAAGTTCTATCACGAACTGCTCGGCTTCGAGACCTCGGATCGCTATCCGGGACGCGGCGCGTTCATGCGCTGCGCGCCGCACGGCGGGCATCACGATCTGTTTCTCCTGCAACTGCCCGATGGCAAGCGCGGTTTGAATCACGTCGCGTTCACCGTGCGCGATATCCACGAAGTATTCGGCGGCGGTCTGCACATCAGCCGATGCGGCTGGACCACGCAACTCGGACCGGGACGTCACCCCGTTTCGTCGGCGTACTTCTGGTACTTCAAGAATCCGGCGGGCGGCCTTATCGAGTATTACGCCGATGAAGACGTGCTCACGCCCGAGTGGCAGCCGCGCGAATTCGAACCGGGTCCGACCGTGTTCGCAGAATGGGCCGTCGATGGCGGTCTCGACGGCAACACGCGCCGCCAGAAAGACGCGAAAGCACCGGAAGGCAAGTTCATGACGGAGCGCAAAAATGGCTGATCTTCAAACAGTCGTGGTGATCGGCGGCGGACAGGCTGCCGGATGGATCGTCAAGACCTTGCGCCGCGAAGGTTTCGACGGGCGGCTCGTGATGATCGCCGATGAGATCCATCTTCCTTATGAGCGCCCGCCTCTGTCGAAGGCCGTGCTCGCGGGCGAAGCGGATATCGATACCGTGCGTCTCGTCGATCACGATGCCTTCGCCGAACTGAACGTCGAAGCGTGGCAGCCGGAATGCGCGGCATCGATCGATCGCGAAGCGCGCATCGTGCGTACCGTGAGCGGCCGCGAAGTGCAGTACGACCGCCTCGTCATCGCGACGGGCGGCGCCGCGCGGCGGCTGCCGGAAGCAATGGTGAAGACTTCGCATCTCGCTTACCTGCGCACGCTCGACGACGCGGTTCACATCGGCAAGCGCCTTCGTGAAAGCCATAGCAGGCGGCTGCTCGTGATCGGCGGCGGATGGATCGGCCTCGAAGTCGCGGCGACCGCGAAGAAGCTCGGCGCCGACGTGACCGTGATCGAAGGCGCGCCGCGTCTGTGCGGACGCTCGGTGCCTGAGAGCGTGTCCGGTTTCCTGCTGAAGCTGCATCGCGATAACGGTGTCGATGTGCGTCTCGATGCATCGCTCGTTTCGCTCGAAGACTTCGGCAACGGCGTACGCGCGCAACTCGCGGACGGCACGACGCTCGACGCGGACTTCGCCGTCGCGGGCATCGGTCTCACGCCGCATACGGCGATCGCGGAACGCGCCGGTATCGAAGTGAGCGACGGCATCGTCGTCGATGAATTCGGCGCGACCAACGATGAGCGCGTGTTCGCTTGCGGCGATGTCGCCAATCATCCGAACGCGTGGCTGAAGCGGCGCGTGCGCCTCGAATCGTGGGCGAACGCGCAGAACCAGGCGATCGCCACCGCGCGCGCGGTGCTCGGCGTGCGCGCACCTTACGCGGAGATTCCGTGGTTCTGGTCCGATCAGTACGACGTGAACCTTCAGATCCTCGGCGACATTCCGCCGGGCGCGACGCCGGTGGTGCGCGGCGATCTGGAGGCGCGTCGCGCGTCGCTGTTCTTCTTCGATGGCACTGCATTGCGCGGCGTCATCGCGATCAACGCAACGCGGGATCTGAAAGTCGCGAAGAAATGGATGAGCCAGGGGCGCGCGGTCGATATCGCGACGCTCGCCGATACGGCGAAAGCACTCGCATAACACACAGACGGGAGCAGGCATGAGGAGCATGGGCAATACGATTGTCGAACACGGCGGCACCGCTACACCAGTGGCCGACGCGGCGAGTGCCGCTCACGCGGTCACGAAAGGATCGATCATCGCGCGCATCGAGCGGCTGCCCGCCAACGCGATGCAGGTGCGTGCGCGTATCCTGATCGGCGCGGCAACTTTCTTCGATGGCTTCGATGTCATCGTCATCGCGGCGACGCTGCCGCTGCTCATCCACAAGTGGGGACTCACACCCGGTCAGGTGGGATTTCTGATCGCGTCGGGTTCCATCGGACAGCTGATCGGCGCGTTCCTCTTTCCGTCGCTTGCGGAACGCTTCGGGCGCGTGCGCTCGATCGCGTGGAGCTCGGGCATCATTGGTCTCACGAGCATCGCGTGCGGCTTCGCGCCATCGTTCGCGGTGTTCGTCGCGCTGCGCATCGTGCAGGGGCTCGGGCTCGGTGGTGAGTTGCCCGTTGCGGCGACGTACATCAACGAGATCACACGTGCGCATGGACGCGGCCGCTTCGTGCTGCTCTACGAGATCGTGTTTCCCATCGGCCTGCTCGCATCGAATGCGCTCGGCGCGTGGATCGTGCCGCGCTTCGGCTGGGAAGCGATGTACTTCATCGGCGGCATTCCGCTCGTGCTGTTCTTCCTGCTGCGCACGCTGGTGCCGGAGTCGCCGCGCTGGCTCGGCGAACGCGGCCGCATGAGCGAAGCGGGCAATGCCCTCGCCGCGTTCGAAGCGACCGTGAAGCAACCGTTGCCGCCGCTCGGCAATCTCGCCGAGTTCGAAGAGATGGCGAGCCGTCATCCGAAACGCCGTCGTCTCGATCTGATCGGACCTGCTTATATCAAGCGCACGATCGCGGTCGCGCTCCTGTGGATGACATGCGGCGTGCTTCAGTACGGCCTCTCGACGTGGCTGCCGACGATCTACCAGACCGTCTATCACGCGCCCTTGCAACTCGCGCTGAATCTCGCGGTGGCGGCATCCGTGCTCGGCGTGCTCGGCTCGCTGACCTGTGCGTTGATCGTCGACAAGATCGGGCGCAAGCCGGTCATCAACTGGTCGTTCGTGCTGTGCGCGGTGTCGCTCGTCTGTGCGGGCGTGTTCGTCACGCAGTCGGTGTATGTCGTTGCAACGTTCTGCGCGCTGGCGCTCGGCTTCATGGCGTGTGGCTTCATCACCGCTTATGTCTATACGCCCGAGTTGTATCCGACGAGCATCCGTGCGTTCGGATGCGGCCTCGGCGGCGCATGGCTCAAGATCGCGGCGATCTTCGCGCCGGCGCTGGTCGGCAAGACGTTGATGGGCGGGAACATGAACATCGCGTTCTATGCGCTCGCTGTGGTGCCCGTCGTAGCGGCCGCCGCGGTGCATTTCATGGGCATCGAGACGAAGGGCAAGGTGCTGGAGCAGCTCGAAGCTTGACGTGATTTCACCTCAGGCCCGGCGCATCGTGCTGCCGGGCCTGCGCTTTTGTTGCATCACTGGACATTCATGGGCATTGCGGGCGCGCTCGTGGCGCGGCTCATCATTTCGTCGCCAGCGCGACGGCACCCGTCTCCAGCAGCGACTTGAGATTCGAGAGAATCTTGGGCCACCCGCCCGACACGGCTTCGATGAACTTCTTCCCCTCGCTCACGTGCGTAACCGTGAGCTTGACGGCTCCGTCGAGCGCCTCGATGTCGTACGTGCAGCGCGACCAGCCTTCGTCTTTCAGATCGTCGCGAAATTCGTTGCGCCACTTCAGCACGAGCCGCCTGCCCGGCTCGGCTTCGAGCACTTCGCCCGAGTCGGCGACGCGTCCATCGGAAAACAGCATCTTCCACGCCGATCCGGCTTTCCAGTCCGACTCCTGATGCATGCCGAACCAGTATTGCCTGACGAACTCCGGGGTTGTCAGCGCATTCCACAGCTTTTCCGGCGTCGTGCGGATGTAAGTGACATACACAAAGGTCTCGCTAGCCATGATCGTCTCCTTCGAGCGTGCGTTTCAGGTCGGACAGAGCGTCGAGGCGCGGACGCTCGAACTTGTTGATCCAGCGTTGCGCGATCTCGTGGATCGGCACCGGATTGAGGAAATGACGCTTCTCGCGGCCCTGACGCTGCGTCGACACGAGATTCGCGGCTTCCAGCACGGCCAGATGCTTCGACACGGCCTGGCGCGTCATGCGAAGGCCGTCGCACAGATCGCCAAGCGTCTGGCCGTTCTGTGCGTGCAGCCGGTCGAGCAATTGCCTGCGGCTCGCATCCGCGAGGGCGCGGAACACTGAATCGTCATCCATGGACGCATTATGCAACCATTTGGTTGCATGTCAAGCCTCGCCTTTGTCGTTTCGATCCGCCAAAACGACAACACCCCGGAAGCCGTGGGCTTCCGGGGTGTTGTCCTGATGCTCGAGACCGGGATGCTGTCGCTTACTTGCGGCGATATGCTTCGACCATGATCTCGCAGTTCTGGAGGTGCAGCGTCAGTGCACGGTTCCACTCGCGACGCACCGCAGCCTTTGCCGCGCGCAGCCAGGAACCGAACGAAACGACCAAGGATTGTTGTGCGGTGGTTTTCATGAGCGTCTCTCAGGGTAAGTAGCTAGGGGATAACCCTGACTATACGCCTTTCACGCTGCATTGCAACAACTTCTCAAAAAAGCAACAGGGTAATCCCTAGGTCTTCCATTCAATTTTGCTGCGGAGCATCCGGCGCCAGTTGCACGCCCTTCTTGAAAATGAAGCAGCCGTAGCCGCGTATCTCGCCCGTCGCGATCACGCAATACGCCTTTTTCGCGCGCTCGTAGAAGGCGAAACGCTCGATCGATGCAAATGGCATGGCGCGGCCCTCGGCAGCGTCTACTTCGCGCTGGGCCTCGCGCTGCACGGCGGGCAGCGCGGCCGCATCGCCGACGACTTCCATGCGCTCGGCGGGATGATCGACGAAGCTATCGAGCGGCAGCACCGAGAGCACCGCCCGCACCGCGCGCGGCGAATTCACGCCGTCGAGGCGCAGCACGCGGCCGAGCACGGTCTGGCGCGCGACGGAATCGGCGGGAAAGTTGGCGTCGCAGATCACCACTTCGTCTCCGTGGCCCATCGCGCAGAGGGCATGCAGGATGTCGGCGTTGAGCAGCGGATCGATGTTCTTCAGCATGTTTTCTTGTTCTCCATGACGTAAGGCCGTTTGAATCCATAGTACCCGCCGCGGCGCGGCTAAGGCACGAGCAGGTCGCCCGTGCGCGCGGCGTGTCTGCCCGCGATGCGCGCGACCAGCATCCCCGCCGTCGCGAAGCGCGTCCAGTGGCGCGCGTACAGCACGCCGTCCGTCCGGGCGACGAGCGGCACGAGCCTATCGGCGAGCGGATCGAGCACGTCGGCGATGATGTCCCCCGCGCGCACCGTCTCGCCGGTTTCCCGCCGATGCAGGATCACGCCCGACACCGGCGCATGCACATACTCGCAGCCGGCGAGCGGCGTCGCGGGATGGAGCAGCGGCGGCGGCTCGGGCGCGTCGCCCGCGATCATGCCGATATGCGTCAGATAATCGACGATCGCCTGCGCATCGCGCGCCGCCGTCTCGTGCGACACGTCGCGCACGCCGCGCAATTCCAGCGTGACGGGCGTGAGGCCCATCGGAATCGGGAAACGCTCGTCGAACGCGCCGCGCAGATAGCGCCACGCCGAAGCGCACGCCTCGTCGAACGGCTCGCCGCCCGACACCTCCGCGAGCAATTGGGCCTCGCTCCCGAGATAGCGCGCGAGCGGCTCGATCGCGGGCCATGCGTCGGGCGTCGTGTAGAGATGCGCGACGGCTTCCCAGTCGCAATGCAGGTCGATGACGAGATCCGCGTCGCACGCGAGCTTCAACAACTCGATGCGTTGCGATTCGAGCTCGCTGCGCGCCTGCAGCGCCGCGAAATGCTCGCGCAACGCGGCGCGGATGAGCCGCGCGTTATGCTCGGCGTCGCCCGTCAGACGGGGCTTCAGAGCGAGCGCCAGCGCGGGCCCGGCTTCGGGAAAGCGCCGGTTGAAATCCTGACCCGAGCCCGTCTCGAAGCGGCCCATCTGCGTGCCGAACCAGTGCTGATTCAAACCCGCCGGATTGGCGACGGGCACCAGCACGACCCGCGCCTTGAGCCGCCCTTGCGCTTCGAGTTCCGCGAAGCGCCGCTTGAGATACCACGCGACGACCATGCCGGGCAGCTCGTCCGCATGCAGCGAAGCCTGAATGTAGACCTTGGGCGACGCATCGCCGTTGTCCGGGCCGAACCGGTAGCTCGTGAACGCGCGCCCGGTGCCGAGCGACGCGCCAACGAGCGGATGATGTCGAACCTGCATCGTCGATCAGTCTCTCATCGAAAAGGAAAAGCGAAAGCGAAAAGAAAAGGCACCGCGAGCGATGCCTTTTTCGGTCGAAAGCGTCGTTCGCCGCTTTACTGGATCGAGATATCGGTCTCGAAGTACTTCGCCATGATGCGCTTGAACGTGCCGTTCTTCCGGATCTCGGCGAACGCGTTGTTCAGGCCGTTCTTCAGATCGGCGTCGCCCTTGCGCAAACCGATGGCCGTGCCCGGACCGATGATCGCGCGGTCCTCGACGATCGGACCGACGAGCGCGAACGGCTTGCCCTGCGGCTTCTTCAGAAAGCCGATGGCGGCCTGCGCGGCGTCGGTGAACATCGCGTCGATGCGGCCCGCGACGAGATCGGCCTCGACCTGCTCCTGATCGCCATACGCGACCACCGTCACGCCCTGCGGCTCCCACTTCACCTTCGCGTAGCGCTCCTGCACCGTGCCCTGCTCCACGCCGACGCGCTTGCCCTTCAGCGCCTGCGCCGTCGGCAGGATGCCCGAACCGGCGCGCGCGACGAGTTGCGCGTGCGTGTCATAGAGCGGATCGGTGAAGTCGATCTGCTTCAGGCGCTCTTCGGTGATACCCATGTCGGACAGCACGGCGTCGAACTTGCGGGCCTTCAGGCCGGGAATCATGCCGTCGAAATTGTTTTCGACCCACACGCATTTGACCTTCATCTGCGCGCAGAGCGCATTGCCGAGGTCGATGTCGAAGCCGGCGAGCTTGCCGTCGGCCTGCTTCGATTCGAACGGGGGGTAGGACGGATCGACGGCGAAGCGGATTTGCGTGATCTCTTTGGCGTGCGCCGTGAACGACACGGCGGCGAATGCGGCAAGCATCGCGAGCGACGCGGACTTCTTCAATGACATGCTTTTCCTTCGGGACTTTCGATGAACCATCGCACGAGATCGCGCGACAAACCGCGAATGGTAACAAAATCGCACGATCGAACGCAGACGTTCATCAAGGCACGACCGAAAGGAACAGAAAAGCCGCGAAGATCACGAAATGCACGACGCCTTGCAGGACCGTCGAGCGCCCGGTGCCGAGCGTGATGACCGAGACGAGGAGCGTCAGCGCCAGCATCACGATTTCCTTCGGCGCGAGCCCGAGCTCGATAGGCTGGCCCATGACGATCGACACGACCGCGACCGTGGGAATCGTCAGGCCGATGCTCGCGAGCGCCGAGCCGAGCGCGAGGTTCAGGCTGGTCTGCAGGCGGTTCAGACGCGCCGCGCGCAGCGCCGCGAGGCCTTCGGGCAGAAGCACGAGCGCGGCGATCACGATGCCGACCACGGCTTCCGGCGCCCCCGCTGCCGCGACGCCCGCCTCGACCGCCGGCGACAGGAGCTTCGCGAGCCCGACCACCGCCACGAGCGACAGCAGCAGGAACAGAAGCGCGACCCACGCCTCGCGGTTGCTCGGCGGCGGCGCATGCGGCGCGTCGTCTTCCGCGTGCGCGCCCGATGCGGCCGGCGGCGTGAACGGCAGAAAGTAATCGCGATGACGGATCGTCTGCACGAACACGAAAGTCACGTACAGCACGAGCGAGATCACCCCGACGAAGATGAGTTGCGATGTCGACAGCGTCGGACCGGCGATCGTGCTCGTGAAATTCGGCAGGACGAGCGTGAGCACGGAGAGCGCGCAGAGAATCGCGAGCGCGGCGCTCGCGCCTTGCAACTGGAAGTCCTGCACGTGATGCCGCAGGCCGCCGACCAGCAGACACAGGCCGACGATGGCGCCGCTGCAGATCATGATCGCGGCGAATACCGTGTCGCGCGGCAGGCCCGCTTTGTCGGGGCCGCCGGAGAGCATCACCGAGACGATCAGCGCGACCTCGATCACCGTGACCGCGATCGCGAGCACCAGCGTGCCGAACGGCTCGCCGACGCGATGCGCGACCACTTCCGCGTGGTGCACCGCGGCGAACACGGCGAACGCGAGCGCGACGGCCGCGAGCACGGTCAGCACGCCGGTGTGGATGAACGCGGCCGCGCCGAGCACGACGAGCGCCAGTATGGGTGTGACGAGGGTCCAGTCCAGCTTGAATTTCATCGGCGCTCCGGGCGGATCGGGTGAATGGGATCGTCGGCTCATGCGATGGGGCCGCAAGCTCGCTGCAAAATCGCGCCGAATGCATCGGACCCGATCGGGCGCCGGGCGTGCGAAGAAATTGCCGTGACAAAGGGCCGCAGACCATCGGCATGATAGCGAAAACGCGGCGCCGCGCGTTCGCCCGCGCGCGTGGGCGCGAACGGGCTGAATTGTTTGCGCAATTGTCGGAAAATAATGCCTTCAGTGGTCACATAACGGATCCGGAGGCACATGCTCGTCGCACCGAAACCCGAAAACGAACCCGCCCGCCTGGCGACGCTGCGCACGCTCGGCATCCTCGATACGCCGGCGGAGGAACGCTTCGACCGGTTGACGCGCCTCGCGCGGCGCCTGTTCGATGTGCCGATCGCGCTCGTGAGCCTCATCGACGAAAACCGGCAGTGGTTCAAGTCGTGCGCGGGCCTCGACGTGCAGGAGACCGCGCGCGACGTGTCCTTCTGCGGACACGCGATCCTGCACGACGACGTCTTCATGATCCCGGATGCCCGCGCCGACGTGCGCTTTCACGACAATCCGCTCGTCACGGGTGATCCGGGCATCCGCTTCTACGCGGGCCAGCCGCTCACGGTGCCCAATGGATCGAAGCTCGGCACGCTGTGCCTCATCGACATGCGTCCGCGCGAGCTCGATACCGAGCAGCGTGGTTTGTTGCGCGATCTCGCGCACATCGCGGAGCAGGAGATCGCGGCGATCGAGCTCGCGACCGTCGACGAACTGACGCTCATCGCGAACCGCCGCGGCTTCGAGGCGCTCGCGCAGCATGCGCTGAACGTGTGCAAGCGCATGGGCCGCGACGCGTCTCTGCTGTTCTTCGATCTCGACGATTTCAAGCGCATCAACGACACCTTCGGCCACGCAGAAGGCGATCGCGCGCTCGCGACCTTTGCGGCCGCGTTGCGCGAGTCCTTGCGTGAGAGCGATGTGATCGGGCGTCTGGGCGGCGACGAGTTCGTCGCGCTTTTGACCGACGCCCGCGACGACGAAACGCGCCACGCGCTCGACCGTTTGCGCCTCGCGCTGGCGGCGAGCAACGCAACATCGTCGCTCGGCTATCAGATTCGCTTCAGCGTCGGGCAGACGCAGTTCGAAGCGGCGCGGCATGCTTCGATCATCGATCTGCTCGCGTCGAGCGACAGCAAGATGTACGCGCACAAGGCCGCGCGGAAACATGGCCAGGAGCGCTGAGCAATTCGCTCGCTGCCGCTTTCCGCGTTCTGTCGGCCGCGACACTTTTGGCTGCGCCATCTCACGTTGGGGCGAAACGACATTCATTCCCACGAGATGTGCCGCAACCCGTGCCGCCGGTTGCGATCCCGTCCACTCATCGGCACGTCCGTTCGCACCCCGAAGCACTCACCGATAGCGCAATTCAATTGGCTCGGATATCGGGCGGCCTGTGTAATTGAAACCGTTCCCGCGCGATTCGTTCACGTCAGCCCGGAGCCTGCCATGGCCACGCCCAATATCGACAAGGAGATCGTCGAGAAGATCGCCATCGACACCAACACCCCCGTGGAAACAGTGTCAAGGATGTTCGAAGAGACTTGGGCCGAGTTCAGCGAAGGGGCGCGAATCATGGACTTTCTGTCGGTCCTCGTGGCGCGCCGCGTACGCGACAATCTGCACAACTGGAAACAGGACGTACATTGACGGCTGGTGCTCGATTCATGGGCGAAAGCGCACCGCGAATCACACGATCAGCCATCTCGCCCGAACGGGCTCTTCCCCGAACCATGGCAGCGTCGCGCGGAAGAACCGGACGCGCGGTCACTGATGCTGTAACCAGTGCTGTAGCGAGTTGAAGGTAGTCCGATAGCGTGACAGTCGCGTGACTTCCCTCATGCCGTGCACGCCGGCCCGGGTCCATTTACGGCCTGCCAGAGACATTCGCTTGACGTGAGTCAAAATCCGATGTCCGCCAGCGCGGATACTGGACGTTCGGCGATCGATGCGTTCGCCGTTGTCCAACGTCTACGGAAGGCGACCATGGCTACGTTCATGAAGGCTGCTGTCGTACACGCTTTTGGGGAGCCCTTGCGCCTCGAAGAGGTTCCGGTGCCTTCGCCGGGCCGCGGAGAGATTCTCGTCAAGATCGCCGCGTCAGGTGTCTGCCACACGGATCTGCATGCGGCTGACGGCGATTGGCCCGTGAAGCCAGCGCTACCGTTCATTCCCGGCCATGAAGGTGTGGGCCATGTCGCGGCGGTCGGAGCGGACGTGCGCCACGTGAAAGAAGGCGATCGTGTGGGCGTGCCGTGGCTCTATACGGCTTGCGGCCACTGCGAACATTGCCTCTCCGGGTGGGAAACGCTTTGCCTGGCGCAAAAGAACACGGGCTACTCCGTGAACGGCGGCTATGCGGAATACGTCGTGGCCGATCCGGACTATGTCGGGCATCTGCCGAAAAACGTCGAATTCGACGAGATCGCGCCCATTCTGTGCGCAGGTGTGACGGTCTACAAAGGCATTCGCGTCACGGATACGAGGCCGGGCCAGTGGATAGCCATTTCGGGCATCGGCGGACTTGGGCACGTCGCCGTTCAATATGCGATCGCCATGGGCCTGCATGTCGTCGCGGTGGACATCGATCCTGGAAAGCTCGCGCTCGCACGCGAACTGGGCGCGAAATTCACGATCGACGCTTCGCAGGATGATCCTGCCGCGGTCATCCAGAAGGAGATCGGCGGCGCGCATGGCGTGCTCGTCACCGCCGTATCGCGCAGCGCGTTCGCACAGGCACTCGGCATGGTGCGCCGTGGCGGTACCGTCTCGCTCAATGGGCTTCCTCCCGGGGATTTTCCGCTGCCGATTTTCTCGACGGTGCTCAATGGCGTCACGGTCCGCGGTTCGATCGTGGGCACGAGGCGCGATCTGCAGGAAGCGCTCGACTTCGCTGCCGAAGGGAAAGTTCGTGCACGAATTCAGCGCGAGAGACTCGAGAACATCAACGCGGTACTCGCGAATCTCAAGAGTGGCAAGGTGGACGGGCGCGTCGTCATGACCCTCGATTGAAGATCCACGAGCCGCGCGTGGGGACGAGCGTTCATCGGCGCATCGTTCGATCGGCCGTGATTCGACCGATGCGCCCGAGCGCACAGTCAACGCTCTTGGCGCGCCGTTCTCTTGCTGACTTCGCCTGTCGCCATCACCCGCGTTGCCACGATGCCCGTCAGGGCGCGGCAACCACGCGGTAGTAGACGCCGTTCGCGCCGTAGGAAGGCTTGAACCACGTATTGCCGCACAAGTAGTACGTGCCGCCCTGAACCGGGGGCTTGGTACAGCCGGCGGGCAGCGTCGCGTAAATCGCGCCCATGGCGAAAGTTGAACTGCCCGGGGCGGGCGCAGGCGGAGCGTTGGTCGCGCCCGCGGCGTAGCCGGCGTTATAGGCATTCGCCGCGACTGTTTGCGTATTGGCCGATGCGACCGCGGCGCCTGCCGCCGCACCCACTACAGCGCCCGCGGCAGCGGCGCCCGCCGTGGACCAACCGCCGCAGTTGTAGCACCCGGACCCGTAGACATTCACCGTCGTCGGGGGATGATAGGCCGCCTGCGTCGTTCCGTAATAGTTGCTGTGATACGCCGTCGTGCCCGACGCACTCGTGTATGTCGTGTAGTCGGATCCCGCGGCATGTGTCGCCGTCCCCCCTGACGCATTGGTCGCGGTCGTGCCTTGGCCATAGGTGTGCGTGGCGGTTGCGCCAGACGCGTTCTTGTAAGTGGTCTGCCCTGACCCCGCCTGATGCGTGGCAGTGCCGCCGTATGCATTGCTTGCCGTGGTGCCCTGCCCATACGTGTGGGTCGCGTTTGCGCCATATGGCGTACTGACGCTCGTCTGCCCCGAACCTTGCGTGTGCGTGGCCGTGTCGCCGTAGCGGCCGGTCGCGGTCGTGCCTTGCCCGTAGGTGTGCGTTTCGCTGCCGCCGTAGGCGCTGGTGCGGGTTGTCGAACCGGAACCGGCCGCATGATAGGCCGCTCCGCCGGCAACGTTCTCGTGTGACCAGCCGCCCGCATGCTCCCACGCGCAAACAGGACCCGAAGCGAACGCATGAATCACGCAACCGGCCGCGTAGAGCGTGACTGTCTTCATGATGTGCCTCCTCATTGAGGATGGGCGGTCCTGACCTTCGGCGGCGGTTGCATGCCAGGCGAGCTCGTCGAGTCGGGACGCTCGAAAGCAATCTGTGCCGCGCCGGAGATGTCGGCAGGTCTGAAGCTGTCCGCGGGAACGGGCGAATCCAGCACCCAGTCCGACAGCGCGAGCACGTGACGCAACCGGGCGGGATCGTTCAGATAGACCGCGTAAATGCGGCGTGGCAGTTTGTCTTCCGTGCCGATCCAGACCTGAACGAACACGTCGCCGCTCACGTACGCGACCATATCCGTCTTGGTGTCGCCAACCACGCTCGACTGGCCGATGTAAAAGGCAACTTTCAGCCCGTCTGCCAGATCCTTGTATGGATCCGCGACGATCACATCGGTGAACGGGAAATAGATCGCGCCGATATCGTAGGCCTTCTCGAGCGCCGCATCGAGCGTAGGCGGCGCATCGGCGACGGCGACCAGGTTCTCCGCCGGTTCGAACGCCGTCATCGTCTTGCCATCGTAATAGAACTCCGAGCGCGGACCATCGCCAACGGTGATCACCCTGAGCCGGTCCGGCCGCTGCATGACGATTTCCGATTTTGTCGAGTAGATGAGCGGAGGCCCGAGACGGCTCGGATTCTCGTAGGAAACGATGGCGGTGAAGCTCATCGACTTCGCGGCGGCAAGGCGCGTGCTGGTTGCCTTGAGAATGTCGATCGCGCGCGACTCGACGCCAGGCTGATAGTCGGGCACGACGGACTTCTTGATGTGTCCGGCAGGCGCCTTCTGTCCGCGCTTCGGAGACGACGCCTGCTGCGCCCCCACGTGCGCGGCGAAGCACACAGCCAGTGCGACGCCCAATGAACGCCATGCCATGTTGCAGGAATTCATCGCAACCTCACGGTTCAGGCAAGACGTCGAAGCGTCTGGCGGGCGTTCAGGGAATCATCCCGCATTCGAACATCTTGTCGGCGATCGGCGCCGCGACCCGATTGATAAACTCGGCGCGCATTTGCGGATCATTGCGCATTGCCTGAATCACCTTCTGCTCGCCCGGCGACGCGGGAGCGCCTTTCTTCGCTGCACGCTCTTGCCACAACTGCTCACAACTCGATTGCTGGTACTTTTGAACCAGACGGCCAGCGGCCGCGTCGAGCATCGGATACTGCTGTGAGTAGGCCATATTCGAAACCATCAAAGCGGACACGAGTGCAATCCGCTGGACGCGCTTGTTCATGACTTGTCCTCGTTTCGTCGGGATCAGTCGGGCATGGATGCTCGCCGGCTGGTTGACCCAGCCCGGGTTGCATTGGTCGAGCTATCGCGGCCTCACGAATTGCGCGACCGTTCTGGAAACCGAGTCGCACCACTCGTCCATGATCGGCTTGACCGACTCGAACGTGATCACGGGCATATTCGACGAAACCCGCTGCAGCTTTGCGCCCGTATGTGTGCGCACGACCTTGGACAAGACTTCTCCCGAGACGCTGTCCGTGCCACGCGCCTCGACGAGCAGCTTCGCCTGCTGCGGCGCGCCCGCCACGGTATCGACAGCCATTGTCGCGACGAAGGCCATCGGCACGACCTGATATGGCTTGAGCCCTTCCGCCGTGCTGGCGACGCCGGTTATGGCGACCTGCAGCCTGACCACGCCCGGACCGGGCGTCTCCACGACTCGCACTCTGGAGCCGATTGCCTGCTTCAGACACGTGGTGCCGTAGCCGCGTATCTGATCGATCGTCGCCTGACTGAGTTGAGCTGTCGGCTCGGCTTTCGGATACATCGTGAGAGGTTCGACAATGACCGCGCTATAGTTCGCCGGATTGAGCTTGGGATTGACATACCTCAGGAACGTTTCCCCGTTGGGATCCTGAGTTTGCTGCAGGTTGGAATAGTCTCCCAAATAGCCTGAGTACTCCGATTTCGTCGGCGCATTGTCGCTCGCGCATCCCGCAACGAGCATGACTGCGATCGCAATCGCAGCGGCACTAGTCTTCTTACGCATGGCCTCGTCCTCGCTTCTTGGCTACATCGTTGGACCGGGATTGACCCCTCCGTATGCGCAACCGGGCAAACTGCCAAAATTGCGCTTCGGAGTGATCTGCCGCGTAAGTTATTCCGAAAGCCAGGGCGCACGCTTTACAGTAGGTTGATATCTACCAATTAACAAGACTGTTTTTCGTAGTGCGAACTTATGTATGGAAGCGCTATTTAAACGTCGCGCGCACGGGTTAGCAGTCTTGTCATGCGATCGCGTCAGAATCGATGCCTCATCCCGACAGTCGCCTGAACCTGGTTGCTCGTGGAGGATGGCGCGCTGACACCGTTGATCCACGCGACGCCAAGTGGCGAACTGCTGCTCGCGCTAATGCCCTGCCATGCGCCCTGGAGATAGACGTCGGTGCGTCGCGAGAAGCGATAATCGGCCATGGCGCTTACCTGATTCCAGTGCGGACTGCCGCCGCCTGCATTGCCGCCTGCGCGCGAATAGGTGTACGCGGCCGAGAGCTGGACTGCCGGCGTAAGCGCATAGCGGAAGTTGCCTTCGAAGTTCTGGAAATGAGTACTGAAGCCCGTTTGAAATAGCTCCGTCAGATTGGTCTGCGTGTAGACGAACCCGGCCACCGCCGGGCCGAATGCGTAGTTCACGCCCGCCCCCCAAGTCTGTTGACGGCTGGCCAGCGCGCCGAGGGGAACGCCGTTGGAAAGGGAGGAGCCAAGTGTATCGGTGACCGCGCCGTTCGTATTGAGCTGGCCGGGCGTCTGCGCGGCGCCGTTCAATTGCAGGAATCCGGCACCGAAGTTGAGCGGCCCCCACAGATACGACAAGCCGAAGCTGTAGGCGCGATTGTTCGCGAAGCCGCCAGCCTGATTGGAAAATCCGTATAACGCACCAAGCTTGAATCCAGCGTAGTCGGGACTTAGATACTTCACCGAGTTATTGATCTGGAATGAATCGTTCAAATTGTCGACATCGAACGGATGTGCGAAATGCGTGCCGCCGTATTCCGTGCCGGTCAATGAGAGCGGCGCAACGAAGTCGACCATTCCATCGGTCTGCCGGCCGAACGTGAGTGATCCGTAATCGCGGCTCGACAACCCGACATAAGCCTGGCGATTGAAGATCCGATTGCTCGACGAGTATTGTCCGTTGTTGAGATTGAAGCCGTTCTCAAGGGTGAAGATGGCTTTCAGTCCACCGCCGAGATCCTCTGCCCCGCGCAAACCCCAGCGACTGTATTGAACCGCGCCGCTCGTCATCTGCCAGTTGCTGTGTCCGCCGCCCGTTCCCGTGATCTGGTTGTTCGTGTAGGTCAGGCCTGCGTCGATCAGGCCGTAGAGGGTGACACTGCTTTGCGCATGTGCCAATCCCGACACCGCGAGCATCGTCGCCGTGCTCATCATAAGCAACTTCTTCATTCGTTTGCTCCAGTCGTGATCATCTGACAGAATCGCCGCGAAAATAGCGCGACACCGGATCAACGCATAAAGTGCACAGTCATGCTAAGCAAATCGGCAATATCTATACGACGATCTCACTTTAATGCAAACGCAGCGGGAATTGGCAATCCAGGAAAAATGTGGCCGAGATGCAACGTCGTCGGCGGGTAGATGCGCGTCGTCGTTCGTTATTCGCGCCATGTTGAAGAGTCGCGTAGAAATGCCAATCATCCTCAACAACGGAATGTGGATCTATTGATCGTGCGGACCTGATCTAAGCCGCTTGCAGAATTTCGGCCCATGCGAGCACATGCATTGCGTGCGTGACAGCCAGCGACCGCTTCTTGCAGAAGCAATCACCCCTTCGATTCGTGCGCGCCCGGCGCGGGCGCGATATTCGGGTTCTGTCGAAACAGGTTCGCCGGGTCGTACTTCGCCTTGATCGCGGCGAGGCGCTCCAGTTTGGTTCCGTATGCAGCCTGAAGGCCAGCGCTTCCTTCGTCGCCGCCGAGATAGTTCACATACGCGCCCGGCGCTCTGTACGGCAGCAGTGCATCCAGCAGTTCACGCGTCCAGGCGATGTTCCGTTCGGCATCTCCGGCGTCGGACCACGCGGACGTGACGACCATATTCCACGGCCATTCGCGATGTCCGAACGCAGTCGCCGATTCGGAAACGCGACTCCACGCGCTGTTCCCGTAGTGCTCCAGGACGATCACCGTGTGACGCGATGGCACCCGCGCGAAAGCATCGACCACGACGGCGATCGCTGCATCGTCGAGTCCTTTGAGATAGCTCGATTTCCAGTAGCCGTGCAGACCCGGCGGCCACAGCGCGTCCGCCATGCGTTGGGCTTCGTTGTATGGCATGGGCGCGAACTTGTCGACGAGAGGCGGGCCATATTCGCGCAACGCCCGAAGCGCTTTTTCGCCTTCTTCGACCGGACCGGCATAAACGCCGCCGAGACCCGCGACCGGTGCGCCGCGCAATGCAGGAGGCAGCGATGGATCGTCCGGCATGTGCAGCAGAAGCGCGCCGATCGTCGATTCCTCCGATGCTTCCGTTTCGAGATCTCGCCATCTGCGAATGGCATCCGCCGCTGCACTCGCGGGATGCAGCACGATGCCAGCGAGCACGGTTCCGGCTGGATGGACCTTGAATTCGAACGAAGTCACCACGCCGAAATTGCCGCCGCCGCCACGTATCGCCCAGAAGAGATCCTCGTTCTCGTGGCCGCTGGCGTTCACCACGCGACCGTCGGCGAGCACGACTTCGGCGCTTTGCAGATTGTCGAGTGCGAGTCCATGCTTACGGACCAGCCAGCCGAGGCCGCCGCCGAGCGTCAGTCCGGCGACGCCCGTGATGGAGACGAACCCGCCCGTGGCGGCAAGGCCGAACGGCTGGAGCGCATCATTCACTTCGCCCCAGTTGCAACCGCTTTGCGCACGCACGGTGCGCGAAGACGAATCGACGGTTATCGCTTTCATGAGCGACAGATCGATGACGACGCCGCCGTCGCATACGGCATATCCGGCAACGTTGTGACCGGTGCCGCGCACCGCAAGCGGCAAGTCGAGCTCGCGTGCGAACAGCACGGTCCGTGATACGTCGTCGGCGTCGACGCAGCGCGCGACCAGCAAGGGACGCCGGTCGATCGAGACATTGAAGACACTGCGGGCCTCGTCGTAACGCGGATCGCCGGGCTCGATGAGCTCACCTCGAAAGCCGGCCTGCCGAAGTCTGGAGGAATCGATCATCGCGTTCTCCATTTGCAAGTTCTTTGTCACCTCCACGATAGTTCACGACCCGACCGTAGTCCAAGGCGTGCGTGACGGTCAAACCGGCATCGATGTAATTGCGCGTTGACATAAAGCACGTTGACTTCGAAGCGCAGGGGGCGCAGTTTAGAGCGACGTCATCGCCAGAATCTTTCTCAGTGAGGTCATCGCAACTGGCCACTCCAAGTGGTGCTCGAAGCCAGCGCTGCGGGCGACGATCTTGTCGTGCGATTGACATGTACCGCTCATCGCGATGTATAGCACGTGCTCATGCGGATGCAACGCGCGCAGTTGCCGTGCGAGCGCGTAGCCATCCAGACCGGGAAGATCGGTACGAATCAGGACGGCGTCCGGATGCAGTTCGCTTGCGCGCCCCAGCGCGCAGGATCCGTCGGGGCACAGCGCGACCGTGTGGCCCTCGGACCGCAGCGCTGCAAACAGGGCTGCATCACCGTCCTCGGCGTGATCGATCAGGAGAATGCGCAGGGATCGGGCGGCGGCCTGGCCGGTGTGCGGCCTTGCCGTGCACGCGCCGTCCCGCGGCAGCAGAGGCAGCGAGACTCTGAATGTGCTGCCCATGCCGCGCCCCGCGCTGCTCGCGGCGATATGGCCGTTGTGGAGCGCGACGATGCTCTTCACGAGCGCGAGGCCGAGACCGAGGCCGCCTTCGCTGCGGTCGGGTGTACGCTCGGCCTGGCTGAACAGCTCGAATACATGTGGCAGCAGAGTCGCGTCTATGCCAATTCCGTTATCGGCGACGCTGATGTCGATCTGGTCGCCGCGTACGCGCACCGTGAGCGCGATGCGGCCGCCTTGCTGCGTGTATTTCGCGGCGTTGTTCAGCAGGTTGGTCAGCACCTGGATCAGCCTGATGCGGTCGCCCAGCACGATGACGTCTCCGTCGCACGAATCCAGCACCAGATCTTGCCTGCGCGCCTCGATCAACGGCCGCGATTGCTCGATCGCGCTGTTGACTACGAACGCTACGCTCACCTCCTCCTTCTCGATCGACACCAGACCCCGCGTGACGCGCGACACATCCATCAGGTCGTTCACCAGGTCCGTCATGTGTTTGACCTGCCGGTCGATGATCTCGCTGGAGCGCCTGATGTTCTCGGGGTTTCGCTCCCCCATCCTGAGCAATTGCGCCGCGGTGCTGATCGGCGCGAGCGGATTGCGCAACTCGTGCGCCAGCATCGCAAGAAAGTCGTCCTTGCGCCGGTTCGCCTGCTGTAGCTCCTCTTCGGCCTCGCGTTGCAGAGTGACGTCGGTGTTCGTGCCCAGCCAGCGCAACACACGACCGTGCTGATCGCGGATCGGCATGGCGCGCGACAGGAACCAGCGATACTGACCGTCTGCGCCGCGCAGCGGAAAGGTGTCTTCCCAGATGCACTGATCTTCGACGATCTGCTTTCGGTAGCGCTCGACCACGCGCTCGACGTAGTCCGGGTGGTGCACCTTCGCCCAGCCCCAGCCCCGCATCTCTTCGAGCGTGGTGCCGGTGTATTCGAACCAGCGGTTGTTGTACCAGAAGATGAACCCATCGCTGTCGGCCATCCAGGCCAGTTGCGGAATGTTCTCCGCGAGCGTCCGGAAGGTGAGCTCGCTCGACCTGAGCGCTGCTTCGGACTGCTTCAATTTCCCGATGTCGAGGATGTAGGCGATGCCTTCGTCTCGCGAACCCTCGAAGTTCGCGGCGCCCATGTACACCGGCACGCGGCTGCCGTCGCGGTGGAAGTACTCTTTCTCGATGGGCTCCATCCTGCCGGTCGCCCCGAGGCTGGCCCGGGCGCGGCGGTCTGCTTCGTCCCATTCGGGCGGGGTGAGCGCACGCCAGGACAAGCCGTGAAGCTCGAAGTGTTCGCGCGAGTAGCCCAGCATGTGCAGGAAAGCGTCGTTCGCTTCGACCACGGTACCGTCGAACCGATAACGGATGATGCCGATGACGTTGGACTCGACGATGGTGCGAAATTTCGATTCGCTAATGCGGCGCGCCTCTTCGGCCATCCGCTGACGGGTGACGTCGATGACCGCGCCGGACATATGCCGCGGCTCTCCCTCGGCATTGGCCGCCACCGTGCCGCGTGCCTGCATGAAGCGGATGGACCCGCCGGCCTCGCGGATGCGAAACTGCGCGTGATAAGGCTCTCCGGTACTCAGCGACCTGTCGATGCCAGCGCGCACGGCGCCCCGGTCGTCCGGGTGCACGACATCGAAATAGGCGGCCATCGGCGCGGAATCGGCGGCGTCCTCGGCAATGCCGAACATCGCTGCCAGGTTGCGATCCGCGTGGACGCGATCGGCCGCAATGTCCCATGTCCAGGTGCCGATCTCCGCGGCGGTCAGCGCGGCTTCCAGGCGCGACTGCGTATCGCGCAGGGTGGCCTGCATCACGATGCGTTCGTGAATGTCGGTGCTCGTGCCCATCCAGCGCACGATCTCGCCGTCCTCGTTGCGCACCGGGAGCGCGCGCCCGAGCCGCCAGCGATATTCGCCCGAGCGATGCCGGAGCCGGAATTCGGTCTCATAGGGTTCGCCCGTCGCCAGGCTGTGTTGCCAGCGCGCCTGCATGGCCGGCTGGTCGTCGGGATGGAGCAGGCCCGCCCACACAACGCCGTCGGCCGAGCCTTCCGGCACGCCCGTGTAGTCGTACCACTGACGGTTGAAATAGTCGTGAAAGCCGTCGGGACGCGTCGACCAGACGAGTTGTGGCATGGCGTCCGCGATCGTCCGAAACTTCGCTTCGCTTTCGCGGATCGCCCGTTCGGCTTGCTTGCGTTGCGTGATGTCCCGGTAGAACACCGCCAGGTTGTCGTCGAAGGGATAAGCCCGGGCTTCGATCCACATGTCCTTTCCGTTGTGGCGGTAGACCTGTTCGACGCTCATCTGGATACGTTCGCGCATCGCCCGGCGGTACGCATCCGCCAGCGGCAGGTTTTCGGATCCGGGCCAGACCTCCCAGTGAGTCCTGCCGACGATGGCCGAGCGCGGTCGGCCGTCGATCCGCAGCGCTTCGTCGTTGATGCGTCTGATGCGGAATTCGCGGTCGAGCAGGACGAAGCCCTCATCGATCGACTGAAGGATCAACTCGCCTTCGCGCAGACCGTCGACGCCGGTGTCGTCCGGCGGATGCGCGCCGAGGTTGCGTACGAGCGCGAGATATTGAACCGCCCCGCTTTCCGCGATGCGCTTGAGCGCCACTTCGCAACGGATGGGAGCACCGCCCTTTCCAAGAAAACGCTTTTCGTATGCTAGTTCGGAATGCTGATCTTCCAGCAATCTGGTTCGTGCGGAGTCGTCGCGCTGACGGTCCTGGCGCACCGTCAGGTCGCCTACGCGCAGGCGCCGCAACTCGGTCGCGCCGTAGCCGACGAGTTCGCAGAACATCCGGTTCGCAGCGAGGATCGTTTCGTCCTCGGAATACAACAGCGCGGCGCACGGAATCAGTTCCACCAGGCGCGACGACTCGGAAGAAGCGGCTCGGTCTAGCGCAGATTTTGCAGCACTCGACTGCACCATGGAACTTGCCCGATAAAGACGGTCGTGTGTAGGAATTTCATCGGCCCGGTCGTATTTCAAGGCCCATTGCAACCGGCGTGTACCGCAGCAATCGCTCAGCGGGGCCTGAATGCGTTCGTAGAGCAAAGGCTAGCAAGCCTCGTTCCTCTACGCACTGCATAGCTGGAGCAATACGATTTGCGAATCATCCGCATCACGGTTGTCAATTCGGCGATCTTCGAACAAGGGCACTCCAGCCACGACATCGAGGTCGGCGGGCAGCTTCGTGGTGTGTGCGTGATTCCGACGAAGTTCTCGCCGCTCGACGTGCGGCCACACGGCGGCAATAGCAAGAATCCGTCGAAGCCAAGTGTTTCTCACCCGCCGGTGGACGACCTATGGCGAGCACGAAGAAGACGGCGGTCAGCGTCGAGCAGCCTCAATTTTTATTCGGCATCCTCATATTCCACGGCGATTCCAATCAACGCCGAATGCTCGGCGAAGATCAACCAGCGATGGCTCGAACCCGCCGTGATGCTGCACGCATTTTTCTACCCTTCTGCTTTTCCAACCATTGCAGCGACTCCTGCACGACCTCAGGAGGAACCTCGTTGAATGACGCGCTGCGAATCAGCGCCTCGCTTGCAGCAATGTCGTTGAACAGTCCCAGCTTGTTCTGCACGGACGTCAAGTCCTTGATCGTTCGATCGTGCCCGCCTTTGATAACGGGTTGAAAAAACTCGAGCAGGTATCTCAGCTTTTTGCCCGCCTTTCGAACATCGTGCAGATTCTCCTCGTGGGGAATCTCGCTGCGCGCTGCGCGCCTGCTTCGCTTTTGAAGTGCGCGCTGAGCAAGACGAACGCGCTCCTCGGCGAATGCCCGGATAGGAAGACCGTTGCAGCGTGACTCCAGCGTGGTTTGCGCGCGAAGCAAGACATCGTTCAGGAACGACTCGACATGGTCGCTTTTGATCATCGTCTGGCTATGCACCACCGCTTGCGCGCGCTTCTCACGCGCCGCGGCCACGAGCAGCGCGATCGATGCGCGTGACGCCTGGGCGGATTTCAGGAGATCGCCCGCGATGTCCCAATCGCGCGTTCCGCCCGCCAACGCGGCAAGACGCTTGAATTCTTCGGTGGCTTGCGCGGTCGCTTCCTCTCCGAGATAAGGGGAGTACGCCCAATACAAAGCACGAAGCTTTCTGAAGGCGACCCGAAGCTGATGAAACCCCTCGGCATCGCTCTGGGTGGATAGCTCTCGCGCCCTTCGCACTGCCTCGGCTACAACCGGCGTAGCCAGTGATGAGAAGGTTATGGCGATGGAGCTCGTCTTCGAAAGTGATGAACCCGCTGAACGCTGGTCGATTTTGAAGAGAGTGTTTGGCCGTGGCAACGGCCACTCACCATCCATATCCATTGGCGCCTCGCGTCGGACAAGAATATATTTTGTCCAGACCTTACCATACTCGACCTCGCGCAATGCGATCTTTGTGACGGTTTGATGAAGCACTTCGAAAGTGTGGCGCCTATACCTCTCTCGCTTCACGACATTACCGGGCTTGCGCTGTTCTGTATTAGCATGCCTGGCTAATCAGGCACTGCCCGATACGCTGGCGCATCCAGCGCGCCTCGAAAATCCTGAAGCATACGTGGGAGTTCGTTTTGAAGAAACGCGCCACCGTGGTCTGTCGCAGAGGCAAGCGTATCCTCCTGGTCGCGCGCAGTGAATCGAAATGGGCTTTGCCTGGCGGAATACTCAAGCGTGGAGAACATCGTACGGACGCCGCGCTTCGGGAACTCAAAGAAGAAACGCGGCTTTCGGGAAAGTCAGCCAAGCATCTCTTCGACTTCCGCGGCAAGCAGAAGCACCATCACGTGTTCTTCTGCGAAATCTCGAATCGCGCCAAAGCTCGCCCGAGTAACGAAATAGCCAAGTGCCGCTGGGTGCACCTCGACGATATTCCTCGCCTCATGACGAGCAGACCGACAACCGACATCGTTAAGCTCATGAGTCAACAGCGCAGGAAGTAGTCGCATGTCCAGTCGATGCATCGACATTTTTTCCTGCAATCCTTAATACATCCAATGTTATAGCCCCTGTTCGTCTGACGGCGGCATAACGATCTCGTGGCCGCTCGCAGCTTCACTTGATATTCTCGTCCCAGTACGCCTCGATTTGCTTCACAAGGGCGGGCGGCAATGACACATAGTGTTCGGCGTCGGCATCGGCCTGTCCCTGGTTGAGCGCCCATCGGAAGAACGCCAGCGCGGCTTTCGACGCAGCCGGATCTTTCGCCTCTCTCGGCACAAGGACGAACACAACGCCGGCAATCGGCCATGCGCCGGCGCCGGGGGCGTCGGTCACGATCTGGTAGAAGTCGGGTCGCTGGGTCCAGTCCGCCGCGGCCGCAGCCGCGCTGAAGCTCTCGCGCGTAGGCTGTACGAAAGCGCCGCTTTTGTTCTGCATGGCCGTATAGGACAGGTTCCGTTGCAGCGCATAAGTAAGCTCGACATAACCGATCGAGCCGTCAACATTTCTGATGTACGTCGCAACACCATCGTTGCCGGTTGCGCCGACTCCGGTCGGCCATTTGACCGTCGTACCGGCGCCCACACTACTTTTCCACGCCGCGCTGGACTGCGACAGAAAGCTCACCCAGTTGAACGTGGTGCCGGAACTCTCGCCACGGTGCACGACGGCGATCTTGAGATCAGGAAAGCGGATTCCTGGATTGAGCGAGACGATCGCCGGGTCGTTCCAGCTGACGATCTTGCCCAGATAGATGTCGGCGAGGAGCGGTCCGGTCAGGCGAAGTTGGCCAGGTCCGACGCCCGCGAGATTCACGACGGGCACGACGCCCCCGATCACGACCGGGAATTTGAGCCAGTCCCGCCGCCCGAAGTTCGTCGGGTGCGAGCGGCATGTCCGAAGCACCGAAGATAACTTTCGCGGCCTTGATCTGCCTCACACCGTTTCCTGATCCGGTGGGCTGATAATCAACCCGTTGACCCGTCTTCGTGTGATACGTGGCCGCCCATTTGAGCAAAAGCGGGTAGACAAACGTGGAGCCGGCTCCGGATATTTCCGCGGAGAACGCTGTCATCGCGTGGCATACGACGGCGCAAAACGCGATGGCCCGGAGCAGATGCTTCGAACCGGCCAGTGTCCTGTTCATCGTCGCTTGCTCATTGAAAGCCTTTCGCGGTGAAGGTCCACGGGTTCAGGAGCGTTCGTGATGCAATGATCCGGTCACGCCCTCGAACTTGCTGTCTCTGATCTGAGAAGCTTCTGGCACTTTTTCCCAATGCCCAACGAGATTCGAAACCTGCTAGCAATGCGAACGAAGTGTCCATTGCACTTGACGCGGCCCGCAGCGATTGCGTCGAAAACTCGCCACGGATCGCCGGCAAAGGGTTAATCTTTCTTCCCCGCTCGTTTCGAGAGGATGTCATGTGCCGAACCGATGTCATTGCACAGAGCAAGTGGCTTGCGGATGCGCGAGAAGAGATCGCTGCAGGACTTCGATCATCCGACGACGCCTGGCTCAAAGACATGAGCTTGCGCTGGGGATGCCGTCTCGCGATGCTGGTGGCCGATTTCGGCGTGCGGGTCATGCTGCACCATGACGGCATCAACATGCGATTGGCTCTCGATTCCGCGAGCGGACGTTCTGCGCACGACAGGCTATGTCCAAGCAATGACACCGCGGGAAATCTCGCCTCCGCGGCGTCGATCAAACTTCCGAGGTTTGAGGAGATTGCGCTCGCTACGGTGGAAGCGAACGCCTCAACGGAGATCGATCCGCACATGGACAAATGCATCGACACTATCCTCACGTGGCGGCAGATGGTCGACGCAACCAGAAATTCGACACCGCAGTCCGCAGACTCCTACATCAGTCAGACGTGCCAACCGCTCTTGAGGCAGTTCATGGGGCTCGCATCGTGTGCCACGGCCGGAAGGCCGTTCGAACTCTGTCGTGAAGGTGACTACGAGGACGCATGGTGTGAGTTCGAGCATTTCTGCATCGATCCGTGTGCCAGGCCGGCAACGCCTTGGGGGCAAAAATACCGCAAGACGCAATGGATCGAGTTCCGTCAACCGAGCCAATATGCACGACAAGACGCGCTGCCCGGATTCAATCGATGGGCGTCGCGCCATACGATGATCACGGAAAGCCCTTTGCCCTAGACAAAGCAGGCCGCTTTCCTTTATTCGACCGCCGAGCCACCGCGCAAGCCGGTGCGCGCGCGAGCACGGAACAACCTGCTCCGAATCTCCGTAGTGCCACATGTCATCAACGTCCGGAGTACGGCGAAATCGCACGTGCCTGCGCCGCTTTGCCGCCCTCAGAGGCTCGTAAGTCAGGCTAACGGCAGATCCGAGAACGTTTAATGCTTACATCGTGAAAGTCTCTTGTGCCCTCGCTCGATGGAGGAATGATGGAAAGCGAACTCAAACTACAGGTATCAGCGGGTAAGGCGAGCCGGGTCCTGCACGCTCCAGCGATCAGTCGGCTATTGGTTGACCCGGCCACGAGCCACGAGCTCACGAGCACCTACTTCGACACGCCCGACTTGCACTTGCATAAGAACGGTGCCTCGCTTCGGGTGCGGACCGGCGGCGCCCAACGCTTACAGACGCTCAAGCTGGACGGGACCGTCAATGCCGGATTCTTCGAGCGAGACGAATTCGAGAGCCCTGTGAACGGAGATTCGCCGGACCTCGAACAATTACAACGGTTGATTCCCGCTCGTAACAAGGGCCCGAAGCTTCTCAAGAATGAGGAACTCGCGTCCCAGCTTCAGCCGCTGTTCGTTACGCGTGTCAAACGATCCACCGCGGTGCTTCGACTGCCGCAGGAAACAGAGGTGGAGCTTGCGGTGGATGACGGTGTCATCGAGGCTCAAGCCGCTTCTACGGCGATTCACGGCGTCGAGATGGAACTGAAAACCGGCGCGCCCGAGCAGCTTTACGAACTGGCGCTTTCGCTGCTCGAAGATATTCCTCTGCGCATCGACTACATGAGCAAGGGTGACCGAGGATACGAGCTGCTCGTGCAGGAGCACCGGCCGCCCGTGCGAGCAAATCCGCTCAAGCTCAAGAGGCGCTATACGATTGAAGAGGCGTTCCAGCGCATTGCGAAGAACTGCCTTGCGCAGGTCCACGGCAATGAACGGGGCGTGGTGTCGGGACACGATCCATCGAGCGTGCATCAGATGCGCGTCGGGCTGCGTCGATTGCGCTCGGCGCTGGACTTGTTCGCGGATGTGATCACGGCCCCGGCGGAATTCGATTCGGAACTCAGATGGATCGCCGGCGAACTCGGCGGCGCGCGCGACTGGGAAGTCCTGGCAGGAGCAACGCTTGATCAGGCGTTCGATTCGGTCAAAGACGGTGAAGACGCGAACGCGACCCGGCGCGCCGCCAAGGAGCGTGCGATCCAGAATCGCAAAACGGCTGCGGCGGCGGTCGATTCGGTCCGCTATACCCGGCTCGTGCTGAGGCTCACGCTTTGGATCGAGACAATGGGATGGCGTAATGGACAGACCGACGACGAGCGCAAGCGGAGTGCGAAGCGAGTCGAGAAGTTCGCCGACGCGACCTTGTCAGCCCGTCACAAGAAGCTCCTCAAGCGTGGCCGCGGTCTCGCCGAACTCGACGACGAGACTCGGCATCGTGCGCGCATCGCCGCAAAGAAAGTTCGATATGCGACGGAGTTTTTTGCGTCGCTGTTTCCGCGTCGGGCCGTCAAATCCTATGTCAGTGCGCTCAGCGAGCTTCAGGACGACCTTGGCTGGCGTAACGACATCGTTGTTGCGGATGAGTTGCTTAAGTCGCTGGCAACGACAAAGCCCGAAACCGCCTCCGGAGCCGGTTTCGCACGCGGCTATTTTGCGTCGCGGGTCGCCGAGGACCACGATTCGATGAAGACGCTGTGGAACAGATTCAAACGGCTGTCGCCACCGTCTTCCCGTTCTTGAAGCGCATATCGCGCGTCGCTGACGAAGAAACCACGCGCAAGAAAAACGCGGACGGCTGAAGCGCCCGTCCGCGTTCGCTCGAGTGCCGCTTGCGTCGGATCAGGAAACCAGTTCCGCGTTCAGCGTGATCTTCGTATTGCCGGCGAACAGCTTCGACACCGGACAACCTTCCTTCGCGGCCTGCGCGGCCTTGTCGAACGCGGCCTTGTCCGCGCCGGGAATCTTCGCTTTCAGGTCGAGCTGACACGCGGTGATCGTGAAGCCGTCGCCGTCCTTGTCCAGCGTGACCGTCGATTTCGTTTCGAGGCTCTCGGCCTTCATCCCCGCCAGTTCGAGCTGCAGCGAAAGCGCCATCGTGAAGCAGCCCGCATGCGCCGCGCCGATCAGTTCTTCGGGATTCGTGCCCGGACCTTCCTCGAAGCGCGACTTGAAGCCGTACGGCGCTTCGTTGAGCACGCCGGTTTGCGTCGAGATGAAACCCTTGCCGTCCTTGATGCCGCCGCTCCATTTTGCCGATGCTGTCTTTTGCACGAGAGTTCTCCGAAAGATGAAGTGGAATTGCGATGACCGGCGCCGCATGCGCCGTGCCCGATCCGATGCGAGGCGCGCGCCCGATGACGGTTGCGGTTCGACGCGCTGCCGCCTTTTCGAAACGCCTGAACGGTTTCGGCGAGCGCGTCGTCGTGCATCGTAGCGGATCGCGAATGCGGACGCAGAGAGCCTGCGAAACGGCTTATGACGTTCGGACTATGCCGGCCCGAGCGCCTTGTCCGGCAATGGTTTGCGTCCGTTCGAGGACCACGCGCCGCCACTTGGCAATTTCATTCGTATGGTCAAAGACGAACGATTCACTTAGCATCCTTTCACCCGCCGTTCTGGCCGGCGCGCGATAAGGCAAGCGTTGCACGTGCACGGGTACGGCATCGCTTTTCGCATCTCCGGGCAAAACGATATGAACGCAATAGCGCAACCGAAAACGCATCAGATCGGCAGCTGGTCGTGGCGAGTGTGCTGTCTGTGGAGGATGTCTGCCGGAGCGTGAATTACAGCTCACCCGAAGATCAATCCGATCGATGAGAAGTACGAGATGTTCAAAGCGATCGCCAGACACTCGATGCGCTTGCGCAGCGCGCGTGTCATCGCGGACTATCGCCTGAATCGGCATGTCGGCCATGCACTCGCTTCGGAATCCACGGATCTCGCCCTGACCGTTCTAAAAACCACCACATAGCATGGGACCACCCACCGAACGCATCACCGAAGACCGCACGCTTCCCGATCACGTCGATGTCGTCATCATCGGCGGCGGCATCATCGGCATCAGTACCGCGCGTGCGCTCGCCGCGAAAGGCCTGTCAGCCGCGGTCTGCGAGAAAGGATATATCGCGGGCGAGCAGTCGAGCCGCAACTGGGGCTGGTGCCGCGCGACGCATCGCGACCTGCGCGAGCTCGAGCTGAGCCTCGAAAGCCTCAAGCTCTGGCGGCGCATCGATGCGGAGCTCGGCATCGACACGGGCTTTCGCGAGTGCGGCATCCTCTACGCCGCCGACGATGCCGCCGCCCTCGCCGATCACGAAGCATGGCTCACGCGCGCCGTGGCGCTCGTCGGGCGCGAAGCGCTCGATTCGCGCATCGTCTCGCCCGAAGAAACCGCTGCGTTGATGTCGGGCACCGCGCGGCGCTTCGCGGGCGGCATCCACACGCCGAGCGACGGCCGCGCGGAGCCGCAGCGTGCGGTGCCCGCCATGGCCGCCGCGCTGCGCGAACGCGGCGTCAAGGTGCTGACGCCCTGCGCGGTGCGCGGCATCGAGACGAGCGGCGGCGCGATCAGCGGCGTTGTCACCGAATACGGGCGCATCGGCTGTGCGAGCGTGGTCGTCGCGGGCGGCGCGTGGACGCGTTACTTCGCGGGCAGCGTCGGCATCGATGTGCCGCAGCTCATGGTGCGCTCGTCGGTCATGCGCACTTCCCCGCTCGACGGCGGGCCGGAAGTCAGCGCGTGCAATCGGGAGATGGGCTATCGCAAGCGTCTCGACGGCGGCTACACGATCGCAAACGCGTTTCACAGCTATCACGACATCACGCCGGACAGCTTTCGTCTCTTCGGCAAATTCCTGCCCGCGCTGAAGAGTCAGATCGGCTCGATCAAGCTCGGCGTGAACGCGCGCTTCTTCGAAGAATTCCGCCGGCCGCGGCGCTGGCCGCTCGATCGGCCGACCGTGTTCGAGACGGCGCGCACGCTCGATCCCGCGCCCGTCGAGTCGTTCAACGAGGCCGCGGTCACGGAGTTCCGCAAGCTCTTCCCGGCGCTCGCTCAGCCGCGGATCGAACAAGCCTGGGCCGGCTATATCGACGTCACGCCCGACGCCGTGCCGGTGATCTCGGGAGTCGAGCGCAGGCCGGGGCTGTTCATCGCGACGGGCTTCTCAGGCCACGGTTTCGGCATCGGGCCCGGCGCGGGCAAGCTGATGGCCGACCTCGTCGCGAACGACGAGCCGCTCGTCGATCCGCGCGCGTTTCGCCTGTCGCGTTTTTTCGACGGCAGCAGGATCGAGATCGACGGAGGGTTCTGACGTATCGCCGAGGCGCCCGGTCTCCGTCGGCACGCGCTACCATACGGGTTTCGCGGCCGTCGCCCACGCGCGACGTTCGCCCGGTTCAGTCAAACGGCGCACGTGCGCCGTTCGCATTTGAGGCTCCCAATGGCATCCACGCCTGTTCTCTACATCGACGTCTGGTCGGAGAATGTGGCGAAGTTTCGCGGAAAGCCCTGCCGCGCCAAGGCTTGCGCCCGATTCGCCACCCTCGAAAGACGCACAAGATTGCATAATGATGCCCCTGCTAAATCAGTAGGTTACAAGCCCGTTTTGAACGAAGCAGCGCAGATCCGAAGATCGACGCCGTCAGTGTGATCGACCCGACCGATTTCGAACGGTCGAGACGCATTTAGAAGGAAGATCGCGCGCTTTTTGCGGCATGTGTAGCATCCATGTGGCGCTCTATGTCTGTTATTAGTGCCGGAAAGACGTGCCAGGAACGCCTGTTCTGTTCAGTCGCGGTAGCGCCTAGATCGCCATCACAACGCGCAGTTCTCGGGGCCACCAATGACGAAACGTACGACGGTATATAGTGGCGGGAATGTAAAAAACCCACCCCGGGAACGAACGCGACCTTTACCTAACTAACCATAGTGGTTAATATTCCACCAAAAAAGCCGTTATACCCACTGGAGACCGTGCACGAGTTGGCTACTGCGGGCTCTTTCGCCCTCGCCAATTCTTCGGCGAGAATCCGATTTACAGAGTACGGATGGACGACGGCGACGATGCGGCAATTTTTACTCTCATTGACCATCGATCACTATCGAAAGCCCTATTTGCAGATGCGAGCGTTCGACGGACGCGCGCTCATCGACTGCGACGGATACGAACTGTGTTTCGACGAAAGCCGCGGTTGCGAGGGGAACCAACAGACCCACTGCACATTCTTCGCAAAGATCGGCCTGCATGACGTGCGGGCGAGCCAACGGATTGCCGTAGTGTCCTTTCACATGTGATGGCTAACATGACTGACTTTGACTTTTGCCCATGCTGCGGCAGCGATCGAGCGACGGAAGAGTTGTTCGGCGATACCGTGGAGTTCAAGGGGGCCACAATTACGGCAGAGGGGCTTCGCCAGATGCGATGCGCCGAATGCTCTTACGAATTCGAAACTCATGCACAGCACGATTCGAACGTCAAGTTGTTGAACGCAGCCTTCGAGGCGAAGCGAGCTGCGGTCAAACATGACCTGGATCGGCTCCGAGGACATGAGATCAAATGCATCCGGCAGGATCTAGGGCTTACGCAGCAACAGGCTTCCGCGCTTTTCGGCGGAAGCGTGAATACATTTTCTCGGTATGAAACCGAGGACGTCGTGCAGCCCGCAGCAGTGGACAAATTGCTTCGCCTCGTCGCGCACCTTGGAAGAGAGGGCCTTCAGTTACTCCGAGAGTCTTCAAAAACCACTGCAGTACGCAAGTCACACGTCGCTGAATCTGCGTCGGCCGCTGCCAAATACGTCCGTGCAACCCCGGGACACAACCCGGTCGATGCCGTCGAGGTCGCCGCGGTCGCTGCCGGAAGCCCTTCCGTAGTAGATACAGTTGTCGCGATTGCGGACAGCGTCTACATGGGAAAACTCATGACCGGCAACCAAGTCTACGAAGTGAAACCATTTAGACCTACTTACTCGATGCGGGCGTTGAATGAGTTGTTGATAATTAACGATGTCAACGTTGAATCCGTTTGCGTTGGCACTGGCATTGAAGCGAGGACGCTCTTGACTCACGGATATGAGAAGAAGTACCGGACGAGGCCTCTGCCGGCCGTCTCTTCTCCGGAGACGTCATCGCTTCACGAGTTTCAGGTCAATCCTGAAACTGGCGCATTGTTTCGCACTTGCTGAGCGCGATTGACATGACAGAAAAAATGGTTCCCACGCAGGCTCGTTTCTACTTGTGCGATGACATAAGACAGGAGGCTGACGGTAAGCAGTCTATTTTTGGCCTTTATGCTGATGACACGCTGTTCGTCAGTTTGCCCCCCGACGCTCCTGATCCTACGCCCAGCGCTCCGATCCTGATCGAGGGGCTGTCAATCTTGACAGTCTTTAGCGAAGCATTCGGTACATTCTCGTTAGGCTTGCGCATGACCACACCGAGCGGTGCGATTGCGTTTCAGGCAAATGAGGCTGAAATGCCTGCGCAACGCATCGGCTCGTTGAACTTCGGAGCGAAACTACGCCCATTTCCAGTGAGTGAGTTTGGCGAGTACACTTTCGAAATCTTCCTTGACGGCGTTGCATTCCCTTTCCGATTTCGGATCAAACGACAGCCTCAAACAACAGACGCAACCCATAGCTCCGTCGCAACACACTTTAAGTCTATTCGAACGTAGTGCCAAGTTTCACGTAATTCGTGGCCGGGACGATCAGAAAAGCTGAGCTCCCGGCATGTCAAGGCCATCTTTCTTCGTTCTTCTCGGGTCATACCGGCGTAGCCTCGGTCGCCAGTTCTTCTGACCGGTAGGGGAGCTCGCCGCCATCTCCTTGCTTGCCCACTACATCCATTTTTTCGGCGAATTTCTTCACGTGCACTTCAAGCAAGCTATTCGCGTTCATGCCCAATCGATCGGGCGAGCCGCGGCGGTAGCTCGTGCACATGTGGATCTCCTTTGAGCTGACAGTGTGCCGCAGAGGAGTCCCAGCGCGAAATGGTTGCGCCTAGTGATAGCTCAGGAAAGCGCCGTGTTCGCCCGGGCGCCGAGCTCCCCCTGGGCTTATCGCGCACCCGCTATCCCACGACGTCACCCGATCTAGAGTCCCCCTCTACCAAGCGTTCGAGGAGCGCGCGACTTTTCTCGAACAGTGCTAAGACCTGAGCGCGCTGATCTTGCCGCGCGAGAACGAGGCCGAGCTTGCTGTAGCTCACGAACCACGCCCGAATTTCTCATAGGTCCTCCAGCGCCTAATAGCTAAATATGGGGCCTGGCTAAATAAGTTAAGTAAGCTGAAACCAGTGTGCCGATCAGCGATAGTACAGGCGGCACCAATATGCCAAGGATATCCTTCCATAGATCCGGCCTTCTCCGCGAATCGTTCGACCTCTTTTTAGACAGCTGGAGCAGTGTCTTTAAGGCGAGAGGCGTCGATCCGGACAAAGAATTACGGTTCATCCGCAGCTTGACTAACTTTCCAAACAGCGCAGCAAATGTAAAGGTTGCTGTTTGCCAGAAGACAAATAAAAATGGAGCGAGCCAATTTTTGTCGAGCTCTGCATGAAACGCGTGCCAGAAATTCAACGATGTGTGGCCAACCGCCTCACCAAGAAAATACACGATGAAAACGAGAAAAAAATTGCATCCCGCAATCACCGCGCCGAGTAAGAATGCCCTGCGAATTCGCACGTCGCCTTGCGCAAAACCGAGCCACACTCCCCCAATAACCGGAAATCCTTCGCAAAGAAAAAATACCCACGGATTATCATTAGCCAATTTATAGGCAACATACACGATGATAGAGCCAAACACCGAAAAAGCTACTATGAAAAAATGTAGATAAAACATCCGCGCGCTTGGTTGGCGAGGAATGGCTAACGGTAAGCGTTCGCTCTGCGCGAGTAATTCAAACGTTTTGCTCAGATCCATAACCGCGTCTTCTAAGGTCTGAATTCTCTCGATTAGCGGCTTGAATAATTGAAAGTCCCTGCCACAGAAGCGGCAAACCATCGCGGCGTCCTCGATCTCTTCCGCGCAATATGGACACTTCATCGCCAACCTCCGGCATCACCGATCGTGGTGAGTACGCAGGAAGAGTAGGCAACGCGTCGGCGGATTTCCATGCAAAGGCCGTTATGAAACCGCCATCCTGAACTGCGGCGCGCCGGCAAGAGCGCGGCGCGGGCCGCCGCCGATGTGTCGATGCTCCACTCCGTCGGTCACGCGCTGATGTGGTACGCGTGCGCGTGCGGGCATCGTGAGCGGATCTGGAACAGCCGCAACGGCGGCGCACCGTTCGTCATCCCCTGCCCGTCCTGCGGCGAAGTTACGCTCGGACACGCGCCAGCCGACGACGTCGTCGCTCCACATCACGCACCGCACGAGGGGCAGCGTGTGCTCGTCGACATGACGCACGTGCAAGCTGAAGCGATCGTCGCGCGCATGTTCACGAAGGCGCGCGTGCCGCTCGATCATCCGCGGTTCGCGCCGACCGTCGATGATCTTCTCGCGCACACGTCGGGCGAGATGCCGTTGGTTGCGGTGGCGGGTGATGTTGCGTATTACGCGGGGCGGGAGGTGATGGCATGACCACCCTTGAGGCGTTCGGAGCGCACATCAAGACAACGCCGTGGTATGCGGTGCTGAAGCCGGACGATGGCGCAGCCCTCGACGACGAGCGCGCCTGCACTTATCGCATGGCGCGGATAGCTGCTCATACGGCTTGGATCGCTGCGGAGCATCGAGCGGTGGAACAGGCGGCCTCGCTCGCCGACGACATGCTCAAGCGCGGCGAGAACCCGTGGACAATCGGAGATGCGATCCGTGGACTGCACGACGAAATTCCATGAGGCGCAAAGTGACCAGCAACATCGAAGAATCCATGCGGCTCAGCCGCAATTATTTACTTGAGCGTCAAAATGGCAAGATTGATCCCCGTGTCTGAGTGGGCCGAAGAAGTTTTCGGAGAGCACTGCCCGCACCGCAACACGCTTCTCAACTGGATAAGGGGCGGCAAAATAAGTCCCCAGCCAAAAAAAAATTGGGCACCGCTACTTCTGCGAGCCAAGTGCCTCGTACGAGGATCCATCAGCACGCACTCTAGAGAGGATGATCGGTGGCCGCTAGACGTCGCACGGCGGCACGCCGGACTTGGCCGCCAAACCTCTATCAGAACAGGGCTGGATACTATTGGTTTCGTAATCCTGAAGATGGTAGAACCGTCGGCCTTGGGCGAGACCTCAAAGTTGCGGCTGCCCAGGTCCGCACGGCAAATGCTGAGCTGCTACGCCGACGCGGAGACGTCACCCTGCTGCAGAAGATCGACGGCGGCGACGCCACTCTTGCGGCATGGTGCGAGACCTATGAGAAGGCGAATCTCCCCGCAAACAAGCACAGCGCTGTCGCCATGCGCTCCAACTTGCGAGCCATTCGCGCAGCCAAGTTCGCGGAACAAGCAATCTCCAAGATTCGACCCAAGGACGTTGCAGATTTTTTGCGAGACGTTCGCGATACTCGTGGCCCCTACGCCGCAATACAAACGCGCTCACGACTGGTGGACGTCTTCAGGCAGGCGATCGAGCAAGGGCTTCTAGAGGCCGGAAAAAGCCCAGTCGAGGCCGTCTTCAAGCCGACCTCGACGGTTACGCGTAGCCGGCTGACCCTCGACGAGTACAAGCTGATCATCGCAAAGGCGCGCGAGCAAGGTAAGCACCGCTGGATCGCCAACGCGATCGAGCTCGCGCTCGTTTGCGGGCAGCGGCGCGAGGACATTGCAAAAATGCGCTTCGATCAAGCGCATGACGGCTTCCTATGGGTCGAGCAATCGAAGGGCAAGGAGGGCAACAAATCTAAGCTCCGCATTCCGCTTGATCTCCGTTTGGACGCTCTTGGCGTGACTCTCGGCGATGTTCTCAAACGCTGTCGAGACACCGTAGTGCCAAAGCACGCGATTCACTATATCCGCAAGAGTGGCAAAAGCATGCCTGGGGATCCGTGCACACCCGGAAATCTGAGTTCGAAGTTTGCCGCCATACGTGACGCCGCGGGCGTCGTGCCGCCGGAAGGAAAAAGTCCGCCGTCATTCCACGAGCTGCGTTCGCTCGTCGCGCGCCTATATACCGAGCAGTATGGAGCCGACTTCGCGCAGGCGCTGCTCGGTCACAAATCGGCCGAAATGACCGCGCTATACCGCGACAGCCGCGGTCGGGAGTGGACTGAGGTCAAGGTCAAAGTCGGCTAAAATTTTGGACGATGTTTTGAACGAATTTTGAACGAATTGTGAACGGCACCCGCCCGAGCCTTATATGACAAGCCCCGTACTCTACATCGACGTCTGGTCTGACTTCGTGTGTCCTTTCTGCTACCTCGAGACGCCCGTGCTCGATCAGTTCCGCAACGCGTACGGCGACGCGGTCGAGATCCGCTGGCACGCGTTCGAGTTGCGCCCGGAGCCCACGCCCCTGCTCGATCCCAACGGCGAAAAGATCCTCGAGTCGTGGGAAAACTCGGTGCGCCCGCTCGCCGAAGAACGTGGCGTGACGATGCGCATGCCGCCCGTCGCGCCGCGCAGCCGCAAGGCGTTCGAAACCGCGCTGTTCGCGCGCGAATCCGGTCGCTTCGATCTCGTGCATCGCGCGATCTTCAAGGCGTATTTCGAGGAAGGCATCGACATCGGCGACACCGATGCGCTGCTGGATATCGCGGCGACCTGCGGCGTGGATCCCGAGATGCTCGAAGAAGCGCTCGATGACGGCACGTACACCGATCTCGTGATCGAAGACGAGGAGTTCGCGAAGAAGCTGGGCGTGAGCGGCGTGCCGTTCGCGGTGCTGTCGCGCGAACCCGCGCCCGGCCAGGAAGCGCCCGCGCCGATCGCACTGCGCGGCACGGCGCCGGTCCAGCATTTCGAGTCGGCGGTCGAGCGGCTCTTTCCGGACGGCTTTCCGGGGAACTGAGCCGCTTCGGCCATCGGCCCGGCGCGAGACCGGGCCCGGTCGTGCATATCGGGCGGCTAGCTGTGCTCGGCCATGAACGACTTCAGCGCAATACGCTGCGACGGCTCGAGCGATTCGAACTCGAGCCCATAGGCCGCGCTGCCGTCGGCGGGGTCCGACGTGCCGACATGGCGCACGATCGCAATGGCGTCGATCTTCACGTCCACGCCATCGGTCTTGAACTGAAACGAGACCTGCAAGCGGTCGCCCATGCGCGCGGCCGGATTCGCGACGGTCAGCGACATGCCATAAGGACTGATGTCGCTCACGCGGGCCAGCCGGCGCGCGCGGTCCGGCTCGCCTTCGGCGGCGAAATGCGCGACGAGCCGCGTCGGCATGCGCGCGAACTTGCGCGTGCGCAATTTACGGATCGCACCCGGCGCCGACAGCACCGCGTAGTTGAACGGCTCGCGGCAGGTCGCGTCGACAGTGCAGGCGAAGCGGAAAACGCCGCGCCCCGTGAGCGCGACGAGATCGACCTGCTCGCCGAGCGTGAGCTCGAGCGGATCGAAGCCCGTCATCAATGGTTGTGTCACGAAGAGCGAACGCTCGCCGTTGCGGCGCGGCGTGGAGAAGCCGATCACGCGGCTCGCGTACATCACGGAACCCACCCCGCCAGTGCCGCGCAGGCCGACCCGCACGCCGATCGTGAGGCCGATGTCCTCGAGCGTCGGCGGCCCGTCCTTGACGGCGTCCTCGCCGGGCATGCTCGGGGCCGGCTCCTGAACCGCGCGATGCGGTTCGAAATGCCGAAACATGAATTCGCGGGCCGGCGCATCCGGCACGATGGCGCCGGCATCGAACAGCGTCGCGCCATCGGCGGCAACGATCGGCCATTCGAGCGATGCGTTCAGCGGAATCTCGGAAGCTTCGAGGCGAACCAATGCTTGGCTCGCCCCGTCGACGGTTTCTTCGGTCATCTTATAGGACGATTCTTAAGTATTTCCGCAATCGTCATGCTTGCCGACTCTGCCGTCAAGTATCGTGCGGCAAGTTTTACGTTAGCGCACGCTGATATATCTCTCGGCGCAGGGACTTCCTACCATCACTGACGGCGCAAAGTTTTATGCGCATAAAATCTTTTACGAGATAACCGTGGGTCAGCGATTCACGGCGCTGGTCTCCGCCGAACGGGAGATCGTTCGCGGCGGCGCACCGGTCACGCTTTCGATGGCAGCCAGAACTTGCGGCACGTCCGGCGCCGCGCCCTCTTCTCCGACCGAGACCGAGCGCCCGGGATCGCTCACGCCGAAATGCTCGCGCGAAGTGGCGGCGAACAGCATGACCGTGCGGCGCTGCAGCGCATGCGCGAGATGCACCAGCCCGGTATCCGTGCCGACGACGAGTTCCGACGCCTGAATCCAGTGCGCGCATTCCTCGACCGAAAGTTTCGGCAGCACCGTCGCACCCGGCACGAGCGCCGCGATGGCCTGCGCCTCTTCGCGCTCGCGCTCCGTGCCCCATGGCAGCGCGATCGAGTAGCCACGCGCGGCGAGCCAGCGGCCCACCTCGCCCCAGTTCGCCTTGGGCCACTTCTTGACGTCCGCCGACGTCGCGTGGAAGAGCATCGCGATGGGCGCGCCGCGCGGGATTTCCAGGTCACGCGTGAGCGCGGGCAGGCGGATGTTGTAATCGGGCGTCTCGTCGAACCGGTAGCCGAGCGCGTCGGCGACGCTCACCCGCATGCCGCGCCACGCATCGGTCAGCGGACGCGGACCGAAACGCGCGTTGTAGGCGAAGGCCGCGCCGCGCTCGCCGAGATCCTGATTCAGATAACCGTAGCGCCGCCGGCCCCGCGCAATGAACGCGATGATCGCGCTCTTGTAGACGCCGTGAATATCGACGATCACGTCGTATTTTTCAGCCCGAAGCTCGCCGATGGACGCGGCGATCTCCTTGAGATCATTCAGGTTGCGCGCCTTCTTGAACTTGCGCAGGGGCGCGCTCAGCACGCGATCGACGCCGGGATTCCAGCGGATGATGTCGGCAAAGGCGGCGTCGGCGGCCCAGTCGACTTTGGCGTCCGGGAACGCGCGCCGCAAATCCGAGACGACCGGAAGCGTCTCGACGATATCGCCGAGCGACGTGACTTTGACGATCAGAATTCGCTTCATGAACAGTCCGAGAGTGCTCCGGCGCGCATGCCGACGCGAGGTCGCGGCATCGCATGGGGCGGCTGTCCGCACCCCGGAAAAACCCGCGATTTTAACGAATTTGAGACGATCGCACCGTCACCATGTGTAAGTGCGACGCTGAACCGGCGCAGTGCGACGATTCAGGATAGTCCAATTTCGGGATGCGGAGGCGGCGTGAGGGGCCGCCATGGTCCTTATAACGAGCGTGTTGAGAACGTGTCGCACTGGCCGACATCGCCCGTCGTCAGACCGCGCCGCAGCCAGCGCTGGCGCTGCGCGCTCGTGCCATGCGTGAACGCCTCGGGCACGACGCGCCCTTGCGATTGCTGCTGCAGGCGGTCGTCGCCGATCGCGGCGGCCGCGTTCAGACCTTGCTCGAAATCACCCGGTTCGATCAGCTTCGCATTGTCGCGTTGCGCGACCGCGGCCCAGACGCCAGCGAAGCAGTCCGCCTGCAATTCGACGCGCACCGACAGCGCATTGGCCTGTTCGCGAGACATCCGCGAGCGCGCCTGATCGACCTTGTTCATGATCCCGAGCACGTTCTGCACGTGATGCCCGACTTCATGCGCGATCACATAAGCCTGCGCGAAGTCGCCGCTCGCGCCGAAGCGGTCGCGCAACTCCCGATAGAACGAGAGATCGATGTACACCTTGCGGTCGCCGGGACAGTAGAACGGCCCCATCGCCGTCTGCCCCGTGCCGCACGCGGTCTGCGTGGCGCCGGAGAACATCACGAGCCTCGGCACCGGATAGTCCTGATTGAACTGCGCGCGGAAGATGTGCTGCCAGGTGCGCTCGGTGTTGCCGAGCACGCGGCGCACGAACACGGCACCGGCATCGTTGGCAGGCGGCGCGTTGCTCGGCGCGGCCTGCTGTTGCGGCGCGTTGCCTTGCAAGACCTGCGCGCCGTTGATGATCGTCATCGGATTGATGCCGAAAAAATACGATGCCGCGAGCGCGACGACGATCGTGCCAATGCCGATCGATCCGCCGCCGATCCGAAAGCCGCCCCCGCCGCGCCGGTCTTCGACATTTTGACTTTCTGCTTCGTCATCCAGACGCATGATGCTTCTCCTTCCTGCCCGCGCCACGCGCGTGTACGAAAACCACTATGGTACTCGGGCCGCTCGCACGTCTCGTGCCGGCATATCGTAAAACTTGTTTCCCTGCCTCGAACGCGTCAGCGCCGAACAGTGCGGTCGATTGTCGCGAAAGCGCCTGCGCGCTCTTGCCGCACCGCACTATCCGGTCATCCCAAAATTCCCCGCAAATCAACCCGGTAGACGCGCTAAACCCTTGAAACTGCGGCATTTGCGCGCAATGCAAGATCACTGACGCAGCGCAACACTTTCTCGAAATTGGCGCTAAGCTCCGACCCGTCACATGCCCGATCCGGTACGGGGCAAACCGCTTTCCAACGCGGCACACGCGTGAATTTCAAGGCACAAGTCATCATGCATTCGACTCCCGAAGCACTCGATCTGGCGCGAATCCAGTTCGCGTTCACCGTCTCGTTTCACATCATCTTTCCAGCGCTTTCCATCGGGCTCGCGAGCTTCATCGCGGTGCTCGAAGGCGCCTGGCTCAAGACCGGCAAACCGGTCTACAAGGAACTGTGTCTTTTCTGGTCGAAGGTCTTCGCCGTTGCGTTCGGCATGGGCGTCGTGTCGGGCGTCGTCATGGCATACGAATTCGGCACCAACTGGGGCGGCTTCTCGAGCTTCGCCGGACCGGTCACCGGCCCGCTGCTCACGTACGAAGTGATGACCGCGTTCTTCCTCGAAGCGGGCTTCCTCGGCATCATGCTGTTCGGCTGGAACAAGGTCGGTCCGAAAGCGCACTTCGGCGCGACGCTGATGGTCGCGATCGGCACGCTCATCTCCACGTTCTGGATTCTCGCGTCCAATAGCTGGATGCAGACGCCGCAGGGCTTTCGCATCGAGGGCGATCATGTCGTGCCGGTGGACTGGTGGGCGATCATCTTCAACCCGTCGTTTCCGTACCGGCTCGCGCACATGGCGATCGCGGCGTTCATCGTGGCGGCGCTCGTCGTGGCCGCGACCGGCGCGTGGCATCTGCTGAAAGGCCGGCGCGATCCGGCCATCAGGAAGATGTTCTCGATGTCGCTGTGGCTGCTGCTCGCGTTGACGCCGATTCAGGCGTTCGTCGGCGATGCGCACGGTCTCAACACGCGCGAACATCAGCCGGCGAAGATCGCGGCCATCGAAGGCATCTGGGACACCGAGAAAGGCGGCACCGCGCTCAATCTCTTCGGCATTCCCGACATGGAAGCCGAAACCACGAAGTACGCGGTATCGATTCCGCATCTCGGCAGCCTGATCCTCACGCATAGCTGGGACGGCGAGATTCGCGGCCTGAAGGAATTTCCAAAGGACGAGCGTCCGAACTCGACGCTCGTGTTCTGGAGCTTCCGCGTGATGGCGGGCCTCGGCGTGCTGATGATCGTGATGTCGTTCGCCGCGTGGTGGCTGCATCGCAGGCGCAAGCTGTTCGACGCGCGCTGGTTCCATCGCTTCGCGCTGGCCATGGGCCCGACCGGCTTCATCACGCTGCTCGCGGGCTGGGTCACGACCGAAGCGGGTCGCCAGCCGTGGGTCGTGTACGGCGTGATGCGCACCGCCGATGCCGTGTCGCCCGTGACGGCGCAGCAAGTCGGCGTGTCGCTGCTCGCGTTCGTGATCGTCTACACGATCGTCTTCGGCACCGGCATCTACTACATGCTGAAGCTGCTGCGCCACGGTCCCGCGCTGCCTGGCTCGCACACGCCCGAGCCGGCAGCGGGCGACGGCAGCGCGCGCCGGCCGCTCAGCCTTCCGCATCAATCCATCGAAGGAGCCTAAGCATATGGATCTCACACTCGCCTGGGCCGCGATCATCGCGTTGGGCCTTTTTCTCTACGTGGTGCTCGACGGCTTCGATCTCGGCATCGGCATTCTCTTTCCGTTCTTTCCCGACCAGCACGATCGCGACGTGATGATGAACACCGTCGCGCCCGTCTGGGACGGCAACGAAACGTGGCTCGTGCTCGGCGGCGCGGGGCTCTTCGCCGCGTTTCCGATGGTCTATTCCACCGTGCTCTCCGCGCTCTATCTGCCGCTCGTGCTGATGCTCGTGTGCCTGATCTTCCGCGGCGTGTCGTTCGAGATCCGCGCGAAGGCGCAGCGCACGAAACACATGTGGGACCTCGCGTTCATCGGCGGATCGGCGGGCGCGACCTTCTTTCAGGGCGTGGCGCTCGGCGCGTTCCTCGGCGGCATTCCAGTGGCCGATGGCCGGTTCGCCGGCGACGCCTTCGGCTGGTTCACGCCCTTCTCGATCTTCACGGGCGCCGCGCTCGTCGTCACGTATGCGCTGCTCGGCGCGTGCTGGCTGATCGCGAAGACCGAAGGCGATCTCCAGCGGCGGATGTATCGCGTCGTATGGCCGCTGACCGTGCTGCAGCTCGCGACGATCGCGGTGGTCAGCATCTGGACGCCGCTGCAGGATGCGGACATCGCGTCGCGCTGGTTCGACTCGCCGCTGTTCTATCGGCTGCTGCCGGTGCCGGTGCTCGTCGCGGCGTGCGCGTGGACGATGCGCCGCTCGATCGAGTCGCGTCACGAAAAGCGGCCGTTCGCGGTGGCGCTCGGCTTCGTGCTGCTCGGCTATGCGGGGCTCATCGCGAGCATATCGCCGCATGAGATTTTCCCGGGCGTATCGATCTGGGATGCGGCCGCGCCCCGTTCGAGCCAGCTCTTCACGATCGTCGGCGCGGCGGTGATTCTGCCGGTGATCGTCGCTTACACGACGTTAGGGTATTGGGTCTTCAGAGGAAAGGTGCGCCATGGCGAACATCACTACCATTGAGCGCGCGCGGAAGGTGTTCTGGTTCGTCGCGCTATGGGTGGCGGGCGTCGGCGGCGCGATGCTGCTCGCGCTGCCGTTCAAGTTGCTGATCAAGGCGGGCGCGGCGATTCACTGACTGAGCGCGCGCTCAGAACAACGCCGCCGCAACTACCCCGCTCACGATTCCGAAGCCGACGACCGACAACGCCACGAACGCCAGCACGCGCGGCGGAAACGACCGCGCGAGCATCGCGAGCGACGGCACGCTGACGGGCGGCAGCGTCATCAGCAGCGCGCCGGCGGGCCCCGCCGCCATGCCGAGCGACAGCATCGCCTGGATGATGGGCACCTCGCCCGCCGTCGGAATCACGAACAGCGTGCCGGCGACGGCGAATGCGGCGATCCACAGCATGCCGTTGCCGATATCCGGTCCGATGTGCGGAAAGAGCCACGCGCGCGCCGCGCCGAGCAGCAGCACGAGCACGATGTACTCCGGCACGAGCCGCAAGGTCATCCGGCCGAGGATCTTGATCCAGCGCGAGAACGCGGTGCCCGGCTCGTCTTCTTCGATCAACTTGCTGAGCGCCGCGCGCGATGCCGCCGCCTGCGCGGGCGTCACCATGCGATTGACGGCGTAGCCGAGGCCGAACACCATCAGCACGCCGAGCACGAAGCGCAGGCCGGTCCACTCCCAGCCGAGCACGAAGCCCATGAACACCAGCGCGGCCGGATTGAGCACCGTATTGCCGAGCCAGAAGGCAACCGCCGCGCCCGGCGCCGCCTCACGCGCGCGCAAGCCCGCGACGACCGGCGCCGCGCAGCACGTGCACATCATCCCCGGCAGAGACATGAGCCCGCCGTTCACGACGCTGCCGAAGTTGTGCTCGCCGAGCGCCCGCGCGACCCAGCGCGGCGGAATCAGCGCCTGCACCGCGGAGCCGAGCAAAAGTCCGAGCACCATCGCCTGCCAGATCGCCTTGCCGTAGGCCATTGCGTAATCGAGCGCGGCCTGCCACGACGGCTCCGGCGCGCTCGCCGCCGTGCCCATCAAAATCGACTTGCCGATGGAATGCTGGCTCGCCGCGACGAACGCGCGGTTGTAGTACGGAAACCATTTCACGTAGAACAGGCCCACGACGGCGATCAGCAGAAACACCATCCAGCCGAGAGCGACGCGAGGTTGTCGGAGCGTGGTCATATCTTTTTCTTTCGAATGTTGAATTTGGGTTAGCCGGGCGCGGGCGTCGTCTCGGCGAGTTGCGCGAGCAAGGCCTTCGCCTGATCGACGCTATCCGCGTCGTTCGGACGGAACAGCACGTGCGCGGCATGCGGCAGTTCCGTATAAAGCGCCCGGCTGCTGCGCCCGTAGGCGGGATCGTAATGACGGTCGATCAGCTCGGCGAAGAGCTCGGCGCGCGCGTTTTCATCGATCAGCCGATGCCAGTGCTCGACGCGCTCGCGGCTATGCAGCGCGATCAGCTTCGACAGTTGCGCCTTGAAGAACGTTGGTTCGTCGAAGAGATGCGCGTAATCCTGCAGCAGAAACGCGATGCGGTCCCCGCGCCGCGCCTTCACTTCCACGCACGATGCCGCGTGCAGGCTGTCGAGCACGGCGTCGGGCATCGTGATCGCGCCGATGCGCCGCCCTTCCGCCTCGACGAACACCGGCCGGGCCGGATCGAAGCGCGAGAGCGTATCGACAAGCGCCGAATCGAACGCCTTTTGCGACGGCTGCGGGCGGCCCGGCAGCGCGCCGAGCAGCGATCCGCGATGCGCCGCGAGCCCTTCGAGGTCGAGCGTCTGCGCGCCCGCCAAATCGAGCGCCTTCAAGAGCCGCGTCTTGCCGCTGCCCGTATGGCCGATCAGCGCGACATAGCGAAAACGCCCGGGCAGCGTGCCGAGCCGCTCGACCACGTCGCGCCGGTAGCTCTTGTAGCCGCCGTCGAGCTGGCGCGCCTGCCAGCCGATCATGTTGAGCCACGTCGTCATCGAGCCGGAGCGCTTGCCGCCGCGCCAGCAATAGACGAGCGGGCGCCAGTTGCGCGGCTTGTCGGCGAAGATCGTGTCGAGATGCATCGCGATATTGCGCGCGACCATCGCCGCGCCTACGCGCGTGGCCTCGAACGGCGAGACCTGCTTGTACATCGTCCCGATGATCACGCGCTCTTCATTGCTGAGCACGGGCGCGTTGATCGCGCCGGGAATGTGATCCTCGGCGAATTCGAGCGGCGTGCGGACGTCGACGATTTCCTGGAAATCGCCCAGACGATCGATGGAAACGAGCAGGTTTTTCACGGGCTTGCGGGCGGGCTTTGGCTGAATCAAGCGAAAAATTATCGCATGCGCGCGGGTTTCGGCCCGGAGGCGCATTTTTGATCGAGGCGCGGCGCGCGCGAAGCGGCTAAAGTGCTTCAATCGATCCATCCAGGGGGAGCGATGAGCTATCACGAGACGATCGGCGCGCGCCGCTACCGTTTCGACGACCTTAAGACGCTGCTCGCGCGCGCGAGCCCGCGCCGCTCCGGCGACGAGCTCGCGGGCGTCGCGGCGTCGACGGAGGAAGAGCGCGTCGCCGCGAAACTGGCGCTCGCCCAGGTGCCGCTCGCCGCGTTCCTCGACGACGCGGTCATTCCCTACGAGGACGACGAAGTCACGCGGCTCATCGTCGATACCCATTCGCGCGACGCGTTCGCGCCCATCGCGCATCTGACCGTCGGCGAGTTCCGCGAATGGCTGCTCGCCGACAGCACCGACACCGCCGCGCTCGAAGGCATCACGATGGGCGTCACGCCGGAGATGGCCGCGGCCGTCTCCAAGCTGATGCGCAATCAGGATCTGATCCTCGCCGCGCGAAAACGCCCGGTCGTCACGCGCTTTCGCACGACGATCGGCCTGCCCGGGCATTTGTCCGTGCGCCTGCAGCCGAATCATCCGACCGACGATCCGAAGGGCATCGCCGCATCGATGCTGGACGGCCTCCTGTACGGCTGCGGCGATGCCGTCATCGGCGTGAATCCCGCGTCGGATTCGCCCGCCGCCATCGGCAGGCTGCTCGCGATGATGGACGACTTCCGCCAGCGCTACGACGTGCCGATGCAATCCTGCGTCCTCACGCACGTGACCAATACGCTCGCCGCGATCGGCCAAGGCGCGCCCGTCGATCTCGTGTTTCAGTCGGTTGCGGGCACCGAGCGCGCGAACGCGAGCTTCGGCGTCACGCTTGCGCTGCTGGAGGAAGCGCGCGACGCGGCGTTGTCGCTGAAACGCGGCACCATTGGCGACAACGTCATGTACTTCGAGACGGGGCAAGGCAGCGCGCTCTCGGCGAACGCGCATCACGGCGTCGATCAGCAGACCTGCGAGGCGCGCGCCTACGCGGTCGCGCGCCGCTTCAGTCCGCTGCTGACGAACACGGTGGTCGGCTTCATCGGCCCGGAATATCTCTACGATGGCCGGCAGATCATCCGCGCGGGACTCGAAGATCATTTCTGCGGCAAGCTGCTCGGCGTGCCGATGGGCTGCGACATCTGCTACACGAATCACGCCGAAGCGGATCAGGACGACATGGACACGCTGCTCACGCTGCTCGGCGTGGCGAACGTCAACTTCATCATGGGCGTGCCGGGCGCGGACGATGTCATGCTCAACTATCAGAGCACGTCGTTTCATGACGCGCTCTATGTCCGGCGCGCCCTGAACCTGAAGCGCGCGCCGGAGTTCGAAGCGTGGCTCGCGAAGATGCGCGTCACCGACGGACACGGCGCGCTGCTCGCGGCATCCGCGCAACCTTTGCTCGAATGGATCGACTCATGACGCACGCCGATGCCTGGGACGCGCTGCGGCGTTTCACGAATGCGCGCATCGCGCTCGGCCGCGCGGGCAGCAGCCTGCCGACCGCGCCCTTGCTCGCGTTCGAGCTCGCGCATGCGCAGGCGCGCGACGCGGTGCATCAGCCACTCGACACCGCCGCGCTCGCAAAAACGCTGCGCGCCGCCGGCTTCGCTACGCTCGACGCGCGCAGCGCCGCGCCGGATCGCGATGTCTATCTGCGCCGCCCCGATCTCGGCCGCATGCTGGAAGATGAAAGCGCGCAACGGCTCGCGGCGTACGCGTCCGGGTTCGACCTCGCTTTCGTCGCCGCCGATGGCTTGTCCGCGTTCGCCGCGCAACGTCACGTCGCGCCGCTGCTCGCGAGCCTGCGCGCGAAGCTCGAAGGCTGGACCATCGCGCCCGTCGTGATCGCGACGCAGGCGCGCGTCGCGCTCGGCGACCGCATCGGTGAGCTTTTACGGGCGAAGATCGTCGTCGTGATGATCGGCGAGCGGCCGGGGCTCAGTTCGCCCGACAGCCTCGGCCTCTACGTGACCTACGCGCCGCGCGCGGGCCGCCACGATGCCGAACGCAACTGCATCTCCAATGTGCGTCCCGAAGGGCTCGACTACGAAACCGCCGCTTTCAAGCTGATGTGGCTGCTGAACGAAGCGCGCAGACTGAAGCTCACCGGCGTCGGCCTGAAAGACCTCAGCGGCGCGTTGCCCGCCCCGGACGCCGGAACGCTCGAAGCCTAGACGCGCAGCTTGCGATACAGCGTCGTGCGCGATATGCCGAGCGCGCGCGCCGTCGCCGACACATTGCCGCCGTGCGCCTTGAGCGCCGCCGCCACCGCGCCCGCCTCGATATCGGCGAGACGCGCGCCGCCCGCGAGCACCGGCACGTCTTCCGCCGGGGCGCGTTCGCCCAGTTCGTCGAGAAAATCGTGCGGCAGATGCTCGACGCGGATATGCGTATCGTGATCGTCGAGCATCGCGGATGCCGTGCGCAGCACGTTGCTCAACTGCCGGAAGTTGCCCGGCCACGGATGCCGCGCGAAGAGCGCGAGCACGTCTTCCTCGATGCTCACGACGCGGCCCGCGAAACGCTCGTGACGCAAGATCCGGTCGACGACCGCGCGCAAATCGGTGCGCGCCGCGAGCGGCGGCAGCGTCACCGAAAGACCGTTGATGCGGTAATACAGGTCCTCGCGAAACTGCCCTTCCCCGACGCGCTCGCGCAGCTTGCGGTTGCTCGCGCAGATCAGCGTGAAATCGACCGGCATCGCGCGCGCCGCGCCGAGCGGCTCGACGACGCGTTCCTGCAGCACGCGCAGCAGGCGGCTTTGCATGGCGAGCGGCATGTCGCCGATCTCATCGAGAAAGAGCGTGCCGCCGTTCGCCTGCATGATCTTGCCGATCGCGCCGCGCTTCGCCGCGCCCGTGAACGCGCCTTGCGCATAGCCGAACAGTTCGGATTCGATCAGCGTCTCCGGCAGCGACGCGCAATTCACCGCGACGAACGGCCCCGCGCGGCGCGGCGAATCGCTGTGAATCGCGCGCGCGAGCATTTCCTTGCCCGCGCCCGTTTCCCCGCCGATCAGAATCGGGATGTTCTTGCCGATGACCTTCCGCACGCGCGCGACGATGTCGCTGATCTGCGCGTCGCCGGTGCAGAGTTCGGCGAGGCTGGACGTCGCCCGCTCGCTCACGGCGACGGCATTCGTCGAAGCCACAATGTTCGACGCCGCGCGCGCATGAAAATCGACGCTCGCGAACACGACGACGCCGCTATGCAGCTCGAGCCGGCACGGCGCATTGCCCGCGCGCGCGATGAGCACGTCGGCGCGCGCGCCGAACAATGCCTCGAGCGACTGCGAACGCAGATGCCCCAGTTCGAGGCCGAGCTGGAATTGCGCGCTGCGGTTCGCGCACAGGAGACGGCCGTCGAGATCGAATACCGCGATGCCTTCCATCAAGGTGCCGATGAACTCCGGCCGGCTATGAAAGCGCAGGCGCAGCCCGTCGCCGAATGCGCTGGCGATCAGCCGGTTCTCGATCATCTGCCCGGACATTTTCACGAGCGCCATCGTGTGCTGGTGATAGCCGCGACGGTCGCCGGTGACATCGAGCACGCCGGAGAGATTGCCGTGCGGATCGAGAATCGGCACGCTCGAGCACGTGAGGAAATGATTGGCGCGCAGATAGTGCTGGTCGCCGTGCACGGTGACGGCGGTGCGCTCGGCGATCGTCGTGCCGATCGCGTTCGTGCCCTGATGCTCTTCGTTCCATAACGCGCCCGCCCGCAGCGCGACTTTCTCAGCGCGGGCGAGGAAATCGTCGTCGCCGAGCGAATGCAGGATGAGCCCGCCCGCGTCGGTCAGCGCGATCATGCTGTGGGTATTGGCGATCTGCGCGTACAGCGTCTCCATCACCGGCAGCGCGTGCGCGAAGAGCACGCGGCTTTCGTCGAGCTTCACGGCGAGCTCCGCGCCGGACAGCACGGCGTAATCCGGGCGCATCGTCTCGAACAGCCCGAATGTGGCCGAGCGTTCGTGCGAATGACGGATGACGTCGCGTTGCGCGGGCTGCAAGGCCGCGCCGATGGCATGCTGCATCGCCTCCTCCTTTTCGATTCACTGCGCACGGGATCGGGCAAGGCGCCGCCCCGCCGCCGCGTGAATGTCTCCTCGGCGCAATGTAACACCGTCGCGCCGCGCGGGTCGATTCGAGGAAGCACGCGGATGCGCCCGCGCGGCCGCTTCGGGCGCTACAGCACGAGCGACCCCGCCGTGATCGCGACGACCAGGAACACGACGAACAGGATCAGGAAGATAAAGAAGCAGATCTTGGCGATGCCCGCCGCGCCGGACGATACGCGCGTAAAGCCGAAGAGACCGGCGACGACGGAAATGATCGCGAAGAGAATGGCGAGCTTGAGCATGGCGGTTCCGGTTTTTTTGTCTTGATGACCTTCGCCTGCAAAGCGTGTGCCCCGACTGGAGGTTTTTTGTTCGAGGTGGTTGGAATGCGAGACCGTTAGTTGCGCGAGATGCACAAAATAAAAGCGGGCGGCGAACCGCCCGCTCCAGTGAATCTCAGCGCACGCCGCGCGCGCGATTGTCCGTCGCCGCCACGGTCGCGGTTGCAGCGGTTGCAGCGGCTGCCGCCGGCGCCGCCGGACGCGTGCCGATCCAGCCCGCGAGCGACTGATGCACGCGCGGCACGGCGAGCAGCGCACCGATCGCGATCGCATCGGCGGCCAGTCCCGCCGGCACATTGACGAGGCCATCGGTCAGCGTGAACAGGATCGAATCGACGACGAGGGAAATCACCGTGCCCGCGACGAACGAAAACATGCCGTCGCGCCCCAGCGCCCCGACCCAGGGCAAGCGGCGGGACACTTCCTTCACGATGCCGTAGCGCGCGAAGTTAGCCGCGATCCACGCGATGGCGAGGAAGTTGACGACCCGCGCGCCCGCCAGATCGCGCTTGAAGGCGCTGTCCAGCACGGGCGGCAGCACGAGCAGCTTGTAGTACGCCATGCCGGCGATCAACGCGACGGCGCCCGCGCTCACGACCCAGCCGAACCGGTTCGTGCTCACGCGCTGGTAAACCGGCTGGCAGCGCGCCAGCACGCCGAGCACGAACATCAACTGCCAGGCGGCGGGATTGAAGTCCCAGAGGTTGTCGTCGACGGAAGGCATGTATTCGCCGATCTGCGGCGCGAACGCCCACAGCGCGAGGCTCAGCCCGAGCAGGAGCCACGGCTTGCTGCGCGCGACCGGCAGCATGAGCGGCACGGCGAGCGCGAAGAGCGCGTACATCGGCAGGACGGCGGCGAGATACGGCTGGCGCTCGAACGTGAGAATCTGCGCGATCGACGAAACCGGCTCCGACACGAGGCTGTCGAGATCATGCAGCGCGAGATTCGGCGCGTGACCGAAGAAGGGCCGCAGCAGGAAGGATGCGACGAGCATCAGCGCCGCGGTGACGAGAAACGCGCGATACAGCTCGAACGCGCGCTTCAGGAACCGAACGCGCGCCGCGCTTTCCGAGCGCCGCGCGGCGAGCGACAGGTACGCCGTCGCGGTGGCGAAACCGCCGAGGAACACGAACACTTCCGCTGCGTCGTTCAGTGCGAACGCATGGAGCGTGAAGCGCGACAACATGCTGCCGCCGATATGATCGACGACGATGATCAGCAGAACCAGTCCCCGGAAGAAGTCCAGCTCGACGAGACGTTGTGATTTACCCTGCATGCGGCTCAGTGTGATGTCCTGCGGCGACAGGAGGTTGGACGGCGGCCGCGGGCAGGCGGCGCGAAAGGATAGGAGTTTACCCGTAAATGACGCAGCGCATCATCAGAAGAGGCGCAAATAAGCGTTTCAAATCCGGCATTTGTCGCCTATTTGCTAAATTTCCTTGACAGAATTACCGACGCCGCCCGGCGCGCTCCAGAAGAACCGTTCGATTTCTCATGAAGGTTTCAGGTTCCTTTCATTTTTCCCGCCGATCACGCTAATATCACGCCCTCATCGTCGAACCTCTTTCAAACCATGGACTACCTCGTCGCTCTTCTCGCCGATCCCGCCGCCTGGGCCGCCCTCGCGACGCTCGTCGTCATGGAAGTCGTGCTCGGCATCGACAACCTGATCTTCATCTCGATCCTGACCAACAAGCTGCCCGCGGCGCATCGGGAGCGCACGCAGCGCATCGGCATTGCGCTCGCGCTCGTGATGCGGCTCGGACTGCTCGGCACGGTCGCGCTGATCGTGCGCCTCACGACGCCGATCTTCGAGGCATTCGGCCACGGCTTCTCGTGGCGCGATCTGATCCTGATCGCGGGCGGCGTGTTTCTCGTGTGGAAAGCGACGACGGAAATCCACCATCACGTCGCGCACGACGCCGACGAGCACGCCGGCGCCGAATCGGGCAAGAGCCTGACGCCGCTATCGGCGATCGGCCAGATCCTGCTGCTGGATCTCGTGTTTTCGATCGACAGCATCGTGACGGCGGTCGGCATGACCGAGCACATTCCGATCATGTTCGTCGCGGTGATCGCCGCCGTGACGGTCATGCTGTTCGCGGCGGGCCCGCTGTCGCGCTTCATCGAGCGCAATCCGACGATCGTGATGCTCGCGCTCGGCTTTTTGCTCGTGATCGGGATGACGCTCGTCGCCGAAGGATTCGGCACGCATGTGCCGAAGGGCTATATCTACGCGGCAATGGCGTTCTCGGCGCTGGTCGAGGGGCTGAACATGATGGCGCGGCGGGCGAAGGGGCGGCGCGCGCCGCGCGAGAGCGCGCGCTGAAGCGCAATGCGCCGGGCTAGCCGGCGCGCGTGTGACCGCGCGCGCCGTTTCCTCGCAGCACGGTGACGACGCGTCGAAGCGGCGCGGTGATACGCCAGGAAGTGGACGAGACGAACTCCGCGATCGCCGCGTTGCTGGCCTGAAGCTCGGCTTGCGACACGCGTAGCTTGTCGAGCGTGTCGCCGAGCTTGCGATCGGCATCGGCGAGTCTGCTTTCGGCATCGGCGAGATCGCGCCGTGTGTCGGCCAGCGCGCTATCGGCTTGCGCGAGCCGGCTCTCAGCATCGACGAGCCGCTTTTCGATGCTGGCTGGCGCCGTATAGAACGCCTCCGTCGTGAGCGTCACGTTTGGCGGTTCCTTGCGCAGCACGATGATCATCTCGCCGCCCGTCTCGCCTCTGGCCGGCACGAAATCGACGAGATTGAACGTCAGGAAGCCCATCATCAGAATCGGCTTCAGCACCTTGCTTTCGATGGTATCGCTGTCGAACACGTGGCTGTGAATGCCGACGTGCGGCGGCGCCTTCAGCTTCTGCCTGATGCGGTCGAGATTGAGCTTGTCACGCACGTTCATCGGCCGATTGACGAATGCCTCGTCGTAATAGATTTCGCACTCGATCTGATGCTCGCGCGGAATCGCTTCGACACCCGCCAGATATTCGGCGACGAAGTGGCTCAGCGCCGTGTCCTGCCGATACTTGTCGAAGCTGAATTTCTTGTCGGGCAAGGCGAGAAACAGGATGCCGCCATCGTTCATCATCGCGCAGAGATCCGCGAGCCACTGGATCATGTTCGGCGCGTGCTCCATCACGTGATTCGCGATGATGTAGTCGAATGTGTCGCTGATGTAGTCGCCATACCGGTTCGATTTGACGACGTAATCGATCTCCGGAATCTGCTCGATGAGATCGGGATGAGTGCATTCGCGCACCAGCTGTTCACGATTCTTCCAGTCCAGATAGCGCACTTGCGCTTCGGATTTGAAAACGGTCGGCTGGTCGTAGGGCCCCAGTTCGAGCCCGAGGCCCGACAAGTCGGTGTGCTTCAGAAGATGACCGCGCCGAAGCTGGGTAACGAGATTCATCCAACGGCTCCTCTGCATCAAATTCGACGTTCGAATCGTCAGCCGACGTGAATCGGCCATTACTTGATGCGGGCGCGCCTTGCCGCTCGCCGACTGAAGTTACCACAACTCCGCGCCGGCGTGATGTCGCCATCCAGAACGGCGGATGAGCCTAATTCGTTGCAACGGTCGCGGTGGGTTTTCGAATATTGTGCATATCGTCCGACGGTTGATCCTTTACGCAGACCATAAAAGATATGGGGTCCTTTGATGAGGTTTTTCGCGTAGGGCGATCTGCTCGCCAGGCATTTCGGCGTGGGTTTGGGGCCGCAGGTTTTCGCGTCGCTGATGGTCGTGGCGATACGGCACGCGCGTCTAGAAGCCGCCGATACCGGCACGGTGGCCGCCGTTCCGGCAATGGACCATGCGCGATGAAGCGGCACTCAGAAAGGTAATTTGCGCTGCGGGTCGTCTGGCGCGCCGGCGTTCGCGGCCGGAAGCGGCTGCGCGCGCAGCCAGCGCTCGATCGCATCGACGACATGCCGGCGCTCGGCATCGTCGAGTATTTTGCCCGCCGCGATGCCATGCCATTTGGCGAGGCACGAGCGGCAGCACGTCGCCGTCGCGTGCTGCGCGATGAATACCGGATGCCCGCGAAACGGTGTCTGCTTCCCGTCGTTCAAAGGCGCCTGCGGGGCGAGCCGCTTGCCGATCAACTCACGCGCCTGCGCGACGACCGTGTCGATGCCCTTCTCCCGCAGGTACTTCCCTTCCCGCACGCCGAGCGCGAAGCGCCGCCGGAACGCGGATTTCGCGAGCGCGTCGAAAACGGCGTCGAGATCGCGCATGGCGTGCTCAGTCCTTCGCGTAGAGCGTCGAGTCCGCGAAGCCTTCCGCGCTCAGCACGCGGCCGACCAGAATCATCGCGGTGCGCTCCATGCCCGCCGCGCGCACCTTCGATGCGATGTCCGCGAGCGTGCCCTGCACGCGCGTCTCGTCCGGCCAGCTCGCGCGAAACACGACAGCCACCGGGCAATCCGCGCCGTAGTGCGGCATCAGATCGGCGACGATGCGCTCGATATGCCGCACGCCGAGATGAATGGCGAGCGTCGCGCGATGGCGCGCGAGATCGGCAAGGTTTTCGCCTTCGGGCATCGACGTCTTCGTCGCGTAGCGCGTGAGGATCACCGTCTGCGAGATGCCGGGCAGCGTCAGCTCGCGCTTCAGCGCCGCCGCCGATGCCGCCGCCGCCGTCACGCCCGGCACCACTTCGTAAGGAATCGCGAGGGCATCGAGCCTGCGGATCTGCTCGCCGATCGCGCCGTACAGTGACGGATCGCCCGAATGCACGCGCGCCACATCGTGCCCGTTCGCGTGCGCTTCATGCAGAAGCGCGACGATCGCATCGAGATCGAGCTCGGCCGTGTCGATGCATTTCGCCGCGCGATGCCCCTCCAGCACTTCCTTCGGCACGAGCGACCCGGCGTAAAGAATCACGGGACACGCGCGAATGAGCCGCTGCCCCTTGACGGTGATGAGTTCGGGATCGCCCGGTCCGGCGCCGATGAAATAGACGGTCATGTTTCGGATGTGTGGGTTCGGTCGAGCCAATGCAGGAGCGCATCGCGCGCGCTCGCGGCATCGTCGAAGATTCGGTCGGCGGCGGGCAGCGCGGGCCGCGCGAGCATCACGACGGGCAAGCCGCGCTCACGCGCAACGGCCAGCTTCGCCTCGGTCGCGCGCCCGCCGCTGTTCTTGCTGATGACGACATCGATGTGCGCCGCGTCGAACAGCGCGCGCTCGCCTGCGAGATCGAACGGACCGCGCGCATCGATGATATGCGCGCGCGCATTGCCCGGATGCGCGTCGAGACAGCGAATCGTCCAGTATTGCGATGCGGGAATGTCGTGCAGATGCGCGAGCGGCTCGCGCCCGAGCGTGAACAGCGGCCGATGAAACGCCGCGATCCGTTCGACGATATCGCCCCAGTCCGACGCGTGGCGCCAGTCGTCGCCCGGCTGCGCCTGCCATGCGGGACGACGCACCGCCCAGAGCGGCACGCGCGCGATCGCGCACGCCGCGTGCGCGTGGCGGCTCATCTGCGCGGCGTACGGATGCGTCGCATCGACGACGAGCGCGATCGTCTCGTCGAGCAGATAACGCGCGAGCCCTTCGATGCCGCCGAACCCGCCGACGCGCACCGCGCACGCGAGATCCGCCGGCACGCGCCCGAGGCCCGCGAGACTGTAGACGTGCGCGGCCTCGGGAAGCGCACGCGCGATCGCAAGGGCGTCGCCGGTGCCGCCGAGCAGAAGCACGCGCTTCATGCCGCGCTCCCGACAATGTTGCCCTGCCTGTCGATCGCGAAGGTCTCGACGGCGATGCCCGCTGGCAGCACGTCGAGCGCGACATCGCGCGCGCGCCGGCACACGATATCGCCGAGCGCGATGCCTTCGGCGCGGGCGAGCCTGAGCGCTTCCTGGCTCGTGTTGGCCGCGCGGATCGACGCCTGCAGCGCCGCGCTCGCGCCCGCATCGGCGGCCCAGACGGCGAGCAGCGGCAAGTCGATGCTGGAGCTGCGGCTGTGCAGATCCATGTGCCCCGCCGCCAGCTTGGACAGCTTGCCGAAGCCGCCGCACAGGCTGAGCTTGTCGACGTTCGCGCGGCGCAGGTGCTTCAGCACGGCGCCCACGAAGTCGCCCATTTCGATCAGCGCGATGTCGGGCAGGCCGTAACGCGCGCGCATCGCGTCCTCGCTCTGATTGCCGGTGCACGCGGCGATATGCCGATAACCGTTCGCCCGCGCGACATCGATGCCCTGATGAATCGACGCGATATACGCCGAGCACGAAAACGGCCTGACGATGCCCGTCGTGCCGAGTATCGACAAGCCGCCGACGATGCCGAGGCGCGGGTTCATCGTCTTCTGCGCGAGCGCCTCGCCGTTCTCCACGCCGATACTGACTTCGAAACCGCCGTGGTAATGGGCGCTCGCGGCGAGCGCTTCGAGATGTTCGGTCATCATCCTGCGCGGCACCGGGTTGATCGCCGGTTCGCCGACGGCGAGCGCGAGCCCCGCGCGCGTCACGGTGCCAACGCCCGGTCCCGCATGAAAACGCACGCCCGGTTCATCGGACAGCCGCACGCGCGCGAACACGAGCGCGCCGTGCGTCACGTCGGGATCGTCGCCCGCATCCTTGATGACGCCCGCCTCGGCCGCATCGCTTTCGTCGGACGCGCGGCGGCAGAACGAGAGCATCATCGTCACGCGCCGGCCCTTCGGCAGCACGATCTCCGCGCGCTCGCCCGTCTCGCCGAGCAGCAACAGGCGCGCAGCCGCGAGGCTCGTCGCGGTCGCGCAGCTTCCCGTCGTGTAGCCGCTTCTGAGCGGCGCGGCTTTTTCCGGCGTTTCGTCACGCATAGGTTTCGTCACGCATATTGCGTCACGGTTTGCTCACGTGCAAAAGCGTGATCGGCAGCGCGGGCCGCCACGTATCGAAACTGCCGAGCGGCTCCGCCTGTGTGATGCCGATACGCGTCAGCTCGCCGCCATGCCGCGCGCGCCACTCGACGAGCGCCGCTTCGCTTTGCAGCGTCACCGCATTGGCGACGAGCCGTCCGCCCTGACGCAGACGCGCCCAGCACGCATCGAGCACGCCCGGCGCGGTCAGGCCGCCGCCGATGAACACGGCATCGGGCGCGGGCAGGCCATTGAGCGCGGCGGGCGCCTCGCCTCGCACGAGCTGCAGCGCGGGCACGCCGAGCGCGTCGCGGTTGTGCTCGATGAGACGCTGCCGGCTTTCGTTCGATTCGATCGCGAACGCGCGGCACGCGCCGTGCGCGCGCATCCACTCGATGCCGATCGAGCCGCAGCCCGCGCCGACATCCCACAGCAATTCGCCCGGCTGCGGCGCGAGATGCGCGAGCGTCACCGCGCGCACGTCGCGCTTGGTGAGCTGGCCATCGTGCCGATAGGCGTCGTCGGGAAGGCCCGGCGTAAGCGGCGGACCGGCATGGCCCGCGTGCGTGCGGCATTCGATCGCGACGAGATTGAGCGCGGCGGCGAGCGGCTCGCGCCAGTCGTCGGCGCGCTCGTCGATACGGCGTTCGTTCGCGCCGCCGAGATGCTCGAACACGGTCATGCGGCTCGCGCCGAAGCCGTGCGCGGTCAGCAGCGTGGCGACGGCGGCGGGCGTCGTGCCGTCGGCGGAAAGCACGAGCAGGCGCACGCCGCGATGCAGGCTCGCGAGCAGCGACGCGACGGGCCGCCCGACGAGCGACACGCACACCGCGTCCTGCAGCGCCCAGCGCAGGCGCGCCGCCGCGAGCGACAGCGACGACGGCGCGGGAATGACGCGCATTTCCTCGTTGGCGACTTCGCGCGCGAGCGTCGCGCCGACGCCGAAGCACATCGGATCGCCGCTTGCGAGCACGCACACGCGGGTCGTGGCGTCGCCGCGATCGCCGAGCACGGCATCGAGTGAAAAGGGTTTCGGCCACGGCACGCGGCGCGCGGCGATGCGCGCCGGCAGCAGCGCGAGGTGGCGCTCGCCGCCGTGAATCGACTGCGCGTCGAGCAGCGCTCGCCGCGCCATGCGGGAAAGGCCGTGCCAGCCGTCTTCGCCGATCCCCACCACGGTCAGCCAGGTCGACATGCGCCGCCTCCTTTTTGCGGTTCGACAAGCGCTTCACGCCGCCGCACAACGCGCGCGGACGGCCTCGAAGCGCTTGGATGGTCGATAAAAGCGGGCATAATACAGGTCCGTCGGTGCCCCGGGGTTGTCAAACTCAGGGGCTAATAGGGAACACAGCAAAACTGTGGCTGCCCCCGCAATTGTACGCAGCGAGTCCGCGCTCCACTGCCACTGGTTTTTACCGGGAAGGCCGGCGCGAACGAAGACCTGCCAGCCAAGAGACCTGCCGACTCACCGCATTCGCGCGACGCCGACCGGGCGGGGTGTACCGGTTCGCTCATCATGCGCGAAGCCCTACGGGTCACGCTTTGACTTCATTCGACCGTCCATCGATCCCGAACGCTCCGCGCGCATCCGCGTGTCCGGGCCTGATGCGCATCGTGCCCGCGCGCGACGGCGGCCTCGCGCGCCTGCGTCTCGCGGGCGGCGCATTGAGCGCGCACGCGGCGCGGGCCGTCGCGCGCGCGGCGCGAACGTGCGGCTCGGGCGTGATCGAAGTGACCAATCGCGCGAATCTGCAACTGCGCGGCATCCGCGACGATGCCCACGCTGAACTGGTGAATATCGCGTCCGGCGCGGGCCTCGGCCCGGCGATGCCAGGCGGCGACGATCTCCGCAACGTGATGCTGAGCCCGCTCGCAAGCGACGAGACGCGCGCGCTCGCCGCGGACATCATCGACGCGATGCAGGCCGATGTGTCGCTGCGCGCGCTGTCGCCGAAGTTCGCGCTGCAGCTCGACGGCGGCGAGCAACTCGCGATGCTCGATCATCCGCACGATCTGTGGCTGTCTTCGCTCGACGGCGGCGCGCGCTTCGCATTCGGCTTTGCGGGAACGATGCAGCAGCGCGCGCACGGTGCCATCGCGCGCGGCGACGTGGTGACGTTCGCCTTGAACGTGCTGCGCCGTTTTCTCGCGCTGGCATCGCCCGAAGAGCATCGCATGCGCGATCTGCTTGCGCGCATCGGCATCGAGCGCTTTCTCGAAGCATTCCATTTCGATGCGCACGCGAACGCATGGCAACGCGCACCCGCCGATGCATCGCTGCGTCTCGGCGCGCACGCCGAACCGCATCGCGCGACGTGGTACGCGGGCGCGCAAACGCCGCTCGGCCGCCTCGACGCGCGCATGCTCGAAGCGCTCGCCGATCTCGCCGAAACGCATGCCGAAGGCCGCCTCGTGATGACGCCATGGCAAAGCGTGCTGATACCCGGCATCGCGCCTCAGAACACACACGACGTGCTGCAAGGCCTGCGTGCACTCGGCCTCGCCACCGATCCGCGCGATCCGCTCGCACGTCTCATCGCGTGCGCGGGTTCCGAGGGCTGCATCAAGAGCCGTGCCGATACCAAAGCCGACGCGCATCGCCTCGCCCCGCTCCTGCCCTCGCATGACGAAGGGCCAGTGCATCTGAGCGGCTGCGAGCGTTCGTGCGCGGCGGCGCATCCCGTGCCGGTGACGCTCTATGCCGTCGCGCCGGGACGATACGACCTGCATCGCGACGCCCACGCCGTCGCGCGCAACCTGACCATCGAAGAGGCGGCCGAACGGCTCGCCCGGAGCCATGCCGATGCCTGACTATATCCGCGACGGCGCGGAGATCTATCGCCAGTCCTTTGCGACGATCCGCGCCGAAGCCGACCTCGCCGCCGTTCCCGCCGACCTCGAAAAGCTCGCGGTGCGCCTGATCCATGCATGCGGCATGGTCGATATCGTGAGCGATCTGCGCTTTTCTTCCGGCGCGGGCATCGCGGGCCGGCGCGCGCTCGCAGCCGGCGCGCCGGTTCTGTGCGACGCGCGCATGGTCGCCGAAGGCATCACGCGCGCGCGCCTTCCCGCCGACAACCGCGTGATCTGCACATTGAGCGACTCGTCGATCGCCGAGCGCGCCCGCGCGATGAACAACACGCGCTCGGCGGCCGCGCTCGAACTCTGGCGGCCGCATCTCGAAGGCGCGATCGTCGCGATCGGCAATGCGCCGACCGCGCTCTTTCATCTGCTCGACATGCTCGATGCGGATGCGCCGAAGCCCGCGCTCATACTGGGCTTTCCGGTCGGCTTCATCGGCGCGGCGGAATCGAAGGCGATGCTCGCCGCCGACAGCCGCGGCGTGCCCTTCGTCGCGCTGCTAGGCCGGCGCGGCGGCAGCGCGATGGCGGCGGCAGCGGTGAACGCACTTGCCTCGGAGGCCGAATGATGAGCGGACGTCTCTATGGTCTCGGCGTCGGTCCCGGCGATCCCGAACTGATCACCGTGAAGGCGCTGCGGCTTCTGAAGGCCGCGCCGGTGGTCGCGTATTTCGTCGCGAAGGGCAAGAAGGGCAATGCGTTCGGCATCATCGAAGCGCATCTCGACGATGCGCAGACGCGCCTGCCGCTCGTCTATCCGGTGACGACGGAAGCGCTCGAACCGCCGCTCTGTTACGAAACGATCATCAGCGCGTTCTACGACGAAGCCGCGCTCACGATCTCCGGCCATCTCGAAGCCGGCCGCGATGTCGCGGTGATCTGCGAAGGCGATCCGTTCTTCTACGGCTCGTACATGTATCTGCACGATCGTCTCGCCGGGCGCTTCGACGCGCATGTCGTGCCTGGCGTGTGCTCGATGCTCGGCGGCGTCGCGGTGCTGGGCGTGCCGCTCGTGTACCGCAATCAGAGTTTGTCGGTGCTGTCGGGCGTGCTGCCCGAAGACGAACTGAAGCGCCGCCTCGAAGCGGCGGATGCGGCCGTCATCATGAAGCTCGGGCGCAATTTCGACAAAGTGCGGCGCGTGCTCGCGGCGCTCGGCCTCGATGAGCGCGCGCTGTATGTCGAGCGCGCGACGATGGCGAACCAGCGCATCGTGCCGCTCGATGAAGTCGATCCGATGGCGTCGCCGTATTTTTCGCTGCTCGTCGTGCCGGGGAAGAAATGGCGGGCGTGAATGCTTCGGCACCGATGGCGATCGTCGTGCTCGGCCCCGCCGCGATCGATACCGCGCGGCGCATTCAGGCGCGTTTTCCTGAATCGCGCGTGCATGGGCTCGCGAATCGCGTGAGCGCGGATATCGCTTACGACGACTTCGGCGCGCACGTGCGCGAGTTGTATCGAGCGGGCGTGCCGATAGTCGCGCTGTGTTCGGCGGGCATCGTGATTCGCGCGCTCGCGCCTTGTCTCATCGACAAGGACGCCGAGCCGCCCGTGCTCGCCGTCGCGCAGGATGGCAGCGCGGTCGTGCCGCTCATCGGCGGAATGAGCGGCGTGAACGTGCTGGCGCGCGAGATCGGCATTGCGCTCGACATCGCGCCCGCGATCACGACGAGCGGCGAACTGCGCTTCGGTCAATGCCTGCTCGCGCCGCCCGAAGGTTATGCGCTCGCGGATATCGAGCAGGGCAAGCGCTTCGTGTCGGACTTGCTGGCGGGCGCGACGACGCGCATCGAAGGCCGCGCGCCCTGGCTCGACAATGCCGCCCTGCCCCGCGCCGACGATGCGCGTCTTGCCGTGCGCATCACGCCGCTCGCCGTGAACGATGAAGACAGCCTCGTGATCCATCCGCGTTGCGTGCTCGCGTGGGTCGGCGATGCATCTTCCGGCGATGAGATCGCCGAACGCGTGCGTCTCGCGATGCGCGAGCGCGGTGTGTCGCCGCTCGCGCTTGCGGCGTTGACCGCGCCTGCGCGTGACATGGCTTCGCGCTCGCTCGACGATGCCGCGCGCGCGTTGAATGTGCCGCTGCGCTTTTGCGATACCGCGCCGTTCGACGCCAGCGATGTGCACGGCATCGCGCTGCACGTCGGCGATGCGCCCATCGATGCGCAATCGACAGGCCGTGCGCGCGGCACGCTGACCGTGATCGGACTCGGCCCCGGCAGCGCGGAACTGATGACGCCCGCCGCGCGCGCCGCGCTCGACATCGCGCAGGACGTGCTCGGCTACGAAACCTATGTGCGCATGGCTGGCCCGTTTCGCGACGATCAGCGCGTGCACATGACGGACAACCGGGAGGAATTGCAGCGCGCGCGTCATGCGTTCGAACTCGCGAGCGAGGGACGGCGCGTGGTCGTGGTGTCGTCGGGCGATCCGGGCGTGTTCGCGATGGCGGCGGCCGTGCTCGAAGCGCTCGACGAAGGCGGCGCGGCGCACGCCGAATGGAGCGCCGTTAAGCTCGCGATCGTGCCGGGCGTGTCGGCATCGCTCGCGACGGCCGCGCGTGCGGGCGCGCCGCTGGGTCATGATTTTTGCGTGCTGTCGCTGTCGGATAACCTCAAGCCGTGGAGCGTGATCGAGAAGCGCATCGCGCATGCGGGCGAAGCGGATCTCGCGATGGCGTTCTACAACCCGCTGTCGAAGGCGCGGCCGTGGCAGTTCGATCGGGCGATCGAGATCGTGAAGCGGTATCGCGATTCGAAGACGCCCGTTGTGCTCGGACGGGATATCGGGCGGCCTGCCGAAACGTTGCGCGTGGTGACGCTAGGCGAGTTGAAAAGCGAACTCGTCGATATGCGGACGATGGTTATAGTCGGGTCATCGACGACGCGGGTCGTCGGGGATTGGGTTTATACGCCGCGGTGGTATGAGTAGGACAGGGCGTCGGCGGTGACGTATTGCGCGTCCCAGTCACGCGCGAGCGACTCGCCGCGTCCGGCTCGCACCATCCCCTCTTCAAAATCCACGACGACGATCTCATCCGCCGACGACGGCGCCGCCGGCCGTTCATTCGTGCGCCCGTCGGTCAGCACCCACAGCCAGCGTCTTTGCGACGGCCTGCGCCGCGCCGCGCGCGCGAGCACGGTTTCCGCGCTCGACAAACCAAGCGCGAGCGGCGTGCCCCCACCGCCGCCGATCGGCGCGATCCAGCGCTCATTGAACCAATGCGCCGCGCCCGGCTGACGACGCACCTCCGCACGCCCTGCGCCGAAGCACACGAGCGCGACTTCCGCCCGCTCGCGATAAGCCCGATCGAACAACGCGACGAGCAAGCCTTTTGCGCGCGCTAGACGTTCGCCCGCGAGCATCGAACCCGAGCAATCGAGCACGAAGCAATGCAGAATCGCGCTTTCGCCTTGCGTGCGCCGATAACGAAGATGACGCGCATCGAGACGCGCGGAACGCTTCGCACGCAGGGTCGTCATCCAGTCGATGGAGTGGCTTTCCTCGCCTTCGCGCCCGGCGAAGCGGCCTTTCGAACGCGCTTCGTTCCATCGAAGGCGATGCCCTGTGTCAAAGGCATCCGCGTCGCGCCTTCGATGGCTCAGGCTTTTTTTGCGGCGAGCGGCCTCACTTGCTTGATCTTCGTGGTGCCCGCAGGCTCGGGCGGCATGTAGCCCCATTCCGACTCGCCCGCGTTCGTCTCGCGCGGTGCCGATTCACGCTCCGCATGGTCCGGCGAAGACGCGTGAGCTTCCCGGCGACGATGCTTCAGCACCGCCTCCGCGACACGCTCGACATGCACCACGGCCACGTTCGAAGCGCCTTCGAATGCGGCCAAAGCCCGCGCCGCGCGCAACATCACGATGTCGGCGCGCAAGCCATCGACATGCGCCGCGATGCAAAGCTCGCTCACGCGCGCATGAACGGCGTCGTCGAAATCGAAGGTCGAGAGCACCGCACGCGCCGCGTGAATGCGTTGGCTCAAGGAAGCCTGCTCGCTTTCCTGCCGCGCGCGAAACGCATCGGGAGCGGCATCGAATGCGAGACGCGCTTTCACGATGCGCTGCCGTACGCCCGAATCGAAGCAATTGCTCATCTCCACGGCGAGCCCGAAGCGATCGAGCAATTGCGGACGCAGTTCGCCCTCTTCCGGATTCATCGTGCCGATCAGCACGAAACGCGCGTCATGCCGATGCGAAATGCCATCGCGCTCGACGATGTTCACGCCGCTCGCGGCGACATCGAGCAACTGGTCGACGAGCGGATTCGGCAGGAGATTGACTTCATCGACATAAAGCACGCCCAGGTGCGCTTTCGCAAGCAGGCCCGGCGAGAACTTCACGCCGCCGTCGCGCAATGCGCTTTGGATGTCGAGCGTGCCGATCAGTTGCTCCTCGCTCGCGCCGAGCGGCAAGGTCACGAACTTTCCTTCGGGCATCAGCTCCGCGAGCGCGCGCGCCGCCGTGGACTTCGCCGTGCCGCGCGGCCCGCTCACGAGCACGCCGCCGATAGACGGATCGACCGCCGCCAGCAAAAGTGCCTGCTGCAAGGGCTCTTGCGCGACGAGCGCGGAGAAAGGAAATACCGGCGATGAAATGGTTTCGTTCAAGACTGTCGGCCTTCGATTCGCTGTTCGACATCGATCAGATGCCGTTCGACCTGCTCGCGATAGCCAGCGGGTTCCTGCCACAAGCCACGCTCCATCGCTTCGAGCAGGCGCTCGCAGATCGATTGCAGCGCGTGCGGATTGTGCGCCGTGATGAACGCGCGCGTGTCGGCGTCGTTCACATAGGCATCGGTGACGAGCGCGTATTGATGATCGGACACGACGCGCGCCGTCGCGTCATAGCCGAAGAGATAATCGACCGTCGCGGCAAGCTCGGAGGCGCCCTTGTAGCCGTGACGCTTCACGCCATCGATCCACTTCGGATTGACGACGCGCGAGCGCACCACGCGCGCGATCTCTTCATTCAGCGTGCGCACGCGCGGCGCGGCGGGATTGCTGTGATCCGCGTTGTACGTCTGCGGCTGCACGCCCGACAGGTAACGCACGGCCGCGACCATGCCGCCCTGAAACTGGTGATAGTCGTTCGAATCGAGCAGATCGTGTTCGCGGTTGTCCTGATTCTGCAACACGACATCGAGGTTCGAAAGCCGCGTGCCGAAGCTCGCGCGGGCTTCGACGCCATCGCCGCCTTGCGAATACGCGTAGCCGCCGGTGCTTTGATACGCGGCGGAAAGATCGGCGTCGGTCTGCCATTGCCTTGCATCGATCAATTCCTGCAGGCCCGCGCCGTATGCGCCCGGCTTCGTGCTGAACACGCGCCAGCCCGCGCGCCGCCGCGCTTCCTTCGCATCGATGCCGCGCGCGATCAGCTCGTCGCGCTCGCGAAGAATGCGCGCTCGGATCGGGTTCACGTCGGCGGGTTCGTCGTCGAGTTCGGCGACGGCTTGCACGGCGGCGTCGAAGAGATGCATCAGATTCGCGAACGCATCGCGGAAGAAGCCGGACACGCGCAGCGTCACGTCGATGCGCGGCCGGTTGAAGATGGAGATCGGCAGAATCTCGAAGTCCGTCACGCGATGGCTGCCCGCCGCCCACTTCGGCCGCACGCCTATCAGCGCGAACGCCTGCGCGATATCGTCGCCGCCGGTGCGCATCGTCGCCGTGCCCCACACCGACAAACCGATCGCACGCGGGAAATCGCCGTGATCCTGCACGTGGCGCTCGACCAATGCGTTGGCGGATTTCACGCCGAGCGACCACGCGGCTTGCGTCGGCAATGCGCGCGTATCGACGGAATAGAAGTTGCGGCCCGTGGGCAGCACGTCCGGCCTGCCGCGCGATGGCGAGCCGCTCGGCCCCGGCGGCACGAAACGTCCTTCGAGGCCGCGCTTCAGCTGCATCAGCTCTTGCGGTCCGCATGCGTCGAGCCGCGCGAGCACATCGCCGCGCAGTCTTTGGAGCACGAGCGCCGCATGTGGACCGGGCGCATGAGCATCATCGTCCGACAATAGTTGCATCGCTAACGATTCGAGACGCTCGCGCGTATCGCCGTGATGACGCCACGGCGCGTCGCTGACTTCGGCAAGCGCGTGCGGGCGTGGTCCGGTCCACGGCGCGGCCCAGTCGGCATCGAGTGGGTCGAAGGCAGCGGGGAGTTGCAGATCGCGCGCGATCGCCGTGATGAGGCTCGCGTTCGCGCCTTGCCCATCGCCGATCGGAAAGCGGCCGAGCGCGAGCAGCGTATCGCGCCGCTGCACGCCTTGCGGCGACACGCCGAACACATGCAGGCCGTCCCGAATCTGTGCTTCCTTCAATTCGCAGAGGTACGCATCGGCGCGCGTGAGCAGCGCATCTTCGCCGACGATATCGCGCGGCGCATCGAGCCCGAGCTCTTCGTGCAGCCTGTTCTCGACGATGTTCGCGAGAATCGACTTGCGCAGGAGCTTCGCGCGGCGCGCATCGACCATCAGCGCTTCGTAGTATTCGTCGACCTGACGTTCGAGGTCCTGCAAAGGCCCGTAGTTTTCGGCGCGCGTGAGCGGCGGCATCAGATGATCGATGATGACCGCCTGTGCGCGGCGCTTCGCCTGACTGCCTTCGCCCGGATCGTTCACGATGAACGGATAGAGATGCGGCATCGGCCCGAGAATCGCATCGGGCCAGCACGACGACGACAACGCGACGCTCTTGCCCGGCAGCCATTCGAGATTGCCGTGCTTGCCCACATGCACGAGCGCATCCGCCTGAAAGCGCAGGCGCAGCCAGAAATAGAACGCCAGATACGAATGCGGCGGAACGAGCTCGGCGTCGTGATAGCTCGCGTAATCGTTGCGCTCGCGCGAGCGTGAAGGCTGAATACCGATGAAGATTTCGCCGCAGCGATAACCCGCGATCATGAAGCGGCCGCGTCTTAACGTCGGGTCGTCTTCGGGCGCGCCCCAGGTCTTTTCGAGCGCGGCGCGCGCATCGGCGGGAAGCAGGCGATATGCATCGAGGTAGTCGTCGAGCGAAAGGCTCTGCAACGCGGGACGCAGATCGCGCACGACGGGGTCGTTGGTCACGCCTTCGGTCAGCGCGGCGATGAGCGCATCGCCGTTCGCGGGAATCGGGCCGACGCGATAGCCTTCGCACGCGAGCATCGCCAGTATGCCGATGGCCGACGCGGGCGTATCCAACCCCACGCCATTGCCGATGCGCCCTTCGCTCGCCGGATAGTTCGCGAGCACGAGCGCGATGCGCTTCTGCGCGTTCGGCGTATGACGCAGCTTGCACCAGCGTCGGCTCAGCTCGGCCACGAAGCGCACGCGCTCGGCATCGGCCTGATAGCGCACGACATCCACTTGCGTATGCTTGCAGTGATACGCGAGCCCCTTGAAGCTCACCGCGCGCGTGATGATGCGGCCATCGACTTCGGGCAGCGCGACGTGCATCGCGACATCGCGCGAATTCAGGCCGTGATTGTCCTTTTGCCAATCGTCGCGATTGCCGCCGCTCAGAATGACTTGCAGCACGGGCGCATCGCCCGCGACTTCGAATGCTTCGTCCTCGCCGATCACGCTCGCGGCAAAGGCCGTCGTGTTCAATACGAGCGACGCGCGATGCTCCGCGCACAAGCGCTCGACCACTTCGCGGCTCACGCTTTCCTTCAGCGACGAAATCGCGATTGGCAGCGGATTCATGCCTTCTTTTTCGAGCGCTTCGATGAGCGCATCGAACACGGCGGTGTTGCCCGACTGCAAATGCGCGCGATAGAACAGCATGCCGACGACGGGCGCGCCTTCGGTCCAGCGCGCCTGCCAGTCTTCGATTGCCGCAATATCGCGCTCGGGATGATAGATCGCGACGGCAGGCAGCGGGCTCGGCGCTTGCGGCTCGCGTCCGAAGCCGAATGCGCGGTGTGCGATCGAGCGCAGAAACTCTTCCGCATTGCGTGCGCCGCCCTCGCGCAGATAGCGCGACAACTCGCGGCAGAACTGCGCATCCGCCGTGCTCTTGCCGATGAGATTCGGGTCCTCGGTCAGATCGCCCGAGAACATCGCGAGCATCTGCTTTTCTTTCCTCGCCAGCGCGACGAGGCGCTCGATACCATACGGCCAGTACGACTCGCCGCCGAGATGATCGACGATCACGACCTTCGCGTGACGCAAGACATCGTCGACATAGAAATCGACGGAAGCCGGTTGACGCAGGAACGCCTGATTCGCGAGCCGCACTTCGGGAAAGCCGGCTTCGAGACGCGGAAACACGCTCGCGAGCAGCGCGAGCGTCGTATCGGCGGAACTGAGCACGACGATCGGTGCGCTCGTCTGATCGATGCGCATGACGCCCTGCGCGTCGTCGACAAAGCCTCCCGGTGTCGTGCGGAGCAGATGCATCGCTGTTACGCCTGCACGGGCGCGCTTGCGAGCGCGGCGTCGAAGGCGCTTTGCAGCGTATCGCGTTCCAGATCTTCGCCGATCAGCACGAAGCGGCTCGGCGTGTTCGCTTCATCGGCTTGCCAGCGGCGATCGAAGTAGCTGTCGAAGCGCCGCCCGACGCCCTGCACGACGAGGCGCATCGCGGCGCCCGGCAGCGCGGCGAAGCCCTTTACGCGATAGATCGTGTGATGCTCGACGAGCACATGCAATGCGGCCAGCGCCTGCTCGCGCGATTCGACCACGCCTTCTACGACGACCGAATCGAACTCGTCGTGATGATGATCGGCGTGGCCTTCGTCATCGGGCGAGCCGTGATGATCGTGCCGCAGATGAATGCTTTCTTCCGATGCGGATTCGAGCCCGAGCAGCGTATGCACATCGAGCCTGCCCATCTGCGCGGGCACGATCTTCACCTCGGGCGGAATCTCGGGACGCACGAGCGCTTCGACCTGTCGCAGCGCGGCATCGTCCATGAGATCCGTCTTGTTGACGATGACGAGATCGGCCGACGAAAGCTGATCCTCGAACAACTCGTGCAGCGGCGATTCGTGATCGAGGTTCGGATCGGCCTTGCGTTGCGCATCGACGGCGACGGGATTCGCCGCGAACTGGCCGCTCGCGGCAGCGGGGCCGTCGACGACAGTCACGACCGCGTCGACAGTGAACGCGTTTTTGATCGACGGCCAATTGAATGCCTGCACGAGCGGCTTGGGCAGCGCGAGACCCGAGGTTTCGATCAGCACGTGATCGATGCTGTCGCGCCGCTCGACGAGCTGCTCCATCACCGGATAAAACTCTTCCTGCACCGTGCAGCACAGACAGCCGTTTGCGAGCTCATACAGATTGCGGTCCTTCGAACCGGCTTCGTCGTCGCAACCGATGCCGCAGCCCTTCAAAATTTCCCCGTCGATGCCGAGCTCGCCGAACTCGTTGACGATCACCGCGATGCGCTTGCCTTGCGCATTGGACAGGATATGCCGCATCAATGTGGTCTTGCCGCTGCCGAGAAAGCCGGTCACGACCGTGACGGGGATCTTGCGGGTTTGCATCGTAGCTCCGTGGCTGATTGTGCGTGCGCTTCATCTCGCGCGAGGCGAGGGACTTCGCGGCTGGACGAAAAGAGAAACGCACGATTCGATGGATCACGGGACGCGCCGCATCCCCGCGGCTACGCACCCTCTCATGTCTGGCCGGTATCCGGGCTGACGACGACGCCGCTTCGCCTTCCCGCGCCCCCAATGAGCGCAGTGGCCTCGAAGCCGGCTTCCCGCACGGGCGATGAAAACATCGCCTATGCGGGAATCGCTTACCGTTGCGGGGGCAGCGCAGGTTGACGCTCGTTCGACTGGTCGAATGGAACGCGCCCTGCTTCCCGTTTAACTGCGCGCGAGAGAATCCGCGCGCGAGCACCAAAACTGCGTGAAAGTCTAGGCCCCGCGCGCGTGAGCGTCAAGAAAGGACCGGCTGCGCCGGGCACATTCGGGCATTGCGCTGTGATAAGGTTGGCCCGCTCCGAACGCGCGTGCCGCGCACGTCATCTCTACTCTCCATGAAACCTGTCATCGTTCGCATGAATGCGGTCTGTGTCACGCGGCTCGCGGTTGGCATCGGCTGCAGGCGCGGCACGAGCGCCGATGCGATCGAACAGGCCGTGCGGCGCGCACTCGGCTCGCGTTCATTCGCCGATATCGCGATCGTCGCGAGCATCGACGCCAAGCGGGACGAAGCGGGACTGCTCACGTTCTGCGAGCGTCATCGCTTGTCTTTGCGTTTCTATAGCGCCGATGAAATCGCACGGGCGCCCGGCACCGCGGTGTCGAATCACGCGGCGAAGCATATGAAGGTCGATGGCGTATGCGAGCCTTGCGCGCTGCTCGCGGGCAATACGCACACGCTCATCGTGCCAAAGACGATCGATTGCGGCGTAACCGTCGCGGTTGCAAAGGCGCGTGAGGGCGGCGCGAGCGAAGGGTGAATCGCGACTTGAGGGTCGCGTGCGCGCGGGCTTTGCTGTCTAGCGGCTTCACGATACCCCGTCTGAACTTGTCGCGGCAAAGCCAGACGAGCAACGCAAGCGCCACAAGCTCCAGATACAGATAGAACGCGTCCATTTCTCTGCTCCTCAAGTCGGTGACTGCATGATGCACACCGTCTCTTAGCGCAGAATTAACCCGCGAACGACGCATATCGAAGCCGCCACTGAGGTACGATACGGCCGTCTTTCATATGCGCCCACACGCATCGATTCCCTTCGAACCCGGAGATCATGTGAAAACCGATACCGAATCGCATCTGCGCATGACCCAGCGCCGCAAGGAAGGTCACGAGAAAAAGCAGGCCGCGGCCGATCACGAGAAAGGCCTGCTGATCGTGAATACCGGCAACGGCAAGGGCAAGACCACGGCGGCGTTCGGCATGGCCGTGCGCGTGCTCGGTCATGGCATGAAGCTCGGCGTCGTGCAGTTCATCAAGGGCGCGCTGCATACGTCCGAGCGCGATTTTCTCGGCACCATCGCCAATTGCGATTTCGTCACGATGGGCGACGGCTACACCTGGAACACGCAGGACCGCGAAGCCGACATGGCTACCGCGCGCCGTGGCTGGAACGAGGCGCGGCGCATGATCGAAAGCGGCGAGTATCAGATGGTCGTGCTCGATGAGCTCAACACCGTGCTCAAGTACGAATATCTGCCGCTCGACGAAGTGCTCGACGTATTGAAGGCGCGGCCCGCGATGCTGCATGTCGTCGTCACGGGACGTCATGCGCCCGATGCGCTCGTGGAACTCGCCGATCTCGTCACGGAAATGCGCCTCGTGAAGCATCCTTATCGCGAGCAAGGCGTGAAGGCGCAACGCGGCGTCGAGTTCTGAACGCGATGCCGGACTGCCCCGCTCTCTTCATCGGCGCGAGCGCGTCGCATCAAGGCAAGACCACGGTGACGGCCGCGCTCGCGCGGCATCACACGCGCCGCGGCCTGAAGGTGCGCGTCTTCAAGACCGGCCCGGATTTTCTCGATCCGATGATTCTCGAACGCGCATGCGGCGCGCCCGTCTATTCGCTGCATCTGTCGATGGTCGGGCTCGATGCGTGCCGCGCGCTGCTCGCGCAAGCGGCGCGCGAAGCGGATCTCATCCTCATCGAAGGCGTGATGGGTCTCTTCGACGGCACGCCCAGCAGCGCCGATCTCGCCGCCGCGTTCAACGTGCCCGTGCTCGCGGTCATCGGCGCGCACGGCATGGCGCAGACCTTCGGGGCCATCGCGTTCGGACTCGCGCGTTATCGCGCGGACGTGCCGTTTCATGGCGTGCTCGCGAATCGCGTCGCATCGCCGCGTCATGCGCAGATGTTGTCGGAGACCATTCCCGAAGGCCTGCGCTATTGCGGCCATCTCTCGAACGCCGACGATATCGCACTGCCCGAACGTCATCTCGGCCTCACGCAGCCCGAAGAAGTCGCGGGCCTCGATGCGCGGCTCGACCGCGCCGCCGATGCGATCGCGCAAACATCGCTCGCCGATCTTCCGCCGCCGGTCCATTTCGACGATGCGGTGCTGCCCTCGCCGCCGCGTCTTCTCGACGGCATGCATATCGCGATCGCGCGCGATGCCGCGTTCTCGTTCATCTATCCGGCGAATATCGACCTGCTCGTCGCGATGGGCGCGCGTATCAGCAGCTTCTCGCCGCTTGCCGACGAGCCCGCGCCCCGCGATGCCGACGCGCTCTATCTTCCCGGCGGCTATCCCGAGCTGCATGCGGCGGCGCTCGCCGCGAATGCGCGCACCCGCGCGTCGATCGATGAACACGTCGCGCGTGAGAAGCCGGTCGTCGCGGAATGTGGCGGCATGCTTTATCTGCTGGGTTCGCTGACCGACATCGAAGGAACGCAGCACGCGATGCTAGGCGTTCTTCCCGGCGATGCCGCGATGCAACGCAAGCTCTCGCGCCTCGCAATGCAGCGCATCGACACCATGCATGGCGCGATGACCGGCCACACGTTCCATTACTCGACCCTGCAAACGCCGATGCAACCTGTTCTTCAAGCGACACACGCGACCACGGGCACAGCAGGCGAAGCGCTCTATCGGCACGGTCCGGTGACGGCCACCTACATGCACGCATACTGGCCATCGAATCCGGCCGCGGCCGCCGCGCTCTTTCGCGGCGAACAACTATGACGACCACGCAAGACATTCGCACGCCGCTCGATCTCGCCTTCACCATCGAGCGCGCAAAGACGCAGGAACCCATAGGCTCGCCCTGCACCGACGTCTGCAAGCTCGATGCCGAAACCGGCCTGTGCCTCGGCTGCTTCAGAAGCCGCGAAGAGATCAAGACGTTCAGATCCATGGACGATGCCGCGAAGCGCGATTTGTTCGACGAATTGCTCGCGCGGCGTGCGGCCAAAGACCAAACGAAAAGCCCGCGCTCCTGACGGAACGCGGGCCGTGCGGTCAGCCGTGATGAATTGCTCAGGCCGCGGCCATTCTCCTGACCGCCGGGCGCTCCAGCTCACGCGCCGCGAGCGCGCCGAACACGAGGCCGAGCGTCGTCCAGATCAGCGCCTGCATGCCGATCGCGGCGAGACGGAAATTCCACAGCAGCGAAGCAGAGAAATCGGCGGGGACTTCGTCGATGCGCGGCAACGCGACCTGCGCAATCACCATTGCGACGATGTACGCGGCCGCCGCGAGCAGCGTCGCGTTCCAGCCGCCGTGCCGCGCTGCCATGCGCCGCTGCAGCCGCACGGCGAACACCGCGGCCACGAGCGACATCGCCACCATGCCGAAGAAAAGCGCGGTGCGCGGCCCGATGGTCTCGGCGCTGCCGACCGCCGGCGGATTCGGCGGGTACTTGAGAAACGGCACGATAGCCACGCTCACGAAGCCGAACAACGCCAGCAACGCCGACGTGCCCCGCGCGCGCAATGCGCCGAGCCGTCCATACGCGAACGCGAACACGAGAGAAAAGAGACCGCCCAATGCGGTGCCGAACACCGCGATGCCCGTCAGCAGGCCGAGACCCGCCTGGGTATCGCGGGAGACGAGCGCATCGTCGCCGTGATCGTGCGAATGCGCGGCGCTTGCCGAGGCATCGGCATGTTCGTGCTCATGTGGCACCGACGCATGCTCATGCTGTTCCTCGAACGCAATGGCCCGCGCCACCGACGGCTCGCCGAACACGCGCGCGAAGCCGAAGCCGATCAGGCCCGCGACCAGCCCCGCGATCATGCCGCGTATCAGCAAAGTGCGAATCATGACGCGCCCTCAGTGGCACGGAAAGCCGAGCAGATGCCGGCCGTCGTGAACGAATTCGTGAACGTACGTGCCGGAAAAGATCGACGTCGCGCCCTGCTCAGCGCCCACGAAATACATGGCGATCAGCAGAATGAGGCCGATGAAGACGGCCCACGGCAGCACTTCACGCACCGGAATGGGGATGGGTGCGTCGAGCGAGGGAGAAGCCGGAGCGGAAAAGACCGGCGCGTTGGAAGCATTCATGGTGGTTCTCCAGGGAAAAGCGCGTCCCGATTGATGAAGAGCATGCAGCGGGGTCTGACTCGCGGGAGAGCGCCTTTAAGCTCACGAACCGCATACAGTGGCGCGACCGTGCCGGATTTGCACCGGCTTCCTCGCACTGCAAGCTTGCCATTCTATGATGATTGACGGCAAAGTAAAACGATTCCGATTCGCCCGTCACGCTCCCTTGGAACTCATCCTGCTGTGCCACGCCGCCACGCGCGCGATGAAAGCCGGCCGCTTTCCCAGCGGCGATGAACGCGCCGAGCGCGATGCGCGCGCCATGCTCGCGCCGCTGCGCGCGGGCCGCGAGACACGCGATATGCGCGTCATCTCCAGTCCCGCGCGCGTGGCCCGCGAAACGGCGGCATGGATCTCGAATGCATTCGAGATCGTCCCCGCGTTCGACGACATCGACTACGGCCGCTGGCACGGGCTGTCGATTCGCGAAACCGGCGAGCGCGAGCCCGGGCAAGTCGCCTCGTGGCTCGCCGATCCGCAAGCGCGCCCGCACGGCGGCGAGAGCGTCGCCATGCTGGCGGCGCGCGTCGCGGAGGGTCTTGCATTCATCGATCGTCTAAATGCGCGCGAGCGCTGCATCGTCGTCACGCATGCGATCGTCGTGAAAGCGGCGCTCGCGCATGCGCTCGGCATGCCGCTCGCGTCCGTCTACACGATGGACTTCGCGCCGCTGTCGTCGACGGTGCTCAGGCGCGCCACGCCCGCCGATACATGGACGGCCGAACTGCCGCACGCGAGCGCCTGAACTTCCCTCCTGGCGCATGGCTCAAAGAGACAGCGCATCGCATGCGCGGCCCTCTCGAACCGAATCAGGAGACTCATATGGCGCACTACGTGGATGGATTCGTCGTGCCGGTGCCGATCGACAAGATCGACGCCTACCGCACCATGGCCGAAGCAGCCGGCAAGATCTGGCTGGAATATGGAGCGCTGCAATTCGTGGAGACCATCGCCGACGATGTGAAGCCCGGCAAGCTCACATCCTTTCCGCAGAGCGTGCAACTGAAGGAAGGCGAAACGGTGGCGTTCTCGTATATCGTCTACGAGTCGCGCGAGCAGCGCGACAGCATCAACGCCAAGGTGATGGAAGACCCGCGCCTCAAGACAATGATGGAATCCGCCGAGCCGCCGTTCGACGCGAAGCGCATGTTTTTCGGCGGCTTCAAAACGATAGTCGAACTCGAACGCAGCTGATTTTTTCCATTGACGACCGCTTACCGCGAAGGAAACGCATCGACATGTATATCGCCATGAACCGCTTCAAGATCGTGCCCGGCGCCGAGGCCGATTTCGAACGCCTCTGGACCAGCCGCGACACTCATCTCAAGGACGTGCCGGGGTTCGTCGAGTTTCATCTGCTCAAAGGACCGGTCAAGGACGACCACGTTCTGTATTCGAGCCACACGGTCTGGGCGGACAAGGCGGCCTTCGAGGACTGGACGCGCTCGGACGCGTTTCGCGCGGCGCACCGCAACGCGGGCGGCGAAACGCGTCAGCTCTATCTCGGGCACCCCGAGTTCGAAGGCTTCGAGGTGATTCAGACCGTCAAATGAGAGGCGAGGCGCGCGTCCGAACGTTCGCGCGCTTTGCTGGCACGCACGCGCGTTTTACACACGTGTGAAAAAACGCGCGTCGGCCGCGCAAACGGATCAGACCGATTTCAGGCCTTCGCGCCGCGCGCCATGCGCTGCAATGTCGACGAATCGATAGCGGCGGCGCAGATGCGCACCGCCTCTTTCAGCGTGCGCGGGCGACCCGCGCCGAATTGCGATTCGAGCATCGCCACGGCGCGCGTGCGCTCGTCGTTGCCGAGCTTCTCGCCCGTGGCGAGCTCTAGCACCGAGATGAAATAGGCCGCGGGCGGCGCGGCGCTCGCATGGGCAGGCGTGTGGCGCTCCCCGCGCGCCGTGCCGCCGGCACCTTCATGCCCGTCCTCGTGCGCCGGAATCCAGGGGTGCCATTTACTGTCGTATCGACTTTTCATGGGTTAGTTCGCTGGCTCGATTGCTGTGGCGCGTCACGGCGCCGTTCGTCCCGTGGCGCCCCGAGCGCCACTCATTAAGTAGGCAACCAGCAAGTACCGTTCCAACCTTCCTATCCTTGCTGCGCGTGGCGCGACGCGTTGTTTTCGTCCGACAAAACCGCGCGCGCGACGCGGCACGCCGCAAGATCCCACGCCGCGCAGCCAACCGATTTGAACATCACGGGACGCGCTGAAGCGGCTTCGTTCGAGGGCGCCGCGAGCGCCTCGGACAGCGGATGGACCGCGCTCCAGTCGACGCCCGCGAGAATGAAATCGCCCGCTTCGTGCCGCGCGCCCGCGGGATCGTCGACATAGAGCTCGCTCGCATGCACGGTCGCGGCGGCGATTTCGGCGGCATCGGCGGTAAATGCGCCCACGCCGATCACGAGGCGCCCCGCGCGCGCAGGCAGCGTGTAGACGGGCGTTTTGCTCGTGGTCCCGGCGATCACGACATCGATGGAATCGGGAATCACGGACTGTTCCAGCGCGGACAGGTTGTTGCAAACCGACGCATGCGCCGAACAGAATTCGCGCGCGCGTTCCGGGCGCGAGCCCTGCACGTGAATATGCGCACCGGGATAAACGGCAGCGAGCGCCTCGACGTGATACGCCGCCTGCTTGCCCGTGCCTATGACAAGCACCTCGCGCGGCGCGTTCGCATGCAGCGCGCGGATCGCGAGCATCGATACCGAAGCCGTGCGCCGCCCCGTCACCGTCGGGCCGTCGAGCATGAACTGCGGCACGCCCGTCACGGCATCGTAGGCCGTGACCTGGCCGTGGATCGTCGGCAGGCCGCGCGCGCCATTGCCGGCGCAGACGTTCACGAGCTTGTGCATCGCGAGATCGGCGGCGCTCGCGGGCATCGACAGCATCACGCCGCCCTCGATCGGCACGACCATCCGCTCGGGACTCACAATGCGCCCGGCCGCGTAGTCGAGCATCGTCGCGGCGAGCGTGTCCACCAGCCGGTCATAAGGCACAAGGCGCGCGGTTTGGGCTTCGTCGAAACTGTGGATCGTTGCGGTCATCGTGTTCGCTCGTCGTCGATATGAAATGAGGTCGGGGTGCCATCGGCATGCCATCGAAGTGCCGGAACATTCTAACGGCGCGCGGCGTCGCGTCGGCAAAGCGCCGCGCCATTTGTGAGCGCCCACGCCGCTTTCTACAATTCCCGAAACGGCCGATGTCATACGATTGACATCGAATGCCGTCATAATCGGCCGTCCCGCGCCGCGGCCGTCCACGACGACGCGGCAGCCCAAGAACGCCACGGAGCCTTTCATGAACACGGACAAGCAGCGCCGTTTCCACGCTGACATCATCGACAGCTACGACGAAGAGTTCGAAATGGAGGTCGACGATCGCTTCCTGGACGGCGAATCGACCTTCTCCGACGAAGAGCGGGCGCTGCGCAAGACGTACTTCCGCGAGCTGTTCCGTCTGCAGGGCGAGCTCGTGAAGCTACAGGACTGGATCGTGCATACGGGGCATCGTCTCGTCGTGATCTTCGAGGGACGCGATGCGGCGGGCAAAGGCGGCGCGATCAAGCGCATCACGCAGCGGCTGAATCCGCGCGTGTGCCGCGTGGCGGCGCTGCCCGCGCCCAACAATCGCGAGCGCACGCAGTGGTATTTCCAGCGTTACGTGTCGCACTTGCCGGCGGCCGGCGAAATCGTGCTGTTCGATCGCAGCTGGTACAACCGCGCGGGCGTCGAGCGCGTGATGAACTTCTGCACCGACGAAGAGTATGAGGAATTCTTCCGCTCGGTTCCCGAGTTCGAGAAGATGCTGGTGAGAAGCGGGATCCAGATCGTCAAATACTGGTTCTCGATCACCGATGACGAACAGGAAGTGCGCTTCCAGGCGCGTATCGAAGATCCGCTCAAGCAGTGGAAGCTGAGCCCGATGGACCTGGAAAGCCGCCGCCGCTGGGAAGCGTACACGGCGGCGAAGGAAGTGATGCTCCAGCGCACGCACATTCCCGAAGCGCCGTGGTGGGTCGTGCACGCCGTCGACAAGAAGCGTGCGCGCCTGAACTGCATCCATCACCTGCTGAGCCAGATGCCGTATCACGAGGTCGAGCATCAGCCGGTCGAGCTGCCCGACCGCGTGTTCAATCCCGACTATCTGAGGCAGCCCGTGCCCGATGAAATGTACGTTCCCGAGGTTTACTGAGCTTCGATATACCGCGCGTCAGCAGCAGTTGTTGCAGGCGATGTGCTTCACGGACGCATTGCCGCGCTGACGTGCCGTCGCAAGGCGCAGCGCGAAGTGGTATGCGTGCTGTGAGCCTCGCAGCACCATCACGAACATCACCTGCGCGAGATTGAAGTCGAGCGTGACCATCAGGCGCGTCAACAGTAGCAGTGGCAGCACCACCGCCGGCTGATACAGTTGTCTTGCGATCAAGTCTTTCATCATCGGCTCCCTATCCCATGATCAGAATTCTATGGATTCGGGCCTCGCGGATAAACGCCCTACAGGTGAAGACATATGTTCCGATAGACGAACAATCGGCAGTCACTCAAAGAAAAATGGCCCTGCGGAGCGCAGGGCCATGCGTGGCTTTACTTCTGCGCGAGACTCGGCTCGGGCACGGGCGCAGGCATCGCATCGCCCCAGCCGCCGCCCAACGCGCGAATCAGGTTCACCGTCGACACCGCCTGGGTGCCCTGTAACTGCACCGACGCACGCTGCGATTGCAGCACGGTGCGCTCCGCGTCGATCACGTCGAGATAATTCACCGCGCCTTCGGTGTACTGCGTGCGCGAGAGCTGCGCCGCGCGCACCGATGCCTTCACCGCATCGTCCTGCGTGGCCGTCTGGTCTTCGAGGATGCGCAGATCCGAAAGATTGTCCTCGACCTCGCGGAACGCGACGAGCACCTGCTGACGATAGCTCGCGACATCTTCTTCATACACTGCCCGCGCATTCGCGAGATCGCCCTTGCGGCGGCCGCCGTCGAAGATCGGGATATTGAGCATGGTGCCCGCGAACGGCCCGAGCAGGAACGTGCGGCTCGACCATTTGAAGAGATCGCCGAGCGTCGCCGATTCGAAGCCGCCCGAGCCCGTCAGCGTCAGCGACGGGAAAAACGCCGCCTTCGCCACGCCGATGCGCGCGTTCGCCGCCGCCATCGCGCGCTCCGCCGCCGCGATATCGGGACGACGCTCGAGCAGGGACGAAGGCAGACCCGGCGGCACGCGCACCGTCACCGGCTTGAGCGGATTCGCGGCCATCGAGAACTCGGCGGGCGCCTTGCCGAGCAGCACCGCAAGGCTATGCTCCGATGCCGCGCGCAGGCGTTGCACCGTCATCGCGTCGGAGCGCGCCGTCGCGAGTTCCGACTTGGCGCGGGCCACGTCCAGCTCGCTGATATCGCCCTCGGTGAAACGCTTCTGCACCAGCTTCAGCGCTTCCTCGCGCAACTGCACCGTGCGCGTGAAGACATCCGTTTCGGCATCGAGCTCGCGCAGATTGAAGTAGTTCTGCGCGACGTCCGCCTGCAACGCAAGCTGCACCGAGCGGAACAGCGCCTCGCTCTGCTGCGTGTCCGCATTCGCGGCCTGCACCGAGTTCGACACGCGGCCGAACAGATCCACTTCATACGAGACGCTCGCCTGCGCGCGCCACAACGTCTGCGCGGGCACGTTGCCATCGGGCGGCAGGAACTGCGACGCGGGCGAGAGCTTCTCGCGCGTCGGGCCGAAGCCCGCGTCGAGCTTCGGGAACAGGCCCGCGCGCGCCGTCTGGTTGATCGCGCGCGCTTCCTTCACGCGCGCCGCCGCGGCCTTCAGATTCTGGTTCGCGTCCTGCGCCTGCTTTTCCAGATCGTTGAGCGTGGCGTCGCCGAAGATGCTCCACCATTCGCCGCGCAGCATCTCTTCGGAAGGCTGCGCGGTCTTCCACGTGCCCGCTTCCGACGCGTCGAGCGTCTTCTGCGGCGTTTCCTTGTAGGCCGACGGCTCGTTGACGTTCGGCTTCTCGTAGGTCGGCGCGAGCGAGCAGCCCGCGACCAGCATCAACGACGCCATCAGACTCGATAAAACATGCAGCTTATTCATCATTGACCTCATTGCGCTTCATACGGAGCACCGATACCGCGCATCTGCGGATGCGAGCCGTGCTTGTCCGTCACGTGTTCCGTGCGGGAGAGCTTGCGCAGGATCACGTAGAACACCGGCGTCAGCATCAGACCGAAGAGCGTCACGCCCAGCATGCCGAAGAACACCGCGACGCCCATCGCGTGACGCATTTCCGAGCCCGCGCCCGTCGACAGCACGAGCGGCACCACGCCCATGATGAACGCGATCGACGTCATCAGAATCGGGCGCAAACGCAGGCGGCTCGCTTCGATCGCGGCCTGCACGATCGAGCGGCCCTGCATCTCCAGCTCGCGTGCAAACTCCACGATCAGAATCGCGTTCTTCGCCGACAAGCCAACCAGCACCATCAGGCCGATCTGCGTGAAGATGTTGTTATCGCCATCGGTGAGCCATACGCCAAGCAGTGCGGACAGAATGCTCATCGGCACGATCAGGATCACCGCGAGCGGCAGCGTCAGGCTTTCATACAGCGCGGCAAGCACGAGGAACACGAGCAGCACGCTGATCGGGAAGACCCACAAGGCTGCATTGCCCGCGAGGATCTGCTGATACGTGAGATCGGTCCATTCGAACTTGATCCCGCGCGGCAGCACTTCCGCCGCAATACGTTCCGCCGCTGCCTGAGCCTGCCCCGACGAATAGCCCGGAGCAGGACCGCCATTGATATCGGCGGCGGTGTAGCCGTTGTAGCGCACCACCATCTCGGGGCCGTATGTCGGCGTCACCTTCACGAGCGACGACAAAGGCACCATGTCGCCGTTCGCGTTGCGCGTCTTCAGCAAGCCGATGTCTTCCGGATTCGCACGGAACGGCGCGTCCGCCTGCACGCGCACCTGATACACACGTCCGAAGCGATTGAAGTCGTTCACATAGAGCGAGCCGAGATACACCTGCATCGTGTCGAATACATCCGTCACGGAGACGCCAAGCTGCTTCGCCTTCACGCGATCGAGATCGACGTTGAGCTGCGGCACGTTGATCTGATAGCTGGAGAACGTCGGGCCGAGTTCAGGCGTCTGCGATGCGCGCTTGATGAACGCCTGAGTGGCATCGGCGAGTGCCGAATAACCGAGCGCGCCGCGATCTTCCAGCTGCATCTTGAAGCCGCCGAGCGTGCCGAGACCCAGCACCGGCGGCGGCGGGAACACGGCAATGAACGAACCCTTGATGCCCGCATACTTCTGATTCAGCGCGCCAGCGATCGCATTGGCCGACAGCGCCTTGTCATGCACGCGCTCCTTGAAAGGCTTCAGCGTGACGAACACGATGCCCGCGCTCGACGAATTGGTGAAACCATTCACCGACAAGCCCGGAAACTCCACCGCGCTCTCCACGCCCGGCTGCTTCAGCGCGATATCCGACATCTGACGGATCACGCCTTCGGTGCGGTCGAGCGACGCGCCATTCGGCAGTTGCGCGAAGCTGATCAGATACTCCTTGTCCTGCGCGGGCACGAAGCCGCCCGGCACGATCTTGCCCATCAGCACGGCGCCGCCGAGCAGCACGGCATACACGACCATCATCAATGCCTTGCGATTGATGACGCTCTTCACGCCCTTGCCATACGCATCCGAGCCGCGATGAAACACCTTGTTGAAGGCGCGGAAGAAGCCGCCGAACACACGGTCCATGCCGCGCGTGAGCCAGTCCTTCGGCTCGTCGTGGCCCTTCAGCAAGAGTGCGGCGAGTGCCGGCGACAGCGTCAGCGAGTTGAACGCGGAGATCACCGTCGAAATGGCGATGGTCATTGCGAACTGCTTGTAGAACTGGCCCGTGAGACCGGACATGAACGCGAGCGGCACGAACACGGCAACCAGCGTCAATGCAATCGCGATGATCGGCCCGCTCACCTCGCGCATTGCCTGATACGTGGCCTCTCTCGCCGATAAGCCCGCCTCGATGTTGCGCTCCACGTTCTCGACGACCACGATCGCATCGTCGACGACGATACCGATCGCGAGCACCATCCCGAACAATGACAACGCGTTGATCGAGAACCCGAATGCGAGCAGCAGCGAGAACGTCCCGACGATCGACACCGGCACCGCGAGCAACGGAATGATCGACGCGCGCCAGGTCTGCAGGAACACGATCACGACGAGCACGACCAGCGCGATCGCTTCGGCAAGCGTATGAATCACCGCTTCGATACTCGAGCGCACGAACTGCGTCGGGTCATAGACGATCTGATATTCGAGGCCCGCCGGCATGTCCGCCTTCAGTTCCTTCATCGTCTTGCGGACTTCGTCGGAGATCTGCAGCGAGTTCGCACCCGGCTGCTGATTGATTGCGATTGCAACCGCCGACTTGTTGTCGAGCAACGAGCGCAAGCCATATTCCGATGCAGCCAGCTCGACGCGGGCAACATCGCTCAGATGCGTGACCGCACCATCCGGCGATGTTTTCAACACGATGTCGCGGAACTCCGACTCGTTCTGCAAGCGGCCGCGCGCATTCACGTTCAGTTGCAGCGGCACGTTCGGCAGTGTCGGCGAGCCGCCGATCACGCCCGCCGCCACCTGAACGTTCTGCTCGCGAATCGCGTTGACGACATCCGTCGCCGTCATGCCGCGCTGCGCGACCTTTTGCGGATCGAGCCACACGCGCATCGAGTAATCGCCCGAGCCCCACAGCTGCACTTCGCCCACGCCCGCGATGCGTTCGAGCCGGTCCTTCACGTTGATCAGCGCGTAATTGCGCAGATACGTCATGTCGTAACGGCCGTTGGGCGAGTTCAGATGCACCACCATCGTCAACGTAGGCGACGACTTGATCGTCGTCACGCCGAGACGCTGCACGTCCTGCGGCAAACGCGGCAATGCCTGGTTCACGCGGTTCTGCACGAGCTGCGTGTTCTTGTCCGGATCGGTGCCGAGCTTGAACGTGACCGTGGTCGTGAGATTGCCGTCGCTGTTGGCTTGCGACTGCATGTAGAGCATGTCCTCTACGCCGTTGATCTGCTCTTCGAGCGGCGAGGCCACGGTCTCCGCGATCACCTTCGGGTTCGCGCCGGGATACTGCGCATGCACGACGACCGAAGGCGGCACGACTTCCGGATACTCGGAGATCGGCAGCTTGAACATCGCGATGATGCCCGCGAGCAGCACGACCACCGAGAGCACGCCCGCGAAAATCGGGCGGTCGATGAAGAATTTGGATATGTTCATGACGATTTCTGTCTGTTGCGGATGACGCGCATCACTGTGCGGATGCCGTCTTCACGACGGGCGCTGCGCCGCCGTCATTCATCGCGACGTTGTTGGCCTTGATCACGTCGTTGGGGCGCACGCGCTGCAGGCCGTTCACGACGATTCGCTCGCCCGGCTGCAGGCCCTTCGAGATCACGCGCAGACCTTCATGCGTCTGGCCCAGCGCGACTTCGCGGTACTGCACGCGGTTGTCCTTGTCGACGACCATCACGTACTTCTTGTCCTGATCGGTGCCGATGGCTTCGTCTTCCACGAGCACGGCCGGATGCGGCGTGCCCCCGCCCACTTTCACGCGCGCATAGAGGCCTGGCACGAGCGTGCCGTCCGGATTGTTGAAGCGCGCGCGCACGCGGATCGTGCCGGAGGTCGTATCGAGCCGGTTGTCGACGGAATCGACGACACCCTCGCGCGAATAGCCGTCCTCGTTCGCGAGCCCGAGCGACACGGGCACCGCGCTGCCGCCATCGCGGCCGAGATAGCGCAGGTACGTTTGTTCATCGACATCGAACGATGCGTAGATCGGCGAGACCGACACGAGCGTCGTCAGCAAGGGCGCGTTGCCGCCCGTCGATACGATGTTGCCGACCGTGAGCTCCGCGCGCGACACGCGGCCCGAAACCGGCGCCGTGATATGCGTGTACGCGAGATTGATCTTCGCGGTTTCGAGCGCAGCCTGCGCGGCCTTCAGGTTGGCGACGGCCTCGCGCGCGGCGTTCTGCTTCTCGTCGTAATCGCGCTTCGCGATCGCGTTATCGGCGAGCAGGCGTTCAGCGCGCGCCGCATCCGTCGACGTGTAGCCGTTGCGCGCCTGCGCCGCCGCGAGCTGCGCCTGCGCGCGATCCACTTCGGCTTCGTAGGGGCGCGGATCGATCGTGAACAGCGCATCGCCCTTCTTCACGAGCTGGCCGTCCTTGAAATGCACGGCGACGATCGTGCCCGGCACGAGCGGGCGAATGTCGACGTGATCGACCGCCTCGAGCCTGCCGGAATAGCTTTGCCAGTCTGTGATCGTCTTCGAGATCACGGTCGCGACGTCCACTTCGGTTGCGGTCGGGCTATGCGCGGCGGCTTTGGCTTCGTTCATCGCCGAATCGCCGTGACCGCGCCAGGCGGTATAGCCGCCCGCGCCGGCGATGATCAGCACCGCGCCTAGCGCGGCGTAGATGCGTTTGCGGTTGAAAGACATGATGAAGGCTCCGGTTGCGTTGAGATTGTTGTTGTGCGATGCGAGGCGTGCGTGCCGTTTCTTGCGCTTACTTTTTCGCGTTGGCTTTTTGCGCTTGTTTCGCGCTTGTTTCGCGCTTATTTCGCGCTTATTTCGCGCGTGAGAGGCGCTTTTTGAAGAACGCGACGACATCGGCAAGCGCGTCGGGATGCGCGGCGAGCGCCTGATGCGATGTCTTGCCGTGACGCGTGACTTCGGTCGGCACGCCCGCGGCGATCAGCTCGCCCGCGTATTTCTCCGCCTCGATATGCAGCAGATCGTGCTCGGCGCTCGCGATCATCGCGGGCGGCAGGCCGCCGAGTCGGCGCGATTCCAGCGGCGCGGCATACGGATGCAGGCGTTGCGAAGGATTCGGCAGATACGCGCGATACCACTGCGCGCATTCGCATGCCTCGAAATCGGGGCACAGCACTTTGCGTTCGTCGGCTAGGCGCGTCATGCTCGGATCGAGCAGCGGCGCGAGCAAGGCTTGCGCGGACATGCGAAGATCGCCGCGATCACGTGCGATAGCCGCGACGCAGGTGGCGAGATTGCCACCCGCGTCATGGCCCGCGATGCCGATGCGCTGCGGATCCGCGCGCTGCGCGCGGGCATGCGCCACCGCCCACTGCGCCGCGCGATAGCCGTCTTCGGGCGCGGCGGGAAACGGATATTTCGGCGCGAGCGAATAGCCGACGGACACGACCCACGCGGGCGTATCGCGTGCGATCGTCGCGGCGGCGATATCGGCATCGTCCAGTGCACCGCCAATGAAACCGCCGCCGTGGAAGTACAGAACGATGGGCAGAACCGTGCCGTCCGACGCGGGGCGATAGCTGCGCAGCGTGATCGGCTGTGCGTGCCCCGTGATCTGCACATCCTCGATGCACAGGCGCGGGCTCGACTCCAGATCCAACAGTGTTGCCATGGTTATTCTCAGTGCGAGGCCGATGCTGCAAGGCCTTCACGCAGAAGTTGCGATGCTGCGAATTCTGGAGTCCGCGCCTTTTTTAATAAATGCCTATAATCCGGCAACACAATTCGGTCGCACCGAACAATCGTGGTTATCCCTTGCGATTGTTCATTCGGTCATTCTTTGGCGCACGCTTAATAGTTGCGTCGCTAAGTAAAGAAGGTGAGAGAACATGGATCGGCTACAAGCAATGCAGGTCTTCACCCGCGTCGTCGACACCAACAGCTTTTCCCGCGCCGCGGACACGCTCAATCTGCCGCGCGCCTCGGTCACGACGATCATCCAGAATCTGGAAGCGCATCTGAACGTGCGGCTGCTTCAGCGCACGACGCGCCGGCTCAATCTCACGCCGGACGGCGCCGCGTATTACGAGCGCTGCGTGCGCATCCTCGCGGACATCGAGGAAGCGGAAAGCACCTTCTCGAACAATGGCAAAGGCCCGCACGGCAAGCTGCGCGTCGATATGCCGGGCGCGATCGGGCGGCTCATCGTGATGCCGCAGCTATGCGATTTCCATACGCGCTATCCGGATATCGAGTTGATGATGGGCTTCGGCGACAAGCCGGTCGATCTGATCCAGGAAGGCGTGGACTGCGTGATTCGCGTGGGCACGCTGCAGGATTCGAGTCTCGTCGCGCGGCGCATCGGCGTGTTCCAGGGCGTGACGGTCGCGGCGCCGCAGTACCTCGAACGCAACGGCACGCCGACGACCATCGACGATTTGCAAAATCACACGGCGGTGAATTATTTTTCGAGCCGCACGGGCCGCATCATGGACATGGACTTCGTCGTCGACGATGAAACCATCGAAGTGAAGATGCGCGGCATGATCGCGGTAAACGATGCCGAAGCGTATCTGAGCTGCGGCCTGAAGGGCGTCGGCATCATTCAGGTGCCGCGCTTCATGGCGCTGCCGTATCTGCGCGCGGGCGAGCTCGTCGAAGTGCTGCCGCAATGGAACCCGCTGCCGATGCCGATTTCCGCGGTGTATCCGCATAACCGCCATTTGTCGCCGAAAGTGCGCGTATTCGTCGACTGGGCTGCGGAGCTGTTCGAACGCTGCCCGCTGCTGCAAGGTCAGAAGGATGCGGAAGAGCGCTGCCTGCCGACGAGCACGTCGTCGCCGACTATCGTGCGGCATGGCACGCCGGAAGTGGCGGGCACCGAGGATATCGTTGCATAGCTAATCATTGGCCGACCGGCGAGCACGGTATGATCTGGCGCCAAGCGGTTTGCGCGGGGCGCCACATCGGAACGAACAATGAACGACAACATCACCGTGCGCCGCGTCGGCGCGGACGAAGCACCGCACTGCATAGAGGCGTTGGCGGACGTGCTCATCGACTGCGTGGAAGGCGGCGCATCGGTCAGCTTCATGCTGCCCATTTCGCGCGCCACCGCCGCCGAATTCTGGATACGCGTGGCGCAAGGCGTTGCGCGCGATGAGCGCATTCTGCTCGTTGCTGAAGACGCTGAAGGAAACCTTCTCGGCACGGTGCAGGTCATCACCGCTCAGCCTGAAAATCAGCCCCATCGCGCCGATATCGCGAAGATGCTGGTGGTGCGTCGTGCAAGACGTCAGGGCATTGCCCAGCGTCTGATGAGCGCCGCGGACGATGCCGCGCGCACTGCGGGCAAGTCCGTCCTCGTGCTCGATACCGTGACGGGCGGCGATGCCGAGCGCCTGTACGAACGTGCCGGATGGCAGCGCGTGGGTGTCGTGCCGAACTATGCGCTGATGCCTGACGGCACGCTCTGCGCGACCACGTTCTTCCACAAGCAGCTCGCTTGATTGACGCCTCGCCGCCGAACTATCGATCCGATAGATACGTTTGCATCGAGGCGCAAACGCCCGCCCGTCAATGCTCTGCGCGATTATTCGCCGAAATCGATAAATCTATTCGCCGATACGGCATTTATCCGCGTGTGCCGCGCGACTACATTCGCTCCTGACGCAGCGTGCCCGACATCGAATGCAATCCGCATTTGCCCGCACGCTGCACCGGAATGAAAGGAGTCGCAAGCATGAAACAGCTCATCACGGGGTTCTCTCTCGCCGCCATCTCCGCCGTCGTCACGACCACTGCGTTCGCGGAGGGCGGTCAGGGCATCGGCCGCGCAGGCACGTATCAGGTTCAGACGCAAACGCAAGCCAGTGCGACCGACACGCCGAAGACGCGCGCGCAAGTGCGTGCCGAACTCGTCGCCGCATATTCGAACGGCTCGCTGCCGGCGTTGAATCGCAATACGTATCCCGAGCGCAGCATGTGGGGCGATGCCGTCGCCGCGCAAAGTGAGCAACGCGCACGCGATGCGGTGCAAGCAGAAGCGCGCAATCGTGAGATCGTCGAGTATGCCAATGGCTCCGCGACGCAAGGCAATGTGACGACGCGCTGAGTAGCGTCGTCGAAGAAGATTCAAGAGGTCATCATGTCAGAAAACACTTCCCTCGATCAGTTCTCGCTTCTCGATGAACTTCCGTTCGTGACGCCGGTGTGGCGTCCTTTCGTGCAGCACGCGGCGCATGCGCCGGCCCGTGCGCAAGACGCGAAGCAGGAGACTGCCGAACGCTCGCATTGAGCGTGAAAGGCGCGGATCGGTGTCCGCGCCTTTTTTCAACTCAACCGCACGCGCCGATTTCGCCGCAAGCCGTGCAGAAGTCGCAACCGTCCTTGCGGATCACCGCATTCGCACCGCAGGTCGCGCATTTTCGGCCGTGCATCTGGGGAAGGCTATGCGGATCGATTTCGCCCTGCGCGATACTCTCGGCTACCTCTTCGCGCTCGTCAGTTGCAGCTATCGCACGCGCTGCGTGATCGGCGCGCTTGTGCGCAAGCACGCGCGACGGCACCTGATTTCCTTCTGCGTCGAGAAAGCCGCGACGATGAAGAATCTGCTGGATCGCATACGCTAGCGCGGCGACTTCCGAGTCGTGCCAGCGCGGACTGCGATGGCCGTCGAGACGCTCGACATCGCCGAGACGCACTTGCCCGCGATCCCACGACACTTTGCGCATGTCCTGCAGCGTGCGCGCCGCGAAGCCGCCGCGCGCAGCCAGCGACAGCGAGCGCATGGTCGCCGTGATCCATTGCTGCGATTCGTCGCGCTGGCCCGTGGGAATAAAGAACTCGATGGGCCGCTCGATGGTCACGTCCTCGCCCGCGAGGCGCCCCGTCACTTCGATGAACGACACCGCGAGATACAGCGACTTCTTCCCGGCCTGCGTCAGATACTCGACCTTCTCGATGATCGCGGGCAACTGCCCTTTCGGTCGATGATCGATCGCGATGCGCAGCGGATCGAGATCGAAGTCGGGATCGGGCGAATCGCTGGGGGTTTCGGCCGGCGTGACGGAGAGCACCGCGCCCAATGTCTCGTTCGGCCGATACGTCGCAAGCCCCTTCAATCCGCGCCGCCACGCCTCGAAATAGAGATCCTGAAACTTGTCGAACGGATAATCGGCGGGCACGTTCACGGTCTTCGAGATCGATGTATCGACGAACGGCTGCACCGCCGCCATCATCTCCATGTGATCGTGCGCGGACATTTCCAGCGCGCTCACGAAGTACTCGGGCAGCGCGTTCACGTCGCCGCCCATTTCGCGATAAAGCCGGTATGCGTGATCCTCGACGGCGAAGGTCTGACGCGAGCCGTCCGCCATGCGCTTCGTGCGCTGATAGGTCCATGAGAACGCCGGCTCGATGCCGTTCGAAGCGTTGTCCGCGAACGCGAGACTCACGGTGCCCGTCGGCGCGATGGACAAGAGATGGCTGTTGCGTATGCCATGCTCGCGGATCGCGCTCTTGATGTCGTCCGGCAAGCGCGATGCAAACGTGCCCTCTTCCAGATAACGCTTCGCATCGAAGAGCGGAAACTTGCCGCGTTCTTTCGCGAGCTCGACCGATGCGCGATACGCTTCATCGCGCATCGAGCGCGCGACGCGTGCGGCGAAGTCGCGCCCTTCCTGGGCGTCATAGCTTAAGCCGAGCATCACGAGCGTGTCGCCGAGTCCCGTGAAGCCCACGCCGATGCGGCGCTTCGCCGCTGCTTCGCGCGCCTGTTCGTCGAGCGGCCAGAGCGTGACGTCGAGCACGTCGTCGAGAAAGCGTACTTGTGTGCGCGTCGTGCGCGCAAAGCCGTCCCAATCGAAGGAAGGCACGCCGCCGCGCATTTGCGCGAAAGGATCGCGCACGAAGCGCGTGAGATTGAGCGGGCCGAGGTTGCAGCAGCCGTACGCGGGCAGCGGCTGTTCGCCGCAAGGATTGGTCGCGCGGATCGCTTCGACCGCGCGCAGGTTGTTGTCGTCGTTCATGCGCGACATGAACACGACGCCCGGCTCCGCGACATCGTAGGTCGAGCGCATGATCGTGTTCCACACTTCGCGCGCGCGCACTTCGCGATAGACCCACAAGCCGTCATCGCGCTGATGCATGTCTTCGGCGGCGCGCTGCGCGGGCGATGGCTCGGCCTTGTGCACGAGCTGCCACATTGAATCGTCGGCGACGGCCTGCATGAACTCGTCGGTCACCGCGACCGATACATTGAAATTGTTCCAGCGCCCTTTCGTATGTTTTGCCGCGATGAATTCGAGCAGGTCGGGATGCGTGCAATCGAGAATGCCCATCTGCGCGCCACGCCGCGCGCCCGCGCTTTCCACGGTGCGGCACGACGCATCGAACACGTCCATATAGCTGCAAGGGCCCGATGCCGCCGAGCCTGTCGAATGCACGCGCGCGCCGCGCGGACGGATTGCCGAGAAGTTATAGCCCACGCCGCCGCCGCGACGCATCGTCTCGGCCGCCTGCAGCAGCGCGACATAGATGCCCGGCAGCCCGTTGCTGTCGACGTTCTGTATGGCATCGCCCACGGGCTGCACGAAGCAGTTGATGAGCGTAGCGTCGATGCCCGCGCCCGCGGCGCTCATGATGCGCCCCGCGCCGAGCGCGCCGCGCTTGAAGTTATCGACGAACTCCGCTTCGATCTTCGCGCGCGCCTCTTTCGGCTCGGCTTGCGCGACACCGCGCGCCACGCGGCGGTAGATATCCTCGACGCGCGACTCGTCGCCCTTGGCATACTTTTCGAGCATCACGTCGATGGAGAACTGCTGCGGTGCGAGAGCGGTGCCGGGATTGTCTTCGGCCATGTCGGATCCTTTGAACGCTTGGGGCGGCACGCGATGGGGTCTGAAACCCGTTGCGCGCTCGCGCAATCTGCCGCAAAGGCAATGCCCGACGATAGCGCGATTTCTCCCGCCTCGCCATCGAGCCGTTAAACTCGTCTGATCGAAACCAAAACAATCAGCCGACCAATCGCATGAATTCGCGTCATCCGCCGCTCTTCGGCATCTCGGGCCGCTCGGGCCAGGGCAAGACCACATTGATCGAAGCGCTGTTGCCATGGCTGCGCGCACACGGCCTCACGGTCAACGTCATCAAGCATAGTCATCACTCGATCGAGCTCGAGCCGCCGGGCAAGGACAGTGCGCGCTTTCGTCGCGCGGGCGCGGGGGAAGTGCTGATCACATCGCCTTACCGGTATGCGATCGTGCGCGAGTTGAACGGCGACGCGGAGCCGCCGCTTGCCGAGCTCGCCGCGCGGCTTTCGCACGCGGACCTCGTGATCGTCGAAGGATTCGCGCGCGAGCCGATGCCGCGCCTGGAAGTCGTGCGGCCCTCGGCGGGCCGCGATCCGCTCTACAGGACCGACGTGGAGATAGTTGCGATCGCAACCGATGCGCCCGCCGCGATCGAATCGGCGCTGCCCTTGCTCGCGCTCGACGACATCGCGGGCATCGGCGCGTTCATCTGCGAGCGCGTGGGCATCGTGGTGAAGGATTAACTCGCGGCGAGACCGTGACGCGCCATCGCCAATGCTTCTTTCAACACATCGTTATCGCCGATGTGATTCGCGAGCAGCAAGATCAGCTTCGCGTTGAGCAACTGGCTGTCCTCGTCGGACAGTCCGTTGTGCGTGTCGATGAGGCGCTCGTAGAACGCATCGTGGTCGGCGATATTCAGTTCGAGATTGAGCTTCATACGATTCATCATCCGTTGCAGGTTGCACGCTTGACCGCGGCGGTGACCGATGCGGCATCGAAGGCGCGCCAGCGCGCGCACACGTGTTGATCGGGACGCAGCAGATAGAACGTGCCCGGCCGTGCATCGAAGCGATGCGCGACCATGCCTTCGACATCTTCCACCACGGTCACGCCCGGCACCTTGCAGGTCATCCCTTTCGGCACGACGATCAGCGCGCGCACCGGAAGCGGCGCGTTCGACAAGGCCGCGAGGCTTCGCGCGCACGCATCGGGACCGTGTCCCAGTCCGCAGAAATAGATCCCCGTGAACGCGCCGCCGTGCGTCTGCGGCAGAAGCCATGCATCGCGGTCATCCACGCGCACCGGCGCATCCACGCAAGGCGCGCCGGGAATCATCGCGCAATTGAAGCTATCGTCCGCGGCATCCGGCGTATTGAGCGTCGAGTCGCGCAGCACGGCCGGCACTGAAAGCCGCCCGCTGTTCGCCATGCGCCGCGCAAATGCGCAGTCCTTCGCGAGCTTGAGCGTCGCGTCGCGAAAGAGGCGTGAAACAGGGCTCTTGGGCGTGATGAAGTCCGTGGCGCGCGTCGAGTTGAGGATGTTTTCATCGGCGGCGTATTCGCGCTCGGACGCGTAGGTATCGAGCAGCGTCTGCGGCGCATCGCCGTTCACGACGAGCTTCAGCTTCCACGCGAGATTGTCCGCATCCTGCACGCCGCTGTTCGCGCCGCGCGCGCCGAACGGCGACACGCCATGTGCCGAATCGCCCGCGAAGATCACGCGGCCATGTCGGAAGTCATCCATGCGCAGGCACGAAAACGTATAGACGCTCACCCATTCCAGTTCGAATTCGGCGTCTTCGCCAAGCAGCGCCTTCACGCGCGGAATCACGCGCTCGGGCTCTTTCTCCGCGACGGGGTCCGCGTCCCAGCCGAGTTGAAAATCGATACGCCATACGTCGTCCGGCTGACGATGCAGCAGCACCGACTGGTTGCGATGAAACGGCGGATCGAACCAGAACCAGCGTTCGGTTGGGAACGGCGCCTTCATCTTCACGTCGGCGATCAGGAAGCGGTCCTTGAATGTGCGCCCGTGGCTGTCGAGCCCGAGAAGCTTGCGCATCGCGCTGCGAGAGCCATCGGCGGCCACGACGTATTGCGCCTTGAGCGTGTACACGCCGTCGGGTGTTTCGACTTGCAACTCGACGTGGTCATCATGCTGCGTCACGCCCACCACATTGCTTTTCCAGCGCAATTGCAGCGGCTCCAGCTCCATCGCGCGCTCGGCGAGAAAGCCTTCGACGTAGTACTGCTGCAAGTTGATGAACGCGGGACGCGAATGCCCCGTTTCCGGCAGAAGATTGAAGGTGTAGACGAGGTCGTCCTGCAGAAACACCTTGCCGACATTCCAGCTCACGCCCTTCTCCATCATCCTTTCGCCGCAGCCGAGACGGTCGAAGATCTCGAGCGTGCGCTTCGCGAAGCAGATGGCCCGCGAGCCGGTGGATACGGTGTCGTCGTTGTCGAGCAGCACGGTGCGCACGCCCTGCTGCGCGAGGTCGATGACCGTCGCGAGACCCACCGGGCCCGCGCCGATCACGGCGACAGGATAAGGCGATGACGCGGGCGCGTCGTGATCGGGCGCGCGCTCGTAGTCGAAACGCAGGTTGGCGTAATTCACGGACATTCGATCGTCTCCATCGTCGAGCCTGTTTCGTCTTCGCAAGACGCATTCGGCTCAGGCGCGAATCGCTTCGCTCTCGGTTAGTTGTTCATCATTGTACAAGTCGTTTTATATTGTTGAATCTACGTTTACCCCTATGAGCGAACGCGCAGGGGCAAACTGCGGCCGGGATCGCCGCGATTCCCATATGAACATTAGGAGATGGAACGTGTGAAAGCGAAGGCTTCGCCGATGCCGGTTATCGCCGGATGAAGGGGAACGATCGGTGGGAGGCGCTGGCGGCCAGCTCGGCCGCCAGGCCCGAATCAGACGGCGACGAAGCCGAGCATCTTCGACACGCGTTGCGCGCAGCCGTGCAGCGCCTTCGCGATGTCGCCGTTCCACGCGCCATCGAACGAGCCGCTCGGCCCGATCGCCGTGATGGCGAGCACGATATTGCGCGAATGGTCGAACACGGGCGCGCTCATCGCGCTGATGCCGGCGACGGGTTCATCGATCGCGCGCGCAATGCCATGCTCGCGCACTTCGGCGAGCATCGCGTCGATCTGCGCGCGCGTGTAATCGCGACGCTCCGTGCCGATCTGCAACGCGCCCGCACGCTCGATCGCGACGAGCGCATCGACCGTCATCGGCGGCAGATACGCGGCGAATGCGCGGCCCGTGGCGGTCTGCAGCAGGGACATCACCGTGCCCGTGCGCATCGTCACGTGGATGGGCACACTCGCCTGTTGAATGTGAACGATCGTCGGCCCATAGCTGCCCGCGCTCGCGAGCGCGACCGTATGCTCGATGCGCGGCGTCATGTTCGCCACTTCCGCGATCGCGAGGCGCACGGGATCGACGCGCTGCAAGCTGATCAGCCCCATCTGCAAGGCGAACGGCCCGAGCTCGTAGCGGCCCGTCGCGGTGTCCTGCTGAATGAGGCCGAGATTGCCGTATGACACGAGATAGGGATGCGCCTTCGCCGAAGGCATGCCCGCCTTCTTCGCGAGATCGCCGAGCAGCATCGGGCCGCCATGATCCACGAGCGCGCGCAGGAGCGCCCCACCTACTTCGATCGATTGAATCCCGCGGCGCACTCCGCTCATGCCTGACCTTGTATTGTTGTCGATGATGCGCGCGATGATAACCGCACTTGCACTCGCATCGTCACGGTTTGGGTCCGAGCCGTGCGATCAGATCGCGATGCTGCGGATAACGCGCTTCGAGCGCGCCCGGCGCGGCCAGCTCGAACTCGCTGAACTCGAAGCCCGGCGCGACCGTGCAGCCGACGAGCGCCGCGCCGTCCTTATCATGACAAACAGCGGCGAACCAGTCGCCCGCCTCGACGACCGCCTGGAACACGGCATCCGCATGCACGAGCGCATTGCCGAGCCGATGCGTGACGAGCGCGCCGTTCGTATCGAGCACGTGGACGTCCAGCGGATCGCCCGCATAGAAATGCCACACCTCGTCCGAGCGAATGCGATGCCACGCCGAATGCGCGCCATCGCATAGCAGGAAGTAGATCGCGGTGGACGCGGCGCGCAATGCGCCTTCTTTCTCGCGCGTGACCTTGCCGCCCGCGCGATACGTCTCGCGGAAGAATCCGCCTTCGGGATGCGGCTCGAGCTCCAGGCGCTCGATCAATTCACGGCTGTCGATGCGTTCGCGTTGCATGTCGTTCCTTTGGCAGAGCCGTTGCGGTTCGCGTATTCTGCATCGAATCGATCGTGTCGCCATTTCTCTTCAACTCATCGACGGACGCCATGACTCTTTCCCCTGCCTTGCTGAACGCCTTCGCTCCGACCGGCACGCTGCGCGCGTCGATCAATCTCGGCAATCCGATCCTCGCGCATCGAACGGACAGCGGCGAGCCGGGCGGCGTATCGGTGGATCTCGCGCGCGAACTCGCATCGCGGCTCGGTGTGCCGGTCGCGTTCAGCGCGTTCGACACCGCCGCGAAATCCGTCGAGACCGTCACGAACGAAGCCGCCGATATCGGCTTCTTCGCGATCGATCCGCTGCGTGGCGCGGGCATCGCGTTCACGGCGGCATACGTGCTGATCGAAGGCTGCTATCTCGTGCGCGATGCATCGCCGCTCACGCGCAACGAGGATATCGATCGCGAAGGCAACCGAATCGTGGTCGGCAAGGGCAGCGCGTACGACCTCTTTCTGACGCGGGAGATCAAACATGCGACGCTCGTGCGCGCAGAGTCGTCGCAGGCGGTGGTCGAAACGTTCCTGCGCGACGAGCTCGAAGTTGCCGCGGGCGTGAAGCAGCAACTCGAGGCCGATGCGGCGCGCACGCCCGGATTGCGCCTGCTCGACGGACGCTTCATGGTGATTCAGCAGGCGATGGGCCTGCCGAAGAGCCGCGGCGACGAAGCCGCGACCTATCTGCGCGAGTTCGTCGAAGACGTGAAGCGCTCTGGCTTCGTCGCCAATGCACTGGCGCGGCATGGAATCAAAGGTGCATCGGTGGCGCCGTCCGCGCAGCCATGAGCAGCGTCACGCTCGCGGTCACCGACTGGATCGACGCGAGCTTCGAGCGGGATGTCGCGGGCGGCCTCGCCGCATTCAACCGGGCGCAACTCGGCCCGAGCCATCAGCGCGATCTCGCAGTGTCGATCTATCGCGATGACGATTTTCTCGGCGGCCTCGCGGGCTATACCGCGTGGGACTGGCTCTTCGTGAAATGGCTATGGATACGCGAGGATGCGCGCGGCGCCGGACTTGGTGCGCGCGCGCTCGAAGCCGCCGAAACCGAAGCGCAAAAGCGCGGCTGCCGCGCGGCGTGGCTCGACACGGTCAATCCCGCGGCGCGCGCGCTCTATGCGCGCCGCGGTTTTGAGATCTTCGGCGAGATCGCCGATTTTTACGCGGGCCAGTCGCGCTATTTCATGCAGAAGCGGTTCTAGCGCTTTGGACTTTTGCATTACGCATGCATAAAACCAAAGTGCATCTTGCGTTTTGCATTCAAAGATCACGCATCGAGTTTCAGCCGGTCCACGACGCGCGCCGTGATCGCGCCGCGCGCAGCGAGCGATTTCACAAGCCGCTCGCGCACGTCGCCCACGACGGCATCGGGCGCGCGCTTCGGATCGCCGGAATCGAAAGGCGGCGCGGGCGCGTATTCCATCTGCAACTGGATCGCCTGCGCTTCGTGCTCGCCGACGAGCTCCGCCGCGAGCGTCAGCGCGAAATCGATGCCCGCCGTGATGCCGCCGCCCGTGAACAGATTGCCGTCGCGCACGACGCGTTCGTGCACCGGAATCGCGCCCAATTCCGCCAGCAGCGAGTGATACGCCCAGTGTGTCGTCGCGCGTTTGCCGCGCAACAGGCCCGCCGCGCCGAGCACGAGCGAGCCGGTGCACACCGATGTCAGATAGCGCGCGCCCGCCGCCTGCCCGCGGATGAACGCGAGCGTCTCGTCGTCCTCCATCAGAGCGCCGACGCCCGAGCCGCCCGGCACGCACAGCACGTCGAGCGCGGGGCAATCGGCGTAGGTCGCGTCGGGCGTCAGGATCATGCCGGCGCTCGACTCCACCGGCTCGCGCGTCTTCCAGACGAGATGCACCTTCGTGTCGGGCATGTGCGCGAATACGTCGTAGGGGCCGGTCATGTCGAGTTGCTGCACGCCCGGAAACAGCAGCAGGCCGATGTGATGCGTCATCGTTTTCTCCGTGGATGGTCGTTGTTGGCAGTGGACGAATCGATGCTACGCCGCTACGCTATGGCGAAATTGACACACAACCCACGTTTTCCGCCAATCCGCGTTCCGGGGCCATCATGGAGTCAAACGCACCGCGCATCATCGACGTCCTCGCTTTCCCCAATGTTCAATTGCTCGACGTCGCCGGGCCGTTGCAGGTGTTCGCCTCCGCGAACGAACTGGCCACGGCGGCGGGTCTGCCGCGTCCGTATCGCCCGCGCGTCGTCTCGCGAGACGGCACGGTGAACGCCTCGGCTGGCCTGGGGCTCGTCGGGGAGCCCTTGCCCGATGTGAGCGAGGCCTGCGACACGCTGATCATCGCGGGCGGCTGGGGCGTGCACGAGGCGGTGCACGACCGCGCGCTCGTCGATTGGGTGCGCGCGCGCTCGTCGCGTGCGCGGCGCACCGCGTCGGTCTGCACCGGCGCCTTTCTGCTCGCGGCGGCGGGCCTCCTGAACGAGCGCCGCGCCGTCACGCACTGGACGCGCTGCGCCGAGCTGGCCGCGCGCTTCCCGGCGGTGCGCGTCGAGTCCGATCCGATCTTCATCCGCGACGGCGACGTGTGGACTTCGGCGGGCGTGACGGCGGGCATCGACCTGTCGCTCGCGCTCGTCGAGGAGGATCTCGGGCGCGCGCTGGCGCTCGATGTCGCCCGCCATCTCGTCGTGTTTTTGAAGCGCCCCGGCGGGCAGGCGCAGTTCAGCGCGGCGCTGTCGCTGCAAAAATCGGGCGAGCGCTTCGGCGAGCTGCACGCGTGGATTGCGGAGAATCTCGCGGCGGATCTGTCGGTCGCCGTGCTCGCCGCGCGCGTCGGCATGAGCGAGCGCAGCTTCGTGCGCCATTACCGCGCGCAAACCGGCATGACGCCCGCGCGCTCGATAGAGCGCATGCGGCTCGAAGCCGCGCGGCGCCTCCTCGGCGATACGGCGCTGCCCGTCAAGCGCATCGCCGCGCGCTGCGGCTTCGGCACCGAAGAAACGATGCGGCGCGGCTTCCTGCGCTCGCTCGGCGTATCGCCGCAGGCCTGGCGCGAGCGATTTACCGGACACGACAGCGCCCACACCGCGTATTCGGCATGAATGCCCGCACGGCGTCCAGGCGCGGGCGATTTTTTTGTCCGGCGTACTCAAGGCTGTATGCTCGCTGCCGTTAGCCCATATAGAACGAACGTTTGCTTGAGACGCGCATCACGCGCGGCGCACGAGCGCAGTCGCTGAACGAGACCCGCCCGCCGTGGCGGCAATATGGCCTGGAGCGCCGATGAGTGTGTTTCCCGCATACGACGCGCCGGTTGCCCGCGCAACGGCGGTCGAACCTGCAACCGTAGCGGCAACCGACGAGAAGACCTGCGCCTGCGTCGCGCCATCGATCGAGGCCTTGTTGCGCGAGGCCGCCGCGAAGGGCTGCCCGCAACAATGGGCGTGGTATCGCGCGGGTGAGCACTTGCATCTGGAGCGGTGCGGCGATGCACCGCTGCCCGGCGCGCAACACTGGCCGAACAGCATCGCCGAGGAAACGCTCGGAGAAACATGCGGCGCTCACGGCTGGCATTGCTGGCCGACCGGCCGCGGCGAGAGCGTGCTCGGCTGGCTGCTCGCGCCCGCCGCGCATCGCGACGATACGCGCCTTGCCGGACTCGCGCGCACGCTGGGCGAGCGGGTGCAGGCCGATGTCCTTGCGCGCGCCCAACTCACGCAACGTGTGCTGTATGAAATCGCGTATCTCGCGAGTTCGGTGCCTGAGCGCGCCGATTTTCTGCGCGGCGTGCATGAACGTCTCGGCACGCTGATCGACGCGGAGAACTTCTATCTCGCGCTCTATGATCGCAAGACGGGCAAGATCACCTATCCGTACTATGTCGATGTGATCGATACCGATGTCGTCGCGGCGGAGAACTACGACCTTCTGAATCCGGCGCGTCTCTCGATGACGGGCCAGGTGCTGACGAGCGGGCAACCGCTTTTCATCACCGCCGCCGATATCTGCGAGGCCGAGCGCGCGGGCCGCTTCTACTGTATCGGCGATCGCCCCGAGTTCTGGATGGGCGCGCCGCTCAAAAACGCGAGCGACGAAGTGTTCGGCATGCTGGCGATGCAGGTCTACGACGTCTCGCGCATCTACACCGTCGAGGACCGCGCGCTCTTTCTCGTGGTGGCCCGCCATGTGGCGATGGCGCTCGACCGTATCCTGCACCGCGCCGATCTCGAAGAGCAGGTTGCGCGGCGCACATCCGAATTGTCGAAGCTCAACGCGGCGCTGCGTCACGGCATCGCGGAGCGCGAGCGTTCCGAGCACTTGCAGGCGGCGCTCTATCAGATCGCCGAGCTGTCGAGCCGTCCCGGCGACACCCTGGAGTTCCTGCGCAGCCTGCACGGCATCGTCGGCGAGCTGCTCTACGCGCGCAACTTCTATATCGCACTCTTCGAAACCGAAACGGGCGAAGTGTCGTTTCCGTATTACGTCGATGAAATCGTGCAGGAGCGCCCCGCTCCGCGTCGCGGACAGCGCGGCCTCACCGAATACGTGATCCGCGAGCGGCGCGCGCGGCTCATCGATCATGCGGAAGCGTTGCGCCTCATCGAGGAAGGCGCATTCGAAATCGAGCATAGCGAAGTGCGCCTGCGCTCGTGGCTCGGCATACCGCTCTTCGACGGCGATGTCGTGCGCGGCGTGCTCGCCGTGCAAAGCTATTCGCCGCTCGTGCGCTATTCGCAACGCGATCAGGAATTGCTGACCTTCGTGTCGCGCCATATCGATACCGCACTCTCGCGCCGACGCGATGCCGAAGCGCTGCATGCGGCGAATCTCGAACTCGAGGCGCGCGTGCAGGCACGCACCCGCGAACTCGACGAAGCCAACGCGCGTCTGCTCTACGAGAACGCGCACGACTCGCTGACGGGCCTTCCGAACCGCAGCCATCTGATGCACAAGCTGCGCTGCGCATGGCGGGACTATCAGACGCGCGGCGATGAACTGTCGGTGATGTTCATCGACCTCGATCGCTTCAAGGTCGTAAACGACAGTCTCGGCCATCACTTCGGCGACATGCTGCTCGTGCAGGCCGCGGCGCGTCTGTGCGACTGCCTGCGCTCGACCGATCTCCTCGCGCGTCTGGGCGGCGACGAGTTCGCCGTGCTCTCGCCGAATGCGCACGTGCGCGATGCCGTATCGATCGCGAAGCGCATTCTCGCCGCGTTCGATCTGCCGTTTCATATCGAAGAGCATGTGGTGTTTTCATCGTGCAGCATCGGCATCGTGAGTGCGGACAGTCAATTTCACACCGAGCCCGCCGATCTGCTGCGCGATGCCGATACCGCGATGTATCGCGTGAAGAACGCGGGCCGCGACAGCTTCGTCGTGTTCAATCAGGAACTGCGACGCGAGGTGTCGGATCAGGTGGAACGTGAAGGCGCGCTGCGCAATGCGATCAAGCGCGACGACGAACTGCTGCCCTACTTCCAGCCGATCGTCGATGTGAAAAGCGGCGAAGTGGTCGCGCTCGAAGCGTTGATCCGCTGGCATCAACCCGATGGGACCATCGTCGGGCCGAGCGAATTTCTGCCTTCGGTAGAGGGTCTGAGGCTCATCGGCAGGCTCGATCTCTACATGCTCGAGCGCGTCGCCGCGATTCTCTCCAACGCGCGCTTCGCGCACTGGCCGCCGGTGCACGTGAACTGCTCCAGCTACAGCATGACGCGCCCCGAATTCGCCGACGATGTGCTCGCGCTGCTGCGGCGCTATCGCGTCTCGCCTTCGCGCGTGTGTCTGGAGCTGACCGAAGGCGCGCTCGTCGCCGAACCCGATCTCGCGCGCCGCACGATGCAGCGGCTCGCGGACAACGGCATGTCCGTCGTGCTCGATGACTTCGGCGCGGGCTTCTCGTCGCTCAGCTACGTGCATCAGTATCAGTTCACGGGCCTGAAGATCGACAAGTCCTTCATTCTGGAACTGACCGCGAGCCCCCGCAGCCGCGCGATCGTGCGTGCGATCGTGCGCATGGCCGAATCGCTCGATCTGACGCTGGTCGCGGAAGGTGTCGAAGACGCGGCGACGCTCTCCGTGCTGCACGACATGGGCGCAGCGCAGGCGCAAGGCTACTTTTTCGACAAGCCCTTGCCGCTCGAGGCGCTCACGCGCGCTTCGCTCGCGCCGCGCGCGACAACTGCGAGCGCGGCACTCTGAGAATACGCATCAAGGCATGCCGCCCATGGAAGGCGAGATGATGCTGCCCGGTTCGCCCTTCGGCTCGCCGCTTGCGCCGGACACCGCGTGCTTTGAAACGGGCGCGTGATTCCTGGCGCAAACCTCGATGGAATCCGTTCCCAGGCATTGCTGAAACGCGTCCGCGCTGGCTTTCGCATCGAATGTATAAATGGTGTCGCCGACCTTGATTTCGGTGTCGGAGATGCGGTCTGCTGTGATCGTCATGTTGCTCCGTGCCTCGCTCTTTTCGATGGTTCGTATCGATGTATCAGCATCAAGCGCTCCCGCTTACGGGTACGGGTGTTGCTGATTCGTAAGCGTTATCGTCGATTCGAAAAAGGAGGCCCAAATGGCACAGCATCCCGCGCATTCGCAGAATCACCGGCATCCGGACGAGCCGCGCCTCGAAGAAATCTCGCGCGCGCTAAAAGGGGCCGACTACCCGATGGGCAAGGAAAAACTCCTGGCGCTGGCGAAAAGCAACGGCGCGGACGGCGAAGTCATGGCGGTGCTCAACAAGATGAGCGATCGCAATTTCGATAGCGCGGACGCGGTGCTGCGCGAAGCGAACCGGGCAGAGTGATATCGACGCGCGTCGATTTCGCGCATTCCGCGCATTCCGCGATGCGGCATTCAAACGCGTCGCGATGTGCTTTCGATAATGCTCCGCAAACGGCATCCGAAAGAGGAAAGCGTAATGGCTGAAAATCGTGCAGCGCCCGACACGCGCGACAAGCCGCACGCGCCTGGCGGCAATAATCTGAGCAATATCGATCCGAAGAAAGCAGACAGGGTAATCCCGCGGCCCGGTGAAGCAACCGGGCGCGGCCGAGCGAACGAGCCCGACAAAATCGGTACGGCGCCTGACGATTCGGGAAATCGCCCGCGCCCGCTATAAATAAATTAAATGAACGCCGGTGCAATTTCCAATCATGCACCCGGCGTTCTCGCGCTAGGATTCAAATTGCGTCGAATCGGGATGCGCGGCTTTGCACGGCGCCTGCAAGAGATCAACCGCGCAGCGGCCCGGCATCCGTCTGGCCAATCACCAAAGGAGGCTCTATGAAGTGGGAAACCCCGAGTTTCACCGATATGCGCTTCGGCTTTGAAATCACGATGTACATCGCGACGCGCTAATCGGATTTGATTGGAAAATGACAAAACGGCCACTTTCGTGGCCGTTTTGTTTTATTGGCGCATCGGGTCTTTCGTCAATTGCGCTTTAGCGGTTCGGTATGTCTATTCGCGGGATCGGGCAAGTCCGCGTTCTGCGCATCGAGGCCGCCCTTGCCGGCAATTTCCGGCTCGTTGCCCGAACCGTACGGCACTTCCGCCGTCTGATGCGGATGCTGATCCAGACGACGATTCTCCGGCTCTATTTCCCCGGCATTCGGTTTGCGCACGCCCTGCTTCGGATCGCCGCCCGTGGCCGACCCCGGCCCCGGCGTAGTGCCGATAGAACCGCCGCCGCTCGCGCCGCTGCCAGCGTCGCCCAGGGGCTTGTCGGTACTATTCGATTCCTGCTCGCCATTGCTCATTGTGGTTCTCCTTTCGATCGTGCATCGAAGATCGTCGAGCAACGCGCGTTCCAGTTCGGATCGACAGAAAAAAGGCCCGCGATTCCAGGCGGGCCTTCGGTACTGCCGGTGCTGCTGCTGCGAGAGATTTAGATGGCTTGAGTCGCGAGCGCCGAGCCGATCACTTCGTTCGCGACCGCATCCACCGCCTGCTTCACGATGCCGACGATCTCGTCCGCTTCGGCGCGCGTCGTCGTGAGCGGCGGCGCGAAGCCGAGGATATCGCCATGCGGCATCGCACGCGCGATCACGCCGCGTTCGAGTGCTGCCGCCGATACCTTCGGACCGACCTTCAGCGCTGCATCGAACGGCTTGCGTGCGTCCTTGTCAGCCATGAATTCGAGCGCCGCCAGCATGCCCGCGCCGCGCACTTCGCCGACGAGCGGGTGCCCGTCGAATGCGTCGTGCAATTGCTGCTGGAGATACGCGCCGACATCGGCGGCATTCTGCGTGAGGTTCTCGCGCTCGAGGATATCGAGATTCGCGATCGCCGCGGCCGCGCAGATCGGGTGTCCCGAATACGTCCAGCCGTGACCCATCGGACCGAATTCCTGCGAGCCCTTCTCGATGACGTCCCACACCTTCTCGCCGACGATCACGCCCGACAGCGGCGCATACGCGCTCGTCAGGCCCTTCGCCACGGTGATGAGGTCCGGCTTGATGCCGAAGTGCTGCGCGCCCATCTTCGAGCCCAGACGCCCGAAGCCGCACACGACTTCATCGGAGATCAGCAGGATGTCGTGCTTCTTGAGCACATCCTGGATCGCTTCCCAGTAGCCTTGCGGCGGCGCGATGATGCCGCCCGTGCCCATCACCGGTTCCGCGATGAATGCGGCAATCGTATCCGCGCCTTCCTTCGCGATCAGCTTCTCGAGTTCCTCCACGCAATACGCGGTGAATTGCGCTTCGCTCATGCCGGCCGGCGCCTTGCGATACCAGTGCGGACACACCGTATGCTTCACGCGCTCGATCGGCAGATCGAAGTTCTGATGGAAGCTCGGCAGACCGGTGAGACTGCCCGTGACGATGCCCGAGCCGTGATAGCCGCGCTCGCGCGAAATGATCTTCTTCTTGTTCGGACGGCCGAGCACATTGTTGTAATACCAGACGATCTTGATCTGCGTTTCGTTCGCATCCGACCCCGACATCCCGTAGTACACCTTCTTCATGCCTTCCGGCGACCAGTCGATGATGCGCGACGACAGCTCGATGATCGTATCGGTCGAGTGACCGACATACGTGTGGTAGTACGCGAGCTTCTTCGCCTGCTCGTAGATCGCTTCGGCCACTTCGGTGCGGCCATAGCCGATGTTCACGCAATAAAGGCCCGCGAATGCATCGATATAGCTTTTGCCCTGATGATCCTGAATGCGGATGCCCTTCGCGCCCGTGACGATCTTGCCGGGCAGCGCCCCGCTCGCGTGATCATGCGCGTGCGTGGACGGGTGCATGAAGTGCGCGCGGTCTTCGGCGAACAGTTGCTCGAGCGATTGGTTCTGCTGGGTCATGTGCTTCTCCTTGTATTCCTGATGTGTCTCTTCGAGGATAGTTCTTTCAGGCCGCGCTCGTGAGCGGCAGGCCGAGATTGCCGAGGCAAAAGTATTTCGTTTCGACGAAGGGCTCGAACCCTTCCGCGCCGCCTTCGCGGCCGAGGCCCGAGGCCTTCATGCCGCCGAACGGAATTGGCGCGCCGGTGAATTTCACGCCGTTGACCGACACCATCGCGAAGTCGAGCCGTCGCACGAGTTGGAAGATCGTGTCGATGCGTGTCGCGCAGATATAGGCGGCGAGGCCGTATTCCGTGTCGTTGGCGCGCGTGACAGCTTCGTCGAGCGTATCGAACGGGGAAATCGCGGAGATCGGCGCGAAGTTCTCTTCGTCGTAGATGCGCATACCCGGTTTGGCATCGGCGACGACGGTCGGTTCAAAGAACCAGCCGCCGAGCACATGCGGCTTGCCGCCGGCGGTGATGCGCGCGCCTTGCGCCTTTGCATCCTCGACGCGTGCGACGGTCGCATCGAATGCGGCCTGATGCATGAGCGGACCGACATCGACATTCGCTTCGAATGCCGTGCCCACTTTGAGCGCCTTCACTGCTTCCGTATAGCGTTCGACGAATTGTTCATAGAGCGGACGCGCGACGAGAATGCGGTTTGCGGCGCAGCAATCCTGTCCCGACGTTTGAAACTTGGCGCCTACGGCGACGCGCACGGCCTGTTCCAGGTCCGCATCTTCGGTCACGATGAAGGGCGCATTGCCGCCGAGTTCCAGCGCGAGCTTCTTGATGCCTGCCTGCGCTGCCGTCTTCGCGACGAGACCGCCGACGCGCGTCGAGCCAGTGAAGCTCACGGCGCGCACGCGGGTATCGCTGACGAGCGTTTCCATCGCCATTTGCGGCTCGCCGATGACGACGTTGAATACGCCCGGCGGAAAGCCCGCTTCTTCCGCGAGTTGCGCCAGCGCGATCGCGGAGAACGGCGTTTCGTGTGCGGGTTTGACGACGACCGTGCAGCCTGCTGCGATTGCGGCGGCGGCCTTGCGCGTGATCATCGCGACGGGGAAATTCCACGGCGTGATGAGTGCTGCGACGCCGACCGGCTCCATTACGGTGCCGAGATGCGCGCCGTCGATATGCGTGGGGATCGTGCGGCCCGTCAGACGTTTTCCTTCATTCGCGAACCATTCGACAAAGCTTGCTGCATAGGCGATTTCGCCTTTGGATTCGGCGAGCGGCTTGCCTTGTTCGAGCGACAGAATGCCCGCGAGGTCCGCCTGATGACGCATGATGAGCTCATGCCAGCGCAACAGTAGCGCACTGCGCTTTTGCTGCGGCACCCAGCGCCATGACTGGAACGCGCGATCGGCGGCATCGACCGAGGCTACGATCTGAGCCTTGTCGAGCATCGGCACGTGACCGATAACTTTTTGATCCGCAGGATTGGTCACCGCGATCGACGCGGCGCTGTCGCTGTGGACCCAGCGGCCGTCGATATAGCAAAGCGATTTGAATAGAACGGGATGACCCAGCAGCATGTTCGTCTCCTTGCGTGCATTCGTTGTGTTCCGATGGGTCTACTTTAAAGCTCCGCCTGTCGCTGTTTTTTTTGTTATCGCTCTTGGCGGGTGGTGCTTTTTTCTGTTTGGTTAGTGGTGGTGTTGGGGTTTTTTTGGTCGCTTTTCCCCAGGCTTTTGGCAGGTCCCGTTTTCGTGTCGGTCTATTAGCGTTGCCCCTATGCGGGGCGGCAGTCACTTTCTTTGCTGCTGCAAAGAAAGTAACCAAAGAAACAGCTATCCCCATCCAAAGTGCTTCAAGCCGGCCCCGGCACAGAACTTCGCAAGTGGTCCAGCAGTAGCGAGTGCCCTCAAAGGCCTAATCGGGCGTGGACCGCGCACGGTCTGACAAGCTAGAAGTTATAGCGTGCTGGTTCAGCACCAAAGAGTTCCGGCACAGCGCTACGCGCTGCCGTTGGGTTTGCAAGGGAAACCGTCGTGAGATTAAGGCATCAGCAAAGAAGCGCGCGCAGACCCGATTGACCGGTCGGCCGCGAAGCGGGCTGGAGCTATTTCGCGCCTTACCAGTCAGTTGAGTGGCGCGATGTGACAGACCGTGCGCGATCCAAGCCCGGTATGGCCTATGAGGGCACTCGCTACTGCCGGGCCACCGCCGATCTTCTGTGCCGGGGCCGGCCTGAAGCACTTTGGATGGGACAAGCTGTTTCTTTGGTTACTTTCTTTGCAGCAGCAAAGAAAGTGACTGCCGCCCCGCACAGGGGCAGAGCAAATAGACCGACACGAAAACAGGATTCCACGCACGCACCCGAGAATAAACCAGGCGACTGCCGCCCCCCGGGGATCCGGCGAAAAAAACTCAAACCCCGTCATCAGCCCAGTCCGGCGGGGCTCCCGCCACATTCTTCACAACCTTGGTAACGATATAAGTGAAGTAACGCTCGATCCCAAGCTCCTCAACAAGCAAAGAATCGATAAACCGCTGATAGTGATCGATATCCCGCGCCACGACATGCAGCACATAATCCACGCCACCCCCGGTGGCATAGCACTGGACGATTTCGGAAGCCGCAGCAACCCGCTCCTCGAACCGCCGCATATCCGCCGCCGTATGACGCGAAAGCGTCACCTCAACGACAATACGGCTGCCTTTGAAAGCAGCCGTCCAGTCGATATCCGCGCGATAGCCCTTGATGAGCCCGCTGTCTTCGAGTTTCTTCACGCGCTCCCATGCAGGCGAGATCGACAGATTGACCTCTTCCGCAAGGCGCGATTTCGTGATGCGGCCATCCCGCGCAAGGATGCGAAGAATGGCCAGATCGTAGCGATCGAGTTTGATCAAATTACACGCTCACAGCAATGTTACGTTCGACGATATCCGCTACCACGGCCACAGTATCGCCCGTTTGCACGAGGCCGGGGAAATGCCGCGCCGCAAGCAGACCATCACGCTTCGCGCGATATTCAACCGGCGCCGCGCCCGTGCGCGTGATGTCATAGACACGCGCGAGCACATCGCCTGCTTTCACCATGTCGCCGAGATCGCGGCACATTTCGAGCAAACCCGTGTGCTCGCTCGTCGTGTAGCAGGTGCCGTCCGGCATATCGAGCAGCGTGGTCGTGCGCGCTTCGCCCTCTACGATCGACTTCTCGATGATGCCCGCATACGCGAGAAAGCCATACACGCCGCGCTCCGCCACCGCGACGCTCTTCGCCGTCGAAGAACCGCCGCCGCCCAGCTCCGTCGATACGAACACCTTGCCCGCCTCCTCCGCCGCGCTGTCGTAAAGACCGACGCTGTCGAGTTCCAGCATGCGCATCGAGTAAGGCGCGCCGAACGCGCGCATCGCGGCCTCGCAACGCGACTGCTGCGTCGCGTCGTTCAGCACGTGAATCGCCGCGAACGGCAGGAAGTCGAGCGTGCGGCCGCCCGCATGGATATCGAGCACGTAATCGGCGAGCGGCAACAGATGACGCTGGAAGTAATCCGCGATCTTCTCCGTCACCGTGCCGTCGGGCTTGCCGGGAAAGCTGCGGTTCAAATTGCCCGCATCGATCGGCGAAGTGCGCGCGCCCGCCCGAAACGCCGGGTAGTTCATGAACGGCACAATGATCACACGGCCGTTCACGTCGCTTGCCTTCAACGTCGATGCGAGCTTCGCCAGCGCGATCGGCCCTTCGTACTCGTCGCCGTGATTGCCGCCCGTGAGCAGCGCGGTGGGTCCGTCGCCGTGCTTGATCACGGTGACCGGAATCATCACGGCGCCCCACGCGGAATCGTTGCGCGAGTACGGCAGCTTCAGAAAGCCGTGCTGTTCGCCGTCCGCGTCGAAATCGACGGTCGGGCTGATCGGTGACGCGCGCATCGTGTTACTCCTTCACGAACAATTTGCGAGGTGTGTTGCAGAAGGTCTCGACGCCTGTATCGGTAATCAGGATGCTCTCCGTGATTTCGAGGCCCCAGTCGTCGAGCCACAGGCCCGGCATGAAGTGGAACGTCATGCCGGGTTCGAGGACGGTCTTGTCCCCGGGACGCAGGCTCATCGTGCGCTCGCCCCAGTCCGGCGGATAACTCGCGCCGATCGGATAACCGCAACGGCTGTTCTTCTCGATGCCGAACTTCGCCAGCACCGCGAAGAACGCATTGGCGATGTCCTCGGTCTTGTTGCCCGGCTTCGCCATCGCAAGACCTGCCTCGATGCCTTCGACAACCGCCTTCTCGCCTTCGATGAAATGCTGCGGCGGCTTGCCGAGATACACCGTGCGCGACAGCGGGCAGTGATAGCGCTTGAAGCATCCCGCGATCTCGAAGAACGTGCCGGCGTTCGCCGTGAACGCCGAGTCGTCCCACGTGAGGTGCGGCGCGGCGGCATCGGAACCGGTCGGCAACAGCGGCACGATGGCCGGATAATCGCCGCCATAACCTTCGACGCCCGTGATGCCCGCCTCGTAAATCTGCGCGACGAGATCGCTCTTCTTCATGCCCGGCTCGACCTTGTCGAGAATGCGCGCATGCATTTTCTCGACGATGCGCGCCGCGACGCGCATATATTCGATCTCGCGCGGCGACTTCACCGCGCGCTGCCAGTTGACGAGCGCGGTCGCATCGACGAACTTCGCGTTGGGCAAATGCTGCGTCAACGACGCATACGCCTTCGCGCTGAAGTAGTAGTTGTCCATCTCCACGCCGATGCGCTTTTGATCCCAGCCACGCGCGGCGATCACTTCAGTGGACAGGTAATCCATCGGATGGCGCACCGTGGATTGCACATAGTGATCCGGATAGCCGACGATATTGTCGTGCGACATGAACACCGTGCGCTTCGCGCCGTTCGCGTCCTGGCCGCGGCCGTACCAGACCGGCTCGCCGTCCATCGCGAGCAGCACGCACTGATGCACGTAGAACGACCAGCCGTCGTAGCCTGTGAGCCACGCCATGTTGGTCGGGTCGGTCACGATCAGCAGATCGATGCCCGCCTTCTCCATCGCGCGCCGCGTCTTCGCGATGCGCGCATCGTATTCGCTGCGCTCGAACGGCAGGCGTACCACGGGCGCCTCACCCTTCTTCTGTTGCATGATTTCGGACATCGTCCCCTCTATCAAGCGGTCACATCGTTGTGGAAAATGGTTCCTGCCTTTGCCGCGCGCGCACGCTGAATTGCAAGCGTTGCAATCGCGGTGTCCTGCGCACCGGTGCCGGTGAGATCGCACACGGTGACTTCGTCGTCGTTCGCGCGGCCCGGCGCTTTTTGCGCGATGACTTCGCCGAGTTCGGCGAATGTACTGCCAGCATCCGTCACGCCTGCTTCGATCGCGTGATGCAGTTCACCCAGCACGCGCACCTGCTGTAAGCGATCACATACGTAGCGCGCTTTCGTGAACACGTCCGGCGCGATTTCGTTCTTGTGCTCGGCGTCCGAGCCCATCGCGGTGATATGCAGGCCGGGATGCAAATCGCGTGCGTGAATCAAGGGCTCGCGGCTCGGCGTCGTCGTGATGGCGATGTCGGCGTGTTTGAGCGCCTGATTGACGCTGTGGGCGACATCGCACGGCAAGCCTTCGCAATCACGTGCGAACTGCTGCGCGCTCTGCGAATCGCGCGCCCATACGGTCACGTGTTCGATATCGCGCACGAGGCGCAACGCCTTCAGTTGCAGACGCGCCTGCTCACCCGCGCCGATGATCGCGACGCGCTTCGCATCCTTGCGCGCGAGCCAGCGCGACGCAACCGCGCCCGCGGCCGCCGTGCGCACCGCGGTGAGATAACCGTTGTCGAGCAATACCGCTTCGGTGAGACCCGTGCGCGCCGAGAGCACGAGCATCAGGCCATTCAGGCTTGGCAACCCGAGCGACGGATTGTTGAAGAAGCCCGGGCTCACCTTGATCGCGAAGCTCGGAAAGCGCGGCAAATACGCGGTTTTCACGTCGACTTCGCCTTCATGCTCGGGAATGTCGAGACGCAGGATCGGCGGCATCGCGACGGCTTCGGTCGCGAGCGACTTGAACGCGGCTTCGACTTGCTCGATCGCGTCGAGGTCGAGTGGGACGAGCTTGCGCAGTTGCGCCTGCCCGAGCAGCACGGTGGAGGTATCGATGTTGGACATAGGTTCAGGCCGCTCCAATCAGGCGACGATGCGTTTCGATATCGATGTTGCTGCCGCTCACCACGATGACGATCGGCCCGCCTTGCGCCTTGACCGCGCCATCGAGCAGCGCCGCCATGCCGACCGCGGCCGCGCCTTCGATGACGAGCCGCTCCTCGCGATAGGCATGCACGATGCCGCGCGCGATCGACACTTCATCGAGCAGCACGACCTCGTCGATGAGATCGCGCGTCATGGCGAACGTATGCTGGTTATCCAGGCCGATGCCGCCGCCGAGCGAATCGGCGAGCGTTTCGAGTTCGTCGACGAACACGGGCTTGCCGGCCGCGAGACTCGCGTGCATCGCGGCGCCGCGTTCCATCGACACGCCGATCATCTTCACCTGGGGACGAATGCTCTTCGCCGCGAACGCGACGCCGCTGAACAATCCGCCGCCCGACAAGGGCACGACGATGCTCGCCGCATCGGGCAGCGCTTCGAGAATTTCCAGGCCCATCGTGGCCTGTCCCGCGATCACGCGCTGATCGTCGAAAGGCGGCACGAACGCATAGCCTTCCTCGCGCACGAGCCGTTGCGCTTCGACCTGCGCATCGTCCTGGCTCTTGCCCGTAATGACGACACGCGCGCCGAGCGCGGCAACAGCATCGACCTTGTTCTTCGGCACGAGCGAGGACATGCACACGGCCGCCTCGATGCCGAGCGCGCGCGCCGCATGTGCGACTGCGCGGCCATGATTGCCCGTCGATGCGGTGACGACGCGCTTGCAGCCTTCCTCGGCGATCTGCGCGAGCGCATTGGTCGCGCCGCGCAATTTGAAGCTTCCCGTGGGTTGCAGCGTTTCGAGCTTCAGATGAACCGGCACGCCCGCGATACGCGAGAGCGCAGCCGATTGAACGAGCGGCGTGACGAGCGCGCGTCCTTCGATGCGCTGGCGGGCGCGGTAGACATCGGCGAGCGTGAGTGCGGACATATCGGGCTGAGTTGCGTGTTCGGGTAACGATGCAACTCAGTCTAATGTCCTAAAAAATCGTTTTCGATTGTCCTAGTTCATTTAGTTGAAGTCGTGCACATGCGGGTATTGCCCGAACACTTCGCGAATCGTTTCGATCGCCGTGCGAAACGCGCCTTCGCCGACTTCCGCGCCCACGCACAGCCGCACCGCGTTGGGCCGTTCCGCACCGCGCACGAGAAACGGATCGGGCGATGTCACCGCGATATTGCGATTGCGCAATTCACGCGTCATGCGCTCCGCCTCCCATTCGTCGGGCACGCGCAGCCATGCCGAGAGCGCATTCGGATGACTGCCCAGCACATACTCGCCGAGCACTTCGCGCACCACGCTCTGGCGGGCCGCCAGCCGCTCGCGTTGAACCTGCACGAGCCGTTGCGCCGTGCCGTCCATGATCCAGCGCGCCGTGACTTCGGCTATCGGCGAAGTCGCCATCCAGCTGCTCACGCGCAGGACGCTTTCCGCGCGCAGCGCGAGCCGGCGCGGCACCGTCATGAAGCCGGTGCGCAAACCGCTCAGCACCGATTTCGTCATGCTCGTGCAGTAAAACGCGAGTTCGGGAATCAGGCTCGCGATGGGCGTTTGCGTCTTCGCGGGCAGCGCGCCATAGACATCGTCTTCGATCACATAGACGCCATAGCGCTCCGCGATGCGCGCAATCGCACGGCGGCGTGAATCGGGCATCATCGCGACCGTGGGATTGTTCAGCGTCGGCGTGCAGACGAGCGCGCTCACGCGCTCGCTGTCGCAGACTTCCTCGAAGTGCTCGGGGCGAATGCCGTGCTCGTCGATCTCCAGACCTTTGAGCGTAAACCCCAGTACGTTCGCCGAACCGATCACACCATGGTCCGTCAGGCTCTCGCACAAGACCGTATCGCCGGGACCTACGATCGACGCGAGCGCGAGAAAGATGCCGTGCGCCGCGCCGTTCGTGACGAGCACGGTGTCCGCGCTCGCCGGCATGTTGAGGGCCGCGAGCCACGCGACACCCGCCTGCCGGTGATGCTCGAAGCCCGCGATCGGCCGGAACGCGCGTATCCACGGCTGATCCTCGATGGTCGATAGCGTCGCGCAGACCTTGCGCCACATCGCGTCGTGCTCGGGCGTATGCACGATGCGCGCGATCGAGAAGTCGACCACCGAGCGCTCGGCCGTATCGAGCATGTAGTTGGACATCGCCTCGGTCACGCGCGCCGAAACGAAGCTGCCGCGCCCCACTTCGCAGCGGATCAGCCCTTGCCTTTCGAGTTCCTTGTACGCGTTGGTCACGGTCTGCACGCTGATCGCAAGATCCGCCGCGACCTCGCGCTGCGGCGGCAGGCGTTCGCCCGACGCGAGCGCGCCGCTTTCTATGTCGGCGGCCATCGCCTTGACGAGCCGCTTGTACTTGGACTGCACGCCCTGCACCGTGCGCACGGCGTCGCGCCATCTTTCATTCACTTCCTGCTCCTCACATACCGGGTTTCATGCGCAATAGTGGCGCAAAAGCGCGCGCAAAAATAATTGTCCTAGAGCAATTCGAACAAATATATGGCTTTGTATTCTGCGTCGGTGGCTGTGCTGCGAGGCGCCTCAAAGGCGTGTGGAGTAAGGGTTTTCTCGGTCTCTCGCGCTCGATGCCGCCACTGGATTGCCCTCACTCGACCACGCTTGAAGAACCATTACCACGGGAACGATATGAACACGAAGCGACTGTCTGGAATGCTGGCAGCGGCGTGCGTCGCGGCAGCGAGCCTTGCCGCCTATGCCACGAGCGCGAGCGCGGAAACCACGTTGCAGCGCATCCAGCGCACCGGCGAGGTGCGCATCGGCTATGCGAACGAAACGCCCTTCGCCTACACGACGCCCGACGGCACCGTGACCGGCGAATCCCCCGAGATCGCGAAGAAGGTGTTCGCGAAGCTCGGCGTGAAGAAGGTCGATGCGGTGCTGACCGAATGGGGCGCGCTGATCCCGGGCCTGAAGGCCGGCCGCTTCGACGTGATCGCGGCGGGCATGTACATCACGCCAGAGCGTTGCAAACAAGTGGCATTCGCCGACCCGCAATACCAGATCCCCGACACGCTGCTGACCATGAAGGGCAACCCGAAGAACCTTCACAGCTATGCCGATGTCGCGAAGCAACCGGACACGAAACTTGCTGTGATGGCAGGGACGGCCGAGCTCGGTTATGCGCGTCAGGCTGGCATCAAGGATGACCAGATCCTGCAGGTTCCGGACACCACCGCGCAATTGCAGGCCGTGCGCGCGCGCCGCGCCGACGCGGCCGTCGGCACCGCATTGACGATGAAGGGACTCGCGACGAAGGGCGGCCCGCAGGTCGAGGCGATCAGCCAGTTCAACGACGATCCGAAGCACACCGGTTATGGCGCGCTCGCGTTCCGTCCGGAGGACACCGATCTGCGCGATGCAGTGAACAAGGAACTGCATCAGTGGCTCGGCACCGAGGACCATCTGAAGACGGTCGCGCCCTTCGGCTTCGACAAGTCGAACGTGACGACAAAGAAAGCGCCCGAGCTCTGCGCCGGCTGAGCACCCTTCCATCGCTGCGCGCAGCGTTCATCCATTAGCGAGGAACCGTCATGAGTGACCTCAATGAGCTTCTGCCCTTGATGATGAAGGGCACGCTCGTCACGATCCAGATCGCCGTCATCAGCATCGTGCTCGCGATCATCATGGCGGGTGTCGCGACGGCGTTGCGCGCCGCGCCATACCGCGCCGTGCGTTGGGCGGGCAACGTGTATGTCGAGGTGTTTCGCGGCACGTCGCTGCTCGTGCAGTTGTTCTGGCTCTTCTTCGTGTTGCCGCTGCCGCCCTTCAATCTGCAGCTGACGCCCTTCACGGTCGCCATCGTCGGGCTGGGGCTGCACTATGGCGCGTATGGCTCGGAGATCCTGCGCGGCGCGCTGCGCTCGGTGCCGGGCGGGCAATACGAAGCGGCGCTCGCGCTGAACATGCCGGCCGCGGTGCGGCTGCGCCGCGTGGTGCTGCCGCAGGCGATGATCAACGCGCTGCCGCCCGCGACCAACCTGATGATCGAACTGCTGAAAGGCACGTCGCTCGTCTCGCTGATCACGCTCTCGGACCTCACGTTCCGCGCGCGCCAGCTCGATGAAGCGACGTTCAAGACGGCTGAAGTCTTCGGGCTCACGCTCCTCATCTACTTCGTGCTCGCGCAGGTGATCGTCGCCGTGATGCGCGTGTTCGAGCGGCGCGTGAGCAGTCATGTCGCCATCCGCAGCACTGTTCCGAGGGCCGCATCATGACGACGCTGGGTCAACTCTTCGATGTGAAATACGCGCTGCATATCCTGCCCGAGCTGGCGCGCGCGGCGACCTACACGATCGGCATCACGCTCGTCGGCTTTGCTATCGCGCTCGTGCTCGGCCTCGTGCTCGCGATCATGCGGCGCAGCGATTTCGCGCCGCTCGCGAAGACCACCGCGTTCTTCATCGAGTTCATTCGCAGCACGCCGCTCCTGATTCAGGTGTATGTGCTCTTCTATGTCGCGCCGCTCTACGGCTTCACGATGTCCGCGCTGACGGCGGGCACGCTCGGCATCGCGGTGCACTATGCGTGCTATGTCTCAGAGGTGTATCGCGCGGGGCTCAACGGCGTCGCACGCGGGCAATGGGAAGCGTCGTGCGCGCTGTCGCTCTCGCCGTGGCGCACCTATACCGGCGTGGTTCTGCCGCAGGCGATTCGCCCGGTGATTCCCGCGCTCGGCAACTATCTCGTCGCGATGTTCAAGGACACGCCGGTGCTCTCCGCGATCACCGTCGTCGAACTGATGCAGCAGGCGAAGAACATCGGCTCCGAGACCTTCCGCTATCTCGAGCCGATCACGATGACCGGGATCTTCTTTCTCATCATCAGCGTGACGTTCGCCTCGGGCGTGCGTCATCTCGAACGGCGCGTGAGGCTGCCATGATGGCTCAGGCTCGCGTATCGACCACTCAGACCCCGCTGGACGGCGCACGCTAATGCAACTCCAGGAGCAGCAGATGAAACGAGATCTCGATCCGGCGCTCGGCGCGGCGGCAGAGAAGAACGCGAACGCGCCGATCGTGCGCTTTCGCAACGTCACCAAGCGCTACGGCGCGCTCACCGTGCTCGACGGCCTCGATCTCGATGTCGCGCCGAACGAGAAAGTGGCGATCATCGGGCCGAGCGGCTCGGGCAAGTCCACGCTTCTGCGCGTGCTGATGACGCTCGATCCGCTGACCGACGGCGTCATCGAAGTGGATGGCGAGCCGCTCACGCACGAGATGCGCGGCGGCAAGCTCGTCCCCGCGTCGCCGCGGCATGTGCGGCAGGTGCGCAGCAAGATCGGCATGGTGTTTCAGAGCTTCAATCTGTTTCCGCACATGACCGCGCTCGCGAACACCATCGAAGCGCCGATGAGCGTGCTCGGGCTCTCGAAGAAGGAAGCCACCGAGCGCGCGCGCGAACTGCTCTCGATGGTCGGCCTGTCCGAGAAGTGCAATCACTATCCGTCGCAGTTGTCGGGCGGGCAGCAGCAGCGCGTCGCGATTGCGCGCGCGCTCGCAATGCGTCCGAAGATCATGCTCTTCGACGAAGTTACCTCGGCGCTCGATCCCGAACTGTGCGGCGAAGTGCTCACCGTGATCCGCCGCCTCGGCGAGGAGCACAACCTGACGATGCTGATGGTCACGCACCAGATGGGTTTCGCGAAGGAATTCGCCGATCGCGTGTGCTTCTTCTCGCAAGGCAAGATCATCGAGCAGGCGCCGCCGCAGCAGTTCTTCACCGCGCCGCAGCATGAGCGCACGCGGCAGTTCCTGCGGGCGGTCACCGAAGCGCTTTGATGACGCGTACCGTCGCGGTCCGATAATTGCTACGCGCTCTCCGTATGGCTCAGTGCGTAAGCCAACGGAGAGTGCGATGTCCCCGACCCAGCATAAAGTCGCGCGCTTCGCGGATCTGCCCGCCGGGCGCGGCACGCGCGTGTGCGTCAAAAGCGGCGACAAGGACGCGAAGGAAACGCCCATCCTGCTCGTGCGCGACGGCGACGCCGTGCGCGCCTACAGCGCCGAATGTCCGCATGCGGGCGGCCCGCTCGATGAAGGCGCGATCTGCAACGGGCGCATCGTGTGTCCGTGGCACAAGGGCACGTTCGACGTGCGCGACGGCAGTATCGTCGAGCCGCCGCCGCTGAAGCCGCTGACGCGCTATGAAGCGACGATCAGGGACGGCGACGTGTATGTATCGCCGGAGCCCGTCGAAAGCGGCGACGTGCCTAAGAAGCAAACCAATGCGAGCCGCACCATGTTGATCGTGGGCGCGGGAGCGGCGGGCGCGGCTGCGTGCTCGGCTCTACGCGAAGCGGGCTTCGGTGGCCGCATCGTGCTCGCGGGCAACGATGCGCGCGAGCCCTACGATCGCACCTCGCTCAGCAAGTTCACGCTCGCCGGCGACATGCCGCCCGATGACGTCCCGCCCCTGCTCGACAGCGATTTCTTCGAGAAACACGGCATCGAGCGTATCGAATCGCAGGCCGTGAAGCTCGATGCGAACGAGAAGCGCGCCGAACTCGCGAATGGCCAGAAGATCGATTATGACGCCGCGCTCGTCTGCACCGGCGGCATTCCGAAGCCGCTCGATATTCCCGGCGCGAAACTGAAGCACGTTCATTTGCTGCGCACGCGCGAAGATGCGCGCGCGATTCTGCAGTCGCTCGAAGGACGCAAGCGCGCGGTGATCGTCGGGGCGAGTTTCATCGGGCTCGAAGTGGCTTCGTGTCTGAGGAAGCGGCAAATCGACGTGGCCGTCGTCGCACCGGGCAAGGTGCCGTTCGCGAAGCAGTTCGGCGAGCGCATCGGCGAGATGTTCAGGAAGCTGCACGAAAAGAACGGCGTGACGTTTCATATGAATGCGCGTGTCAGCGCGTTCAAGGGCAGCGATGCGGACGCAGTCAGCGAAGTGATCCTCGATTCCGGCGAGAAGCTCGCGGCGGATCTCGTGATCGCCGGCACGGGCGTCGAGCCCGCGACGTCGTTTCTGTCGGGCGTCACGCTCGCGGATGACGGCGGCGTCAATGTCGACTCTGCCATGCTCGCCGCGCCCGCGCTCCATGCAGCCGGCGATATCGCGCGCTTTCCCTTGCCGCGCTCGGATCAGAGCGTACGCATCGAGCACTGGCGCGTCGCCCAGCAGCATGCGCGCGTCGCCGCTTACAACATGGCGGGCAAGACGCGCGAGTATGTCGGCGTGCCCTACTTCTGGACCTATCACTACGAAAAGACCTTCGACTATCTCGGGCATGTGAAGGAGCCAGACAGCATCGAGATAGATGGCGATCTCGATGCGCAGCATTTCATTGCCTATCTCCTGAAGGATGGGCACGTGGGCGCGGTCGTCGCGTGCGAGCACGACGCGGCCGTGTGCCGTCTCGCCGAAGCTATGCGCGAGCCGCTCACGCTCGACGACGCCCGCCGCACCGCAAGTGCATGAGCGAAGCGCGATGACGACGAAGCAACCCGGCGTCGAGCCGCAGCAGACACCCGAATCGCTCAACGAATGCCGCCGCTGCGCGCTCTGGGAACATGCGACGCAAGCCGTGCCCGGCAAGGGTCCGCGTCACGCGCCGATGATGATCGTCGGCGAGCAGCCGGGCGACCAGGAGGACTTGCAGGGCAAGCCCTTCGTCGGGCCCGCCGGCGCGATGCTCGATCGCGCGCTCGAAGAGGCCGGCGTCGCGCGCAAGGAGGTGTATGTCACCAATGCCGTGAAGCACTTCAAGTGGGAACCGCGCGGCAAGCGGCGCATGCACAAGACGCCCGCGCAGCGTGAGATCGATGCGTGCCACTACTGGCTCGAGCGCGAAACGGGCGATGTCGCGCCGAAGGTGATCGTCGCGCTCGGTTCGACCGCGCTCAAGTCCGTGCTGCGCGATTCGAAGGCCACATTGCAGGCGTCGATGGGACACGCGATCGAGCACGAAGGCCATGCGATCGTCGCGACGTATCACCCCTCGTTCGCGTTGCGCGCGCCCGATCCCGAGACGCGCGAGCGGGCCTACAAGGCGATCGTCGATGCGTTGCGGGAAGCGCAGCGGCTCGTCGCGCATCATCGGAAAGAGCGTTGAGGAAAGCCATGGCAACGAGCACGAGAACATCGTCGAAGAAAACCGGCAGCGGCAAGCGTCCCAGCACGCGGCAGAGACATGCGCTCGCGAGCCCCCGCAAGAAGCCGACGCGATCCGCGCACCGCTGGTCGCATCACGTGATGGAAACGAGCGACGCGATGGATATCCAGCGCGATATCTTCAAGACCGGCAATGCTCAGGAAATCGCCGATTCGCTCAAGCGTTCGTCGACGCGCAGCAAGCGCCGCAAAGGCTCGCCTTTTCAATCGGCGATGTCGATGTTGAACTTCTATATCAATCGCGCGGGACGGAATCTGCCGAAGTCGCGCAAGAGCACGCTGGAACGCGCGAAGAAGCGCCTGCGCGAAGCCTTCGGACGCAAGTCCTGAAACGATCGCGCGCGGCCTCGATTGAACGGGACCGCGCGCGTGCTTCATGCCACTTCTCCAAGACGATCAAGGTTGACGCTGGCCGCCCTGATGCTGAGGCTGCGGCTGGTTCTGCTGCCGCTGGCCCGTCTGATGACCTTGTTGCGGTTGCCCCGGTGACTTTTCTTGTTGGCCGTGCTGCCGGTGAGGTTGATTCGATTCATTCGGCATGGACGGCTTATTGCCCGTTTGCTTCTGGTTTCCGCTCATACAATCCCTCCTGGCCATGTCGCCGCGCTTCGTACACCGCGTGACGACGTTGCAGTGGTAAAAGCCGCGGCTCTCGCCGCATGAACACTCAAGCATCACGCGTACCAGCGCGGCGCGCCGCTCTCCGCGTATCTCAAGGCGCGCGCGCGTGCAAAAACTGCCAGACGGTGGCAAGCCTTGCAATGCAGCCAAGGAACGCCGCTTGCTCCGCATTCGACGCAAACCCATTCGACGCAAACCCGCTCGAAATCTGGAGACAGCGATGGCGCAACAACCTCCACTCAATCCCGGCGATGAAGCCGAGCCCGGCGTGCCCGGCACCGGCGAAGATCTCTGTCCGGACTGCAACGGCACCGGCAAACGCAATGGCGCCGACTGCGAGACCTGCGGCGGCACCGGCAAGGTGACGCAAGGCATCGGCGGCGGCTGAGCCGCATCTTCGACGTCCGACTCGTCACGGGAGCCAAGGCTTGAAACTACGAACGAAGAAGCAACTTGCTACCGCGCTCGCGCTGATGCTCGCAAGCGGCGTCGCGATCGGCGAGGACTACGCGCAAGGCTTCGGCCCGAATCCCACGCTGCCCGCGCCGCATAAATCGCTGATGCCGACGGTCAACATCGCGCCGGCGAAACCCTGGCCGCAGGGACAAAAGCCCACGGCGCCCGCGGGCTTCGAGGTGACAGCGTTCGGCGCCCAGCTGAATCATCCGCGCTGGCTCGCGACGCTGCCCAATGGCGATGTGCTCGTCGCCGAAAGCAACGCGCCCGCACAGCACGATGAAAACGCCGGCATCAAGGGCTTCGTGATGAAGAAGGTGCAGAAGCGCGCGGGCGCCGCCGTGCCGAGCCCGGACCGCATCATGCTGCTGCGCGATGCGGATGGCGACGGCGTGGCGGACACGCGCACCGTGTTCATCGACAAGCTGCATTCGCCGTTCGGCATGGCGCTCGTCGGCGATGATCTCTATGTCGCCGATACCGACGCGATCATGCGCTTCAAGTACGAGAACGGCGCGACGCAAATCTCCACGCCCGGCGAGAAATTCATGGACTTGCCCGCCGGCGACATCAATCATCACTGGACCAAGAACATCATCGCAAGCCAGGACGGCAAGAAGCTTTATGTGACGGTCGGCTCGAACAGCAACGCGGCGGAGAACGGCATCGACGCGGAGAACGGGCGCGCGGCGATCATGGAGGTGGATATCGAATCGAAGCAGGCGCGCCTCTTCGCAACGGGCCTGCGCAATCCGAACGGCATGTCGTGGCAGCCGCAAAGCGGCGCGCTGTGGACCGTCGTGAACGAACGCGACGAACTCGGCAACGAGCTCGTGCCGGACTATCTGACGTCCGTTAAAGACGGCGCGTTCTATGGCTGGCCGTATAGCTATTACGGCCAGCACGTCGATGAGCGCGTGAAGCCGCAACGCGCGGAACTCGTGCAATCGGCCATCGTGCCGGACTATGCGCTCGGCGCGCACACGGCATCGCTCGGCCTCACGTTCTACGACGGCAAGGCGTTCCCGGAGCGCTATCGCAACGGCGCGTTCATCGGTCAGCATGGCTCGTGGAATCGCAAGCCGAGAAGCGGCTACAAAGTCATCTTCGTGCCCTTCGAAAACGGCAAGCCCTCGGGTCCGCCCGAAGATATCCTGACGGGCTTCCTGTCCTCGGATGGCCATGCGCTCGGACGGCCCGTGGGCGTCGCGCTCGATGGCAAAGGCGCACTGCTCGTCGCCGATGACGTCGGCAATACGGTGTGGCGGGTCGCGCCCGCCGCGAAGTGAATGGCTGCCAGGAACCCGAAGCGCGGCACGCACAGCCCGCCGACTCTGTTCGCGCTCGCGGAGCGGCAGATCGTCGGGCTTTACGATGCGGGCGTGATGTCGCCCGCGGTGCTGCATCACGTGGTCGCGGCGTTTGCGGATAGCGGCATCGACTGGAACGAGGAAGGCACGCTGCAAACCGTCGATGGCCATACGGTGCGGGAAGCCGTCGTGCTCGTCATGATGCCGGGGCGCGCGCTGAGGAACGCGCAGAAAGATTTCATGTCGGTCGTCGAGCATCTCGCGGGCAGCGCACCGCAGGCCGGCGAAGAACCAGCGGAAGACGACGAAGACCTGCTGACTCAACTGGGCGGCAATGCATCATCGCGGTCGAAGCGTCCGGCTGCGAAGAAGAACGCGCAAGCCGCGGCGGAGCCGAAGCGCGCGGCCTTCAATCCGCTCGTTGGCGCGCGATCCGTGCAAGGCAACAAGCGCTGAGCGCGATCAATGCGGCACGCCCGGCGCGATCAGATCGAGCAGATCATCCATGTCGAAGGGCTTCGCCAGAATCGGCACGCCGAGATGCTTCGCGCGTTCCAGCTCGTCCGCGTAACCCGTCATCAGCACGAGCTTCTGCGATGGCAGGCGCTTCGTGATCTGCTCGGCCAGATCGATGCCGTTCATGCGGCCGGGCATCTGCACGTCGGAGAGCACGAGATCGAAGGCGTAGCCCTCGCCCATTAGCGCGAACGCGGCATCGGCGCTCGCTTCGTGATGCACCGTGCAGCCGAACACTTCGAGCACCGCCGTCACGCCCGCCGCGACGTCCGCGTTGTCTTCCACGAGCAGAACCGACGTGCCGCGCAGCGGCTCTTCCGGGTCGCCGCGCGCGGGCACGAGCGGCGGCGGCGCGTTATGGGGCGGCGCGTGCGCCTCGGCGGCCGGCATGTGAAGGTCCGGCGTCGCCGGCATGGGACCGTGATGCCGCGCCAGATAAAGCCGCACGGTCGTGCCCGCGCCCGGCACGCTCGTGATGCGCGCCGTGCCGCCCGCCTGCTCGCACGCGGCGAGCACCTGCGCGAGACCGAGACCCGTGCCCGCGCCGCGCTGCTTGGTCGTGAAGAGCGGCTCGAATGCGCGCCGCCGCACCTGCTCGGTCATGCCCTCGCCGTTATCGGTGATCGAGATCAGCACGTATTCGCCATCGGGGATATCGATTTCCGCGCTGCGCACGCGCGCGTTCTGGCAGCGGATCACGACGCGCCCGCCGTGCGGCATCGCATCGCTCGCATTCACCGCGATATTCACGAGCGCGAGTTCCAGTTCGACCGGATCGGCCATCACCTTCCACAGATCGGGCGACAACTCCAGCGTCACCGAGACGGACGGATGCGCCGATTTCTTCACGAGACCGAGCACGCTTCTCAGCCAGTCGGCGGGATCGATCAGCTCCTGCTTGAGCGGCTGCTTGCGCGCGACGCTCATCAGCCGCCGTGCAAGCGATTCCGCGCCGGCCGTCGCGCGCTCCACCGCGAGCACTTCGCTCTCGACGCCGTTGAAGTGCTTGCGCCGCGCGAGCTCCATGTTCGAGCCGACGACCATCAGCAGATTGTTGAAGTCGTGCGCGACGTTCGCGACGAGATTGCCGAGCGCGCCCATGCGCCGCAACTGCCGGCTCGATGCCTCGATGGAAAGGCGCGTCGCGACTTCGGCCTGCCAGCGCTCCCATGCGGCCTGCTCGGCGTTGAGCCGGCGGATCGAAAACGCGATCAGCAGCCATACGCCGATGCACGGCAACAGCGCGATCGACGCGACGAGCACGAGATTGTCGCGCCAGCGCGCTTCCACCGCCGATATCGCATAGCCTGTCGCGACATAGAGCGGATAGTCGCCCACGCGCCTGAACGCGAGCAGCCGCTCGACGTGATCGACACTCGAACTCATGCGTATGGTGCCGTACAGCTCGTTGTTGCGAAATGCGTTGGTGAACGGCGTGTTCGTTGCGGGCTGCGTGCCGTCCGCGCTCGCCGGAAAGCGCGCGAGGATGTTGCCGTCGCGCCGGTACAGCCCGATGACCACCGCGTGATCGCCCGCCGCGAGCTCGCGATAGAAGTCGGTGAAATAGCCGCGCTTGATCGCGATCGACACGACACCGAGAAACTGCCCGTCGTGGCCGATGCGGCCCATCGTCGTCGTGAACACGTCCGAGCGCGCCACTTTGCCGCGCAATGGCAGCGAGAAGTAGGTGACTGGCGCGATCGCGCGCGCGGCCTCGAAATCGTCGCGCTCGGAGATCGTCACGGCGGGCGCCGGATACCAGCGGCTATTGGCGAGCAGCCCGCCTTTCTGGCCGAACACGGAAATGGCGGCGATCTGCGCGAGTGTGCCGCTCATGTCGTCGAGCGTGCGATGCAGCCCTTCTTCGCGGCGCCTGATGCTCGCGTCGTCGCTGTCGCCGAGCAAATCGACGATGCGCGTCTCGAGTTGCTGATTCAGGTCGATCACTTTCAGCGCGTGCTCGTTCGCCACGCGCGTCAGACGCTCGGTGAGTTCCTGCGCGTCCGCGAAGCGGCGCTGATGATCGTAATAGCCATAGATGCAAAGGCATGCGAGCGGAATCACGATCGACGCGGCCAGCACGAGCAGAAGCATCTTTCGCGTCCAGGCGAAATTGCGCGCGGGCAGCGGCAGATCGAATGTCGCGGTCTCAGTGGAGTCCAAGCGTTGCGCCTCCGAGGAATTCGACCGGTATATCGTAACCGGGCGCGCCCGAAAGCGGCATGACGATCGAGGATTACGCCGGGCCGGGCATTTTCACGGGACGCGGCGCGCGCGTCAATCCGGCGCGGCGCTGACGGCGCTTCAGCGAAGTGCGTGCCTGCGCCAGTCGTCGTAGGGCGTGACCGGCAGCGCGCGCTTGTGATGCGTCGCATCGTGGAAGCGGTAGACGGTCGTGTAGACCTCGTCGGAGACGCGCCTGCCTTCGAGGAAATCGTCGATGTCCTCGTAGCCGATGCCGTAGCTGTCTTCGTCGGGCTTCATCGGCGTGAGCGTTTCGAGGTCGGCGGTCGGCACCTTTCTCGCGACCTCGGTGCTCGCGCCGAGCGCTTGCGCGAGCGCGCGCACGCGGCGCTTGTTCAGGCCGTAGAGCGGCAGCACGTCCGCGCCGCCGTCGCCGAACTTGGTGAAGAAGCCCATCAGCGATTCGGCCGCGTGGTCCGTGCCGATCACGACGCCCGCGTGCGCGGCGGCCACCGCGTATTGCGCGATCATCCGCTGACGCGCCTTGATGTTGCCGAGCACGAAGTCTTCGTGACTCGCATCGCGATACGACAGGCCGGCAGCCGCGAGCGATTCGCGCATCGCGTCGGCGGCTGGCTTCACGTTGACGGTGAGCGTCTCGTCGGGCCGGATGAACGCAAGCGCGCGCTGCGCATCGGCTTCGTCGCGCTGCTCGCCGTAGGGCAGACGCATCGCGATGAAACGCGCATCCACGTGACGCGCGCGCAGGCGCTCGACCGCGAGCTGCGCGAGACGGCCCGCCGTCGACGAATCGACGCCGCCGCTGATGCCGAGCACGTAGGTCCTGAGCTTCTGCGCTTCGAGATAGTCCGCGAGGAACGCGATGCGGCGCTCGCGTTCCGCTTCGAGATCGAAGACGGCGGGAATCTTGAGTTCTTCGATGATGCCGGGCTGGCGGGAGGCGTGATCGTTCGACATTGTGCGGGCTCGCTGGGCTTGATGGCGGGGCTCATGGCCTGGCTACGTTACAGCAAAGTCCGAGCCGCCTCCTCACGCGTGGCGCCGCTATCGGCGCGGCATCAACCCGCCATTTCGCGATCGGGCGTCGCCGAGATGCGATGGATCGCGAGATCGGCGCCGTTGAACTCCTCCTCGCGATCGAGCCGCAAGCCGACGGTCGCCTTGATCGCGCCGTACACCGCCGCGCCGCCCGCGAGCGCGAGCACCACCGCGCCCGCCGTGCCGATGAGCTGCGACCAGATCGACACGCCGCCGATGCCGCCGAACGCCTTCTGCCCGAAGATGCCCGCCGCGATGCCGCCCCACGCGCCGCACATGCCGTGCAGCGGCCACACGCCGAGCACGTCGTCGATGCGCCAGCGGTTCTGCACGCACGTGAACATCTGCACGAAAAGCACGCCCGCGACCGCGCCGACGATCAGCGCGCCGAGCGGATGCATCAGATCCGAACCGGCGCACACGGCGACCAGTCCCGCGAGCGGCCCGTTATACGTGAAGCCCGGATCGTTGCGGCCCGCGAACCACGCGGCGAGCGTGCCGCCGACCATCGCCATCAGCGAGTTCACCGCGACGAGGCCGCTGATCTTGTCGACGGTCTGCGCGCTCATCACGTTGAAGCCGAACCAGCCGACCGCGAGCACCCATGCGCCGAGCGCGAGAAACGGAATGCTCGAAGGCGGATGCGCGGCAATGCGCCCGTCCTTGTGATAGCGCCCATGACGCGGCCCGAGCAGCAGCACGGCCGGCAGCGCGACCCATCCGCCGAACGCATGCACGACGACCGAGCCGGCGAAATCATGAAACGGCGCGCCGAAGACTTGCGCGAGCCACGCCTGAATGCCGAAGCGCTCGTTCCACGCAACGCCTTCGAGCAGCGGATAGATGAAGCCGACGATCACGCAGGTCGCGAAGAGCTGCGGATTGAACTTCGAGCGCTCGGCGATGCCGCCCGACACGATCGCCGGAATCGCGGCGGCGAAGGTCAGCAGGAAGAAGAAGCGCACGAGCGCATAGCCGTTGTGCTCGGCGAGGATATCGGCGCTGTGCATGAACTGCACGCCATACGCGATGTTGTAGCCGATGAAGAAGTACGCGAGCGTCGACACTGCGAAGTCCACGAGGATCTTCACGAGCGCGTTCACCTGATTCTCGCGCCGCACCGTGCCGAGTTCGAGGAACGCGAAACCCGCGTGCATCGCAAGCACCATCGCGGCGCCAAGCAGCAGAAAGAGAGTGTCGGTGCCGGATTGGAGTGCCTGCATGTTTCGAGCCGTCGAGTTCAGAAAAGGCGCTCTTTTTGCAAGTTCCGGGCCAAGTTGGCGCAATGAGCATCGAAACGGTGCGCGAGCCTTGGACCGCGTGGTTTAGCCTGGTGCAACGTGCGCCGCGAGCGCTCATCGCGCCTCGCCCGATGTTGGTGCAATGCCCCGTCTAGCGGCATTGCATGCACCGGTCGCGAGCCAAAAATTTCAGCACGCAGGGCAAATGTATGGCGATCGCAAGCATTCGGCGCAAATGCACGCTCGCACGATGCGGCGACTATGCTGAAGACTGATCTTCGCGAAATGGAGTGGCCGATGCCGGCTCGCATCGAACGCCTCGGCGAGCACGTGCGCATGGAGTCGCACGCGGGTGATGCGCGTGTCGTGACCGTCGTGATCGACCGGCCCGCGCGGCGCAATGCGGTCGATCGCGGCGTCGCCGATGCACTGCGCGAAGCCTTCGAGCGCTTCGAAGCGGACGATGCGCTGTCGGTCGCGGTGCTGTGGGGCGCGGGCGGCACGTTCTGCGCGGGCGCGGATCTCACCGCGCTCAACGACGACGCGCGCCGCAACGAGATCCATCCCGACGGCAGCGGCCCCGGCCCGATGGGCCCGACGCGCCTCGCGCTGACGAAGCCCGTCATCGCCGCGATCGCGGGCCATGCGGTCGCGGGCGGTCTCGAACTGGCGGCATGGTGCGATCTGCGCGTCGTCGAGGAAGGCGCGGTGCTCGGCGTGTTCTGCAGGCGTGTCGGCGTGCCGCTCATCGACGGCGGCACGATACGGCTGCCGCGTCTCATCGGCCTGTCGCGTGCGCTGGATCTGATCCTCACCGGGCGCGCCGTCGATGCGCGCGAGGCGCTCGCCATCGGCCTCGCGAATCGCATCGCGCCGCAAGGCGAAGCGCGCACGGTGGCGGAGGCGCTCGCGTGCGAACTGGCCGCGTTGCCGCAGGCCGCCTTGCGCGCGGACCTGCGTTCGGCTCACGAAAACGCGTTCGATGCCGACCTCGCCCGGGCATTGCAGCGCGAAGGCGCGAATGGCTATCGCGCGGTATTCGATGAAGGTCTCGGCGGCGCGGCGCGTTTCGTTTCGCGCGTTTCGGGGCTGAAAGGACAAGCGACATGAACTCAGTGTTCGAGAACCGTCGTGAAGCGGGCCGCGAGCTCGCCACGCATCTCACGCATTACGCCGACCGCGACAACGTCACCGTGCTCGCCTTGCCGCGCGGCGGCGTGCCGGTCGCTTATGAAGTGGCGCGCGCGCTTCGTGCGCCGCTCGACGTGCTTGTCGTGCGCAAGCTCGGCGTGCCGGTTCAGCCCGAACTCGCGATGGGCGCGATCGCCTCGGGCGATGCGTTCTTTCTCGACGAACGCATCGTGGGATACGCGGGCGTCGGGAAAGACGAGCTCGACCGCGTGATCGCGCGCGAACGCGCCGAGCTCGCGCGGCGCGAGAAGCTGTATCGCGGCGACATGCCGCCGCTCGACGTGAACGGACGCGTCGCGATCGTCGTCGATGACGGCATGGCGACCGGCGCGACGATGAAAGCCGCGGCGATATCGTTGCGTCACGCGAATCCGGCGAAGATCGTCGCGGCGCTGCCGGTCGCGCCGCTCGATTCGGAAGCGCGCGTGGAGGATATCGTCGACGAATTCGTGTGCGTGATGCGGCCGCTTCGATACTTCGGCGTCGGGCAGTTCTATATCGACTTCGATCAGACGAGCGACGAGGAAGTGCGCGAGCTGCTCGATGCGGCGCGCAACGACGCCTAGCGCAGCCAGGGCGCGTCGTGCGCTTCCTGGGTCTTGCCGTATTTCTCGCGCGCGGCCTTCAGCACCGTTTTGTCGACGACGCCTTCTTCCACGAGCGATTTCAGCGCGGCAACGACGATCGACACGCGGTCCACTTCGAAGAACGCGCGCAGCGCTTGACGCGTATCGCTGCGGCCGAAGCCATCGGTGCCGAGCGTCACGTAGCGGCGCGGCACGTACGCGCGGATCAACTCCGGCACCGCGCGCACATAGTCCGTCGCCGCGATCACGGGACCGCGCGATCCTTCGAGCGCGCGCGTGACGAAGGGCGTGGGCGCATCGTCGTCGTTCAAACGCGCGAGTCGCTCACTCGATGCGCCATCGCGATGCAATTCCGTGAAGCTCGTCACGCTCCAGACCGCCGCCTCGACGTTCCAGTCGTGCTTCAGCAAGTCGCGCGCGGCGATCGCTTCGTTGAGGATCGCGCCGGAGCCGAGCAGTTGCACTTGCGCGCCGGCGGTATCGTCGCCGATGCGATAGATGCCGCGCAGAATGCCTTCGCGCGTGGCCGCATCCAGTGAGCCGCCGGGCGCCGAAGGCTGCGCGTAGTTCTCGTTGGTCACGGTGACGTAATAGAACACGTCGTTCTGGCGCTCCATCATCTCCTGCATGCCTTCATCGACGATCGCCGCGACTTCGTAGGCGAACGCGGGATCGTAGGCGCGGCAGTTCGGAATCGTCGATGCGGCGAGATGGCTCGTGCCGTCCTGATGCTGCAGGCCCTCGCCGCCGAGCGTCGTGCGCCCCGCCGTCGCGCCGATGAGAAAGCCGCGCGAACGCTGGTCGGCCGCCGCGAAAATCAGATCGCCGATGCGCTGGAAGCCGAACATCGAGTAGTAGATGTAGAACGGCAGCATCGGCAGATCGTGCACGCTGTAGGACGTCGCCGCCGCGATCCACGACGACACCGCGCCCGCCTCCGAAATGCCCTCTTCGAGAATCTGCCCGCGCGTGTCCTCGCGGTAATAGAGCATCGAGCCCATGTCTTCCGGCTCGTACAACTGGCCGAGCGGCGAATAGATGCCCACCTGCCGGAAGAGATTCGCCATGCCGAAGGTGCGCGCTTCGTCCGCGACCACCGGTACGACGCGCGGCCCGAGCGTCTTGTCCTTCAGCAGGCTGCCGAGCATGCGCACGAAGGCCATCGTCGTGGACATCTCCTTGCCGGATGCGTCGAGCGCGAACTGGCCCCACGTATTCAGCGCGGGCGGCACGATGCCTTGCGAAGCCTTTGCGCGGCGGCGCGGCAGATAACCGCCCAATGCCGCGCGCCTTTCGTGCAGATAGCGCATTTCGGGCGCATCGTCGGCGGGCTTGTAGAACTTGAGCTGCTCGACATCTTCGTTCGAGAGCGGCAGGCGGAAGCGGTCGCGGAACGCCTTGAGATCGTCGAGATCGAGCTTCTTCTGCTGATGCGTCGTCATGCGGCCCTGCCCCACCGTGCCCATGCCGAAGCCTTTCATCGTCTTCGCGAGAATCACGGTGGGCTGGCCCTTGTGCGAAAGCGCTTTCGCATAGGCCGCGTGCAGCTTGCGCACATCGTGGCCGCCACGGCGCAGGCGGTCGATATCTTCATCCGACATATGCGCGACGAGCGCGGCCAGTTCCGGATTCTGGCCGAAGAAGCGCTCGCGGTTATAGCGGCCGTCGTTGGCCGAGAACGTCTGGAATTGCCCGTCCACCGTATGCGCGAACGCGCGCAGCAATGCGTTCGTGCGATCGCGCGCGAAGAGCGCGTCCCAGTCCGAGCCCCACAACACCTTGATCACGTTCCAGCCCGCGCCGGTGAACTGCGCTTCGAGTTCATCGACGATGCGGCCGTTGCTGCGCACGGGGCCATCGAGCCGCTGCAGATTGCAGTTGATGACGAACACGAGGTTATCGAGCTTCTCGCGCGCCGCGAGCGACAGCGCGCCGATCGATTCGGGCTCGTCCATCTCGCCGTCGCCGAAGAAGCCCCATACCTTGCGGCCTTCGGTCTGAAGCAGATTGCGGTTCTGCACATAGCGCATGAAGCGCGCCTGATAAATCGAGTTGATGGGACCGATGCCCATCGAACCCGTCGGAAACTGCCAGAAATCGGGCATCAGCCACGGATGCGGATACGAGCACAAGCCCGGCCCCGCGATCTCGCGCCGGTAGTGGCGCAAGTGCTCTTCGCCGAGAAAGCCTTCGAGAAACGCACGCGCATACACGCCTGGCGACGAATGCGGCTGGAAGTAGACGATATCGCCGCCGTTGTTCGCGTCCGCCGCTTTAAAGAAATGATTGAAGCCGACTTCGAACAGATCCGCCGCCGATGCATAGCTCGCAATATGCCCGCCGAGTTCGCCATAGGCGCGATTGGCGCGCACGACCATGGCGAGCGCATTCCAGCGCAGCACGGCGGCGAGCTTTTCCTCGATGTCGAGATTGCCTGGATAAGGCGTCTGCTGCGATACGGGAATCGTGTTCGCATAAGGCGTCGCGCGCGCCCGCGCCGATTCGACGCCCACGGAGAGCGCATGCTCCGCGAGCCGGTCGAAAAGATATTGCGCGCGCTCGCGGCCCACGTGCTCTACCACCGCATCGAGCGCCTCCAGCCATTCGGCGGTTTCGCCGGGATCGATATCCTCGCGTCCCTTGGCAATGGAAAGAAGCTGATTGGTTCCGCTCGATAAGTCGGTCATGGGGCGACTCCGCATGGGCTAGAAGATTCGTTCAAGCATATCCATTGATGCGCAGAATGTGCGTCTCATTTGGCTGCCGCCGCGCTTTGCGGTAGTGTGTTTATTCTTCGAAAACGTTCAAAACCGGAATCTTTCCACTATGACGGCCAATGCAAAGCAGCGCCTCGACCGCATCGACATCGGCATATTGAATCAGCTTCAGCAAAACGCGCGCATCACCAATTCGGAACTCGCGCGCGCCGTGAATCTTTCGCCGACGCCCTGCTTCAATCGCGTGCGCGCGCTGGAAAAGGCGGGACTTTTCAAGCAGCACGTCACCTTGCTCAACCCCGAAGCGCTCGGCTTGAGCATCAATGTCTTCATTCAAGTCAGTCTGGAAAAGCAGATCAAGGATGCGCTCGCGCGCTTCGAACAGGCGATCAGCGAGCGTCCGGAAGTGATGGAGTGTTATCTGATGACGGGCGATGCCGACTACCTGTTGCGCGTCGTGCTGCCCGATGTGGCCGCGCTCGAACGCTTCATCCTCGAACGGCTCACGAAGATGCCTGGCGTCTCGAACATCCGTTCGAGCTTCGCACTCAAGCAGGTGCGCTACAAGACCGCGCTGCCCTTGCCCGCATCCGGGTTGACCCTGCCCGATCAGAACGCCGATGAAGCCGAATGGACATGATTGTTTCGCAAGAGCGGTCGATCCTTCCGATCAAACTTAAACATTCCTGTAATTCTTGCGATGACGCGGTGCGTCGGCTATAAATCTTTTGATCCACGCGGCATGTTTTCCCCGATCGACGTGTTCCTCTGACGAAGTGCCACGCACGCGAGAAAGACATGAACATCGAAACCGTACGTGTATTCATCATGACGCGCGGCGTCGACATCGGGATCATGGTCATCGGCGCCATCGCGCTGTGGATCATCGGGCGCTGGCTCATCAATCTCGTTACGAGCACGATGCGCAAGCTCCTTTCGCGCAACGGCCGCGTCGATCCCACGCTTGCGCATTATCTCGGCTCGATCATCGGCGTCATTCTCAATCTGCTGCTCGTTCTCGCGATACTGCAGATTTTCGGGGTTCAGACCACATCCTTCGCCGCGCTGCTCGCGGGTCTCGGCCTTGCCATCGGCACCGCATGGGGCGGCTTGCTCGCGCACTTCGCGGCGGGCGTGTTCATGCAGGTGCTGCGTCCGTTCAAGGTGGGAGACTTCGTGACGGCGGGCGGCGTGACCGGCACCGTCACCGAGCTCGGCCTCTTCGGCACGACCATCACGACGCCGGACAACGTCGCGGCCATCATCGGCAACAACAAGATCTTTTCCGACACGATCTGGAATTTCAGCCTGCTGCCGCATCGGCGGGTGGAACTGACGGCGAAGATCGCGAACGGCGTCGATCCGCTGGACGCCATCGCGCGTTTGAAGGAAGCGGTCGTGAAAATCCCGAATGTCGCGACGACACCGCCGCCGGATATCGAAGTGCTCTCCTTCACGCCGGAAGGGCCGCTGCTGTGCGTGCGGCCTTATACCAACACGAGCGACTACTGGCAGGTCTATTTCGACACCAATCGCGCGATCATCGAAACATTCAGGCAGGCCGGCTACCCGACGCCGGAGACGCCGCTCGCGCGCCGTGTCGTGAACTGATTTTCACGCGCCAATGCTGAACTAGAATGGGTGGAACCGGCGCTCATCGCGCCGGATCACCGGTCGCGCGCGGAGGATGCCATGCCGACTTATCAATACCGTTGCCAGGATTGCGGCGAGACCTTCGAGCATGCGGAGCATATCGCCGAGCATGCGACGGTGCAGCTCAAATGCCCCAAGTGCGGCAGCGAGAAGGTCGCGCATGCGCCCGCGCCTTTCGTCGCGAAGACCACCAAGAAGAGCTGATCTTCACGCCGCGCGGAAGCGGACTTCGTGCGACGGCAAGCCGCCGAGCCGCGACGCGACGTGATCGATGAACGCGCGCAGACGCGGCGCTTCGTGGCGGCTTGGCGGCCATAAGATCTGGAACACGCCTTCCGTGCGCATATGCGCGCCGAGCACCGCGCGCAGCATGCCGCCTTCGATCGCGCTCTTCGCGACGAAATCCGGCACGCACGCGAGGCCGAGCCCCGAGATGCAGGCGGCGAGCACCGCTTCCATGTCGTTGAACGTGAGCGTCGCGTGCGGATCGATCGCGAAGGTGTGATCCTCGCGCGCGAAACGCCACGGCTCGGGCCGGCCGCTCGTAGGCGAGCGGAAGCGGATGCACGCATGGCCTTCGAGATCGCCGGGCGTGGCGGGCTCGCCGTGTCCCGCGAAATACGCGGGCGAGCCGACTACGACCGGCCCGTATTGCGCAAGCGGCCGCGCGAGCAATTGCGAATCGGCGAGACGTCCGGTGCGGATCACGGCGTCGTAGCCTTCCTGCGTGACCTCGACCACGCGATCGCTGAAATCGATATCGAGTTCGATATCCGGATAGCGCCGCCTGAATTCCGGCACGAGCGGCAGCAACAGACGGTTGCCGAGCGACGGCGCGCTGATGCGCAGACGCCCGCGCGGCGAGGATGTCGAATGGAACAGCTCGTTCTCCGCTTCTTCGAGATCAGCGAGCATGCGCTTGCAGCGCGCGAAGAAGCGCGCGCCTTCGTGCGTGAGGCCGATCCTGCGCGTCGTGCGGTTGAGCAGTTGCACGCCGAGCTTCGCTTCGAGCCGCATCACGCTCTTGCCCACCGCCGACGCCGACAGCCCGAGCGCGCGCCCCGCCGCCACGAAACTGCCCGACTCCGCCGCGCGCACGAACGCGACCATGCCCGAGAGGCTTTCCGTGGTGGGCGGCCCATTGGGTCCATTGGGTCCATTGGGTCCATTGGGTCCATTCGAAGCTTGCGAGGAAACGGTCGGCATATGCATGATCGGACAGGAAGCGAGGCGCGACGAAATGCGCCTGTCTCCTGCATGAACGTCCGTGAAGCCGATTTATTCCCGAATATCGTGCGGCGAGCGCTCACCAGATGAACGGGACGAGCCGGTAGCGAACGCGCCGCGTGTACGCCGCATAGCCTTCGAGATGCGCGACGAGCTCGCGCTCCTCCATCACCGTGCGCCAGACGAGCCCGGCGAGCAGCAGCACGGAAAACGCGAGCCCCCACCACGAGCCGAGCACGAGCGCGCTCGCGGGAATCATGATGCCGGCCGCCGCATAAAGCGGATGACGCACGATGGCATACGGCCCGCTCGATATGACGCGATGCCCGCGCGCCTTCTGAATCTTCACGACGGGCGCGAGAAACGTGTTCTCGAGAAACACGCGCGCGACGAGCCAGAACGACACCGCGACGAGCGCCGCGCCGACCGATGCGAGCCACAGCGGCATGACGGACCAGCGAAAGCGCACGGCATCGAGCCCCATCAATACGAGCCACGCGCACCACAGCACGCCCATCACGACGAGAAAGACCTTGTCCCAGAGCGGCTGATCCGGCTGCATCGGCGCGCGCATGCGTTCGGCGAGCAAGGCCGGATCGCGCCGTGCGAGCAGCACGGTGATGGCGCCGCCGCCGCCGAACATCAGGACCATCCAGGCCCAGCCCGCGCCCCATTCGAGCGTGCCCGCCGCGCCGAACAGCAGCGCGACGAACACGACGGCTTCGACGATGATTGCGATCGCAACTTTCGACGTGACCGTCATGGCGGGACGCGGCGCGTCAGCCGTTCAGTTCCTCGTGCAGCGCGAGATATTCCTGCGCGAGCTTGTGACGCGGTTCGAGGTAGATCATCGGGCGCGCGTGCTGATGGCTCTCGCGGATTTTCACGGAGAGCGACAGATGCGAGTTGAGCACGGGCAGATCTTCGCTGCGCAATTCGTCGACGAGTTGCTGCGGCAGGCTCGCGCGCGGCTGAAACTGATTGATGACGATGCCTTCGACGCTCAGATCCGGATTGTGATCGTGGCGGATTTCCTGCACGTTATCGAGCACGGAATAGAGTGCGCGGCGCGAGAAGTCGTCGCAATCGAACGGGATCAGGCAGCGCTCGACCGCGATCAGCGCGGAGCGCGTGAAGAAGTTGAGCGCGGGCGGCGTGTCGATGTAGACGGCATCGTAGTTGCCGAGATTTTTTAGCGCATCGCGCAGCTTGTAGATCTTGTAGCGCGATTCGAGCTTGCTTTGCAGCGCTTCCAGGTTCGGGTGCGACGGCACGATATCCAGATTCTCGAATGGCGTCGAATGAATGAAGGATTCGAACGCCGGTTCGCGGAAGCTGTAGCTCAGTGCCGATTCGAAGAAACTCGCGAGGTTCGGCTGGGCGTCGCGGGCTTCTGCGCCGAGCAGGTATTGACTCGCATTGCCTTGCGGATCGAGGTCGATGACCAGCGTGCGCAAACCGCGGGAGGCGCTGATCGCGGCGAGATTGCAGACGATGGTGGACTTGCCTACGCCACCCTTTTGATTGAAGACCACACGGCGCATCGGGGGATTTATCCTCGGGGTTGTGAATGGGTGTTCTTTTTTGGCTATGGTTGGGTTGGTTGGGTCCCGGGGTGTGATATTAGCGCATCGCCTGGGTTCCTCTCGTGGCGCGTGAAATCCTGTTTTCGTGTCGGTGTATTTGCTCTGCCCCTGTGCGGGGCGGCCTGCGTGCGGTTTCATGGAATCCTGTTTTCGCGTCGGTCTATTTGCACTGCCCCTGTGCGGGGCGGCAGTCACTTTCTTTGCTGCTGCAAAGAAAGTAACCAAAGAAACAGCTATCCCCATCCAAAGTACTTCACACCGGCCCCGGCACAGAACTGCGCTCGTGGTCCGGCAGTAGCGAGTGCCCTCACAAAACTCTCCGGGCGTGGATCGCGCACGGTCCGCCACATCGCGCCACTCAACTGACTGGTAAGGCACGAAATAGCTCCCGCCCGCTTCGCGGCCGACCGGTCAATCGGGTCGGCGCACACTTCCTTGCTAACGCTTCCATCTCACTGCATTCGCCCACCGTTGGTTTCCCTTGTAGACCCAGCGGCAGCGCGTAGCGCTGTGCCGGAGCTATTTGGTGCTGAACCAGCGCGCTCAAACTTCTAGCTTGTCAGACCGTGCGCGGTCCAAGCCCGATCAGACCTTTGAGGGCACTCGCTACTGCCGGACCACGTGCCATCTTCTGTGCCGGGGCCGGCATGAAGCACTTTGGATGGGACAAGCTGTTTCTTTGGTTACTTTCTTTGCAGCAGCAAAGAAAGTGACTGCCGCCCCGCATAGGGGCAACGCTAATAGACCGACACGAAAACGGGATCCGGCAACAAACCGAAAAACCCATTAAGGAAAAGCAGGAATCGTAGGATCCGCCCCTTCCACATCTGCCTCCGGATGATGGCTCTTCACCAGAGCCTCAATTTCCTCGACGCGATCCTTCGGCACATCGACCATCATCAGCAACTCGCCGTCTTCAATCGCATGTTCGAAGCGCCGCAACCGCGTATTCGGTATCCCCACGCCGATCATCGTCGCGGCCCACGCACCGAACCCCATGCTCGCAAGCGTCATGCAAACAACGGCGCCGCCAGCAATCGTCAATCCCGCTGGCGGAAATGCCATCGCAACGAGCCCGGCGAGCGCGCCCGTCACGCCGCCCGCAGCCGTTCCCCGCGCAAGCGCAGGCAAGAGGTCGCTACGTTGAACCAGCGTGGCTTGCGGCAAATCCTCCAGCGGTTCATGAGGCCGCGCGAGCACATGTATATGCCGCCATTCGATGCGCTTCAAAAGCAGTTCGTCGATGATCCCCTTTGCACTGGTCACGCTCGGCAGCAGAAAATAGATGCGCCTCATCTCGCACCTCCATATCGGATCGTCATAAATCCAATATAGACGACGCGAACAGGAACGCTTGGCCGCACGTATTCAGGCTTACGTTTCTCAAACAGATCGTCGAATACGCGCGCCAGTTTCGTCGAAGAAATAGATGCGCTCGCGATTCACACGCACGCCGGCCGCGCCGCCGATCTCGCCCGAAAATGTATTCGGCACTTTCACGACGACCGACTGCTCGCCCACGTTCATCGTGACGAGCGAGTGATCGCCGATCAATTCGACCGAATAGATGCGTCCCTGCAATTCGCCCTCGCCCTGCGCCACGAGCGAACACTCCTCGGGACGCACGCCGAGCGTCGCCTTCCCTTCGTGACGCACCGGCGCTTCAAGTGAAAGGCCGGGCGCATCGAAGCGTCCCTGCGCGAGCGCGCCGCACAGAAAATTCATCGGCGGTGAACCGATGAATCCCGCAACGAACAGATTCGCCGGGTCCGAATAGATGCGCGCGGGCGTATCGAGCTGCTGCAACGCGCCCTTGTCGAGGACGGCGACGCGATGCGCGAGCGTCATCGCCTCGATCTGATCGTGCGTCACATAGATCGTCGTGATGCCGAGCTCATGCTGCATGTGCTTCAGTTCCGCGCGCATGTGGCCGCGCAGCTTGGCATCGAGATTGGATAGCGGCTCGTCCATCAGAAACGCGGCAGGCCGCCGCACGATCGCGCGCGCGAGCGCCACGCGTTGACGCTGCCCGCCCGACAACTGCCGCGGCAGGCGCGACAGCAGCGGCTCCAGTTGCACGCTCGCCGCCACTTCGCGCACGGCTGCATCGATCTCCGCTTTCGAGCGCTTTCTCACAATGAGCGGATACGCGATGTTCTCGAACACCGTCTTGTGCGGATACAGTGCATACGACTGAAACACCATCGCCACGTCGCGATCGCGCGGCAGTTGATGCGTCACATCTGTATCGCCTACGAAAACCGCGCCTTCCGTCGCCGATTCGAGACCCGCGACGATGCGCAGCGCCGTCGTCTTGCCGCAGCCCGATTCGCCGAGCAGCACGAGAAATTCGCCCGCCTGCACGTCGAGCGACAGATCGCGCAGCACGCGCGTATCGCCAAACATCTTGCCGACGTTTCTCAACGACACGCTCTTCGACTGGCGCGCCGCCGCGATCTTCGTGAGGCGAGCGTCGTCGACCTTCACCGCCTCGCTATCCATGGCCGTCATCCTTTCACGGCTCCCACGAGAATGCCCCGCACGATGAAGCGCTGCAGCGTGAGCGTCAGCAGCATCACCGGCAGGATCATGATGAGTATCAGCACCGACATGTTCCACCATTGCGGACCGCGCGTCGCGTTCTGCGCCGCGACGAGCAGCGGCATCGTCTGCGCGTTCGCGGTCGTCAGAAAGAGCGCGAACAGGTACTCGTTCCACGAGAGAATCAGCACGAGCAGGCTCGTCGCGACGAGTCCCGGCGCAACCAGCGGCAGCACGATGCCGAAGAGAATCGAGAAGCGCGTCGCGCCGTCGATCTGCGCGCTTTCTTCGATCTCGCGCGGCACGCCGTCGAAGAAATCGAACATGAGCCACACGACGATCGGCAGGTTCGCCGTCGCATACGTGATGATGAGCGCGAGATGGGTATCGAGCAGGCCGACGTTCTTGAACATGAGATAGATCGGAATCACCAGCACGACGGGCGGGAGGATGCGCTGCGATATGACCCAGAAGAGGATGTCGTCGTTGTTCAGATGCTTGCGCGCGCGACGCACGATCGGCCTCAGGATCAGGAAGAAAAGCGCAAGCGCAACGGCGAGCGCGATACGCAAATCGACATGGCCCCACGCGACCGCCGCGATCAGCAACGCGATCAACAGCACGCCGAGACCCACCGCCGCAACGGGCGGCCGATACTCGATGCGCGCGAGCGCGTAAGCCGCCATCGAGCCGAGAAAGACCGATGCCGCCGTGCCGCATGTCGCGATGATCAGCGAATTCATGTACGGGCGATACGTGTCCGGCCCGAGGTCGACAAAGATGTAATGCCACGCATCGAGATGCGGCTTGAAGTCGACGAACGGAATGTAGAGCGGTCCCGTCGATACATCCACCGGCAGCTTGAACGATGTGATCGCCATCCAGTACAACGGAAACAGCACGACGAGCGACCACAACCCGAGCAACAGATACGCGATCGCCCTGGCGCCGACGGGCAACTCGTCCAGACGCGCGGGCACGAACCAGCGCTTCAATGCGCTCATCACTGATCTCCCCGCGCGCGCCGCACGACGAACTGGAAGAACGACACGCACGCGATCGTCGACACGAAGAACAGCATGTAAGCCACTGCCGACGCGCCGCCGAGATTCAGCGTGCGCCATTCGATGAACGCATGCAGTGTCATCGATTCCGTGGCAATGCCGGGGCCGCCATTCGTAAGCACGTTCGGCAGGTCGACGATCTTGAAAGCTTCGATCAGGCGGATCAGCACGGCGCTCGCCGCGACCGGCGCGATCGACGGCCACGTGACATCGCGGAACACGCGCCAGGCCGATGCGCCGTCGAGCTGCGCCGCTTCGATCTGTTCGCGCGACGTGCCTTCGAGCGCCGCGAGCATCACGAGAAACATGAACGGCACCCATTGCCACGTATCGCCGATCACGACCACGAGCCGCGCGAGCCACGGGTCCGCCGCCCACGCGATCTGCCCGAGCCCGAGCCACGACCATAGCGGCGCGAGCGGGCCGATGGAGGTATCGGCCATCATGCGGAACATGTACGCAATGCCGACCGGCGTCACCATCAGCGGCAGAAAGAACAACAGGCGGAAGAAGCGTCCGCCCTTGAGGGGCAGCGTGCACAGCCACGCAAGCCCGAGGCCGATGAAAAACTGCAGCGCGACGCCGAGCACGACATAGAAGATCGTGACCATCAAACTGCCGAGCGCCCCGCCGCCGCCGAGCGTATTGGCCGCGAGCCACACGAGCGCGAGGAACGCGCATGCGGCGATCAGACGCCCGAGCGTGCCGATGATCGAACGCCGCTCGCTTCTCATGTAACGGTAGAACCAGAAGAGCACGGCGATCACGGCAATCAGCATGGTTGCGATGCTGAGTATTCCGGGCGAGCGGAACACGCCCGTGAAGTGGTATTGCTGGCTGCCCGAAAAAAGGCGCGCGTAGTTGCGCAGGCCCGTGAAAGTCAGTTGATAGCCGCCCTCGCCCAGCTCGAAGCGCGTGAGCGAAAGATACGCCGATGTCACGAGCGGGAAGATCGAAAACGCGAGAATCAGCAGCACGGTCGGCAGCACGAACACATAGGGCGCCTGCCGGTCGAGCCAGTTCGCGACGCGCGCGCGCGAGCCTCGCTCGTTCGCGACGACGGACGATGCGTGCGACTGCGTATTCATCAAGCCTCCATTGCGGTGGCGAGCGCTCTTGCAGACGCGCTCGCCAGAGCCTTCACTTCGCCCCGATCGATGCCTTGTACGCGCGCAACTGGCCGTCCTTGCCGAGATCGTCGGTGATCTCGCTCCAGCCGCTGTCGATGGCTTTCATCGTCGCATCCGCATCGAGCTCGCCCGCGAGGAAGCGCGCGACCGCCGTATCGAGCACGACCTGCTCATAGCGCTGATTCTGCGGAATGCGCAGATCGATGATCATGTTCGGGCTTTGCAGGCTCTGCTGGATCGCGCCGAGATACGACTTCGCGGCCGCGTCGCCCATGCCCGCCTTCTTCCACGCCGACATGTCCGTGAACTGCGAGCGCCGGTACGGATTGAAGCCCGACGCGCCGATGGTCACATCCACATTCGATTGCGCGGGCTGGCTCATGAACGAAAGGAACGCGTAGGCCGCGTCCTTCACCTTCGGCTTCGCCTTCGCGTTGATGCCGCCCGACCAGCCGCCGAACGCGGCGAAAGGCGCGTGATTCACGCCGTCGATCGCATACGGGCATGTGTTCTTGTCGCACGGCACGAGCTTGCCCGTGTCGCGGTCGAGCACCTTGCGCGAGCCGGGCAGGATCACCGCGCCGACCTTGTCGATCACCTTCGACTGCTTCGGATCGATGGCGAGCGGGCCGATATCGCCCCAGTCGAGCGTCAATGCGCAATGCCCGGAGATGAACGCGCTGCGCGTATCGCCGACATCGAGGTTGATCTCATTGGGCGGACCATAGCTGGTCGATTCCTTGTAGACGCGCAGCGCTTCCTTGAAGCCGTCGTTGTTCACGAGCGACTTGAAGTTGCGCGGATCGAAGAACACGCCTTGCGCCGTGCCCTTCGATTGCAGATAGCCGCCCGCGATCGAAATGATCGCCCAGTATGCCTGCGCGTTGCGCTTCTTCGAGATGCACGAGCCCGCGACCGGCTTGCCGTCGCCGCCGAAGACCTTGCCGTTCGCGGCCTTCGCGATATCGAGGTAATCGTCCCATGTTTTCGGCGGCTGCTTGCCGAGCTGCTGGAGGATATCGGTGCGGTAATAGACCATCTGGAAGTCGCCGTCGAGCGCGATGAGATAGGTCTTGCCGTTGTACTTCTGCGAGAAGTCGACGAAGAACGGCATCACGTCGTCTTCTTTCAACGCGGCATCTTTCGCCACGCGTTGCGACAGGTCTTCGAGGAAGCCGCCCTTCGTGTAATCGACCATCCATTGCGGCGCGAACACGGCGGCATCGACGGAGTTCGTGCTCGAAGCCCAGTCCGTCAGCAGCTTTTGATAGAGATCGGAGAACGGCACCGTCAGCACGTTCACCTTCGCGCCCGTCAGCTTCTCGAACTCGGGCGCGCGCCGTTGCAGCGGCTCGGCGATCTGCGGACCGACGAAGGTCATCACGTTGACAGTCACGCCCTTGAAGTCCTCGGCCGCCATCGCCGGCGATGCGGCGAGGCATGCGGCAGCGAGCACGGCCGCGGCGCCGACTTGCTTGAACAGGTTCATTGTTGTCTCCTCCATTGCGGTTGACCACGCTTTCTCGTCTTCCTTGTCTCCTACTCCCTGAACAGGTCCGGTCTTTCAGCAGAGAAGCGCCGCAGTTCGGCGACGACTTCATCCAGGTGATCGTGCATCGCGCGCGCGGCCGCTTCGCCATCGCGGGCGCGGATCGCCTGCGCGATACGCAAATGCTCCGCGAGCGTGTGCGCATGCCGCTCGGGGCTCGCCATCAGGCGTCGCGCGCGATCGAGCGCATTGCGCGATGCCGCGACGATCTCCTTCACGCGCGGCAGATTGATCGCATCCAATAGCAGTTCATGAAACGCGAGATCGAGCAGATGAAACTCGCGGCGCAGACCTTGCTGCACTGCGTCGCGCTCGCGGTCGAGGTTGGCGTCGAGCGCATCGAGCGTGGCTTCGTCGCATGCGGCGGCGAGCGTGCGCACGGCTTCTACTTCGAGCGCGCTCCTGATGAAGAGATGCTGACGTATATCGTGCATGACGATGGGCATGACGCGCGTGCCGCGCTGCGGCAAGACTTCGACGAGACCCGCGGCCGCGAGCTTCGCCAGTGCGGACGAAACGGGAAAGCGCGATACGCCCATGCGCTCGCACACCGCGAGCTTGTCGATCATCATGCCGGGCTCCATCGCCAGATTGACGATGGCCGCGCGCAACGCCTGTTCGACCGCGTCGGTGAGATTGCCGCGCTCTGAACCGTGCAATCGAGGCAACGCGCGGTAAGGGTCGGCGGCAAGACTGTTTTCATTCGTCGATGCGCTCACGCCGCCCTTGATTTCGCACTAACATGCTAGCAGGCTAGGAGGCGAAACACGGGTTGTCAATGTCGCGCATATATGGATTACCCGAGCGCGATCGCACCTGCACGAAGCCTCCGTTCAAACCCCTATGCGTTGCCGTCACGCCAACTTTCAAGGAGATGAACATGACCAGCATCACGAAGCTCTCCGTGCGCGATATCCGCTTTCCCACTTCGCGTTCGCTCGACGGCTCGGACGCGATGAACGCCGCGCCCGATTACTCCGCTGCCTACGTGACACTCGAAACCGATGCGCCCGGACTCGCCGGCCATGGCCTCACATTCACCATCGGACGCGGCACCGAAGTAGTCGTCGCGGCGGTTCAGGCGCTCGCGCCGCTCGTCGTCGGCACGAAGATCGAGGACATCGCGGCGGATATGGGCGGCTTCTGGCGCGCGATCACATCGGATAGCCAGTTGCGCTGGATCGGCCCCGAGAAAGGCGTCATTCATCTCGCGACCGCCGCGGTGGTCAACGCCGTATGGGATCTGTGGGCGAAAAGCGAGAAGAAGCCCGTGTGGAAACTGCTCGTCGACATGAGCCCGGAGAAGCTCGTGAGTTGTCTCGACTTCCGCTACGTGACCGATGCGATCACGCCATCCGAAGCGCTTGCGTTGCTCAAGCGCCTGCAAGGCACGCGCGCCGAACGCGAAAAGGAAATGCTCGCGCAAGGCTTTCCCGCTTACACGACATCCGCCGGCTGGCTCGGCTACGACGACGACAAGATTCGCCGGCTCGCGCGCGAAGGCGTCGCGGCGGGCTGGACGCATTTCAAGCAGAAAGTTGGCGGCAATCTCGAAGAAGACATTCGCCGCGCGCGCATCCTGCGCGAGGAAATCGGCCCCGACCGCAAGCTGATGATGGATGCGAACCAGGTCTGGGAAGTCGATGAAGCGATCGCCAACATGCGCCGTCTCGCGGAGTTCGATCCGTGGTGGATCGAAGAGCCGACGAGCCCCGACGACGTGCTCGGCCATGCCGCGATCCGCAGGCGCCTCGCGCCGATGATCGGCGTCGCGACCGGCGAGCACTGCCAGAACCGCGTGATCTTCAAGCAACTGCTGCAAGCCGAAGCGATCGACTTCTGTCAGATCGATAGCTGCCGTCTCGGCGGCCTGAACGAAGTGCTCGTTGTGCTTTTGATGGCCGCGAAGTTCGGCGTGCCGGTGTGTCCGCATGCGGGCGGCGTCGGCTTGTGCGAGTATGTGCAGCATATTTCGCTGTTCGATTACATCTGCGTGTCGGGGTCGCTCGAGAATCGCGTGCTCGAATATGTCGATCATCTGCACGAGCACTTTCTCGATCCCGTCGTCATCAAGAACGGGCGATACATGCCGCCGCAAGCGAGTGGCTACAGCATCGAGATACACGCGGCATCGCTCGATCGATACGAGTTCGGCAAGGGAGAAGCATGGCGCACGTGAACGCCCCTTCGTGGCAGCAGGTCATCGCGCAGACCGAACGCGCGCTCGCATGCGGCGCGCTGCGTTCCTTCGATACGGTGCAAAGCGTGATCGAGGACGGCGGCGTGCGCTTTCTCGTGCGGCAGGCGGCGAATCTCGCGCGCAAGGAGGAAGTATCGAAGCTCGCGGCCAAGTCCGCCGCCGATGCCGCGAGCGCGTGGCGCGATCCGTTCTCGCCGTGCGAGGCAGCGTTGCGTGTCGGCGATATCGGCGAACGCCACTTTCTGTTGCTCAACAAGTTCAACGTGCTCGCGCATCATCTGCTGATCGTGACGACGGACTTCGAGCCGCAGGAATCGCTCATTCATCAGGCCGATTTCGCCGCGCTGTTCGCCTGCCTCGAAAGCTTCGACGGGCTCGGCTTCTATAACGGCGGCACGATCGCGGGATCGAGCCAGCCGCACAAGCATCTGCAGATGGTGCCGCTGCCGCTCGACGGTCACGCCTTGCCGATCGAATCTTTCATCGAAAGCGCGCGCACGAGCGGCATCTTCAGCGCGCCGCAGCTCGCGTTCGAGCACGCCGCGGCATGGCTCGACGACGACGATGCGACCCGCGCGCATGCCGCCTATCTGCAACTGCTGAAAGCCATCGGCGTGCGGCCGCTCGATGTCGCGGGAGCCGCGCATCAAAGCGCGCCTTACAACCTGCTCGTCACGCGGCGCTGGATGCTCGCGGTGCCGCGCGGCGTATCGCATGTGGAAGGCGTCGCGGTGAACGCGCTCGGCTTCGCGGGCTCGCTCTTCGTGCGCGACGACGCGCAACGCGGCATCGTCGAAAGGCTCGGCCCGATGAAACTACTTGCATCTGCAACTATCTCTTGAAATCGTCGGCGGCGGCCCGCATGTCGGCTTCCAGACATCGGGAGTTCAAAGGACATGGGAAGCCGGCCTCAATTCATCGACGATCTCGCGCGCGGCGCGCAGGACGCCGCGCCCGCCACGCCGCTCGACGATACCGCGCTGCTCGACGCCTATTCGCGCACGGTCATCGGCGCGCTCGAGCGCGTGCAGCAGGCAGTGGTCTTCATCTCGGTCGAGCGCCAGCTCGCCGATCAGCGCGGCGCGCGCCGCAAGCTCGGCGGCACGGGCTCGGGATTCATCTTCACGCCCGACGGCTATCTGCTGACCAATAGCCATGTGGTGCACGGCGCGACGCATATCGTCGTCACGCTCGCGGACGGCGCGCGCTTCGATGCCGATCTCGTCGGCGACGATCCCGCGAGCGATCTCGCGGTGCTGCGCATCGGCTCGCCTGAACCGCTGGCGCATGTCGCGCTGGGCACGTCGGGCAGCCTGCGCGTCGGGCAGATCGCGATCGCGGTGGGCAATCCGCTCGGGCTCGCGCAGACCGTGACGGCGGGCGTCGTGTCCGCGCTCGGCCGAACGCTGCGCTCGACCTCGGGCCGCATGATCTACGACGTCATCCAGACCGACGCGGCGCTCAATCCCGGCAACTCGGGCGGGCCGCTCATCAATTCTGCAGGCGAAGTGATCGGCGTGAACACCGCGATCATCTCCGGCGCGCAGGCCATTTCCTTCGCCACGGCAATCGATACGGCGAAGTGGGTCATCATGCAGATCTTCGCGCATGGCCGCGTGCGGCGCGCGTATATCGGCGTCGCGGGCACGACCACGCCGATCTCGCGGCGCGTGCAGCGCTTCTTCGAGCTCGCGTCCGCGAGCGGCGTGCATGTGATGGAGATCGTGAAAGACAGTCCGGCCGCGACCGGCGGATTGCGTGTGGGCGATCGCATCGTGGCGGTGGATGGCATCGCCGTCGATAGCGTCGATGGCTTGCAGCGCACGCTGGATGCATCGCGCATCGACCGGCCGGTGAAGATCGCGGTGCTGCGCGGCACGCAGAAGCTCGACGTGGACGTGACGCCAGTCGAGCAGACAGGTTGACGCCGCGGCGGCGCATGCCTTCATGCACATGCGCCGCCACGCACGCCGCTTCGCTTCATTTTCTGCCGCCAGTCTCCCGCGCCGCTTCCCCCGCTTCCCCCGTGATTCGTTCCGCGGCATCGTCGACGACGCGCGCGAGGCGCTTGCGCAGCGCAGCCGCATCGCGCCGCAGCGGCTCGTCCGTCGACGAGAGCACCAACGCATCGATGCGCCGCCGCCAGTACTCCGGATGCATGACGGCATAGCGCGACGGTGCGCCGTGCGCGCTCGCCGCGACGCGCTCCAGCTCCGCGATCATCCGCCCGATGTGCGCGAGCTCCTCGTGCGCATGTCGATCCGCGCTCACAGCCCTCTCCTCCCCTCGCCCCGCATCTCGACTCCAGCGCGGGTCCATGGATGCTAAACGGCGAAACCGTAAGGTTTATTCCAGCGGGAAGTGTGAGCAAATCCGGCGCGCACCCCGAGCCCATGCACTGGCTATGTGCGCTAACAGCCGGTCGCGCGAGCACGGCTGCGGCTTAATGTGGAAGGAGCAGGCAGCGTTCGCGCGCATGGGTGGCCCCGTCGAACGATCCTGCCCTGTCGGGGAAAGGTCCTAGAAAAAGGATTGCCATGACTACGCACAAGAAAAACCAGACGGCGCCGCGCCGCCAGGCGTTCCGCTGCACCGGCCAGCAACTCGATGCGATCTTGCGCTTCGCAGAGGAACGCAAGCTCGATCATCAACCACTGCATATCGTGGTTGCCGAGTTCTGGCGTTATCACGCGCACGCCAAAGCGGCCTGATCGTTCGTTCTTCTCATTGGCTTCGGCGCATCACCCGTGCGGGTGCGAGGAAACTATTGGCCTGAAAGCGCGCGCACCTTGAGCACCCAGATCGCGGTCGGCACTGCGTAGTAGCTGCTTACGTTGCCGGTGACGAGCTTGCCCGTCAGCTGGACGCGCGCGTTCTCCGTGGGCGTGGCGTCGATGATCTGCACCGCCGATACATTCGACTGCTGCCGCCCGCCCTGTCCCGTGCTCGCGCTCAATACGCAGATCGGGCTTGCCAGCGAGAGCACCCACGCGGGCTTCGCGGATGCGTCCGACTCGCGCGGCGCCTGTCGCGTGGCGGTGCCTTCGAGTGTGACGACATCGCCGTCGTTGTAACACGGCGCCGCCGCTGCGGAGCCTGCCATCAGCGCGAGCACCAGAGCACAGGCTTTCGCAATCATTCGAACCTCGCGAAGAGCGCGTCGCGTGACGCGCGGTTCCGGGAAAGAAGCTCAGTTACTTTAGGTGATAGCCGTGGGGGTCGCAACCTGCGACGCTCGGCTATCTGGCATGACCTGAAAACCCATCATTCGGGAACGCGTGTTGCTGACCATCATCTGAGGAATCAGAGAGCGCGGAATGCGAGTCCGATACCGCGCATAAAGACATCTGTTGCTTCGGTCCTGACAAGCGGACCGAAAGAGGGGGCGACGATGAATCAGGTCATAGTTGGGGTGTTCGGGTGCTATCGCGACGGACATGACGCGTTACGCGCGTTGCAGCTCGCAGGCCTGCGACGCGACGATGCGCATCTCTATCGCGCGGGACGCGGCGAAATCGACATCGATGCGCTCCTGCCGCCCGCGCATCACGAGGACGATGCCGAGTATGTCGCGCACGGCGAGCATCAGGGCGTGATCGGCACGCGCAACCGTTTCGTGCCGCACGAGCCTTTGACGCCGCATCCACCGGTGCCGCATGCTTCCGATGACCCGACGCCGCAGCGAACCCTGCTCGTCATCCGCATCACCGACGACATCAAGCCGGGCGCCATCGGCGAATTGCTGCACGAGCATGGCGCGATCGCGGTGAAAGACGCGAGCGGTCATTGGCGCTTCTCGCCGTTCAGGAATCCCGCACGCGTCTGAGCGGCGCGCAGTTCGATCGCGCAGCTCAGTGCAGGCCCGGATGAGGCTTGCGAGATGCGGGCTGCGTGTCCGGTTCGGCACGCTCGTCCTTTTCGGTTGCGTCGTCCTGCGTGGCCTCTTCGCTGGCGAGATCGCGCGCCTCCTGTGCCGCCGCGGCCGCGCGCAGCCGCCGGCAATGCGCCGAATGGCGGAACGTCGCGAGCATGCGCACGACTTCACGGGTTCTCGTTCTCATCGTTGCCTCCTTCGAAGCAGTTGAGAAACTACTTTAAGTGTAGGCGGCAAACGCTCGGGTGCAAGGCGTTACAGCGAAATAATGGAGGCGATACTTTTCCAGGCGGTGCAGTTTCGATGGATGTAAAAAAACCGGGCGGATGCTTTGCGCAACCGCCCGGTTCTTTGTTACTGCTTTTGATTCTGCTGCTGTGCTTCTGCTGCTGTGCTTCTGCTGCTGTGCTTCTGCTGCTGTACTTCTGCTGCTGTACTTCTGCTGCTGTGCTTTTGCTGCTGTGCTTTTGCTGCTGTGCTTCTGCTGCTGTGCTTCTGCTGCTGTGCTTCTGCTGCTGTGCTTCTGATGCTGTGCTTCTGATGCTGTGCTTCTGCTGCTGTGCTTCTACTGCTGTGCTTCCGCTGCTGTGCTTCTGCTGCTGTGCTTCTACTGCTGTGCTTCCGCTGCTGTGCTTCTGCTGCTCTACTTCTGCTGCTCTACTTCTGCTGCTCTACTTCTGCTGCTGTACTTCTACTGCTCTACTTCCACTGCTCTACTTCCACTGCTCTACTTCCACTGCTCTACTTCCACTGCTGAACTGCTACCGCTTCACTTCCACTGCTCCAACCTCGCGATCGCATCGACCGGCGAACCATTTCGTCCGCCCTCGACAGCGAACATCGCTCGCGGCGCCGCACTGCCGACCGGGAACATATGGACTGCGGCGCGGCCGTTGCTCATCGACATGAAGGTGATCAGACTCATCGACATGGCGGCGGCGGCGAGAATGATGCGCTTTTTCTTCATGGCTGCTGCTCGTTCTGTGTTGTTCGGCGTTGAAGAGATAGTAAAGAGCGGCGAATAGGAAAGCTCTAATCCGCGTCTTAATTTTCGACACCAACAATTAGGAGCGAATAGCACGAACGATCATCGCCGCAGCCTGCGCGCAGCACGCGATTGTCCGAACCGTCTAGTACATTTACGCCGTCGTGACCCGCGCACAACACGGCGGAAAAGAACTTTACTGTCGCCTTGCCAGCAGCCTGCGATGCCGGGAAAATTGAAGCGACGGCGTAAAAGCCGTTCTTTCATCAATGCCGTCAACAGGCACGCGGGCGCCATGCCAATCGAACTCGATCGAACGAATGGGCCATCGCGGTGCGCGGCGGCGAACCCACGGAAACTCGATGGCAAGCTTAGAGGGCAAGGCGCGATACCGGATTGATACCGATAACACCGGCGCCGGTATCGCCATCATGATCCTGACGACAGCGACCTTTGCGGCAAGCGATTCCACCATCAAGCTGATCGGCACCGCGGTCCCTCTACTGGCGCTTCTGTGGGTGCGCTATCTCTTTCAGATGATCGTGATGGGCGTCTGGCAGGTGCGGCGCGGCGCATTCGGTCTCTTTCGCACGGGCAGCGTGAAACTGCAGATCGTGCGCGCGGTGCTCCTGCTCACCAATTCCGCATGCACGTTCGCGGGTCTGCGGCATCTGCCGCTGCCGGTCACCACGTCCCTCGCGATGCTCGCTCCGCTCATCTCCACGCTGCTCGCCGCGCTCGTGCTGAAGGACGACGTCCCGCGCAGCAAATGGGCGATGGTCGCGCTCGGCTTCATCGGCATGCTGCTCGTCGTGCGGCCGGGCGGCAGCCAGTTCAACTGGACCGTGGTCTATCCGATCGCCGCGGCGACGACGTTCGCGTGCTTTCAGGTGGTGTCGAGCCACCTCTCGCGCGTCGACGATGCGATCACCACCAACTTCCTCTCCGCGCTCGTCGCGACCGTGGTGCTGTGCGTGCTCGTATGGATGGATCAGGCGCAAACGCTTCCCGCGCTCGCGCAGGTGAGCGTGGGAAACTGGCTGCTCGCCGTTTTCATGGCGACGATGGCGACTACCGGGCACGGCCTCATGCTGCAGGCAATGCGGCGCGCGCCGCTCTCCGTGCTGACGCCATTCGGCTACGGCCAGCTCGCGTTCGCGGCCCTCTTCAGCTGGTTGCTGTTCGGACAGGTGCCCGACCTCTGGATGGCCATCGGCATGTGCGTGATCGCCGCGAGCGGGATCGGCACCGTGCTCCTGCATGGACGCAAGACGGCGCCGGCCGTATCGACGGAAAACTAGCGGTTCGGGAAAACGCGGCGGGCTGCGGCACGCGCTGCGCGCCGCCCTGGATGACCGTCAGTTGGCCGAATGCGCCTGACCCGTGCAGAGCCAGTGCGGATCGATGTCCAGCGCCTTGCCGATGCGGTTGAAGGCGGAGAACGGCGGCACCGTGATGCCGCGCCGCCAGAACTGCACGTCGTGCTCGCTCACATCGAGCCAGCCTGCGGCTTTTGCGGAACTGACGTTGGCCTTCTGCAAGGCCCGGTCGAGTCGTGCGGCCATGGCGCGCCGCAGGGTGTTGTCTTCGTGACTACGTTCAAGGTGGCCAAGGGTTTGGGAATGTCGCCCCATTTTCTTCAAGTCTCTCGATTTATATCTTTATGCCGTTCAGCGCCGGCTCATTCGCGCGAGGTGAATCGTACGGATTTACGATGACGACGCAGTGACAGGAAAACCGGAATTCGCCTGCCTGGATTCGTCCGACCGTCGCGCGTGTTGCAGTGCGAGATTCTTTCAATTCGAGCATCAATGCGTCAAGTGGGTAAACAACCCATTGGGGCAGATTTGGCTTAGGTGTTTACGCTGAAGACCCGGTATTCTCGGGGCGTTCGAGGCGGCATCGGCCTGTTATTTGCCGGCCGACTGGACGGGATTATTTCCTTCAGTGGAATACTTGCTGAAAATGAAATGACCGTTCGAACAAGGTGATTTGTGATCAAACCAAACGTCTGTTAATAAGCCTGCTCATTTACTGATTTTTCGCAATTATTTTCGATAAATTCCCGCATGGTTTAAAGTCAAGCGGGGAAAACGTAATTGACACTCGGCGCGCTTTCCTTAAAATAGACAATTCGCTGCACTGCACAAATTCATGGCGTGATCAATTGGCAACTTCCATATGGAGTCGAGCATGAGCAGTCTTGCACCGGAAAACGTAATCGAGTCACAAAAGGCCGGAGTCGACACGACCTTCGGTCTCGCGGCACAAGCCGTCGAAGGCTTCGAAAAGCTGGTCGATCTGAACGTGCGCACGGTCAGGACAGCGCTCGACGAACATCAGGCCCTCATCGCCCGGTCGCTCTCCGTGCGCGATCCGCAGGAATTTTTCGCGCTTCAGAACCAGCATCTGCAGGACAGCGCGCAACGCGTGCAGGCGTACTGGCTGAGCGTCTATGAGATCGCCTCGGGCGTGCGCGGCGGCTATATGGAAGCGGCGCAGGATCAGATCGGCAAGTCGCAGCGCAACGTGCAGGCGTTCGTCGAAAGCCTCGCGAGCCACGCGCCGGCCGGCAGCGAAGCAGTCGTGTCGGCATGGAAATCCGCAATCGACGCCGCAACGGCATCGGCCAACTCGGCTTATGAAGCCGCCAGGAAGGCAGCGCAGCAAGTGGTCGAGGCCGCGCAAAACGATGCCTCCATCGCGAGTCATACCGCCGTGCGCGTCGTATCGTCGAAAACGGCAAGCGCGAAGAAATAATCTCGCCGGAAGCCGGGAAGAAAGGCGGACGCGGTCCGCCTTTTTGTTTTGTGCCTAGCCGCCCAGACCGCGTAGCACGAGCTCATGCGAGCGGCCGATCCACACCGCCGAATCGCGATGATCCAAGAGCGCGTTGCCGGTGTTCGGGTGCATGAAAATATCGAGCGCGCCGTGATTGAGCGTGAGCCAGCCGAGCATCGGCGCGAGCAGCTCGCCGCCGAAACCCAGCTGGAATGACCACATCGGATGCGGTCCGACCGGCCGCTCGTGAAACCTTCCGAGCCGCAATGCGCCGCTTTGCAATTCGCTCGCGAATTCCTGCTCGATGACGAGACGCAGTTGCCACGCGGCGTCGCGGCTCACGGCATCGAAATAAATGTGGGCGTGCCAGTCCGAGATGATGCGGGTGTGCGTGTCCGTGGCTTCCATCGTTTCATCCGTGCGCGGCAATATTGAGACACGTGTCATTTTAGCGAACCGATTTCAGCCGCGTTCGAGTGTCCAGAGTACGCCGCCCTCTTCCCACACGCGATGACGCGTCGCGCGCATGCCGATTTCCGCGCCCAGTTGCGTCAGCACGAACGCATCGGCGAAGCGGGTGAATCCGCTGATCGCCTGTGACGACGACAATCGCTCGATCCACAGCCAGCCCGCATCGCCCGGGAGCGACGCGATACGCGCGCCCGTCAGCGCCGCCCGGCGCACGACGACGCGGCTCTGCGGCAGGTCTCGATCGATGACCCAGGTTCGCGTCGATACCCGCGCCGCATCGCCGGACGCAGTCCACAACAATCCCGATGCGCCCGTCGCAATGAGAAATGCGCGGCGTGTCGTGCTCATCGCGCGGCTCCGTCGAAACGCTGCGCAGGCCAGATGCCCTGCTTGCCCGGCGACAGGATGCCGTTCGGATCGAGCGCCGTCTTGATCGTGTTCGATAGCCGCATCAACGCGTGATCGTTGAAATCGTATTGCGCGGCGGCGAGGTCCATATACGAAAGATGCGTGCGATATTGCCCGTAGCCCGCCGCGCCCGCATCGCGGATCAGCGTTTCGATCAGCGCGCCGGCATCGCGCGATTGCTTCGGATCGTCGCTATCGAAAATCGCCGCGAAGATGTGATGCATCGCGCGTTCGCCCGCCGTGAAGCCGCCGTAATAATCGAAGCCGAATTGCGCGGCGCGCTCTCGGACCATGCGCGCCTGCTTCACGGCATCGCGTCCGACCGGCGGGCAGATCGGCGAGAAATCGATATGCGCGCCCGAACCGCCGCGCCAGTTGAGCAGATTGAACGCTTCGAGCCCCGGAATGCCGACTTGCGCGCGATCGCCGCCGCCTTCGGGTTCCACGGATGCATCGCGGTACGGCATCTCGAAGAGCGTCGCATCGGCGATCGGTTGGAAACGCGCATGCACGATATCGCGCCGCGCTTTCACGAGCGATGGCGGCCCGTACAGGCAGAAGCGCAGATTCCAGCGCCCGATGCCGATGTTGCGCGCCATCGCGTCGATGGCATCGTCGGGCATCGCGCCCTGGCCGTCGAACCATTGCCGCCGAGTCGAGACGCCCGCCGCCCAGCGCACCGCGCTTTCTATGACCGCGTTGCTTTGGATCGTGCCGTCCATCCGAAGCGGACGCAAAGTATCGACGACGCGCTCCAGATCGTCTTCGTGCGCGAACGCATAGCGGCAGATCATGTAGCCCTCGGGCGCGGGCATGAGCCAGATGCCGAGCTTCGTGACGACGCCGAAGTTCGACTGCATGAACATGCCGTCATACGATGGCCCGAAGCCGCACTTGAACACCTGCCAGCCGCGGCTCGCGGACATCGCGCCCATGCCGGTGCGCACCACATCGCCGTCGGCGAGCACCACTTCCATGCCGCACTGGTTGGCCGCGTGGTCGCCATACGGCGTCGTGCCGTAGCCGCGCTCGAGCGTATTGCCGATCACACTGCCCCAGCCCGCCGCGGGCGGATCGAGCCAGAAGCGCCGCGGCGTGCCGAGCGCGCGATGCAGGTCGTAATAGGTCACGCCCGGCTCGACGAGCGCGTACCCCAGGGTTTCATCGATCTCGATGATGCGGTTCATCCGCCGCAAGTCGAGCACGACCGAGCCGCGCAGGCGTGGCGCGGCGCCGCCGTAAGCGAAGTTGCGTCCCGTGGATACGGTCCAGAGCGGCACGCGATACCGGTTCGCCACCGCCAGTGCCGCGCGCACGCCATCGACACCTTTCGGCAGGACAACGGCGGACGGCGCATGCGCGGCAGCGTCGCCGGGTGCGAACGGATCGAGATAGGCCGCGGCATCGTTCGTCAGCACCGCATCGTCGCCCAGCGCCGCTGCGAAAGCCGCGAGCGCCGCGCGAAACTGCGGCGCGGACAATCCGGGCGGCAGCGTCTGCGCGCTCAATATCCGCCGCTGCTGCCGCTGCTGGATGACGTGCCCGACGAAGTGCCGCCGCCGTCGGTCTGACATCCGCCGAGCAGGCCGGCGAGCAATGCGAGCATGACTGTTGCGATTCTGGCGAGCTTCATGAAATCACCTCCGAAAGGAACGTAGGAGCCGGACGCGGCGATTAAGCCGCTTGCTCATTAAACGCACCACGGCGCGCGGATATTCCTTCGCGAAAGCCTGTGAGACAATTTCGCGCCGCGCAAAGCCTTCGCGCGATCTTTCACTCACGTACGCGATGAAGCGCTACCAAGCCCTTGCCGACACGATGGCCGCCGAGATTCGCGCGGGCCGCCTGCCCGTCGGCACGCGTCTGCCTTCGGTGCGGCATCTGACGACGCAATACGGCGTGGGCCAGTCCACGGTCTTCCGCGCGTATTACCTGCTCGAAGAGTGGGGTTTGATCCGCGCGCGCGAGCGTTCCGGCTATTACGTCGCGCCCGGCGCGAAGGTGCCGATGCTGGCGAGCGCGCCCGCGCCGCTCGCCGAGCCCGCGCCCATCGACGTGAGCAGCCTCGTCTTCTCCGTGCTCGATGCCGTAAAGCGTCCGGATGTCGCGCCGCTCGGCTCCGCGTTTCCATCGCCGAAACTGTTTCCGCTGGCGCGTCTCGCGAAGTCGCTCGCGCACGCGGCGCGCATGCTCGATCCGTGGAGCACCGTCGTCGATATGCCGCCGGGCAACGAGCCCTTGCGCCGGCAGATCGCGCTGCGTTACATCGGCATGGGGATCGCGCAGCCGGTCGAAGAGTTGATCGTCACGAACGGCGCGATGGAAGCGCTCACGCTCTGTCTCATGGCCGTGACGAAGCCGGGCGATGTCGTCGCGATCGAATCGCCATGCTTCTACGCGGCGTTGCAGGCCGTCGAACATCTGGGCCTGCGCGCGGTCGAGATTCCCGTCGATCCGCGGGAAGGGCTCGATCTCGACGTGCTCGCCGAAGCGCTTGGCGCGCATCCGGTGCGCGCGTGCTGGTTCATGACCAACTTCCAGAATCCGACGGGCGTCACGCTGTCCGTCGAGAAAAAGCGCGCGCTCGTCGAACTGCTCACGAAGCACGATGTCCCGCTCATCGAAGACGATGTCTACGGCGAACTGCATTTCGCTCAGGATCGCCCGCCGCCCGCGAAAGCCTTCGACACGAAAGGTCTGGTGATGCATTGCGCGTCGCTGTCGAAGACGCTCGCGCCGGGTTACCGGCTCGGCTGGGTCGCCGCGGGCCGTTACGCCGGCGCGATCCGCCGTCTCAAGCTGATGACGAGCATTTCGACCAGCATCCCGATCCAGGCGGGCATCGCGGATTACTTGCAGCACGGCGGCTTCGACAAGCACCTGCGCAAGCTGCGCGGCGCGCTGCTCGCACAACGCGACGCGATGGAAAGCGCGATCGGGCGCTGGCTGCCGGATGTCGCATTCGTGCGGCCCGACGGCGGCTATTTCCTGTGGCTACAACTGCCCGAGCATGTCGATGCGATGCAACTGCACCGTCGCGCGCTCGAACACGGCATCAACGTGACGCCGGGGCCGATCTTCTCCGCGCGTCATGCATATGGCAATTTCGTGCGCATCAACTTCGGTCATCCGTGGTCGGCGCAGATCGAAACCGCGATGAAAACGCTCGGAGAACTGCTGCGCGCGGCATCGTGAAACGCGCCTGGGCCGCGATGCCCGCATGCTAGACTACTGTACATGCATACAGTATCCGAGCCCGCCTACACCGTCGCCGTGCGCGCGCTGTGCGAGTTCACGGCGAAACAGGGCGATCTCGATCTGCGCTTCACGCCAACGCCGAGCGCGCAGGAAGGCGTCGCGGGCCATGTGACCGTCACCGGCCGGCGCGCGGCCGGATATCAGAAGGAAATATCGCTTTCGGCGGAATACGGGCCGCTCTGCGTGCGCGGCCGCGCCGACGGCTACGATCCCGCGCTCAACCGGCTCGAAGAGATCAAGACGCATCGCGGCAAGCTCGACTCGCTGCCGCAGAACCATCGGCATCTGCATTGGGCGCAGGCGCGCGTCTACGGGCATCTGATGTGCCGAAAGCTCGGGCTCGAAATCATCGAAATCGCGCTCGTGTATTTCGATATCGTCGAGCAAACGGAAAGCGTGCTCGTCGAAACGCAGACGGCCCACGCGCTCGCCGCGCATTTCGAGGCGCAGTGCGAATGCTTCATCGCATGGGCGAAGCAGGAGCTTCGGCACGGCGCGGCGCGCGATGAAGCTTTGACCACGCTCGCTTTCCCTCACGCCGGTTTCCGGCCCGGCCAGCGCGCGCTCGCCGAAGCGGTGTATCGCTCGGCGGTTTCCGGCCGATGTCTTGCCGCGCAGGCGCCGACAGGCATCGGCAAGACGGTCGGCACGCTCTTTCCGCTTCTCAAGGCGTGGCCCGGCCAGCGGCTCGACAAGATCTTGTTTCTCACGGCGAAGAGCGCGGGCCGCCAGCTCGCGCTCGATGCGCTGACGACGCTCGCCGCGACGCCCTTGCGCTTCGTCGAGCTCGTCGCGCGCAACAAGGCTTGCGAGTATCCGGATCGCGCGTGTCACGGCGAATCGTGTCCGCTCGCGCGCGGCTTCTACGATCGCCTCGCGGCTGCGCGCGCCGCCGCGCTCGACTGCGCGCAGCTCGATCGGGCGACGGTCGCCGAAGTCGCGCGCCGGCACGAAGTCTGTCCGTACTATCTGAGCCAGGAGCTCTCGCGCTGGGCCGATGTGATCGTCGGCGACTACAACTATTACTTCGATACGAGCGCGATGCTCTTCGCGCTCGCGGAGGCGAATCGCTGGCGCGTGGCGGTGCTCGTCGACGAAGCGCACAACCTCGTCGAACGTGCGCGCGGCATGTATTCCGCGACGCTCGATCAGGCCGCCTTCAACGCGATGCGCCGCGGCGCGCCGCCGCTGCTGAAGAAGGCGCTCGGCCGCGTCGCGCGCAGCTGGAGCGAGACGGCGGCCGAACAGAATGCGGCGAACATCGAATACGCGGCTCACGCGGAGCCGCCCGCGCGCTTCCTGACCGCGCTCGGGCAAGCCGTCTCGCTGATGACCGAAACCCTCGGCGAGCAACCCGATGTCTTCACGCCCGACACCCTGCGCTTTTATTTCGACGCCGTGCATTTCACGCGCATCGCGGAGCGCTTCGGCTCGCATTCGATCTTCGATATCACGCTCACCGGCGCGAGCGCGAGCGCGAAGACGCGCAACGCCTCGCTGTGCCTGCGCAACGTGATTCCCGCGCCGCATCTCGCGCCGCGTTTCGCGCGCGCGCACAGCGTCGCGCTTTTTTCCGCGACGCTCACGCCCGCGCACTTCTACGCCGACACGCTCGGCTTGCCGGCATCGAGTGCGCGGATCGATGTCGAATCGCCCTTTTGCGCCGAACAGCTCGATGTGCGCGCCATCGCCGATCTGTCCACGCGCTATCGCGATCGCGAGCGCTCGGTGGACCGCATCGCCGATCTCATCGCCGGGCAGTTTTTCCGCGCCGAGGGCAACTACCTGAGCTTCTTCAGCAGCTTCGAGTATCTGGCGCAAGTGGCGGCGGCGCTCGCGGCGCGGCATCCCTCGATTCCCTTCTGGCAGCAGTCCCGCGCGATGAGCGAGGCGGCGCAGCGCGAATTCCTCGAACGCTTCGTGCCCGACGGGCGCGGCATCGGCTTCGCGGTGCTGGGCGGCGCGTTCGGCGAGGCGATCGATCTGCCCGGCACGCGGCTCATCGGCGCCTTCGTCGCGACGCTCGGACTGCCGCAGCTGAACCCCGTCAACCAGCAGATGAAGGCGTGCATGCATGAGGCATTCGGCGAAGGCTACGCGTACACGTATCTTTTTCCCGGCTTGCAGAAAGTCGTGCAGGCGGCCGGACGCGTGATCCGCGGTCCGCTCGATCGCGGCGTACTCTATCTGATCGACGACCGCTTCGCCCGCGCCGAGGTGCGCAGCCTTCTGCCTGCGTGGTGGCAGGTGAAAGTGCTGCGACAACGTGACCTGCACGATTCGAGGGACTCGACTATTTAGCGGGGTGAAACCGCGCCGTTAAAAAGGGGCATCGCGGGCATCCGTCTTGCTCTACTTCGGCACCTCGGGACACGGAGATGTCCCAGCCGGGCCGAAAGCGTCCCTTTGGAGAAACCACATGTCCCCCGCCCACACCCCGCGCCCCATCGATGCGATCGACATGCTCGAAGCCGATCACCGCGCCATCGAACAGTTGTTCGACGCCTTCGAGCGCGCGGAACCCGCCGATTTCGAACGCAAGAACACCCTCGTGCAGCGCGTGTGCGAGTTGCTGACGATCCATACGATCGTCGAGGAAGAAATGCTGTATCCCGCCGCGCAGGAGGCGCTCGCCGTGCACGCGCGCATCGATGTCGATGAAGCTTACGTCGAGCATTTTCTCGTCAAGACGCTGATCGAACGGTTCGCGAACCTGAGCGCCGGTGACGACGGTTTCGATGCCACCGTCAAGGTGCTGAAGGAGAACACGGCGCATCACATCGAGGAAGAGGAATCGACGCTCTTTCCCGAAGTGCGCAAGACGCAGATCGATCTCGTCGCGCTCGCCGCGACGATAGCCGCGCGCAAGGCGGTGCTGCAGGAGCGCATCGCCGAATCGGCGATGGCCGCGATGGCGCACTGAAGGCGTTTCGTTCGAATTGCGCAGCAAGACCCGGAGTGCGTGCGTCGCGCGCTTGACGCACACTGCAGGCAAATTCACGCAGATCCGGAGAAACGATATGAAAGTGCTCGAACGCGCGACGGCCAACGATATTGCACAACGCATCGACGCGCTCGACTGGGCCGATCTCGAAGCCCAACTGGACAGCTTCGGTTGCGCGACGGCGCCCGCGCTCTTCTCGCGCGACGAATGCGAAGCGCTCGCCGCGCTGTACGATCGCGACGGCATTTTCCGCAGCCGCGTGGTGATGGAAAGGCACGGCTTCGGGCGCGGCGAATACAAGTACTTCGCGTATCCGCTGCCCGATGCCGTAGCCGATGTGCGACGCGCCGCGTATCCGCATCTCGCGCCGATCGCTAATCGCTGGAACGACGTGATGGGCATCGAGACGCGCTATCCGCGCGAGCATGAAGCGTTCGTCGAGCGCTGTCATCGCGCGGGGCAGACGCGGCCCACGCCGCTCTTGCTGCGCTATGTTCCCGGCGATTTCAACTGTCTGCATCAGGATCTCTACGGCGAGCACGTCTTCCCGATCCAGATGGCGATCCTGCTTTCCGCGCCCGGACGCGATTTCACGGGCGGCGAGTTCGTGATGACCGAACAGCGCCCGAGGATGCAGTCGCGCGCGGAAGTCGTGCCTCTTTCACAGGGCGATGCGGTGTTCTTCGCGGTGCATCATCGGCCGGTGCAGGGCACGCGCGGGCCGTATCGCGTGAACATGCGGCACGGCGTGAGCCGCCTGCGTTCCGGGCGGCGGCATATGCTCGGCGTGATTTTTCATGACGCGCAGTGAGCGCGCGCTTTATTCGTTCTCGTCGAAGTAATGCCCAAACCGCGCCTGCTTCGTCTTGATATAGCGCTCGTTTTCCTCGCGCATCGGAATGGCGAGCGCGACGCGTTCGCAGACGGGAATATCGTGCTTGAGCAAGGTGTCGAACTTCGACGGATTGTTGCTCATCAGCCGCACCGACTTCACGTCCATCGACCGCAGGATCGCGGCGGCGGAATCGTACTCGCGGGCGTCGTCGGGCAGGCCGAGGTGCAGGTTCGCATCGACGGTATCGAGCCCCTGCTCCTGCAGCGCGTATGCGCGGATCTTGTTCGCGAGGCCAATGCCGCGCCCTTCATGTCCACGCAGGTACAGCAGAATGCCGCGGCTCTCCGCGGCGATATAACGCAGCGCCAGATCGAGTTGCTCGCCGCAGTCGCAGCGGTAGGAGCCGAACACGTCGCCGGTCACGCATTCGGAATGCAGGCGCGTGAGCACGGACTCGCCGTTGCTCACGTCGCCCATCACGAACGCGATGTGCTCGACACTCGTGTGCTTCACGCGATAAACATACGAGCCGAAGGTGCCGTAGCGGGTCGGAATGGTCGCAGTCGCGACGAGTTCGATATCCGCGCACTCCTCGCACTCGCCGAAGCGGTGTTGCGGGGCCTGCACGTCCTGCGGGGGAGAAGCGGTTTTCATAGGTCAATCTGCGAGTCCACGACGCCGGACGATAGCGGATCATTCGCGCCAGCCCGGTTCGTCATGGTAAAGCCCATCGGGAAAGTTTGCAGATTGTCGCACGTCGCGCGCCGCTTCCCGCGCTTTCCCGTACGGGCGTTCCGCTTATCGGCGCCGCTTCGTCACGCCGGATTCTCGAAAGTGCCCGGGCTCTTGTCCGTCGCCCGCCATTCGGGCTTGCGGATCGGATCGGCCTGCTTGAGCGCCGCGCGCACGCCGGCCGCATCGAAATCGCCGGTGTAGACGGGCGTGGCCGGCTGCTGGCGCCAGGAATCGTCGATCTCGCCCGCATCGACGGGATCGAAGCCGATTTCATCGACGAGCTTCATCACGACTGCTTTCGCCTTCGTGTCGTCGCCCGCGACCGGCAGCGCGATGCGCCCCGCCGTGCCGGACGGCTTGCCGCGCTTGCGCAAATGGTCCGCGTAAATGTTGTTGAACGCCTTCACGACAGGCCGCCCGATCTGCTGCTCGACCCAGCGGCTTTCCGGCGTGCCCTTCTCGATGCCCTCGATGCGCCCGTCGCGCTGCTGCGGATAGTAATTGCCGGTATCGATCACGACAACGCTCGCCGGCACGCCCGCGAACAGGTTCTTCGGCAGATTCGGCACTTTCGCCTCCGGAATCGTCACGACGACGACGTCCGCGCCCTTCACCGCGTCACGCGCTTCGACGGCCGTCGCGCCGGTTTCCCGCCCGATATCGGCGAGCGACGCCGGTCCGCGCGAATTGGCGATGCGCACGTCATGCCCGTTCTCGCTGAATCTCAGAGCCAGAACGGAGCCGATATTCCCGGCTCCGATAATTCCGATTTTCATACCGCCTCCGGTTGAAAAGCAGATGTAAGCCGCCACCTGCTTAAGAAGATCGAACACAGCTGGACGCAAGCGCGGTGCCGCCTGCGGGAAAACGAGGCATATCGGGCCGATAGCCCCGCTCTATCTCGACAATAAAATCAATCCAATTCTCAGCAACGATAGCTTTCCTGTATAGTTCACTCACTTCTTCAACACCACTCCAAAAGGAAACTGGTAATGCCCATCATCAACAGCCAAGTCAAGCCGTTCAAAGCAACCGCCTACCACAATGGCGAATTCGTGACCGTGACCGATGAAAGCCTGAAGGGCAAGTGGTCGGTGTTCGTGTTCTACCCGGCCGACTTCACGTTCGTGTGCCCGACGGAACTGGGCGATCTGGCTGACCGCTACGAAGAATTCAAGAAGCTGGGCGTGGAAATCTACTCGGTGTCGACCGACACGCACTTCACGCACAAGGCGTGGCACGACACGTCGGACACGATCCAGAAGATCAAGTATCCGATGCTCGCCGACCCGACGCTCGCGATTTCGCGCAACTTCGACGTGCTGATCGAGGAAGAAGGCCTGGCGCTGCGCGGCACGTTCGTGATCAACCCGGAAGGCGAGATCAAGCTGTGCGAAGTGCACGACAACGGTATCGGCCGTGACGCCGGCGAACTGCTCCGCAAGGTTCAGGCAGCGCAATACATCGCCAAGAACCCGGGTCAGGTGTGCCCCGCCAAGTGGACGCCGGGCGCTGAAACGCTGACCCCGTCGCTCGACCTGATCGGCAAGATCTAAGTCTCGTACCTCACGAGCGCTGCATCGAACCTGTCGCGTTTCAGCGGCAGGTTCACCCCCGAAAACGTGTTCGTCCGGCGCTGCGATTTTCGCAGCGTCGCGGCGCAACACGTCTGCAACACCCAAGTCAAGGAACGGACATCGCCATGCTCGACGCCAATCTCAAGAATCAATTAAAAGCGTATCTGGAAAAAGTCACCCGGCCGATCGAACTCGTCGCCTTCCTCGACGACGGCGACAAGTCGCGCGAGCTGAAAAGCCTGCTCGACGAGATCGCCTCGCTGTCCGCGCAGATCAGCGTCGTCGAGAAAGAGGACGCCAGCGTGCGTCGTCCGTCCTTCACCATCGGCGAGGCGGGCAAGCCCGCGGGCATTCGCTTCGCCGGCATCCCGATGGGCCATGAATTCACCTCGCTCGTGCTTGCGCTGCTGCAGGCGGGCGGCCATCCGATCAAGCTGGATGACGCCACCATCGAGCAGATCCGCAACCTCGACGGCGACTTCGCCTTCGAAACGTATTTCTCGCTCTCGTGCCAGAACTGCCCGGAAGTCGTGCAGGCGCTGAACGTGATGGCGATCATCAATCCGCGCATCAAACATGTCGCGATCGACGGCGCGCTGTTCCAGAAGGAAGTCGAAGAACGTCAGGTCATGTCCGTGCCGATGATGTTCGTGAACGGCGAAAGCTTCGGCTCGGGCCGCATGGGCGTGAAGGAAATCCTGGCAAAGCTGGACACGGGCGCATCGGCGCGCGCGGCGAAGGAACTGGAAAACAAGCCGGTGTTCGACGTGCTGATCGTCGGCGGCGGCCCCGCGGGCGCGGCTGCGGCGATCTATGCGGCGCGCAAGGGCATCGCGACGGGCGTCGTCGCCGAACGCTTCGGCGGGCAGGTGCTCGACACCATGGCGATCGAGAACTTCGTCTCCGTGCAGGAAACCGAAGGACCGAAGTTCGCCGTTGCGCTCGAACAGCACGTCAAGAGCTACGAAGTCGACGTGATGGACGTGCAGCGCGCCGAGAAGCTCGTGCCGGGCCGCGTCAACGAGATCCATCTCGCGAGCGGCGCGGTGCTGAAGGCGAAGACCGTGATTCTGTCGACCGGCGCGCGCTGGCGTGAAATCAACGTGCCGGGCGAGCGCGAGTATCGCGGCCGCGGCGTGGCGTACTGCCCGCACTGCGACGGCCCGCTCTTCAAGGGCAAGCGCGTCGCGGTGGTTGGCGGCGGCAATTCGGGCGTGGAAGCGGCGATCGATCTCGCGGGCATCGTGTCGGCGGTCACGCTGATCGAGTTCGGCGACGAATTGCGCGCCGACGCGGTGCTGCAGAAGAAGCTGCGCAGCCTGTCGAACGTGACCATCGTCACGTCTGCGCAGACGACTGAAATCACCGGCGACGGCAAGAAGGTCAGCGGCCTCACGTACACGGACCGTGCGACGGGCGCGAGCCACCACGTCGAGCTGGAAGGCGTGTTCGTGCAGATCGGCCTCGTGCCGAACACCGAGTGGCTGAAGGGCACGGTGGAATTGTCGAAGCACGGCGAGATCGTCGTCGATGCGAGAGGCGCCACATCGTTGCCGGGCGTGTTCGCCGCCGGCGACGTGACGACGGTGCCATTCAAGCAGATCGTGATCGCGGTCGGCGAAGGCGCGAAGGCATCGCTGTCGGCGTTCGATCATCTGATCCGCGCGTCGGTGGAAGACGAAGCAGTGGTCGAAGAAGAAGCGGCGGCCTGAGCGCACAGCTCACGCGTCGTAGTGACCGGAAGGCGGACGGGGCGACCCGTTCGCCTTTTTTCGTTTACTGGCCTTCCGCGGCCTTCGGCACCAGCAGCATCGGGAACGTCACTTCGAACACGCTGCCGTGCCCTTTCGACGATGTGAACCGCAACTCGCCTTCCAGCGTGCGCGACAGTTCCTTGACGATGGCGAGCCCGAGGCCCGCGCCGGGGATGTCGTCATCGGCGGCGCGCTCGAATTCCTCGAACACGCGCTCCTGATCCGCCGCGCTGATGCCAACGCCGGTATCCGCGACGTGCAGCTTCCAGCGCGCGTCGGGCATCGCGATGATCGACAGGACGATTTCCCCCGTCGACGTGTATTTGATCGCGTTCGACAGCAGATTCAGCGCGACCTGCTTCACCTTCAGCCGGTTCGACATCACCGCGCCGAGCGCCGGATCCAGATGACCGACGAGCTTCAGTCCCTTCGACTCGGTCGCGACGCGGCACGCCTGCATGAGCTCGTCGAAGAGACCGACGAGATCGAAGGGTTCGACGGTCAGCACCGAATCGTCGCCGAGCACTTTCGAATATTCGACCATTTCATCGACGAGCGTCGCCATGTCGGCGACTTGCCGGTTCGCGAGGCCGAGCGCCGTGTCGCGCTTGGCGGGCGAGCGCGTGGCGAGCTGCAGCGCCGTCGAGAATACGTTCAGGAAATTGCGCAGGTCGTGCGCGACGCGCCGCGTGATCTGCATGCGCGTCTCGTAGAGATCGCTGATGAGCTTCTGCCTCAGCGTCAGCTCGTAGTTCGCGCGCTCGAGCATGCCGGTGTATTCGTCGATCTTGCGATCGCGCTCGCCGATCGCCTCGCGGATCGACGCGAGCGTGACGAAGCTCACCACCTCGTCGGTCATGAGGCGCGCGTGCTCTTCGTCGGCGCGTGGGAATTCCGCATGGGAAGCGGCGTACTCGCCGATCGCGAGCAGCAAAACCTGACGGAACAGGTCGAGCTCGCGCACGAGCTCGTCCACGCGATAGCCCTGCTGCCAGCGCCATTGCCCGTGCTGCCGCGCATTGCGCTCGATCGCGCCTTCCTGGTCGCGCAAGTTGCGCGATTCGAGCACGATGCAGATTTCGTCGAAGATGCTCGGCAGATGATCCGCGAGCTGCCGATACGTGAGCTGATCCGAATGTTCGACTTCCTGATCGCCGAACACGAGCTTCATCCATCGCTCGGTGAGCGTGTCTTGCTGCTCGCGCAGCGCGGCCGCGAGACCCTTCAAGCCGCCGACTGACGTGTCGCTCATCTGCGAGTCCCCGATTGCTGAGGCGCCGGATGGCGGCGCGCATGGTCATCGTGATATGCAGTGGAAAGCACATCCGCGAGGCCGCCCGGAGCTGCCCGCGGATGCTCCGCCAGTATAGGCGCGATGCTCGCGGCGAAGTTGCAAATCCGAGTTATATCCTGGATTTTCCGAGACTTTGCGTGAAGCCTGAAAGCCCACTGGATTCAGTATTCGCTTCAGATGCCGTCGCGCGAGCTCATGAGCATCGCGTAGAGCGCCTGAGCCGCCGGCGACAGCGACGCCGTCTTGCGCGTCACGAGCACGAGCGAGCGCGTGACCGTAGGTTCGACGAGTTCTATCGCGCGCACCGTCGGGTATGCATCCTTCTGAATCGCGAGCCCCGGCACCACTGCCGCGCCGACGCGCTGAGCGACGAGCCCGAGCGCCGTCGAGCTGCGCTGCACTTCATAGAACGAATGCAGTTCGATGCCGCTGCCTTCCAGCGCCGCATCGATCAGCGCGCGGTTGCCGCTCACGTCGCCCGCGAGAATGAGCGAATGGCCGGCAAGCGCGCGCCACGCGATCCGTCTGCGCTTCGCGAGCGGATGATCGCGATGACAGACGAGCACGTAGCTGTCCGCGACGAGCGGCTCCGTGTGCAGATCCGGATGATGCTCGCCCGCGATCTTGATGCCGAACTCCACTTCCCGGCACAGCACCGCCTGCGCGACCGCCGACGACGCGTGGTCCAGAATCCGGATGCGATTGTGCGGATAGCGCGCGGAATATGCCTGCAACACGCGCGGCAGATATTGCACGCCGACAGTCGGCACGCATGCGATCGACACATCGCCGCGCTGCGCCATGCCCGTCTCGCGAATCTCGACGAGCGCGGCGGACAGTTCCGCGAGCAGGCGCCGCGCCTGCGGCAGGAACGTGCGCCCGGTCTCGGTGAGATTCATCGACCGCGTGGTGCGCTCGATCAGCGGCACGCCGAGAAAATCCTCGAGCTTCTGAAGACGCTGCGTGATCGCCGTCTGCGTGATGTTGAGGCGCTCGGCCGCGCCCCTGAAGCTTCCCTGATCGGCGATGGCGACGAACGCCTGCACGCCCAGCGTGTCGATTTTCATAAGAAAAACCAAATAATCCGCAGCATAAATTCATTTTACGCTGGGCGCGGGCGAGTCCAGAATCGCGTCTGTTCCCAACACAGGTGCATCGAGTGGAGCCCGACATGACGAATACATCCGCCGACTGGCAAGCCCGGCAATACACGCTGTTCGAGGAAGAGCGCACGCGCCCCGTCCGCGATCTCTTGAACGCGACGCAGGCATCGGCCGCGCGCACGGCGGTCGATCTCGGCTGCGGCCCCGGCAACTCGACCGAGACGCTTCTGGCCTGCGCGCCGGACGCCCGCGTGACCGGCGTCGACAATTCGCGCGACATGATCGACGCGGCGCAAAAGCGCTTGCCGCACATCGACTTTCAACTGGCGGACATTTCCGCGTGGGATGCCGAAGGCCCGTTCGACCTGATTCTCGCGAATGCGTCGCTGCAGTGGGTGCCCGGTCACGAAACGCTGTTTCCGAAGCTCGTCGGCAAGCTCGCGCAAGGCGGACAACTCGCCGTGCAGATGCCCGACAATCTCGACGAGCCCGCGCACCGGCTGATGCGGGAAGTCGCCGCGGACGGCCCGTGGCGCGACAAGCTGAAGGGCGCGGAGCGCACCGCCCGCTATCGCGCGGACTGGTACTACTCGCTGCTGAAGCCGCAGTGCGCGCGCGTCGATGTGTGGCGCACCACGTACCATCATCCGCTTCAGGGCGGTGTCGATGCGATCATCGAATGGTTCAGGGGCAGCGGACTCAGGCCATTCCTCGCGAAGCTCAACGCGCAGGAAACGGCCGCGTATCTCGACCGCTATCGCGCCGGGCTGAAAGCCGCGTACTCGGTGCTCGACGACGGCACCGTGCTGCTGCCCTTCCCGCGCATCTTCATCGTCGCGACGCGTTGAGACTCAATGCGGCCGGCTCTGTTCGCGCAGCATCTGCACGAACTGCCGCGCCGCCGGCGACAGCGCCCCGCCCTTGCGCGTGACGATGCCATAAGTCTGCGATTTCGATTTCATCCGCACCGGCAGAATCCGCAGCATGCCGGAGCGCTCGAACACCTTCGCGACGCTCGCCGGCAGGATCGACACGAGTTCGGGGCTTTCCTGCAGCAGCGTTACCGTCATGAGCGGCGAGGCCGTGGAGATGGGGTTCGCGGGCATCGGCAGGCCGGCGAGGTCGAGCTCGCGTTCGAGCAGCGCGCTCATCGGCATATAGCTCGGGTAGGTGACCCAGCGGTAATGCGCGAGGTCCGCGAAACCGACTTCGCGCGCGCCCGTGCGCTCGTGACCATGCCCGACGACGATGCATAGCGGCTCGTCCGCGAGCGGCTGATAGTGATACTTCGACGGCTGCTCCGACACGCTCGAGCGGCCGATCACGAGATCCACGCGGCCGTCGTCGAGCATCGGCAGCATGCGCGCGCTCGTATCCTCGATGATTTCGATGGCGAGATCCGGATGCCTCGCGTGCATTTCGTTGACGATCGGCGCGACGACGCCCGGCACCGCGCCCATGATCGTGCCGACCGTCAGCCGCCCGCCCGTGCCCGCGCGGATCTGCGCGACTTCCTGGCACAGCGCGTTCAGGTCGGCGGCAAGCACGCGCGCGTAGCGCACCACGCAGCGGCCGAACGGATTCGGGATCAGCCCGCTCTTCGCGCGTTCGAACAACGGCGCTTCCAGCATGGATTCGAGCTCGGCGAGCGCCTTGCTCGCGGCGGATTGCGTCATCGCCATCGCGCTCGATGCCTTGTGCAGCGATTTGTGATCGTCGAGCGCGATCAGCAATTGCAGCTGCTTCATGCGCAGCCGGGACATCAGTACATCGAGCGTGTTCTTCATCCTTCAGCCTGCGAAAAAACGCGAGGTGATTCCTAAAAGCGATCAAGCGATGGAAAGGTTTCACTATACAGCCGCCCGCGCGAGGCCGTATAGTCGGGCAAGATGGCGGTCATCGTACAACTGGCCGCCGCGAATCACCTCCAGCAAGGACGAGACATCATGCAACTCACTGGCAACCTGCTCATCGGTCAGCAATCGGTCTTCGGTTCGAACGGCTCGATCAAGGCCGTCAACGCATCGACTGGCGCGGCTATCGAACCGGCTTTCGGCGGCGCGACGCTCGCCGACCTCGACCGCGCGGCCGCGCTCGCGTGGACCGCATTCGACGTGTATCGCGAAACCGCGCCCGAAGCGCGCGCCAAGTTTCTCGAAACGATCGCGCAGAACATCCTCGATATCGGCGACGACCTGATCGAGCGCTGCATGATCGAAAGCGGCCTGCCGCGCGCGCGCCTCGAAGGCGAGCGCGGCCGCACCGTCGGCCAGTTGCGCATGTTCGCGGACGTGGTCCGCAACGGCGATTTCCTCGGCGTGCGCATCGATCCGGCGCAGCCCGAGCGCAAGCCGCTGCCGCGCGTCGATCTGCGTCTGCGCCATATCGGCGTCGGCCCGGTCGCCGTGTTCGGCGCGAGCAACTTCCCGCTCGCGTTCTCGGTCGCGGGCGGCGACACGGCGTCGGCGCTCGCCGCCGGCTGCCCGGTCATCGTGAAGGCGCACTCGGCGCATCCGGGCACGGCGGAACTCGTCGGCCGCGCCGTGCAGAAGGCCGTGAAGGATTGCGGCATGCCCGAAGGCACGTTCTCGCTGCTGTTCGACAGCGGCCGTGACGTCGGCCAGGGCCTCGTGGCGGACAACCGCATCAAGGCGGCGGGCTTCACCGGTTCGCGCGGCGGCGGCACGGCGCTCATGAAGATCGCCGCGGCACGCCCCGAGCCGATCCCCGTCTACGCGGAAATGAGCAGCATCAACCCGGTCCTGCTGTTCCCGGCGGCGCTCAAGAACCGCGGTGAAGCCATCGCGAAGGCGTTCGTGTCGTCGCTGATCCTGGGCGCGGGCCAGTTCTGCACGAACCCTGGTCTGATCCTCGCCGTCGACGGCCCGGATCTCGACAAGTTCATCGAAGCGGCATCGGCGGCGCTGAAAGAAACCGCCCCGCAGACGATGCTCACGCCGGGCATCTGCAAGACGTATCAGGGCGCCGTGGCGCGCGCCGCCGAGGAAGCGGGCGTGACGACCGCCGCGCGCGGCGTCGAAGCCAAGGGCGACAATCAGGGCCAGTCGGCGCTCTTCGTCACCACCGCCGAAACGTTCCGCAAGAGCCACGCACTGCAGGAAGAGATTTTCGGTGCGTCGTCGCTCGTCGTGCGCTGCCCGGACCTCGCCACGATGCTCGCGCTGGTCGAATCGCTGGAAGGCCAGCTGACTTCGGCGCTGCATATCGACGAAGCGGACTACGCCGATGCGCGCCGCGTCCTGCCCGCGCTCGAGCGCCGCACCGGCCGCCTGCTGGTGAACGGCTTCGGCACGGGCGTGGAAGTCGGTCACGCGATGGTGCACGGCGGCCCGTTCCCGTCGACGGCGGATGGCCGCTCGACGTCGGTCGGCAGCCTCGCGATCAACCGCTTCCTGCGCCCGGTGAGCTATCAGGACTTGCCTGACGCGCTCCTGCCCGACGCGCTCAAGACGGAGAATCCGCTCGGCCTGAACCGCCGCATCGACGGCAAGCTGCAACTCGCCGAGTAAGGCTCACGGCTGGACCGGCACGGGCCGCGGCGCGATTCTCGCGTCGCGGCCCGTGTCGTTTTTACGCGTTGCGACGGGACGAAACGCGCTCCTTTCGAACGATGCTTCGGATGCCGTATCGATCGGCGGCACTTTTCGCCGGACGGTCCAATCCGTGTTTACGCGACTGGCGTGGGCGCGCAGCAACGCTCACGTACCTGTCGGAATCGCTTTGGCATCAGTGGGTTATCCGCCGATCACGCCCCCTTGTCGTTTTAGGGCTAAGGATTGGCGGTTCAAAACCGCCGGCGCCATCCCAAAATGTCAGAAATAATCGTGAGCGAGAGAAGCGAGGCGCGCCGCGCGAGCCGGTCCGGCCCTGCATGCGCATCGATCCGACGCTTTCACATTCCACTTCAGGGCCATGCGCCGGACCCAGCCGTCCCGGCGCTTACGAGGCACAGCGAGACGCACTGGCGCGGCCCGGAGTAGGTGCGAAAGGCAGTTGACGTCCGATAACGGTTGAACCATAGTCGGAATGTCGTTTCCCGCCATGGCGCATGGCGCCCGGGAAACAATACGAAGGATTGCTGCCGCAGGGCTGCGTCCCTGGATACAGGCGCGGCGACCCGGCGCGCATTGGCGGCCACGCGAATCTGGCAACCTCACGCACATGTCCTTCGAGGGCTCCAGCATGACCACGCGTCTGACGTTTCCGGCATCCATGTTCTCCGTTGTCTGCCAGCGGTGCGGCAGCACGGTGCGCAAAAACGCCGACAGCTGCCCCAATTGCGGCGCCGATCGCAGCGCCGCGTTCGGCCAGAAGCGCGAAGCCGCCGCGGGCAAGCCGCGCGCTAATGTGTTCGAAAAGACCGCTTCTGCGCCGCTCGCATCGGCGGCGGCTTCCGCTTCGGCCTCCACCTCCAGCGCGTCGATGGGCGGCGGCACGAAGCCGTCCGAGCGCGTCGAGCCGGGCATGCGTTCCGGCTGGACCGAGCGCGCGAGCGAGCGCATCGCCCAGAAAGCCGCCGAATATCGCGCGCGCCGCGCCGAAGAAGCCGCGCGCAACGCCTACGCCGAATCCAGCAACGATTCCGACGCCCTGCCCGGTTCCGAGCGCTGGAACCAGAAGAAGACGATCATCGCGGGCGCGTGCGGGCTCGTGCTGCTGCTCGGCGCGGTGTTCTATTACCAGCTCGGCGATTCCGATGGCAGCGGCACGCCTTCCGCCGATCACAGCGTCTCCGGCGTGATCGACTCGAAGGTCGGCGCGCTCGTGCGCGGCGCGATCGATAGCCAGGGGACGCCCGCCGCGCCGGCCGTCGCCGAGCGGCGCGCGCCCGCCGACACGCGCGCGCTCGCGTCCGGCGATTCGCTGCAAGGCGTGCGCGTCGCGCTGGACCAGCACGACCTCGCCACCGCGCGCGCGCGTCTCAAGGTGCTTCCCGCGCAGCAGCAGGCGCGCGCGGAGTACGAAGCCCTGAAGGACGAACTCGTCAAGCGTGAAGCGCAGCGCGAGGCCGCGCTGCAGCTCGCGCGCGCCTGCGAGCGGACCTCCGCGTGGGCATGCGTGCAGCAGAACGCCGGCGAGGCGCTCGCACTCGACGGCAGCAACATCGAATCGCAGGCCATGCTCGAACGCGTGATCTCGCATGCCGGCTGGCTCGCGCCGAGCGCATCGGCGGCGCTCGCGAAAAAGGTGCCGGGCACGGCGCCGCCTGCGGCAGACACGGCAAGCACGGCGCCGAGGCCGGGCACCGGCGCGACCGCGCCGCTTTCCGCGCAGGCAAACGTTGCAGCGCCCGCCGCGAAACAGCCCAGCACCCTCGCGCAGAAACCCGCCGCCGAGCGGCGCCCGGCGCAACGGAGCGCCAGCGCCGCGCGTCAGACCGACGACGACGACGCCTACCTATCCCGCGCAGAGAAGATCGCGCGTGGCCAAGCCGCGACGAACGCGCTCACCGCGTCGGTCATGCCGCCCGCCGCGCCCGCCGCACCCACCGCGCCCGCCGTCGCCACGACGATGACGGCGCCCGCGCCCGCCGCGCGCGCAACCACGCAGGCCGCGGTGCCATCGCCGCCGCAGCCGGCAGCGAAGGCCAACCCGGCGCCGGTCACGCCGGCGGCGCGCGCGCCGTACTATCTCGGCGACGAAGAATCGAAGCCCGCCGCCGCGGCCACGCCGCGCGCCGCGAACCCGCGCGCGCCCTACTATCTCGGCGACGAGCAGCCGCAGCAGGCCGCTCGCCCCGCCAACCCGCGCGCTCCGTATTACCTCGGCGAAGACCCGCCGCAGCCGTCCGCATCGCCGGCGCCGGGCACGCGGGCCGCCGTGCCACGCCCGCCGCAGCCCGCGAATCAGAGCAGTTCGCTGCCGCCGTCCACGGCGACAATGCAGGCGGCCGTGCCGCGCCCCCCTGCGGCCAGCGCACAGCCGGTGGCCGCACAGACCGCCACCGCGCAGCGCGTCCCGCCGGTCGTCAGCCAGCCCGTCGCGCAGACGAACGCCGTGCCGCGCGTCGCGCAGCCGGCCGCCGTCACGACGGCACCGCCCCAGTTCGGCAACGTGCCGGCGGGCTCGCGTATGGACTCCGACAAATCCGAAGAGCTCGAACGCGCCATCAAGCAATATGGCTGGAGCAGCGGCGAGCAGGCGTCGAAGCCGTCGCGCTGAAAGAACACGCACAAGAACGACGTAAAAAGCAGCACGCAAATATCAGAACACGCAGAGACAACGACGACGCACGGCAAGCACACGCCACGCTTCTACGCGTGAAGCCGCATGTGAGTGACCGGGCATGATCGAATTGCGCGCGCCGCGGACCGATATCCACGTTGCGCGAGTTTCCCAAGTACCCGTCCAACTCCGACAAAGGGTCAATCATGTTCACCACGAAACACATGCGCAACGCCGCACGGGGCGCGCTGGCACTTCTTGCCATCGCCGGGCTGATCGGCGCCGGATCGAGCTTCGCCGCCGAGCCGATTCCCTACAAGATCACGACGGGCCAGGAACGCGGCACGTATATCCAGATCGGGCAGGATCTGTCGAAGTACGTGGCCGAGCCGGCGGGCATCGATCTGGAAGTGCTGCCGTCGAAGGGCTCGGCGGAGAACGTGCAGCGCATGCGCTACGAGCCCGGCGTGAAGTTCGCGCTGGTGCAGTCGGACGTGTATCAGGCGTACATGGACATGGCGACCTCGGGCAACGCCGACGCCGGCAAGATCATCAAGCCGCTGCGGCTCATCATGCCGCTCTACGACGAGGAAATTTACTTCGTCACGCGCGCGGATTCGCCGATGAAGTTCATCCACGAGATCAAGGGCAAGAACATCAGCGTCGGGCCGATCGGCAGCGGCACGGCGCAGTCGGCGGAGACGCTGTATCGGCTGATGTTCGGCGAGCCGATCGCCGATGCCAACGAGCAGCACCTCAACAACGAGGATTCGCTCGCGCGGCTGATCGTCGGCAAGATCGACGTCGCGGTGATCGTCGCAGGCCAGCCGGCCAAGCTCTTTCAGGACATGAATCCCGAGTTGCTGAAGCAGATCAAGCTGCTGCGCCTCGATTCGAGCGCGCCCGAAACCGCGCGCGCGAAGCAGACCTACTTCCCCGCGACGATCCGCACGACGAGCTATCCGAACTGGATTCAGGAAGACACGCCGACGCTCACCGTGAAGGCCTTCCTCGTGACCTATGACTACGGCTTGCGCGGCACGGTGGGCGCGCTGTCGAAATTCGCCGACTCGCTGTGCACGAACTTCGACACGCTGCAGGCGCAGGGCCATCCGAAGTGGAAGCAGGTGCATCTCGAACTGCCGCCGCTCACGAAGGGCTGGAAATACTATCCGCCGATGGAAAAGCACTTGCGCGCGTGCATTGCGCAGCGCACGGCGGCGGCCGAGCAGTCGCAAAACCCGGCGCGCAAGGTTGCGGTGCGCGGCGAGCAGGATGCGACCACGCAGAAGCCGAAGAAGGCGGCCTGCACGCCGCAGGAAAAGCTGCTGCTGCTGTGCGATCAGTGATGGCGCGAAGCTAGCGGGCGAGCGTCGGCATGAGCGCGGCGAGACGCGTCATGCCGCGCTCGATCGCCGCGACGCCCGTGCCGCCGTAGCCGAACAGCATGCCCTGCTGCGCCGGCTCGCTCGCGTGGAACGGGCGGATCCCATACAGCCCGACCGATATCGCGCGCGCCGCCGCGACGACTTCATCCTCGCGCAAGGAAGCGGCGAGCCGCGCGACCAGATGGATGCCCGCCGTCGCAGGCAGCGGCTCGAACCAGCGCGCGAGCTCGCCTTTCAGCCGCTCGATCAGCGCCGCGCGCCGTTGTGCATAGGCCTTGTGCATGCGGCGCAGATGCTTCGCGTATTCGCCGTCGAGCATGAACGCGCCGAGCGCCGCCTGTGTGAGCAGGCAACTGTGCCAGTCGCAGACCTGCTTCGCGTTCCAGAGCGGCTCCGAGAGCGTCGCGGGCGGCACCACGTAGCCGAGCCGCAGGTCGGGAAAGAGCGTCTTCGAGAACGTGCCGACATACGCGACGAGCCCCGCGCGGTCCAGACTCTTCAGCGATTCCACCGGCCGGCCTTCGAAGCGGAATTCGCCGTCGTAGTCGTCCTCGACGACCACCGCGCCGCGCTTCGCCGCCCATTCGAGGAGCTCGACGCGGCGGTCGAGGCTCATCGGCATGCCGAGCGGAAACTGGTGCGACGGCGTCACATAGACGAGACGCGTGTTGCGCGGCAGCTTGCCGACGACGATGCCCTCGCCGTCCACCGGCACATGGGCGATGCGCGCGCCGAGCGCCGCGAACAGCGCGCGCGCGGGCGGATAGCCCGGCTCCTCCACCGCGACGACATCGCCCGGCTGGATCGTGACGCGCGCGAGCAGATCGAGCGCCTGCTGCGCGCCCTGCGTCACGATGACGTCCTGCCAGTTGCACACGACCGCGCGGCTGAACGCGAGATAGCGCGCGATGCCGAGCCGCAACGCCTGCTCGCCGCCCGGATCGCAATAGCCCGCGACGCCGCCGCTCGTGCGCGCCTGCGTGCGCAGCGCCTGATTGAGACAGCGTCGCCAGGCGTCGTAGGGAAAGAGCGTCTTGTCGGTCACGCCGCCCCTGAAGTCGCAGTCGAGCGTTTCGTGGGCGGGCGGCATCGGCATCGCCATGCGCTCGGGCATCTTGCGCCAGATGCCGATGGCGCGGGCGCGGGCCGATGTCGCCTCCGCAGGGGCGGACGGCAGCCGCGCGAGCCCTTCGGCGACGAAGGTGCCGTCGCCCGCGCGCGTGCGCAGAAAGCCTTCCGCGATGAGGCGCTCGAAGACTTCGAGCGTGGTCTTGCGCGACACGCCGAGCTGCGTGGCGAGGTCTCGCGTGGAGGGAAGGCGCGCGTTGGCGGCAAGCCGCCCTTCGATGATGCCCGCGCGCAACTGGCCGTAGATCTGGCCGGTCAGGTCGCGGCGGCCGTGCAGGGTGATGTGGATGTCCAAGGGACGGCAGCCAAGGCGCGGTTACACTTGATACGGCATCCGAACGCCTGGATCATCAGGCGGGAAGTCCTTCGTATTGCGCGAAACGAGAAGCGCACCGACTGATTGCGCCGACGCCCACACAATGGCATCTGGCAGCTTGATACGTGCTCTCTTACGAATGGAAATCGCCAAGTTTGCGACGGACGAATCAAGGGGCACAAGATCGAAAGTTGCGAGCCAGGCCCGAATGGAGGAATCGCCATCAGGCTTTGCGCCCACGAGGACTTCCATCAGCGTGACGATGCTGATCGAGCGCTGTTCGTAACGCTCGATTTCCTCTTTTGCGGCATTTATTCCCAGCAGGTAGTCGATCAGGATATTCGTATCGAAGAGCGCTCTTACCATTCTTCGCGCAACTCCTGCTGATACTGCAATCCGTCGATCTTTCTACTCTCCCACATGCCGAATACATCCACGACGGGACCACGCTTATTACTCGCGACATAGGCGCTTATGGCGTCGCGAATTACGGCCGCTCGCGAACGTTGCTGCTCCTCACCGAGCGCTGCGAGTTCATCGATTTGTTCATCGGGCAGGTCAATCAAAATTCGTCCCATCTCGCCCTCACTATTTGATATACATATCGTATATCAATGACGTCAAATAATCAATCCGCGCCATCCTCCCCGAACACCGCCCGGCAAAGCCCTACCCCTTCCTCCGTCAACCACGCGCTTCCCGTCCCTTCCTCGCTCATCTGCATCTCCACCAGCCCGCCGTCCGCGAGCCCGGTCAATTGCCGCCGCAGCGCGCTCATGGGCAAACCGGACTGTTTCGCCAGCTTCGCAAGCGACCACGCGCGCCCGGGCGTTTCCGTCCGCGCGCGCCAGAGCTGCGCCAGCACCGCGACGAGCGCCGGATCGATCTCATCGCTCATGCGCGATCTCCTTGTTCGCATGCGCGGCCGGGCGCGCGCTGATCTCGCCGGCGAGCTCGCCGAGCCGCTGCAGCGCGGCCTCGCTCGCGGCCGTCCACGGATAACTGTAGTTGAGCCGGATGAAGTGGCTGAAGGCATTGCGCGTGGAGAACATATGGCCCGGCCCGACCGTGATGCCGCTTTCGAGCGCCGCGCGATAGAGCCGCATCGAATCGACGTTCTCCGGCAGTTCCACCCACAACACGTAACCGCCCTGCGGTACGGAAATTCGCGTGCCCGACGGAAAGAAGCGCTCGACCATCGCGCTCATGATGCGCGACTGCTGCCGGTACAGCTTGCGCACGCGCCGCAGATGCCGGTCGTAGCCGTCCTGGCGCAGATAATCGGCGATCGCGACTTGCGGCACGGACGGCGTCGTCAGCGTGTTGAGGAACTTGAGCTTCTCGACCTGCGCCCGATACCGCCCCGGCATCGCCCAGCCGATTCGGTACGACGCCGTCAGACTCTTGGAAAACGACGCGCAATGCAGCACGAGCCCCTTCGTGTCGAAGTTCTTGAGCGCCGATGGGCGCGCGTCGCCGTAATAAAGCTCGTGATAGACATCGTTCTCGATGACCGGGATATCGTGCGCCGTGAGCAGTTGCATCAACTGGCGCTTGCGCTCGTCCGGCATCTGAAAACCCAGCGGATTCTGGAAATTCGGCATCACCATGCACGCGGCGATCTTCCTGCGCGCGATCACCTGCGCGAGCGCCTCGATGTCGATGCCTTCCGCCGGATGCGTCGGCACTTCGATCGCGCGCATGCCGAGTCGCTCGATGGCGTGCAGCATCGCGTAATAGGTCGGCGATTCGACAGCGACGGTGTCGCCCGGCTTCGCGACGGCCTGCAGACTCAGATTGATGGCCTCGGTCGCGCCGACGGTGATGACGATTTCCTCCGGATCCACCGGCACGCCATTCTCCGCATAGCGCCGCGCGATCTGGCGAATCAGTTCGGCATTACCGGGCGGCAGATCGTCGATGAGATTCCAGCTCGCATGCCGCCGCGCGATGGCGTTCGCGTACTGGTTGATGCGCCGCCACGGAAACGGCCCGGGATCGGGATACGGCGAGCCGAACGGCACGGCGTCGTGCGCGCGGATGCTGCGCAAGGTCGACAGCACGAGCCGGCTGACATCGACTTCCGATGCCACCGCGATCGCGCGCCCCGTGCGCTTCGGCTCGGTCTTCAACGCCTCGCGCGTCGCGCGCACGAAGTAGCCGGACTGCGGCCGCGTCTCGAGCACGCCGCGGCTTTCCAGGATGGCGTAAGCGTGCAGCACCGTCTTGATGCTCACGTCGTGCTGCTGACTGGCCTGCCGCACGGACGCGATCTTCTCGCCGGGCGCGAACACGCCGCGGCGCACGGCTTCCTCGATTTCATCGGCGAGCTTTTCGTAGAGCTTCAACGCGCGTGTTCCTTTCGATCGGATGTGAATTGCAGTCTATGTCAAAACGTCGCAACTGTATCCCTCCGATTTCGCATTTTCTGTGCGCCGCGCTCGATTCGGGACACAGTACGCTTCGTCTTATCGCATGTTTTCCTGAAATCGAACGCCATGAAGACGCCGGAACCTCGCATCGAACCTTATACACATCCTGCCGCGGGCTGGGGCGCGCTGAAGCAGGTCGCCATCAATCTCGTCAAGGAGAAGGTGACGGGCGGGAACTACCGGACGCTCTTCAAGCAGAACCAGCCGGACGGCTTCGATTGCCCCGGCTGCGCGTGGCCGGACCGCGAGCATGCATCGACGTTCGAGTTCTGCGAGAACGGCGTGAAGGCCGTCGCCGCCGAGGCCACGAGCAAGCGCGTGACACCCGCGTTCTTCGAGGAGCACACGGTGTCGTCGCTGATGGCGCAATCGGATTACGAACTGGAGCAGCACGGGCGGCTGACCGATCCGCTCGTCTACGATGCGAAGCGCGACCGCTATGTGCCTATCGAATGGGACGCGGCGTTCGAGCTCATCGCCTCGCATCTGAAGAAGCTCGACGATCCGAACCGCGCCGCGTTCTACACGTCGGGCCGCGCGAGCAACGAAGCCGCGTTTCTTTACCAGCTGTTCGTGCGGATGTACGGCACCAACAACTTCCCCGATTGCTCGAACATGTGCCACGAAGCGACGAGCCGCGGCTTGCCGCATACGGTCGGCATTGGCAAGGGCACGGTCACGCTCGATGACTTCGAGCACGCCGACACGCTGCTGCTCTTTGGCCAGAACCCGGCCACGAACCATCCGCGCATGCTCGGCGAACTGCGCGACTGCGCGAAGCGCGGCGCGACCATCGTGTCGATCAATCCGCTGAAGGAGCGCGGCCTCGAACGTTTCGCGAGCCCGCAGCATACGCTCGACATGCTCTCGCCCAAGGGCGTGAAGATCAGCTCGGTGTTCATCCGCCCGAAGGTCGGCGGCGACTTCGCGCTCATCAAGGGCGTCGCGAAGCGCGTGATCGAACTCGACGACGAAGCCCGCGCGCATGGCGGCGCGCGCGTGATCGACGTGGATTTCATCGCGGAGCATACGGTCGGCTTCGACGCCTTCGCCGACGACCTGCGCGCCGAGAGCTGGGACGCGATCATCGCGGAATCCGGCGTGGAAATGGACGACCTCCTCAAGCTCGCCGACATCTACGCAAACGGCCGCGCGGTCATCGCGACGTGGGGCATGGGTCTCACGCAGCACAAGAACTCCGTGCCGACCGTGCAACTGCTTTCGAACCTGATGATGATGCGCGGCAACATAGGCCGGCGCGGCGCGGGCCTATGCCCGGTGCGAGGCCACTCGAACGTGCAGGGCGACCGTACCGTGGGCATCGAGGAAAAGCCGACGCAGGAGTTTCTCGACAGGCTCGGCGCCGCCTACGACTTCGAGCCGCCGCGCGAGCACGGCTACGACGTCGTCGAAACCATCCACGCAATGCTCGAAGGCAAGGTGAAGGTGTTCATCGGACTGGGCGGCAATTTCTCGATCGCCACGCCCGACACGCCGCGCACCTGGGAAGCGATGCGCTCGTGCGACCTCACCGTGCACATCACGACGAAGCTCAACCGCAGCCATCTCGTTCACGGCCGCGACGCGCTCATCCTGCCGACGCTCGGCCGCACCGAGATCGACATGCAGAACGGCGTGGCGCAAGGCGTCTCCGTCGAGGATTCGATGAGCATGGTGCATATCTCGTACGGCATGAACAAGCCGGCGTCGACGAACCTGCTTTCGGAAGTGGCGATCGTCGCGCGCATGGCGCATGCGGCGCTCGGCTCCGCGAAGGTGAACTGGCTCGCGCATGCGAACGACTACGCGCTGATCCGCGATGGCATCGAGCAGGTGATAGACGGCTTCGAGCGCTACAACGAACGTCTGAAGCAACCCGGCGGCTTCCATCTGGGCGTGGCCTCGCGGGATCGCATCTGGAAGACGGACAGCGGCAAGGCGCAGTTCATCGTGCATGAGATCGCATTCGATACGCCGATCCACCGCGCCCGCGCCCTTCACGGCGAACGCCTGATGACGCTGATGACCACGCGCTCGCACGATCAGTACAACACGACGATCTACGGTCTCGACGACCGCTATCGCGGCGTGTACGGGCAGCGGCATGTTCTGTTCGCGAACCGCGAGGATATCGACATGCTCGGTTTCGAGCCGGGCGAACTCGTGGACATCACGAGCGTGTGGGACGATGGCGTCGAGCGCCGCGTGAACGGCTTCACGCTCGTGGAGTACGACATTCCGCGCGGCTGCCTCGGTGCGTACTATCCGGAGACTAACCCGCTCGTGCCGTTGTCATCGGTGGCGGATGGCGCCGGTACGCCGACGTCGAAGTCCATTCCCGTGTTGTTGAACCGGTCCAGTCGGGAGATTGCTGCCGCCTGAGACCCAGATTGAACGGCGTCGCGCAAAGGGCTTTCCGGCGTGCCTTCTCGCGCTGCCGAATGCGGCGCTCCAACGCCTGTGCGCCGGTGAACCACCGATCGATGAGCGCGCCCAGCCCGACAAGGATCGCGACGCCGCCGACCCACCCGGCGGCGATGCTGTCGAACTCGCTCGTGAGGTATGTGCCGCCCAGCATGGCGGCGACGAACACCAGCATGACCAATGCGAACGGCGGGCAATGCTCATGCTCGACGCGGGTGATGCCGCAGACGCCCCGACGCATCTGATAGCCGCTCAAGGAATACGTGCTGATGGAGTGACTCATTCCGTTGTACCAACCGTCATTAATTTGCGATTTAGCAAACTTACGCAGTTGAAGCAGCCGACGACACCAGATAATTCTGAACAATGGGTGCGGCGTTGAGCGTCTGGCGGTCGCGGAATACCAAACGCCAAATAGCGTGCCGCGCCGCTACTTCGCCCCGGCGAACTCCTGAATCTCGGCATCCGCTTCGCCCGCGAGCGGCACGACGCCGGACGGGCCCGTCGCATGCGGCTGCAGCAGCAGCGCGACCAGCCCGCTCCAGCCCGTCTGATGCGAAGCGCCCACGCCGCGCCCGTTGTCGCCGTGAAAGTACTCGTGAAAGAGCACGAGGCCGCGCGAACGCGGATCGGCCTGCAGCAGCGGATACGCGGCCATCACGGGGCGCTCGCCGTTCCGGTCGAGCAGAAAGAGCGTGGTGACGCGGCGCGCGAGTTCGTCGGCGATCTGTGCGAGCGAGAACTTCTGCCCGGAGCCGGTCGGATATTCGACGCGAAAATCATCGCCGTAATAGCGATGGAATTCGTGGATCGATTCGATCAGCAGATAGTTCACCGGCATCCACACCGGTCCGCGCCAGTTCGAATTGCCGCCGAAGACGCGCGAGTCCGATTCTCCCGGCAGATAACGGATGCTGAAGCTCTCGCTGTTGTGATAGAAAACGAACGGATTATCGAGATGCACGCGTGAAAGCGCGCGCACGCCGTGATCGGACAGGAACTCGGTTTCGTCGAGCATGCGCCTGAGAAGCGCCTTCATGCGGTGTCCGCGCAACAGCGACAGCAGCACGCTATTGCCCTGACCGGCGACATTCCAGCGCGACACGAGCCGCGACAGATCGGTGCGATGCTCCAGGAACCAGTGCAGGCGCTCGCGCAACTCCGGCAGCGAGCGATACACCTTCGGCTCCAGCACATGCACCGCGAAAAGCGGAATCAGCCCGACGATCGAGCGAATGCGCATCGGGACGTTCGAGCCGTCCGGCAGACGCAGCTTGTCGTAGAAGAACTCGTCCTCGCTGTCCCAGAGGCCGGTATCGCAGTTGTCCTCGCAGCTCACTGCTTCCGCGATATACAGGAAGTGCTCGAAGAACTTCACCGCGATATCGACGAACACCTTGTTCTCATACGCGAGCTCCAGCGCGATGCGCATCAGGTCGAGCGCATACGCGGCCATCCACGCGGTACCGTCGGCCTGATCGATATGGCCGCCTGTCGGCAGCGGCGACGAGCGATCGAAAATACCCACGTTGTCCAGCCCGAGAAAGCCGCCCTGGAAGATGTTCTTGCCGTCGGCGTCCTTGCGGTTGACCCACCACGAGAAGTTCAGCAGGAGCTTGTGGAACACGAGCTCCAGAAAGTCGCGGTCGCCCTTGCCGGTGATCGCCCGATCGATTTCGTAGACGCGCCACGTCGCCCATGCATGCACGGGGGGATTGGCATCGCTGAACGCCCATTCATAGGCGGGCAACTGGCCGTTCGGATGCTGATAGCGGTCCTTCACGAGCAACAGCAACTGACGCTTCGCGAACGCCGGATCGACCAGCGCAAACGCGGCCGCATGGAACGCGAGATCCCACGACGCGTACCACGGATACTCCCACTTGTCCGGCATCGACACGATGTCCGCGTTGCACAGATGCCGCCAGTCCGCGTTGCGCCCGGAGCGCCGCGGCTTCGGCGGCTTCGGCTGCAGCGGATCGCCGTCGAGCCAGCGCGTCACGTCGAATTGATAGTACTGCTTCGACCACAGCATGCCCGCGAGCGCCTGACGCTGCACGAGCCGCTGATCCGCATCGGCGATGTCGTGTTGCAGCGCGCCGTAGAACTCGTCCGCTTCCGCGATGCGGCGCGCGAAGAGCCCTTCGGCGTCGAGCGGCACGCTGTCGGGCGCGGATTCCGGCCGCCAGCGCAGATACACCACGGCCTTGCCGTGCGGCTCGACTTCGAGATGCGCGTGCGCCGCGGCGCGCGTGCCGTTGTCGCGGCGGATCGCGTCTTCGTCGCCATGCAGGATGTAATCGTTGAAGCCGTCCTTGAACGGTCCCTCGCCTTTCATGCGAAAAAGCCGCTCGACGTTGGTTTCGTTCTCGCAGAAGAGCCAATCGATATTCTCCGCATCGGGCGACCATGCGGTCACGACCATCGGCTCGTGGCCCGCCTGCTCCGCGAGCACGTACGTGCCTTCGCCCTCCACCGTCTCCACTTTCAGCGACGGCCTGACCGGCGTCGGCTTCCACGACCACGTGTTGCGCGCCCAGATCTGCGGCAGCACGTCGAGCGCGGCCCACACGGCGCCGCGATTCTCGACCGTCACGCGCATCAGGATGTCGTCGGCAGTGTGCTTCGCGTATTCGACCTGCACGTCGAAGTAGCGCTCGTCGTCGAAGACGCCGGTGTCGAGCACTTCGTACTCGGGCATGTCGGCGCCGCGCCGCGCGTTTTCATCGACGAGATCGGCGTAGGGAAACGCCGCGTGCGGGTACTTGTAGAGCATGCGCATGTACGAATGCGTCGGCGTGCCGTCGACGTAGAAGTACAGCTCCTTCACGTCCTCGCCGTGATTGCCTTCCTGGTTCGTCAGGCCGAAGAGCCGCTCCTTGATGATCGGATCGCAGCCGTTCCACAGCGCGAGCGAGATGCACCAGTTGAGCTTGTCGTCGCCGAAACCGGCAAGGCCGTCCTCGCCCCAGCGATATGCGCGGCTGCGCGCATGATCGTGCGGAAAGTATTCCCACGCGGTGCCGAACTCGCTGTAATCCTCGCGCACCGTGCCCCATTGACGCTCGCTCAGATACGGCCCCCAGCGCTGCCAGCGCGGGCAGTCCTTCGAATGGAGCCGTGAACCCTCGACGGTGTCGAGCTGATTGACGGGGCGCGGTTTCGGCATGGGCGTCTCCTCGTTTGCGGCGCGCAAATCGGCGGGCAAGACTCGTAATTTAGCGCGTTTTGATGGCAACCAGCGCGCATCGCGCTCATGGCGCCGCGAGCAGCTTTTCGACGCGCATGAGCTCCGCGAGCGACCACGCCTGGAAAGGCGTGCCGCCGGGTGTGAAAGGCGCGTCGCCATCGGCGACTTCGCTGATGTGATCGAGACCGTATCGATCGAGATGCGCGTGGAGCGGCGCCAGAAAGCGTTCGCGCGCGCCCGCCGCGCCGTGCACGCGCACCCACGCCTCGACGAACGGGCCCATCAGCCACGGCCACACGGTGCCCTGGTGATACGCGCCGTCGCGGTCCGACACGCCGCCCGCGTAGTGCGCCTTGTAGGCGGGATCGGAGGGCGCGAGCGTGCGCAGGCCGAGCGGCGTCAGCAGATGCGCCTCGACCTGCCCGACGACGCCGCGCGCGATATCGCCATCGACGAGCGGAAACGGCAGCCCGCCGACCGCGAAGATCTGGTTCGGGCGAATCGAGCGATCGATCTTGCCGGGCTCGTGATCCACGTCGACGACATCGAAGAGCGCGTGCGTATCGGGATCGACGAAGCGCGCCGCGAACGATGCCCGCGCCTGATCGCGCAAGGCCTGCCAGCGCGCATTCCACGCGCTCGCGATGGACAGCGCGTTGATCCACAACGCCTGCACTTCGACCGGCTTGCCGATGCGCGGCGTCACGACCCAGTCGCCCGCCTTCGCGTCCATCCACGTGAGCTGCACACCGGGAACGCCCGCGCGCAGCAGGCCATCCGAATCCGCGGCGATGCGAAAGCGCGTGCCGCGGGAATAGCCGTCGAGAATCGCGTCGGCGGCGCGTTGCAGGCGGCTCGTGGTCGCGGCGTGCGCGTGGCCCGTCGCCAGATAATCCCCCACCGCGACGACGAACCACAGCGATGCATCGACCGCGTTGTACTCGGGCAGACCGCCGCTGTCCGGGAAGCGGTTCGGCACCATGCCTTCCGAGATCGTGTCGGCCCATTCGAGCAGGATCGACTCTGCTTCCTGAGACCGTCCCGCCGCGACCAGGAGGCCGCGCATCGAGATGAAGGTGTCGCGGCCCCAGTCGGTGAACCACGGAAAACCGGCGATGATCGTGCGTCCGACGTTGCGGTTCACGACGTACGCATCCGCCGAGCGCGCGAGCCGCGAGCCGAACGAGGCGCGGCGCTCCGCTTCGCGCGTCACCCGCTGCAATGCATGCGTGAGCGCGCTGTCTTCGAACGGCTTGTCGCGGCCCGTGTGCGCGTGCAGGATCATGACGGCTTCGGCGCGCGCGAGATCGAAGGTGAACACACCGGGTGTGGCGAGGTCTTCGGAGAAATCGAGCCCGCGCTCGCGTTCGCGCGCGTAGGAGAAGTTGCGATACCAGTCGGGCTCGTGTTCGTAGGCGCCGTTCGACGTCGCGCAGATCGCGGGCAGGTCGCCGTAAGGCTGCCATTGCACGCGCTCGCCTTCGAGCGTCGCATCGAAAGAAAAGGCCGGATTCTCGTGATGCAGCGCGTGATAGTCGCGCCCCGAAAGCAGCGGGCGCACTTGCAGGCGCGCGGCCTCGAAGGCCGGCATGGCCGCGTCTTCGAGACGCCAGCGCAGCACCGTTTCACGGCTCTGTTTCGCGACGAACACTTCCGCGACGACGACCGCATCGTCGCCGATTCGATACCGCCATGTCGGCCACGGCTCGGTGTCGAAGGAGAACAGGCTCGCCGATGAATCCGGATAGAGCACATCGGGCGCGTAGCGCTGCATCGTCAGGGGGAAGCGCTCGCCGTTCACGTCGAGCCACGCTTCGATGCCGTTGACGAGCACGACGCGCCCGGCGGGCGGCTGCGTCGCGGCGAGCAGGAGGGCATGATAACGGCGTGTTCGCATGGTGCCGACGGTGCCGGATGCGAAGCCGCCGTAGGCATCGGCTTCGAGCCACTCGTCTTCGAGACGCGCGGCGTCGATCGGCGATTGATCGTTGCGTTCGATGCGCGTCATGGCACTGCCTTCTCGCGGTATGCCTTGAGCGTTCTGCGCGCTTTCGTGCGGATCGCGCGTTGCATCTGCGGCGTCCAGCCGAAGAGCCAGCCGCTCGCGCCGAGCGCCTGACGGCTCCAGCGCCAGAGATCGAAGACATCGGTTTGTTCGGCGATGAAGCCGTCGCGGATCGCGAAGCGCGACTCGATCCGGTTGACGACGATGTGGCCTGTCGCGGAGTAGGTGTAGCGCGCGACGGCTTTCGCGCTCGCCATCTGGCCGATCGATTCGATGGCGTCGAAGGTCAGCGTGAAATCGGTGGCGCGACCGAGGAGCATGCGCCACATGTCGCCGGCTTCCCTGCCGCGCAGCACGCCGAAGGCGGGGTCCTGAAACTGGATATCGGGGGCGTAGCAGGCGGCCATTGCTTCAGCGTCGCGGTTCTGAAACGCTGTGTAGAAGCGTTCTATCAGGGCGGTGTTGGCGTTGGGCATGGATTGTGTCCGCTTCGGCGAATCGGAGGGGCTGCTTTTCTTGCTGCTGCGTCCTTACGCGCTGGATCAGCAATAATACATCCGGCGCTGCGCTCCGCCTTCCCACTGGATTGTTAGGTTCCGGAGAACGCTATACTTGCCGGCTTTCACTTCCGCCGCGAGGCATCAAGGAATACGTATGAACGCTCTACCTCCCTGTCCGAAATGCAATTCGGCATTCACTTACGCGGACGCAGATTTGTATATTTGCCCGGAATGCGCGCATGAATGGCCGGCGCAGTCGAGCGCCGCGTCGTCGGAACCCGCTGCGAAGGTTTATCGCGATTCCGCGGGGAATATTCTTCAGGATGGTGACACGGTTACGGTCATCAAGGATCTGAAGCTCAAGGGCGGCGGCGGGGTTGTCAAGATGGGCACCAAGGTCAAAAACATTCGCCTGGTCGACGCCGATCATGATATCGACTGCAAGATCGATGGGTTCGGAGCAATGAGCCTTAAAACGGAATTCGTTAAGAAGGCCTGAGGTGTGGGGTTGCTCGCGCGCTGGTTTTCGCCGGATCCCGCTTTCGTGTCGGGCTATTTGTACTGCCCCTGTGCGGGGCGGCAGTCACTTTCTTTGCTGCTGCAAAGAAAGTAACCAAAGAAACAGCTATCCCCATCCAAAGTGCTTCAGGCCGGCCCCGGCACAGAAGATCGCACGTGGTCCGGCAGTAGCGAGTGCCCTCACAAGCCTAACCGGGCTTGGACCGCGCACGGTCTGACTAGCTAGTTGTTTTGGCGCGCTGGTTCAGCACGAAATAGCTCCGGCACAGCGCTACGCGCTGCCGTTGGGTTTTCAAGGGAAACCAACGGTGGGCGAATGCAGTGAGATGGAGGTGTTAGTAAAGAAGCACGCGCGGACCCGATTGACCGGTCGGCCGCGCAGCGGGCCAGAGCTATTTGGCGCCTTACCAATCAGTCGAGCGGCGCGATGTGGCAGGCCGTGCGCGATCCAAGAAGTGATCGACGCGACGGTCATCATCGATGCTTCGCGAGTTGGAAAACGGCGATTCCACGCAGGACGAAGCGAGCGAGGTAGCCGAGTGGCCTTGGAAAAAATGGCCCGCCTGAAGCGGGCCACATTGGGTCACAGGTCTGCGTATCGCGGTAAGAGTCCCTGATCGGCCAATCGAATTTCCAGCGCGTTCGCCACCCTCACATGCTCCGCGTTGTCGACGTCGAACGGCTCGTCAATCACGCTGATGATGATGGTCCCCTCAGCACCGTTCAGGTCTTTTACGTAACGAAGCATCGGAGCCTCTGGAACCTTCTCAGGCTCGATCCGGCCCGGCAAATAGAGCATCCAGCCGATGCCGGGGCGGTCAGGAAAGACTTGCTTCTGCATGGAATACTTCGGAGGCGCCACCTCGACTGTTAGTCCAGGCCATATCCTCAAAGCGTCATGTATAAGCTCGGCAAATTGATCATAAGAACGTAAATTCGAAGCTCGCGCACATCGGAACTCCATATTGCACAATCCGTTGAGATTGTATCGTGTCTTAAACGATGCACCGAGATCCCCCTCCTTTCCATTCCAAACACCACCATGTGGCATATCGGCATATTGAGAATCGGCATACCGTTCTGCGAGCGCTATGGCGCCTGCTGTTGGCCCGCTTTCGTCAAATGCCTGAGCTGTCAACGACTCGTTTTCATTCGGCGCCGGTGGATGCCAGTTGTTTAACGAAAAACCGGCCTTACCCTCCAAAGCTTTAGCAAAGCGCCACAGGTCGCGGTAAAGCTGTTCATAGGTTGGTAACTCTTTTGGGATCGGACGGAAAGTTAAAGAAACCTTCATTGTGTAATTTGACATTTGCGAATTAAAACATTATGGCTGGAATATCGTGCGTTCAAGTGGAGCGGAAATAGCAAACTGTCGCGTAAAATACCGATAGCTAACGGGTTGCATAAAATACCAAACGAGCTTCGAGGGCGGGCTAGCCGCAACAATTATATTTTGTCTACTAGCCTGATTAATCATTCCGGGTTCACCGGATAGCCCCCAAAAGTGTTCTGGCTGTCCGTCTTCGTCGAAAAACTGGTCATACCTCGCTTTTGCCTCCTCAAGCTGACATAAGCCCGACCTGAAGCCATCGAAGTCGTTTCCCTCGAAGCTCCATTCCGTCATCGAAGCGAACCCTGTTACTCGCGCCTGATATTGACGCGACACGTCCGACATATTCCAGTTTCGAGTTACCAACTGTCCGCCGTCCGGCGGACAGTTGCAATTGCGTGATTGCGTGCGCATTGTCGCCCCCGCGTCCGCTTTTTCCTTGTCCTGATCCTTCGCCGTATCGCCGGGAAAACTGAGGACGGCTGCGGGCCTTCGGTTGCGTGACTCACGGCATGAACGAGAAACGCGCCGCTCGTGTAGCCAAATGCTCGCGGTCGCATCAAAAGGTCGGTCGCGGTCCCAGACGAAACGCACCAGCACGCGGTGTAGTTCGTCCGTCCATATCGTCTTATCCTCCGGGCCGACCACTATCGCGAGTTCCGGGCCGCTAGTGCGTGGTCGAGGCGTGGTCTGGTCGAGCCGGAATTCTTCTGTGTACGGGAATAGTTCGAACTCGGCGCGGCAAGTATAGGCCGCGCGCTTTCCGCTCTCGCCGCCGACGTCGGTTATATCGAGCGAGCAGGAAAGGACCGCGTAATCACGATTGGCTTTTGCGTGCGGGTGATGCGTGAGCGTGAAAAAGCGGCCGGTCGCGAGGCCGCGTAAATTGCCATGGCCTTGGGCGCGCAGACCCTTGGTACGGAGCGATTCAACGCGCACAAGCGCGAGCCATTCTGAATCCTTGACGGCCTCCGCACGCTTTTCGCGGTCGAGATTGTTAGGCTGGGCGGCGGTGACGCGTACATACTGCTCAACGTCCGCATGAGCAGTCACGCGCGAATATTCAGACTCCACGCTCAACGACGCACCCGAATGAGCAGGCCGCGCGTAGTCATGGTCGATTGTCGTGACCTTGCCCGCCGTGAGTGTGCTTGTGAAATCGAGCGCCTCGATATATTCCTGATCGATGCGGGCGGACGTATCAGCGAAATATCGAACGGTTCGATACGCGACGTCTTGCGCCAACGCTCCGTTTAGACCGTCCGAGAGGATGAGCCGAAAATCGCCGTCCGCGTGTTCGAACCAGAAGCACCACCCCCATGTTTCCCAGATTCGACGCAAGAATGCATAGTCGGACTCCCAGTGCTGTCGAATCACATCGCGATGGGTGAAGTAGCGTTGATGATTCGGATCATTCAAGCGGTAGTCGATAAGGCCGGGATATTCCCGCAAGACCTCGCTGGTAATGTCCTGAATGTTTTTGTGCTGAAAGAGCCGCGTGTTGATCGCGCGTTCTGCGAGCGCGAGCCACGGTCGCAAGATCAACTTATAGACGGCGCATCGCTCATCGACTCCAACGAAGCGCGCGGAATCAATCATGCCGCTAATCTCGCGCTCTCCCGCGCCTATGTTTGCTTGGCCGGTGTCGCCCGGCATCCCCGGAATGAACTCCCCGTTACCCTCGATCTGAATCGTCACCGTTGCCAATGTGCCGACGAGCTTGTCGAGATCGACATTCGCGCCCATGCCCGTCGTCAATGAAAGCGGTGCACGCACTTCGACGGTGTACTCGAATAGCTCGCCCACCGCCTCCGTGCCGTGAATACGCGTGCAGAGGAAGACCGACCGGCCGTATTGAGTCGGAAGCGCGTCGCCTCGTATCGAAAGCGTGTGCGTCTGCTTGAACGTTTGCATGCCTGGACCTCAGCCGGCAATGACCGTCGCGCCGCACGCCGTCTTGTCGCCGATGCAAGCGACCTTCTTGGCTCTATGAGTGCGTGCGCCTGTCGCGATGATCGGAAATACGCCTCCGCACGTCGGGCATTCGGCGAGATGCCCATCGAGCGCGACGGCCACGCCCATGTGTTTGAGATCGGTCGCGGCCTCGATGATCAAGCCGCCGTGGTCGGTCTTGTCACCGAGACGCGCCGTTTCGCGGTTCGAGGAGTCCTTCATCGTTTCACCTTCAAGAGAACGAGGTTGAAAAAACCCGCTCATGAACAAAGGTCCATGAAACGGGTTGACGAGACTCGACGTGCGAAACGTATCGGGCTTTCATTTCGCGAAAAATCAGCAAAAGCCTTTAAGCCAAAAACACTGATTTCAGGCAGTCTCAAATCGACAATGTCTTGAAATGAATTCGCGAGGGCGTGACGTATTCTTAGGAATCCGGCGCGTGCTTGCGCCGGCACAGACTTGGCGACCTGTAGGACTTATTCACCCACGACACCCGAGCAACGCGGGTTAGCGTTTGCCCCCGCGCGCCCTTCGACCGCCGGCGCACGGTGCTATTGCTCACCTAATGGGCGAGACGTGGCAGGGAGTCCGCAAGGGTTGCCGGTAATGGTGTAAGTCCCCGGTACGTCAGCCGTGTCACTGTTCGCGCGCGCCCCTTCCGCTGAACGGCGCGGCTCCGGGCTTTACACAGTTGCAGTAGGCCCGCGCTCATATGCACATCGCTGGTCAAGCCGTTAAAGGCTTGTGGAGCATGGCGAAGCGCGCAGCAGTCAAGCGCGACGGGAGATAGGTTCTAACCTGGAATACGGTTAATTGTCATGCCCGCAGTGAGAAACGCGCGGTGCGTTTCTGTCGAGTCCCGGCGCGTTCAGGCGAGACCGCACGGACGACCGTCGAAGGCTCGTGCTCGCGGGCGACCGCGAGAGACAGCAGACGAAAGCGTCGAGAAAATGCGACGCTTTCACGCCTGACTGTCACAGTTTGTCCAAGCAGTGGATTTTTAGCGGAGGGGTATTGAAGGGGGTAGACGTCCTGAATATTTAAGCAACGTTTTTATAAATCAATGTCTCGTTACTCGTAAATTGCTTTCTTTGCAGCAGCAAGGAAAGTAATTGCCGCCCCGCACAGGGGCAACGCCAATAGACCGACGCGAAAACAGGATCCGGCGAAAACCCAAAGCCCCAGACCCCACTCCCCCTCACCCCACAGCCACACTCACCGCGTGAATCAAAATCCCCACCGCTCCCCCAACGAGCGTCCCATTCACGCGAATGAACTGCAAATCCCGCCCGATATTGAGCTCGACGTCGCGCACGAGCGTCGCATCGTCCCACTGCTTGACAGTCGCGGCAATATGCTTCGCGATGCCATCGCGCAACTCCGGCGCGAGAGCCTTCAAAGCATCCCGCATATGCTCGTTGATCGACTCGCGTAAGTCGGGATCACTGCCGAGCGCTTCGGCAAAGCTCCCCGCCATCCCCACGACCTTCGCGTGCAGCGCCGAATCCGGCCGCTTGATATCCGCATCGAGCCACCCGATGAACTCGTCCCACAGCCCATTCACGTAGCCGCGCAACTCCGGCCGCTCGAGCCACTCGCGCTTGTGCTCGTCGATGCGCGTCCTGAATGCCGGATCGGTCTTCAGCCGTTCCACGAAGCGCTCCACCGCGGCATCGAAGGCCTTGCGGCGTTCATGTTCCGGATCGCTGCTCACATCGTGCAGCCATTGATTCGCGCCGCGCACGAGGCCGGCGGCGAACTTGTTGCCGAGATCCTCTGCATTCAGTCCGACGAAACCCAGCATGCCGATGAGCTTCGGATACTCCTCGCCCGCCACCGCGACGATGCGCCCCGCGAGCATCTCCTGCACCTCGGGCTTGTCGAGCCACGCGGCCATCTGCTTCAGGCCTTCGTCGAGCAGCAGTTGATGACGCCGGTCCGACGTCAGCGTCGACAGCACGCTGCCCGCCGCGCTCGCGAGATCGAACTTGTCCGCGCGACGGCGCAGCGTGTCGTAGAGCATGGACTTGACGCGCTCGTCATCGACGAACGACAACAACTGGCCGACCGCCGACACCGCCTTCTTGCCGAGCAGGTCGGCATTCGCGGGCTCCGAGAGCCACATCGACAGACGGCTCGCCGGATCGAACGCGTTCACGCGCGCGACGAGCGCATCGGTGCCGAGAAAGCGGTCGCGCACGAACACGGCGAGGTTGTCCGCGACGCGCGCCTTGTTCGCCGGAAGGATCGCCGTGTGCGGAATGGGCACGCCGAGCGGGTGGCGAAACAGCGCGACGACCGCGAACCAGTCAGCGAGCGCGCCGACCATCGCGGCTTCCGCGAACGACGACACCCACGCCCACACGCCCGCATCGTGCTGGCTCTTCGCGAGCGCGAACAAACCACCCGCTGCGACGAGCAGCGCGGCGGCGAACCATTTCATTCTTTTGAGCGCTACGGCTTTGTCCTGCGTTTCCATCTTGTCGGATTCATGGTTTCGATGAGGCCGCCAGCATACCAGCACGCCTTTGCAAATCGAACAATGCGTCCATTGCGCGCACGGCATCGCCCACGGGCACGAAGATGTGATCGTGATATGCCGCCGCGATCACATTGCAGCTGATGTTCACGTCGCCCAGCGCACGCGCGAACGCGGCCGTCAAGCCGACCGCGTTCAGATCCGAATGCACGGTCAATGTGATCCACGCCGCACGAAACAGCGGTTCGATGCCCGCCGCCAGCGCCGCGCCCTCTTCCATCACGACCGTCAAGCCCTCGCGCTCGCGAAACGTCGCGACGATGCCCGCGCCGCTCGCCGCCGCATCGTGCGGCAGCGACGCGAACACGTAGACGCCCGGCTGCAACTCGGGCTGCATGGATGCGATCAGCGTATCGAGATCACGCAGCATTCTCGGCCTCCCGCGTGCGTGCTAGCACCGGCCGCAACGCCGCGCCCGTGTGGCTGCGCGGATGCGTCGCGAGCGTATCGGGGTCCGCCGCCGCGACGATCGTGCCGCCGTTCACGCCGCCTTCCGGACCGAGATCGAGCACCCAGTCGGCTTCCGCGATCACATCGAGATCATGCTCGATGACGATCACGCTATGCCCGCCATCCACGAGCCGATGCAGCACGCGGATCAGCTTCGCCACATCGGCCATGTGCAGGCCGACAGTCGGTTCGTCGAGCACGTACAGCGTATGCGGCGGCTTCTGGCCGCGCCGCGTGATGTCGTCGCGCACCTTCGACAGCTCCGTCACGAGCTTGATGCGCTGCGCTTCGCCGCCCGATAGCGTCGGCGATGGCTGGCCGAGTGTCAGATAGCCGAGGCCGACATCGCGCAGCAGTTGCAGCGGATGCGCGATGCTCTGCATCGACGCGAAGAACTCGACGGCCTCGTCGATCTCCATCGTCAGCACTTCGCCGATGTTCTTGCCGCGCCACGTCACCGCGAGCGTCTCCGGATTGAAGCGCTGGCCGTGGCACACGTCGCAGGGCACTTTGACATCGGGCAGGAAGCTCATGGCAATGGTGCGCACGCCCTGCCCTTCGCACGCCGGACAACGTCCTTCGCCCGTGTTGAACGAGAAGCGCGACGGCGTATAGCCGCGCGCGCGTGCTTCGAGCGTATCGGCGAAGAGCTTGCGAATGGTGTCCCACATGCCGATGTACGTCGCCGGGCACGAACGCGGCGTCTTGCCGATCGGCGTCTGATCGACTTCGAGCACGCGGTCGATGGCTTCGAAACCGGTCACGCCCGAGCAGCCCTGCCATGCATGCACGACATCGAACTTCGGACGCGGCGCTTCACGCGCGAGCACGCTGGCGCGCGATCTCGTCGCGGGCCTGCTCGTGTCCGCAGCTTGCGCGGATTTGCGCGCGCGTCGCACCGCGGGCGACGACAGCACCGAACGGCCCACGGCATCGAGCAGATTGGTCATCAACACGTCTCGCGCGAGCGTCGATTTGCCCGAGCCCGACACGCCCGTGATCGCGACGAGGCGATTCAGCGGCATCGTCGCCGTCACGTTGCGCAGGTTATGCAGCGTCGCGCCTTCGACCGTCAGCCATTGCTCCGGCACGGCGGGCCGCTTTGCGGTCGCGGCACGCACTTCACGGCGCGGCTGCAACGGATGCACGATCGGGTTCGCGAGGAACTGGCCGGTGAGCGACGCCTTGTGCGCCGCGAGATCCGTCACGTTGCCCTGCGCGACCACGGTGCCGCCGCGCTTGCCCGCGCCCGGCCCGATATCGATGATGTGATCCGCGCGGCGAATCGTGTCTTCATCATGCTCGACGACGACGAGCGTATTGCCCTTGTCGTTCAGCTTCTTCAATGCGCTCAGCAGAATGAGGTTGTCGCGCGGATGCAAACCGATGGTCGGCTCATCGAGCACGTAGCACACGCCTTGCAGATTGCTGCCGAGTTGCGCCGCCAGACGAATGCGCTGCGCTTCGCCGCCGGAGAGCGTCGGCGCGGCGCGATCGAGACTCAGATAACCGAGCCCCACTTCTTCGAGAAACTGCAGGCGCCCTTCGATTTCGCTGACCACGTCACGCGCGATATCGGCATCGCGTCCTTTCAGCTTCAGCGTCGAGATCCACTCGCGCGTATCGCTGACGGTCCAGCGTCCGACTTCGGTGATCGGATAATTGCCGAACGTGACGGCGCGCGCGACATCGTTCAGACGCGTGCCTTCGCAATCCGGGCACGGCTGATCGACGATATCGTCCGGTTCCTGATCCACCGAGCCGATGCTCTGCTCGCGTCCGCGATCGTCCTGCGCGAAGACCGTGTCGTCGAACGCGGCCCGTTGCTCGCGCGTCAGCTTCACGCCTGTGCCGACGCACGTGTTGCACCAGCCGTGCTTGCTGTTGTACGAGAACATGCGCGGATCGAGCTCGGGATAGCTCGTGCCGCACACCGGGCACGCGCGCTTCGTCGAAAACACGCGCGTTTCCTCCACGCCGCGTCGATGCCCGTTGGAAAGCGCGCCATGCAGCTCATCGAGCGGCGCGCAAAGATGCATCACGCCCTTGCCGATTTCGAGCGTTTCGTCGAGCAGGCGGCGCAGTTCGGCTTCGTTGTCCGCCGATACGACGAGATCCGCGACGGGCAACTCGATCGTATGCTCGCGGAAACGATCGAGCTTCGGCCACGGGCTGACCGGCAAGAATTCGCCATCGACACGCAGATGCGTATTGCCGCGCGCCTTCGCCCATTTCGCGAGATCGGTATAGACGCCCTTGCGATTCACGACGAGCGGCGCGAGCAAGCCGACATGCTGCCCCTTGAAATCGCGCATGATCTGCGCGGCGATCGATTCGGAGCTTTGCGCCTGCACCGGCGTGCCATCGTGGATGCAATGCTGAATGCCGAGCTTCACGTACAGCAGACGCAGGAAGTGCCAGACTTCCGATGTCGTCGCGACCGTGGACTTGCGCCCGCCGCGCGACAGACGCTGCTCGATCGCGACGGTCGGCGGAATGCCGTACACGGCGTCGACTTCGGGACGGCCAGCCGGCTGCACGATGGAACGCGCATACGCGTTCAGCGATTCGAGGTAACGGCGCTGGCCTTCGTGGAAAAGAATGTCGAACGCGAGCGTCGATTTGCCCGAGCCGGACACGCCCGTCACCACGTTGAACTTGTTGTGCGGAATATCGACATCGAGCGACTTGAGGTTGTGCTCGCGCGCGTTGACGATGCGCACGACGTCCTCACCCTGCAATGCGCGGCGCGCGCTCGCCACTTCCGCCGCAAGCTGCAAGGGCACGCCCGCGCGCTTCTCTGCCGCGCCCGGCGCCATCGCTTCTTCGTACTCGATCAGCGCGCGGCCCGTATGCGACTGCTCGCACGCGGCCACATCGTCGGGCGTGCCGACGCACACCACCTGCCCGCCGCCATCGCCGCCTTCGGGACCGAGATCGATGATCCAGTCCGCCGCGCGAATCACATCGAGGTTGTGTTCGATGACGATCAGCGAATGCCCGCGTTCCAGCAGCCGGCGCAATGCCTGCATCAGCTTGGCGATGTCGTCGAAGTGCAGGCCCGTGGTCGGCTCGTCGAACATGAAGAGGCGGCTTTCGCTCTTGCTGCTTTGCGATGTTTCAGCCAGGAAACCCGCGAGCTTGAGACGCTGCGCTTCGCCGCCGGACAGCGTCGGCACGGGCTGGCCGAGCTTCACGTATTCGAGGCCCACGTCGACGATCGGCTGCAGCACGCGCAGCACTTCCCTGTCTTCGGCGAACAACGCGACCGCTTCGCTCACGGTCAGTTCGAGCACATCGGCGACGCTCAACTGACGCCCGCCGCGCTCGATCTTCACTTCGAGAACTTCCGCGCGATAGCGGCGTCCGTCACAATCCGGGCAGCGCAAATAGACATCGCTCAGGAACTGCATCTCGACGTGCTCGAAGCCCGAGCCGCCGCATGTCGGGCAGCGCCCGTCGCCCGAGTTGAAGCTGAACATGCTCGCGCTGTAACCGCGCTGCAACGCGAGCGGCGCCTTCGCATAGAGCTTGCGGATTTCATCGAATGCGCCGACATAGCTCGCCGGATTCGAGCGCGCCGTGCGGCCGATCGGCGACTGATCGACGAACACGACATCGCTCAGCTGCTCCGCGCCCTTCAGATCGCGGAACGCGCCGGGCGCTTCCGTCGCCTTGCCGAAGTGACGCATCAGCGCGGGCGCGAGCACGTCCTGAATCAGCGTCGACTTACCCGAGCCGGACACGCCCGTCACGCAGACGAGGCGCTGCAAAGGGATATCGACGGTGACGTCCTGAAGGTTGTGATCGCTCGCGCCTTCGAGCGTGAGGCGCGGCGTGTTCGCATCGACGACGCGCCGGTTCCAGTTCGACGCATGCGCGACATGCTTGCGGCCGCCGAGATACGCGCCGGTCAGCGTGTCGGTGGTCTGGATGTCGTCGGGCGCGCCATCGTAGACGATCTGGCCGCCGCGCTCGCCCGGCCCCGGCCCCATATCGATGAGACGATCCGCCGCGAGCATCACCGAAGGATCGTGTTCAACGACGACGAGCGTATTGCCCGCATCGCGCAGCCGATGCATCGCTTCGACGATGCGGTTGAGATCGCGCGGATGCAAGCCGATGCTCGGCTCATCGAGCACGAAAAGCGTATTCACGAGCGACGTGCCGAGCGCGGTCGTCAAATTGATGCGCTGCACTTCGCCGCCCGACAGCGTGCGCGATTGACGGTCGAGCGTCAGATAACCGAGGCCGACATCGCAGAGATATTTCAAACGCGTGCGCACTTCGGCGTGCAGCAGCTTGAGCGCCTCGTCGAGCAGGGTTGACGGCAGCGTCAGCGAATCGAAGAAGCGGCGGATGCGCTCGATCGGCATCAGCATCAGATCGTGCACGGTGAGGCCCGGCAGCGCTTCGAGCTGATCGCGCGTCCAGTCGACGCCTTGCGGCATGAAGCGATCCTGCGGCGACAACACCGCATCCGCCTGTTCCTTCGTGCCGAGACGCCACAGCAGCGATTCGGTCTTGAGACGGGCGCCGTCGCAAACCGGGCACGTCGTATAGCTGCGGTACTTCGACAGCAGCACGCGGATGTGCATCTTGTACGCCTTCGACTCCAGATAATCGAAGAAGCGCTGCACGCCGTACCACTGGTTCTGCCACTTGCCGGTCCAGTCGGGCGAGCCCTTGATGACCCAGTCGCGCTCCTGCTGCGTCAGATCCTTCCAGGGCACGCCGAGACGGATGCCCGCCTTCGCGCCGTAGCGCACGAGATCGTCCTGATTCTCTTTCCATGCGGGCGTCTGCAGCGTCTTGACCGCGCCTTCGCGCAGCGTCTTTTTGTCGTCGGGGATAACGAGGCCGTAATCGACGCCGATCACGCGGCCGAAGCCGCGGCACGTTTCGCACGCGCCGTAAGCGGAGTTGAAGGAAAAGAGCGCCGGCTGCGGGTCTGCGTAGCGCAAGTCGCTTTCGGGGCTGTGCAGGCCGGTTGAGAAGCGCCAGATTTCCGGCTCGGATTCTTCCTTCAGCACATAGACGTTCACGCGCCCGGTGCCGCGCAGCAGCGCGCCTTCGATCGCCTCCAGCGCGCGCGAGCGCTCCGTGTTCTGCAAGCGGAAGCGGTCCGCGACGACATCGAGCATCTGCCGCGCGCCGGATTCCGTCTGCACGTGGCGCTTCGCCTGTACGCGCGTGTAGCCGCTCGCGGAGAGCCATTGCTCGACTTCCTCGTCGCTCGCGGTATCGGGCAATTCCACCGGGAACGTGATCGCGAGGCGCGGATCGTCGGCGCGGGTGCGTTCGAGCAGTTCGGCGTAGATCGTCTCGGGCGTGTCGTGGCGCACGCGGTGCGAGGTTTTCTTATCGAAGAGCTCGGCGGCGCGCGCGTAAAACAGCTTCAGGTGATCGTTCAGCTCCGTCATCGTGCCGACGGTCGAGCGTGAACTGCGCACCGGATTCGTCTGATCGATGGCGATGGCGGGCGGCACGCCGTCCACGCGGTCGACCTGCGGACGGTCCATCCGGTCGAGAAACTGGCGCGCGTAGGCGCTGAAGGTTTCGACATAGCGCCGCTGGCCTTCCGCGTAGAGCGTGTCGAACACGAGGCTCGACTTGCCGGAGCCGGACGGGCCGGTCACGACCGTCATCTGGCCGGTGTGCAGGTCGAGATCGAGGTTCTTCAGATTGTGCTGACGGGCGCCGCGAATGCGGATTGCGTTATTCGATGCCAATTTTTCAACCGGTTCAATAAGTTGGACGGCTTTCTCAAAGCCGTAGGCGAGGTCGCGCGAGTGTTCGGGCATACCTGCGCGACATAGCGAACAGTACTGTACACGCATACAGTATTTGTCGCCAAACGTGTCAGGACTGTCCGCTTCCGGTGCGCAAGAGGCTCGCCTGATCCGCCTGTCACTTCAGATGAGCGATGATGGCGTCCGCAACGGCTTGCGGCGCCTCGCGCAGCGGAAAATGCCCCGCGCCATCGATAACGACGCGCCGATAGCCCGCCGTGAAACAGCCTTCCTGCCCTTCCGAGCTGGCGGGTTCGTCGCAGGAATCCGCGCCGCCCTGGATCATCAGCGCGGGCACGCCGATGCGTTCGATCGTCCCGAGCCGCGCATACAGATCCGCGAGCGCCGTATCGGACGGCTGATCGCGCCTCCAACGCCGGCGATACGCGTTCAGGGTGATCGGCACCCAGTCGGGATTCTCGAAGGCGCGCGCCGTCTGAGCGAATTCGGCTTCGTCGAACCAGCCGGGCGGCGACCATGTATCCCACTGGATGCGCGCAAAGCCCTTGGGATTGGCGGCGACGGCCTCCGGCCCGCCATCGAGCGACATGAACCACTGGTACCAGAAACGCCGCGCCTGCGAGAAATCCGGCAGTTCGAACGTGCCGCGCGGCTGATACGCAAGCGCGAGCGCGGCCATGCGGCGCACGCGCTCGGGAAACAGCGCCGAGATCGTGTAGGCGGCGCGCGCGCCCCAGTCGTGTCCGACGATATCGAACTGCGCGATGCCGAGCGCATCGGCGAGATCGACAGCGTCTTTGGCGAGCGCGACGCCCGAGCCGTCGCGCACGGTGTCATCGCGCAAGAAACGCGTGCCGCCCGCGCCGCGCAACTCCGGCACGATGGTGCGATAGCCCGCGTCGTTGAGCCGCTGGGCGACCGGGTTCCACGCGCGCGCGGCATCGGGCCAGCCGTGCAGCAGCATCACGATGGGACCGTCGGCGGGACCGGAATCGGCGTAGGCGATATCGAGCGTCGGCGTGCGGGCGTGGCGTCCGAAGTCCAGCATGGCGAGACTCCTCGAAGGGGAACGCGGGCGGGAGGAGTCATTCTAGCGAGCACGGGAAACGCGCGCTCGACACGCCGATCGATGAAATAATCGTTCGATCGAACCACAGGAGACCCGCATGAGCCGCAACGCATACCGCATCGCCGTCATTCCGGGCGACGGCATCGGCAAGGAAGTCATGCCCGAAGGCCTGCGCGCACTCGACGCCGTCAGCAAGCGCTTCGGCATCGCGCTGGAGTATCAGCATATCGAGTGGGCGAGCTGCGACTACTACGCGCAACACGGCCAGATGATGCCCGACGACTGGAAAGCGCAACTGCAGGACGCGGATGCGATCCTGTTCGGCGCGGTCGGCTGGCCGGACACGGTGCCCGACCATATCTCGCTGTGGGGCTCGCTGCTCAAGTTCCGCCGCGAGTTCGATCAGTACATCAATCTGCGGCCCGCGCGTCTCTTCGACGGCGTGCCTTCGCCGCTCGCGAATCGCAAGGCGGGCGATATCGACTTCATGATCGTGCGCGAGAACACCGAGGGCGAATACTCGTCGGTCGGCGGCGTGTCATTCGAAGGCACCGAGCGCGAGTTCGTCTCGCAAACGTCGATCTTCACGCGCAAGGGCGCGGAGCGTGTGCTCAAGTTCGCATTCGATCTCGCGCAAAAGCGCGAAAAGAAGATCACCGTCGCGACCAAGAGCAACGGCATTTCGATCAGCATGCCGTGGTGGGACTCACGCGCCGCCGAAATCGCCGCGCAATATCCCGAGATCAAGTGGGACAAGCAGCACATCGATATCCTGTGCGCGCGCTTCGTCCTCAATCCGGATCGCTTCGACGTGGTCGTCGCGACCAATCTCTTCGGCGATATTCTTTCGGACCTCGGGCCGGCATGCACGGGCACCATCGGCATTGCGCCTTCGGCTAACATGAATCCGGAGCGCAACTTCCCGTCGCTCTTCGAGCCGGTGCACGGTTCCGCGCCGGATATCGCGGGCAAAGGCATCGCCAATCCGGTCGCGATGATCTGGTCCGCCGCGATGATGCTCGACTTCCTCGGCGAGCGCGACGCACACGACGCGATGCTCGCCGCGATCTCCGCCGTGTTGAAGGAAGGCCCACGCACCGGCGATCTCGGCGGCAAGGCGAGCACGCAGGAAGTGGGCAAGGCTATTGCGCGGAGACTGGAGTGACACGGCGGGTTTTGATAATTTTCGCCGCGTGATGCTCAGCCGGCCCCATTCCACCGACTGGCATCCGTCACGTTTTGTCGATCCACGCGCTCCCTACCTTTCCGGATTACTGAAAGGCGGACTCAATGCGCCGCAGCTTTTTCCGATCCCTGATTCATCACGCCCCGATCAACACACCGCTTCTGATCGGCGTCACCCCCGTCACCCGGCCCATCGGCGCGCCCGCGTGCACGAAGCGGATCGCGCGGCGCATGTAAAACACGCCGTCGTTGCTCGTCGTGACGGTCGTGACCGAATCGGTGAGCGGATCGATGATATCGAAAACCGGATCGCCCGCTTTCAGCACCGCCCCCACTTCCGCCCGATAAACGACAATCCCGCTCACCGGCGCCGTCAACTGCTGGCTGCCCGCAAGCGGCGTCGCGGGCTGCGCGAGCGGCGGCGCGTCTTTCATCTCGCCTTCGATCACGCCACGCGCGATCAGATAATCGACGATGGCATCGGCGTCCTGCGCGGCCGTGTCGTAATCGACGTCGCGCTGCCCGCGATGCTCAATCGTCGCCGCGATGTTCGGCGCACCGAGCGGCACCTTGCCGCCGAGGTGCTCGCGGACTTCGTTCCACAAGAGCGCGTGAACTTCATCGAAGGACTGCCCGCCCGAATCCGTCGCGAGCAGCACGCCATTCGCGCCGAGATATCGCGCGAGCGGCTCGATCGCGGGCCAGCTCGCGGGACTCGTGTAGATATGCATCGTCGCTTCGAGCGAGCAATGCAGATCCAGCACGACATCGGCCTCTGAGGCCAGCGTGAGCAGCGCGAGCCGCAGCGATGCGAACTCGTTCTTCGCGCGCATTTCGCCGAGCATCTCGACGAGCGCGGCGCGCACGAGACGCGTGTTGTACGCGGCATCGTCCGACGAAAAACGCGCGCCGACGCGCCCGATCAGCGCATCGGCGGGCGGCATCGGAAAGGCGCGGTTGAAGTTCTGGCCACTGTTCGCCTCGAAGCGTCCGAGGAATTGCCCGAGCACATGCTGCGAAAGCCCGATCGGATTCGCCACCGGCACGAGCACGACCTCGCCGCGCAGGCGGCCTTCGGCTTCGAGCCCGGCGAGGCGTTGCTTCAGGGTCCACGCGGTAAGCATCGCGGGGGTTTCGTCGGCGTGCAGCGAGGACTGGATATAGACCTTCTCGCCGTCGCGTCCGGCATCGCCGAAATGAAAGCTGACGAGCTCGCGCGATGTGCCGAGTGTCGTCGAAACCAGCGTTTTGCGTCGTGTTTGCATCGATGAATCCTCAGTCGCCGTACACATCGAAATCGAAATACTTGCGCGCGATCTTCTGATACGTGCCATCGGCGCGCATGTCGCTCACGGCCTTGTCGACCTTCGCCTTCAAGGCCGTGTCGTCCTGGCGCAGGCCCATGCCGACGCCGTGATCGCCCATCGAAAGCGGCTCGCCGACGAACGCGAAGCCCGCGCCGCGCGGCGTCTTCAGAAAGCCGTGCTCCGCTTCCACCGAGCCGAGCAGCGCGGCATCGATGCGGCCCGCGGCGAGATCGTTGAACACACCTTCCTGGCTCTGATACGCAACCACCTCGACGCCGCCCGGCTGCCAGTTCTTCATCGCATAGGTTTCGAACTGACTGCCGCTCTGCACGCCAACGCGCTTGCCGCGCAAGCCCTGCGCGCTCGCGGCTAGCGGCGCGCCCTGCTTCGCGATCAGGCGCGAGCGGAACTGAAAGAGCTTGGTGGAAAACGCGATCTGCTTCATGCGCTTGTCGGTGATCGCCATCGACGACATGATTCCGTCGATCTTGCGTGCCTGAAGCGCGGGAATCATGCCCGAGAACTCGAGCTCGACCCATTGACAGCGCATCGCGATGCGGCGGCAGATTTCATCGCCGAGATCGACGTCGAAGCCCGCGACGTGGCCGTCGGGCGTCTTCACGTCCATCGGCGGATAGCCGGGGTCGATGCCGAGCCGCAGGGCATCGGCGTCTTTCGCGTGAACCGGCGCGGCGGCGGCGAGCGCGGCCGCGAGCAGGAGAGAGCTGAGTTTGAGCATGAACGCGGTGTCTCCGAAATGTGGGCACCGATGGTAAGGGCGCGCAGCGCTCGCAAACAGAGGCGTTTTGCTTATCATGATCACTTTTCGAGATCACCCCACTGGACGCCGATTGTGGACCTGACGCTCACGCAGTTGCGCATGTTCGTCGCCGTCGCCGATGCGGGCAGCGTGCGCGCCGCCGCGCGGCGGCTCGATGTCGCGCAAAGCGGCATCACGCAGCAGCTTCACAAGCTCGAAGCGCTGGCCGGCGGACCGCTCTTCGAGCGCGATGTGCGCGGCGCTCGCCTCACGCCCATCGGCGAGCGCCTGCGCGCGCGCGCCGACCTGATTCTCGGCGAGTGCAGAAAGACCGAAGAAGAAATGCGCCAGCTGCGCGGCGAACTGACGGGGCGCGTCGCGCTCGGGCTTGCCGCCGAAGCGACCATGCGGCTCTTTCCGGCGCTGCTCGCGAGCTATCGGGAGCGCTGCGGGCGCATCGACGTGCATCTGACGAGCGCGACGTCGCGCATGCTGACCTCGTGGGTGCGCGACGGCAGCCTCGATTTCGCGCTCGCGCTAATCGCACCCGACGCCGATATCCACGACATGGACGCGATTCCGCTCTTCGATTCCGAAGTCGCGGTCATCGCGCGGCGCGGTCATCCGCTCGGACGTTCGCGCGCGCTCGCCGAACTGGCGGGCGCCGAATGGGTCAGCACGCGGCAGCGCGGCGGCGGCGCGGTGGGCAACAAGCTATCGGCCTTGTTCGAACAGGCGAGGCTCGCGCCGCCGCGCATCGCCGCGACGACCGAGGCTGTCTTCGACACGCTGCACTGCATCGCATCGAGCGACTATCTCGGGCTCGAACCCGCGAGCCTCGCGGATCATCCGTTCTTCCGCGATCACGTGAGCATCGTGCCGATCGCCGAGCGCGCCGCGAAAACGCCGGTCTGCCTGCTGCGCCGCGCGGGCGTGCCGCTCACGCCCGCGGCACAGGAGCTCGCGACGATGGCCGTCTCCTACGCGCGGCTGCTTCCACTTCAGCGCGACGCGTGACGCGCGTGCGCGCCCTTCGACTTGGCGGCCGCGTTCCTGCGCCGCGTGGCCCAGCCCTTCTTCGCGGCGGCTGAGCGATCCGCCGCCGAGCGCCGGCTCGCGGCCGCATGCGATTGCCGCGAGAGCGACTCGTGCGAAGCAGCCTTCGTGCTTTCGCGCTTCAGCACGCGCGTAGACGTGGCGGAACGCTTGGCCTTCGACTCGGTGCTCGGGCTCTTCTTCGTGCGATGCGCGGCCTTGGTGTCCTGCGCGGCCTTCTTGCGCGTCGCCTCGGACGCCGTGCCCTTCTTCGGCGGCTTCATCTTCACGCCCGAGCGCCGTGCCTCGGACAGCCCGATCGCGATAGCCTGCTTCGCCGACTTCGCTCCGTGCTTGCCCTCGCGGATGTGATCCATCTGCTCCTTCACGAACGCACCCGCCTGCGTGCTCGGGGACTTGCCTTCGCGCTTGGCCTTCGCCGCGCGCTCGAGGGTTTTCTTTTCGGGCATGTCAGACCTCCAATATGAAGTGAGCTTGCGTCGATGAACCGAGCAACGCATGTGCCTACCACTTCATCGCCGCCGCTTCCTCGCAAACGTTTGGCTATGCGGCGACACCCTGACGACTCCGTTCAAACCCTTAAGCGATGCTCATCACCCGCATGCGCATTGGCGGCGCAAGAGGCCGCGGGTCACTTGCGTCGCTGCCGCGAGCCCATGACCCAAGGCTTAGAGGCAATACGGACAGGGCTTTGCGCGATTTGGCCGCAGCCGCGACATTTCTGTGCGAATCGATTAAAGCCCGCCGAACGGAAGCCGTTAACGCGCTTATCCACAGCACCCGGGCCGATCAGAAATGAGGCCAGTTTCGCCTTCTGTTCTCACTTTTGGCCAGGGCGCCCGTGGATATGATCGAAAACGGTTGGTAAGTCCCCCTGGCAGCACTGCAAGCCCTATCTCACTCATCAAGGAAGCAACATGCAAAAACTTCTCAAAGCCTTCGTGCGCGACGAACGTGGCGTCAGCGCCATGGAATACGCAATCCTCGCTGGCATCGTCGTGGTCGCGCTGACGCTGGTCGGCACGACCTTCAGCACCAACCTCCAGGACGTATTCAATAACTTGACCACGAAGGTCAAGAGCGCGGCAGGCGCCTGATCGATCGCGCCAGGGGTCCGGGCCGTCCTGGCCCGGACTTTCATGTGACAAAGGCTGTGCTCTCAAAACCGTGTCCATCGTGCACTTACCGTCTCTCGTCATTCGTCTTGTCGTGCTGGGAGCACTGCTCTGGCTCGCGATCGCCGACGTGCGCTTCCGACGCCTGCCGACGACCATCGTGCTCACGATCGGCGCACTGTTTTTCGTCGATGCGTTCATCGCCGGCATGCCGATCGACGATGTCGTCTCGCATCTGCTGCTCGCAGTCGTGGTTTTTCTGGCCTGCGCGGTGCTCTTCGCCGCGAAATTGCTCGGTGGCGGCGACGGCAAGCTCGCCTCGATGATCTTCCTCTGGGTTGGGTTCGGCCTGTCGCTGGCCACGCTGACGCTGATCTCCGTGATCGGCACCGTGGTGGCGCTCGTGAGCCTCGCCACTCGCAACATGAATCCGGATCAGCGCTTCGTTCCGCTGCGCGCGCTCGCGATGTTCTCGGCGGCGCGGGGCGTTCCGTACGGCGTGGCGCTCGCCTTCGGCGGCGGCCTCGTCATCGTGCTGCCTGCCCTGCTGCACCTCATTTCGACGCGATAGGACGGATTCCCAATGTCCAACATCATCAAATTCTCCGTGCTCCTCGTCGGCGCACTTCTGATCGCGCTGATCGTGCGCGTGGTCCTCGCGAGCGCCTCGAAACCGTCGAAGCCCGCCGTGACGACCGAGAAGGTGCTGGTCAGTGCGGCCGACCTGCCGCAAGGCCTGCTGCTGCGCGACGAGGACCTCGCCTGGAAGCAGATGCCCAAGCTGGATCTGCCGCCCAACGCCATCGTTTCCGGCGACACGAGTGCGCCGGACCTCAAGGGCGCGCTGCTGCGCCATCCCGTGACGGGCGACACCGTGCTCGTCGCACAGGATGTGATCCTGCCGAACGCGCCGGGCTTTCTCGCCGCGACGCTCAAGCCGGACATGCGCGCCGTGTCGGTCGCCGTCGACGACGTGTCCGGCAACGCGGGCCTGATCCAGCCGGGCGATTACGTCGACCTGCTGCTCACCCAGCAGATGGAGCGCCGCACCGATTCTCCCGACCACTCGGTGTCGAGCGAGACGGTCGTCGAGCACGTCCGCGTGCTCGCGGTCGGCTCTGAGATCAAGCGCCCGAAAGATACCGGCAATACCAACGACCCTCCCGCCGTGGTCCGCGCCCGCACGGTCACGCTCGAAGTCACGCCGCGCATGGGCGAGGTGGTCGCGGTCGCGGCGCGGCTCGGCAGTCTGTCGCTCGCGCTGCGCAGCTTCGCCACGGTCAACCGCGATCCGGCGGCATCGGCGCCCGAAGTCGCTTCGGCCCCTGCCGAACGCGCGCCCATCTGGGCCGGCGACATCTCGCGCGCGGTGCGCGAACTGCCGCGCGCGCGGTCCGCGCCGGCTGCCATGCCGGCTGCGGCGCCCGCCATGGCGCGCCCCGTCACGATTTATCGCGGCTCGCAGAAGTCCGACACGAGCATCGCGCAGGCCGGCGGCGCCGGTCAGGGCGTTCCGCCGCTGCCGACCGTACCCGCAGAGCGCTGACATCGTGCCAACGCTCAAGGGCATGCCATCGCCAGGATCCACATTCATGAAAATGCTGTTCGATACAAGCCGCACCGAAAGAACGCCAGCCGTGTCCATCCTGGCGTGCGCGGCGCTCCTGGCCGCCAGCATGGCGCAATCCGCGCAAGCGGCGCAGCCCGAGTCCATGCAAGCCTACGCCGGCGCGGCGGCGCCCGCGCGCGCCGTCAACGTGACTCGCCCCGGCATGGCCGATCCGATGCGCTACGCCAGTGCGCAGGCGCCGCTCATGCTCGACGCGGGCAAGGGCACGATGCTGCAACTGAACGAAAACGCCACGTCGGTCTTCGTCGCCGACCCGGTCGTCGCCGACGTGCACGTCCCCTCGCCTCGCACGGTGTTCGTGCTCGGCAAGAAAGCCGGTACGACGACGCTCTACGTGCTCGGCGCGAACAACAAGCCGCTGGCGCAGCGCACGGTCGTCGTCACGCGCGACATGGTCACGCTGCGCGCCATGCTCGCCGCGCGCTTCCCTAACGCGAACGTGCGCGTCGCGACGGGACAAGGCTCGCTGGAACTCACGGGCCAGGCGGTCACGCCCGCCGACGCGGACGCCATCGTGCAGGCCGTGACGCCGTATCTCGGCGACAAGGAAGTGCTCATCAACCGCATGACGGTCGACCGTCCGCTGCAGGTGCAGCTGCGCGTGCGCATCACCGAAGTGGACCGCAATATCACGCAGCAGCTCGGCATCAACTGGCAGGCAATCGGCAACGCCGCCGGCAACTTCTACGGCGGCATCTTCAGCGGCCGCGCGATCACCACCGGCGGTACGGTGAACCTGCCCACCAACAACGCGTTCTCGATCCTCGGCGCGTTCAAGACGAACAACACGGATATCCGCGCGCTCATCGACGCGCTGAACCAGGAAGGCCTGCTGACCGTGCTCGCCGAGCCGAATCTGGTTGCGCTGTCGGGCCAGACGGCCAGCTTTCTCGCGGGCGGCGAGTTTCCGATTCCCGTCTCGCAGGTCAATGGCGCGATCACTGTCGAGTTCAAGCAGTTCGGCGTCAAGCTCGATTTCACGCCGACCGTGCTCAACGATCGCCGCATCAGCCTGAAGGTGCGTCCGGAAGTCAGCCAGATCGACACGAGCGCGAGCGTGACGACCGGCGGCATCACCGTGCCGGGGCTCTCCGTGCGGCGCGCGGACACGACCGTCGAGCTCGCCAGCGGCCAGAGCTTCGCGATCGGCGGCCTGCTGCAGAGCAATACCAGCGACATCGTTTCGCAGTTGCCGGGCATCGGCTCGATTCCGGTTCTCGGCAGACTGTTTTCGTCGACGAGTTACCAGAACAACAAGACCGAGCTCGTGATCATGGTCACGCCGTATCTCGTCGAGCCAACCGATCCGTCGAAGCTGCGCACGCCCCTCGAATCGCTGATCTCGCCTTCGAGCGAGGTCGAATACAGCTTCCGCCGCCAGAACAACGGCGCGCCGGCCGAGGCCGGACAGCCCCGTCTCGTCGGCGCGGCCGGCTACGTCTATTGAGCCCGTCATGAAACACACACGACTCTTTTCGCTCCTTCTCGCCGGTGTGTTCGCCGTGGCCGCCAGCGGCTGTCTCAAGCCGCCGGTCGGCATGCCGAACGAGTCCGTGATCGGCTACGACGGCAAAACGGCGGTGCCGCCCAATTGCGACAGCCTCACCCGCCCCTCGCTGCTCACAGACGCCGGCATTCGCCGCCCGAGCATGCAATGGGGCTGCGCGACCTACACCAATCTGGCCGAGCAGCTCGCGCATCCGGAGGACGCCGTGCATCCGCAAACGCTCGGCCCGGCGGACGCGGCCGTGGCGGCGAGCGCGGTGCGCCGCTATGAAACCGAGCGCGTGATCACGCTCGACAAGACGACCTCACGCGACAGCAAGTGACGCAACAAGACAAAGCCCGACGCGGACCCAGCCAAACATGAGCACAGAGTTCTCCCTCCTGAAGACCAAATCCGGCACGCGCAACGCGGACTTCATCGCTTTCGTCTCGGATCGCAAGGTCGAGCAGATCGTGAAGAGCTTCGTGCTCGAGCAGGCCATGCCTCACGCGCATGTCATGATCGGCAATGTCGACGATGCCATCGCCCACGTCGCGAAGATGGACCGCTCGCCGCTGTTCCTCCTGGTCGATCTGCAGGACTCGGTGATGCCCCTTTCGGACCTCGGGCGTCTCGCGGAAGTGTGCGAGCCGTCGGTGCAGGTCGTCGCGCTCGGCGAGCGCAACGACGTCGGTCTGTTCCGCAGCCTGCTCAAGATCGGCGTGCGCGATTACCTCGTCAAGCCGGTCACCGTCGAGCTGCTCAAGCGCACCGTCAACGTCTCCGAAGGCAAGGTGAGCCCTGTCATGCTCGCGCGCGCCGGCAAGACGATCGCGTTCGCGGGCTCGCGCGGCGGCGTGGGCGTGACGACGCTCGCGCTCAACGTCGCGCGCCATCTGTCGGAGGACACGCATCGCCGCGTTGCCTATGTCGATCTGAACCTGCGCGGCGGCGCGGCCAACTCGATGCTCGGGCTGCAGAGCAACAACGGGCTCATCGACGTGCTGCAGAACGTGCATCGGCTCGATCCGCAATACGTGGAGCGCACGCTCGTCGCCAAGGGCAGCCGGCTCTTCATGCTGTCCGCGGAACTGGAATACGGCGCCGCGCGGCCGTTCGCGCCGGGCGCGCTGCCGCGCGTGCTCGAACTGCTGTGCGACAGCTTCCACTACGTCATCCTCGACGTGGGCACGGTGACCGACCCGCTCGCGGAGGAAGCCTTCGATCACGCCGCGCGCGTCTATGTGGTCGCGGACCGCTCGGTGCATTCGACCCGCGAGACGATTCGCCTGCTGCGCCATATCGAGGACCGCGACAACAATCCGCCGACCTCGCTGCTGCTGAACAACCCGAACGCCGCGACGAGCGGCAAGGTGCAGCCGAACGACTTCATGACGGCGATCGGGCGCACCGTGCTGTACGAGATTCCGTTCGAGGCCAAGGCGCTCTCGACGGCCGAGAACCTCGGCGAGGCACCGAAGGAAAAAGCGGTGAACGGCTTCAACCAGATGATCACGCGCATCGGCGCCGACCTCACCGGCCAGCAGACGAACGCCGAACGCACGTTCTTCCAGAAGCTCAAGCTCAGGAGAAGCTGATGTTCGGACAGAAGCAGGTTTCCCGACCATCGGCCGACGCGGACGCGGTCCCCGGCGCCGAAGCCGCGCCGGCCGCCGAGGCGCCGCCGCCCGCGCCCGCGCCGCGCCCGCCCGAAGGCAGCGACGTGCTGGTGCGCTCGGACCTCTTCAAGGTGATCCGCAACGGCGTATTCGCCTCGATGAATCCGTCCGCCGCCGTGGGCAAGACGCGCGAGCAGATGAAGCCCGGCGTCGAGCAGCTCGTGCTGGACGTGGCGGAGCGCGAACGGCTCAACATCACCATCGCGGAGCAGATGCAGATCGTCGGCGAACTGTTGAACGACATGTTCGGACTCGGTCCGATCGAGCCGCTGCTCGCCGACGACACCATCACCGACGTGCTCGTGAACGGTCCCGACCAGGTGTGGGTCGAGCGGCACGGGCGGCTCGAACTCACCAATTGCAAGTTCCGCGACAACACGCACGTGGTCAACGTCGCGCAGCGCATCGCGGCGGGCGTCGGGCGGCGCGTCGACGAAAGCAGCCCGATGGTCGACGCACGCCTCTCCGACGGCAGCCGCGTGAATGTCGTGCTGCCGCCGCTCGCGATCCATGGCGCGTCGATCTCGATCCGCAAGTTCTCGAAGCGCAACATCACGCTGCACCGCATGGCGCAGCAGGGCAACCTCTCCGCGTCGATGGCGACCGTGCTCAAGCTCGCGAGCACGTGTCGGCTCAACGTCATCGTGTCGGGCGGCACGGGCTCGGGCAAGACGACGCTGCTCAACGCGTTGTCGCACTTCATCGGTCACGGCGAGCGTACGGTGACGATCGAGGATGCGGCCGAACTGCAGCTCGTGCAGCCGCATGTCGTGAGTCTCGAAACGCGGCCTGAAAACGCGGAAGGTCTCGGCGCGGTGACGCAGCGCGACCTCGTGCGCAACGCGCTGCGGATGCGCCCGGACCGCATCATCCTCGGCGAGACGCGCGGCCCCGAAGCCTTCGACGTGCTGCAGGCGATGAACACCGGCCACGACGGCTCGATGACCACCATCCACGCAAACACGCCGCGCGACGGCATCACGCGTCTGGAGTCGATGGTCATGATGGCCAACGGCAACCTGCCGCTCTTGTCGATCCGCCGCCAGATTGCGAGCGCGGTGCACATGATCGTGCAGATCGAGCGCATGCGCGACGGCATGCGGCGCGTCACACGCATCACCGAGCTCGTCGGCATGGAAGGCGACGTCATCATCACGCAGGACCTGTTCGCGTTCCGTTACGACGCGAGCGCGTACAGCGAGGAAGTGAAGGGCATGTTCGAAACCGTGGCGGTGCGGCCGGCCTTCGCCGCGCGCGCCGCGTACTACGGCCTCGAAGACGCGCTGCTGGAGGCCATGCGGCCATGATCCCCGTCGACCTGATCGCGTTCTGCACCTTCGTCGTCGTGATGCTGCTCGGCATCATGGGGTTCGTGATGCAGGACATGCGCAAGCAGCGTCCCGACGCGCGCATCCAGGCGCGCGTGCGGGAAGCGTTTCCCGCGGACGGCCTCAAGACGCGCGACCCGCGGCACGATCCCGACCTCTTCGCCATCAGTCATTACGACAATATCGTCGGCCGCTGGTTCGGCCCGAAGATCGCGCGACTCAAGACCGTGGCCGGCGCGAACGGGCTGCGCGTGGTGATCGTCACTGGGGTCGTCGCGGAGCTCGCCGCGCTGCTGATGTCGAACCTGCTGCCGCTGTCGCCCATCGTGAAGCCGGTGCTCGTGATCGGGCTGCCGGTGCTCGGCGTGACCCAGTCATACCGGTTTCTCGTCGAGCGCTTCAAGCGCCGCTTTCTCGAGGGCTTTCCCGACCTGATCGACCTGATCGTGCGCGCGGTACGCTCGGGCGTGCCCGTGACGCACGTGATGGGCCTCGCCTCCAACGAATGCCCCGAGCCGCTCAAGAGCGAATTCAGGCTGATGGGCGACGCGCTGAAGGTCGGTCTCGATCTCGAGGAGGTGCTCGATACCGCGGTCGCGCGCATCGGCATCGCGGATTTCTCGTTCTTCTGCGTCTGTCTGCTGCTGCAGCGCGAGACCGGCGGGCAGCTCGGCGAGACGCTCGAGAACCTCGCGGGCATCGTGCGCAAGCGCCGCGAAATTCGCCAGAAAACCAAGGCGCTGACCGGCGAGGCGCGCATCACGACGAAGATCCTCGCCGCGATTCCTTTCCTTATCATGGCCAGCCTGTATGCGTTCAACCGCCCGTATTTGATGATTCTGTTCGATACGGCGCCCGGCCATAACGTGCTCATGTTCGCCGCGTTCGCGCTCGTGATCGGGCTCAGCGTCGTTCACAAGATGTCGAAACTGGATACTTCGCGATGAGCCAGGATAACTTCGAGACACTCGTCAACCTGCTGATGCTGCTCGCGCTCCTGGTCGCGATCTTCATCCTGTGGGCGACCAAGCACGGCGGGCAGCGCGGGCGCATCGCCGAGCGCACGCGGCAGGCGGCGGTCATGCAGCGCAATGAAGCCTTGTCGGTTCCCGACGACGATGACGACGACGGCGTCATCGCACGCTTCGCGCAACGCCTCGCGCGCCTGGGCGACCGCCTGCCGCTCTTCGACGCCAAGTACCGCGAAAAGCTGCGCAGGCAGATGGTCAGCAGCGGCTATCGCAGCCAGTCGGCGGTGTCGGTGCTGCTCGCGATCAAGTTCGTCGTCGGGCTCATCTGCGCCGCGTTCGCTGTGATGCTCGGCTCGCGCGTTCCCGTGGTCGGCGGCTATCCGGCCGCGCGCGGCATCATGATGCTGCTCGTGTTCGTGGTCGGCATGATCCTGCCGGAGTACGTGCTCATGTTCCTGGCGTCGAAGCGGCGCAAGGCGATGGCGTCGTGCCTGCCCGACGCCCTGGATCTGCTCGTCATCTGCACGAACGCGGGCAACAGCCTCGGTGTTTCGATCCGGCGTGTCGCGAACGAAATGAAGACTATCTGTCCGCCGCTTTCGGACGAGTTCGGGCTGACCGCCGACGAGCTGAAGCTCTCAGGGGACAGCACGCGCGCACTGCAGGCGCTCGCCGAGCGCATCGACCTGCCCTCGATCCGCGCGCTGATCAGCACGCTCACGCAGTCCATGCGATATGGCACGCCGATCACTCAGGCATTGCGCACGCTCTCGCACACCGAACGGCTCGCGCACATCGTCTCGCTCGAAGAAAAGGCGGCCAAGCTCGCGCCCAAGATGGTCGTACCCATGATGCTCTTCATCCTTCCCGCCGTGATGCTGATCGCCGCGGGTCCGTCCGTCATTCAACTCATGAGCTTCTTCGCGAAGAAATGAAGACCCGACACATTACCCTTCCGGCGCTGCGCCGGCTCGGCCTCGGTGCGTGTTGCGCAACGCTCGTGATCGCGCTGGGCGCCTGCACGACGACGACCACGACCCATCAGATCCTCGACACTCGCCCCGTCACGCGCAATTCGGCGCCGAGCGCGATGAGCGAGTTGCGCATCGCGGACACGGCGCTCGATTCGGGCAACGTCGAACTCGCCACCACGCTCTACGAGAAAGCGTTGCAGGCGAACCCGAATTCGGTCGCGGCGCTGAGCGGCCTCGGCAACACGCTCTACACGGTGGGCGACTTCACGCGGGCGGGCGTTTATTTCGATCGCGCCAGCAAGATCGATGCGAATGCGCGCTTGCCGCTCATCGGGCTCGCGCGCGTCGCGATGCGCCAGCACCGCTTCGATGACGCCATCGTCACGTACAGGGGTCTGCTCGCGCTGACGCCGGACGATCCGCTCGCCTCGGCAGGCCTGGGCGCCGCGCTCGACATGTCGGGCGACCACAAGGGCGCGCAGGCACTGCTGCGGCAGGCGCTGAAGAAGAACCCCGGCGATCCGATGCTTTCCGTGAATCTCGGGCTCTCCCTGATTCTCGGCGGGGACCCGCGCGAGGGCGCGAACGTGCTGCTCGACGTGACGCGCTTCCCGGGCGCGCCGCCGCAGGCGCGCCAGGACCTCGCCCTCGCCTACGGGCTGCTCGGCAACAAGGAAGCGGCTGCCGAGATTCTGTCGCGCGATCTGCCGAAGGCATCCGTCGAGGACAACCTGCGCTACTACGAGATCCAGCGCGCGCTCATGGCGCTGCGCGGGTCTTCGGTGTCGTCCGCGAAGCCCGACGCGCCGCTCGCGGTTCCCACGGCTCAGGTGATGACGACGAGTCTCAAGTGAAGTCCGCAAAGCGCAGGAGCGTGGCCGCTTTCATGAGGAGCATGTCTTGCCGTGCAAGTTGACTTGCATTCCCGTCGTTACCTTTAACCCAAGCAGGTCGTTGCATTTGTCCGCGTGCGATGTGGTCGAACCTTCACGCGGCGAAAGCTGGCTAGCCTCGTAGCCGATGCCAGCCGACAGCGACGTCTCTGCCGAACAAACAACACAAGCATGCGTAAGCTCGAATATCGTCTCGCCGGCAGCCGGTCTCGTCGAATGCGCCCGCACGCTGTCGCGGAGGGCGGAAGCGTCGCGCTGGAATTCGTCATCCTGTTTCCGTTCGTCATCATGATTCTGGTCGGCGTACTGGACTTCAGCCTGATGATGTACGACAAGGCTGCACTCGTCACAGCCGCCCGAACGGCAGCGAGAGCGGGGATCGTGGTCGGCTCGACCGTCGACGTTGCCACCGTTGCCAAAAATACGGCGAACAGCCTGCTCGTGAGCGGCCGTGCCAGCACTGGAGCGTCAGCCACGCCGACGAATCAGACCGACGCGTGGGGGAACAAGCAGCTCGTCGTTACGATGTCCTATACCTATAACGGGTTGCTCATCGGCTCGGCGTTCAGCGCGCTGACCGGTCCGGTCACCCTGAACGCAACGGCGGTGATGAACTATGAATGAGCCGCGTAATGAGCCGCGTAATGATCAGCGTACTGAACCGCGCAATGAGCTGCGCTGCCCGCGCCACGGGAAGACCCTGCAACGGGGAGTGAGCGGCCGGCGAGTGCGCACCCCGTCGAACAGTGTGGGCAGCCTTCGCCGCCAGCGTGGCGTGATGGCATTCTCGATGCCGATCGTATTGCTCATGACGATGGCGGCGGGCGCCCTGGCCGTGGACATCGGACATTTGTACGCGGCCCAGGCCGAACTGCAGACCGCCGCCGATGCTGCATCCCTCGCGGGCGCGGCTTCGTTGTTCTCCGCAAGTAGCACAAGTCCGAACTGGACCACCGCGCAGACGGTCGCCTCGCGCTCGGTCGCGATGAACCGCTCCGACGGCATCACGCTGCAAGACTCCAATCCCACGTCAGTGAAAACCGGATACTGGAACATAACCGGCATCCCCGCGCAGATGCAGCCGACGACGATCGTTCCGGGAAACAATGACACGGCCGCCGTCCAGGTGACTGTCTCACGTGCGCCGGGGCTCAATGGCGGTTCGGTCAGCTATTTTCTGGCGCCTCTTTTCGGCATGAAGAGCGGTGCGGTCAGCGCTACGGCTGTCGCAATGGTGTCCGGGCCGGGAATGATCGCGGCGAAAGGCCTCTTCCCGATGGCGCTCAGTGATTGCATGGCCCAGTACTACCTGAAGCTCGGGACGAAGACTCAGGTCAAGATCGGCGATGGCGGAACGCCCCCCTCCGGCTGTTCATCGACAGCCCAGTGGACCAACCTTGGAACCGGCAACAGCGGCGCGAGCACCGTACAGAATCTGATGAACTCGAACCCCGTGAGCATCAACGATCTGATCAATCTCGTGACCGACACCGGCGTCAAGGCATCGCTTTACAAGGACGTGAAACAGAACACCAGTCTCGTAGGCGCCACGGTGGTCATGCCAGTCGTGGCCGACGCGTCCTCGACGGCGTCGCAGAAGGTCGTGGCGTTCGCCGCATTCCATATCGTCGATTCCAACTGGCAGGGCAACAGCAAATACATCACGGGCTATTTCGACCCCGGCTACAAGATCCCGACGGCGGGCAACGGGCAGGTCGGCCCTTACTACGGTGCTTATTTGCCTCCGCGTCTGGTGAACTGAGGCCTGCCGTCCGCACGGACGACGCGCCTCGAATGCAGCCATGCGCCCGCCCTGCTACCGCGACCCTTCGCCGGGAAGCTTTCGCTCGCGCTCGAACGAAGGCATGTCGATGTCGCTGCTCGGCGCGCGCAAGTTGTCGCGCGCCTCCTGCGCGAGCTTCTCATAGCGCTTGCGAAACACCGTGAGCTCCTTTTCGTCGAGCTCTTCCAGATCGAGCAGCGCGTTATGCGCTTTATCGACAGCGCGAATGAGTTCATCGAGCTTGATCTGCATCGCCGCGGTGTCGCGGTTTTGCGTGTTCTGGATCAGGAAGACCATCAGGAACGTGACGATTGTCGTCGACGTGTTGATAACGAGCTGCCATGTATCGCTGAAGTGAAAGAGCGGCCCGGATATGCCCCAGACGGCCACGAGCACCACCGCGATCACGAAGGTCGATGCGCGGCCCGCCTTTTGCGCGAGCGCATTCGAGAACTTGAGGAACCACGAAGTTTTCATTCGGCGTCTCCTGATCGTCGGGGGTCGGTTGCGGGACGGCGCGGCTAGAATAACGCTTGTGAACAGGAAGCCCAAACCCATCGATTTCCACGCGCCGTCCGACGAAGTCGCGCAACGCCTGATCGGCGCGATCGTGACCGTCGACGGTGTCGGCGGCCGCATCGTCGAAACGGAAGCCTATGACCGCGAAGATCCCGCCTCGCACAGCTTTTCCGGTCCGACACCGCGCAATGCAGCAATGTTCGGGCCGCCCGCGCATGCCTATGTCTACCGTTCCTACGGCATTCACTGGTGCCTGAACTTCGTGTGCCGCGAAGCGGGCCACGGCGCCGGCGTGCTGATCCGCGCGATCGAGCCGCTTGTCGGCATCGACGCAATGCGCGAGCGGCGCGGGCTCGAGCCGATCAGACTTTTATGTTCGGGGCCGGGCCGCGTCGCGCAGGCACTCGGCATCACGCACAGGAACAACGGCATGTCGCTGCTCGAAGCGCCGTTTCGTATCGAGCCGCCGGAGGAAGATTTCTCCATCGTCCACGGACCCCGCATCGGCATCAGCAAGGCGATGGACGTGCCGTGGCGCTTCGGGCTTGCCGGTTCCAGATTCTTCAGCAAGCCCTTTCCCAAGGATTAGTCCGCCGGCCGCAGCTTCTTCACTTCCTCGTCCGAAGGCTGCACGCTCGCGCCGTCGACGTAACGGAACGACGTCATCACGCCCTTGCCGTCTTTCAGGCCCGTCACGCCGACATACGCGCCCATCGTCGATTGATTGTCCTGCTTGCGGTACGTGATAGGACCGAACGGCGTATCGACGGGCAGGCCCTTGAACGCGGCAGCGAGCTTGTCGGCATCGGGCGAGCCGGACTTCTTGAGGCCATTGGCGATCGACATCATCGCCGTATAGCCGACAACCGAGCCCAGGCGCGGATAGTCGTGATACTTCGCCTGATACGCGGCGACGAATTTCTTGTTCGCGGGCGTGTCGATCGAATACCACGGGTAGCCCGTCACGATCCAGCCGACCGGCGCCTCCTTGCCGAGCGGATCGAGATAGTCCGGCTCGCCCGTCAGCAACGACACGACAGCGCGATCCTTGAAGAGCCCGCGCGTGTTGCCCTCGCGCACGAACTTGCCGAGGTCCGCGCTGAAAAGCACGTTGAAGATGGCGTCGGGCTTCGCGTCGGCGAGTGCCTGCGTCACGGCGCCCGCATCGACGTTGCCGAGCGGCGTCGCCTGCTCCGCGACGAACTCGACATCCGGCTGCGCGGCCTTCAGCAAGCGCTTGAACGTGGCCACCGCCGACTGTCCATATTCATAGTTCGGGTACACGAGCGCCCAGCGCTTCTTCTTGAGCTTCGCGGCTTCGGGCACGAGCATCGCGACCTGCATATACGTCGACGGGCGCAGGCGATACGTGTACTTGTTGCCGTCCTGCCAGACGATCTTGTCGGTGAGCGGCTCGGCCGCGAGAAAGAAGATGCGCCGCTGCTTCGCATAGTCCGCGAGCGCGAGACCCGTGTTCGACAGATAGCCGCCGAACAGCAGCTTCACCTGCTCGCGCGTGACGAGCTCCTGCGCGACGCGAACCGTGTCGCCGGGATTGCCGTTGTCATCGCGCGAGACGACTTCGAGCTTGTTGCCATTGATGCCGCCCGCCGCGTTGATCTCGTCGAGCGCGAGATTCCAGCCGTTCTTGTACGGCAGGAGAAACGCAGGCTGCGCCTTGTAGCTGTTGATCTCGCCGATCTTGATGGTGTCGGCGTGAGCGGCAAAACTCAGGCTTGCCGCCGTTGCCAGAATGGTGAGGCGCATCGTCGTGCCTGCGCGGATCGTCATGTAGTCATCTCCTCTTTCGAATTCGTTTCAAACACCCAGAAACTCGCGGCGCGCGGCATCGTCGCGGGCGAATGCGTTCATCGCGCCTTCATGGCGCACCTGTCCTTTCTCAAGCACATAGACACGGTCGCTGACGAGTTCCGCGAAGTGCAGGTTCTGCTCGGACAAAAGAATCGCGAGTCCTTCGCGCTTCAGTTCGAGAATCATATCGGCCATCTGCTCGACGATGACGGGCGCGACACCTTCCGATGGCTCGTCGAGCAACACGAGGCGCGGATTGCCCATCAGCGTGCGAGAGACCGTGAGCATTTGCTGCTCGCCGCCGCTCATGCGGCTCGCGCGGCGATTGCGCATCTCGCCGAGATTCGGGAACACGCGAAAAAGCTTTTCCGGCGTCCATAGCGGCGCGTGCTCGCGCGGCGGCTGGCGGCCCGTGTCGAGATTCTCCATCACGGTCAGATCGCCGAACACGCGGCGATCCTCGGGCACGTAGCCCAAACCCCTTCGCGCGATGCGATGCGGCGCCATGCCGGCGATGTTCTCGCCCATGAACGACACCGCGCCCGAGATGCGTGGCAAGAGGCCCATCACGGCCTTCATCGTCGTGGATTTGCCCGCGCCGTTGCGGCCCATCAGCGCCACCACTTCGCCGTGCCCGACTTCGAAGCCGACATCGAAGAGTATCTGTGCGCGGCCATAAAACGCATTCAGCGCGTCGACTTTCAGAAGCGTCATGACGATGCTCCCGTGCCCAACACCGCGCGCGGCGAGAACGATGCGCCCGTGCCGAGATACACCTCGCGCACGCGCGAATCGTTGCGGATCGCTTCGGCATCGCCTTGTGCGATGAGGCGGCCGCGTGCCAGCACGATCAGCTTGTCCGCATGAGAGAACACCACGTCCATGCTGTGCTCGGTGAACAGCACGCCGATGCTCCGCTCCTTCGCGAGACGCGCGGTGAGCGCCATCAACTCATTGCGCTCCTGCGGCGCCATGCCCGCGGTCGGCTCGTCCATCAGAAGAAGCTTCGGACGGTTCGCAAGCGCGATAGCCAGCTCGACGCGCTTCACATCGCCATAGGCGAGCACCGCGCAACTGCGGCGCGCGTGCGCGGCCATGCCGACGAGGTCGAGCAAGGCCATCGCCTCATCTTCCCTCCATGACGCGACGCGGCCGAACAAACTGTAGATGCGCCGTTCATGCGAAAGCAATGCCATCTGGACGTTTTCGAGCACGGTCATCGAATTGAAGGTCGCGGCGATCTGAAACGTGCGGCCCACGCCGCGACGCCAGATATCGCGCGGACGCATGCCGGCGATATCGTGGCCGTCGAAACGGATCGCGCCCGATGTCGGCCTGAGTTGCCCGTTGATCATGTTGAAGCATGTCGACTTGCCCGCGCCGTTCGGGCCGATCAGCGCGAGCAGTTGCCCCGCTTCGAGATCGAACGTGACGTCGTCGACGGCCTGCACGCCGTCGAAGGACTTCGAGAGATGCGCGACGGAAAGCAGCGTCATTGCGCCTCCCTGAAGAAGCGCTCACGCACGAAGCCCGCGATACCTTGCGGGAATGCGATGACGAGTATCAGGATCGCGGCGCCGAGCAGCGCCTGCCAGTAATCGGTCTGTCGCGCGACGGTATCCTGAAGCCACGTGAACACGCCCGCGCCGACGATCGGACCGGCGAGTGTCTGAATGCCGCCGAGCAGGACCATCACGAGGCCATCGACGGAGCGGCCCACGCTGATCGCTTCGGGCGAGATATTGCCCTTCGAGAACGCATAGAGCGAGCCCGCGAGTCCGCATACGAGCGCTGCGACGACGAACGCGGCCCACTGCACGCGCGCGACATTCACGCCGATCGCTTCGGCGCGCAAGGGCGAATCGCGGCCCGCGCGCATCGCGAGGCCGAGCGGCGAGAACACCATGCGGCGCAATAGCCAGACGCCGAGCACGGCGAACACGAGCGTGAGGTAATAGAACGCGACGGGCGACGCTAGCCACGGCGCAGGCCAGATGCCCAATATGCCGTTGCTGCCGCCCGTGACCGCATCCCATTGAAAGACGACCGACCAGACGATCTGCGCGAACGCAAGCGTGAGCATCGCGAGATAAACGCCCGACAGGCGCACGCAGAACCAGCCGAACACGATCGCGCCGATGCCCGCGATGAGCGGGCCGAGCACGAGCGCGGCTTCCATGGGCAACGCGAAGACCTTGAGGAACAACGCCGCGCCGTATGCGCCGAGGCCGAAGTAAGCGGCGTGGCCGAACGAGTGCATGCCGCCCGGCCCCATGATGAAGTGCAGGCTCGCGGCGAACAGCACGGCGATCATGATCTCGACGAAGAGCACGGGCATGTACGGAAACGCATCGGCTGCGAGCGGCGCGAGCGCAAGCGCGATCACGACGATGAGCGCGGCGAGCTTCATAGTGCGCGTCGCGGGGCGAAGGGGTTGATCGGCGGGCGCGGCGGAACGCGCGATCGCTTGCGCGCGGCCGAAGAGCCCCCACGGACGCAGCACGAGCACGACGGCCATCACGACGAATTCGGCGACGAGCGTGAACTTCGACAAGGAGAAGTCGATGCCCGCAATCGACACATGCCCGATGCCGATGCACATCGCCTTGATTTCGGCGATCAGCAATGCCGCGACGAACGCGCCCGGAATCGAGCCCATGCCGCCGACCACGACGACGACGAACGCATTGCCGATGGTCTCCAGATCGAGCGACAGATTCGCGGACATGCGCGGCACCTGCAGCGCGCCGCCCAGTCCCGCGAGCAAAGCGCCGACGAAGAACACGCCGGTGAAGAGCCACGCCTGATTGACGCCGAGTGCGCCGAGCATCTCGCGATCCGCGCTCGCCGCCCGCACGAGCGTGCCCCAGCGCGTGCGCGTGAGCGCATACCAGAGCGCGAGCAGAACGAGCGGGCCAATGACGATCAGCGCGAGATCGTATGTGGGCAGCGCATGGCCGAGCATCTGCACGGCGCCTTCCAGATGCGGCGCGCGTGGGCCGAACAGATCTTCCGGCCCCCACAGCCAGAGCGCGGCATCGCGAATGATCAGCACGAGCGCGAACGTGGCGAGCAGATGAAAGAGCTCGGGCGCGCGATAGATGCGCCTCAGCACGCTCACTTCGATTGCCGCGCCGATCGCGCCGACGAAGAGCGCCGCCCCGGCGACCGACGCCCAGAAGCCCGCGACGCTTTCTCCGAAGCGGCTCGTCAGGCTATACGCGACATACACGCCGAGCATGTACAGCGAGCCGTGCGCGAAGTTGACGATGCGCGTGACACCGAAGATGAGCGACAGGCCCGAGGCGACGAGAAAGAGCGCGCAGGCATCGGCTAAGCCGTTGACGAGTTGGACGAGCAGGTTGGAGAGCATCGGGCTCGAAGCGGTGTTTCCAGGCGAAAGAGCCGACATTATCGATGAATTGCGCAAGCAACTCCGCGTACAGCCAAAAATGCATCACGCGCGACCGATGGAAAAAACGTATTGACGGCGTTTATGTCTCGTATATGCTCGTTGAAGGGCAATTGTCGGCATCGGCATTGCTCTGCCAATCAACTCGCCAAACGAGTGTTATCGTGAAAGTCCAAAGCCCTCTGGCACGTCGGAGCTTACGCCGCTCCTGCGCCGATCGCTGCGGCATGATTCCCGATCGCCGCTTCCTGTCGGATTCCACCATTCTGTCTTGCCGCAGCGTGCGGCGTCGTAATGCCGTTTCCGCGCGCGCGTTCATCGCCGTACATTGCGTCGGCGCAGCTTCGCTGCTGCCGTAGCGCCTCTTCTCTCTTCCCCAACGCCTGCTGACCGGTCCGCGCGCGTGCGCCTGCACGCGTGAATCGCGCGCGCCTTCTTTCTTCGCGCCTTTGCGATACGTCGCGAGGGCCGGGAAACGTGCGCCTGTTCAAAACGAGAGAACGAAATGGAACGCATCGACGAATTCCTGCGAAAGCATCACATCACCGAGGTCGAAGCGATCATTCCCGACATGGCGGGCACCGCGCGCGGCAAGATCATTCCGCGCAGCAAGTTCGAATCCGGCGAATCGATGCGCCTGCCGCAAGCGGTGATGATCCAGACCGTCACGGGCGACTATCCCGACGACGGCAGCTTCACCGGCCTCACCGATCCCGACATGGTCTGCGTGCCCGATCCCGCGACGATCCGCCTGATTCCATGGGCCGTCGATCCGACCGCGCAGGTCATCCACGATTGCGTGCATTTCGACGGCACGCCCGTCGCGATTTCGCCGCGCGGCGTGCTGCGGCAAGTGCTGCAAAAGTTCGCGGCGAAGGGCTGGCGGCCGGTCGTCGCGCCCGAGCTCGAGTTCTTTCTCGTCGACATGAACCGCGATCCGGACTTGCCGCTACAACCGCCCGTCGGCAGAACGGGACGCGCGGAAACGGGACGTCAGGCCTATTCGATCGATGCCGTGAACGAGTTCGATCCGCTCTTCGAAGACATCTACGAGTACTGCGAGGTGCAGGAGCTCGAAGTCGACACGCTGATTCACGAAGTCGGCGCGGCGCAGATGGAGATCAACTTCATGCACGGCGATGCGCTCAATCTCGCCGACCGCGTGTTTCTCTTCAAGCGCACGGTGCGCGAAGCGGCGCTGCGTCACAAGATGTACGCGACCTTCATGGCCAAACCGATGGAAAACGAGCCGGGCTCGGCCATGCACGTGCATCAGAGCCTCGTCGACGAAGAGACGGGGCGTAATCTCTTCACCGGCCGCGAAGGCGAGCCGACCGGCCTCTTCTACAGCTATATCGCGGGCTTGCAGAAGTACACGCCCGCGCTCATGCCGATCTTCGCGCCATATATCAATTCGTATCGCAGGCTTTCGCGCTTCATGGCCGCGCCGATCAACGTGCAATGGGGCTACGACAACCGCACCGTAGGCTTTCGCGTGCCGCATTCGTCGCCGCAGGCACGGCGCATCGAGAACCGCATTCCGGGCGTGGACTGCAATCCGTATCTCGCGATCGCCGCGACGCTGGCCGCGGGCTATCTCGGCATGACGCAGCATCTGGAGCCAACCGAGCCGCTCGCGAGCGACGGCTATCGCCAGCCGTATCAATTGCCGCGCAATCTCGATGAAGGCCTCACGCTAATGGGCGCTTGCGAGCCGCTCGCCGACATGTTCGGCGAGAAGTTCGTGCGCGCCTATCTCGCGCTGAAGGAAACCGAATACGAAGCGTTCTTCCGCGTGATCAGCTCGTGGGAACGCAAGCATCTGCTGCTGCACGTTTGATCTCAGGAGACGACGACATGAACGATCGAATCGACTCGACGGCACATTACCGCGCGCTCGATGCCGCGCATCATCTGCATCCGTTCTCCGACATGGGCGCGCTCAATCGCGCGGGCAGCCGCGTGATCGTGAAGGCCGAGGGCGTGTATCTGTGGGATTCGGAGGGCAATCGCATCATCGACGGCATGGCCGGGCTATGGTGCGTCAATGTGGGCTATGGCCGCCGCGAACTCGCCGATGCCGCGCTGAAGCAGATGCATGAACTGCCCTACTACAACACGTTCTTCAAGACAACGCATCCGCCGGTGATCGAGCTTTCCGCGTTGCTTGCCGAACTCGCGCCCGCGAAATTCAACCGCTTTATCTATTGCAACAGCGGCTCGGAAGCGAACGATACGGCGCTGCGCGCGGTGCATCGCTATTGGGCCCTGCAAGGCAAGCCGAAGAAGCGTCATGTGATCGCGCGCATGAATGCTTATCACGGCTCGACCATCGCGGGCGCCACGCTCGGCGGCATGAGCTATATGCACGAGCAAATGCCGTCGAAGATGGAGCACGTCGCGCATATCGATCAGCCGTACTGGTTCGGCGAAGGCGGCGTGATGGACGCCGATGCATTCGGCCTCGCGCGTGCGCGCCAGCTCGAAGCGAAGATTCTGGAGCTCGGCGCCGAGAACGTCGCGGCGTTCATCGGCGAGCCGTTTCAGGGCGCGGGCGGCGTGATCTTTCCGCCATCGAGCTATTGGCCCGAGATCGAGCGCATCTGCCGCAAGCACGATGTGCTGCTGATTGCCGATGAAGTGATCGGCGGATTCGGGCGCGCGGGCGAATGGTTCGCGCACGAGCACTTCGGCTTCGAGCCTGACGTCATCACGATGGCCAAGGGCCTCACGAGCGGCTATGTGCCGATGGGCGCGGTCGCGCTATCCGATGCCATCGCGGATGCCATCGTGAACAACGGCGAGTTCAACCACGGCTTCACGTATTCGGGGCATCCGGTCGCGGCCGCCGTCGCCGTGGCCAATCTGAAGCTGCTGAGAGACGAAGGCATCGTCGCGCGTGTGAAAGACGATATGGGGCCTTACTTCCAGATGCGCCTGCGGGAGACGCTGGCAGATCACGCGATAGTCGGCGAGATCGCGGGCGCGGGGCTCGTCGCGGGCATTCAGCTTGCCGAAGATCGTGCGACGCGCAAGCGCTTCGCCAATGACGATGACATCGGCACGATATGCCGCGACTTCTCGTTCGCGGGCAATCTCGTGATGCGCGCCAGTCACGATCGCATGTTGCTGTCGCCGCCGCTCGTCGTCACGCATGACGAGATCGATGAAATCATCGATAAAGCCAGCGCCGCGATCGATGCGACCGCACGCGCAATCACGCGCGCCGCTTAGCGAAGTATTCCGCCGCCATGTGCCGAAAGGCCGTGACGGCGGGATTGTCCTGATCGGTGCGCCATGCCATGCTCATTTCCGCCTGAACGGCATTGCCGGCAATGTCCCTGAACTCGACATTGTCGTAGTGAAACCGTTGCGACGATGCCGGAAGAATCGAAACGCCCAATCCCGCGCGAACGAGCGACAGAATGGTCGGTGTCTGATCGATGTATTGCGTGAAATGCGGCTTCACTTCATCCGCGACGAGCATGCCCATGATGCGGTCGTAGAAGTATTTGCCGTGCGTGGGCGAATGCATGATGAACGCCTGCTCGTGCAAGTGCTTCAGTTCGAGTCGATCGAAGCGGCATAGCTCGTGTCCCGCAGGCAGCGCGGCGATCAGCGGCTCGCGATCGACGAGAAGAAACTCTACTTTCTGCCGCGATGGCAGCGGCCGCATGAAACCGAGATCGATGGCATTCGCCTCGAATGCTTCGATCTGCGCGACTGAGATCATTTCGAGCAGGACCACATCGATATCCGGCAGATCGTGCTTCGCCGCGACGAGCAACTCCGGAATCAGCTCATATCCCGCCGCTCCCGTGAAGCCGATACGCACGCGCCCTGTCTTGCCCTTGCTCGCGCGGCGCACGGTGCTTTCGGCCTGCTCCGAGAGATTGAGCAGGCGCGTCGCGTCCGCGAGAAACACGCGCCCTTCCGTGGTCAGCTTGACCGTGCGGCCGACGCGCTCGAACAGCTTTACGCCCAGGTTCTCTTCGAGCAGATGAATCTGCCTGGAAAGCGGCGGCTGCGTCATGTTGAGCAGCGCGGCCGCGCGCCTGAAGTTCAGCTCCGTCGCGGCGGCGACGAAGCAACGCACTTGTCCGAGATCGAGCATTCGTAATCGACGTTGAAGTGATAGCCGATCATTATATGTTCGCCCCGCACATGCTCAACGCGCGTCAGGTCGTCAGGCTGCCTTCCGGACGTTGTCCCGCGAGACCCTGAGCGAGACTCGCGAGCACCATCTCGCCCATCGCCGTGCGCGATTCGACCGTGGCGCTCGCGCGATGCGCCTGCAGCACGACGTTATCCATCTCGAACAGTTCGACGGGCACATTGGGTTCGTCGACGAACACGTCGAGGCCCGCGCCCGCGATCGCGCCGCGCGACAGCGCTTCGACGAGATCGCTTTCCACCACGAGCTTGCCGCGCGCGATATTGATGAGATAACCCTCCTTGCCCAGTGCATCGAGCACGGCGGCGTTCACAATGCCCTTCGCTTTATCGGCGGCGGCGGCGAGCACGAGGATATCGCTCTCACGCGCGAGCGACAGCAGATCCGGCACGAAGCGATAATCGACATCGTCCATCGCGCGCACGTCGGTATAGGCGATCGGACAGCCGAACGCGGCGGCACGCTGCGCGATCGCGCGGCCCACCTTGCCGAGGCCCACGATACCCACGCGCTTGCCGCTAAAGCGGCGCGACAACGGAATCGCGCTCGGGCTTGGGTTCGTCACCCACTTGCCGTTCTTCACGAAGGCGTTGCCGGGGCAGATTTCGCGCAGCGTGGTGAGGATCAGACCGATCGCGAGATCGGCCACGTCCTCGGTCAATGCGCCGAACGTGCCCGTCACCGGAATGCCGCGCGAACGCGCGAATTCGAGATCGACGGCATCCGTGCCCACGCCGTTCACCGCGATCACCTGCAATGCCGGCAAACGCCCGATCAGTTCATTCGAAATGCCCGTATGCCCGCCGGTGATCACGCCGCGAATCGACGCACCATGCTCGCGGATATACGCGTCCTTGTCGTCCTGCTCGAACAGGCGATGCATCGTGTAGAGCGTATCCAGTTTGTCGTTGATGGCCGGTACGAGGATGGGGTTCAGTTGCAGAATGCTCGGCTTCAATTCGCGTGCTCCGTGGTGTTCGTTTCCGATGTGGAGCGGATGATGTCTGCTTTTGCCGATGACGTCCAATCCCAAAAGGCTATCAATTGATCCACGAATCGAACCGACATTCACCGCGTTCCGATCGATTCAATCCGGGAATCAGGTAATAGCAATAAAAGATTGGACGCTCTTGCGGGCCGTCCCCACAATTCGAAGCATCGGAAGGCATATCAACAATAAAGCCTTGAAAATTAAATCGGAGACAATAGCGTGAGCCTGCGCCCTACTCGCAATCCATCGATTCGCCGCCTTCAAGCCGCCATGCACGCAGGTATGGAGGCATCGCGATGAGCAACGCCGACGGCATCATCGCTTCCTCGAAGGCCGAACCCATCGCGGAGAAGCGCACGAAGCATCGCTGGATCGTGATGGGACTGATCTTCTGCATCTGGGCGATCGCATGCGCGGATCGCGCGAACTTCGGCATTGCACTGCCTTATCTGAAGAAGGAATATCACATCACCAATACCGAGGCCGGCTTGATCGTGAGCCTGTTCTCATTCGCTTATGGCTTCGTGCAGATTCCCGTCGGCCTGCTTTACAAGCGGCTCAGCGAAAAGACCACGGGCCTGCTGTTCTCCGTCTTCATGATCCTGACTTCGATCTTCACTGGATTGATGGGCACCACGTCATCGGTTTTCTTGCTGATGGCGTATCGCGTGGGGCTCGGCTTGTCGGAAGGGCCGCTCGGCATCGGCTGCACGAACGTCATCAATCGCTGGTTTCCCGCGAAGGAAAAAGGCACCGCGACCGGCCTGTGGATCGCCGCATCGAAGCTCGGGCCGCTGATCGTGCCTTCGGTGTGCATCATCGTGATCCAGTTGTGGGGCTGGCGCGAGATCTTCTATGTGTTCGCGGTGCCGGGCATCGTGCTCGCACTCGTGTGGCTCGTCTTCGTGACGAACTCGCCGGGCGAGAACCGCTTCTGCTCGCCCGCCGAGCGCCGTTACATCGCCGATGAAACGACCGTCGACGGCAACGGCGGCAAGCCGCTCTCCCGCGCGCGAATGACCCCGATGCCTCGCCTCGATGCGATCAACCGCACGAAGCGCGTGCCGCAACTCGAGACGATTCGCCAGGTCTTCGGCTCATGGAATATCTTCGGCATCGCGCTGGGCTATGGCTGCATGATCGGCATCAGCAATATCTTCATCTCGTGGATCCCCACTTATCTCGTCACGGTGAAGGGCTTCGCTTCGGTGAAGATGGGCTTTCTCGCTTCGGCACCCTTCATCGGCGCGGTGACGGGCAACATGCTGGGCGGCATCATCTCGGATCGCCTGCTCGGCGGCCGCCGCAAGCCGATGATGATGCTCGGCGCGTTCGGCACGATGATCATGACCTTCCTCCTGATCGATGCGCCCGACAGCGTCGCGTATCTCGGCGGCGCACTGATGCTGGCCGGTCTGATGCTCGGCATCGGTTTCGCGGGCTACTCCGCGTATCCGATGGGGCTCGCGACGAAGGCCACGTATCCGACGGCGTTCGGCATCGTGAACTCGGTGGGGCAGATCGGCGGGGCATGCGCACCGCTCGCGGTCGGCCTTCTGCTCGACAGCTATAGCTGGACCGCGGTCTTCCTGTACATGGTCGGAACGGCGACGCTGTGTCTGCTGTTGCTCATCAGCGTCGTGGAGCCGATAGCGGAAGAGAAACGGCCAGCGAAGTAATCGAATCGAATGGATCAGATGAATCGCGCCGCCTCGTGCGGCGCGATTTGCATTTCAAAGGCCGTTCTCGACCATATCGAGCAGACGGGCGGCAAGCGGCTCGATCTGCGCGGCCTTCAGACCCTGCAACGGACCTTCGATCAGCAGCAGCGCGAAGCCATGCACCGCGCTCCATGCGAGATATTCCGCGTCGGGCCGGCGCTTTGCATCGAGCGCGCCCGTCTCCGTCATCTCGTCCAGCGCGCGGCTCAGCAGTTGAAACGGATCGAGACCGCTCGGTCCCGCGCCATAGGGCGCGTCGTGCTCGCGCCACTCGGCTTGAGGCGCGGCAAACGCCGTGCGAAACAATCCCGTCTCCGTTTGCGCGAACCGCAGATAACCCGTGCCGATAGCCCGCAAACCCGCGCGCGCCGCATCCGCCCGCCGACGCTTTTTCGGGCGTGCGGCCAGTTCGTTCTCCATCGCCTGAGCGACGAACGACAGCGCCGCCGATCGCACCGCCGACAGCAATTCCTGACGGCTCTCGAAGTGCCGATAGGCCGCGTTCGGCACGACGCCCGCGCGGCGCGTCGCCTCGCGCAGCACGATCGCATCCGGCCCGCCCTCGCGCGCCAGTTCGATGCCCGCGTCGATCAGCGCGCGGCGCAAATCGCCATGTCGATATGTGCTGCGCGGCTTGCCATTTGTCATTTTGATTCGTCGGGCTTTCCCTTATGTGGACACTGTCCATTATCTCTGCTACTTTTTGTGGACGGTGTACACAACACGAAAAATAGTTCTGCATCGGTGCTTGCCGTTGCTTTGTCACGACGCGGCGGCATCGTGTGCAATGCAGGCCGACTCAACAGGAGGCAGCGATGACCCAGCCGAACGATCGTGCGCAAGAGAATGAAGAGGCCGCCCGCATTCGCGAACTGATCGAAGCGTGGCGGCAAGCCGTGCTCGCGAAGGATGTCGACGCGCTCGTCAGTCATTACGCACCGGATGTTGTCGTGTTCGATGTCGTGCCGCCCGCGTCGATGAAGGGCATCGAGCACTACCGCGAAAACTGGCGGCGCTGGTTCGACAGCATGAAAGGCCCGCTCACGTTCGAGATGCGGGACGTGCAAGTCGCCGCGAGCGGCGATCTGGCTTATGCGCACTCCGTCAACCGCGTCGCCGTGGGCGAGCAGGAGGACATCGTGCGCGCCACCGTGTGTTTCAGGAAGATCGGCGGCGACTGGCGTGTCGTGCACGAGCACGCATCGGTGCCGCTCATGATGGATATGGACCCCGACGAAGAGTCATAACGCAAGGAGCAGACATGCAAGTGCAACCCTATCTGTTTTTCGAAGGCCGCTGCGAAGAGGCGATCACGTTCTACCGCGAGAATCTGGGCGCGCAAGTCGTCATGATGATGCGCTACAGCGAAAATCCCGAAGCCGGCAAGGCCGAGACCGCGAGCGGCTGCGGCATTCCGCCGGGGTCCGAGAACAAGATCATGCATTCGGCCTTCACCATCGGCGATTCCATGCTGATGGGCTCGGATGGCATGTGCAGCGGCAAGCCGGATTTCAAGGGCGTCTCGCTCTCGCTCACGGCCAATGACGAACAGCAGGCGGAAAAATACTTCAACGCGCTGTCCAATGGCGGCCAGGTCCAGATGCCGATGACGCAAACCTTCTTCGCGAAGCGCTTCGGCATGGTGGCCGACAAGTTCGGCGTGTCGTGGATGGTGCTCGGCGGAGTCGAGGGCAAACCCGCTTAAACGCGCATAACGACGTCTGGCTGGAACGCCGCTTGCGCGCCTTTCATCGCACCATTCGAAAGGAGACGCGACATGAGCAACTACGCCGGACGTTCCCAGGAAGACCGTATCGTGCAGCGCAAGGGCATAAAGCAAACGTCGCAGGAACAGCCGGGCGGGCCCATGGCCGAGCCCGGCACGGAACCCGACAAGGATCACAGCAGCGGCGTGCTGACGGAGGAAGGCAAGCAGGTTTGGCGCACGGGTTCGGGCATCGATGGAGGCGGAAAAACCTGACACTCATATCGACCTTCCGAAACGTGGAACAATGGCGGGGTGCCGAATGCACCAATTGCACCTTGACTGACAGGAGCTTTCAATGAGCGCCCCGCGCAAAAACCATCTTTCAGGCTCGGACATGCCTGCTGACCAAGCCGATCGTCCGACCCGCGAGGAAGCCGAAGCCGCCGTGCGTGTACTGTTGCGCTGGGCGGGCGACGACCCGCGGCGCGAAGGCCTGCGCGATACGCCGGGGCGCGTCGTGCGCGCCTACGAGGAATTTTTCGCAGGCTACGCGCAAAATCCGCATGACATCCTCGCGCGCACGTTTTCCGAAGTTCAAGGTTATGACGAAATGATCGTCCTGAAGGACATTCGTTTCGAAAGCTATTGCGAGCACCACATGGTGCCGATCATCGGCCGCGCGCATGTGGCTTATCTGCCTAACAAGCGCGTGGTCGGCATCTCGAAGCTCGCGCGTCTCGTCGATGCATTCGCGAAGCGTCTGCAGATTCAGGAGAAGATGACCGCGCAGATCGCCGATACGCTCAACGAGGTGCTGCAGCCGCTCGGCGTGGGCGTGATTCTCGAAGCCGCGCATCAGTGCATGTCGACACGCGGCGTCCATAAGGCGGGCGTTGCGATGGTCACGTCGCGCATGCTCGGCTCGTTCCGCGACGATCCATCGACGCGCCGCGAGTTTCTCTCCATCGTCGGCGATCAAAGCGCGTTCAGCGTGTCGAACACCTGACGCCGTGCGAACGCGGCAGCGCACGCAAAAAAGAAGAAAGGGCCTCGCGGCCCTTTCGTCATTTCATGCGCCGAAACCATTGCCCGGCGCATCGGGGCCGGAGCCTTCGCGGACCTTGCCCTGCGACACGTTGCTGCCCGGCGGCACGCTATGCGTGAGCCACACATTGCCGCCGATGACCGAGCCCTTGCCGATGGTCACGCGCCCGAGAATCGTCGCGCCTGCGTAGATGACGACATCGTCCTCGACGATCGGATGCCGCGCGTTGCCCTTGACGAGCGTGCCGTCGCTCGTCGAAGGAAAGCTCTTCGCGCCGAGCGTCACGGCCTGATACACGCGCACATGCTGCCCGATCACCGCCGTCTCGCCAATCACGACGCCCGTGCCGTGATCGATGAAGAAGCTCGGCCCGATCGTCGCGCCCGGATGGATGTCGATGCCCGTGAGCGAATGCGCGATCTCGTTGATGAAGCGCGCGAGCAGCGGCACGCCGAGCCTGTGCAACGCATGCGCGAGACGATGATGCGTCATCGCCCAGACGCCCGGATAGCACAGCAGAATTTCGGTGATGTGCTGCGCGGCCGGGTCGCCCGTGAAAGCGGCCTGGATATCGCTGACCAGCAGCGCGCGGATCTGCGGCAACTGCATGCCGAACTCGCGCGCGATGGCGAATGCCCGTGCCGAAAGATCGGCTTCGTTGGTCTCGCGATGCTCGGGCAGGAAGCGCAGCGCCCGGCGAATCTGCTCGTGCAGCAGACGCAAGGTGCTTTCGAGCGTCTGCCCGACGTAATAGTCGACGCTCTCGTCGGTCAGATCGGGCGCGCCGTAATGCGTGGGAAAAAGCGCGGAGCGCAGGCCGTTGACGATCCTGACGATCGCCTCGCGCGAAGGCAATTCGCGTATGCCGAGCGGATGCCGCGTGCGATGCAGTTCCTCGCGCGATTCGCGCAAGTCCGCGACAATGCGTGCGAGACCCCATTCCTGTGGCATGTCGCGCGTGGTGTCGTTGGGAGATTCGAGCGGCGGTATGAAGCCAGGCGTGGGCGTGTTCTGCATGTCGGCCATGAAGCGAGAGAAGCGGCCGCCGCGCTCGCGCACGACGGATGAAACGTCAAGCGTAACCGGTTTTGGAGAAGCTTGCCGCCCGGCGGCTCGCGCGCCTGCGTTTCCGATGCTTCATGCGGGTATTGCTCACACGGTGACGTTGCTTGCGTCGATCCAGCGCACGGCCCAGTCGCGCGCGTGCGCGATGGCATCGCCCTCGTTGCGGAATCGCAGGTCGGGCGGAAAGAAACGGTTCGCGACGAGTTCGCCATCGCTCGATCGCGAGATCACCACATACGGCTGGTAGCTGCCATCTCCGGCCCGGGCGGGCGCGCAGTTTAGAAGGTAGCCTCGATGTGAAAAGGCTGCATCGTGTTGCATGAGTCACCTGTGTGAAAGTGCCCTGCTCGTTCGAATGGCATTGCTCTTCTTCGACGGCAACGAGAGACACGTTCTCCTGATTGCTCGCGTCTCACCTGTTGCACTTTGCCGCCGACAGGTTCCAAATAATACTTGCAGGAAATCGGCTTGGGGTTGAAAAAAAAGTCCGAAATATTAGGTATCCGTTAAGGCGCCCTCAGGCAAGGCTCGCGGTTCCGTCGCCATAAAGCCGGAACGAGTCTTGCGGGAGGGTTCGGTCAGTTCAGGTCCAACGGAGCATGCGATGAACAACGCTGAAGCAAACGAGCCGCAAGGCAAGCAGACCCAGCGCACCGCCGAAAGCCCGATCAAGACACCGGCGGCGGAAACGGCTCACGTGAAGATGAGCGATGCGATGAAGGCCGCATCGGGCAGCGAGGCACATGCGGGCGCGGGCGCGAAGACGGAGACATCGAAGGACGGCATGCATGTCGGCCCGCAAGGTCTCTATGAAAAGCCGCCGCGCGGCGTGGATGTCGCCAACGACGACGGCCTCGACGACACCGTCGACGCCGACGCGAAGAGCATTCATGCGCGGCGCGAAGCCGAGATGCGCGCGCGCGAGCCGGACTCCGTCATCAATTCGAATGCCACGCCGGTGAACTACGTGCCCGAACCGGGCGACGGCCTCGGCGGCTTCGACAGCCGTCCCGGCCGCAATGGCGTGCTGCTCGCGCTCGAGCGCGGCTATCGCCTGATCGACCGCGGCATGGTTGCGCCGACGGTGCCGGAGGTCGAGGACAAGGTGCGCTTCGAAGGGCGCGATCCGCACGGCCATACGCTGCGCGGTCGCAAGCATTACGCGCTCAATCATCTGCGGCCGTCGCGGCTGTTCGAACTCGAGCGCAGTTGAAAGAGGCGCATGCCGGGCATTAATGCCGGTCATGCATAAGCAAAGAGCCGCATGGAATATGCGGCTCTTCTAACTTCATTGCGCCTCTCCCTTTTATTTATTTTCTTTTTTCTCTTCATCCGTTTCGATACGTGTCACGCCGCCCGTCGCGGGCGGATCGCTGGCGGGAAACGTATCTTCGACGGCCTTGTCGAGATCCTCTTCATCACGCTCCGAGTGCGGGTTTTGTTCCTTGACGTTGCTCATTACGGGCTCCTTTTGGTCGTTGCTCATCGAGCCGATATGAAGCAACCCGCGTTCCTCGAAGCGGGCACGGCGTATGCGTACCAGCCGGCGAACGATGCGCCGCAGCGCAGCAAACGCAACATAAACGCAACATGCGAGAAGCGGCCGATGAGACCACCGGGCAACGCCCGGCATCGATAAAGGGGAAAGGCCAGATGACAACGATCCACAGCTACGACGCATACCGGCACGAGTCCGATGAAGCGCCGGAACTTCAGCCGACGGCCCGCCACGCAGTCACGCCCGAGCAGCGCTTCACCTCGGCGATCGCCTGTCTCGGCGCCGCGTGGGCGCTGTCGTGGGCCGAGTTCGCGCTGACGCTCGCGATCGGCCTCCCCGGCGATATGTCGAGCCATCCGATCGCCGCGTCCATCGCTTCGCGCGTGCTCGTCGGTTTGCTCTACATCTGCGTTGCTTCGCGGCTGCAGTGGGCGCGCTGGCTCACCATCGTGCTGGGTTTGGTGTCGGTTGCGCTCGTCGCGCCGACGCTCGCGTTGCAATGGCACGTCTTCCCCGCTGGCGCGTTCGTGTGCGGCGTGGGCCTCGTCTGCAAGTTCGCGGCGGCGCTTTATCTGCTTTCGCCGATGCCTGGGCGCATCATCGCAAGGCAATAGCATTCGCAACCGCAGGTTTGCAATCCGCGCGCTGACACTGACAGGCGCGAAGTGTGCATGGAGCACGGCGCATCGATCGCTTATCCTCGGCGCTTCATGAACATCATGGAGCGGCGCGATGCAGTGGACGCGGAACGACTATCGGCTGAGCACGGACATCGATGAATTCGACTTCGATGTCGTGCATCGTTACCTGAGCGAAGTGGCGTACTGGTCGCCGGGCATCGCGCGCGAGAAGGTCGAGCGCGCCGCGCGGCATTCGCTCGCGTTCGGGCTCTTTCTGCGCGACGCGCAGATCGGCTACGCCCGCATGATCACCGACACCGCGACCTTCGCCTATCTCGCCGATGTATTCGTGCTGCCCGAGCATCAGGGCGCGGGCCTCGGCAAATGGATGATGGATTGCGTGATGGCGCACCCCGATCTGCAAGGGCTGCGCCGCATGATGCTCGTCACGTCCGACGCGCACGGGCTTTACGCGCGCCACGGCTTCGCGGCGAGCAGGCATCCCGAGCGCATCATGGAGAGGATCGCCAAGGCTTAGCCGCCTTTCGCGCCCTGCGTGTTGACGTAGAGCGAATAGAGCCCGTGGCTCGCCGCCATGAACAGGCGATTGCGATGCCGCCCGCCGAAGCACACGTTCGCGCAGCGCTCCGGCAAGTCGATGTGTCCGATCGCTTCGCCTTGCGGCGTAAACACGCGCACGCCGTCGAGTTCGGCGTCGCCCATGCCCCAGCCGCACCACAGATTGCCGTGTATATCCACGCGAAAGCCGTCGGGCGTGCCGGCTCCGGCATCGATCAACGGACGCGGCTCGCCGAGCCTGCGGCCGCCGTCGAGCACGTCGAACGCGTAGATCTTGCGCGGCGTCGAGCGCGACTCGACCACATACAGCACCGATTCATCCGGCGAGAACGCAAGGCCATTGGGACCGGTGAAGTCGTCGATCATCATCGTGATCTCGCCGCTCTGGCCATCGACGCGATAGACGCAGGGCTTCAGTTGCGCTTCGTTCTTCTCGCCCTCGTAAAAGCCATCGATGCCGAAGGTGGGATCGGTGAACCAGATGGATCCGTCCGACTTCACGACCACATCGTTCGGCGAATTGAGCGGCTTGCCGTCGTAGCCGTCCGCGAACACGGTAATGGAGCCGTCGTACTCGGTGCGCGTAACCCGCCGCGACAGATGTTCGCAGGTCACGAGACGCCCTTCGCGGTCGCGCGTGTTGCCGTTCGCGTTGTTCGAAGGTTTGCGGAATACGCCGACCTGGCCGCTCTCCTCGTCCCAGCGCAGCATGCGGTTGTTCGGGATGTCGCTCCAGAGCAGATAGCGGCCGTCGCCGAACCAGACCGGCCCTTCGGACCAGCGCGCGCCCTGATACAGACATTCCACCGACGCCGATGCAATGCGCAGCGCGTTGAAGCGCGGGTCCAGCACACGCACGGCGGGGTCGGGATAGCGGCGCGAGTCGCTTGTCATTTTTTCTTGTCTCCGTTGAGAGTGGGCGCGTGGCCTTGCATGACGAACATCGGCCTGGCGAACGAACGCACGATATTCGTCACACGGATATCCGTCAATGCCGGCAAAGTCAGTTCGGCCCGAGCTCCCCATCCCTCAGACGCCAGAGCGAAAGCGGATTGTCCTCCGCGAGCGCCTGTGGCAGCAGCGCGGCCGGCAAATCCTGATAGCACACGGGCCGCAGGAACCGCTCGATCGCCATCGCGCCGACCGATGTCGAGCGGCTGTCGGAGGTCGCCGGGAAAGGCCCGCCGTGCACCATCGCGTAGGACACTTCGACGCCCGTCGGAAAGCCGTTCGCCAGAATCCGCCCGGCCTTGCGCTCGAGCACGGGCAACAGGCGCCGCGCGAGCTCGACATCGTCCTTTTCCATGAGCAGCGTCGCGGTCAGCTGGCCTTCGAGATGGCGCGCGACGGCGATCATCTCGTCCTCGTCGCGGCACACGACGATCACCGAGGTCGGCCCGAAAATCTCGCCCGCGAGCCCGGGCGTCGCGAGAAACTCCTCCGCGCTCACGCGATACAGCGCCGGCAGCGCGCCGCTCGCGGCCGTCCCCTTCACGCCCGTCGCGATGCACTTCGCGGGCGTGGTGTTGCGCTCGTCGATGCCGCTCCCATACGCCGCCGCGATCTGCGCGGTGAGCATCGTCTGCGTCTCCTTCTTCATGATCGCGGTGGCGGCGAGATCGATGAAGTCGTCGAGATCGGGGCCTCCCAGCGCGATCACGAGGCCCGGATTCGTGCAGAACTGGCCGACGCCGAGCGTCACCGAATCGATGTAGGCAACCGCGAGCTTGTCGCCCTTCGCGGCCAGCGCCTGCGGCAGCGCGAACACCGGGTTCACGCTGCTCATCTCGGCGAAGACGGGAATCGGCACCGGGCGCTTCGACGCGATATCGACGAGCGCGAGGCCGCCGCGCCGCGAGCCGGTGAAGCCTACTGACTGGATGGCCGGATGCGCGACGAGCGCCTCGCCGATCGCATTACCCTCGCCGACGACGAGCGAAAACACGCCCTCGGGCAAGCCGCTGTCCGCGACCGCCTTCTGCACCGCGCGCCCGACGAGCTCGGACGTGCCCAGATGCGCCGGATGCGATTTCACGACGACCGGACACCCCGCCGCGAGCGCCGACGCGGTATCGCCGCCCGCCACCGAAAACGCCAGCGGGAAGTTGCTCGCGCCGAATACGGCGACCGGCCCGACCGGAATCTTTTGCAAACGCAGGTCGGAACGCGGCAGCGGTTTTCTGTCCGGTTGAGCCGAATCGAGCGTGGCGGCAAGCCAGCGGCCCTCGCGCACGAGCGATGCGAACAGGCGCAACTGTCCGACCGTGCGGGCGCGCTCGCCCTCGAGACGCGCCTTCGGCAGTGCCGATTCGGCCATCGCGCGCTCGATCAGCGTGTCGCCGAGCGCGATGATGTTGTCCGCGATCGCCTCCAGAAACTGCGCGCGCGTTTCGAGCGGCGCGTGGCGGTAGTCGTCGAAGGCGGCCTCGGCGAGCTCGCACGCACGCGCGACTTCCGCCGCGCCGCCGCCGCCGAACGCGGGCTCGAGATCGGCATTGCGCGCGGGGTCGAACGCGCGGAGCGTGGCATCGGTGCCCCGCACGGCCGATGCGCCGATCAGCATGTCTCCGGTGATCTTCATGTCAGCTCCTCATCTCTGTTGGCGATGAACGGCGCTCGCGTCGCGCGGCCGTCCTCAATGCGAGTGACTCGCGGCCCGCGCAAGCGTTCCGCGCGAGCCGCCGTCGAGGGCGGTGAAGCAAATGCGGTGCGCGGTCGATATCGGCGGGAATCGCGGCGTGAATCCGCGGCGTGAAGCGCACAGCGTCAACGCGCGGCGGACCCGCTGCGCGAAAGCGGTCCGCGCCGCGACGCAAAAACTATAGGCGGGGCGAACCGCTTGTCAAAGGTGCGGCCTTCAGGACTTCGGCACGGGCGTCGCGTGCTTCCTGAATGTAATGTGTGCGATGCGCCGCACCAGCAGCACCGCCACGAGCGCCGCGACGGCCGTCAACATCACGCCGATGTGGATCGATTGCACGAGCGCGTCGCGCGCGGCGTCGAAGAGCGCGGGCGCATCGAGGCCGGCGGCCGTAAGCTCCCCGAGAATGCGCTCGCGCAAGGCTTCGTCGACGAGTATGCGCGGGTCCGACAGGCGCGGCAGCCATTGCGTCGACACCGGCGCGCCGAGCACGCTGACCGTGCGCCCGACGACGTTCGCATAGTGATGCGCGACGATCGTCCCGACGATGCTCGTGCCCATCATCCCGCCGACCATGCGCGTGGATTGCAGAAGCGCTGTCGTGATGCCGAAGCGCTCGCGCCCCGCGATCTCCTGCCCGAAGATATTCATGTTGTTCAGGATGAAGCCCAGGCCGATGCCGGTCGCGGCCATCGGCAACTCGATCCACACGTGCGGCGTCGAGGCGCGCGCGAACGCCAGCGCGACCGATGCGAAGAGGAGCAGCGTGAAGCCGATCGACAAAATGTTCACCGGCTTCTTCATGTGAATGACGATGCGCGTGTTGATGAAGCTGCCGAGCGCGATGCACGCGGCGATCGGCGTCGCGAGCAGACCCGCTTCCTGCGGCGACAGGCCGAAGCCGCCCTGCAGCATGAGCGGCGCGAAGAAGATGAGCGAGAACATCACGAAGCCCGCCATGAAAGACAGCGTGAAGAGCGTGTTGAGCTGCGCATCGCGGAAGATGTCGAGCGGGATCATCGGATGCGTCGCGCGGCGTTCGCAGATCAGGAGCGCGACGGCGCACACCGCCACGCCGATGCCCAGCGCGATATTGCCGGTGGTGAGGCCATCCTGCGGCAGCGCTTCGATCAGCGCCTGAAAGCCGCCGAGCACGAGCGCGACGAGCACGGCGCCCGTCCAGTCGATCTTCACGCCGCCCTCGCGCGCTCTATGCAGGTTCGGCAGATGCGACCAGATGAAGTAGAGCGCCGCCGCGCCGACCGGCAGATTGACGAGGAAGGTCGAGCGCCAGCCCCAGTGCTGGCTCATCCAGCCGCCGAGCGACGGCCCCGCCGCCGTGCCGATGCCGTATGCCGCCGCCAGCACGACCTGCCAGCGCACGCGCGTGCGCGGATCGGGGAACAGATCGGGAATCGATGCGAACGCGGTGCCGACCATCATCCCGCCGCCGACGCCCTGCAACCCGCGCGCGAGCACGAGAAACAGCATGCTGGGCGCGAGCCCGCACAGCACCGACGCGACCGTGAACGTGATCACCGCCGCGATCACGAAGCGCTTGCGCCCGAAGTAATCGCCGAGCCGCCCGAACACCGGCACCGTGACGACCGACGCGAGCAGATAGGCGCTCGCGATCCACGCGTAAAACTCGAAGCCGTGCAGCTCCGCGACGATCGACGGCAGCGCGGTGCTGACCACGGTCTGATCGAGCGCCACGAGCATGTTGACGAGGCCGATGCCGAGCATCGCGTAGAGAGCGGTTTTGAACGGTAAAGCAGGCGGCGTTTGGGTCACGGTCGGGCGGGATGGCTGGAGAAATGCTAAAAAGAGCTCGCGCCGGCTGAGTTTTAAGCGGGCGCTGGTGTCGGGGAACCACGAATTGTACGGCCTGCCTTGCGCTGGATCGACTTATCGCAAAAAAGTAATGCTGCGGTGCAAGGCATGCGCCCTATGATGCGAGGCATCCGTCGCAGCTCAACCTTGCATGGGGCCGGGGTCGGCGCTGCCGCGCCGCACTTTGAGGAAATCGCCATGTTCAAACGCATTCTCGTCGCCATCGATGGCAGCCGGACTTCCGAGCGCGCCTTCGAGGCCGCGCTCGATCTCGCCGTCACGCACCAGGCGATCGTGCAGCCGTACTACGTCGTCGATGCGGGACCGATGTATCTCGACGTGCCCGGCTACGATCCCTCGTCGCTGCACACGAGCCTGATGGAGCAAGGCGCGGCGCTCGCGCACGACGCCGCCGACCGGATGAAGGCGCGCGGCATCGCCGGCGAAGTCGTGACCGTGGAAGCGACCGCGAGCGACGACGTCGCGACGCTCATCATCAGGGCGGCGGACGCCTTCAACGCCGATCTGCTGATCATGGGCACACACGGGCGCAAGGGCTTTCAGCGTCTGATTCTCGGCAGCGTGGCCGAGCGGTGTCTGCGTCAGGCGACGCTTCCGGTGCTGCTGATCCCATCGGCTGCGGGCGAGCCATTGGAATAATCAACCGCCTGAATCATAAAAGTTTGACGGATTGCCTGGCTGCGTCATTTTTCCGCGCGGCTGGGCCGGTGGCCTATGGGACAATCGATTTTGTCATTCATCAACAAAATGAAGCCCAAATGACCGCCTTGTCCGACCTCTCCCACGCGCGGCGCAATTCGGCGCACTGCTCGACCTGTGCAATGCGTCATCTCTGCATGCCCGAAGGCCTCTGCGCCAACGACATCGCCAAGCTGGAGAACATCATCTCCGTTTCGCGCAAGATCAAGCGCGGCGATGCCCTCTTTCGCGCTGGCGACCGCTTCGATTCGCTGTTCGCGGTGCGCTCCGGGTCGATCAAGACGGTCGTCACGCACGACGGCGGCCGAGAGCAGGTCACGGGTCTGTTGCTCGCGGGCGATGCCCTCGGCTTCGAAGGCATCGAGGAAGGCCAGCATACGTGCGATGCCATCGCGCTGGAAGACAGTTCGGTCTGCGTCGTGCCCTACACGCTTTTCGAACGCATGTGCCGCGAAACCGACGCGCTCCAGCGCCGCCTGCACCGCATGATGAGCCACGCGGTGAATCGCGAGGCGAATCACGTCGCGAGGCTCGGCATGCTGCGCGCCGACGAGCGCGTCGCGCGGCTGCTGCTGGATCTGTCCTCGCGGCTTTCCAAGCGCGGGTATGCGTCGTCCGAGTTCACGCTGCGCATGACGCGCGACGACATGGGCAGCTATCTCGGCATGACGCTCGAAACCGTGAGCCGCACGTTGTCACGTTTCGACAAGGCGGGGCTCATCGAGACGCAGGGCAAGTTCATCCGCATCCGTGACTTCGACGCCCTGCGCGCCGTCTGACGCTGCATTGCCCGCGATTATTGCGTCTGCGCGAATAATCGCCGCCCATATTTCGGTTGGCACGCCGTTCGCTACGGTTTAGTCTCTTTTGTTCGGCCAAAGCGAGCGCCCGGCGTTCGCTTTGGTCAAATGCGAGCCATTGGCCAGCCACGGAGATTGGGCGACATGAACCGCGAACCTTCCCTGCGTCATCCGCTGCTCGAGCGCCTCGCCGAAGCGCGCCGGGTCACCGACGAGCTTTTCGACGTCGTCAGGCGCGAGCACCTTTACGACAGGCCGATCGCCGAGCGGCACCGCATCGTGTTCTATATCGGGCATCTCGAAGCCTTCGACCGCAATCTGTTCGACAAGCGGATCTTCGATCTGCCGAGCCCGAACCCCCGCTACGACGAGCTTTTCGCCTTCGGCATCGATCCGGTGGACGGCGGCCTGCCGACCGATCAGCCGTCCGACTGGCCCACCCTCGACGAAGTGCACGCGTATCGGGACAAGGTACGCGCCGACATCGACGCGCGCTTCGATCCCATCAAGATCGCCGCAGAACCGCTTTGCGCCGATGAATCGCCCGTGAAGCTGCTCGAAGTCGCGATCGAGCATCGCTTGATGCATGCCGAGACGCTGGCGTACATGCTGCATCAATTGCCGGTCGATAGAAAAAATGCACCATCGGACGCCCGTTCGGAGCGTGAGTCGGATCGCGCGCTCGTGCACGAATCGGTGCGCGTGCCGGCGGGCAGCGCAACGCTCGGCCTGACACGAGAAAGCGGTCGGTTCGGATGGGACAACGAGTTCGGCGAGGAACGCATCGACGTGCCCGCGTTCGAAATCGACCGCTATATGGTCACGAACGCCGATTATCTGCGCTTCATCGACGCGGGCGGCTACTGGGACCGCGCGCATTGGGACGACGCCGACTGGGACTGGAAAGAGGAAGAGCGCATCGCGCATCCGGCCTTCTGGATTCCCTTCGACGGCGACGACGGAGAAGGCGCATGGAAGCTGCGCACGATGTTCGAGGACATTCCCCTGCCGCCCGACTGGCCCGTGTATGTGAGCCATGCGGAAGCGAAGGCGTATGCGCGCTGGGCCGGCAGATCGTTGCCGACCGAGGCGCAGTGGCAACGCGCGGCAATCGGCGCGCCGCGCGTCGCCGAAGGCAACTTCGATTTCCGCCGATGGGACCCGTCGCCGGTGCAGGCGCATCCGGAGAATCGCAGCGAGTTCGGCGTCGAGGGACAGTTCGGCAACGGCTGGGAATGGACGTCGACGGAATTCGGTCCGCTGAAGGGCTTCGAGCCGTTTCCGTTCTACCTCGGCTATTCGGCGAATTTCTTCGACGGCAAGCATTTCGTCATCAAGGGCGGCTCGCCGCGCACGGCCGCCTGCATGCTGCGGCCGAGTTTCCGCAACTGGTTCCAGGCGCATTACCAGTATGTGTATGCCGGGTTCCGGTGCGTGAAGAACTTGACTGATCAAGCATAGTCCGAAGAGCAATATCGGCGCGGGCCTGACGCCGGCCAGCCTCTCGAATCGTAGAGCGAAGCCGGCGCGGACGCTGCGTCAAAACACGCCAAGCGACAGACCCGCCGCCAAACCCGCGCCGAGCTCCGCGCAGCGCGCGAGGTCGGCGCTTCCGATGACCTTGGGCGCCAGAATGCGCTCGGGCGTCTGTGCATGCGTGCAGACGATGATGGCTGGCGCCACGGCGTTGAGACGCCATCCTGTGGCAATGCGTTCGATCTGACGCAATGCGCCTTGTCCGTCGCTGCCCGCGCAGATCATCGCCGCATAGGGGCGGCCGTTCACACGATCGAGCGCCGGGTAATAGCAGCGATCGAAGAAGTCTTTCATCAAGCCCGACATAGTCGCGAGGTTTTCCGGCGTCGCGAATAAATAAGCACTTGCCGAGAGGACGTCGTCCGGTCCTGTTTCCACGGCCTGCTTCAATTCGACCGAGACATCAGGCTCGCCGCGCGCAGCGCTAGCCGCGGCTTCAGCCATTTGTCGCGTGCCGCCGGTCATCGTGTGATAGACGATCAACAACGTCTTCATAGGCGCTCAGGGGCGATTCCCTTCACTTCTCCGCGCCGATGGTCGTCACCGGTTGCCATTTCATCGACTTGACCTGATAAAGCGTCGACGTCGGACTATTCAGGTCACCGTATTTATCGAAGGAGATATGCCCGGTGATGCCGTTGTATTGCATCGTGCGCAGCGTTTTCATGAAGACATCGGGCTTCACGGAATTCGCCTGTTTCATCGCGGTGATAGCGAGCCACGCGCAGTCATACGCGAACGGCGCATAGGTCAGCGTATCCGCGCCGAAGCGCTTCTTGAACTTTTCCGCAAACGCGCGGCCTTCGGGCAATGAATCGACGGGCCGGCCGTATTCCCAGGCCATCGCGCCTTCGGCCGCGGGTCCCGCCGAACTGATGAACACGCTATCGGCGATCCCGCCGCTTCCGACGAACTGCGCGCGTATGCCGAGCTGCTTCATGCGCTTGACGATGAGGCCCGCCTGGCCATCGAGGCCGCCGAAATACAGGAGGTCGGCGTTGGCCGCCTTGATGTTGGTCAGTTGCGCATTGAACTCGACGGCCTTGTCGTTGGTGTATTCCTCGGACACGACCTGGCCACCCGCTGCCTGCACGGCCTTCTTGAATTCCTCGACGGCGCCTTGTCCGAACGCCGTCCGGTCGTCCATGACCGCGATCCGCTTCGCCTTCGTGACCTTCACCGCGTAGGTGCCGGCGTTGCCGGAGTTCTGCGTGTCCGTCGCGATGATGCGGAACACGTTGTTCAAGCCCTGGCGCGTGATCGCCGGATTCGTCGCCGCCGGATCGATCAGCGGAATGCCCGCTTTCGCGAAGATGGGCGAGGATGGAAGCGCGACGCCGGAGTTGTAATAGCCAACGACGGCAACGACGCCATCGTCGACGAGCTTCTGCGCCACCTGAACGCCTATGCGCGGGTCACCCTGATCGTCGACCGATGCGAGCTCGAACTTGACCGGCTGCCCATCGATCTTGATGTTCTGGGCGTTCGCCTCTTCCACCGCCAGGCGCACGCCGTTTTCTATGTCCTTGCCATTGGCCGCGCCCAGACCGGTGAGCGGCGCGGAAACGCCAATGCGAACGCTTTGCTGTGCGCCGGCGACGAGCGGCGCGATACAGAGCGCCGATGCCGCGATGAGGGAAAGAAGCGTTTTCATGACCGAGCACTCCGTTCAGAGGAAGTCATACGTTCGAGCCGGCATCACGATGCCTGGACCGGATTGAGCATCTGACGCAAATTTCGTTCATAACGCTTGCGATTCGGCTCACTATAGCGTCATTGCGAAGCTATCTCGATAGCGATAAGCCCGAATCGCCAGACCTGAGCGATCGGGCGCGCCAAAAGCAAACGCCGCGGTTCTCACGAACGCGCGGCGTTTTTGTCGCTCTGGATGAGACGCTCAGAAATCCGTCGTCATCGAGAGAAGCACCGTGCGCGGCGCACCCTGCGTCAGATAACCGCCGATCGTCGACGACCAGTAGGACTTGTTCGCCACGTTCAGCACGCTCGCGCGAAAGGTCGTCGGCTTGCCGAACAGCACGGTCGCGTAACGCGCGCCGAGATCGAAGCGATCCCACGCGGGGATCGACAGCGTGTTCGTCACGTTCAGATACTGCGAGCCCGTGTGGATCCAGCGCGCCGTCAGCGTAAGGCCGTTCAGCACCGGCACGTCGTATTCCGCGTTGACGTTGAACATCATCGTCGGCACGCCGATCGGCTTGTTGCCGTCTGTCGTGCCCGCGTTCGTATCGTATTGCGTCGCGTGGATATAAGTCGCGCCCGCGATCAGGCGCACGCCGTGCACCGGCTCGCCGTAAATCGACGCTTCCAGCCCGCGATGCCGTTGCGTGCCGTCCGCGACGAAGATGTTCGCGCTGTTCACGAAGGTCAACGGCTTGTCGATCTGGAACGCCGCGAACGACGCGCCATACTGGCCGTTGTCGTACTTCGCGCCCACTTCCCACTGCTTCGACTTCGCGGGCGGCAACTGCTCGCCGAAGTTCAACGCGGTGTTGGGCGCGGCATCGCCGATCGTCAGCGCCTCGCTGTGGTTGGCGAACAGCGCGACATCCTTCATCGGCTTGACGACGAGACCGAAGACCGGTGTCGTGATCGAGTCGTTGTAGTTCTTCGTCTGCACGCCGGTGTAGTCGTAGTTGTTCGTCAGCAGTTCCTGATAGCGCGCGCCGATCGTGAACAACACGCGATCGTTGAGGAAGCCGAGCGTGTCCGAAACCGCGACGCTGCGCATGAGATTGAGCGATGTCGTCTGCGGGTCCGAGAGATTGCCGCCCGTCAAGATGGTCGGCGGAAGCGGCACTTGCGGCGTGTCGTAGATGCTCGTCGGGAACGCGCTGCTGAACGTGAACGCCGACTTCGAATCCACGCGCACGATCGACGCGCCCGCCGTCACGAAGTGCGACACCGGCCCGGTATTGAAGTGGCCGCGCACGCCCGCTTCGGCGGACGTGCCGTCTTCCTTGTGTGGCACGCCGAGCGCCGTGGCGTTGGTGCTGCCGTCCGCCAGGATGTTCGGCGACGAGTATTGGCCGTGCTCGTCGGTGTGGCGCGCGCCGCCCGTGATGTATGCGGTCCAGCCGGGCAGGAAGTCGTATTCGGCGCGCAGGATGCCGACCGTGTCCTCGATCGAACTGAAGCTCCAGGTTTGCGCGTAGTTATACGTGGCCGACGGCGGCTCCGGAATGAAGTTCGCGAAGTCGTTGACGGTCGGCCGCCCGCCGTTGATGCGCTGGCGCTGATACAGGAAATCGCCGTAGAGACGCAGCTTGTCGCCGCGCCAGTCGAGCGACACGGCCGTCGTGTTGTCGCGGCGATGTTCGCCGTCGATGCTCGTTTCGCCGTCGTGGTTCGCCTGATTCACGCGGATGCCGAACTGCCCTTCGCTGCCGAAGCGCCGGCCGATGTCGATATGCGCGCCGATCTCGCCCGACGCCGAGCCATCGAGCGTTACGCGCGTGAGCGGCTTGTCGTCCGCGCGCTTCAGTTGCAGGTTCAGCCCACCGCCCACCGAGGAACCGGTCGGCGACGCGCCGTTCAGAAACGCATTCGCGCCCTTGAACACGTCGACGCGCTCGAGCGCATCGGTCGCGACGAGCTGACGCGGTGTGATGCCGTAGAGACCGTTCAGCGACACGTCGTCGCCCTGAAGCTGGAAGCCGCGAATGACGTATGTTTCCGCGAAGTTGCCGAATCCATACGCAGTGCGAACGGACGGATCGTTCGCGAGGACATCGCCGATCGTGCGTGCCTGCTGGTCCTCGATCAGCTTCGACGTATACGTCGTCATGCTGAACGGGACGTCGATCATTTTCTGCTGGCCGAGCACGCCGAAATCGGCGCCACGCGCGACCTGGCCGCCCGCGAAGGTCGGCGCGAGATCGCCGGGCAGTTGCTCTTTCGACGCCTGAACCTTGACCGCTGGCAGCGCGCTCTCCTGAGGCGCGGCGGCGGCGTTGCTGCCGGTGTCGGCGGATTGCGCGTGGGCGGACAGCGAAAAGACCATCGCAACGGCTGCGGCGATGACGGCGCGATGAGCGAGCGCCTTCACAGGCGCGGCCTGCGAGGTGTGACGACGGGAAACGGACATGAATGCGGAAACTACGATGTTGGTCGGTCTTCCGTCCCGGGGCGCGAATGGAATCCGGGCGGCATTGTTGTGAGTCGCAAGACCGGGCGCAAAAGTGCGTGACGGCGGGACTACGTTATGCGCGGATTATAGAGTAAATAAGAGTCGTTATCATTCAAGAATGAAACGATTTGTTTGCGCGCAACATCCCACCCAACTCGGGGGTGCCCATAGAGCTTTATTCGATGACGCTCCGATTACTTCGATGGTGTCAGCGAGCCCCCGCCGCCGTCCGCGCGCTCGCGACCGCCGCCGAATGACGGCGCGCCGAGCGCTTCCTGAACCAGATGATGAGGCCCGTCGCGCTGAGCACGGCGACCGCGATGCCCACCGCGCTCACGAGGATGCGTCCGCCGATGCCCGCTATGCGCCCGGAGTGCAGCGGAAACTGCGCCTGCATGAAAATGTCGCCGGCGGAGCCGCGGCCCGGAATCGACGATCCCGCGAGCGCGCCCGTCTGGCCGTTGTAGTAGAGCCAGGCGTTGCCGAGACCCATGTCGCCATGATCGCGGCCGGGCGCGAAGAAGCCCACGCCGTAGGCCTTGAACATCGGTGCGAAGTAGAGCGCGCCCATCGGTTCGGTCAGGTGTTCGCGCTGCGCGTCGCGGGCGGCGGCGGCGAGAATCTGCTCGCGCGTTGCGAGCGGCTGGCCGGGCGGCCCGGCGCGCAACAGATCGTTGTTTTCCGTGAACGATGGCTGGAGCTTCGAGAACATCGACACGACCGGGCGCATCACCGGTTCGGCGAGATTCATCGAAATGGACGTCAGCGCCATGATCAGCAGCAGGCCCCAGATCCACACGCCGCCCGAGCGATGCAGGTCGAACGTGAGCGCGTAACCGCCGCGCTTCACGCGAAACGCGAACGACTTGCGCCATGCCTTCACGCTCGGAAACGACAGAATCAGCGCGATGCCGCTGTCGAAGAACCACAGGATGCCCACGATGCCGATCAGCCATGTGCCCACATCGAAGCCGCCGACGATCGGCAGATGCAGCGTGTAATGCAGCTTGTAGAGGAACGGCATCAGGTCGATGCGCGCGAGCGACACCGCGCCCCACATGCGCTGCGCCTGCACCTGGCCGGTCGCGGGATCGACGGCGATCTGGTTGTACGCGACATCGAACGGCGCGTTCGTCGCGGGATTCGTGCGCGGCATCACCATCATCTGCGCGGTGTGCCCCGGCTCGACGCCGAGCGGCATATATGTCACTTCGACGCGCGGATCGGCGGCCTCGACCCGCCGCGCGAGTTCGAGCGGCGGCAGCGCGGGGCCGTTGGTGCGGGCGTGGAAGAACGTCGGATTGAGGAGCGCGTCGATTTCGTGATCCCACGCGATCAACGCGCCCGTGAGACCCGACACGAACAGAAAGAGCGCGGTCGCGACGCCGAGCCAGCGATGCAGGCGAACCAGAACCGGTCTCATGCCCGCGAATCCTCGGAGCGGTAGTCGTGCGCGACGGCGATCATCTCTTCGACGTGATGTAAATAGGAATTGTTCGCAATTATAGCGAGCACCGACCGGGCGTACAAGCTTCTCGTAAGCTGCTTACCCATGTTTAGTGCGCGGTGTCGAATTCCGGCGCGACATACATCGACATAACTCGTCTGAAACGCCCGTCCCTTGTGCGACAAGGCTTTGCGGGCGGCACGTGACATTCCATGAAATAGTTTGTGCGTGGTTTTTAACCTGGCCGATCGCCAGAATGGGTTCATTCGCAACCACCCACCAAGGCGAACAATCATGGAACTGGAACTGCTCGGAAAAATCTCGCTGTACGCGATGGGCATCGTCCTCGCCGCGTCGATGATCGAAGCCGTCGTCCTGCACTTCAAACAGAAGGGCACCGACAAGCCCTTCGACTGGCACGAGACCTGGCTTTCGCTCGTCGATCTCGTCGGCCACAAGCTGCTCAGCCTGATTCCGTTCACGCTCGCGACGCCGGTGCTCAACTTCGCGTGGGAGCATCGCATCCACACCGTCACGACGAGCACGGCGCTCACGGTCTTCCTGCTCTTCATCGGACAGGAGTTCTGCTACTACTGGTATCACCGCTTCTCGCACACGATCCGCTTCTTCTGGGCGAATCACGCGGTCCATCACTCGCCGAACCAGTTGACGCTGTCCTCCGCGTATCGTCTCGGCTGGTTCACCAAGTTCATGGGCTCGTCAGTCTTCTTTACCCCGCTCGTGTGGTTCGGCGTGAAGCCGGATGTGGTGCTCGCGGTTGTGTCGATCAACCTGCTCTATCAGTTCTGGCTGCATGCGACGTGGATTCCGAAGCTCGGCTGGCTCGAATACGTGCTGAACACGCCTTCGGCGCATCGTGTGCACCATGCATCGAACGCGACGTATCTCGATGCGAACTTCGGCGGCGTGCTGATCATCTTCGACCGTCTGTTCGGCACCTATGTGGAAGAGCGCGCTGAGGAGCCCTGCGTCTACGGCCTCACGACGCCGGTCACTTCGCATAACCCGATCGTCGTCGAGTTCCAGCACTGGGTCAGTCTCGCGAAGGACATGTTCAACGCGAAGAGCGTGTCGGATGCGGTCGGCTTCCTGCTGCGTCCTCCGGGCTGGCTGCCGAACGGCGAAGGCCAGACGACCGAAGAGCTGCAGAAGCGCGCAGTCCAGGCGATCGAACAACAACCGGCCCACGCTGGCCACTAAGAACGGCATCGAAGCGGTACTTCCGAATCCCGATGACCGGCTCACGCCGGCATCGGGATTTTTTATTGTTTGCGACGGATGGTCGCCGCCGCCGCGCCCGCGGCCGCGAACGCACACGCGGCGGACAGCAGCGCGACCGCGCGCAATGCATCGGCGATGGCATCGGACTGTGCGCGGGCGAGCGGTGTCGATGCCGCCGAAGGTGCCGCGGGTGTCGCATCCGCATCGGCAATACGCATATTTTGATGCGGCAGATGCAGCCGATCGAGCCGCGCCGCCAGCGCCGCGTCGTGCGACCAGACGAACACGATGCCGAGCACGGCGATCGCCAGCAGGCTCGCCACCCGCGCCACCGCATTGTTGATGCCGGACGCGACTCCCGCGCGCTCGCTGCTCACCGATGCCATCACGGTCGTGGTCAGCGGCGCGACGGTGATCGTCATGCCGAGCCCGAGCACGACGAGCGCGGGCAGAAAACCGGCCCAGTAACCGCCGGCGAACGGCAGCGCGAGCATCGCGAAGCCGAGGCCCGCGACGCACGGCCCGGCGATGAGCAGCAACCGCGCGCCGAAGCGGCTCGTCAGCCCGCCGGTGAAGCGCGACAGCAAGCCGATGATGAGCGGCATCGGCAGCACGGCCGCGCCGGCTTGCGTCGCGGTATAGCCATACGCGCGAATCAGCGTGAACGGCAGGAAGAACAGCACGCCGCCGAGACCGAAGTAAAGCAGCAGCGTGACGAGATTGGCGCCGCTGAAATCGCGCGAGCGGAAGATGTCGAGCGGGACCATCGGATCGCGGGATTTCGCTTCGATCGCGACGAACGCGGCGAGCAGCAGCACGCCCGCGACGATCATCCCCAGGACGAGCGAATCCGCGAAACCGCGCGACGGCGCTTCCGTGAGGCCATAGGTGAGCGCCGCGAGGCCCGCCGCCGTGCTCGCGGCGCCGGGCCAGTCGAGCGTCTGCGGCGCATTGGCGTTATGGCTGTCGGGCACGGAGGCTATCGCCAGGGCGATCGTCGCGGCGGCGAGCGGCAGATTCAGGAAGAAGATCGCGCGCCAGGAGAATGCGTCGACGAGCCAGCCGCCCGCCGCGGGCCCGACCGACGATGTGATCGCGCCGACGCCCGCCCACGTGCCGATCGCGCGTCCGCGGGCTTCGCCCTCGAACACCGCGCCGATGATCGCGAGGCTGCCCGGCACCAGCAGCGCCGCGCCGATGCCCTGCAACGCGCGCGCCGCGATGAGCCACCCCATGCCGGGCGCCGCGCCGCACGCCGCCGATGCAGCCGTGAAAATCGCGATGCCCGCGATGAACACCTTCCGCCGACCGAGCTTGTCGCCCATCGACCCGCCAACGAGCACGAGCGCGCCGAGAAACAGCAGATACGCGTTGACGACCCACTGCATCGCCGCGATGCCCGCGCCGAGCTCGCTCTGTATGGACGGCAATGCGACGTTGACGACCGAGCCGTCGATGAACGCCATGCTCGAGCCGAGGATCGTCGCGGACAAGGCGAGGCGCTTGCGCCGGCATGGCTCGCCCGCCGCGACGGGCTGCGTGCGAATGACGAGCTCATCGCAAGGGCTCGCCTGCGACGCCACGGCGTGCGCGCGTTTCTGGCTGTCGAGAGGCGGGCTGGCCAAGGTCGGTTCCTTCTGTGGCTCCGTGGCGAGGACATCGCCGGGAAGTCCAGATGATAATGCTGGATCTCCTCCCTCATCCGGTCATGCGCGTCAGCCACTCGCGCGGACGTGTCGATACGTCCGCGGCCGATGCTCCGACGCGTTGCACATACACCACGGGCGCCGTCGCGCCCTCCGTATTGATGACGAGGCCGCGCGCCTTCGCATCGAGTCCAATGGAGCGCGCCAGTTCGCGATCGCGCATCGACACGACTAGCCCCGCGAATCCCGCGAATCCCGCCCCACCCGATTCGCCCGCGACGATCGGCACATCCTGACCGCGGCGTTGCGCGAGCGGTTTCATCGCGTCGATTGCCGGACCATGCGCGGCTTTCGTTCGCGGCGCTCATGTTCAGGATCGCGCGGAGTTCGCCGGGGTACGCGGTCTCTAATGACTTCGCATTGGATACGAGCATGCGGGACAACTCCGGTGCTGAAGTAGCGACCGGAAAATGATATTGCGCGAGTGAATCAAAAAAGGCGCGTCATAAGGGTCACTTATGCAAAAATCTCTCGATCTTCGAGAGCACGACATGACCTTTAACCTCGACAGCTTCGATCGCAAACTTCTCGGCGAAGTCCAGCGCAATGCGCAGACGCCGCAAAACGAACTCGGCGCGCGGCAGCTCTTCTTTTCCAGCAACAACGTGAAACACCTCCAGACGCTCGTGAGCATGAACCGCGTGAAGGTGGAACTGAGCGCGCCCCGATGCGGCGGACGAATGACGAAGGGAACACGCATGCCTTTGACGGTCGATATCGTCATCTATGACGGCTTCAAGGCGCTCGAAGCTATCGGCTCGCTCAGCGTCTTTACCTACGCAAACATTCATCTCGAACGCCGCGGCCTTCCCGGTCGATACGATGTCAAGCTCGCATCGATCCGGCGCGGCGAAATCATGTCCGACACGGGCGTGTCGCTCACGGCGGAAAAGCGCATCGATACGCTCGCGCTGCCGCATACGGCGATCATCGTGGGCGCGTGGCAAATCGAGGAAGCGGTGGGCCATGCGCCGGAAATCGTGCAATGGGTCGAAGCCGCCGCGAACCGCATGGAGCGCACGGCCGCGCTCTGCTCCGGCGCGTTCTTTCTCGCCGCCGCGGGCCTGCTCGACGGCAAGCGCGCGACTACCCACTGGGCCGTCGCCGATGCATTGAGGGCGAAGTATCCGGCCATTCGCGTCGATGCCGACTGCATCTTCATCCGCGAAGGGAATCTGTGGACATCGGCGGGCGTGACGGCGGGCATCGACCTGGCGCTCGCGCTCGTCGAAGAGGACTTCGGGCTGGACCTCGCGCTCGATGTCGCGCGAGACCTCGTCGTCTATCTCAAGCGCCCCGGCGGACAGTCGCAGTTCAGCTCGCATCTCGTCAGCCAGGCGACCCATAATCCCGGCATCCGCGACGTGCAGGACTGGATCCTCGCCAATCTTCGGCGCGATATATCGCCGGCCGAAATGGCGGAACGTCTGTCGATGAGCGTGCGCAGCTTCAATCGCTCGTTCAAGCGCGAAACCGGCACGACGCCCTCGACATTCGTGACGCGCGCGCGCATCGAGGCCGCGCGCAGGCTGCTCGAGGAAGGCGATCTGCCCGCCAAGACCATTGCCGCGAACAGCGGCTTCAAGACGTATGAGGCCATGCGCAAAGCGTTTCAGCAAGCGCTCGGCATTACGCCGTTGACGTATCGGGAGCGCTTCGGCGTGGGCCGCGAATGAACGTCTTGAACGCCTTGCGCACGGTGCATCAATAGATCACGACGGAACGGATCGACTCGCCCTTCTTCATGAGGTCGAAGCCGTCGTTGATCTGCTCCAGCTTGAGATGATGCGTGATCAGATCGTCGATATTGATCTTGCCTTCCATGTACCAGTCGACGATTTTCGGCACGTCCGTCCGGCCACGCGCGCCGCCGAATGCCGAGCCTTTCCATTCACGGCCCGTGACGAGCTGGAACGGACGCGTGCTGATCTCTTCGCCCGCCGCCGCCACGCCAATGATGAACGACTGCCCCCAGCCCTTGTGCGTGCATTCGAGTGCCTGACGCATCAGCTTCACATTGCCGACGCATTCGAACGAGTAATCCGCGCCGCCATCGGTGAGTTGCACGATATGGTCGACGACGTTCTCCACTTCCTTCGGGTTGATGAAGTGCGTCATGCCGAACTTCTTCGCGAGCTCGACACGCCCCGGATTGATATCGACGCCAATGATCTTGTCCGCGCCGACCATCTTCGCGCCTTGAATCACGTTCAACCCGATGCCGCCAAGACCGAACACGACGACATTCGCCCCCGCTTCCACCTTCGCCGAATACACGACGGCACCGACGCCCGTCGTCACGCCGCAGCCGATATAGCAGATCTTGTCGAACGGCGCGTCCTCACGCACTTTCGCAACCGCGATCTCAGGCACGACGATGTAATTCGAAAACGTCGATGTGCCCATGTAATGAAAGAGCGGCTTGCCATCGAGCGAAAAGCGCGACGTCGCATCGGGCATCAAACCCTTGCCCTGCGTCGCGCGAATCGCCTGACAGAGATTCGTCTTGCGCGACAGGCAGAACTTGCACTGGCGGCATTCCGGCGTGTAAAGCGGAATGACGTGATCGCCCTTTTTCAATGTGCCGACGCCCGGCCCGACATCGACGATCACGCCCGCGCCTTCATGCCCGAGAATCGCCGGGAAGATGCCTTCCGGATCGGCGCCGGACAGCGTGTAGTAATCGGTGTGGCAGATGCCCGTCGCCTTCACCTCGATCAGCACTTCACCCGCGCGCGGGCCTTCGAGATCGACTTCCTCGATCGTCAATGGCTTGCCCGCTTCCCATGCGATGGCTGCTCGCGTCTTCATGTTCCCTCGTCTTTCACGTTTCGAATGATCGGATGATCGGCTACGGTGACGTGCATCGGCGTCATTCGCGTACGCCGTGGCGAAAATCGAGTGCAAGTTGGCCATAGCTCGGTGTCACCCACGCTTTGATCGCACGAGTTAAGCTAGTGATTCCGCTCGCATCGAGATGACGCCATGAGCCGAACAGATGGGCTAGCTCAAAGCCGATGGCTGGCCGACGCGCGCGAGGAAATCGCCGCGGCGCAGCGAACCTGCGACGAAGCGTGGCTGCACGACATGAGCATGCGCTGGGGCTGCCGCCTGGCGATGCTCGTCGCCGATTTCGGCGTGCGCGTGATGCTTCAGGCGGGCGGCATTGTTGTGAAGGTAGAGCCGTCGACGGATGCGGCTAGCGTGTTTATCGACTGCGACGACGGCATGCCTCATTCCCTCGGCCGCGCGGCGTGGATCAAGCTTTCGAAGTTCGAGGAGCACGCGACCGCCGTTCTGGAGGCGAGCGCGCTGATCCACGGCAATGCGCAATGCGATGCCTGCCGCGAGACGATCATCGCGTGGCGTCAGATGCTCATTGCGGCGAACGAATGGCCTAGAGAGGAAGCGGACACATACATCAGCCACGCATGCCGGCCGATACTGAAGCAGTTCATGAATCTCGCGTCGTGCGCGACCGCCGGACAGCAATTCGAACTCGCCCGAGAAGGCGACTACGAGGAAGCGTGGCGCGAGTTCGAGCACTTCTGCACGAACGAACATGCGCGACCCGTAACGGGATGGGGCCGCAAGTACCGGCATCTACGTGACAACGGTGTGGAGCGCCCGTCGACGCCCGATGCGCTCATGCTGCAACCCGCTGCTGCTCACGCGTCACAGCCCGCCGCCTGATCGACGATGCATGAAGTCCGGCTTGCGCTTCTCTAGAAACGCGGCCGTTTCGCAGCATGTATCGAACGTGCTCCGACTGCTCATATCATTAGGAATTCTGTGACTTTGTAACTTCAGTGTAATCGGCAAGCTCTTGAGCCCTATCTTGAAAGGCGTCAAGAGCGATATGCCGTCGTGGCATCCCAGCAATCCGGTCGAACGTCGCCTGATGGCGGTGCATGATGATTGGCCGCGTTTTAGCAGTGATTCACGGGCCACTTTGCTTTATTTGGCAAAAAACCCGCTTCTATTTGAGAAACTTAATCTCTGAAGAGTGAACCGAACAAGGGCCGCCCACGCGGCTCCTTGCTCGGCTACTCGGCGATAGCGATCAACCACCCCTCTTCCAAATTAATGCTGACACGCCCCCCAGCTTCGCCGTCCGCCATTACTTCGCCATCCGAATGATCGATACACCGCTCAGAAGCGATGCCGCAGCCCCACCGTCGCCTCGACCTGATTGCTCGTCGAAGACGGCGCGGTGATGCCATTGATCCAAGCCACGCCCAATGGCGAGCCGCTGCCCGCGCTCACGCCCTGCCACACACCCTGCAGGTAGACATCGGTGCGCCGCGAGAAGCTGTAGCCGGCCATCGCGCTGACCTGGTTCCAGTGCGGATTGCCGCCGCCCGTGAGGCTGCCCGCGCGCGTATACGTGTAGGCAGCAGAAAGCTCGACCGCCGGCGTGAGCGCATAACGCAGGTTGCCTTCAAAGTTCTGGAAGTGCGTGCTCGGTCCTGTCTGGAACAACTGCGTCAGGTTGGTCTGCGTATAGACGAATCCCGCCACGGCCGGACCGAATGCGTAGTTCACGCCCGCGCCCCATGTCTGTTGACGGCTCGAAAGCGCGCCCAGCGGGACGGCGTTCGACGTGAACACGCTCTGCAGCGATGAGCCTGAGGTATCGGTGACGGCGCCATTCGAATTGAGCTGTGCCGGCGTCTGCGCGTCGCTGTTGAGTTGAAGAAAGCCCGCGCCGAAGTTGAGCGGCCCCCATACATACGATATGCCGATGCTGTAAGCACGGTTATTCGAAAAACCGCCCGCCTGATTCGAGAAGCCATACAGCGCGCCGAGCCTGAAGCCCTCCATTTCCGGGCTTTGATACTTCACGGCATTGTTGATCTGGAATGAATCGTTGAGATTGTCGATGTCGAACGGATGCGCGAAGTGCGTGCCGCCATACTCCGTGCCTGTCAACGAAAGCGGCCCCACGAAGTCGACCATGTCGTCGGTTTGACGGCCGAATGTGAGCGTGCCGAATTCGCGGCTCGACAGGCCGACATACGCCTGTCGATTGAAGATGCGATTGCTCGACGTGTTCTGTCCGTTGTTCAGATTGAAGCCATTTTCCAGGTTGAAGATGGCTTTCAGTCCGCCGCCCAAATCTTCCGCGCCGCGCAATCCCCAACGGCTGTACTGGACAGGACCGCTCTTCAGCTCCCAATTGCTGTGGCCGGCGCCAGTCGTCGGGCTGATCTGGCTGTTCGTGTAGGTCACGCCCGCGTCGATCAGCCCGTACAGCGCAACACTGCTCTGGGCATGCGCCGCGCCAGCCAGCGTGAACATCGTCGTCGCGCCGGTTATAAGCAACTTGTTCATTTGCCTGGCTCCATCGATGTCGGAATTCACGCGATGTGTTTCACCCACATTATGCGACTGCATCGGCGACCGGCAACCTCAAATTTCGCGCGCGACAACAGCGCGCAACGAAGCGCCCGCTCAGAAATCGTGGCGCACGGAGAACGTCATGCCCTTCTCGCGCTCATGATTCACGCCGAGCTGCGGGTTGGCGGAAAAATGCCATTCGTCCTCGCCGCTCGTGATGTCGTCGCGCGGTCTGACCGGCGCGGGAACCGAATTCGGCGAAGACGGCTGCGGATAGACCCGGGCGAGCTCACTCAGATCCGGATGGATGTTCCTGTCGTATTTCGACAGCGTGACGGCATCCAGCGCGTCCATGGTGCCTTGAAAGGCATAGCGCGCATGACGCGGCCTGACGGAGTGGATGCTGGCGGTCGAGACGACGACCGGATACGGAAAGAAGAGCAAATTCGCCGCGACCCGCTGAAAGGGAATCATGCGAGTTTGTTCATTGGCTGATGCGAAGCTGCCGACGAGAAAAGCCACGATGCCGGCGACCCAATATCTTCTGATATGGCGAGTCATCGAATGCCTGCGAGACGCTACTGTCCAAGTGAAGCTCAGCGTTCTTAAAGTATTTTAATTCATTTGACGACGCATTTCCTGACGATGATGCCATCGGGGAAATAGTCGCCCGCACGCTCCGCTTCGCGAATCGCTGCAAGGCATTGTGCAGTGAATCGAAACAACGCCGATCGATCGTTCGAGGCTGTTCACAACTGCCCGCTTAACCACTATCTTGTAGAGCAATCTGATCTGCTCACGCACCCTCCGGAGTTCACGCCATGCTCATGCGCACGTTGCAAACCTTAGTCTTGTCCGCTGCAATTCTCGTCGGCGCCTCGCCCGGTGTTTCATTTGCGACGGAACAGGCCCAGCAACGCCGCGCCGGACGCGACGTGCGCCAGGACACGCGCCAGCATGCGCGAGACACGAAGCAGGATTGCCGCGCGGCGAATCAGAAATCCAACGCCAGTTGCAGACATGACAAGCGCGATACGAAGCAGCAAGGGCGTCAGGCAGCGCGAGACATCAAGTACTGACATCGCAATACCGCGCGCGTCGCATTTTCCCCGACCTTCCGATGGACCTTCACTGAAAGGAGATGTCGTGATGAGCAAACATTCGAAAGATGGCGCATCGCATTCTTCTGCTCTCGAAGGCGATGAACTTCGCCTCGTCGATGCATGGTGGCGCGCGTGCAATTACCTCTCGGCGGGCATGATCTTTCTCGCCGAAAATCCGTTGTTGCAGGAGCCCCTGAAAGCCGGGCACGTGAAGCAACGGCTGCTCGGCCACTGGGGCGCGAGCCCGGCACTGTCGTTCGTTTGGGCGCATCTGAACCGCATCATCAGGCGCGACGACATCGACGTGATCTTCATGGCCGGACCGGGCCACGGCGCGCCGGGCGTGCTCGGTCCCGCGTATCTCGAAGGCACGTATTCGGAGGTGTATCCGGACAAGAGCGAAGACGCCGAGGGCATGCAGAAGTTCTTCAAGCAGTTCTCGTTTCCCGGTCATATCGGTTCGCACGTGACGCCGGAAACGCCGGGGTCCATTCACGAAGGCGGCGAGCTCGGCTACAGCCTGTCTCATGCCTATGGCGCGGCGCTCGACAACCCCGGGCTCATCGTCGCGTGCGTCGTCGGGGACGGCGAAGCGGAAACCGGTCCGCTCGCGACGGCATGGCATTCGAACAAGTTCATCAATCCCGCGCGCGACGGCGCCGTGCTGCCGATCCTGAACCTGAACGGCTACAAGATCGCCAATCCGACGATACTCTCGCGCATCAGTCACGAAGAGCTGGAGGCGCTCTTCGTCGGCTATGGTTATCGGCCGTATTTCGTCGAAGGCTCGGATCACGCCGAGATGCACCAGAAAATGGCGGAAACGCTCGATGCCGCCACCGGCGAGATTCGCGCGATCTGGGAGAAGGCGCGCGATGCCGGCGACGCCGAACGTCCGCGCTGGCCGATGATCGTGCTGCGCACGCCGAAAGGGTGGACCGGGCCGAAGGAGATCAACGGCCACAAGGTGGAAGGCTCGTGGCGCGCGCATCAGGTGCCGTTCTCGGATGTGCATACCAATCCGGCCAATCTCGCGGTGCTCGAGCGCTGGCTGCAGAGCTACAAGCCCGAGGAGCTCTTCGACGAAACCGGCCGGCTGCGTGAGGAGATCAGGGCAATCGCGCCGGTGGGCACGCGGCGCATGAGCGCGAACCCTCATGCAAACGGCGGCGTGCTGCGCAAAGAGCTTAAGCTCCCCGACTTCCGCGACTACGCCGTGGATGTCGGACACTCGGCGGGCAAAACGCTCTATGAGAACACGCGTCCGCTCGGCGAGTTCCTGCGCGACGTCATGCGCTGCAACATGGACAGGTTCCGCGTATTCGGCCCCGACGAAACGGCATCGAACCGCCTCCAGGCGATCTACGAGGTGAGCAAGAAAGTCTGGATGGCCGATTACCTTCCCGAAGACGAGGACGGCGGCGAGCTCTCACGCGATGGCCGCGTGATGGAAATGCTCTCGGAGCACACGCTGCTCGGCTGGCTCGAAGGCTATCTGCTTTCGGGACGCCACGGCTTTTTCCATACGTATGAGGCTTTCGCGCATGTGATCGATTCGATGTTCAACCAGCATGCGAAATGGCTCGACATCTGCAAGAACCATGTGCCGTGGCGCGCGTCGGTTTCGTCGGAGACCATCCTGTTGTCATCGACAGTCTGGCGGCAGGATCACAACGGCTTCTCGCATCAGGACCCGGGCTTCATCGATCTCGTCACGAACAAGAGCCCGTCGGTCACGCGCGTGTACCTCCCGCCCGATGCCAACACGCTGCTCGTCGTGGCCGATCAGTGCCTGCGCTCGACCGACTGCATCAACATCATCGTCGCGGACAAGCAGAAGCACTTGCAGTTCGCGACCATCGACGAAGCGATCGTCCATTGCGCGAAAGGCATGGGCGTGTGGCGGCGCGCCAGCACCGATGAAGGCGTGGAGCCCGATGTCGTGCTGGCTTCATGCGGCGACGTCGCGACACAGGAAGCGCTCGCCGCCGCCGCGATCCTGCGCGAGCGCCTGCCCGAGCTGAAGCTGCGCTTCGTGAACGTGGTCGATCTCTTCAAGATGCAGCCCGAGACCGAGCATCCGCACGGATCGAGCGCGCGCGAGTTCGACAGCCTCTTCACGCTCGACAAGCCCGTGATCTTCAACTTCCACGGCTATCCGTGGCTGATCCACAAGCTCGCCTATCGCTTCCACAATCACGAGAATCTGCACGTGCGCGGCTACAAGGAAAAAGGCAACATCAACACGCCGCTCGAGCTCGCGATACTCAATCAGGTCGATCGCTTCAATCTCGTGATCGACGTGCTCGACCGCGTGCCGCGCCTGCAGGCGAGAACGGCGCATTTGAGGGAGGACATGAAGAACGCGATCATCCGTCATCTGGAGTACGCGCACACGCACGGCACCGACCATCCGGAAATCGCCGAATGGGTGTGGCCGTTCTGATCACGGCGACTCCTTGAGCACGCGGAGTTCCGGCTGCACGGCGCCATCCGTTGCACGCCGGTTCTCCGCCTGCTCGCGCTCGTCGCGGTCCCGCGGCGACGTATGAAGATGCATCTGCGGCAACAACATCTCGATGCCAGCTTCGTCCAGCTTGAGCTTGAGCCTCGCGTTGAAGGCGCGCGCCACGCTCCATTGCTGCAGCGGGCGCGTCTTGATCTGCCCTTTCACCACGATGCAGTTCGCTTCGAAGCGGTCGAGCCCCCACACTTCGACAGGACCGATTATCTCGTTGCGAAAGCGGAAGTCTTCGCTCAGGTCCGCGCCCACTTCCGTGATCATCCGCGTGATGTCCTCCATCTTCGCGGAGAACGGCACCCTGACTTCGAACACCGCGTTCGCGAAATCGCGCGACAGGTTCTTCACGATCTTGATCTGCGAGAACGGAATGGTGTGCACCGCGCCTTGTCCGTCGCGCAGGCGGACCGTGCGGATCGTGAGATCCATCACGGTGCCGGCATGACCGCCGTCGATATCGATCCAGTCGCCGACCGAGATCGTCTCCTCGACGATGATGAAAAGCCCCGTGATCAGATCGGTGACGAGCGACTTCGCCCCGAAGCCGACCGCGAGACCGATCACGCCGGCGCCGGCCAGAAGCGGCGTCAGATTGATGCCGAGACTCGCGGCGGCGGCGATGGCCGCGATGCTCGCGACCGTCACGAAGACCGCGTTGCGCACGAGCGGCAACATCGTGCGGGCGCGTACGCCGGGACTGAGCGCCTTGTTGCGCGAGCTGTTCGGGCCGAGCGCCTCGAGAATGATGGTGTCGATGACGATCCAGATGAACCACGCGCCGAACACCGTCGCGAGCACCGCGATGAGCCCGTGCCTGAAGCCCGGCGTCATCGCGCTGTGCTTGATGAGCCGCGCGATCGGCCCGCTCCATAGTTCCAGCTCGAAGCGCAGATACCCGAGCCAGATCAGCAGCACGAAAAGCGTGCACCCGAAGCGCACGAGCCGCATCAGATGCGGCGCGCGGCGCTGCGCGCGCGTGTCGCGGCGGCGTGTCAGATGCAGCAGCAGCGCGGAGACGAAGAGTGTCAGCACGAGCAGCACCGCGCTCAGCAGCGACGGGCGCAGCACGTCGCCTTCCGCGCCGCGCCCGTCGATGATCGCGACCACGGAAGCCGTCGCGATCAGCAGCATCGGGATATGCCACAGCGAGGCGAGGATATCGAGCGCTTCCGTCGCGAACTTGTGATCGCGTCTGCGCGCATAGGGCCGGTTGCGGATCAGATGCGTGACGGGCCGCCGGTAAGCGAGCGCGAAATAGCCGCTCAGGAGCGCCGCGGCCAGGTTCGCGAAGGTGGACAGCAGACCCGCGAGATTCGGGCCGAGCTGACGCGTGACGTCGGCGTTGGCGGTGGCATCGCCGAGCGCGCCGCAGGCGCCTATCGCGAAGAGCGGCCAGAGCGTGCGCGCCAGGAGCTGCTGCACGGCGACGCGACGGTGCGCCGTGCTGAACACCGAAAACACGATCAGGCAGATCGCCGAGAAGACGAAGCCCGCGACGATCGCATATGCGATCACGAGCCCGAGCGTGCGGCCGAGCGCATCGGGCATCGCGCGCACGAAGAGCAGCACCGCGAAGAACGCGATGACCCACGGCCCCGTCTGCCGCAACGCGAACGCGAGCAGTTCGAACGAGGTCGGATTCGGCGCGAGCGCGACATCGCGGCCATAGCGCGCGAAGATGTGCCGCTGGACGCGGATCAGCACGAATGCGCACACGCCCCAACCCACGAGTGTCGCGCCCATGCCGGCGATGAGCTCGCCGAGCGACTCGCCGTTCGCGCCCTTCGCGATGATTCGCAACTCCCTCGCCGCCGCGCTCGCGCGCGTCGCCCAGAAACGCAGCGGCGAGAGCCCTTCGCTCAGATTGGTTTCGACCGACGCGATGCCCGATGCGATCGCGCCGAGCAGATCGCCATTGGCTGGCGGCGGCGGTGTTATCGGCGTGGCTTTCTCGGTTGCGTCGCGCAGCACTTTCAATTGCTCGACGAACGCGCTGCGCTGCGCATCGTTGTCGAGCGTGCTGATCAGGCTATTCAATGAACGCACCATTTCGGCCTGGCTCGCGGGCGAAGGCGCGGAGGCGGGCTGAGGTCCGGCGGCCGTCCACGTCGATATGAGGCTTTGCATTGCCGCGGGCAAGGGCGCGGCCGACACGGGCAGCACGAACGCCGCGCAGCCGATGAAAAGACCGAGCGCGACCAGCCACGCACGAGCGTACGAAAGGACATGCCCCGCTTCGATGCGCCGCGTGAGTGCGCTCATGGAGATTCCCTCCAGAATGTCAGGCCGATGCGGCGCACGCGCATGTGCCGGTCGGCTTCATCGCCGCCGGATTGCTGCAATCCGCAAGATCGCGCACGAAGTCGAAACACTGCGGGCGCGGCCGCTTCGGTTCTCGCGCCAAGATTAGCGTATCGAATTCATGCATGCCATCCGCAATGCATTTGGCGATGAAGCCCTTCCTGAACAGGAATTGTTTTGCGGCCGCCTTTATGTTGGCCTTTACGTTGGCCTGCGCGTCGGCCTGTGAAGACGCTTCAGGCCGCGCCGCCGCCCAGCACCACGCGCCGGAAGAATTGCGCGAGCACGTCCTCGGCTAGCTGCCCAGGCACCGATTGCGGGTCCGACGAGTAGAAGAACTGCACGCCGTCGCAGAGCGCGATCAGGCCGAGCGCCATCTGCTCGGCGGGCATCGTGAGCGGCGTGCCGGCGCGCTCCGAGAACGCCTTGATGTAATCCGTCGTCCTCTGGCGCAACTCGCGCATCAGCGCGTTGAAGCTCGCGCGGAACTTCGGGTCGCGGCTCGCGTGCAGCTTCGCTTCGACCCACAGCAGAAAACACGCGTTATTCTGGTAGCACTCGCTGTAGTACTGGAGGACGCGCGCTTCCATGTCGGCGCGCGAGGCCTCGCCGTCCTCGAAGATCGTGGACAGGCGCTGCATGATGGTGTCGTGATCGCGCTTCAGCACTTCGAGCAGCAGGTCGGCCTTGCTCGAAAAGTTCGAATAGAACGCGCCGCGCGTATAGCCCGCGTCGGCGGCCACGTCCTCGACGCTCGACGCGCCGAAGCCCTTCTTCATGAATACCGCCTGCGCAGCGTCGAGCAGACGCTGACGCGTCTGGTCACGGCTCTGCTCGCGGGTGAGACGTACTGGTTTCATGCGCGCAGTGTAGCATCGCCGGGCTTACAAATCCGCCTTTGCATTCAGATACACACCTGTATTAGAATTCACTTCGCATCAGAGTCCGGGTCGTCGAAACGCTTGCCGGACGGGGCTTTCAGGTCCGCACAATGACTCGCCCCGCTCAGGCTCGCTTCTCGAAATTGCTCGCCGGACACCTGTTTCCTTGCTTCGCCCATGAGTGGCGCGCCCCGGTTCGAAGGCGCGCCGCACCATGCCCTTGCGGGCGCCGAGGTTCCTGTGAAGCTCTTCCACTCACCCGCGTCCGTCGTGGCGCGCGCGGCAGTCGTTCCGGTCGTCTGCATATCGCTCGTCGCCTGCAAGCGCCATGAAGCGCCCGCTCCCGCACCGCGTCCCGTCGTCGCCGTCGCGGCGCAGGCGGATGGTCACGCGGGCACGTCGAGCCTGCCCGGGCAGATTCAGTCGCGCTATTCGACACCGCTTTCCTTTCGTATCAACGGCAAGATTCTCGAGCGCCGCGTGCGCCTCGGCGACAGCGTGAAGGCGGGCCAGGTCGTCGCCCGGCTCGATCCCGCCGATGCCGAGAAAAACAGCGCGAGCGCCCGCGCGCAGCTCGACGCCGCCGAGCATCAGCTCGTGTACGCGAAGCAGCAGCTCGACCGCGATCGCGCGCAGGCCGCCGAGAATCTCATCGCGCCGGCGCAGCTCGAACAGACCCAGAACGCCTATGCATCCGCGCTCGCGCAGCGCAATCAGGCGCAGCAGCAGGCGGCGCTGTCGGGCGATCAGCTGCGCTACGCGACGCTCACCGCCGATCACGCGGGCGTCATCACCGCCGAGCAGGCCGACACCGGCCAGAACGTCACCGCGGGCCAGGCCGTCTACACGCTCGCATGGAGCGGCGATATCGACGTGATCTGCGACGTGCCCGAAGCCGCGCTCACCGCGTTCGCCGTCGGCCGCGAAGCGAGCGTAAAACTCGCGGCATTGCCGAAGCAGACCTTCAAGGCGCGCGTGCGCGAGCTCTCACCCGCCGCCGATACGCAAAGCCGCACCTGGCGCGCGAAGCTCACGCTCGAAGCGCCGACGCCCGATGTGCGCCTCGGCATGACGGCGGATATCGCCTTCGACGCCGGCAACGGAGCGAAAGGCGCGTTCACCATTCCGTCGACCGCGCTCTTCCACGACAACGGCCATCCCGCCGTGTGGATCGTGAAGCAGCCCGGCGATGCGCTCGAGCTTCGGCGCGTGGAAGTCGCGCGTTACGGCGAGCGCACCGTGACGCTCGCGAGCGGCATCGCGGCGGGCGAGCGCATCGTGTGGCAGGGCGTGCACACGGTCAGCGCGGGCGAGAAGGTGCGTGTCGTGGCGCCGCTGCATCCCGAGGACTTCGCGTCATGAGCGACACTCGCGAAGACGACAACGCACATCGCGACGAAGAAGGCAGCTTCAATCTGTCGGCGTGGGCGCTGCGGCATCGGGCGCTCGTCGTGTTTCTCATCGCAATGGCGACGCTCTTCGGCATTCTGGCCTACACGCGGCTCGCGCAATCGGAAGATCCGCCCTTCACGTTCCGCGTGATGGTCATTCGCACCTTCTGGCCCGGCGCAACCGCGCGTCAGGTGCAGGAAGAAGTGACGGACCGCATCGCGCGCAAGCTGCAGGAAACGCCGTACACGGATTTCATGCGCAGTTATTCGCGTCCGGGCGAATCGCTCATCTTCTTTCAGATGAAGGACTCCGCGCCCGCGAAGGACGTGCCCGAGGAGTGGTATCAGATCCGCAAGAAAGTGGGCGATATCGCCGCGACCCTGCCGCCCGGCGTGCAAGGCCCGTTCTTCAACGACGAATTCGGCGATGTCTACACGAACATCTACGCGCTCGAAGGCGACGGCTTTTCGCCCGCGCAACTGCACGATTACGCCGATGCACTACGCACCGTGCTCTTGCGCGTGCCGGGCGTCGCGAAGGTCGATTACTTCGGCGATCAGGAAGAACGCATCTATGTGGAGATTCCCAACACGACGCTCACGCGCCTGAACATTTCGCCGCAGCAGATCGCGCAGGCCATCGACGGCCAGAACGCCGTCTCGCCCGCGGGCGTTCTGACGACGCCCAACGACCGCGTGTTCGTGCGCCCGAGCGGACAGTTCAGGAACCTGGCCGCGCTCGCGGATACGCTCATCAACGTGAACGGCCGCTCGTTCCGGCTCGGCGATATCGCCACGATCAGGCGCGGCTATATCGATCCGCCCGCCACGCAGATGCGCTCGGCGGGCGCGCCCGTGCTCGGCATCGGCATCTCGATGCAGCCGGGCGAGGACGTGGTGCGTCTCGGCAAGTCGCTCGACGAGCAGATGATCAAGTTGCGCGCCCAACTACCCGCGGGTCTGAAGCTCACCGAAGTCTCCAGCATGCCGCACGCGGTCTCGCATTCGGTCGACGACTTCCTCGAAGCGGTCGCGGAAGCGGTCGTCATCGTGCTGATCGTGAGTCTCGTGTCGCTCGGCGTGCGAACCGGCATGGTCGTCGTGATCTCGATTCCGATCGTGCTCGCCGTCACCGCGCTCTTCATGTATCTGTTCGATATCGGCCTGCACAAGGTTTCGCTCGGCACGCTGATTCTCGCGCTCGGCCTTCTCGTCGATGACGCGATCATCGCCGTCGAGATGATGGCCGTGAAGCTCGAGCAGGGCTGGAACCGCACGCGCGCCGCCGCGTTCGCGTACACGAGCACCGCGTTCCCGATGCTGACCGGCACGCTCGTCACCGTCGCGGGTTTCCTGCCGATCGCGCTCGCGAAATCGAGCACCGGCGAATACACGCGCTCGATCTTCGAAGTCTCGGCGATCGCGCTGATCGCGTCGTGGCTCGCGGCGGTCGTGCTGATTCCCTTGCTCGGCTACAAGCTCCTGCCCGAGCGCAAGAAGGAAGCGCATCTGCCCGACGATCACGAGCACGATATCTACGACACCAAGTTCTATGGACGCCTGCGCCGCTGGGTCGGCTGGTGCGTGGAGCGGCGCTTCGTCGTGCTCGCGATCACGGTCGTGCTGTTCGTCATCGCGATGGCGGGCTTCACGCTCGTGCCGCAGCAGTTCTTCCCGAGCTCGGATCGTCCCGAGTTGCTGATCGATGTGCGCCTGCAGGAAGGCGCATCGTTCGAGGCGAGCTTGCGCGAAGCGAAACGGCTCGAAGAAGCCCTGAAGGGCCGCGATGAGATCGATCACGTGGTGAGCTTCGTCGGCACCGGCGCGCCGCGTTTCTATCTGCCGCTCGATCAGCAATTGCCGACGCCGAACTTCGCGCAGTTCGTCGTCACCGCGAAGTCGGTCGAAGCGCGCGAAGCGCTCGCGCGCTGGCTCGAACCGATGCTGCGCGAGCGTTTCCCCGCGGTGCGCACGCGTCTTTCGCGTCTGGAGAACGGACCGCCGGTCGGCTATCCGGTGCAGTTCCGCGTGAGCGGCGACGATATCGGCACGGTGCGTCATATCGCCGAGCAGGTGGCCGCGGACATGCGCGCCGATTCGCGAACGGCCAATGTGCAGTTCGACTGGGACGAGCCTTCCGAGCGCTCGTTGCGCTTCGAGATCGATCAGCAGAAAGCGCGCGATGCGGGCGTGACGTCGCAGGACGTATCGAGCTTTCTCGCGATGACCCTGACCGGCACCACGGTCACGCAGTACCGCGAGCGCGACAAGCTCATCAGCGTCGATCTGCGCGCGCCGCGTGCCGAGCGCGTCGATCCTTCGCGGCTCGCGACCCTCGCGATGCCGACGCCGCACGGACCGGTGCCGTTGAGCGCGCTGGGCCGCGTCGTCGATACGCTCGAATACGGCGTGGTCTGGGAACGTGACCGCCAGCCGACCATCACCGTGCAATCCGACGTGAAGGGCGATGCGCAAGGCATCGACGTGACGCACGCCATCGACAAGAAGCTCGACGAGATTCGCCGCGCGCTGCCGGTGGGGTATCGCGTCGAAGTGGGCGGATCGGTGGAGGAAAGCGGCAAGGGCCAGGCGTCGATCAACGCGCAGATTCCGATCATGGTGATCGTCGTGCTGACGCTCCTGATGATCCAGTTGCAAAGCTTCTCGCGCGTGATGATGGTCGTGCTCACCGCGCCGCTCGGTTTGATCGGCGTGGTCGTGACGCTGCTCGCGTTCGGCAAGCCGTTCGGCTTCGTGGCAATGCTCGGCGTCATCGCGATGTTCGGCATCATCATGCGCAACTCGGTGATTCTCGTCGATCAGATCGAGCAGGACATCGCGTCGGGGTACAAGCGTTTCGATGCGATCATCGGCGCGACGGTGCGGCGTTTCCGGCCTATCGTGCTGACCGCCGCCGCCGCCGTGCTCGCGCTGATTCCGCTTCTGCGCAGCAACTTCTTCGGCCCGATGGCGACCGCGCTGATGGGCGGCATCACGAGCGCGACCGTGCTCACCCTCTTCTATCTGCCCGCGCTCTACGCGGCGTGGTTTCGCGTGAAGCTGGACGAACGCGAAGGAGCATCGTCATGAATCGAGCGCTATTGATGACTTTCGCGTGCATGACGCTCGGCGCCTGCGCGCTCGGCCCCGACGGCAAGCCGCCCGCGATGCCGCAGCCCGCGCATTACGGCACAGAGCCGCAAACGGAAGCGAGCGTCACGGCGGAAGGCGCCTCGCAGCGTTTCGAAGTCGGCGCGAAACCCGTGCCCGAATGGTGGAAGCTGTATCGCTCGGACGCGCTGAATGCGCTCGTCGATGAAGGTCTGCGCGCGAGCCCGAATCTCGCCGCCGCCGACAAGAGTCTCGTCGCGGCGCATGAGCAGTTGCGCGCGCAAGTGGGTTCGTCGCTGTTGCCATCGATCGACGCGACCGGGCAAGCGTCACGTCAACGCGGCTTCGGCATTCCGGAGGCCGGGCCGCCGACCGTGCTCTACAACCTTTTCGTCGGGCAGATTCAGGCGCAGTACACGTTCGATCTCTTCGGCGCCGCGCGCTTCGCGAATGCGTCGCTCGCCGCGCAGGTCGATCAACAAGCCTTCCAGCTCGATGCCGCGCGACGCGCGCTCGCCGCGAACGTCGTGACGGGCGCGATCGGCGCGGCGGCATTGCATGCGCAGATCGACGTGACCGGGCGCCTCGTCGCGCTCGCGAACGACGACGCGCACGATGCCGAACGCCGTTACGCACTCGGCTCGGCATCGCGCGCCGACATGCTCGCCGCGCAGCAGAACGCGGCGTCGCTCGCGTCGCAGTTGCCGGGCTTGCGCGCTCAATGGCTCGCGATGCGTCACGCGCTCGCCGTCCTGCTCGGCCGCACGCCGGACCGCGCGCCCGACGATCTCGATCTCGCGAGCCTTACCGTGCCATCCGATGTGCCCGTCGTGCTGCCTTCCGAGCTGTTGCAGACGCGCCCCGACATCCAGGCCGCCGATGCCGCGTTGAAAGCGGCCGCCGCGCAGGTCGGCGCCGCGACGGCGCAATTGTTCCCGAGCCTGTCGATATCCGCATCGATGGGCAAAGGCGGCTTCAACTGGCCGACGGCGCTCTCGGGCGCGGGCGCGCTGTGGAGCATCGGCGCGTCGCTGTCGCAGCCGATCTTTCATGGCGGCGCGCTGCTCGCGCAACGGCGCGCGGCCATTGCCACGTATGACGCCGCCGTCGAGCAATACAAGCAGACCGTGCTCGCGGCGTTCCAGAATGTCGCGAACACGCTGGCGTCGCTCGAAACCGATAGCGAGGCGCTCGCCTTCGCCGACAGCGCGAGCCGCGCGGCGCGCGATGCATCGTCGGATGCGGCGGCGCGCGTGCGTCTCGGTGCGATCCCGCCGCGCGCCGCACGCGGCAGCGAGCAGCAGTACCTCAACGCGCGGCTATCGACGATCCGCGCGAGCAGCGCGCGCATGAGCGACACCGCCGCGCTGTTCCAGGCGATGGGCTCGCCCGTGGCAAACGCCGCGCGCGTCTCGCAGCAAGGCGGCGAAAGCACGGTGAAGTAAGTCGAAAGCGGCCGTGCCCGCGCGCGGCGCAGCGGCGGCGTCAGTTCTTGTCGGCGACCACCTGATCGAACGTGCCGCCATCGGCGAAATGCGCCTGCTGCGCCTTCTGCCAGCTTCCGAACATCTGCTCGACGGTGAACGTCTTCAGCGGCCTGAACTCGCTCGCGTGCTTCGCGAGCACGGCTGCATCGCGCGGACGCAGATGATGCTGCGCGATGATCTCCTGCGCGGCGGGCGTGAACAGGAAGTCGAGGTACGCCTGCGCCTCTTTGCGCGTGCCGCGCTTGTCCACCACCTTGTCGACGATCGACACCGGCGGCTCCGCGAGCAGGCTCACCGACGGATACACCGCGTCGAAGTCCTTCGCGCCCGGCCCCGCGCTCATCAGGCCGACTTCGTTCTCGAACGTGACGAGCACATCGCCGATACCGCGCTGCGTGAAGGTCGTCGTCGCGCCGCGTCCGCCCGCATCGAGCACGGGCACGTTTTTGAAGATGGCTTTCTCGAAGTCCTGCGCCGCTGAGTCGCTCGCGCCCTGCTGCTTCTTGTAGCCCCACGCCGCAAGATATGCATAGCGCCCGTTGCCCGATGTCTTCGGATTCGCGATCACCACCTGCACGCCGGGGCGCGCGAGATCGTTCCAGTCCTTGATGTGCTTCGGATTGCCCTTGTGGACGAGGAAGACCATTGTCGTCGTGTAGGGCGCGCTGCTATCGGGCAGGCGGCTGCGCCAGTTCGCGGGCACGAGCTGGCCGCGCTCGGCAAGCAGGTCGATGTCGTTGGGCTGGTTCATCGTCACAACATCGGCCTGCAGACCTTGCATCACCGACAACGCCTGCGCGCTCGATGCGCCATGCGACTGCCGCACCGATACCGTCTCGCCGGTCTTTTTCCTGTAATCCGCGACGAAGGCCGCGTCGATGTCCTTGTACAGCTCGCGCGTCACATCGTAGGACACGTTGAGCAGCGTCGTGTCGGCATACGCGAAATTCGCCGCCATGCCGAGCGCAGCCGCGATGACCAGCTTCTTATAGACCGCCATTTTTTCTCCAGAGACAGGGGTTCGAACCGCACAACACAAACAGAGAAACAGACAAAGGCCGCCCGAAGGCGGCCACGCATGCATCGCACTCGTTCAGGCAGCGGGATCAGCCGTACGCGCGCTGCGCCTCTTCCTCGTATTCGGGCGACACGCGCCGCGCGAGCGTTTCGATGAAATGCTTCGCGAGCGGCCAGGGCCCGAATCCCGCCGATGTGTTGATATGCCCCGCGTCACCGAGATTCACGAACGCGCTGTTCCAGCGCTGCGCGAGCGTGCGCGCTTCGTCGAGCGGCATCCACGGATCGGTCTCGCTGCCGACGACGAGCGAGAGCGTATCGAGCCGGCGCGCGCTGAACGCACCCGCGAAACGGAACTTGGCCGGGCTCGCGGGCGCGACGAACAGCACGCCCTTGACATTCGCCGCATGCGCCTGAGCCGCTCCCGCGTGCGACAACGCATGCGCCGTCGCGAGACAGCCAAAGCTATGCGCTGCAAGCACGACGGGACCATCGATGCTCGCGAGCACATCGAGTACGGCATCGCTCCAGATGGCGAGATTCGGCGCATCCCAGTCGCGCTGCTCGACGCGCCGCGCGCCGGGCATCTCGCGCTCCAGCCAGGTCTGCCAATGCGCGTCCTCGCTGCCGTGCAAACCCGGCACGGTCACGAGCGTGACCGGCGACAAGGACGAAACACCCGTTACCCGTGCATTCCACGCGCTGCGCTCACTCATCTTCGATCCTCGCTGCAACTCGAACTAACGAGTCTCCATTCTCGATGAGCACGCGAGCCCGGCTAACCAATATTTCGTCATTTGTTTATGGCGATGGCGATTGCGCCGATCAGCGAGCGACGGCACGCCGCACATAGCGCGCGATGAATGTGCGCGTCTCGTCGTCGGGAAAGCGCACGGCGACGCGCTCGCCGCTGACCATTTCGACGACGCCCTCGCCATAGCGGCGCACCCGCACGCGCTCGCCCTGCGTGAAGCCGGCTGCCTTGCGCTTTGCCGTTGCATCTTTCTTCACGCGCGTTTGCTCGCGCACTTCGCGCGGACTCTCGATCACCTCCGGCGGATGCACGCAGTTGTCGCACACGCCGCAGTTCCCGCCGCCGAGCTCGTCATCGGGTACGCGGTAATCCACGTCGCTCGCATGCAGCGGCGCACAGGCGCGGCCGTCGTTCATGCCGTCGGCGAAATAGTCGAGCAGCATGCGCCAGCGGCACTGCGCGCTCTGCGCATACCCGATCATGCGTTCGAGCACCACGCGATCGCGCTCGGCGCGGGCCGCATAGTCGCGCGAGGCATCGTCGAGCTTCGCGGAAGACGCGTCATCGTCGACGAGCTTCATGCCCCCGCGCCACGTGCGCCGTGTCATGCCGATATCGTTGAGCAGCGTCGCGGCGACGCGCAGCTTGTTCGCGCCCACGTTCGGCAACGCATCGCGCAGACGCGCAAGCGGCTTGTCGAGCGTGCGGCCGCTGTCTTCGAGCGCAAGCTCGCGCACCGTCTGCGCAACCCGCGCGATGGTCTCGGCACTCGGATAGCGTCCGCTCATGAAGAACTGCTGCACCTGCCGGTCCTTCATTTCGAAGAGCAGCGTGCAGCGCGCGGGCTCGCCATCGCGCCCGGCGCGCCCTGCTTCCTGATAGTACGCATCGAGGCTGCCCGGCATCTGCGCAAGAATGACGAAGCGTATGTCGGGCTTGTCGATGCCCATGCCGAACGCATTGGTCGCGACCATCACGCGCGCGCGGTTCTCCATGAACGCATCCTGCGACGAAGACCGCGCCCCCGACGGCAGCTTGCCGTGATAGCGCTCGGCCTCGACGCCCGCTTCCACGAGCGCCGCATGAAGCGCCTCGCATTCCGCGACCGTCGCGCAATACACGATGCCGCTGCCCTGCTCGCTCGTCGCGAGCGCGATGGCGCGCTTTCGCCTGTCCTCGGGATTGGTCAGCTGCTCGACGCTGAAATGCAGGTTGTCGCGATACACGCCTGTGTGAATCACATGGGCGTGCCGCATCTCGAGCTCGCGCACGATATCGACGATGACGGCGGGCGTCGCCGTCGCGGTGAGCGCGAGCACGGGCGGGCGGCCGAGCGTCCTGATCGCGTGAATCAGCTCGACGTAGGCGGGACGGAAATCGTGGCCCCACTGCGAGATGCAATGCGCTTCGTCGATCACCGCCAGCGCGATCGGCGGCATGTTCTTCGCGGTGAGCTCGGCGGTGAATTCGGCATCGACGAGACGCTCGGGCGTGACGAACAGCATGCGGATCTCGTGCCGCGCAATGGCTTGCATGGCCTCGCGCGCCTCGCCCGCCGATAGCGCGCTGTTGAGCACGGCGGTCGCGATGCCCGCTTCGATCAGCTTCGTGGCCTGATCGCGCATGAGCGAAATGAGCGGCGACACGATGATCGTCACGCCGTCGAACTGCAGCGCGGGCAACTGATAGCACAGCGATTTGCCCGCGCCGGTGGGCATCACGGCCAGCGTATCGTGGCCGTCCAGCACGCTGCGGATGACGTCTTCCTGACCCGGCCGCAGATGCGGAAAGCCGAAGACGCGGCGCAGCGCGGTTTCGAGCTCGCGATCGAGCGGCCTGCGCGAGCGCGTGTGGATGGCGTGTCTGTCGTTCATTCGTCGATGGGCGGAGTGCGTGCTCGATCGCAATACGCAACCGATGCCCCAGGCGCACGAGCAAGCACCGTACCATCGGCGGACGCACGCGCAGGCAGAGCGCTTGCTGAGAGGTTCGGATGAACGCCAACCCTCTTCGCGACTGGCGCACGCATCGCGCCGACGCATTGCGCATCTGCACGCAGTCCCTGATTGCGAGCGTGCTGTGCTACGCCGTCATGAAGCTGATTGGCTCGGCGAGCGTTTCATGGGCCGTGTTTTCCAGCCTCTTCACGTTGCAGGTGAGCTTCGACCGCAGCCTTAAGCACGGCCTCGGCCAGATGACCGGCGCGGTCGCGGGCACCGTCGTCGGTCTTGCGGCGGTGCATCTGTTTCCGGCGGGCGCGGATGCGCTCATGAGGCTCGCCTTCGCCACGTCGATCACCTGTCTCGCCTCGACGATCTTTCCCGCCACCAATTACAGCATCGTCGTGGCCGCAGCGATTGCGCTCGAGCCTTCGTCGGATATCGCGGGCGCCTTCTCGCGCGCCGAGGCGATCATCCTCGGCGCGGCGACCGGCATCGCGGTGTCGGTCACGGTGTGGCCGCAATTCGCCCGCTCGCGCGCGTTCGGCATAATGGCGAATCTGCTCGACGACTGCCGCGAGCTGCTGCACGTTCTGCCGATACTCGGCCGCGCCGACAGCCGCGTATCCGTCGATGCGCTGCACGAACGCTTTATGCGTCACCTCGTGGATGCCCGCGCGGTCTGCGGCGAGGCGCGCATCAGGGCGCGCTTCGCCGGCGGCCCGTCGCTCGGCGCCGTGCTGTTCGCGATCGAAACGCTGTGGCATGGTCTCGTGCTGCTCGATCGCACCGGCGAATCCGAATCCGGCGCGCTCGACGATGAAGATCGCAGGCTGCTGCTCGAACATGTCGATGTGGTGCGGCGCTGCGGAACCGCCTATCTGGACCGCCTCGCGGCCTATATGCGAAGCGGTGCGCCGCTGCCGGCAAGCGAAAGCTCGCTGCAACCGCTCGACGACGCGCACGCCCGCGTCCAATCTCACATCGACGCAAGCCTGCGTTCACGCTGCGATGCGTCGCGCGTGCAGGCAATGAGCGCGCTCTCGTTCGCGCTCGGGCAGATCGGCGCGAACTTCGCGTATATCGGACGTGTGCTGGAGAAGCGCGACGCGGCGCGTCATTGATGCACGCTCTGCGCCAGTGCGCGCAACAGGCTCGCGCCGTCGCCGCTCCATGCGCTGCCGTGCATGCACGCGAGCGTCGTCGGCTCGAGTTGCGCGAGGCGCTCGAACATCGCATCGGCATTGCGCGTGTGGGAGAAGTAATCCATGCTGCGCCGGAACGCTTCGCTCGGGCCCAGGATGTCGGATGTGGTGAGCGCCGGCAGCGTCGCGCCGCCTTGCGTGAAGAGATCGCCGCATAGCAGCGTGCGCGTGCGCTCTTCCATCAGGAAGCCGCATTCCCATGCGTGCGGCAGATGCGGCGTGTCGATCCATCGCACGCCATGGCGTCCTAGCGTGATGGTCTGGTTATCGGCAAGGGCCACCGGCGCGCGGTCGGCGAGGTCCGCGATGGACACCATTGCCGCGACGGTGCCGCACAGCGGCGCGGCCTCGGGCGCGATAGCGAGCCACTCGTTGAGCGAACCGCATTCGTCTGCTTCGACATGAGAGAACGCGATGTGCCGCAGCGTCGCCGGATCGATGACGCTGGCGAGCGCTTCGCGCACCAGCGGAAACATCTTGCGCGGTCCGGTATGGAAGAGCAGCGGCTCGTCGTCGACGATCAGGTACTGATTGAAGGAAAAGCCGCCCGCTTCGCCGGGCAGCACGACAGGCGTATTGATGCGATACACGCCATCCGCGATTTCCTCGACATTCGTGCCGGACTGCGAGTTCGTGGTGACCATGAGCGCCTCCCCTCGTGAGGACGATGTCCAGTCGACACGATACTCGCGTTTGAAGCGCTTGCGGTCGTCACGCGTCCCGCAATTGCGCAAGCGGCGCGCGCTGCGTGCCGTTCGAATCGAAGTTGTCGTCGGCGAGCCAGCGCTCGAATCCGCGCCGGATGCGCGGCCAGTCCTGGTCGATGATCGCGTACCAGGCCGTATCGCGATTGCGTCCCTTGTAGACGATCGCCTGCCTGAAGATGCCTTCGAACTCGAAGCCGAGCCTGAGCGCGGTCTTGCGCGAGGGCGCGTTCAGGCTGTCGCACTTCCATTCGTAGCGACGGTAGCCGAGATCGTCGAAGACATAGCGCATCAGCAGATATTGCGCTTCCGTTGAAATGCGCGTTTGCTTGAGCAATGGCGAAAACGTGACGCTTCCCACTTCGATGACACCGTGCACGGGCTCGATGCGCATCAGCGCGATCGTCCCGACCGCCTTGCCGCGCGCCGAATCGATAACGGTGTAGTGCAGCGGATCGGCCGATGCCGCGGCTTTGGTCAGATAGTCGCGAAAGGCCGCGAAGTCCGTGAATGGCCCGACGAAGAGATAGGTCCAGTCGCTGCCGTCCGGTGCCTGGCCATAGGCCTCGAATAGATCGGCTGCGTGGCGATCCACGTCGAGCGGCTCGATACGGCAATGCGCCCCGTCGATGCCGATGCGCGCGGGCCGCTCGCGCGCCTTCCAGTCGATCACCGCTTCGCCGATGGGCTGCTGATATTCGTTGGTCTTCGTCATACGTCACGGGCTCCGGTTGCACGAAAGAAGCATTGCAGCCGGATAAGGTACACGAACGACGAAGACCCCGATAGCCCGGATGCAGCCGCCAACGGCGATTGCCCTGCATCCGGCGAAAGCACGCAAGCGACGGTCCGTTCAGCCGCCGTAGAGCGCGAAGTTCAGGATCGTGCCGTCCATGCCCATGAACATCCAGGCGCTCTCGTTCTCGCCCGGAATGGTGATCTGATACGTCCCATGCTGCACGAGCTGCGGCGGGTTTTGTCCCGAAAGCGACAGCGACTGTGTCTCCCAGTCGCCGGACTGCGCGGTCCAGTCGATGTCCTGGCCTCGCACGCGGACCTGCTGAACGTATTGCCCCATGATGCGCTCCCTGAAAATTCAATTGACGTTGATGAGTCCGAGGTCGTTGCTCAGAGTCGTGCCGGTGATGCTGTAGTGCGCCGTCTTCCCGCAACCCTTCTGGTAGGTGAAAGCCTGCTGCGCTTCGTTGTCGTTGCCCCAGACCACGATGGCCTTGAGCTTGACCTTCGAGCCGTCCGGCACGTTGAGCGCGGCCAGGTCGACCGTGCGCTCCTGACCGAGCGGGATGTCGTTGTTGTCGGGATAGGTCTTGCCTTCGCCGCCGGTGGCCGGCGCGGCGATCACGTGTAGCTTGGCGACGAACCCCCCGCCGTTCTTCAGACTGATCTTCTCGATGTTCATGGTCCTGTCCTCTGCAGTCTCGCCGCACACCGACGATCGGGAGCGGCCCGAAATTCATTTCAGATGTCCACCTCCTCGCCTCCTGGCTTGACCGGTTGGGGTTGGGATTGCGGCTGGGCTTGCGGTGGCGATTGCGATTGCGATTGCGGCGGCTGCGGTTGCGGTTGCGGTTGCCCTGCCTGCACGGGGGCCGGCTGCGGCGCGGCCACCGGCGGCGCGACGGGCTGGACCGGCGGCGGCGCGGGGCTTGCGTCGAAGCTGATCTCCTCGCCGCCGCGCTGGAGGCGAACCAGCTCCTTCAGCATCTGCGCGCGATACGTCGCCCAGTCGATCGGCGTGGAAAGCGTGGCCGCAAGCTCGTTCGACTTCAGCAGGACGGGGATGATGGCTTCCTTGAGGTCGGCGGGAAGCAGCGAAAGGAGCGGCACGACGTCGGCGAAGGCGATCACGTTCCACCACCCGCTGTGGCTCAGCGTCGCGGCCCAGCCATAGGGATCGAGCGCGAGCGCGGGATTGCCGCCCGACGCGGTCACTTCGATCGCCTGTTTCGCGGATTCGTAGATCTTGGCCGCGGACTCTTCCGTCTTGAACCCGCCTCGCGCGCTCACGGTCACCGCCTTGTAGGTGCCCTGCACGTCGCTGCTGAAGTCGCGCACCTGCTTGTTCTTGTCGGTATTGGCGTCGATCTCGCGGTCCTGCCGATAGATCAGCTTGCCGCCGAATATCGTGCGCAGCGGCACATGCGTGCCGTAGCTGTCGAGGATGCGTGCGAGCGCGCCGACGGCGTCTTCGCCCGGCTTGCTCCGGAGCTGTGCGGCGAGCGCGCTGGCATCTTCGAAAAACGCCTTCGAAAGAACGATGCTGCGCGGATCGATGACCACCTCGCCGCGCGCGACGAGATACTCGACCCGCAAGTGCAGCTCGCTGCGCGCCGCTTCTTTCGACCGCGTCGTTTCGTCCTTGTAGTCCGACTTGACGGAGAGGCTCGCCGCCTTGCCCTCCACCCCGACGCCTCCGCCCACATTCCACGACAACGAGGACGCGATCGAGTCGAGCGTGCGCACCTGGCTCGCGGAAGCCGAAAAGCGCGTCGATGTGATCGGACGAACCACCGCGACGAAGTCTTCCGTCCATTCGGCGTCGAGGGCCGGGCGCAGCGCGCGATCGAGCTCGTAGCCGCCGTCGGCGAGCACAAACCGCAAGCCGTGCAGATGACGCATCGCGGCGAGCAACGACGCCTGCTCGGAGACATCCATACGGTCGAAGACGTCCTGCGGCGCGCCGGGCGGAATGTTCGGCCGGCCGAGAAATGGCGCGAGCAGGTCCTGCGTATCGCGCAGAGTCGGCGTGGTTCCGGCCGCAGCAGCGGCCGCCGCCGCGGCTGCGCTGCTCGCCGATCCCGAGGGCGATGCACCCGGCGTCGTCGCGGCGTTACGCTTGCGCGGGCTCTCGAAGCGGAAACGCAGGAGCCCGAGCTTGTCGTCGGCCTTGCCGAGCTTGCCGCCCACGGTTTCGAAAGGCTCCATGTCGAGCGGCACGGGCTTCTGCGCGCTGTCGAGAAAAGGCAGATCGGCAGGCGCGTCTTCCTTCAGAAAGGCGCGCAGATCCTTGAGCGTCTTCTCTTCGCCGCCACCCGGCCAGTCGATCGCCTTTGGCTTGCCGCCGTCCTTGAGCAGAAGCAGCTTGTAGACCTTCGGCGCGGGCGTCGGCACGGTTTCGCGCTTGACCGCGAGGTCCTCGAAGCGGCGCAGATAGGTGCTGTCCTCGTCGGCGGTGGCGAGCGGCTTGCCATCGATCATGAAGACGTCGGTGTCCGCGACCAGCGCCGCGTTGTTCTTGCGGAACTGGCCGAGCGTCTCGTCGGGCCGCACGAAAACCGGCCGCTTCGTGCCGGTCTTGTCGGTGAAGGAGATGCTGCGCCGGATCGGCACGATCGCCACGACCATGCTGTCGGCGATCGCCGTCTTGGCTTCATCGGCGGTGGGCACGACCTTGAGGGCGACCGCGCTGGTGCCGCTGCGGAACTGATCCTCGGCGTCCATTTCGCCCGTGCTGACAAAGACCTTGCGCAACTCGGCGAGCGTCGCGCCATCGGGCGCGGCGTCGGCGCGGGACTTGCCGTCGCGCGCCTGCAGCGTATAGCTGATCATGTTGAGCCCCTCCTCCGCTATGCCGGCTTGATCTTGCTGCGCGCGAGTTCGAGCGCCTCCGGCGAGTCCACGATGATCACCGTCATGTCGACCGTCACCTCGCCGCCGCCCTGGACAGCGACGATCGGCACGGCCGGTCGTGCGGCGATCTGAGCGCCATGCGCGAGATAACCCTTGCGCGCGCCCGTCTCGGTCAGCACCGCCTGCAAAACGGCGGGCTGCACGGGCGCCGGAGCCGGTGCCGGCGCAGGCGCGGGCGCGGGCGCGACGGCGGGCTTGACCGCCACCGGTCGCGAGAAGTCGGCGGGCACATCGAAGAGCGCATCGGTGTCGGTCAGTTCACGTTGCGACACGCGTCCGGCAATGCCCTCCGAAACGAACTGCGTATCCACATCGAAGATGCCTTCCGTGCTTTTCAGTTCGCGCAAATGTTTGAGCAACTTGCCGATGCCGTCCCGCTGCACGTTGTCGATGCGCTTGCCGGCCGCATAGGCGGCCATCAGCGCCGCGAGCTCTTCGTACTCCTGGCGCGAGCAGAACGGGCCGAGGTCGGTCCAGCGCAAGCCGGCCGCGTCGACCTGGATGAGCGGGAGCACCTTGAGCGTGATGACCTGGCGATCGTCCGGGTCGATGTCGGAGCCGTCGAGACTGACCATGTCCCGCGCGACCGCGGACAGAGCGCGATTGCTGTCGCGCCAGTGATCGAGCAGCACCGTGCCCTGGCTATCGACGCCGTTCGGGTCGAAGTTGTCCGCGCTCTGCACGACCATGGCCTGCGTCGGCGCGCCGGGCCGCTCGCGGCCACGCACCTCGAGCCGCGCCTGAAAGCCTCGTCTACCCGAGCCGGAAACGGTGAAGACAAAAGGCCGGTCGCGCACGACGAAGAGCATCGTTCCCGCATTGGCGGCATTCTCGACAAAGAATCCGGCTGGCCCTCCCGCTCCGCTCCGGACGTTGATCACGCTACGACTGCGCGTAATGCTCTCAGAAACGCTTCCGGTGATTGGCATGATGCACCCCTCCGAACATGGTCAATTTTCGATGAACATTATCGTAAGCATTCCAAATCATGAAACCGAAAAGACAAAACGATCCGGCATCATCGTGCGGATACACGCGATCTTATTGCGCGGCGTTATATGTGATTCCCGGCGCCTGAGCACAAGCCAATAACGGCCACTGCGAAAGGAAAGTGGGCAACTGAAAGTCCATCCCGTCCATAGCTTTTTATGTATGGAGACACAGGCGCTTTATCGAAGTTCTTTAGCACCGCTACCCGGTGGATGAAGCGCGGGGGTGGCGTATTTAACTTAGGATTTTTCAGACGCTATAGGTATGCCACTCTTTGCGTATTGACTAACCAGCGGTGATGTGAGTCAGTGATGCACGTGCGTCGCCGCGTTCGATCAATACCAGCGTGCGATCAAAAACGGACGATCGATCAAAGCCAGACGCCCTATCATGTTTGAGTGGAACTTTCTTTCGGAGGCCGTATGGACATGAACACATTCCAGCGCGCGGCGAATCTTTCACCCGCGCTCGCCGAACGATGGATCCTGCCGATCACGGCTGCCGCCGACGAGTTCGACATCGACACGCCCAGCCGTCTTGCCGCGTGGCTCGCGCAAATGGGACATGAGAGCGGCGGATTCAGGCTGCTGAGCGAAAGCTTCAACTATTCGCCGGACGCACTGAAAATCTTCTCGCGCATTCCCGCGGGCATGCGCGCCCAGCTTGGACGACACGCAGGCGAAAGCACCGTTCCCATCGCAAGGCAGCAGCAAATCGCGAACCTGGCCTATGGCGGCCGGTTCGGTAATGGCGACGCGGCAAGCGGAGACGGCTGGCGTTATCGAGGGCGCGGGCTGAAGCAGGTTACGTTCAAGGACAACTATCGCGACGCCGGCCGCGCGCTCGGCGTGGACCTGGTGAATGATCCGGATCAGCTCGCGACGAACGATCTGCTCGCGGCGCGCAGCGCCGGGTGGTACTGGAAGTCACGCGGCTGCAATGATGCGGCTGACCGGCGCGACTTCGACGCGTGCACACGGGCGATCAACCCCGCGATGGACGGCAAGCCGGCGCGCGACTCACGCTACAAGACGTGCTGCGCCGTCCTGCTCGCCTAGAAAGGAGGCGCGACGCCGGCAAGCCGAGCTTCGTGTTGAAGGAAAGGCCATGAACTCTTCGCCCGTTACGCGCGCAACTGCATCATCGCTCGATGCAGATCTTGCCGCCGATGCCGCTTCGATCACCGACCCGCTCCATCTTCTATCGAAGCCTCCCGGAGAACAACTGTTCATCCAGCGAGACCTCAGCGAAGTCCTGCTGCTGCTCGACTTCATTTCGGGCCGGCAGGATGTGCACATCTGGGATATCGGCGACATCAGGTATCCGGTCCGGCGAGACGGCCCAGCCCAGGCGCCGGGCGAAGCGAGCCCGGATCAGCGGGTCGCGACCTTGTCGTCCATCGACATCATTCGCCGCATCTGCGCGCTGCGTTATCCGTCTGCGGACGGCCGGACCATCGAAGAGCGCGCGGACGATGCCGCGCTGCTGCTCTGCGTGAAGGACAAGCTCAACTCGATCGCCAGTCCGGCCAATGGAATCATGATCGCGTATACGTACATGTTCATCGAGGAGACGGCTTCCAGAACGCGGCGCGAGAAAAGAGAGGATGAGGCATGGAGTCTCGGCGAGTCGACGCGCGCCGATGCCGCGAAAACAGCCTATCCCGGTCTGGTTCGCAGCGCAAAGCGTTTCCGGTGCTTTCATCGCAGCGTCTCGCGCATCGGCGCCGCGATAACTCTGCTGTCCGCGATTCTGTTATGGCTCGTCGTCTACGGCGTGGAACTGACGTCGCGCTTCGAAGACGATCAGAAAAACCTGTCCGATGTGACCAATCAGATTTACGCGCTCGTGGACAAGGAAAACGCGGCGTTGCCCGCGGACCAGCAGAGCCATGCGAGCGTGCCCGCGCGATGCATCGAGAAGCTCGACGAGCAGAGCAACCAGATCAGGATGCTGTGCAACCAGTGGTCGTACTACCAGGCGCGCTACGAAAAGGCCATAAAAGATGACGCAAGCTTCGCCGAACGAGGGCTTTCGTCGTGGCTCACAGTGCCGTTTCCTGTTTCTCCTTCGCAGCTGAAGGACAAGGCGGGCCAGACCGTCGCGTCACAGGAGAACATCGAATCGATCACGCTGGTTCTGTCGGCGTATGCGAGTTTCGTGCTGCCCGTGTTATTCGGATTGGTCGGGACCATCGCTTCATTTCTGCGCGATATCAGCAGCCGCATCACGGGCAGCATTCTCGCACCGCGCGATGAGACGCTCGCGATCATCCGACTCATACTCGGCGCCATCGCGGGGCTTGCGGTCGGGCTGTTCTTCACGCCGGCATCAGTCGCGGGGAAGGTGAGTTCGGGCGCGGGCGTATTGACGCTGTCGGCATCGGGCATCGCGTTTCTCGCGGGTTATGGCGCGGACGGCTTCTTCCGCATGATCGATGCGATGATCGTGCGCCTGTTCACGTTCGATCGGCCGGATCAAAAGCCGGCGGCGTTCAGATGAGCATCAGTTATCAAATGAGAACTTTTCAGACGCGACCGGCATGCCGCTCTTTGCGCATTGACTGGCTATCCAGGATGTGAGTTGACGGGTCGAGTGCATGCCGAGTTTATGCAGAATGTGCTCGCGATGTTTATCGACGGTGCGTGAACTGATTTCCAAAGCACGCGCGATCTCCTTGCTGGACAGGCCACGGCAAAGAAATGCGACCACGCGTGTTTCGGCGGGCGTCAACAGGCGATCCGGCAAAGAGACCGCCAGCGCGTCATCGAGACTGGCCCAAAGATGCTGACAAGCGATGGAAGATGTCGCCGATGCCGCCTTTTTTTGCTTTATCCGGGCGCCATGGCGACGCACGGTGTCGACGCTGATTCCGAGTTGCGCGGCAATGACCTTATTGCTAATGCCCGAGGCGACCAGTTCGAGTATTTCTTTTTGTCGCGGCGTCAGAGCGGTGCTCGACCCGGTGCGCTTTGCCTTCAACGAGTTCGTTGCCGCCGGCTGGGTCGATTGCGTTCAACGCATGAACGAACTTCCTCGCTAACCTTACGTACAAGCGATACTCCTCAAGCTCCGAGTATAGGTTGAATGCGGCGCATGTCATATCAAATGGAGTTTTCGAGTGCCGGCCTTGATTCGCATGACCGTGCGAGGTTGGAATCGATCCGATAGCGGGAGCGCCCGCGTAAAGCCCGACGTGTCCGGATAACCTGGGGTTTGGCGTGCGAACGTGCGTGTTATGCGGAAAAGGCATTTCCAGCTATGGAGATGCCTGAGAAGGAGAACCTTGAAGGCGATTCGCAGATGGCGCTGCAACAGACCAATGGCGGCAATCGATGGCCAGCGCGTCGGAGGCACGAAAAGAAAGCGCTGCGCTGCCTGCGATTTCCGGCTTGCCAGCATCGCGGAAACCGCAGACAGCCTGACGCTCGGTTTCAGTTAAACGGGGCCGCACCTCCATTCGTGTTCATCCCCGACACACCATCGACGCTTTCCGCCGGTGGTGAGCTTTGGACCGCCTTCACCAGTTCGAGCGATGGACCGCCGCCGTCCATGCCATCGCGATAAGTCGTCTGCGCCGGCGCTGCTGCGGCCGCGCCACCGACCGCCCGCAGCAGCGCCGCCGATGGCGGTCCCGCATTGGTCGCGGTCGGGGTACTTGCATCGATGGGACCGGCGCCCAAGCCATATGTCGTGGGTTGCGTCATGGCGGACGAATTCGACGTGCTCGCCCGCTCCTCGGTATCAATGACGATGCGCATGTTCGAGCCTCCTCAGTTCATCACCGCATAGCGGGCCTCGATGTTCACCGGAGCCGCACTCACGTTGCGCACGGTAATCCAGTACGTGATGTTGCTTGCGCTCGCGCGCTCGACTTCGACATCCCAGTCGATCTGCGGCGCGCCGGGCACGGGCGACGTCGGCACGACGTTCCATTCGACGTGCCAATCCTTTGGCCAGTTAAAGGTGAACCAGCGGGCCGACTGCCCGGCATTGACGGTGCCGGTGAACTGAACGCCAACTCTCATGATCTTCGCTCCCTTGGGTCACCATCCGAGCACGGCATAGCGCGCTTCGATATCGCACGCCTGCGGGCTCAGGTTGGTGATGTCGATCCAGTAGGTGATGTAGGCGTCCGAAGCGCGCTCGACCTGAACCTTCCACTTGATCTGCGGCGCGCCGGGCCTGACGGTTGTCGGCACGACGGTCCAGACCATGTGCCAGTGAGCCGGCCAGTTGAACGTGAACCAGCGCGCAGTCTGTCCTGCCGGCACCGTGCCGCGGAACTGGACGCCAACCCACGGCGCGACCGTCGCCGTCACGCTGTCGATGATCTGCCGCAGATTCGGCCGGTTGCCGATGCGCTGCGTCGCGGGACGGCCGGGCGCATCCTGCTGCGGCGAACCCGTGCTGCGCAGGACTTCGCGCGCGCGCGCCGGCGAGAGCGGTATGCGCCCGCGGGCGCGCAGCACGCCTTGCACACACGCCAGCGTGCCGACGATGATCGGCGATGCGCTCGAGGTTCCGCTGAACTGGTCCGTGTACCACAGGTCCGCGTTCGTGCCGCCCTGCAGATCCCCGTAGCCCGTGCTGGTGACTTCGCGCCCCCAGCCCTGCGCGTCGATGCATGCACCGAAATTCGAGAAGCCGAGCCGCGAACGGTCTGGGCCGTTGTCGCGTCCGTGCGTGCCCGGCGGCGGCGCGCCCGCCCCGACGAGCACCGCGCCGCATTGCGCGTTGGCGCGGTTGAACGGATTGGTCCAGGCCGCCGGAAAGCCTGACGGGCGCGTGGAATACAGTGCATCGTCGAGATTCTCGGCGCCGTTGCCCGCCGCTTCCACGACGATCACGCCCCTGCTGCTCGCGTAGCGTATCGCCGCGAAATCGTCCGGCCACCATTCGACGGCGATATAGCCCAGTTGATCGGCGCGGCCCGCGAAGTTATAGCGCGGACCCGGCCGATGGATTTCCAGCAACATGATGTCGCCCGGCGACAGACGGTCTGCCGCGTTTCTGATCGCGGTGGCGGTGGGCATCGAAAACGCCACGGCGCTGATGACCGCATCGGGCGCGATGCCGGTGATGCCGAGCGCATTGCGGTCGCCGCTGATTTCGCCGAGCACGGCGGTGCCGTGATTGGTGTCGGTCGAGCCGGTACCCGCAACGATCCCGCCCTGGTTCTGCAACAGGTCTTCGTGCGTGAAGCGCCAGCCCCATTCCAGATCGATGATGCGCACGCCGGCGCCCGAACCGCCCGCCTGCGTCCACGCATAACGTGCGTCGATGCCGCCGGGCGCCGCATCGAGATAGGCCTGACGCGAAGTGAAATCGGGCGTGACAGCTGGAGCGTCCTGCGCATCGGGCAGCATCGTGTTCACGGACTCGATGGTTTCCTCCAGCGCGGCATGCGCGAGTTCGGCGGGAGGTTTCACATAGGCCGCCGCGACAGTCGGCTGCTGCCGGAGCTGCTCGGCCAGTTCGTCCATGCGCTGCTGCGGCGCATCGACGCGATAGAACACGGTCAGATCGGGCACGCCGACGGCATCGTCGGGGAATGGCGAGAGCGTCTGCAGCGCGCTGGGCAGACGTTGCGGGTCGCCGAACAGCGGCTCCAGCGCGATCTGCTCGGCCTCCAGCAGGTTGGCGAGCGGCGCGACATCGGCGCCCCTGTCGGACGTGATGCCCATCGGCGAGCTGCGCACCCCGGCATCGGGATCGAGCACGACGATCAGCTCCCAGTCACTCATCGGAGCCTGCCCTCGGGGGTGTCCGTCGCCCGGTCCATCTGTGCCTGCACCCGGCGGCCCGGCCACCGATACGCGTTCCTTCTTCATGTCAACGCCTCCTTGCTTGGGTCACTGCGGGTGCGATCCCGCAGGCGCTTCATCGGGCGGCTTGAAATAGGCCGCCTCGATTCCGGGTGTCGCCAGAAGCCGCGCGACGAGCTGCTCCGCCGCGGCGCGATCCGGCACCTCGATCCAGAAGAAGCATGCGAGCGCCGGGTCCGTTTCGCCCGGATGCAGCGGCTTCGCTTCGATTCCGAGCTTCGACGTGAGCTGACCGAGTTCCGTCGACCCGAGCGCCGACGCGCCCTCGCTTCCGACGCGTCGCGCCAGCGTCTGGTCGAGTTGAATAGTGATCTGCATGATTCGATTACTATTGATCTGCATCCCTAATGACATATGACGCGCCGCAGGATGAGCGTCAATTGAATGCGGAAAAAGAGATGAAGTTATCTATCCACGCTACGATTTGTATTGCGGCAGCGTCGATCGTTATTTTTATTCTTCCGCTTCATGCAGGCATGCCGTGACATTTCGATGTCCAGCACGGCGCGCTGCCCGGTCTCTGGCGTGAACTCAATCTATGTTAGGGGTATTGGGATGTCAAGAATGCACAGCCAAAGACCGGATATGAGCGGTGTTTTGGCGGCTGGGTACGCTTTGAAAACGCGCGATTCGCATTGGTTAATGCGTTTAATTTATGCAATATTCTCGAAGCAGGCTCGCGAACGATGAATTCGATATCGAGTGAATGCCTGCCTTACAGCCGATCAATCCGCATGAATGACGTATTGCCACTATCTGGACTGCCTAGTATTGTTGGGAGATATCGGAAACGCTCAGTCCCGCACTCAATCGACCGTTCGTTGGCAGCCCGCCGACCAGGAGGCAATGTCGGCGGTCGCTCGTGGCTGCCTGCCCTGCCGCGCGCCTCCATTCCGTCGCTTTGCCCACTTCGACAAGGGAGCAGATCATGTGCAATCACGCCTGGCATAACCGTATTCGTACGATTTACTGCATTCTCCCGCCGCACATGCTGAAAGAGATCGCCAAGAATGGCACGCCTCAGCAGCGCGTCCAGGCCATCGACACCTTGTCGACCGACCATACCTTCCGGCAGCTTCGTTCGGTCCAGGCGGCGCTGCACATACCGAAACCCGGCGCGAGCATCTCACCCGTGCCCGCGGTGCCTTCCGCTCACCGAAGCATCTACACGGCGAAGAACACCGAGACGCTGCCGGGCACGCTCGTGCGAGCCGAAGGCGCGCCGAAGTCCAACGATGTCTGCGTAGACGAAGCTTACGACGGGCTCGGCGCTACGTTCGAGTTTTATCTGGAGATTTTCCAACGCAATTCGATCGACGATGCGGGCATGCCGCTAACCGGCACGGTGCACTACGGCGACCAGTATGACAACGCCTTCTGGAATTCGCAGCAGATGGTGTTCGGCGACGGCGACGGCACGCTCTTCAACCGCTTCACCATCTCGCTCGACGTCATCGGTCACGAGCTCACACACGGTGTCACCGAGCACACGGCCGGTCTCGCCTATTCCGGCCAGCCCGGCGCGCTCAACGAATCCGTGTCGGACGTATTCGGCTCGCTCATCAAGCAATACACCCTGAAGCAGACGGCGGACAAGGCGGACTGGCTCATCGGCGAGGGACTGCTCGCGAGCGGCGTGAAGGGCGTTGCGCTGCGCTCGATGAAGGAGCCCGGAACCGCTTACGACGACCCGGTTCTCGGCAAGGACCCGCAGCCGGCGGACATGCGGCATTATGTTCAAACGACGCAGGACAACCACGGCGTCCACATCAACTCCGGCATTCCAAACAGGGCGTTCTGCCTTGCGGCGCTCGATATCGGCGGCAATGCATGGGAAAAGGCGGGGCGCATCTGGTACGAGACACTGAACGACTCGCACATCAAGGCGAATACCAACTTCAAGGGCTTCGCCAAGCTCACGGTGTCGAACGCGAATCGCCTTTACGGGGCGAGCAGCGCCGAGTCGAAAGCGGTCAGCAAAGCCTGGAACACGGTTGGTGTACTTTGAATTGCGCGAAGGGCGTGCGGGAGCCGGCCTGCTGGCCGGGCTCATATGGGTGTGTCTTCTGACAGGAGCCTGTGCTTCCGATCCCATCCAGAAGGAGTGGCCGATGCACGCGGAACTGACCATCGACGGAGGCGTCGGATTTTTTCCCGGCCTCGCCCGACCGATCGTGCTGGATGAAAAGGACCTGTCGCCCGACGAACGCGAGGAGCTTGCGCGCCTCGTGTCCGCCGCTCGCACGGAATCGGCCGCCCCGCGCGCGGCGGCGGTCAAACCCGTGCCCGATGGGCGAAGCTATCGCATCGGCATTGCGTCCGATGGCGGCACGCTCGAACTGAAATGCGCCGACCCTTCCGTTCCTCCGGGCTTTGCAGCGCTGATGGCATTCATCAAGCAGCATGGGCATCGTTGATGCGTGGCGGGGCAAGGCGAGAGCTTCTATGCCGCGCCCGCCCCGCGCCCCGCGTGTGCAAGCGCCAGCGCCAGCCTTGCCCCCACTTCGGCATTGTGCTTCACGAGCGCGATGTTCGTCGCCAGGCTGCGCCTCCCCGTCAGCGCATGAATGCGAGCCAGCACGAAGGGGGTCACCGCCTTGCCGGTGATGCCCTGCGCCGTCGCCTCGGCGAGCACCTGCCGGGTCAGCGCGTCGATCTCCTCGACGGCCATCGCCGATGCTTCTGGCACCGGCGTGCTCAACACCACGCCGCCTGCGAGGCCCAAATCCCATTTGGTGCGGATGAAGCGTGCCTGCTCCGCCGCATCGTCCAGCCTGAAGTCCGCGCGAAAGCCGCTGTCGCGCGTGTAGAACGCGGCGAAATTGTCCTGCTCGCAACTGAGCACCGGCACGCCGTGCGTCTCCAGATATTCCAGTGTGAGTCCGATGTCCAGGATGGACTTCGCGCCCGCGCAGACCACCGCGACCGAAGTCTTCGCCAGTTCCTGCAGATCGGCCGAGATGTCGAAGGTTTCCTGCGCGCCCCGGTGCACGCCGCCAATGCCGCCGGTGACGAATACCTCGATGCCGGCCAGCGCGGCACATATCATGGTGCCCGCCACGGTCGTCGCGCCGAGTCCGCCGCTGGCCAGCACGGCCGGCAGGTCGCGGCGGCTGACCTTGTGCACCTGGTCGGAGCGGCCGAGCAGCTCCAGTTCGCCGTCCGTCAGGCCGATGTGGATGCGCCCGCCGATCAGCGCGATCGTCGCGGGCTCGGCGCCCGCGTTGCGGATCGAAGACTCCACTTCGCGCGCGGTGCGCACGTTCTCCGGGTACGGCATGCCGTGGGCGATGATGGTCGATTCCAGCGCCACGAGCGGGCGGCCCGCGGCCTGCGCGGCGGCCACGGGCGCGCTGCGGGTCAACCAGGATCGTGCGAGATCGGTAACCATGTCGATGTCCCCGGCGGTGCGATGCCCAAGTATGCAGCACGCAGCCGATCCACGGACCTGCAAAGGGATGACCCACGCGCGCTAAACTGGGTGCGCCAGGAAAAGGATCGACGGATCGGGCTCAGCGCGATGAATATCACCGGGATGATTCTCCGTCTCACCGTCGCGTGCCTGATCGTGTTCGCGGGAGCCGCCGTCTTGCAGGATCGTTTTCTCTACTTCCCTGAAAAGGCCCGAATCGAGGATCTCACTTTCGGCGGACTGCGCGCCTGGCCGCCGCATGAAGCGTTTCGCGGCCTCGTGGCGGAGCCGGCCGAAGCCGCGCGGGCCACGGTCATCGTATTCCATGGCAATGCCGGGCATGCCGGACACCGCTCGTTCTATGCCGCCATGCTCACGCGGCTCGGGCTGCGGGTGATTCTCGCCGAATATCCGGGCTACGGGCCGCGCGACGGCGCGCTGGGCGAAGACAGTCTGGTCGCGGATGCCCGGCAGACCATCGCGCTCGCGCATCGGCTTCATGGCGCGCCGCTGCTGGTCATCGGCGAATCGCTCGGGGCCGGCGTGGCGGCCGCCGCCGGCTCGCGCGAACGCGACAAGATCGCGGGATTGCTGCTCATCACGCCGTGGGACCGGCTCGAACATGTCGCGGCTTACCACTATCCGTGGCTGCCCGTGAAGTGGCTGCTGCGCGACCGCTACGACAGCACGGCGAATCTGGCGTCGTTCGGCCGCCCTGTTCTCGTCGTGATTGCGGAACGTGACAGCATCGTTCCTCCGCGCTTTGGCGAAGCGCTATTCCGCTCGCTGCCCGAACCCAAACGGCTGATGGTGGTGAACGCGGCCGAGCACAACGACTGGATCGGCCGTGTCGACGAAACCTGGTGGCGGGAGGCGGTCGGCTTCCTGCTCACGCCTTCGCATTGAACGATGAAAGCGCACGCGGTCCCATCCGGCTCGGAGCGTCTGTATGTTCTCGACGCGAAGAACAGACCCGTCGAAGTGTTCGATCGCGACGCGTGGTCGCGCTGGATGGCAGAGAACGAACTGATCTTCCGCCGCACGCTGCTGGACGAATCCGGCGTGACGGTCACGACTCGATTTCGCGGCGTATCCGATCAGAAGGCCGGAAAGCCTTCGCTGTTCGTGACGCGCATCGCCGGAATGGAAGCGATGGACAACGAGAGCTATGGATCACACACGCTCGGCGCCGCGCTGGACGAGCACGAGCGCATCGTGCAGAAGATCCTCCGCATGTTGAGCGGCCGGTGAGCGACGGCCACCTGCGAAATGCGCTGCCGCTCAATCGCGATCGCGCCCGTCCCGCTGCTTCGGACCGGCTTGCGCGCCGCGAACGCCCCGTGTGCGCGAACGCGACATGATCGCGTTGATCGTGCGCTGCGACGATGCGCGCCGGTTGTTCTTCACGATGCGTTCAAGCCTTCTGGCGCTATCGGGATGAAACGCCCAGTAAAGCGCGGCGAACCAGCCCACGATGGTCCAGCCGCACAGCACGTTGAACAGCGCGAGCACCAGCACGGAGCGCCGTTTCTTCCGGTCGGCGATGATCGCGGGCAGCAGATAGATCGCAACGGCCGCGATGGTCAGCAGAATGTCCTGAAGTGCGTGCATGATGTCTTTCCCGCGACAGCCGCGCGATGCGGCAGTCGGTTCAGGTATGCAGACATCATGCGCCAGACGCGCCGGCCTGGCATCGCCGCCGTCAGATCTTGAAGCTCTCCAGCGTGGCCGGATGAAACAGCTCTTCCGGCTGCACCAACCGGCTCGACAAGCCTTCCTCGTGATGCCGCCTGAGAAAGCGCGAGAGCACATGGCGGTTCGGCTCGAATCCGTATGACCAGAAATCGTCCCCGAGCAATTTCCGCGCGGCGCGCAACTGCTCTTCGACGAACGGTAACGTCACCTTGGTCGCGGATGTGTCGCTCAGCTTTGCCAGCGCAACCGCCTTGCTCTTCTCGAACGCCTTGGCGATCGCGCCCGGCAGCCACGGATGCTGCTCCGCGAGCGTCCGGCGCACGCCGAGCAGATGCATGATCGGGAACAGCTTCGTGCGCGTGTACCAGTCGGCGGCGGCCTTCTGCGGATCGTCGTAGAGATATCTGACGTTCGGATGCCCGTTCGTGAAGCACGAAGGCGCACGCGGGCCGATCACCGCATCGATCTCGCCTGACGCCAGCAAGCCCGAAATGGTCGCATTCGACGGCGCGTTTTCCAGCCGCACATCCGCCGGAAGATCGAGTTTGATCTTTTCCTCGCGCCCCGTTTCCTCGTAGCCGCCGCGCACCCATGTCACGTCGGAAGCCTTGACGCCGTGATCTTCTTCGAGGAACAGCCGCGCCCACACGTTCGCGGTCAGCTGATATTCGGGCACGCCAATACGCTTGCCCTTGAGATCCGAGGGCGCTTCGATGCCGCGATCGTTGCGCACATAGATCGACGTGTGGCGAAACGCGCGCGACGGAAAAACCGGCACGCCGATATACGGGCTCGTGCCCGCCGCCGTCTTCACGCTATAGCTGGAAAGCGAGAGTTCGCAGATGTCGTAATCGGCGTGACGGAATGCGCGAAAGAAGATTTCCTCCGGATCCTGCAGCATGAACACCGGATCGACGCCGTCGATCTGAACTTCGCCGTCCACGAGGGGACGCATGCGGTCGTAATTGCCCACCGCGACCGACAAATTGAGCTTGCCCATTGTCCTGTTTCCTTGATCCTGCGTTTAAGTGAATTAACCGCCGATGAGCACGTCGCGCTGTTCCGCGCCCGAGCGCAGCATCGCGAGGCAGATTTCGAGCGTGCCGCGCGCCCACACTCCGTCGTGCAGCGGCGCGATATCGCCATGCACGGCGGCGATCAGTTCGTCGATGACTTCGGCGCGCGGCACACTGGGCGCCTCCAGCTCGATGCGCTCGCGACGCTCATCGCCATACACGACGATTGCGTCGGGCAGCGGCCGCAAAGCGCCGCGCTCGCACGACACGATGATCGGCCCGAAGTGCTGATGCTTGCGCGCTTCGGCTTTCGTCGGGGAAGGCGGCGCATAGGCGTCGCCGCCATAGGTGCCCGCCGCTTTCATTGCCGCTTCTTCTTCCTTCGATGCCACGCGCGACAGCTTGCGCCGCGCGTGGCCATAGTCCTCGGCGCTGCGCGTCTGGCCCATTTCGCCGATCCAGCCGGTCCACTCGTCCGAATCGAAATGCGCGTAGCCGTTGTAGGCGAGCGTCGCGAAGGCGCCGTTCTCGAACCAGAGCATCGCGCTGTACGCGCCTTCGGTCGGGCGCGCCGCATCCCAGTTGCCGACCGCTGCGCGCACGCGCGTCGCGCGGCTGCCCGCGAGCAGTCGCACGATATCGACCTGATGCGCCGCCTGACTGAACACCGCGCCGCCGCCCTCTTCCGTCTTCAGTTCCTCCGGCCTGCGCGGACGGAACAGATAGTCGGTGTAATTGAGCGCCTGAATCATCCTGACGTCGCCGAACGCGCCCGATGCGATCAGCTCGCGCGTGCGCAAATACGGCGTATCGAAGCTATGACAATGACCGACGATCAGATGCACGTTCGCTTCGCTGCATGCGGCGATCATGTCGTCGCATTCGGCGAGCGACAGCGCCATCGGCTTCTCGACGAGCACGTGCTTGCCGTGCCGCGCCGCGATGCGCGCGTGCGCCGCGTGGAACTGATGCGGGCTCGCGATATAGATCGCTTCGACCTCGGGCATGCGCGCGAGCGCTTCGATATCGTCGAAGGCGGGCGCGGCGAAATCGGCTTCGAACTGCGCGCGGGCCCGCGCACGCGGATCGCACGCGCCGACGAGCTGCACGCGCGCATCCGCGAAAAAGGTCGGCAGCATCAGCGAGAATGCGCGGCCCAATCCCGCGATGCCGAGCTTGAGCGTTTCCATCACGCCTGCACCTGATAGTTCGGCTCGACCTCAGCGGCCTCTTCGAGTTCGACCCACACGGGCTGCGCGGCGAACTGCTTCCAGTCGGTGTCCTTCGGCACCATCGCCTGGAACGAGCACACGGTGCGCGGAATCGCCTTGTCACCGGTGCCGATGGCCGTCTCGCCCGCCTGGAACTCCTTCACGGCATCGAGCATGCGGCGGCGGAACTCGACCACGGCAACATCGCTTGCGCCGAGGCGCTCCTCGGTGCGGTCGGCGATCGGGCCCATCGTCACCCACATCGCGATGTCCTGATTGGGAAACCCCTTGATGCCCGTGAAGTTGCCCGCCTTCATCGCTTCGCGGTCCTGCCAGAAGCGGTTGTCCGTGTTGCGCAGCGGCCGGAAGTATTCGTCGAGATCGACGCCCACGCGCTGGCCGAGAAACTTGCGCCACGTCTCCGTCTCAGGCGTCTTGTCCGGATTGCCCCACGCCATGAAATAGAACGCGGTGCTGGTGTCGTCGCACGGCACGTTGATGTTGGCGACGTTATACAGATTGTTCGGCGGAATCAGCGCGGTGGCGGGCGCGACGAACACCGTCGAGCGCACGTAGTCGTGCGTGGCGGCGTTCTGGATCGGACGGCGCAGCGCGGCGTAACGGAAGCCGTAGCTCGTGCGATGCACCTGCATGCGCGGCGCCTTGTCCGTCGACGGACGCAGCCAGTTCTTCGCGGTCGCTTCCGCCCCGCCGACGCGCGCCGGCACGAAGTCCGACGAATGCAGGCTGGAGCTGTGCGCGGAATCGATCGCGCCTTCGAGAATCTGCGCCCAGTTGCACGGCAGGATCGCCTTCGCGATGGTGACGCGCGTGTCTTCCGTCGGCGCCCACGCGGGCGGCACGAACTCGGGAATGGCGTCCTGCGGGCCCATGTAGGCCCACACGAAGCCGCCCCATTCCTTCGTCTCGTAGGCCTTGTGCTTCACCTTTTTGTTCATGTCGCTGCACGAAGGCTCGGACACCATTTCGATGATGTTGCCCTTCACGTCCATCTTCCATCCGTGATAGAGGCAGCGCAGACCGCAGTCCTCGTTGCGTCCGTACACGAGCGATACGCGGCGGTGCGGGCAGTATTCGTCCATCACGCCGACGTTGCCGTCGGTGTCGCGGAACACCACGAGGTCTTCGCCGAATACGCGCGCCTTCACGGGGGCGCCATCCGGCTCGCTGACTTCCTCGATGAGGCAAACCGGCGTCCAGTGACGCCGCATCATCTGGCCCATCGGGGCATCGCCTTCGACACGGCACAACAACATGTTTTCTTCATGCGTGAGCATTTGCGCTTCTCCTGACCAACGTATGCAATGGGGACAACTTCTTAGAGATCCAGCACCAGTTCTTCGCTCTTCGCGCGCGAGACGCAGATCATGATGTGATCGCGCTTCTCGTCATCGCCGAGGACCATGTCGCGATGGTCCGCTTCGCCCGCGCACAAGGTCGTGCGGCACGATCCGCACGTGCCGCTCTCGCACGAGCTCGGCGCGCGGATGCCGTTGTCGCGCAGGATTTCGAGGATCGAGCGGTCCTTTGGAATCTCGAAGCACCGGCCCGAGCGTTCCAGCTTGACGCTGAACGGCTTGTTCTCCGCCGCGCGCGACTGATCCACGCCGAAGCTCTCGAAATGCACGCTGCCTTGCGGCCAGTGGCCGGTCATGTCGCGCACGCCGTCCATCAACGCGCGCGGGCCGCAGCAGTAAACATGCGTGCCGCTGCCGCTCTTTTCGAAGACGGGCCAGAAATCAAACGCGTTGGCGAGGTCACCGTGATCGTGATGAATCACGACGTGCGGCTTCCATTCCGGGCTCGAAAGCTCGTCGATGAACGCCGTCATCTCTGGGTTGCGCGTGAGGTAGTACAGCTTGAAGCGCGGACCGCCGGTGGCCTTGAGGTGACGCATCATCGCGAGGATCGGCGTGATGCCGATACCGCCCGCGACGAACACGAAGCTGCGCGCCCGCTCGCTCAGCCCGAACTCGTTGCGCGGCGCCGATACGTCGATGCGATCGCCTGCGTTCACATCGTCAGTCATGCTGATCGACCCGCCACGGCCCGCCGCGTCGCGCTTCACGGCAATCACATAGCGGTCGGTTTCGTCCGGATCGTTGCACAGCGAATAGTTGCGGTTCGCGCCGCTCGGCACGCGCACCGTCACGTGCGCGCCCGCGGTGAAAGGATCGAGGGGACGTCCTTCGGGATCGCGCAACTCGAAGCTCGTGATTCCTTCCGCCACCTGCGCCTTGTTCGTCACCACAAGCGTCCTGAATGACAGTTCGTTGTTTGCCGTATCGCTCATCTGCGCTGCTCTCCCGCTTCGTTCACCCACCGCGTGACGCCTTTGCATCAGCGTCGTCCCATGTGTTTATATTAGATCTCTAATCATTTTGAGGCAACCGGGTTTTCCCTGAAACACACGAAGTACGCTCCAAAAAAATCGGCGCCCGAAGGCGCCAGAAAGTACTGCCGGTGCTACGAGAGTTCGTGTTCAGCCGCGTTCCGCGTGCTCGCGCAGCGTGTTCGCCGGCACGCCGATCAGCACGGCGAGCCCGCCGAGCATCACGATGGCGGCGATCGCCGAGAGGCCGATCGCGAGACTGCCTGTCATCGTCTTGATCCAGCCGAGTGCGATCGGCCCGCAGAAAGCGCCCACCTGCCCGAGGCTGCTGATCGCGCCGATGCCTGCGGCGGCGGCTTCATCGGAGAGATAGGCTGGCGGAATCGACCAGATGATCGCCGCCGCGCCGAAGTAGGAAATGGAGATCATGCCGAGGCAGACGATGGCCGCCGCCGTGTTGCCCGACACCACCGGAAGCAGAAAGCCGCCGAGCGCGCCTACCGCCGTGCACGAGAAGAAATGCCAGCGCCGTTCGAGCGTCACATCGGAGCTGCGCGCCACCGCGAACATGCCGAGCGCCCCGATGATGTAGGGCAGCGCGGACAGCAGGCCGACGTTGAGCACGTCCGCGACGCCCGCCTGACGGATGATCGTCGGCGTCCAATAGTTGAGGATGGTCCCGCACAAGGGCACCGTGCCCCAGCCCGCCGCGAGGATATAAACGCGCGGATCCTTCAGCGCCACGAGCAGCTGATGACGCCCGTGGGTTGCGGGCTTTTTCTCGGCGCGGTCGGCGGCGAGCGCATCGAGGATGATCTTCTTCTGCTCGTCGTCGAGCCAGCGCGCATCCTGCGGACGGTCGACGAGATAGAAGAACGCGACGATGCCCATCAGCAAGGCCGGCAGGCCTTCCAGGAAGAACAGCCATTGCCAGTTCCTGTAGCCGAGCACATCGACGAAGTTATGCAGGATCCATCCCGACAGCGGCCCGCCGATGATGCCCGCCGCCGCGATCGCCAGCAGAAAGCGCGATGTGATGCGCGCCCGCCGCGCGCCCGGATACCAGTACGTCAGATAGAGAATGATGCCCGGCCAGAATCCCGCTTCGGCCGCGCCGAGCAGAATGCGCGCGATATAGAACTGCATCGGCGTGGTCATGAAGGCCATAGCCGTCGAAATGGCGCCCCATAGGATCATGATGCGCGAGATCGTGAGGCGCGCGCCGATCTTCTTGAGCCAGAGCGTGCTCGGCACTTCGAGCGAGATATAACCAATGAAGAACAGGCTCACGCCGAGACCATACGCGGCATCGGACAGGCCGAGATCCTGCTTGAGATGCAACTGCGCGAAGCTCACGTTCACGCGGTCCAGATAGTTCAGCACCCAGCAGACAAAGATGAACGACATCAGCCGCCAGGTGACCTTGTGATAGGTCGCTTCGATGCGTTCCGCTGTCGCGTGTGCTTCGGGCATGAATTGCGTGACTGTGGATTTGGACACCAGACGTCTCCGTTGCTCTTGCTGATGAGGACGAGGCGCCGAAACATGCCGGGACCATTCCCGCGTTTCGCACCGTCGATGATTTTTTATTCGATATCTAACTATAATGGTAGGGAGACGGAGCCGCGTGAACAAGTCGGGGTTTGCCCGAAGAAGCGTCCTGAACGCTTGAAGCGCGCGTGGCGCCAGAACGACCGTTATCATGTCGGTGAGACACGATTCGCTAAGGAAGACACGGTCATGACACGCAAAAAGAACCTTGAAGGCGCGCCGCGCGAAACTACGGAGATGCTGCGCCATTGGCACGAATCCGTACCGAACGACCGTCTGGCTCACCTGGTGAAAGACGCGACGCGTTCGATGGTGCGCGCGTTGCAGATGCGGCTCGCGGAGCATTCGGTCTCATTCGGACACTGGACGTTTCTGCGCATCTTGTGGGAAACGGATGGCCTCACCCAGCGCGAACTGAGCGAGCAGGCGGGCGTCATGGCGCCCACCACGTTCGCGGCGGTGACGGCCATGGAAAAGCTGGGGCTGGTCGAACGTCAGCAGCGCCCCGAGAACAAGAAGAACACGCACGTGTTTCTCACTGCGGAAGGCCGGGCGCTCAGGGACAAGCTCGTGCCGCTCGCCGAGGAGGTCAACGAAATCAGCGTGACCGGACTGAGCGAGCGCGATATCACTACGGCGCGCAAGGTGCTGCTCGCGATCATCGAGAATCTTGCGGAGGACGAGGCCGGCTCGACGAATCCGATGCGGCGTGTGCCGTCGACTCGGGAGCTGGGGAGAATCATCGCCGAGCGGGGCGAGACGTTCGAAGATGCCTGACGCGGCGAGGAATCTGATCTAGTGCGGATGCGAGAGCGAGGTTGTTCCGGCAACGAAGCGCCCTCGCTACCACGGCATCGGTCAGATTCCCGCCTGCAATTCTCGACGAGCGAACACCGTACGATTATTGCTTCGACAAAACGGCGGCCTTACGCGGGTTTGATATTTGCGGCTTGTTTGCCCTTCGGGCCCATCTTCACGTCGAAACTCACCTTCTGGTTCTCCTGCAGCGATTTGAAGCCCTCGGCCTTGATTTCAGAGAAGTGCGCGAACAGGTCCTCGCCGCCGTCATCCGGACTGATGAAGCCGAAGCCCTTCTCGTCGTTGAACCATTTCACTGTGCCAGTAGCCATTTGAAACCTCGTCAATGTTGAGGGTCGAGTCGCGGTCGGGACCGCGGTCGCCGCCGCGCAGTGCGTTCGCCGGAGACTCGAGGCGTGCCAGGCGCCGCACGCGCAGCATAGGTCTCCCGCAAATAACGTGCAAGCTCGACGCCCAGGCGACTCAGGCCTGGCGCTGAAGCTGGTTGAGCCAGGACAGAAGGCTCGGCGGAGAAGCCCCTTTCCTGACGTAGCCATCGAACAGGCTGCCCTCCTCGCTCCGGGTGATGAGTGCCTCTTCTCTCCCGGTGTAGGCACAAATGAACGCGCCGGATGTCGGCGGATATTGTCTGATTGCACGAGCAGTCGTAAAGCCATCGCGTTGCGGCATCATGAGGTCGAGCAGCACAACGTCCGGAATCCAGCTTCTTATGATTTCGAGCGCGTCGCCGCATCCGCCGGCGACACGCGTCTGAATACCGAACAACGACAGGTAATCGGCAACTGCAATAGCGGCGGCCCGATAGTCGTCGACCACGAGGACGCGTGACACGGTGTCGAGGTGACGATGGGTCCAGTTTTCTTGCTCGATCTGCATTGCTGCATGTCCCGGATAAATTGGATCGCTCTTCTGTTTTCAAGAACGAAGTTGAGCAAGCAGCGTACCGAAGAAGCTCGCGCGTGTCGGTGCGTGACGCCACGAACCGTGCTGCGGAGCAGCCGCCTGAATCATTCTCGATCAGGTATGCAGATCGCAATTCCGGGGACGACCTGGCCCGTAGTTTGCTGACAGTGTGACGATGTCGGCGCTTCGCATTCAAATACTTCAAAACGCGACGGGGGCCTCGATTGGCAAAGAAGAACTTCGCCATGCCCGCACGGGTATTCGGCACACGAACGAGCCGTATCATCGCGCTCGCTTTGCTCGTCGTCGGGGGCGGGTTGTCTTTCGCGGCCTGGCTACAGACGGAACTCAACCAGGCTCGACGGCCGCAAGCGACAGCCTTTGGACGAGTGACGCGTTCGTCCAGCGCTGTGACACCGATCGTCGAGTCCGGAGCCTCGAGTGCGACGCACACGGTAGATACCATCGATGCGCCTGCGGAGCGCGTGCAAACGCCCGTCGACACCAGCAATCTCCCGCGAGTGCGCCAGTTGGCGAAATCCGCGCCTCGTCCAGCCCAGACAGAGCCTGCCGGTTCGCTCCAGCGTGCGAGGCCGGATCGCAAACCTCAGCAGCAGTCTCGCGAGCCGGCGTTCATGAACACCTTCGCGCACCACTGAACCGGGAATTGCAGTCATTGACCTTTCGACAGTTTCCGCAACAGCGCGACGCCCGCTTCGACCATCGCGTGCTGCCGTGTCGGGTTCCACGCGACCGCGGTCGTCACGACGCTGACCGTCTCCCTCAAAGGCCGGAACACCACGTTTTCCGCAGCCAGCTTCTTCGTCGATGCGGGCACCAGCGCCACGCCCTGCCCGCATCCGACGAATGCGACCTGAGACGCCACCGAACGCACCTCATGCACGATCCTCGGCGAAAAACCGGCTGAGCGGCACGATGCCACGACACCGTCGAAGTACACGGGACTGAACTGCCGCGAGAACATCACGAACGATTCATCCGCGAGCGATGCAAGCCGCACGCGCGCACGGCCCGACATCGCGTGGTCGCGAGGCATTGCGACGACGAGCCTGTCCTGCGCGAGCGGCAAGGTCTCGATGCGCGCGCCGAGATCGCCTTCGAGCCTCGCGAACGCCAGGTCGATATCTCCCGCTTCGAGCGCCGGCACCGCTTCCACGCTGTCGATCTCTTTCACGGAGACCGTCACTTGCGGATGACCGGCCTTGAGCCGTTCGATGAACGAAGGCAGCACATCGAACATCGCCGACGAAATCGCGCCGACGGTCAGGACGCCGCTGCGCCCCGCCACCGCCTCGCGCACCGCGAGTTCGAGCTGCTCCACCTGCTCCGCGAACTTGCGCACCGCGGGAAGAATCGCCGCGCCGACAGGCGTGAGTTGCGCGCCGCGCCGCGATCGCTCGAAGAGCTTCACCTTCAGCGCCTGTTCGAGCGTCTGGATCTGCTCGGTGAGCGGCGGCTGAGACATGCCGAGCCGTTGCGCCGCGCGCCCGAAGTTCTCTTCTTCCGCGACCGCGAGAAACAGCCACAGGTGACGAATCAGCCGAAAGTTGATCATGATGTTCGATAGGTTGAGCGTATGGATGTGTTCCGTTCTTCGGAATTTACATATGAGACTGTAGGCGCGAAAGTGACGCATCGCAAATCACTTCAACATCGCCATGACGCGAAACCCGCTTCTTGAACGGCTCGCGGCGCTCGACACCAATACCGTGTCGGATGCGCTCGATTTCCTGGGCCTTCCGGGCGCCACCTTCGGCATTCGGCCGCTGTGGGATTGCCCGCGCATCGTCGGACGTGCAAGTACGATCCAGCTCGGCCCCAAGACCGACGCCACGCCGACAGCTCACCTCATCACGCCTGTCATCGACGCGATCCGGACCGACGACCGAATTCTCGTGATCGCCGGAGGGCTCGAAGGCATCTCGTGCTGGGGCGACATCATCGCCAACGCCGCGACCGTCAGAAAGGTTCGCGGCTCGGTCATCGACGGTTATAGCCGTGACATCGAAGGCAGCGAGTCGATCGGCTATCCCGTCTTTGGACGCGGCATCACCATGATCAGCGCCCGCAATCGCGTCGCGCAGATTAGCTCGGGCAAGCCGGTGACTTTCGCGGGCGTCGTGGCGCACGAAGACGACTATGTGATCGCCGACCGTTGCGGCACGGTGTTCATTCCGGCCGCGCGAATCGAAGAAGTGCTCGATCTCGGCGAACGGATCGCGAAACGTCAGGACGGCATGGTGCTGGCGGTTCGAGCCGGACGCGACGCGCAACGCACGCTCCTCACGGGCGAAGCGCGCGCCGCGAAAGAGACGGACATGATGCGGCAACTCGCGCAAGGCAGAAGCACGCTCGACCTGATGGGCCTCACGCAATGGAGAGAACGCGCATGAGCGACGACGTGCAACGCCTCAATGTTCATCTCGCCAAAGCACAGCCATCGGCGACGTATCGCATGATGGATCGCGTCGCCGCGCGCCGGGCGTCGGGTGCGAAGGTCATTTCGCTGTCGGCAGGCGAGCCGGACTTCGACACGCCCGCACATGTGCGCCAGGCAGCCATCGCTGCGATTCACGCCGGACACACGCGCTACACGCAAGTGGCCGGCATGCGCGCGCTTCGCGAAGCGGTGGCGAAGAAGTTTCAGCACGAGAACGGACTGGACATCGGCTGGCAGGATACGATCGTCTGCAGCGGCGGCAAGCAAGTCATCTACAACGCGCTCGCCGCGACGCTCAACCATGGCGATGAAGTCATCATTCCCGCGCCTTACTGGGTCAGCTATCCGGAGATGACGCAGCTATGCGGAGCGCGCGCCGTCATCGTGCCGTGCGGTGCCGACAGCCGTTTCAAGCTCACGCCGCAAGCGCTCGCGGATGCGATCGGGCCGCGTACGCGCTGGCTGATCCTCAATTCGCCCTCGAATCCCACGGGCGCGGTCTATACCCGCGAAGAACTCGCGGCGCTCGCACAAGTTCTGCTCGCGAATCCGCACGTCCTCATACTGTCGGACGACATCTACGAGCACCTGATCTTCGACAATGCTGCGTTTCAAACGATCGCGCAGGTCGAGCCCCGACTCGCGACTCGCACGCTGACGATGAACGGCGTGTCGAAGGCGTATGCGATGACGGGCTGGCGCATCGGATTCGGCACCGGACCGCGCTGGCTGCTGAATGCGATGGAAAAGCTTCAGGGTCAGCAAACTTCCGGCGCGAGCTCCGTTTCTCAGCATGCCGCTCTCGCCGCGCTCAACGGTCCGCAGGATTTCATCAGCGAGTCGCGCGAGGTTTTCGAACGGCGGCGCGACCTCATGGTGAACTTGCTGAATGAAGCGCCAGGTCTCGCTTGCGCGAAGCCAGCGGGCGCTTTCTATGCGTTCGCTTCGTGCGCAAAGCTCATCGGCAAGACCACCGCCGCCGGCACCGTGCTGAAGACGGACGAAGACGTAGCCGGCGCATTGCTCGATGAAGCCGGCGTCGCGGTCGTTCAAGGCAGCGCATTCGGGCTTGCGCCGTATATTCGAATTGCCTACGCGCTCGACGACGATGCCCTCTTGGAGGCCTGCCACGCGATTCAGCACTTCTGCCGCTCACTGACAGGAGCCGATCATGCCGATGTCTGAACCGCTGGAGAAGCAATCGCTTGCACTGAATGTCGAAGGAATCGAACTGGAAATCGCCACGATGCATCGCACGGGCGAAGGCCTGCCGCTCGTCTTTCTGCACGGCTTCGGCTCGACCAAGGAAGACTATGCAGACATCGCGCATTACCCGGCGTTGGCCGGACGTCCGGTGATTGCGTATGACGCGCCCGGTTGCGGTGACACGCGCTGCAGCAATCCGTCGAAAGTTTCGATCCCCTTTCTCGTCGCCACGGCAAAGGCGGTACTCGCGCATTTCGGTATCGACCGATTCCATCTCGTCGGCCATTCGATGGGCGGCCTCACCGCGTTGATGCTCGCGCATGAGGCGCCGCAGCGCATCGCGAGCTTCATCGACATCGAAGGCAACGTCGCGCCCGAAGACTGCTTCCTGAGCCGTCAGGTGATCGACTATCCTTCAGACGATGCACAGTCCTTCTTCGATGACTTCATCGAGCGGAACTGGCATTCGCCTTATCACGCCAGCGCGCTGTATGCGTCGAGTCTGCGGCATAAGGTGCGCGCCGAAGCGGTACGCGGCATCTTCATGTCGATGGTCGAACTGTCCGATCACGGCGACTTCATGACGAAGTTTCTGTCGTTGCCCTTTCCGCGTATGTTCATGTACGGGGAGCAGAACGCCGCGCTCTCGTATTTGCCGCGCCTTTTGCGAAATGGCGTGCAGCTGGCGCAGATCGCCCACAGCGGACACTTTCCGATGTATTCGAATCCGGTGTGCATGTGGGAGCGTATTGCGGCGTTCGTGCAGCAGTCCGGCTGAGCCTCAGGCAGCCGCCACGATCACGACTTCGATCAGCTTTTCCGGTTGCGCCAGGACGGCCCCCACGGTAGCGCGCGGCGGCGTATGTCCCGGCGCCACCCATGCATCCCAGACTTCATTCATTGCGGGAGCCTGCTTCATATCCGAAAGGAAAATCTGACAGGACAGGATGCGCGACTTGTCAGAACCATGCTCGGCGAGCAAGGCGTCGATCGACGCCAGGACCTGTCTGGTCTGCCCCGCCATGTCTTGCGTGATGTCGTCCGGCACCTGCCCTGCGAGATAGATCGTTCCCTGATGTACAGCGACTTCGGACAGACGCTTTCCAACGTGGCTTCGCTTGATTTCCGTCACCTTCGATGCTCCACAGTTAAACTAAAAGTCTCAACGCTCCAGGCCAGCACGCGCGGCCTGATACTTGATCGAGGAAACCACGCCGATGCGGCGAAACGGCTCGGGCGGCAGCCAGCTGGGACCCTCGAGACTGAGCGCATCCGAAAGGCCGGAAGACTGCGCCCCCATGGCCATCTCGCCAAGCAACTTCCCGTATGTCGTGCCCTTCAACACGCCCGCGCCATTACAGCCCAACGATGCAAACAGACCGGGCCGCAACTCTCCGAAGTAAGTCGCCCCATTGCGCGTCAAAGCCGTGGTCCCGCCCCAGACATATTCGAAACGATGAGACCTCAGGTTCGGAAAGCGGCGCTGATAACTTGCCGTCAATTGCGCCAGCGTGTCGGCGGGTGACTGCTCCTGCTCATACGAGTAGGCGCTGCGAACCATGAAGCGTCCGCCTTGAACACGGCGAAGCGTCGTACCAAGACGGTTGGCCGGAATGACGCCCCACTCCTCTGAATCGCCGAGTTTCGCGAGTTCGGATTCCGGCAGCCGAGGCGTGAGGGCGGCATAGGTAAAGATCGTTATGAGACGATCATTCAGGATACCCAATGCTTTTGCGAACCCGTTATTGGCAAGAATGACCCGATCCGCGATGTATTCGCCACGACTCGTCGTTACTCGAAATGGCGTCGCCTCGCCAACCGACACGACAGCTTCGTTTTCCGCCACCGCGACATTGCGCGGAAGCGAGTCGGCCAGGCCGCGAATCAGCGCGGCTGGTTGCACGAAGACATTGCTGGACGAGTGATAGCCGTATCGGTAATAGCGTGTGCCGAGTTTCTGCTGCAAGGCGTCGCGGTCCAATTCTTCGTAATTTACGCCCCATTCCCGATACTGCGCGAGCGAGGCATGCAGATTCCGCACGCCGGCTTCACTCGCGGCGGCATGAAATTTCCCCACGGGGTTCCACTTGCAGTCGATGCCATTCTCGCGAACGAGCTGCGCGAGCCACTTCAGGCCTGCGTCATACATCCGGATCTGCTTACGCGCGACTTCGACCGGACTGGTGTGACCGCCCATCTTCGTGTTGTGCGGCAAGTTGATGATGAAGCCCGAGTTGCGTCCGGCGGAACCCTCTCCGATCGTCGACGCTTCGAGCACCAGCACCTCGTCATCCGGACACAACTCCGCGATACGCCGTGCCGCGGCAAGGCCTGTGTACCCGCCACCGATGACGATGGTCCCGAAGCGGGAGCTGTTCGTTGCCTGCCTTGGCACGCGCGGCGGCAACATGGCGTTCCAGCCGGAGCACTGCCGATATGCCGGATACGTTTGTGCTGCGTCGAAAGAAAACTCAGGACGTCTAGTGCTATTCATGAGTGCGGCTTCCCTCGATCCGTTCAATTGCCTCCATTTTGCGTGGCACGGAATCGAACTGGCGCTTACATCATGAAACCTGATGCCGAGCTTTTGCGCGGCTTGTACTTTTGCTTCGACGCATAGGCGCGTTTCAGAGCGGAGCGGGATCTCCATGCAACCATTCGACGAGCCCCGTTATCGACGATGTGATCGATCGCCCATGCGGCACGACGATGTAATACGATTCCGCCGGCTTGCATGACGCCGTATGCAGGCGAACCAGTTCTCCCGATGCAAGGAAATCAGTGATGAGCCGCCCCCATCCCAACGCCACGCCCTGCCCACAGCGCGCCGCCAGCACTGCGTCCGTGTAGATGCTGCATCGGAGCGCGTAATTCAGTCGTGCGGGCCGGTATCCGGCGGAAGCGAACCAGGTGTCCCACGCCATCCATCCTTCCGACGTGGAGTCGGAGTCGATCAGCGGCATCCGCGCAAGCTCTTCGAGCGTGTCCGGCGCGCCGTTTTCAAGAAGCCAGCGCGGCGAACATACGGGGAAGACCTCTTCGTCGAAAAGCAAGGTCGCGGTTCCATCTCCCCACGATCCATCACCGAAGCGCACCGCGACGTCGACTTCGTTGTGACGTAGATCGGCGGTGAACATCGGGTCGGTGAGGCGAAGCTGAAGCTTCGGCTGCAAGCGCTTCAGATTCGCAAGACGCGGCACGAGGCGCAGTTGCGAGAACGCCGCAGTCGAAGCGAGCACCAGTTCCTGTTGCTCGAACCCCGCCGATAGACGATCGAACACGCCAGCGATCTTCTGCATCGACTCGGCCACGACGAGGTAGAGAGACTCCCCTTCGCCCGTCAGCGATATGGACCGATGCGAACGGTGGAATAACTTCACCCCCAGCGTCTCTTCGAGGAATTTGACTTGCCGGCTGACCGCGGCCTGACTGACGCCTAGCTCGCTCGCCGCATTGGTGAAACTGCCGAGTCGAGCGACGGCCTCGAACTCGACCAGCGCGGTCATCGACGGAATAATCCGTCTATAGCCCTTGGGGCCTTTCGCAATTTTCATCGGGCGACGTCTCCGGTCATGGTTTGCGAGTGCTTCGCATAACTTGTAGTAATGCAGACAGAACAATAAAGGGCGTTGACGCTCCAGATCCGCACTCCAATACTGCGCGTACGGACTATGAACCGTGCCTGCCGATAACACCTATATCTGGAGCAAAAACGTGTCTGCCACTCCCCTCAAGACTCATCGCGAGCTGATCGATAGCCGCGTACCCGGTTGCGGCTTTCCCGGCGAAATTTTCAGTCGCCAGGACGTTTTCGATAACGACGTCGACGTCTTCTTCAACAAGCTCTGGATCCTCGTCGGCGTGACGGCCGATGTCCCCGAGCCGGGTGACGTGTCCACCGTCGAAGTGGGAAAGGCATCGATCATGATCGTTCGCGACGATGACGAGAACATCCGCACGTATCGCAACGTTTGCCGCCACCGTGGCTCCAGGATCATGAAGCAGCCCGGCAAGGCCAGCGTCGGGATGCTGGTCTGCCCTTATCATCAATGGACGTATGAGCTCGACGGCAGCCTGAAACACGCCACGCACATGGGACAGGACTTCGACAAGACATGCCGGAGCCTGATACCCGTTCACACGAAGGTGATCGGCGCGCATATTTTCGTGTGCCTCTCGGATGAGCCGCCCGAGGATATCTCGACGCTCGAGCAGGTGATGACGCCCCGCTTTGCGCCGCATCAGATGCAGCGCACCAAGATTGCCTTCGAGTCGGAGCTCATCGAGAACGGCAACTGGAAACTCGTGATGGAGAACAATCGCGAGTGCTATCACTGCGAGGGCACGCATCCGGAACTGACCAACTCGTTCCTTCCAGAAGACTTTGGCTTCTGTCCCGACGGACTCGGCGAAGAAGCGATGAAGAATTACGACGCCTACGTGGCCCGCAATGCGAAGAACCGCGAAGACTGGGAAAACGAAGGTTATGTCTGCGCGCTGTTCGAATCGCTCGACGAAAGCGTGCACACGAATTTCCGGACCCAGCGCCTGGTCATCGCCGGCAGCAATGAGTCGCAGACGCTGAGCACGAAGGTCGCGAGCACGAAGCTGCTTGGCGATCTGCAACGCCGCGACCTCGGAGACGTACACATGTGGGGCCATAATTCGTGGACTCATGTCATGAGCGACCATTCCATCGTCGCATTCATTCTCCCGATCGCGCCGGACAAGACGCTTGTGCGGACGAAGTGGCTCGTTCATGAGGATGCTGTCGAAGGCGTCGATTACGATCTCAAGACGCTGACCGAAGTGTGGCTGGCCACCAATCAGCAGGATGCCGATCTGGTCGCGAACACACACAGCGGAACGCAGGATCCCGCCTACATTCCGGGTCCTTACTCGAAATACACCGAAGCGCCGCTCGATCAGTTCTGCCGGTGGTATGACGCGCGTCTGAAAGCACAAGGCATCTGATACCGGAAGGGCGTCAGTGATCGATCGCTGACGCCCCCGTAATTTCTATCGATAATCGGGGCAGCGCTGCGCACTTCCCCACTCACCTGGTATGTTCGTCTCCCTGTGACCACTCCGCGTAGCCGCGCACCCGGTCGATCACTTCCGAAGGCACGTCTATCTCCCGATCCTTGATGTGACTGCCCGGAATGCGCACGCCCATGTCGGCCAGTCGCGCAAGTTGCGTCGAAAGTCGCGCGGGGAAGTCCGCCGAGAAGATTTCGGGTTTGAGCGCCACGAGAAAAAGCCCGATGCCTGGACTTTCACTGCCCTCGGCATAAGAAGGCGCATCCATCGACCAGTTGGCTCCCGTCACGCCGGCAGCGAGCACCTCCATCATCATCGCGATGTTCGCACCTCGCGCTCCACCGAAGGCGACGAGCAGGCCCTTCACGGCTTCCCTGGCGTCCGTTGTCGGCTTGCCGCTCTGATCGACTGCCCAGCCTTCAGGGATGGTCTCGTTGCGCTCCGCCGCGTTGCGAACGCTGACGAAAGCGGTTGCACTGGAAGCCTGATCGATCACCAACGGCCTCCCGTTCGCGACAGGTGCCGCGAAAGAGACTGGATTGGTCCCATAAACCGCACGGCCGCTTTCGAGCGTGGTCATCTGCGCCGTGGCATTGCAGGTGGCGATCGATACGAAGCCGCGCTCCGCCAGGCGCCGCGTGTAGTAACCCAGCTCACCAACCGTGAAGCTGTTCGACATCGTCAAGGCGACGATCCCATAGGTCGCCGCCCGCGTATTCAATTCCTCGAATGCCTGATCGAATCCGAGCTGGGCGATGCCCTTTCGCGCATCGACCGTGATCGCGGCGGGAACCGGAAAGCGAATCGCCGGATCGGCATCGACCGAGATCCTGCCCTTCAGAAAGCCATCGAGATAGTCCGGCAAGTGAGCGAAACCCACCGCCCTGCTGCCGGCGAGTTCGGCCGATATGACGGCTTCAGTCAGAGAGCGGGCGACCGCCTCGTTCGCTCCGACTGCCTTGATCACGCTGTACGCGATCTGCTTTGCTTCATCAATTTCGTATCGCATGGTCTCGTCACCGTTCGTGATACGTCATGCCCAGATGTCCCTCAACGTAAAGCCGTTGGGGAAGGGATCATCGGGATCGAGCACGTATGTGTTGAATCCGTAAATCCATGAGCGGCCGGAGATCGTCGGAACGACAGCGGGAATGTCACCGATGCTCGCCCGTTCGACCAGCTTGCCCGTGAAGACCGTCCCCAGTATGCCCTCGTGCCGGAACGGCTGGTTCAGGTCCAACTGGCCCTTGGCGTGCAGCGTGGCCATCTTCGCCGATGTACCGGTGCCGCACGGACAGCGATCGATGGCGCCGGTCCAGGTCGCCGGATTGTCGAAATCGATGGCCCCGCTGGCGACGGTGACCGCATTCTTCCAGTCCGCATTCGGGTTCTCGGTCGGACCGGAAAGCTGGGCGATCGTGATGCCATAACCCGGATAATGAGGATGCGAGACGGGCAACTGCTCCTGCGCTGCCCTGAGGATGAGCGCCGAAACACGCGTGATTTCCTTCCCGTGCTCCGGCTTCAGCTCCAATCCTTTGAACTGACGCACATCGGCGATCACATAGAACATCCCGCCCCAGCCCACATCCACCGTCACCTTGCCGAGATGCGGCACGTCGATCACCTTCTCGATATACGGTGCGAAAGCCGGCACATTCTTGAACGTGACCGAGGTCACTTTCCCGTTGCTGCATTCGGCGCGGATGCCGATCAAACCCGCGGGCGCCTCGAGTTGAAACTCCGTGACCGGCTCCTGCATCGGCAGCATGCCGGTTTCGAGCAGCACGGTCGCAACCGAGATCGTATTGCCGCCGCTCATCACCGGGTACTCGACCTGTTCCATGATGATGTAACCCGCCGCGGCATCGGGATGCTTTGCCGGCACGATCAGGTTGCAACACAACGGCGGATAGCCGCGCGGCTCGCGCAGCATGAGCATTCGAATCTGATCGTCGTTTTCTTCCAGCCACTTCATCTGCTCATAGACCGTATTCCCCGGAATATGAGGCACGCCTCCCGTGATCACCCGCATCGGCTCGCCCGAATGTGTCTCGACCGCATGAAACGTACGCTTGAAAGTCATGATCTTCTCGTGGGTTGATATCGACATCGCGGCGCGCTTCGCCTCCGCGGCGCCATTCCGGTTCCAAGATACTGTCTGTGAGCGCCCCGCTCGTTAGCTTTGGAAGGTCTTGTGCTGTTCATAAGCGCGAGTACGCGCAACCGCATTGCAAAAGGGGACATGTCGAATGCATGTCCCCTTCGTGCCCGCCAACGAACGACGCCTTACTTGGCGCCGAGCCAGACGGCGAACTTCTGATTCAGATCGTCCGAATGGTCCGCCCAGAACGCAACGTCGACGTCCACTGCCGTTTTCTGGTTGTCCGGATTGGTCGGCAGATAAGGCTTCACCGAAGGATCGACGAGCGAAAGCGAAGAGTTCCGCATGGGGCCGAGCGCGGTGGAAGAGCTCAGCTTCGCGAGCTGCTCCGTCGCGGTGGAGAACTTCAGAAAGTCCTGTGCGGCTTTCAGGTTCTTCGTACCTTTGACGATCGCCAGCCCTTCGATGTTCTTCACCTCGCCATCCCACACGAAGCCGAATGGCTTCTTGTCTTGTGCGATCGCCGTCCAGATGCGGTTGCAATAGGCGCTCGTCATCGTGACTTCGCGATCGGCCAGGAGTTGAGGCGGCTGAGCGCCGGCCTCCCACCAGACGATGGAAGACTTGATGGTGTCCAGCTTCCTGAAGGCGCGCGTGACGCCTTCCTTGGTGCCGAGAACCTTGTAGACATCAGCCGGCTTGACCCCGTCTGCCAGCAATGCCCATTCGAGCGCGCCTTCGGGCGACTTTCTCAGCCCCCGCTTGCCGGGGTACTTCTTCAGATCGAAGAAGTCGGAAACTTTCGACGGCTCCCCGTTCTTGAACGCATCCTTGTTATAGGTGATCACCGTCGACCAGGCGACGTTCCCGACCATGCAGTCGGACAAGCCACCCGACATGAAGTCCGACTTGGCCGACTCGCCGGATTTTCCAGCCGGCAACGAAGCCGGATTGACCTTCTCCAGAAGGCCTTCGTCACAGGCGCGAATGGCGTCCGCGTACTGAATGTCGACGACGTCCCAGGTCACGTTGTTGGTCTGAACCTGGCTTCTGATCTGCGCGATGCCACCGTTATACACATCCGATTTGACGTTCGTACCAGTCTGTACGGAGAAAGGTTTGACCGCGGTTGCGTTCTGGGCGTCCTGATAGGAGCCTCCCCAGCTCGCAAAGACAATGTCGGCTGCGCTCGCGGGGACGCTGGCCACGGAGGCGGCGAACAGCATCGCAATCGCGGTTGAGTATCGGGTCTTCAGTTTCATGCTTTTCGTTCCTTCATAGCGACGTCTGGTGGCACGTGAAGCCAATCGTCTCGGTTAAAAAAATCACGGTGCTGCGGACTGTCCGTCCTCGATCTTTTATTACTTATGCCCTTCAATCGATGAGCATATTTTAATAAGGATTCCTACTTATTCCCATCACAGTTGTTCACCCTTCGGAGAACCTGCATCGAGTTCAAGCGCAGCGCCGGCTCACCGATTCACGCCCCTACTGGCCGTCCTTTCTACGCTTCAAATCTGAACTGACGTCCAGTGCCGCCGAAAGTGAGAGGCTCCTCATCGCCGACTACGTTGAACGCATGTTCAATACACTGCAACTTGGCGTCACTATATACCCGATTTTTAGGTTAAAAAAGGGCTTTTTTGAGGCGCAGTTATCCGGTTTATCCCCTATGCAGCGATCATCCGAGGGAAATCCCTAATGATCCGCGCCTCACCATGATGAACGATTGTTCAATCACCGCGTCGCCCGCAGTCGACGACAGATGAATGCACGTTCAGCTTCGATCCACTCGGGACGGCGCGCCCGGCCGGCTCAGGCATTCGGATAAACTAGCGAGACCCAAACCGGCCGGGCGATCGCCCCGAAAGCCGGTACGCTCAAGCACACAAGTGGAAACTATCGTGAAGGCAGCCGTCGTTGCAGGATCTGGCCGCAAGGACGAAACAGGTCCCTATGAAGGGATGCGGCTCAAGCTCATCGACGCCACGCTGGCGGTCGTCGGTGATGTCGGCCTTGAAAATCTGACGATCAGACGCGTCAGCGAGCACGCCGGCGTATCGGTGGGTCTCGTTCACCACCATTTCGAGAACAAGCAGAGTCTCGTCTACAAGACGTTCGAGCATCTGATCCGCCGGGTGCGCGAGCAGCTCGTCAACGGGCGGCGGGACATTGCGGACCCGGTCGTCCGGATGAAATTCACGGCCGACATGTGTTTCAACGACGAAGTGATGAGCCAGGGCGCAGCGAACGTATGGCCGCACATGTGGAGCTCGTCCGCGCATGAACAGGACGTGCGGCGCCTTTGCACCGCATTCTCGAGGCGGCTGCGCTCCAATTTCATCTTCGACTTCCGGCAGGCCGGATGCGATCCTTTGATGTCCCGCATTTACGCCATTCAGGCGATGGCGCTGGTTCACGGACTATGGATCGAGCATCGGGTCGCGGCGACCATCAGCATCGACGAAGCGATCGGCATATTCCACGGCATGATCGACGATGCGACGCACCGCATCTGGAAGATGAACACGAGGTCTTCGCACCTGCGCTAGCCTGCCCGCACCTGGCCCGACGGGAGCCGCGTCCTCTTGGCCGCTTAAACTAAAAATAGAAACCCCTTATATTCCCAGCCGAAATCATTTCCGGTCGCACACTTCCGCTACACCTTGCTCACAGAAGGAAGCGAACCGTGAATACCTATGATGTGGTTGTGATTGGCGCCGGCGTCATCGGCACTTCGGTGGCCTTTCAGCTTTCCCGGCTGGGCGCGAAAAACGTGCTCGTCCTCGATCGCGGGATGATCGGGGCCGGGACCACCTCGCAGTCATCGGGCATTCTCCGCACGCACTATTCGGTCAGGGAGAATGTCGAACTGGCCCGAAAATCGTGGGACGTGTTCAACGATTTCGCGTCCTATCTCGGCGACGACGAAGCGTCCTGCGGCCTCGTGAAATGCGGCTACATGATCGTCGCGAGCGAGGGAGACAAGCTCGAACCGCTGCGCGCTTCCTTGAACCAGCAAAAGGAACAGGGCATTCCGCTGGAGTTGCTCAACCAGAAGCAAGCGAGCGAGCTGCTTCCGATCGCCCGCTTCGACGATGCCGCCCTGATCGGATACGAACCGGAAGCGGGCTTTGCCGACGCCTATCTCGTGGCCACCAGCTTTGCGCGCGCGGCGCGGCGCGGCGGCGTCACGATCAAGGAGAACGTCTCCGTCGACGAGATTCTGTTCGAGGGCAACAGGGCGGTCGGCGTGTCCACCAGCATCGGCGACTTCGCCACGTCGATGGTCATCAGCACGCAAAACATCTGGACCCCGGAACTCGCCGGATGGACGGGGCGCTCGCTGCCGATCATGCCCGAGCGTCACGCCGTACTGGCACTGGAATGCGAAGCAGCCAAGTACACGTTCTCCATGCCCGTATTCAAGGACCTGGCCTCGCCGGGCATGCTCTATTGCCGCAGCTACGGCGGCAGCCAGATGCTCGTGAGCGAAGGCGTCGTCGGCGAGAAGCTGAACGTGGCCGACACCGAGCAAGGCGATATCCCGATGGATTACATCGTGGATGTCGGCACTCAGGTCGCGGAACGCTTCCCCGAGTATGAAACCGCCGGCATCGCGTCTTCGTGGACGGGCGTCTACGACGTCACACCCGACTGGAACCCGGTGCTCGGCAAGCTTCCCGGCATCGAAGGCCTCGTCGTCGGCTATGGCTTTTCCGGCCACGGCTTCAAGCTCTCGCCCACGGTCGGCCGCGTGCTTGCGCAGGAAGCGCTGGGCCTGCCCACGGACGTATCGCTCAAGCCCTACTCGATCGAACGTTTCGATACCGGCGAACTGCTGACGGGCAAGTACGGCCTCGGCGCAGTGTCCTGAATCCGAAGCGATGTCCGAGATGGAAACGCTGGCGCTGGATTCGATCGCGCCCGAGCCCTGGCGCAACGGCGGCGGCGTCACGCGGACCATCGCGCGGGAAGGCGGTGAATGGCGCGTGAGCATCGCCGAGGTTCAGGCGAACGGACCGTACTCCCGCTTCGAAGGCCAGAGCCGCATATCGTTCGTGCTTCGCGGCGAAGGTGTCGTGCTGCGCGATGCGGATGACGCGATCGAACTGCTGCCTCGAAGGGCGGCCGGATATGACGGCGGCACGCCGTGGCAAGCGACGTTGATCGATGGGCCCGTCAGCGTGCTCAACGTCATGAGCAAGCGTGGACGATACCGGGTGAAGGTGACCTCGGTCGCGCGTTCGATCACCGTCGAGCCGGGTCGCGCGGCTGTCGTTCTCGCGCTGGGCACCGGATGCCGGTTGAGCATTCATCCCGATGAAGCGCGCGATCTGAATCCCGGCAACACGGCGATCTTCCGAACGCTCGGGGCTGCATTGCAGATCACGGCCCAGCGAGACAGCACATCGAATGGCGACGAATCAAGCTTGCTCATCGTCGTAACGCTTGAATCCGTGCACGCATGAGCGCACGTTCAAAAGGAACCTGAAATGAAAGTCATGACAGCAGTGAAACGCGTGGTCGACTACAACGTGAAGGTGCGCGTCAAGGCGGATCAAAGCGGCGTGGATATCGGCAACGTGAAGATGTCGATGAACCCGTTCGACGAGATCGCGACCGAGGCCGCAACTCGCTTGAAGGAAGCCGGCAAGGCGGCCGAAGTGATCGCCGTGTCCTGCGGCGTGCCGCAATGCCAGGAGACGCTGCGCACCGCGCTCGCCATCGGCGCCGATCGCGGCGTGCTGGTCGAGACGGATGCGGAGTTGCAGCCACTGGCGGTCGCGAAGCTGCTGAAGGCCGTCATCGACAAGGAGCAGCCGCAACTCGTGATCCTCGGCAAGCAGGCCATCGACGACGACGCCGGACAGACCGGCCAGCTCCTCGCCGCACTGCTGGACTGGCCGCAAGCGACGTTCGCCAGCAACATCGAAATCGATGGCGAAACCGCCACTGTCACGCGTGAAGTCGATGGCGGTCTCGAGGTCGTTTCCATCGAGCTGCCCGCGATCGTCACCACGGATCTGCGCCTGAACGAGCCACGATACGTGACGCTGCCGAACATCATGAAGGCGAAGAAGAAGCCCATCGATGTGCTGAAGCCGGGCGATCTGGGCGTCGATCCGTCTGCGCGCCTGAAAACGCTCAAAGTCGTCGAGCCGCCGGCACGCAAGGCCGGCATCGTCGTGCCCGATGTCGCGGCGCTCGTCGAGAAACTGAAAACCGAAGCGAAGGTGATTTAAATGACGACTCTCGTAATTGCCGAACATGACAACGCGCAACTCAAGGCCGCGACACTGCATACGGTGACGGCGGCCTTGAAGATCGGCGGCGGTGTGCACGTGCTCGTGGCGGGCGGCGCGGCGGGCGGCGCGGCCAATGCTGCAAGCCGGATCGCGGGCGTCGATAGAGTCATTCTCGTCGATGCCCCTCATCTCGCCGATGGCCTCGCCGAAAACGTCGCCGCTCAGGTCGTGGCGATAGCCAGGGACTACTCGCACGTGTTCTTCCCGGCAACGGCGGCCGGCAAGAACGTGGCGCCCCGCGTGGCCGCGAAGCTCGACGCATCGCAGATTTCCGATGTGATCGCAGTCGATTCCCCCGACACGTTTCAGCGCCCCATCTACGCGGGCAATGCCATCGCGACCGTGCAGACGAGCGACACGATCAAGGTGGCGACGATTCGCACCACGGCGTTCGATGCGGCATCGGCCGAGGGCGGCAGTGCGTCGATCGAGGAAGCCGCAGCCGTGTCCGACACCGGTCTTTCGAAGTTCGTACGCCGCGAAATCGCGAAGAGCGATCGGCCGGATCTGACCTCCGCGCGTGCGATCGTGTCCGGCGGCCGGGGCCTCGGCAGCGCCGAAAACTTCTCGTTGCTCGACCCGCTCGCAGCAAAGCTCGGCGCGGCCATCGGCGCATCGCGCGCGGCCGTGGACTCGGGATACGCGGCAAACGACCTTCAGGTCGGTCAGACGGGCAAGATCGTTGCGCCGGAACTGTATGTCGCCGTGGGCATTTCCGGCGCGATCCAGCATCTCGCGGGGATGAAGGATTCGAAGGTCATCGTCGCGATCAACAAGGATGCGGAAGCGCCGATCTTCGGCGTCGCGGACTACGGACTCGTTGCCGATCTCTTCCAGGCCGTGCCTGATCTGACGAAGTCGCTCTGACCTGGTTGCAAGCACCTTCCCAGGGTGTTCCGCCGTCGCAGATGGTGCGCCCATCGCGACGGCTTTTTTTCGGCCCGATGAACCGCGCTACCGGCCAGCTTGCGCGTTCGCGCGCGCGGCCGCGGCGACCATCCGTTGCACCACCGGCTGCACTTTCCCGGCAAGCTCAGGCCGATATTCGAAAGGCGCGTCCTCGTTCATATAGGTCGACTGACACATCTCCAGCTGCACGGCGTTGATTCCGTCTTCCGGACGGCCATAGGCTCTCGTGATGTATCCGCCCTTGAAGCGGCCGTTGCTGACCCATGTGAACGGCTGACTCTGGAGTTCGTCAGAAATCGCTTCGAGAATCTCCGGCCGGCAACTCGCACCTGCATTCGTGCCGACATTCAGGTCGGGCAGTTTGCCTTCGAACAGGCGCGGCAGGATGCTCGCGATGGAGTGCGCTTCCCAGAGGAGCACGCTGCCGAACTTCGTGCGCATCGCGTCCAGCTCGGCGCGCAGCTTTGCATGGTATGGCTCCCAGTACGTCTGCAATCGATGCCGCACTTCCGCTTGCTCCGGCGCCCGGCCGTTCCGGTACAGCGGCTCTCCGCGAAACGTTTCGCCGGGGCACAGGCCCGTCGTCGTCTGACCGGGGTAGAGGCTCTCACCGGTCGGCGGCCTGTTGAGGTCGATGACGTACCGCGATGTCTTCGCCCCCAGTATCGATGCGCCGGCACGCTGCGCGAACTCGTACAGCCTGTCCAGATGCCAGTCCGTGTCCGCGACGCGCAGCGCTTCGTCCGTCATGTGCGCGGCAATCTCTTTCGGGATATCCGTTCCCAGATGCGGGATGGAGATCAACACGGGCATGTTGCCCTGATGAAAACTGAAAACGTCCGACACTTCGCGCTCTCCTTCGTATCGACTTGCGTTCTCACGACCGCAAGATGCAAAACGTCCGCCGAGGCCGGAACGCAGCATATCGCGCGTTCCGGCCAGGACGGACGTCAATGACAGATGCCGATGAGCGGACACGCCCGCCCCTATCGTCACGTTACGCGACATCCTCGCTCATGACCATCAGTTGCGTATTGCCGCCAGCCGCGCTCGCGTTCACGGTCGTCACGCGTTCGCGCACGAGTTGCGTCCAGTCGTATCGTCCGGACGCGTCCGCGGCGACCACGCTCGTCATCCGCGCGGCGCACAGGCGGCGCAGGTGGCCAAGGTCGCGGTATTCGGCGGAGGCCAGAACGGCCTCGACGCGGACACCCTGCAGTTCGCCAGCCAGCGCCCGCCTTACGTCCGCCGATCCGATCACCTTGCATGCACCGCCCAGCACGGCGGCGAACGCGTCGGCCATGGCGGACTCCGGCAGCACGGCATCGTTGCCGAACGCGACGGCGACCATCACCTGCATAGCAAGCGAGAACGCCGACTCGCCCGTGCAAAGCACCTGTCCCCGCGGCAAGAGTTCCACCGTGTTCTCCTCGCCCGTCAGCGCCGGAAGACTGAGCGGCTTCGACGAGTCGATCAACTGGCTCAAGCGCGAGCGGAAGACTTCGGCCGAAGCACGTTGAGCGGTATCCATCTGCTCCAGCATCGACGCTCGCAAAATCGAATCCAGCCTTTGCAGGCGATCCGCGCGCTCTTGCATATGCGCGGTGACACGCGGCATGAGACGTCCGTCGGCGTTCTCGACCGGAAACTCGAAGAACTTCTCGCTCACGGCCGTCTTCGACCTGCTGAACGGCCCTTGAGGCGCTTCATAGGATGACGGCTCGTGGCGCGTGAGACCGAGGAGCGTCAGCGGCCCGCCGGTCATCGGACCGGTGCCGGCCGCACCGGCACCGCCGGCGGGCTGCATGCCGGGAAACGCCTGATGCATGGACCGGTTGATGCAAATGCTGTTCGCCTTCGAGAACGACAGCAGCTTGCCGCTGGCTTCGTTGATACGCGTGTGAAGACCGAGCACGGCGCACCCGAGCGTATTGAGGCGTTGGATCAGATCGTCCATCCCGCCCGTCTTGAAGCGGACGACATGAAGGATGGGACCGGCGACGCCGGCATCGATGGAACCGAGCGACGCCACATCCTTCATATCGACGATAGCCGGCGCGACGAAGTTGCCTTCCGCGCATTCGGCCGACAGCTTGCCGCGTGTGACCGCGAATCCCTGGCGCCGCAACTGCGCGAGATATGTCTGAGCGCGGTCCTTCGCCGCCCGGCTGCCCACAGGGCCGATATCGGTCGACACGCTGAGTGGATCGCCAGTACTACGCTCGCTGAGCATGCCGTTGAGCATGCGCAGCACCTTGTCGGCGGTCGAGTCCTGAAGGCAAAGCAAGCGCAACGACGCCGGAGATTGCCCCGCGAAATCGAACGCGGACCGGATCGCATCGGAGATGACCTGTTCCGGCAGCGCCGAGCTGTCCACGATCATCGCGTTCACGCTTGCATGAGAAGCGATGAACCTCGCGGGCTGCGCGCGCTCCGCCAGCCGGGCCGAGATCGACGCGGCAACCTCACGCGATCCGCCGAACAGAACAGCGGCAACGCGAGCGTCCGAGACCAATGCCTGGCCGATGGTCGCGCCGTCACCGGGAACCAGTTGCAGCACGCCGGAGGGCAAGCCGGAGTCGATGAACACGCGCGCGGCCTCGAACGCGATCAGCGAAGCATCCGACGACGGTTTCGCAACGACCGCATTTCCCGTGGCGAGCGCCGCGGCAACCTGTCCGACGAAGCAGGACAGCGGCGATGCGGACGGGCTGATGCTCACCACGACGCCGAGCGGCTTTGCATCGGCGAGCCGCGAGTCGGTCATCGATTGATGCGCGTAGAGACGGCACATGTTGACGGCGCCACGAACCTCTTCGACCGCCTCGGACAGCGTTGCGCCGCTCTCGAGCGCCAGCACGGCGCCGAAGTGCGCGCCTTTGCTTTCCAGCGAAGCCGCGACACGCTCGAGCACCTCGGCGCGCTCGGAGGCCGGCGAAGCCGCCCACGCATCGCATGCCTGCGTCGCCGACGCAAGCGCGCCGGCGACAGCGTTCATCGCGCAGCTCGTGACGCTTCCGATCGTTTCGGCCAGCTTGCTGGCGCTGTGCACGAGCGCGGTCGCATCGCCGGCTGCATCGGCCGCCGTTGCAACGATGGGCTTCGCGTTGATCCGGTTCGTCCGGATCGCCGTCACGGCCTGGGCGAAGTCCTTCGAACCGGCAAAGTCCATCGACGCGGCGTTCAATCGCCCCGGCAGCAAGCCGCGCGGCGACACGATGCCGGCATGAGGCTTGCCGCCCGTGCGCGCCGCCTTCGCCACCGGGTCCTGCACGATATCGGCGATGCTCACCGCCGGATCGACGATCTGATTGACGAACGACGAGTTCGCCCCGTTCTCCAGCAAGCGGCGCACGAGGTAAGCGAGCAAGGTCGCGTGTGGTCCGACCGGCGCATAGATCCGGCACGGCCTGCCGAGCTTCGACGCGCTCACGACCTGGTCATACACCGTTTCGCCCATGCCGTGCAGACACTGGAACTCGTAGTCCTTGTCGCCGGCCAGCGTGTGCGCCGCGGCCACCGTGAAGGCATTGTGCGTGGCGAACTGCGGGAAGATCGCGTCCGGCGCGTCGAGCAAAGCCTTCGCGCAGGCGATATAGCTCACATCGGAATGCACCTTGCGCGTGAACACCGGATAGCCCACTGCGCCGGCATCCTGCGCCAGCTTGATCTCGGTGTCCCAATACGCGCCCTTCACGAGACGAATGTTGATGCGGCGGCCATGCGCGCGCGCCAGCGCGATGATCCATTCCGCCACCGCGCGCCCGCGCTTCTGATAAGCCTGAAGCGAGATGCCGATACCGTTCCAGCCTCTCAGCGACGGCTCGGCGCACAGCAGTTCGAGCATTTCGAGCGTCAGGTCGAAACGCGCCGATTCTTCCTGATCGAGGTGAAAGCCGATTCCATACCGCTTCGCCAGTTGCGCGAGCTGCAGCAGGCGCGGATACATCTCCGCCAGCACGCGTTCGCGTTGCGCGAGTTCATAGCGCGGATGCAGGCCAGAAATCTTCACCGATACGCCGGGGCCGTCGATCGGTCCTTGCCCCTTCGCGTCACGTCCGATCGCTTCGATGGCATGGCGATACGACTCGAAGTAAGCCTGCGCGTCCTCATCGGTCAGCGCGGCCTCGCCGAGCATGTCGTACGAATAACGATAGCCATTCGATTCGCGGCCCTTCGCTACGCCGATCGCCTCTTCGATCGTCTGCCCCGTGACGAACTGCTTGCCGAGCATACGCATCGCATAGGCCACGCCGCCGCGCACGACCGCCTCGCCGCCCTTGCGCACAACGCGCGTCAGTGCCTCCGCCAGCGCGTTCTCGTCCGGCTGCTTCAGCAGCTTGCCGGTCACGAGCAAGCCCCACGCCGTGGCGTTGACGAACAACGAAGGCGACTTGCCGATATGCGCGCGCCAGTCCGCATCGACGATCTTGTCGCGAATCAGCTGATTGCGCGTCTCGGTGTCGGGAATGCGCAGCATCGCTTCGGCGAGGCACATGAGCGCAATGCCCTCGCGGCTGTCGAGCGAAAACTCCTGCGTGAGCAAGTCGACGCCACCCGCATCGATGCGCGCGTCGCGCACGCCTTGCGCGAGCCGCGCCGCGAGATCCTGAGTCTTTTTCGACGTTGCCGCATCGAACTGCGCCTCCTTCATCAGCGCTTGCACGACGACGTCTTCGGGTAGCGACGAGGCTTCGCGGATGCGCTGACGCAGGGTCTCGAGACGGGTCGCGGCGGGTTGGGTCGATTGGATTTCCGACAGCATGATGAGGTTACCTGATGGATACTTGGTCATGGATGGCACTCAGAAGCTCGCCATACCGCGCAAGCGTTCGGTCCTGCGGCGCAGAAGTTCCAGCGTGATGAGCAGCAAGGTCGAGATGACGACGAGCACGGTCGCGACAGCCAGAATGGTGGGGCTCAACTGCTCGCGAATGCCGGCCCACATCTGCCGGGGAACCGTGCGCTGATCGGTTCCGGTCAGGAACAGCGCGACGACGATCTCATCGAAGGACGTGGCAAAGGCGAAGAGCGCGCCGGAAATCACGCCCGGCGCAATGATCGGCAGCTTCACCTGAAGGAACACGCGCAGCGGCGAAGCGCCCAGGCTGCGGCCCGCCCTCGACAGCGTCTCGTTGAAGCCCGCGAGAGTCGCCGTGACCGTCACCACGACGAACGGGACGCCGAGCGCGGCGTGCGCCAGAATCAAGCCGGCCAGGCTGTTCACGAGGCCGAACGGGCTGAAGGCGAAATACACGCCGACCGCCGTGATGATCAAAGGCACGATCATCGGCGACACCAGAATGCCGGTGATCAACGCGCGGCCTTTCAGACGCGGATGCGTGAGCCCGAGCGACGCCATGATGCCGAGCGTCGTGGCAAGAAGCGTGGACGCCGAGCCGACGATCAACGTGTTCTTGAGCGCGAGCATCCACTCCGGGCTGTTGATGAAGTCCTGATACCAACGCAGGCTCACGCCGGGCAACGGATACGTGAAGTACGGTTGCGAGTTGAACGACAGCGGCATCACAACCAGAATCGGCGAGATCAGGAAAACGAGGATCGCCATCGACAGAATGACGTGCGCCCATCGGCCGAGCCGCCCCCAGACCGTCACATATGCAGGAAAGTTGAACATTCGTCTCACCCCAGCTTGACACCGGCGCCGCCGGTCATACGAACGAAGATCGCGTAGATCGCCAGCACGCCTGCCAGCAGGATCGAAGCGAGCGCGCAGGCCAATCCCCAGTTCAGCGTGTTGTTCACGTGATTGGCGATGTAGTAGCTGGCGAGCTGGTCATCGGGGCCGCCGACGATGGCCGGCGTGATGTAGTAACCGACCGCCAGAATGAACGTGAGCATGCCCGCCGCGCCGACGCCCGGCAGCGTTCGCGGAAAATACGCTTGAAAGAAGGAGCGGACCGGTCCGGCTCCGAGCGAGCGGGCTGCCTTCATGTATATGTTCGGCACGCCCTTCATCACCGAATACAGCGACAGGATCGCGTATGGCAGCAGGATGTGGGTCATCGCGACCAGCACGCCGAACCGGTTATAGATGAGCTGAAAGCCGTGCTCGGTCATCCCGAGGGCTTTCAGAAGATCGTTCAACACACCGTGCTGTTGCAGCACGACGACCCATGAGGTCGTACGCACCAGAATCGACGTCCAGAACGGCAGCAGCACCATGATCATGAGCAGGTTGCTGAAGCGAGCCGGAATATTCGCGAGAAAGTACGCGACCGGATAGCCGAAGAGAAGACACAGCGCGCTCACCGCGATACTGACCCATGCGGTACGCACGAACACGTCGACGTAGAGGCGCTCGCTCGGGTTTTCGCGCACGATCGCGCCGTGGTCGTCCCGCTTGAAGTCGAACGCTTTCAGGTAGTAGCCGAGCGTCCACGGCGACGATGCGTACTTCAGCGTCGACCACGCGCCGATGTCGTTCCAGCGCTCGTCGATGGCGCTCAGGCGCTCGTGCCATGTGCCGGTGCCATCGACGCTCAGGCGGCGGGCCGTTTTCATGACGAGGCTGCGCATGCCCGCCTCGTCATAGTTGAGTCTCGATGCGACCCGGCTGACGCCTTCGCCGCCCTTCGCTGCAATGAGATCGTGCGCGAATGCGTCGAAGACCTGTTCGTTCGGCAGCTTGCCCTGTCCGGGGTCCCACTCGCGCAGCATCGCCGATGCGTGCGGAAGCTCCTGCGACAAGGTCGCGTCGCGAAAGCTCTTCAGCAGCAGACTGCCGATCGGCACGAGAAACGTCACCACGAGGAACACGAGCAATGGCGCCACCAGAAGCATTGCCTTTATTCTTTCGGCACGTTCTGCGTTACGAAGCCTGGCTTTCAGGCTCTTCGAGTCCTGGACGTTCAGCTGGGCAACCGGCTGATCCGTGGGAACGGCAATATCATGGGGAAGCATCATCATGGTCTTGCGGCCTGCGCCGCGTCCTCCTGATCAATTCACACTGAAGCGGTCATTTCCAGGCGAGCGAATCGCGGATGTCGTTCTGGTTTTGCGTTTTCCGGATCCGCGTGTTCTTCGCGTGGTCGCCGAAGGGAATCTGCATGCTGTCGCGAACGAACTTTTGATAAGTATCGCTAACTACACTTGCAACAACTTGAGCATATCTCCGCGTTTTTATCGAGCTACGAAGACGCGCTCATTGCAAGGCGCGGCACGCTTCCGCCATCCATCCGACATGCACGGAATCGCCGATGCGCAAGCGGCGCGCGTCCCCGTCGTTCGGCAGCTTCACGATGAAGTCGTTCTGTCCGCAGACCTGCATCACCACGCGAAGATGGTCGCCGTAGTAGATGAGGTCCTTCACGCCGCCCTGAAAGACGTTGTCGCAGCGCTTCGCCAGATCGCCCACGGCCACGCGCTCGGGCCGCAGTGAAATGCTGGCGGAGCCGGTTTCCCGAACGGTCGGCCCCACGCTCGCCCTGATGCTCTGACCGCTTGCCAGCTTCACGGTGCAGCGCTCCTTCTCCATCGCGGAGACGGTTCCCACCAGTTCGTTGCTTTCGCCGATGAATCTCGCCACGAAAGCGTTCTCGGGTTTTTCGTACAGGGCTGGCGGCGGCGCGAGCTGCTGAATCACGCCGTTGTTGAACACGGCAATGCGGTCCGACATGGTCATGGCTTCACTCTGATCGTGCGTGACATAGACCACGGTCAAACCGCTTTGCTCGTGAATCTGCTTGATCTCGTACTGCATCTGCTCGCGGAGCTGCTTGTCGAGCGCACCGAGCGGCTCGTCCATGAGCACCAGCGCGGGCTCGAACACCAGCGCGCGCGCAACCGCGATGCGTTGCTGCTGCCCGCCGGAAAGCTGGCCGGGCATGCGGTTGGCGAACTTCTCCATGTTCACCATGTCGAGGGCGCGCTTGACCTTGCGGGCGATCTCGTCCTTCGATACCTTGCGAACCTTCAACGGGAACGCGAGATTCTCCGCAACCGACTTGTGCGGAAAGAGCGCGTAGCTCTGAAAGACCATGCCGATATTGCGACGCTCAGGGGGAATGCGGTTGATCGGCTTCCCCTGAAGCAGGATTTCGCCATGCGTGGCGGTTTCGAATCCCGCCAGCATCATCAGGCACGTCGTCTTTCCAGAGCCGGACGGCCCGAGCATCGTCAGAAATTCTCCTTCCTCGATGTCGAGGTTGAGATTCTTGACGACAAGCGTTTCGCCGTCGTAGGTCTTCTGTACATTCTTGAAAGAGACAATGGTTGACATGATGTGTCCTCAGGAGAAGCCGTAATCGAACTCAAGCGCCGAATTGCCAGTCGCGCGGCGGCAGATAGGTTTCCTTGACCACGCGCGGCGACGCCCAGCGCAGCAGGTTCAGGTACGAGCCGGCCTTGTCGTTCGTGCCGCTTGCGCGACCGCCGCCGAACGGCTGCTGACCGATCATCGCGCCGGTGGGCTTGTCGTTCAGATAGAGGTTGCCCGCTGCGTTGATCAGCACCTGCTCCGCGTGATGAAGCGCGAAACGGTCCGTGCAGAAGATCGAGCCGGTGAGCGCATACGGGCTCGTCGCGTCGATCAGTTGCAGCGTGTCTTCCCAGGCGGCGTCGTCATAGACGTAGACGGAGAGGACCGGGCCGAACAGTTCTTCCTTCATCAGCGCATGCTTCGGGTCGCTGACTTCGAGGACCGTCGGCTCGACGAAGTAACCAGGATCGGACCACGTCTTGCCGCCGGAGATGAGCTTGACGCTAGCGTCTTCGCGCGCCGCGGCCAGCACGCGGGAAAGCTTCTGATACGAAGCCTGCGAAATCACCGCGCCCATGAAGGTGTCGTGATCGGCCACATCGCCCACCTTCAATTGCGACAGGCGCTCGCGCATTTCCTGGCTGACGGCCGGCCAGAGGCTCTTCGGAATGTACGCGCGCGACGCCGCGCTGCACTTCTGCCCTTGATATTCGAACGCGCCGCGAATCAGCGCGATCGCGACTTCCGACGCATTGGCGGATGCGTGCGCGAGCACGAAGTCCTTGCCGCCCGTTTCGCCGACGAGGCGCGGAATGGTGCGGAACGCATCGACCTTCGACGCGACGCCCTTCCACAAGGACTGGAACACCGACGACGATCCGGTGAAGTGGATACCCGCGAGATCCGGTGACGACAGCGCGACGCGCGTCGTGAGCTCCGCATCGCCCGGCACGAAGTTGATGACGCCCGGCGGCAGTCCGGCCTCTTCGAGCGCCTCGAAAAAGATGTAGTTGGCGAGCGCGGACTTCTCCGACGGCTTCCACAGCACGGTGTTGCCCATGATCGCGGGCGCGGTGGTCAGATTGCCGCCGATGGCCGTGAAGTTGAACGGCGACACCGCGTAGACAAAGCCTTCGAGCGGACGCCAGTCGGCGCGATTGACGGCGGTCGGAACCGACATCGGCTGCTCGGCGTACACGCGCTGCGCGTTGTACGCGTTGAAGCGCAGGAAGTCGATCAGTTCGCACGCGGAATCGGGCTCGGCCTGATCGATGGTCTTGCTCTGGCCGAGCACCGTCGCGGCGTTGATGCGAATGCGCTGGCGCGTCGCGATGATGTCCGCGGCACGATGCAGGATCGTCGCACGGCTCGCATAAGAGAGGCTCGCCCAGTCTTTCGCGACGGACTTCGAGCTGGCGATGGCTTCGCTGATCTGCGCTTCGGTCGGGCGATGAATCCGTGCGAGAAGGCGCTGATTGTCGTGCGGCGCGCGCACCTCGACGACCTCGTTCGAGAAGTAACGCTTTCCGCCGATGACCGTCGGAATCTCGACGACGTCGCGTTGCTGCAGCGCCTTGCCGAGTTCCGTTGCGGCGGCGGTGCCCGGTCGGAAACTCACTTCGGCTTCATTCGCCGGCAACGGAAATTGTGGACCTGAACTCACGCTGACTCCTTTACGAAAAAACAGTTGGGACGGACTACCGGAGGACATCACGCCGGTATGTGCTTCGACTCATTGCCTCGATGCCAGAGTAGTCGCGGACACAAATTCATCGGGTTCTTCAACCTCGCCTTATGCTTTGTTTTCGGTCGACGTTATGGAACTGGATGAAGCGGCAACCGATCGATTCCTTGCTTCCGAACATTGGTCAGCTGATCAGTCGATGACGGATCGAATCCTCAGACAGGTGTAGCTGCCCGAGCGCCTCACACTGAACATCCGTTCAACAAACAATGAATTTCGCCAACTATACTTCCGAAAGATGGCGGGTCAATAGTGTTTTCCCCGCTCTTATCTCGTGAAAATCGCTGCATCTATGGGTTTTCACCTACATTAACGCGGTTATTTTTGATGAACACTTGTTCAGCATAACGCGGCGCAATACACGGCTCTTTGCCGTCGCCGCGAGAGATACCCAGGCACGACCCATCACTGACCGATGATCATGGCGACTACGAAAGAGAACGCTCCCGAGAACTTCCCGGACTGGGGCCTTCTGGCGAGCTGGGTGGCCGTCGTCGAAGCGGGTTCGATATCGGATGCGGCCAGCCGTCTGTCAATCTCGCAGGCGGGCGTATCGCTGCGCATCAAGGCGCTCGAATCGATTCTGGACACGAGCCTCCTCGATCGCGCCACGCGCCCGGCGCGGCCGACCGCCGCCGGACAGCGTCTGTTCGAACATGCCACCGTGCTGCTGCAAGGCGCCGACCAGATGGTCGAAAGCGTGCGCAACGTGACGCGCGCCAAACGCATTGTGGTGAGGCTCGGCTGCGTGGATTCGTTTGCCGCGACCATCGGGCCGATCATCATCAGGGCGCTTTCGGGGACGTCGCATCAGATCAGGCTGTGGTCAGGCATTACACCCACGCTCGACGCGCAACTGGAGGCCCGGCAACTGGACATGGCCGTCACGACGACCAGCTTCACGAATGCCGGGAACATCAAGAGAAAGAAGCTTTTCACGGAGCCGTATGTGGCCGTCTTGCCGAAGAGCTTCGAAGTCGACCGGTTCACCACGTTTTCGGAACTCAGCCGCCACCTTCAATTCATCAGGTACAGCGCCCGCTCGGTTATCGGGCAGCATATCGATGCGTATCTTGCCGCTCACGGCGAGAATATCGATCGCACATGCGAGTTCGACGCTACCGACCCGATGCTCAGCCTCGTCGCCGCAGGGCTCGGCTTCGCGCTGACGACGCCGCTCTGTCTCTGGCAATCACGCCACTACGTTCAGGATGTCCGGGTGGTCCCGCTCTCGTCCTTCTCGCGTCACGGCAGGGCTTATCAGCAATTGAGCCGGTCCTTTTACCTGGCGTATCGGGAAAATGAACTTGGACACCTGCCGGCGGATCTCTACGATCTTCTGAGGCGCGCAGTCGAAAGACAGGTGTCGCAGGACATCGCGAAGGCTCTGTCGCTGCGTCCGGAAGAGGTATGCATCCCGGACAATGAATAGTCACGAAGTCGCGTGATGTTGGAAAGCGTCCCGCAGCGCCCGGGGAAGGTCGCCCGGCGTGGACTGTCGATCGAGCGTCGAAAGGGTGCGTTCGGCACCGTCGAGGAGCGCCGACATTGCGGTCTCGTGTGCATCGACGCCCTTTCCTTCATTCCTGGCGAGTTCGATCTCTCGCCGCCAGTTTCCTGAAATCTCCAGCTCGACGACGTGGATGCCGCTCTCAGGTCTGCCATAGTGGCGCGCGGCGAAGCCCTCGGCCGACTTTCCATTGACGACCCAGGAACGCTCGCGATCGCGCGCCACCTGCGTCAGGGCCGAAACGATTCGCCTGTCACAGGAATTGCCATTGCTCGTGCCGAAGTGACAGTCGACTGTCGCGCGTTGCGAGCGAAACGGCGACAGCCACGAGCCTGCGTGCACCACCAGCATGAACACGTTGGCATGTGTCTCGCGGAGTCTGAGCAACTCCGCCAGCACCGACTCGTGAAAGGGCGTCCAATGATCCGCTACGCGTTGTTTCACAGTGGGGCCGTCCGGCTCGAGTCCCTGCGAATACAGGGCCTCGCCATGAGCCGTATGTGTTCTGCACAAGTTGAGCCGGTTCAGCCGCTCACTCAGCGCGCTGTCATGCGGCGCGACGTTCATGTCGATCACGCAAGGGTGGATCGCCGCGGCGATCCCCGTCATGCCGCGCTTTTGCGCGACTTCGATCAGCGCTATTCCTCCGGGATCCGACTGGCGTCCATTGATCGGCTGCCAGGCGGGATGGGCACGCAATTCGATGGGAACCGCGCAACCTGCGTGAGGCGCGACCACCAACACTGGAGACCCGCCGCGGAAAACATGGCTCTCGGTTCGCATAGGCATCCTCTTCCAATCGAGACATCGTTGAAGCGCTTTCCGGCACGCACGAAGTGAGTGCCGGAATCTCGTTGGAAGACTAGCGGCGGAATCGCCATGCGACCCCTGCTTTAGCGAAGCTTATGCTGATGATTGGCCGGTCAAATGCGTCCCTTGGCGAGGGGAAACGTGAAGAGGAATCGGTTCAATCCGTGATGAACCCGTCGGCGAACCGATGCCTCCGCCCGCCTGCCGCGATCGATTAGTCGCAGGCACAACGCTCGCGTCCGGCTCGCGCCGGAACCGCGCTGCGTTCAACTTTTCGCTCAGTCGTGATGGTGACGCTTGTGGCGCTTCTTGCTGTAGCCGTGGCTGTAGTCGTGGCTGTAGTCGTCCGCGTACGAGTTCGAGCGCGAAATATTCCCGCCCAGCGCTGCGCCGGCGCCGCCGCCGAGCGCTGCGCCGACCAGGCCGCCGCCACGGCCGCCCATCGCATTGCCTGCCGCCGTGCCGGCACCACCGCCCAGCGCGCCGCCGATGATGGCGCCCGTGCGCTCGCGACGGTTCGACGTGACCGCGCCGCCTGCGCCGCCGCCCACTGCCCCGCCGAGCACCGCGCCCGTGCTGCCGCCTACGGCACCGCCGAGCGCAGCCCCGGCCACGCCGCCGAGGGCGCCGCCGAGCGCATTGTTCATGTCGCCAGCCATGACCGGCATCGATGCCGCAGCCGTGAGCGCTGCGACTGCAACAAACTGAATGATTCGCTTTGACATAGTTCGGACGTTTTTTTTGAGACGGCGCGAGTATAACCGGAGCGTCGAAAGGCTTTCGTAACGCCGCCCGCCGTTGGCGGTAAGAGGTGTAACAAATTCCGAGCATTGGCATTGGCAGAAAGCCGAGGTGCGTGACAAGGATTGCGATAAATAGCCTGATGCGGCTCCAGGAATTCATACGGAATCCGAATTGCTTCGAGGCGATGCCAAGGATGGTCATTCGAAGCTATCAGCGCCGTTCAGGACTTGCACGCGGGGCTACTGAAGTGGAAATGACCTTCGCTCTCAAAGCTACTGGAGAAATGGGAAATACTCCGATAGGAAGGACATCGGGCGCGGCGAATGACAAGGGGAAGTTGATTTGGAAGGGTCGAGTTATCGCGGCAATATTGTGCGACATCGAATCCGGGCAGCAGCGTAATGCCTAATCCGCAACACGCCGCATGCACGACCACCCCGGGATGATCGCCGACGAGCGGTCCCGCAGGCGTATCGAGCGCGTGTTCTTTCCGTCGCTCAGTTTCCATTGAGGCGTGGTCGACGAATTGACGAGGCGCAGGCAATCGTGGCCAGCCAGGTCGCCGACGACCCGCACGAGACGCGGTTATCGCATGGAGCAATCCTCAGCACAGTCAGGGTTGGCGTTTGCTACGGCCACCAGCGGGTTTGCTAGCCGGCTTGCCTGAGCCCGCAGCGGGTTTGATCGCGGATTTGCCGCGTGGCTTTTGAACGCTGAATGGATTACTGCTTGACAAGCCTGTGCCTTCACCCGCGGCCAGAGCGCGCTCCGCCGCAGGCTTGCGTTTGTTTTCGCCACCTTGCGGGCGCGGCTTTTTGCTGAGCATCTGCATGGCGCCCGGCGCCGCTTGCGGCACTTTGGGCTTCTTGGCCTTCTTGGGTTTCTTGATGATCTGGCCCGTCGCGCTGGTTTGCGGCACGCGGTGTTCTGCTTCAAAACCCGGCTCTTCCTGGCGGGGCAGCGTATGCCGGATGAGCGCTTCAATCGCAGCCAGTTGCGGCGCTTCATCGGCACACACGAGGGACACCGCCACACCGCTGGCACCCGCGCGGCCGGTACGGCCAATACGGTGCACATAGTCTTGCGCCACGATCGGCAGATCAACGTTGATCACCAGCGGCAGGTCGTCAATATCCAGCCCGCGCGCAGCCACATCGGTGGCTACCAGCATATGTACTTCGCCTGTCTTGAAGCGCTCCAGCGCACGCAGGCGCGCGGGCTGCGGCTTGTCGCCGTGGATGGTGTCGACCGCATAGCCCGCTTCATCCAGCATCGCCGCCAGGTAGTCCACGCCATTGCGGGTTTTGACGAACACCAGCGCGTGCTTCCAGTTGTTCTCAGCCACAAGGTGCATGAAGAGGTCAGGCTTGTTCCTTTTATCCACCGGCACGACCCATTGCTTGATCCTGCTGGCCGTAGCATTGGGCGGGCTGACGCTGATATTGACCGGACCGCGCAGAATGCTCGCCGCCATGGCGCGGATATCATCGGTAAATGTGGCGGAGAACAGCAGGGTCTGCCGCTGAGCGGGCAAGGCAGCGAAGACGGCGTTGAGTTCGCGCGCAAACCCCAGATCCAGCATGCGGTCGGCTTCATCCAGCACCAGCGTTTGTACTTGATCGAACTGCACTGCGTTCTGGCGATTGAGATCCAGCAAACGGCCAGGCGTGGCAACGAGCACATCCACGCCTTTGCGCAACTTCATCATCTGCGGGTTGATACTCACACCGCCGTAGGCGGCCAGAAATCGAAGGTCCAGACCTTTGCCATATTCGATAAAGCTTTGCAGCACTTGTTCAGCCAGTTCACGCGTGGGTACCAGCACCAGAACACGCGCGCGGTTGCTGGACACGGCCGGGCCGTGTTGCACCAGCCGTTGCAACAGCGGCAGCGCAAACCCCGCCGTTTTTCCGGTGCCGGTCTGTGCCCCAGCCATGACGTCCTTGCCGCTGAGCACAGCAGGAATCGCCTTGACCTGCACCGGCGTAGGGGTCTGGTAGCTGAGGTCCTGCAAATTACGCAGTAACCGATCGATCAGGCCAAGCGAGGCAAAAGACATGCACGTATTCCGGGCGAAAACCGCAATTTTAGCGGTTACCGCGCTGAATGCACCGCGCAGGTGGTTGGTCAGAAACATCGACTTTGATCGCCGCTGAAAAACGTAGCGTTGCCGGCGGTCCGTTCTCTGAGTACCTCGGCCGATGGAACGGCCTTCAAAACACGAGAGCCAAGGGCCCAATCTGGCCGAGGCCGTGCAAAAACCCGATGATCACCTGGACTGAATCAATCCGCCGAGTCAAGAGGCGCAGATGGGGCGATTCATCAAAGGTGCCGAACGCGGTCAAACGATCCTTCCACCAGAGTGTCGAGGCTGCATCGATTTACCGCAGATCATCTGCATCAACGATTTCATGTTCTGCCGCGCTCGGGTCCTCGCAATTTTTACCCTGCGCTCGGCGAAGTGCTACCGCGAAGGCATGCCCATCGGCGCGCCTTCGTCCTGCTGTTAGCGCGGGGGGCTCGCTTCACTCCACCGTCACGACTATCTTTCCGACTTGCTCGTTCGATTCCAGGAAGCGCGTGGCTTCCCGAATCTCATCAAACTTGAACGTCCGCGAAATGAGAGGAACGAGCACACCGGACTCGAGCTTCTCATTGATGAACGCCTTCGCGCGTTCGAGCAATTCGTCGTCGCTCGTGACCTCGATGTAGAGATAGCCCTTGAACGTCAGACACTTGCCGAGCAGAGCAAACTGCGGAAACGTCCCCTCGTCGGTGCTCAGAGCGCCGTACTCGAGAAGGATGCCGCCGAACGACATGCACTGAGCAAGCTGAGCGATTGCCGGGCCGCCGATTGGATCGAACACGACGCGAGCCCCCTTTCCGTTCGTGATCTCTTCGACTCGAGTCGCCAGGTCCTCTTCCGTCGTGGCAACTACGTGGTGAGCACCGGCCTCTCGAAGCGGTTGAGCCTTCGCGCTGCTGCGCGTCGTTGCAATAACCGTAGCGCCGACGCTCCGCGCGATCTGAATCGCGGCGATGCCAACGCTGCTCGATGCCGCCGAGACGATGACGAAATCGTCAGCGCTCAGCTTCCCTTGTGCGATCAACGCACCCCACGCCGTAACGTACTGCATCCACGATGCAGCAGCCTGTTCGAACGTCAATCGCGCGGGATGCTTCACGACGTACCTGGCGGGAATGTTGATCAATTCTCCGTATGTCGGCCAACGGGACATGTCCAGCGTTGGAATGACGCTCACGGCATCGTTTTCAGTGAAGCCAGTCACCTCCTCACCCAGCGCCTTGACGACGCCCGCAGCTTCATAGCCGAGCTGAGAGGGAAACACGGCTTCCTGGAGATATCGCCCGGTGCGAAACATCACTTCGGCACGGTTGAGGCCGATGGCTTTCACCGCAATCTGCACTTCGTCTGCAGCCGGTGCGGGGACGTCCAGGTCTTCGATGCGAAGCACGTTCGCATCGCCATATTCATGAAAGCGGACAACTCGGGTCATGGAACACTCCTTTGCGGATAGCTCAGGCTTTATCGCTGAGCACACGTTCCATTGTTTGGGCACGCGCTAGCAAGCGCAATACTTCAATTTTTTAAATATACTACCCAAAAGGGTAGTGTGGAAAGACTGCCCGCGTATGACTCGGACCGGGAGCGTTTCGATGCCGAAGCGTCGCAAATACGATGAAGCGCCGCCGTGCGCGATTGTTGCGACCCTCAACCTGATCAATGGCCGGTGGAAAGGTGTAGTCCTCTACTATCTGCTCACGAAGGGCACGATGAGGTTCAACGAACTGCAACGACACCTGCCTGGCTGCACGCCGCGGTTGCTCGTAAAACAACTGCGTGAACTGGAAGAGGATGCCTTTATCACGCGCACGGTCTATCCGGTCGTGCCTCCCAAGGTCGAGTACGCGTTGACGGATGAGGGACGCACGATCGGCCCCATTCTCTCGCAACTCAATGACTGGGGCGTGGGCTGGCTCGAACGGCGTGGCTTGCGAGAGAAGACTGACGAAGCGGCGTGAGGAGAATCGAGATGGCGCGCAGGACAGCCAGTCTGCCGGGGCGCCGGTCGGTCATGGAACCGCGATAAGCTCACCGCGTCTTGACGCTCTGACGCATCCGTTGCACGAACTTCTCGGTGACCGCCGGCAAAGTTCTGCCTCTTTTCTTCACGATTGCGATCGATCGCACGAACGCCGGATGTTCGATCTCCTTCACGACGAGCCCCGCTTCGGCACGCACCTCGCGCGCGGTCTCGGGCAGGATGGTCACGCCCAGACCGGCACGCACCATCGCGACGGCGGTCATCATGTACGTGGGTTCGCACGCGATATCGAGCGGCCCGCTCGATTTGCTGAGCGCCGCATCGACAACCGCCCGCACGCTCGTTCCCGGCGCGGTGAGTACGAGCGGTAACCGCGCCAGATCGCCCAGGCCGATGCGACGCTTCCTCGCGAGCGGATGCGCGCGCGGACACACCGCGACGAGCCGGTCCACGCCCGCATGCAGAACCTCGAGCATCGGGTCGAGCGCCTCGCCGCCGGTGAGGCCGATATCCGCTTCCTCGTCGCGCACGAGCGCGTTGACCGTGCTCGCCACGACATCGCGGATCTGAAACACGACGCGCGGCACTTCGCGCTTCATGTCGATGATCAGCTCGGGCAACACGCTCGCCGCGAATGTGGGCAGGCACGCGATGCGAATCGTGCCGCTCTCGCCGATGCCTAACGCGCGCGCATCGCGCAGCACGTTTTCCATGTCGCGCAGCGATTTGCGCAAGAGCGGCAGCAGCTCGCGGCCCGTCGGCGTCAACGCGACATTGCGGCTATTGCGATCGAACAGGCGTGCGCCGACCGCCTCCTCCAGCCGGCGTATCTGCACCGTGAGCGCCGGCTGCGACAGATGCAGCCGCTCGGCCGCACGCGTGAAGCTGCCCGCCTCGGCCACGGCGACGAGCGCGCGAATATCGCGAAGATTCAGATCCATTATGGTTTGTGATAGCTGCGATCAAATCATTTCAATTGTGTTATCGCCGTTCCGAACTTACTCTCGACCACATCAAAAAACAAGATTCGGAGACAGACACATGCTGCCGTTGCTAGGCCTTGCCACCATCCTCGTCCTGCTCGGGGCGATTCTTTCGAAACGCATGTCGCCACTCGTGGCGCTGATCATCGTGCCGATCGCGGCGTCGCTGATCGGCGGCTTCGGCTTGCAGACGAGCAAGTTCGTCATCGACGGGCTGAAGAGTCTCGCGCCCGTCGTCGGCATGTTCGTGTTCGCGATTCTCTATTTCGGCACGATCACCGATGCGGGCACGCTCGATCCGATCATCGACCGCATCCTGCGCGCGGTCGGCACGAAGCCTACGCGCATCGTGATGGGCACGACACTGCTCGCGCTGCTGATCCATCTCGACGGTTCCGGCGCCGTGTGCTTTCTCGTGACGATCCCCGCGATGCTGCCGCTCTATGAACGCCTGAACATGGACAAGCGCGTGCTGGCCGCCGCTGTTTCGATGGCGGCGGGCATCAACTTCCTGCCTTGGACGGGACCGATGATTCGCGCATCGGCGTCGCTGCATCTGCCGATTTCATCGCTATTCAATCCGCTGATTCCGGTGCAGGCAATCGGCCTCGTGTTCGTGTTCGGCATGGCGTGGTGGCTCGGCCGCCGCGAGGAAAAGCGCCTCGGCTACTCGAGCGCGAACGGTTCGATTCCGTTTCCGAAGCGCGAGCTCACGTCCGAGGAACAGGCGCTGCGCCGTCCGAAGAACTTCTGGTTCAACATCGTGCTGACGATCGTCGTGCTCGGCACGATGGTCGTGATGGGCGAGAAGATTCCGCCCGCGATCATGTTCATGGTCGGCCTGTGCATTGCGCTGATGGTCAATTACCCGAATGTGGACATGCAACGAAAGCGCATCGACGCCCACGCGCGCGCCGCGCTGATGATGGCGGGCATTCTGCTCGCGGCGGGCGTGTTCACCGGCATCATGCAGGGCAGCGGCATGCTGAAAGCGATGGCGCAGGCGGCGGTCGGGTTCGTCCCGCCCGCGATGGCGGGGCATATTCCGGTCGCGCTCGGTCTTGCATCGATGCCGCTGTCGATGCTCTTCGATCCCGACTCGTTCTATTTCGGCGTGCTGCCCGTGATCGCCGAAGTGGCGTCGCAGCTCGGCGTGCCGCCGGTGCATGTCGGCCAGGCCGCGCTGCTCGGCCAGATGACGACCGGCTTTCCCGTGAGCCCGCTCACGCCCGCGACGTTTCTCGTCGTCGGCTTGTGCGGCATCGATCTCGCGGATCATCAGAAGTTCACGTTCCCGCTGCTGTTCGGCGCATCGATCGTCATGACGATCGCGTGTGTCGTGCTGGGCGTGTTTTCGCTTTAATCCAGACCGGACGACGTCATGAAAGACACCATCAGAATCGGCGCGGGCGCGGGCTATTCCGGCGATCGCATCGAACCTGCCGTCGAACTCGCGGAGCACGGCGCGCTCGACTACCTCGTGTTCGAATGCCTTGCAGAACGCACGATCGCCATTGCGCAACAGGCGCGCCGCAACGACCCCGATCTCGGCTACGACCCGCTGCTCGAAGCGCGCATGCGCGCGGTGCTGCCCGTCGCGGTGAAAAACGGCGTGCGCCTCATCTCGAACATGGGCGCGGCCAATCCCCGTGCGGCGGCGCGCAAGACCGCGCGGATCGCGCGCGAGCTCGGCCTCGATGGACTGAGGATCGCCGCAGTCACCGGCGACGACGTGCTCGATGCCGTCCTGCGCTCGCATCTGCGTTTCGAGGAATCCGGCGACGATGTAGCCGCGTATGCGGATCGCATCGTATCTGCGAATGCGTATCTCGGCGCGGCGCCTATCGTCGGCGCGCTCGCCGCGGGCGCGGATATCGTGCTGACGGGGCGCGTCGCGGATCCGTCGTTGTTCACGGCGCCGCTTATCCACGAATTCGGCTGGAAGATGGATGACTGGAATACGCTCGGACAGGCGACCGTCGTCGGGCATCTGCTCGAATGCGCGGGACAGGTGACGGGCGGCTACTTCGCCGATCCCGGCTACAAGGACGTCGGCAATCTCGCGCGGCTCGGTTTTCCGATCGGCGAGGTGGGCGCGGACGGTTCCATCGTCGTGACGAAGGTGCCGCATGCGGGCGGCGCCGTCACCGAGGCGACGTGCAAGGAACAACTGCTCTACGAGATCCACGATCCGGCGCGTTACTACCAGCCGGATGTGGTCGCGGACTTCACGCAGGTACGCGTGATGCAGGAAGCGCAAGACCGCGTGCGCGTGTCGGGCGGACGCGGCCATGCGCGCACGGATACGCTCAAAGTCTCGGTCGCCTATGTCGACGGCTATATCGGCGAAGGGCAGATTTCCTATGGCGGACCCGGCGCCGTGGCACGCGCGCGGCTCGCGCTCGATATCGTGCGTGAGCGCCTTGCGATCACCGGCGTCGATACGAGCGAGCTTCGCTTCGACCTGATCGGCGTGAATGCGCTCTATGGCGATGCGCTGGCGTCCCGCGGCGGCGAGCCTTTAGAGGTCCGCGTGCGCGTGGCGGGGCGCACATCGAACGCGAATGAAGCGGCGCGCATCGGCAACGAAGTCGAAACGCTCTACACCAACGGCCCGGCGGCCGGCGGCGGCGTGACCAAAACGACGCGCGAAGTCATCGCCGTGCAATCGGTGCTGCTCGCGCGCGAACATGTGAATCCCGTTTTCGAATTCGTGGAGACCAACGATGAAACTGCGTGAACTGGCGCACGGCCGTACCGGCGACAAGGGCAACACGCTGAACGTCTCGGTAATCTGCTTCGACGCGAAGCATTACGCGCATTTGCGCGACGCGTTGACGCCCGAGCGCGTCAGGGCACATCTCGCCGATGTGGTGAAAGGCGATGTCGTGCGCTATGAGCTGCCGCTTCTGGGTGCGTTCAATTTCGTGCTGGGACACGCGCTCGGCGGCGGCGTCACGCGGTCGCTGGCGCTCGACGCACATGGCAAGTCGATGAGCGCGGCGCTCCTCGATATCGAGATCGAGGAGCCTGTCGCGGATTGAGTCCGTGTCAGCCGTATGCCCGCAAGCCCGGAACGCTCGAAATCACGCCTTTTCGTGAAGTCGCAGCCTACCTGACATAAGGAACGGGCAAGCCGTTTCGAATGACATACACAGTGGTTGGCGCGCCTTTTAGATTCCCCTCGGCATCAAAGGAGTACGTGCCGGCTATCCCCTTGTATTGTTCCTTTGCAAGTTGTGCGATCAGCTTGCCTTTGTCAGTCGTCGTCGCCGCTTTCGCCATGGCGTCGGCCAGCATTTTGACTCCATCGTAATAGTTGACTGCATAGACTTGCATGTCAGCATGATAAATGTCCTTGTACTTCTTGATGAATTGTCTACCTTCCTCAGTCTGGTCCAGAGCGGTCCCGCCTTGGGAACAGTAGACAATCGAGGCCGCCTCGCCTGCCACTCTTCCCATGTCCGCTGTACAGATGGCGTCGCCTCCAAGTAGCTTCGCTCTCAGACCGCGCTGCCGCATCTGTTTGACCATCGGCGCGGCTTGAGAGGCGTAGCCGCCGAAGAAAATGACATCAGGGTTCTTGGCTTTGAGAGCCGTAAGGACGCCAAGGAAATCGGTTGCTTGACCGTTGGTGAATTGCTTATCGATAACTTCCAGGCCGTTTGCCTTGGCCGATTCCTCAAACTGTTCCGCGATTCCCTGCCCATAGGCGGAACGGTCGTCGATGATTGCAACCGTTTTGGCCTTCAACTCCTTCGCCGCGAAGTCCCCCATCGTCCCACCAAGCTGAGCGTCACTCGCCCCGATCCGGAAAATGTTTTTAAAGCCTTGCTTTGTAATCGCGGGGTTCGAGGCGACAGGCAGCAGCGGAACCCCTGCATTGTTATAGACGCGAGAAGCAGGAATAGCCACGCCTGAGTTGTATGGCCCCAAGACAGCGACGACGTTGCGATCAACGAGGATCTGGGCAATCTGAACGCCGGTTTTTGGATCGGCCTGGTCATCTTGCGATTCCAATTTAAAAGTTACCTTCTTACCTGCTACCAGCACCCCTTGTTTATTTAGTTCGTCGACAGCCATTTGCGCGCCATTTTCATTGTCCTTGCCGTTGGCCGCCTGAGGCCCCGTGAGCGGGGCCGAGTGTCCGATCGCGACAACTTCCTGCGCCATTGCCGGCAGCGTCAGAGCGACCGCTGTGCAGGCTGTCGCGCCAAGAGTAATGAATTTGCGCATGCTTTGTCTCCAAACTATAGGTCGGTGTTATGGATACCCTGCCGTCTGAACGACGGCGTGCATCGGTTCAATAAATTGCGTAGATCTTGCGAACGGGCTCAAGGACATCCCAGCGCCCCGTCCATCCGGGCGGCAAGATGACGAGATCCCCACCGACGATCTCGGTCACTTCACCCGTCGAGTCGTCGGTGAGCCTGGCACGGCCGGAGATGATGTACGTGAATTCGGTATCGGGGCGGTTTATCACTGGCCAGCCTCCTGGCTGACATTCCCAGATGCCCAGATTGCCAACCGCTTCGGGCGCCACAGACTTGACAGCAATCTGGGGATCGCCGCTATCGGCCCCGGCTCGCTGGCCGGCCGCGGCGAGTCGAGCCGAAGCAATATCGGCGGCTTTGACGATGGTGAACTTCGACATGTACTTCTCCTTTTTCAATGGGCGCCCGTCAGCTTTTCCAGAACCCGTGCTGTACGCGATGGCTGGTTTGTTAAACGTTCTTCGAAGTCACTGAAACCCGCCGCTGTGAGACCGCCATTGACCCCAATCCAGCGAAAAGGCTCCGGCTCCCAGGCCGGCGAGCGATGATTAACCACGGGCAACTGGTTGATCTCGTCTTCGCGATCGAGAATCAGATTGCGCAGGATGCGGCCTGCCAGGTTGCTCGTTGCGACTCCATCGCCGACGTAGTTTCCCGCCCAGGCAATGCGCGCGTCCTTGTCCATACTCACGGTCGGGCACCAGTCCCGCGACACCCCCAGCGCGCCGCCCCAGCGATGCGTGATGCGGGCATCGGCCAGATCGGGGAAGAACTCGAGCATTGCGGCGTGGATGTTGGCGTGGACCTTGTCGACCAGGTCATCCTCGGGTGACATTCTTGAGCCGAAGCGGTAAGGAGCGCCGCGGCCGCCAAACACCAGCCGGCCTTCCGCCGTCACTTGTCCGTACACCCTCAGGTGGCGCATGTCATTGAAAGCCAGGCGATGATCGAGCCTCAGCCGCTGACGAAGCTCCTGCGGCAGCGGCTCCGTGGCGAGTACCAGCGAGTAGAGCGGAATGACGGAGCGGCTGTTCTCCGGCAGCTGGCAGGAAAATGCCTCGGTTGCGCGCACCACCGTCCTTGCCTTGACGCCGCCATGCGCCGTGCTCACCTGTCCGGGCGCGATTTTGAGAGCGGCCGTCTTCTCGAAGATTCGCGCGCCCATTGCTTCTACAACGGTTGCCAGGCCACGCACGAGCTTGCCGGGATGGATCAGCGCGCAGTGCTCGGTGTAAAGGCCGCCCAGCACACGCTCGGCGCCGATCCGCGTCGAAGCTTCCTGTGCATCGAGCGCGCGCCATTGATCCGGCAATCCAAAGCGAACCGACGCATCGACTGAGGCTCGAATTCGATCGAACTGAGGCTGACTGCGTGCAAGGGAGAGAAAACCTTGCTTGGCATAGTCGGCATCGATGCCTTCAAGATCGAGCACGCGTCCAATTTCGTTCACTGTCTCGTTCATCGCTGCCTGCAAATGCAATGCCGCGGCGTGCGAATACATGTGCGCCACGCGTTCGAGCGCGATCGGAAATATTGCCGACGCCCACCCTCCGTTGCGGCCCGAAGCGCCGAAGCCGACAGCTTCGCGCTCCAGCAGGATGACGTTCAGCGACGGCTGAGCCTTCAGTAGATAGTACGCAGTCCAAAGCCCTGTATAACCCGCGCCGACGATGACGACATCGGCCTGCTCTTCCCGGTCCAGCGTTTCCCGCGCGCGCGAGTGTTCATGCCACAGCGGGCGGTTCGGAAGGTGCGTCAGTTCTTGTGCGGATGGCATCCGTCTCTCCTACCAATCCAGGTTCGTGTTCATGCACTTCGGATTCGTTTATCGCTGTGACGATTACCGTGCGAGTCCCAGGCGTATGCGGAACTCGCCGATTCCACGTCATGTGCGATTTGCCGCCGATGGTGTCGCGGTCCGCGCCTGCTTCCGCTTGCTCTTGACGCAGAACACCGGGTAGGAGGCGAGAATGACGATCAGAGCGATGACGCTTTGAAGAAGGCTGATCTGGCTCTTCGGATCGAGCGCCATGCTTACCAGTACGGCGATGATGGTGACGGTGACGAGCAGCGGCAGCCACGGATGGCCCCACATCCGGAGCTTCAGCATGCCCCGGCGTTCCCATTCGCCCCTCAGCTTGATCTGTGACAGGCAGATCATCAGATAGACGAACAGAAACACCGCACCCGACGAGTTGATCAGAAACAGGAAGACAGTGTCGGGCCAGAGCGCTGCGATCACCACGCAGCCGTATCCGACCAGCGTCGAAGCGATGACGCCCCGGGCAGGTACGCCACGGCCGTTGACACGTCCCACCCACTTCGGCGCCTCGTTGTTGGAACTGAGGACCAGAAGCAAACGCGACGATGTATAAAGTCCCGCGTTGAGCACGGACAGCACGGCGACGAGGATGACGGCTGTCAATACGGTTGCGGCGCCCGGGATGCCGATCTTCTCAAGCGTCGCCACGAATGGGGATTTGCCTGGCACGATGTCCGTCCACGGCTGAGCCACGACGATGAACAACGCGGAAAGAACGAAGAAGACCAGGATGCGGGCCATCACCGTGTTGACTGCGCGGCGCACGTTGCGTTCGGGATGCTCGGATTCCGCAGCGGCAATGGTGGCTACTTCCACCCCTGTCATTGAGAAGATCACGACCACGACGCTCGTGAATAGCGTCCCCACGCCTTTGGGAAAGAAGCCGCCGTGTGCGGTCAGGTTGGAGAACGTTGCTGTCGATCCTGGCCAGAGATGGAAGACGTAGGCGCCCGCTATGATCAGGAAAGCGGCAATGGCTACGATCTTGACACCCGCGAACCAGTATTCCGCTTCTCCGAATGATTTGACGGACAAGAGATTGAGCGCCGTCATCATGACCATCAGGCCTAGCGAGATGATCCAGACGGGAATGGCGGGAAACCATGCATGGATGGTTTGCCCGCCTACGACGGCCTCGAACCCGACCACGATCACCCAGAAATACCAGTAAAGCCAACCCATCGCATAGCCGGCGAGATCGCCGTAAGCAAGGCGTGCGTAATCGACAAATGAACCCATCATGGGTTGAGCCGCAGCCATTTCGCCCAACATGCGCATGATCAGCGCGACGATCAAACCCGTAATGGCATAGGTGATGAAAGCGCCGGGGCCCGTCGACGCAATGACTGCGCTAGAGCCTACGAACAAGCCAGCGCCGATCACGCCTCCGAGAGCCAGCATGCTGATATGCCGGGTTTTAAGAGCGTGTTTCAGCCGCGGATCGAGCTCCGTCTGGATAGGCATCGGTTATCTCCTGGAATCGAATTTGTCTTTTGTGGCCTCCATTAAAAGCAATGCGCGCGAGCTAGGCTATGCGCAAAATTTCGACTCGAAGGATGGCTTTTATACAAATGTATGACTATCCATCTGATGATTTCGATAGATCGTCAGACAATAGATTGGCAGCCTTTCCCGCCTGAACCGCCAGCCACAGCCGGGTGATGCCGTCGGTTGTAGTCGGTTTGATGCCACATAGCTGCTCGATATGTTTCAAGCGGTAGACAAGTGTTTGACGATGAATGCCCAGGTCAAAGGCGGCGGATTTCCAGTTGCCATCGTTCTCGAGAAACGTCATGAGGGTCGTGAGCAGCACGGTGCCATGAACGCGGTCGTACTCGATCACGGGAGCGAGATAGCGGCCAACCAAGGCGCTCGCCTCGGCGAGCGACCTCGGCATCGTGATATAGCCGGTTTCTATTTCTCCGTAGCGCACTACTTCCATTCCGACTTCACGTGCCTGTGCCAGCGCCAGGCGAGCCTGTCGCACGCTTTCGCGAAAGCCGGCTGCCTCCGTGACGGGCCCGCTTATGCCGACCACGGTGCCCTTGCCCGGGTCGAAGCGCAGGCAATCGATCGTAGCGGCGTGATCCTGAGCCAGCGCGAGCAGCACGTCGTCTTCCAGCAGCAGCGGTGTGCGGGCGTGCAAAGCTGGCGCATGGTGGATGTCCGCTACGCTCCACGGCCCTTGCTTTCCTGGAGCGACCGCGAGCACGACGAGCGTGCCCGTTAGCCCGCGTCGCTCCAGGATTGGACGAAAGGAAAACTCGGCCTCTCCCCGCAACAGGCTGCGCAAAAGCGCCGCGCCTTCTTTCCGAAGGTTGTCGCGGTCGATCATCATGCGTTCCAGCTCGATCTCGAGCAGGCCTAGAAGAGAGCGCACTAGCAGCGGATCTTGCAAAGCTTCCGCGTCCCGGCGGCGAATGACCAGATTCGCCCTCGCCCGCCCGCCAATAGCGACACGTTCTACGAGAACCGGGTGAGTCTCGTCAGAACCCGGCAAGGAGCGCGAGGAAACGATGACCGAGCCGCTGCCAGCATCTTCGATTGCCAGACCGAGGCGCAACCGGTCGGAAAGAATGGTCAGTCGTCCGGCCATGTCCGGCTCTTCGCGCAGTGCGGTCGCATAAGTCTCGAACAGTTGTTCGCTGGCTCTGAAGCGGTCGCGCTGGGCTTGCAGCACACTTTCGATCACATGCCTCGACAACTGGACGAACTCAAGCTCGAAGCTCGCGGCGAGCACGGGGAACATGAGACGGTCTGCCGCTTCCAGCATCTCGCGTGACAGTTCCGGCGCATCGGCCTGGCGTGCGACGACCAATGCACTTGCATTGCTATGGGCCAGTTTCTCAAGCCACGTAGCCTGGTCCGACGCGTTGCGCGGCAGGCCCACACCCGTCGTCATGACAAGATTACCGGCGGAAATCCATCGCCAGGGATCGGGAAGGTCAACGGCATGGGCCCAGTTGATTGTCCGCATCAGTCCGGACGAGCCCCCAAGGACCGTCAGTTTCAGAGATTCGGTATCGAGCAACTCCTGCACGGTAATCATCGGTTGCACTTGGTCGGTAGATAGCGTGAATGAATGTGAACGCCTTCGAGGATCCCGTCGATCATCGTCGGCATCCGCTGTGGCACGCGGTCAACTTTGAAGCGTACCAAGCAACGCTGTTCAACCAGGTGCTGCCGTGAAATTACGGGCTTGTCAAGAATGGTTGTCAGGGACGGGCCGCGCGAGTCCTAGCTTGACGTGAGTGTGGACTATCCTGGGAGCAGGATAAAGCCTGTCTGGATCGGTCAACGAGGCGCACCCGCACGCGCGAGTTTCTTGACGAGATGACGGCAGGCGCGGTGCCGGGCTGTGCGCCCTTGCGATGAGGACACGGCGCCGGCGGTTCTGGAGAAGAAACGATCCGCTGCAAGCACGGAGTGTCGGCTCGCGGCCTAGGCGGGCCTGCTCTCCGGTTGGGGAGAGTCTGGCCCGCCGCTACGGCGGGGTGATCAGTTCCGGAATGCAAAAGGGTTTCGATGACGGCAGGACACGCGACTCGCACGCCACCTAACGACCGCTTTTGAATGTGTAAGAGCCGCTCAAACGGCTTCACCTGGCGAAAGCGAATGTCCCTTTCATGGCCGTATCGGGTCAACGCACGCTCCAGCGGGGAACGCCAAAAGCCGCTTGCCCGCTCAGCGAGCGGTTGCCATAGGGCGCGCGAGAACGCGCGTCGGTATCATCGGGGATCAGACAACAAATTCGCTTCTGGCCTCAGCGATCCAAGCTATAACGGCAGGCGGCAATGCAAACGTGTCCATGCCTTCTCCCGGTTTTTCCTTTCCGTCACGGCGTGGAATGATCTTCAGAAAGCCATAACCCGTCTCGTGGACCGAGCTACAGTGGATCAGGACGAGTTCCCCTTCTCCGGGCTCGGTATCGAGGCGCATGACTGACGGCAGACTATCAATCTGCATAAGGAAATGGCGAATTGAGGGATCGCGTCGAATGGCTACATACAAGTTCATCTGTCTTGTCCAAGTATTTTTCAAACTGCCCAAGTCACCTTTATTGTCATCGGCACGGAGGCCACCCTCGGCAAAAGCGGCGGAACGATTCCCTCTCGCGTCATTAGTCGACGACGCAGCGCTGAGCGGATCTGCGAGCCGCACGGACTGGAGCGATACCGCGTCGAGCTCGCTGAGCCGGCCAGCAGATTTCGCGAATCGATGTCAGCAAGAACGGAGGACAGCAGTGCGCCGCTTGCTGTCATTCGCGAAGCGGTGCAGTCGAATCTAGGCGCCTGGGAACGGCGCACGAGTCTCGACGACCGCCGTTTTGCGATGATCGTTACCAGTCGAAATCGCCCGTCAATGTCAGGATGACGCCTGTGGGTTTTCCAATGGCGGAGTTCCTTCCTTGAAGGCCTGCCTAAGCTGTGCGCGGAACTCGGGCGTGTCCTCGTGATGGTGCACCGCGACAGCGTGCTGCACCGCGGCTTCAATCAGTTCGTCGTCGGTGTCCGCCGCGATCGCAATCGAGCAATTCATCTCGCTCGGAAAGGCGCGGCAATCGATGTACTTGCGGGTCATGGCGGCGTCCTCAGAGTCAACACGTTAAACACGTTAGTCATACTCTAACTATAGATGGTGAGTTAGGGGCGCGACGGATCGGTTATGGATTTTTTGCGTAACCGGTTCACTGCGCCTCAAGATTGCTCGCAGATGCCTCGCGTACAACGCAGCCAACGTTACTGGATGCGGGGGGAACAGGCGCGTGCGATCGCAGAAGCACCGTCGCGAGCCTTCATGAATCTTGCATTCATCACAAGCGCGCCAGCCACGGCCGTTCCCAGAGGCAATGCGGCCTTTGGCGTTGACACGATGACGCGCTCGAAGTCTGCGCTAAACATGCGACGAACGGCCAGACGCGCCCTGCCCGACCTCGCGTACGCGGGCGTAGAATTTCAGCAGACAGCCAACTGGGGCCGCACGGTGAAACGAGTCATGCTGCGCTGGCTGCGTATCCTGATTCCAGCAATTGCACTGGCGTGGATGTCTTCTGGCATTCACGCCGCCGATGACTTCGCGTCCCTTCGCGCGACGATGATCAGGAACATCTCGGAGCTTGCGACCGAAACCTCCCTCGCAACCGGCAGAGCCGCAATCGATCCGCGCGTGCTCGCCGCGATGAACCAAGTGCCTCGCCACCAGTTCGTGCCACCCGACGAGGAGCGCAACGCCTATGAGAACCGGCCTCTTCCCATCGGCTATGGCCAGACCATTTCGCAGCCCTATATCGTCGCGTTGATGACCGACCTGATGATGATCAAGCCCACTGACGTCGTGCTGGAAGTCGGCACCGGCTCAGGGTATCAGGCGGCGATTCTCTCGACCCTCGCGCAAGCGGTCTATACGATCGAAATCATCGAACCTCTGGGCCAAGCGGCTCAGGAGCGCTTGCAGCGGCTTGCTTACAAGCGCGTGGAAACCAAGGTAGGAGACGGCTATTACGGATGGGAAGCCCACGCGCCCTACGATGCCATCATCGTCACCGCCGCCTCGAGCCACGTCCCCCCTCCTCTCGTGCGGCAGTTGAAGCCCGGCGGCAGGATTGTCATTCCCGTAGGCGCGCAGTTTCTGACGCAATATCTGCTGCTGATCACGAAGGCGAACGACGGGACCGTCTCCACCCGACAGATTCTGCCCGTCCGCTTCGTGCCTCTCGTCGGGCACTGAATCGAGCGGCCCAAAGATATCCCGCGAACCCGCATGGCAGCATGGCTGAGCGCGCGCCGTCCGCATCCCCTTCAGGTTCATGCCATCATGCCGGCCGCGCCGTTGCTCTCCGTCTCGCTGCTTTCAGCCGCTGCCCTCGGTTACGAGCTGCTGTTGATGCGGCTCTTTTCGATCATTCAATGGCATCACTTCGCGTACATGATGATCAGCGCGGCGCTGCTGGGCTACGGAGCAGCCGGCGCCATGGTCTCGCTTGCGCAGCGCTGGCTCGTGGCACGGTTCACAGCCGTGTTTGTCGCCGGTGCAATCCTGTTCGGCGTCTTTGCGGTCACCTCGTTCGCTTTCGCGCAGCGCATCGCGTTCAACCCGCTGGAGATTCTCTGGAATCCGCGCGAACCTTTGCGCCTGCTGTTGATCTACGTGCTCCTTTTCGTTCCTTTCTTCTGCGCCGCGACCAGCGTCTGTCTCACCTTCACACGGTTCAATGACCAGATCCCGCGTATCTACAGTTTCGACATTGGCGGAGCGGGCCTGGGCAGCGTCGCGATCATCGGCGCGCTATTCGTGCTGCGTCCGCTGGATGCGCTTCGGGTAGTGGGCGCCGCAGGCATCACGGCAGCGGCGCTGGCATGCGTCGAATGCCGCTGGCACCGGAAGTGGTTGCCGATCCTGTTGCTCGGCGCCGCCGCCATGCTGGCCACCGGCCTGCCGCGAGACTGGATCGTATTGCGGCCATCGGAGTACAAGGAACTGAGCCAGGCTCTGCGTATCAAGGACGCGCACGTGGTCGCCGAAAGCTCAAGCCCGCTGGGTGTCGTCACGGTGGTGGAAAGCCCCTCGATTCCCTTCCGACATGCGCCCGGGCTGAGCCTCAACGCGACGATGGAACCGCCGCCGCAACTCGGCGTATTCACCGACGGCGACGGACTGTCCGCGCTCAATCGCTATGACGGGCGGCGCGAGCCGCTCGGTTACCTCGACTCAATGACCTCCGCGCTTCCCTATCACTTGCTGCGGCGACCCAAAGTCCTCGTGCTCGGCAGTGGGGCAGGCGGCGACGTATTGCAGGCGCTGTATCACGAAGCGAGCGCAATCGACGCGGTCGAACTGAATCCACAGATCGTCGAAGCGGTTCAGCACCGCTTTGCCGACTTTTCCGGCAAGCCGTACAGCGCACCCAACGTTCGACTGTTCGCCGGCGAAGCGCGTGGTTTCGTCGCCGCGCGCGGCGAGCGCTACGACCTCATCCAGGTCGCGCTGCTGGACTCCTTCAGTGCCACCTCGGCCGGGCTTTACGCCCTTTCCGAGAGCTACCTCTACACTGTGCAGGCGTTTCAGGACTATCTGCGCCATCTCAACGCAGGCGGCATACTGGCGATCACTCGCTGGGTCACGCTGCCCCCGCGCGACGTCCTCAAACTGTTTGCGACGGCCGTACTGGCGATGGAGAACGCCGGTGTGAGACAACCATCTCGACGGCTCATGCTGATCCGCGGATGGAAGACCGCGACGCTGCTGGTCAAGAACGGCGAATTCGATGACAAGGACATCGCCGCGCTGCGCAGCTTCTGCCATGCCCGTTCGTTCGACGTCGGATACTACCCGGGGATGCAGGCCGCCGAAGCGAATCGCTACAACGTACTTGAAAGGCCCTACTTCTTCGAAGCCGCGCACGCGCTGCTGAGTCCCGGGCGGGAAACGTTCTGGGCGCGCTACAAGTTCGATATCCGCCCCGCCACGGACGACAAACCGTACTTCTTTCACTTCTTCAAATGGCGATCGCTGCCCGAGTTTCTCGCGTTGAAAGGGCGAGGCGGCATGACCTTGCTGGAATGGGGCTACCCGGTACTGATCGCCACCCTTCTGCAGGCGACATTGATGGCCTTCGTGTTGATCCTCTTGCCTCTGTGGGTGATGAAGCGCCGGACGGGCACGGCTCACGGTTCATCGCGTTTGGACGCCACTTCCCGCGGTGATGCCACTGCTTCGGTGGCGGCGATATCGGAAAGCAGAGTCGCGATCTATTTCGTCGCGATCGGCTTCGCTTTCATGTTCATCGAGATCGCGTTCATCCAGAAGTTCGTTCTGCTCCTGAGCCACCCGCTCTACGCTGTGGCGGTCGTGCTGTGTGCGTTCCTCTCGTTCGCGGGACTCGGAAGCCGGTACGCGCAGCGCCTGCAGGGTCGCGAGGCACGGGTCGCCCGTTCCGCGACACGGCCGCGCACGATCAGAAACCATTGGTCGACTGCGGCGACCGCCATCGTGGCCCTCTCTGCCATCTCGCTCTGCTACCTGTTCGTGCTGCCCCCTCTGTTCTCGCTCCTGATACCTCTATCCGACCCGGTCAGAATAGCGATTGCCGTGCTGCTCATCGCGCCGCTCGGCTTTACGATGGGCATGCCCTTTCCGCTCGGGCTCAGCCGCGTTGCCGGCTGTGCCGAAACGCTCGTGCCCTGGGCGTGGGGCGTCAACGCGTGCACGTCCGTGGTGGCTGCAGTCCTGGCGACGATAGTGGCGATTCATCTAGGCTTTACTGCGGTGGTCGTGATAGCGGTCGTGCTCTATCTCGCCGCGGCGGCTGCCTATCCCTGATCCGCCCAGTCCAACTTGACCGGGCGCCCCTTTGAGCGGGATTGCGCTCAAAGGGCGACCAGCCCGGCAAGCGTCCGCTCGAGCGACGCGACGTTCTTGCCAGGCCGAGTGTCATAGCCGCTCGATCAAGCGTCGATTCGCCTGCTCGCAGTATTCGTGACAGCCGCCCGTGTCGCGTTCGCCGCGCCGAGCACGAAAAGCGGCGCATCCGCGCGTCGGTTGCCGCCACGCCGAGGCCATCGCGCACGAGTTGCACGATCGCTGAACTCGACGGCCAACCGGTGATGCGCGTATCTGCGAGCGGCACGCCGTTGGCGAGCGCAAGCTTGTCGACGATGTCCTCTCCAGCGCGCGATGCGGTGCCGTCCCGCGCCCGAACGTCAGGATCGGATGACGCAATACGCGTTTCCCGAGTCCGCTGCACGAAAGCGGTAGCAGGCCCCCCGCGCGATGGATTCTTCGTCGCTGACTTCAACGCGAATGCGTGAGTCGAAACACACCACAACGAAAGTGAGCAAACGGGCAATTACCCGTTCCCCCCAGAGGCAGGAGTCTGGTCGCCTTCGCAAATCGAACGTCCGCGGCAAGGGGCGAGCCGACGTCTGAGTGACCAGGCGAGATCCCCGTCGAACGTCGCTTACTGGCCGACTGCGCGCGTCCAGCCTCTTAGCTCGACGCCGATTCGGACCGACATGCGATGAAAATATCGATCAGTTCTCGTCCGGCCTCCGCACCGGCACATCGCGAAACCTCGGCTTGCGCTTCTCGAGAAACGCCCGCACGCCTTCCTTTGATTCTTCAGTTTCGTAGTACATTGCGAGCGCCTGCATGCCCTGCCCCGCGATGCCGCGGATCGATTCGCTGTCCGCGTTGAACGAGCGTTTCGCAATGGCGAGCGCCGTCGGGCTCATGGCGAGGATTTCCTGACACCATCTGTCGACCTCGGCGTCCAGTTTCTCGTGCGGTACGACCGCGTTCACGAGCCCCATGCTCAGCGCTTCGTTCGCGGTGTATCGACGACAGAGAAACCAGATCTCCCTCGCGCGCTTCTCGCCGACTATGCGGGCAAGCAGCGCAGTCCCGAATCCCGGATCCACGGAACCGACCCTGGGACCGACCTGACCGAGTTGCGCCGTGTCGGAAGCAATCGCCAGATCGCAACAGGTGACGAGCACGTTACCGCCGCCGATGGCATAGCCGTTCACACGCGCGACGACGGGCTTCGGGCAATCGCGGATCGCACCCTGCAATTCCTCGACCGGCAGGCCGATCATGCCGCGTCCGTCATAGCCGCCATCGTGCGCCGACTGGTCGCCGCCGGTGCAGAACGCCTTGTCGCCCGCGCCGGTCAGCACGACCACGCCGACCGCCTTGTCCCACGACGCCGCGTTGATCGCGTGGATGAGCTCATCGCAGGTCCGGCCGCGAAACGCGTTGTACTTTTCCGGCCGGTCGATGGTGATGCGCGCGACGCCGCCGCCCACGTTGTAGAGGATATCGGTGTATTCGTTCATCGTAATGTCCGTGGTGTGAAATCAGGAAATGGTCAGCCCGCCATCGACGGGAAGAATGTGGCCCGCGGTCGAGCGCGATTCATCGGAAGCGAGAAACAGCGCCGTCGATGCGACGTCTTCCGGTGATAGCGCCGCGGCGCGGACGATGCCCGCTGCCCCCGAGCCATGTGGAGTCTCCTTGATTGCGTTGATTGGATGAGGTCAGACAAGGCGCGTCGTGTAGTACACGGCGATCACGAAGAACACGGCCAGCGTCTTGATCAGCGTGACGGCGAAGATGTCGCGATACGACTGCCGGTGCGTGAGTCCCGTCACGGCCAGCAACGTGATCACCGCGCCGTTGTGCGGCAGCGTGTCCATGCCGCCGCTCGCCATCGCGACCACGCGATGCAGCACGTCCATCGGGATATGCGCGGCCTGTGCGTTCCTGATCAGCTGCTCGGATATCGCAGCAAGCGCGATGCTCATCCCTCCCGATGCCGAGCCCGTGATGCCCGCCAGCGTGCTGACCGACACCGCCGCGTTCACGAGCGGATTCGGGATGACCTTGAGGGCATCGCTGACCACGACGAAACCGGGCAGCGCCGCGATCACGCCGCCGAAACCGTATTCCGATGCGGTATTCATCGCGGCCAGCAACGCGCCTGCCGCCGCGGTCTTCGAACCGTCTGCGAAGCCGGCTGCCACGCGGCGGGACGCCGTGACGATCACGAGCGTGATACCGAGCAGCAGCGCTGCTTCGACCGCCCAGATCGCCGTGACCGTCCTGATCGGCGTCGTGATCGGCGCGTGCACGCCCGGCAGGATCTCCGGCGGCACGGTGTAGGACACGCCGTACCAGAGCGGAATCCACTTCGTGAAGACGAAGTTCGCCACGCCGACGAGCACGAGCGGAAGGATCGCCAGCATCGGATTCGGCAGCGCAGCGGTGTCGACCCGTTCTGGCTCGTTGATGAGCACGCTGCCGTAGCCCTCGCCCCCGGCCATCGCGCTGCGGCGGCGCCATTCAAGGTAGGCAAGCCCGATCACGACCATGAACACGGAGCCGATCACACCGAGCCACGGCGCGGCCCATCCGGTCGTCTTGAAGAACGTCGTGGGGATGATGTTCTGGATCTGCGGCGTGCCCGGCAGCGAGTCCATCGTGAACGAGAAGGAACCGAGCGCAATGGCGCCGGGCATGAGCCGCTTCGGGATGTTGCTCTGCCTATAAAGCTCCGCCGCGAACGGATACACCGCGAACACGACGACGAACACCGACACGCCGCCATAGGTGAGCAACGCGCACACCGCGACGATCACGACGTTGGCGCGCGAACGTCCGATATGGCGAATCGCAGCCGCCACGATGGACGCCGCGAAGCCCGACATCCCGATCACCTTGCCGAACAGCGCGCCGAGCAGGAACACCGGGAAATAGAGCTTCACGAAGCCGACCATCTTCTCCATGAAGATGCCGGAGAACACCGGCGCGACGGCGGCGGGCTCGGTGAACAGCACGGCGGCCAGCGCGGCAACGGGTGCGAAGAGAATCACGCTGTAGCCGCGATACGCGGCGAACATCAGAAACACCAGGGCCGCCACGACTATGAAGAGGGCCATCAACTCGTCTCCAATCCTAAGTAATTATTATCGACTCATCACCCGCGGCACCTCCGCCTGACCGGGTCACCGCATGTGCATCAGCGAACGCCTCCGTGACGCATCCATTGATCCATCGCCGCGCCGCCGTGGGCGTCGACATAACGTGAGACTTCACCGAGAAGACCGAGATCGAGCTTGCCCGACGCCGCCATATCCCTGGCGAGATGCAGATCCTTGCTCACGACCTTCACCAGTGCGCCGAACGCCTCCTCCGATCGCGCCCACGCGCCGTATTGACGGCGTCCTTCGGCGGCATCGACGGTGAGAAAATTCCGTCCCGTGCTGACGTTGATGATCGGCGCGATCTGCTCGAACTTCACGCCGTGGCGCTCGGCGAGATCGATCGCTTCGGCGGTCAGAAACATCGTCGCGATGCACAGCATGTTGTTGACCACCTTGACCACTTCGGCCGACCCCAGCTCGCCGCAACGAAACAGGTTCTGCCCCATCGCGCGCATCACCGGCATGACGGCGTCGACATCGGCGCAAGCGCCGCCGAGCATGATCGTCAGCGTGCCGTCTTCCGCCTTGACGATGCCGCCGCTGATCGGCGCATCGATCAGATGCGCGCCCGCCGCCTCCAGCCGCGGCGCGATGCCTTGCAACGTGTCCGGCAAGGTCGTGCTCATCACGCAGACGATCGGCGCGTGGCCTTCGGCGATACCATGCACGAGACCGTCCGCGCCGATCGTCACGTCCCTGATCTGCGCATCGTTGCCGACGAGGACGACGATGACATCGGCCACGCCGCAATCTCGTGCCGACATCGTGACGCGTGCGCCTTGCGCCTCGAATGACGCGAGCACCGCCGGATTGCGGTCGCAGACGATGAGTTCGAATCCCGCTTGCATGACGCGACGGGCCATCGGCGCGCCCATGCTCCCGACGCCGATGAATGCAACTGTTCTGATTTCCATGATCTCCATTCCTCGATTGCGCGAAATTTTTCTCGTGTCACCGGGAACAGAAATCTCGCTGATTAATTGCCATATCGAGAGCACGTGATTCGCCTCGGTTCAGGCAAATTATCCGCATCGGACGTGAATAGAGATATGCAATGCCCGCAAAGTGGCTGTGCATTTATGCACGGATACGTCTCGTGGTTAGCGGCTCACCGATGGCTTGACCATCGAGTCCGATTCGAATGGATTGTGCATTTCCGCACCTCAAGCTTGCGCGGATCGCCGTTGCCAGGCGCTCGTCCGCGACGCCAGAATTTCGCAAAGAATCCCGCTTGAAAATGCGACCCACGAGACGATTCAAAACACAGAGAGCTTGATATGGAGAAGGTATTCGAGACACCCGAGGACGCGCTCGCCGGCGTCGTCAGGAATGGGCAGATCATTGCCATCGGCGGATTCGGCCTGTGCGGCATCCCGGAGAAGCTCATCTTCGCGCTTCGCGACAGCGGCGTGAACGATCTGACCTGCATCAGCAACAATGCCGGCATCGACGATTTCGGCCTTGGCATTCTGCTGAAGACGCGGCAGATCAGAAAAATGGTCTCGTCCTATGTCGGCGAGAACAAGGAGTTCGAACGCCAGTATCTGTCCGGCGAACTCGAACTCGAATTCACGCCGCAAGGCACGCTCGCCGAACGCCTGCGCGCGGCCGGCGCCGGCATTCCTGCGTTCTTCACCCGCACGGGCGTGGGCACGGTTATCGCCGAAGGCAAGGAAGAGCGCCTCTTCGGCGACAGGCGCTACATCATGGAAACCGCGTTGAACGCCGATGTCTCGCTGGTGAAGGCATCGGTTGCGGACCGCGCGGGCAATCTCGTGTTCTCGCGCACGGCGCGCAACTTCAATCCCGATGTCGCGATGGCGGGCAACATCACCATCGCCGAGGTCGAGAAGATCGTCGAGATCGGTGAGATCGATCCCGATGACGTGCACCTGCCCGGCATCTTCGTCGACCGCATCGTTCTGAACCGTTATCCCGACAAGCGCATCGAGCGCAGAAGCTTTCGCACGCGCGGCAACTGAGAGGTAGATCATGGCCTGGAACCACGAGCAAATGGCGGCCCGCGCCGCCACCGAACTCCGCGACGGAGACTATGTGAACCTCGGCATCGGATTGCCGACGAAGGTCGTTCAGCATGTGCCCGACGGCATGCAGGTCTGGCTGCAATCCGAGAACGGCCTGATCGGCATCGGCGAGCCGCCCGACGAGGACGAGATCGACCCGGATCTCATCGACGCCGCGAAGCAGACCATCACGATGGTGCCGGGCGCATCGATATGCGCGTCGTCGATGTCCTTTGCGATGATCCGCGGCGGCCACATGGATCAGTCGATACTCGGTGCGATGCAGGTCAGCGAAGCTGGCGACCTCGCGAACTGGATGATCCCCGGCAAGATGGTCAAGGGCATGGGCGGCGCGATGGATCTCGTCGGCGGGGCGCGACGCGTCGTCGTGCTGATGGAGCACACGACACGTACCGGTGAAATGAAGATCCTGCGGCACTGCTCGTTGCCGTTGACGGGCGCCAGTGTCGTGAACAGGATCATCACGGATCTCGCGGTCATCGACGTAACTGAACAAGGACTCGTCGTGAGGGAACTCGCACCGGGCGTGTCGCGCGAGGCATTGCAGGCGCGCACGGAGCCTGCGCTTTCGTTCGCGCTTTGACACGACAGACTTCCCAGTCAGCGGGCGGGCTGCTCACGCTTGCCCGCGTTTCATCGATGCAGCCCTCCGGAGCATGCGATGATTGGACCGTGTCCCATCATCATCCGCTATCGTCGTGACATGACGAGACGGCGAACGGAGACCATGAAGAACGATCTGGAATGGACCGACTTTCGATACTTCCTCGAAGTCGCACGCACGGGGAAAATTTCCACCGCGGGCGAACGATTGAATGTCGAGCATTCGACGGTATCGCGCCGGATCAATCGTCTGGAAGAATCGCTCGGCACGGTGCTGTTCGACCGGCGGCGTAACGGCTACTCGCTCACCGATGCAGGAAAGGCGCTCGTGCCTCACGCCGAGCGCATGGAAAACGCCATGCTCGGTGCGATAGAAGAGCATATGAGCCGGTCTTCCGCGATTCACGGCACGGTGCGCGTCGGCACGCCCGAGGCGTTCGGCATACATGTGCTGGCATCGGGCATCGTGGAACTGAACAGGCAGCAGCCCGATCTTCACGTCGAGCTGATGGCGCAGCCGCAATTCCCGAGCCTCGTCACGCGCGAGGTCGAGATTCTCGTCACGCTGGAGCCGCCGCAGATGGGCCGCTATACGGTCACGCGTCTCGCCGATGTCGATTACTTTTTCTACAGCTCCCGGGCCTATCTCGACATGCACGCGCCCATTCGCGGCCTTGCGGATATCGCCGAGCACGACTTCGTCGACTATGTGCACGACGGCTCCGTGAGCGAGCGCTATCGCGTTCTCGACGAACTCGTATCGAAGCCGAAGAGACGATTCACGTCGACGAGCGTGCTCGCGCAACGCGAGGCCCTCGCGGCCGGCATGGGCATCGGACTTCTGACGCCGTATGTCGCGACGGCTCGCCCGGACCTGATCAATCTGTTTCCCGATCGCGCGCAGATCACGCGCACGTTATGGCTCGCCGCGCCGGAAGATCTCTTCAAGACGAGGCGGATTCGCTTCGTGTGGGATTTCATTCGCGCGATCATCGACAGCCATCCGCATCTGTTTCGCAGATAGCCGGCCATCGCGCTCCGATAGACCGCGCGCAGACCTCGCGCACCCTGCTGTTCCATGCGTTCATGACCTATGCTGAAGCAAGGGCCGCTGGCAGCAGCGGGACGTGCATGAAGAGGCTCAGCAGCACACGAACAGCGCGAAGGGAGGACAACATGGGAGCGGCTAAAGAAATCGTACAGCGTGCATACGAAGCCTTCGGACGCGGCGATGTGCCGGCGATTCTCGATCTCGTCGGCGACGAAGTCGACTGGGAGTTCGTCGCCTCCGCAGGCCTGCCTTACGCTGGACGGCGCACAACGCGCGACGAGGTCGCGGCCTTCTTCGCCGATATCCCGCGAGCCGATCAGATACACGAGTTCGAGCCGCGCGAGTTGATCGAGGCGGGCGATCATGTGACGGTCCTGGGCTGGGAGAAGTCGACGGCGCTCGATACGGGCAAGACTTTCGAGAGCGAATGGGCGCACATCTTCACGATTCGAGGCGGCAAGATCACCCGATGGCGTGGCTTCTTCAACACAGCGGCGCGTTACGGCAAATAAGGCCGGCAACGCGGCTCATCGCTGCGAATCGCATGCGCGCGGCGAAAATGCCTGAACCCAGGCGCGCTCGTACGGCTCTGCTGCTTATTCCGCCGGCCCTGACAGCGGCCTCGTCGCCATCGCGCGCGTCAGGCCATGAACCGGACGGCGCACGGCCACGTCGAACGGATTGATCTGCGGGCCGAGCGCCTGCGCCTGGCGCTTCAGCAGTTCGACCACCATCGGCAGGCGGTCTTCGCCCAGGCGCGTCGACAGCGTGCCGACGCTCAACGCGCCGACCGCATGCCCCGAGCGGTCGAGAATCGGCACCGCCACGCCAGCCATGCCGTCGATCAACCCGCTGTTGCGGCCCGCGTAACCCTGCACGCGCACGCGCTCGATCTCCGTGCGCAAATACACCTCGTCGAACACGCCATAGTTGTGCAGCCGCGGCACGTTGTAGCGGATGATCTCCTCGCGCTCCGCTTCCGGCTGGAACGCGAGAATGGCGAGGCTCCCTTGCCCCACGCCCAGCGCGACGCGCCCGCCGACGTCGCCCGTGAAGGAACGGATCGGATACGGACCTTCGCACATGTCGAGACACACCGCATCGAAGCTGCTTTTCACGAGGAGGAAGATGGTGTCGCCGAGACTCGCGCACAGCCGCAGCAGCGCGGGCCGGCATAGCGTGCGCATCCGGCTCGGATTGCCCGCCTGCGCCGCCAGTGAAAAGAAATCCACGCTCAGCCGGTAGCGCTTGGTGTTTTCGTCCTGCTCCACGACGCCTTCCGCCATCAACGCCTGAAGAATCCGATGCACGGTAGCCTGCGTGAGACCAACGGCCTTCGCGAGCGCGGTGACGCGGCTGCCTTCCGCCTGATCCTCGCCGAGCGCGCGGATCACGGCGAATGCGCGTTGCAGCATGCCGGTGCCGGGCGCGTCCGTTCCGTTTTCTTCGATCGATGCCTTCATCTTGGCCTCATTCATTCCACACAACGGAATGCATTCGATGCTGCGCATTCGTGCCGCTATTCGACCCGATACCGCCGCATCGCACAATACGCAGCGAACTCAGGGATTACCCAAATCGCGCTGAGCGAAACGATCCACCGAACTTATGGCTTTTATATTCCGTTAAACGGAATCACACATCAAGTCCTTATCGATGAATGGAATTTCGAATTGACTGGCCGGAATTTGGCTGGCTAAAGTCGATTTCATCGAATTCATCACATGCAGCCGGCGCCCGCTACGCCGAAGGGAAAGGCCATGTCGTTCCTCACACTGACGGATCTGTCGAAGTCGTTCGGCGATCTGCACGCCGTCGCCGATGTCAACCTCTCGGTCGAGAAGGGCGAATTCGTCTCGCTGCTCGGGCCTTCGGGCTGCGGCAAGACCACGACCTTGCAAATGATCGCGGGCTTCATCGAAGCCACGCGCGGCCGCATCACGCTCGACGGCCGCGACATCACGCACATGCGGCCGAACAAGCGCGGTCTCGGCATCGTGTTCCAGAGCTATGCGCTCTTTCCGCACATGAGCGTCGAGCAGAACGTGAGCTTCGGCCTGGAGATGCGCGGCATCGACAAGCGCGAGCGCCGCGACCGCGTGCGGGAAGCGCTGTCGCTCGTGCGGCTCGACCCGTTCGCGCACCGCTTTCCGCGCGAGCTCTCGGGCGGGCAGCGTCAGCGCGTGGCGATCGCCCGCGCCATCGTCATCGCGCCGCCCGTGCTGCTGCTCGACGAACCGATGTCCAATCTCGACGCCAAGTTGCGCGAGGACATGCAGTTCGAATTGCGCGGCATTCAACGCAAGATCGGCACGACGACGATCATGGTCACGCACGATCAGTCCGAAGCGCTGTCGATCAGCGATCGCGTCGTCGTGATGGAGGCGGGACGCATCACGCAGGTCGATACGCCTTATCGCGCGTACGAACGTCCCGAGACGAGCTTCGTGTCGCAATTCATCGGCAAGGCGAACATGCTGCGCGGCACGATCGTCGCGCGCGACGGCAACGCCATTCGCATCGATCTCGGTCACGATCTCTCGGAGACGGGCACGACCTCGCAGTTGCCGGAACGCGAGCGCGCGATCGGCGTCGGCGATGCGGTCACCGTGTGCATCCGCCCGGAAAAGCTCAGGCTCGGCGCGGCGGGCAGCGGACGTCTGCCGGGCCGCGTGACGAGCCGCTTCTTTCTCGGCAGCCAGTGGCTCTACCGGCTCGACAGCCGGGCCGGCGAAATGCTCGTGTGTTGCCAGAACCACGGCGACGAGCCGCTGGAAGAAGGCGCGCAAGTGGGCATCGACTGGAACGCGGAATCGATCCGCTTCATTCAGGAGGCCGCCCGTGGATAGCACGCTGCGTTCTTCGGAGTCCGCCGTGGCGGCCCAGTCGGGAAAAGGACGCCGCGCGCCGTGGCACGCCCATCTTCCCTTGTGGATGATGAGCGCGCCCGCGCTGCTGCTCTTCTCGGTGCTCGTGATCGTGCCGCTCGCGATGACGCTCGCGCTGACCTTCTATCGCTTCGATCCATCGATCGGACCCGTCGCCGCGTTCGATCTGCACAACTACGCCGAAGTGCTCGGCTCGCCCTACTTCCACACGATCTTTCTGCGCACCTTCGGCATCGCCGCACTCGTGACGCTGCTGTGCGTTGTGATCGGCACGCCCGAGGCGTACATCCTCTCGCGCATGGGCGATCCGTGGCGCTCGGTCTTTCTGCTGGTGATCCTCGCGCCGCTGCTCGTGTCGGTGGTCGTGCGCGCGTTCGGCTGGAGCATGCTGCTCAACATGAACGGGCTGGTGAACCAGTTGTTCGGCGTGTTCGGCATGGGTCCGTACAAGCTGCTTTACACGACATTCGCGATCGTCATCGCGCTCGTGCACGTGATGCTGCCGTTCATGGTGATTCCGGTCTGGACCGCGCTGCAGCGCATCGACCCGCAGACGGAAAACGCCGCGCTTTCCCTGATGGCCTCGCCCGCCGTCACGCTGTGGCGCATCGTTTTGCCGCAACTCGTGCCGGGCATTCTCTCGGGCAGCCTGATGGTGTTCGGGCTCTCCGCGAGCGCCTTCGCGATTCCCGGCCTGCTCGGCGGGCGGCGTCTCAAAGTGGCGGCCACGACCGTCTACGACCAGTTCCTCAGTTCGATGAACTGGCCGCTCGGCGCCACCATCGCCTTGCTACTGCTCATCGCCAATCTGGTCGTCATGCTCACCTACTACCGCGTGCTCGAGCGGCGCTACGCGCGCAGCATGGGCTAAAGCGAGGCACTCCATCATGCGCAAAAACGGCCCCTTGGCGCTGGCGTTCCATACGATCGTGATCCTGTTTGTGCTGGCGCCGCTCGTCATCGTCGTGCTGGTCGCGTTCACGCCCGAGGAAACGCTCACGCTGCCCACGCGCGGCCTCTCGCTGCGCTGGTTCCGCGCGATTCTCGACTATCCCGACTTCATCTCGGCGTTCTTCAACAGCGTGAAGCTCGCGTTCGCTTCGGCGACGCTGTCGCTCGTCATCGCGCTGCCGGCGGGCCTTGCGATCGGCCGCGCGCGCTTTCCGGGACGCGGCTTTTTGAACGCGCTCCTGCTCTCGCCGCTCGTGATTCCCGGCCTCGTGCTCGGCATCGCGATGCTGCGCTTCTTCGCGATGATCGGCGTGACCGGCTCGTTCGCGTGGCTGATCCTCGCGCATATGGTCATCATCACGCCGTTCGTGATGCGGCTCGTGCTGGCTTCGGTGAGCGGCATGGACCGCAGCATCGAGCACGCCGCGTCGTCGCTCGGCGCGAGCGCGTGGACCACGTTCCGCCGTGTCACGCTGCCATTGATCCTCCCCGGCATCACGGGCGGCTGGCTGCTCGCGTTCATCAACAGCTTCGACGAGCTGACGATGTCGGTCTTCGTCACGTCGCCGCAGACCGTCACGCTGCCGGTGCGCATGTACATGTACGCAACCGAATCGATCGATCCGATGATGGCGTCCGTCTCGGCGCTGGTGATCTTCATCACCGCCGGCGCGATGCTGATCCTCGACCGCGTGTACGGACTCAACCGCATTCTGATTGGCCAGCACTGAACTCACTCTCATGAGCACCGTTATGCATCATCACGCGCCGCAGTTCGTCCGCCTCGCCGAACGGGACCGCGCGCGCATCTCCTTCGTTCTCGATGGCGTTCAGACCGAAGCGCTGACGGGCGACACGCTGCTGACCGCGATCCTCACGCAGCAGCGTCACGTGCGGCACAGCGAATTCAGCGGCAATCCGCGCGCGGGCTTCTGCCTGATCGGCGCGTGTCAGGACTGCTGGGTGCGCGATGAAAGCGGCAAGCGCATGCGCGCGTGCTCGACGCGTATCGAAGCAGGCATGCGCGTGGTCACGAACGCCGGAGACGAACAATGAGCACGGCTCCACGCGTGGTGATCGTCGGTGCGGGGCCCGCGGGCATTCGCGCCGCGGAAACGCTGGTGGCGGCAGGTATTCGTCCCGTCGTCATCGACGAAAACGCGCGCTGGGGCGGGCAGATCTATCGCCAGCCGCCGGCCGACGCGGGCTTCGTGCGCAGCAAGTCGTCGCTCTACGGCTTCGAGGCGAACAAGGCCCGCGCCGTGCACGACACGATGGCGAAGCTGCTGCCCAGAATCGACTACCGCCCGGACACGCTCGTCTGGTCCTGCGAACACAACCGGCTCGACACACTTCACGCAGGCCGCGAAGCGAGCGTGCCGTTCACGCATCTGATCATCGCGAGCGGCGCGACGGATCGCATCGTGCCGATTCCCGGCTGGACGCTCGCGGGGGTCTTCACGCTCGGCGGCGCGCAAGTGGCGCTGAAGGCGCAAGGCTGCGCGATCGGCTCGCGCGTCGTGCTGGCGGGCACCGGGCCGCTCCTGTATCTGGTCGCGTATCAATACGTGAAGGCGGGCGCGCACGTCGCGGCCGTGCTCGACACGAATCCGTTCTCGCGGCAAATCAGCGCCGCGCCGCGCATGCTGAACCAGCCTTCGACGTTCGCCAAGGGCGTGTATTACGTCGGATGGCTGCATGCGCGCGGCGTGCGCATCGAGCGCGGCGTGACGCTCGATGGCATCGAAGGCGACGATGCCGTGCGCGGCATCCGCTGGCGCACGCATCGCGGCGAGTCGCGCACGCTCGCGTGCGATGCCGTTGGCATGGGCTTCGGCCTGCGTCCCGAGACGCAGCTCGCCGATCTCGCAGGCTGCCGTTTCCGCTTCGACGCGCTGAATCGCTGCTGGATCCCCGAGCGCGATGTGGCAGGCCGCAGTTCCGTGCGCCACATCTATCTCGCCGGCGACGGCGCGGGTATCGCGGGCGCGGACGCCGCCGAGCTCGCGGGACGGCGCGCCGCGCTCGCGCTGATCGAGGACATCGGCATCGTGGCTCACGAAAGCGCGCTGCCCGACGCAGCGAAGCTCGAACAGGCGCTCGCACGCATCGCCGCGTTCCGCGCGGGCATAGAACACGCCTTCGCGCCGCCCGCGAACGCCGCGCGAGGCTGGCCCGACGATCTCGTCGTCTGCCGCTGCGAGGAAGTCACCGCGGGCACGATGCGCGCGTGCATTCGCAGCGGGCTCGCCACGGAAGTCAATCGACTGAAGGCGCTCACGCGCATCGGCATGGGGCGCTGTCAGGGGCGCATGTGCGGCGAATCCGCCATCGCCCTGCTCGCCGATGAAACCGGCAAGCCGCTCGCCGAGGTCGGCCGTCTGCGCAGCCAGGCGCCCGTCAAACCGATTCCGATCACACCGATGCTCTACGACGACGGCGTGCAGGTGCAGCCCGAGGAAGCCCATGATGAGTGAGGTGCGTCACTTCGATGTCGTCATCGCGGGCGGCGGGCTCGTCGGCTCGTCGACGGCGCTCGCACTCGCGCGGCAGGGCATGCGCGTCGCGCTCATCGAACGGCGCTTCTGCGGCGCGCAGGCGAGCGGCGTCAACTACGGCGGCGTGCGCACGCAGGGGCGCACCGCCGAGCAACTGCCGCTCGCCGTGCGGGCGCGGCGCGTCTACAGCCGTTTGCCCGAACTGATCGGCATCGACGGAGAGCTCATCGTGTCCGGTCATCTGCGGCTTGCGCGGCGCGAGGCCGATCTCGACGTGCTCGATGAATGGTCCGCGATGGCGCGCGAACACGGTGTCGAATCGCAGGTCATGCGCGGCGCGGAATTCCGCAAGCGCTATCCGTGGCTCGGCCCGGCGGCGATCGGCGGCTCGCTCTGCCCCACCGATGGCCACGCGAATCCGCGCCTCGTCTCGCCCGCTTTCGCGCACGCCGCGCGGCGCGCCGGAGCGGACGTGCGCGAGCAGACCGAGCTCGCCGACATCGTCTTCGACGGCACGCGCTTTCAGATGCGCGCGGGCAACGAACGCATCAGCGCCGACTGGCTCGTCAACAGCGCGGGCGCGTGGGCGAATCGCATCGCGGGGAGTTTCGGCGAAAGCGTGCCGATGAAGGCCATCTATCCAAACATGTGGGTGACCGAGCCGCTGCCGCTCTTTATCGGCCACAGTCTCGGCGTGGTGGGCGGCGGTATTTACGCGCGCCAGGTCGAGCGCGGCAACTGCGTGATCGGCGGCGGACGCGGACACGGCGATGGCGAGTACGCACAGCCATCGACCGCGACGACGCGCGCCGTGATGCGCGACGCCTGCGCGCTCCTGCCCGCGTTGCGCGATGCGCTGCTGATCCGGACTTGGAGCGGCGTCGAAGGCGAGACGCCCGACGGCAATCCGGTCATCGGACCGAGCCGCACCACACCGCGTCTTCTGCACGCGTTCGGTTTTTCGGGCGGCGGCTTCCTGCTTGCGCCCGGCGTCGGCGAAGTGCTCGCCGAACTCGTCACGCAGGGCGAAACCAGCACGCCGATCACGGCGTTTTCGATCGGACGGTTCAGTTTGATGCCCCTTTCCGCCACCCACTAGTCATAGTCATAACAAGGAAAATTCCCGATGAAGCTGTCCCGCACACTCGTTTCGCTCGCCACGCTCGTTGCGGTTGGCGCGTCGTCGTCCGCCTGGTCGCAGAGCAAGACCATCTATATCGGCATGAACGGCGGGCCGATGGAAAAGGCCTACACGAGCCAGGTCCTGCCCGACTTCGAAAAAGCCAACAACGTGAAGGTCGTCGTGGTGCCGGGCACTTCGTCCGACGTGCTCGCCAAGCTCCTCGCGAACCGCAACAGCCCGCAGATCCACGTCGCGTTCCTCGATGACGGCGTGATGGCCCGCGCCGTCAGCATGGGCGTGTGCCAGAAGCTCGACGATGCGCCGGTGCTCAAGGAGCTGTATCCGTTCGCGCGCCTGAAGGACGACATGGGCGCGGGCGTGCAGCTCGGGATGACCGGCATCGGCTACAACACGAAGCTCTTCAAGGAAAAGGGCTGGGCGCCGCCCACCTCGTGGCTGGATTTCGCCGATCCGAAGTACAAGGGCAAGGTCGTGTTCCAGTCGGCGTCGAGCAGCACGTTCGGCCTGCATGGGTTCCTCGCGCTCAACCGCTTGTGGGGCGGCAGCGAGAAGAACGTCGAGCCGGGCTTCAGCAAGTGGGCGACGACGGTCGGTCCGAACGTCGTCGAGTACATTCCGAACTCGGCAAAGCTTTCGGAAATGATCACGACGGGCGAAGCCGGAATCTTCCCGCTCACGCCGACCGCCATTGGCGATCTCAAGGACAAGGGCCTGCCGGTGGCCTACGTCGCGCCGAAGGAAGGCGCGGTGCTGCTGCTCGTGGACGTGTGCGTCGTGAAGAACAATTCGGACCCGGCGCTCGCGCAGAAGCTCGCGCAGTTCCTGTTGTCCGCGTCCGCGCAGACGAAGGCCGCCGAAGCCGGCAAACAGATACCCACCAACACGCAGGCCAAGATGCCGCCCGAGATGGAGAAGAGCCTCGGCGACCTGAATGCGCTCGTGAAAAAGGTGACCGTCGTGGACTGGGACGCGATCAATGCGAATCGCGCTCAGTGGGATCAACGCTGGAATCAGCAGATCGAGAAGTAAGCATCGGCTGTCACATTCGCGTCGATATCGGCCGAGTTGCCAGACCCCGATATCGACGCGATCCATCCCGAACGCACCCGGCTCCCGGTCAAGCCCGGGACCTTCGCCGACTTTGCCGGCGAGCATCTGCGCAGGCCGGGGCAGCCGCACCTTCAGTCGAGAAGCGACTCCGCATCGACATATTGATATCCGAGATCGCGTGCGACGGCTTTGTAAGTGACGTTTCCATCGCAAACGTTCAGGCCGCGGCGAAGATGCACGTCCTCCTTCATCGCACGCTTCCAGCCCTTGTCCGCCAATACGATTGCAAGGCCGATCGTGGCGTTGTTCAACGCGAAGGTCGACGTGCGCGCCACGCCTCCCGGCATATTCGCGACGCAATAGTGCACGACCCCATCGACGAGGAAGACCGGATCGGCATGCGTGGTCGGATGGGACGTCTCGAAGCAGCCGCCCTGGTCGATCGCTACATCGACCATCACCGCTCCCTTGCGCATGCTCGCGACGTGCTGCCGGGTGACGAGCTTGGGAGCGGACGCTCCCGGTATCAGCACGCCGCCGATCACCACATCGGCATCGAGCACGGCATCTTCGATGCTCTGCGCGTCGGAGAACGCGGTCGTGATCCGGTTGCCGAAAACCAGGTCGAGCTGGCGGAGGCGATCGACGTTCTTGTCCAGCACGGTGACGCGCGCGCCGAGTCCGACCGCCATCTGCAACGCATTGGTACCGACCACGCCCGCGCCGATCACGGCGACATGCCCCGGCGTCACGCCCGGCACGCCCCCGAGCAACACGCCGCGCCCGCCCTGGGCGATCTCGAGAAAGTGCGCGCCGGCCTGCACGGCCATGCGTCCGGCGACTTCGCTCATTGGCGCCAGCAGCGGCAGTCCACCGCCCGGTCCGGTGATCGTCTCGTAAGCGATACAGATCGCGCCGGAGTCCACGAGCGCCTTCGTCTGGGCCGGGTCTGGTGCGAGATGCAGATACGTATAGAGGATCTGTCCGGGCCGCAGCATTTGACATTCGGCGGGCTGTGGCTCCTTGACCTTCACGATCATGTCGGCGCGGGCGAAAATTTCGGCGGCCTCCGGCAAGATCTCCGCACCCGCCAGCCGGTACTGTTCGTCCGACAGACCGATGGCGTCGCCCGCCTCCGATTGGACCACGACATGATGTCCACGAGCGGTGAGTTCTCGCACGCTGGCCGGCGTGAGACCCACGCGATACTCGTGGTTCTTGACTTCCTTGGGTACACCGATACGCATGGCAGCCTCCTGTGAGCGCGCATCGCCTCTTCAGCGACAGCTTTCTTCTTACTTGAAACGATCTCACCGGCAGACGCGGGATCGCCTCGTTATCACGTGTGGCATCGATTGCATTGTCAATCTTATCTGCGCTGGAAATGCTTTGTGCGAACGCTCGACTGATACGTCGATGAGTTTCCCTGTCCTTTCCTCATGACAACCCGGCAGCGGACAGCGACATGCGAGGAAGCGCGCGCCCCGCGCATTGATGAGCCGCGCACGTGGGCCCGGGGCTCGTAACAATCGCGTCGGACAACGATACCAGCGGCATCGCCACTTATGCGCTCGCAGGCGTGTGGTATGGCGCGATACGTGGATCGCGTGGCTGCTCGTCGCGATCATGGTGCTCGGCATGACGATCGCCGTGGGGCGGACCGCCTTTCATGTCGAACCCTTTCGAGCGCTCTGTTGGAGCGCAGTTCTCAACAGCATGACTGTCACGCCCGTTCTCGTTCTGCTGGTTTTAGCCAGTTCTAAGGTTTTACGCCCGCTCAGCTGGCTCGCGACGATTGCGACCGCGGCAGCGTTGATCGCGCATTTCGTGTTGGAGTTTCTTTGAGGATATCCGCGTTCGAATCGGTGCCGTAGCCGCCGACTTGACGGTATTGAGAGCTTCAGGCGCCCTGTAATTAATACCTTTCTACATCGCGACACGGACAGACAATCCGTAGCATCTTCCTGTACCAGCTAAAGAAGACCGTAGTCTTTGCCGTTAAAAGCATTTATAAGGCTCAGTCATACGGTAATTTTGGCCAGTCCTTGTGGATCTCTTCCGCCAAGCTAGAGCGCATGACACCGTGCAGCGCCAGTGCGGCTAATTCATTAAACCGGCTGCCATGGCGCGCAAATCGCGTCAGGCCATTGATCCCGCCCTATCCGTATGGGGTACTTACGGATTCACAGTGGCGATCTTCTCATCGTTTCGTTATTTGATTTAAGTCGACGCCCGATAACTGGATCAAAGCCACATGGGTATCAGCCGGCACCGTCATAGGTTCGGTACCATTAAATACGCATTCCTAATCACCATGAAAATTCAAAATAAAGCGAACAATTCTTTGCTCGACCGTTTCCCTCTCGGCAAGATCTCAGCTTTCGCCGTTGCAGTCGCCACCAGCCTCATGCTCACAGCTTGCGGCGGCGGCAGCGAAGGCACCGTCGATGCCGCCACGGTCAAAGTCGCCGACATGCCCGAGGCGACCGCAAAGGCTGCCACCACTGGTTCGATCTTCTATGGCATGAACGGTCACATCACCAACGGCGGCGTGTACGACAACACGCCCTACGCGACGCAGCTCTCGCAACTGCAAGACCTCGGCGTGAAGATCTTCCGCAACGACGTGTACAACCTTGCATCGGCCAAGGTGCTCGCGACGGTCGCGAGGCAGTTTGCCGCAGGCGGCGTTCAAGTGTATCCGGTCATGCTGCTTGGCCTGGGTTTCGACACCGAGGAAGCGGCCTACAATGCTGGCTACACGATGGGTCAGCAGACGGCGCAGACGTACAAGTACGCGTACTACGAAGTTGCGAATGAGCTGGACTCAGCCGCGCTGGCCGGCAACTACGACGGCAACGTCTGGTATCAGTACAGTAATCAGCCGTTCATGATCGCGCGGGGCGTCATTCGCGGCATGATCGCAGGTGTGAAGTCGGTCGACAGTTCGGCGAAGATCATCGTCGATGGTACGTGGAAGCATATTGCGTTCTTCCAAATGCTCCTCGACGGCTCGCAGCCCGACGGAACGCACGGTCACCCGACAGTCAGCTGGGACATCACCGCATGGCACTGGTACTCCGACCAAGGCGACATGACCAATGCCTGCGGCGGCACGGGATGTCACGACATTCTCGGCATCATTAGTTCGTTTGGCAGACCGGTCTGGATCAACGAGTACGGCGTGCGTCCCGAATACGGCTCGAATGACGCCATCGCCTCTTACCTCACCGGCAACCTGATGATGTTGCAGTACTACACGCAGGCGTCGAAGTACAACATCCAGTCTATTCAGGGCTTCGAGCTGTACGACTCCCAGGAAGGCAATTACGGAATGCTGCAAAGCGACGGCAAGACGAAGAAAGCTGTGTACACGGCGGTCAAGAACTTCATCGCGAGCCACCCCAAATAATCCGGACAGCGCCGGACGAGGGTGACGATCGCCAACGTCTGTGCGCTTTCCAGGCTCACGCAGATTTACGCCGATGTCGTCGGTCGAGGGGGCTTCGTCGTTCGACAGGTCTCCAACGAACGTCGGCAGTACGGCGGGCTGCCGACGTTGACGGCGCCGCGCAGCGGGATGGAAGCTTCCGGCCTCGCCAACTCACAGTTTCGACCCTATTGGGACGTTGGAGCCATCGAATCGAACGACCGCATTCCAGGCCTGTGCGGCCGTTCTTGCGCCGCGACTTCCCACTGGGGCTTCTTTGTCTCTTAAAGGACGCGGCGAACGCTTTAGAACTCTTCGTGCGCCCTAACTCGTCGGGTCACGATGCAGATCGCCGCCTCCGTCTGCCAATGCATCAACCCGCTCAAAGATGGCGCCGCGAGGTGCCGGAGGATCAGCGATCGGCGCGTAGGCCAATTTTCGCGCTTCCTTCGCTCCGATTCCGAAGGCGCGCATGAGCGCGTACATGGACTGCTCGGCGTAGTCGACAGGCGCGTCGTCAGATAGCAGCGTGTCGATGCCGTACATGATCGAGCCAAGCGCAATATCGCGCGCGACGACCACGTTCGCTACGTCGAATCGACCTGCATCCAGAGCCATCTGCAGATCGCGGATGAGGTACTCGTCGAGCAAGCGGCCTCGCGAACCCCGTTTCGTGCCCACGCGCGTAATGAACGCGCCCCACAGCGGATAGCGTGCGGCCATGCCCATGTAGAGGCGCGAACCCACCACCACGCGCTGCGCCGGATCGTCGATGGCGCGCACGAGCGGGTCGATGACCGCGAGCACTTCGTCACTGCTTTCGCCTGCCACCGCCGACAGCAATTCCGCCGTCGTGCGGAAGTAGTTGTAGAACGTCCCGCGCGCGACGCCCGCCGCAGCTATGAAATCGTCGATCGTCGGCGCGTCCGCACCCTTCTCCGCAAAAACGCCCAGCGCGCTTTCGATAAGACGAATGCGTGTCTTCTCGCGTCGCAATGCGCCCACGCGGGTTCGATGATTCTCGATCGAATCTGTCGCTTCCATTGACTATCCCTTTGATCTGGCTTGATTTTAGCAGCGCATGCGGCCTGCGGGTTTGTCCTATGCCGATTCATATTGACGATATCGTCATTTTGCTTAGAATTGGAAATGACAAATTCGTCAATTCGAGAATCACAAACCCCGAGGCGGCTGCCTCGGGTGAACAGGAGGCAAATATGCGGTTCGTCAGTTTCGAAAAGAATGGCAAGGCAACCCTCGGCGTTCGCGATGGAGATCATGTGCGCGTGATCGGCGACGAGCCGCTGGAGTCGCTTCTCGCTCGCGGCGTCCGTCTCGATGAGTACGCGAAGACCCACGCGACGGAGGACAAAGTGCCGGTCGCTGGCCTGAAGTTTCTTCCGCCGCTGCAAAAGCCGCCGAAGATCGTTTGCGTGGGTCTGAACTACGCCGATCACACGAAGGAAAGCAAGTACGAGCAACCCGATTACCCGACGCTTTTCCTGCGCGTCAACACCAGTCTCGTCGCGCACGAGCAGCCGATGATTCGTCCGGGCGTGACCGATTGCGAAGGGCTCGACTACGAAGGCGAGGTCGCGGTCGTGCTGGGCACGGGCGGCCGCCACATTGCGAAGGAAGACGCGCTCTCGCACGTCGCGGGCTATGCGCTCTTCAACGACGGCTCCGTGCGCGAGTATCAGTTCAAGACGCCGCAGTGGACCGTCGGCAAGAATTTCGATGGCACGGGCGCGTTCGGTCCCGACCTCGTGACCGCCGACGAATTGCCCGCGGGCGCGAAAGGTCTGCTGCTGGAAACACGCGTGAACGGCGAAGTGGTTCAGTCGGCGAGCACCAGCGACATGGTCTTCGACGTCGCGACGCTCATCAGCGTGATCAGCGAAGCCATCACGCTCGAACCGGGCGACGTGATCGTATCCGGCACGCCATCGGGCATCGGCTGGGCCCGCACGCCGCGGCTTCTGATGAAAGCAGGCGACGTGTGCGAAGTGTCGGTCGAGAAGATCGGCACCCTGCGCAATGTCATCGCCGACGAAGCAGCGCACTGATTCCTTATCCGCGGAGCCGGTCGCAGAGCCGGCGTTCATCGAACATGGAGACACGGTCATGAGCGACCCTGCCGTAGCATCCGCATGCGCGAGTGTTCACTCGATCGATCACTTCGCGCTCAACGTTCCCTCGCTCGCCGACGCCGAGCGCTTCTTCAGCGCGTTCGGTCTCGATGTGGCGGCGAACGCAGCAGAACTCGAATTGCGCGCAGCCGATGGCCATCGCTGGGCGCGCATCCTTCCCGCATCGGGAAAGTCACTCGCGTATCTCAGTTTCAACTGCTTCGAAGAGGACTTCGCGGCGATCCGCAATCAGGTGGTGGCGGCAGGTGCGGACCTGGTTGTCTCACCCGATCGAGGCTTCTGGTTCCGCGATCCTGACGGCAATCTGATCCAGGTAAAGATCGGCCCGAAGACGACGCCATTCGACAAGAAGCCGTGCGTCGTTGAATCGAGCAACGCGGATGAGCGCGGCGCGCACATGCGCTCGGAAGCGAAGACCGTGCGTCCGCGACGTCTGTCTCACGTGTTGCTGTTCTCGCCCGACGTCCTCGGCGCGCTCGACTTCTACGGCAAGGCGCTCGGCCTGCGTTTGTCGGACAAGTCGCTCGACATCATCGCGTTCACGCATGCGCCGCACGGCAGCGACCATCATCTGGTCGCGTTCGCCAAGAGCATCGCGCGCGGCTGGCATCACGCGGCGTGGGACGTCGATAACGTGAATCTCGTGGGACAAGGGGCGTCGCAGATGGCCGCCGCCGGTTTCACGAAGGGCTGGGGCACAGGCAGGCACGTGCTGGGCTCGAACTACTTCCACTACGTGCAAGACCCGTGGGGCTCGTTCTGCGAGTACTCCGCCGACATCGATTTCGTGTCCGCAGGCAAGACGTGGCCCGCCGGCGACTTCGCGCCGGAAGACTCGCTCTATCTATGGGGCCCGCTGGTCCCCGACGACTTCATCCATAACACCGAAGCCGGCGTCGCTTTCAAAGACTGACCGCTTCATACCCTTTGCATCGATTCGATGACTGCCGGTTCATCCGGCGTCAGGGCACAACTCGCTCTTTTTTCAGCAGGTGAACTGAAATGACAGATCAAAACATTCTCGACGTCGCGATTGTCGGATACGGACCGGTCGGGCAATCTCTTTCGATATTGCTCGGAGAACGCGGCTATAAGGTTGCGGTCTTCGATCGCTGGCCTTCGCTGTATCCGCTTCCGCGCGCCGTTTTTCACGACCACGAGATCCGCCGCATCTTTCATGCGATGGATATCGGAGAGGACGTCGAGCGCATCTCGCAGCCGTCGGCGAAATATCAGTGGTTCAACGCGGACTGGAAGACGCTCGTCGAGATCGACTGGTCGGCGGAATCGATCAGCGATGGCCCGGTGGGCTACCTCTTCAATCAGCCGTCGCTCGAAGCGCTGCTCGACAGCAAGGCGAAGTCGCTGGCGAATGTCTCGGTGCAACAAGGCTGGGAAGCCACCGCACTGCGACAGTTGTCCGACTGCTGCGAACTGACGCTGCGTCGCGGCGTCATGAACGGCGCGAACTGGGAGCCGACCGGCGAAACGCAGACCGTGCGCGCCCGCTACGTCGTCGGGGCCGACGGCGCGAACAGCTTCGTCCGCAAGTCGCAGCATATCGAGTTCGACGATCTCGGTTTCCAGGAAGACTGGCTCGTCATCGATCTGAAGCCCAACGATGGCGTGAAACTCGATGTTCCCGATATCGGCCAGTGGTGCAACCCGGCCCGCCCGACGACGATGGTGCCAGGCGGCCCGGGCCTGCGTCGCTGGGAGTTCATGCGTCTGCCGCACGAATCGATCGAAGAGTTGCAGAAGCCGGAGAAAGTGTGGGAACTGCTGTCGCCGTGGGTCACGCCGGAGAACGCGACGCTCGTGCGCCATGCCGTCTACAAGTTTCGTTCGCTGATCGCGAGAAACTGGCATAGCGGGCGTGTGGTGCTCGCCGGCGACGCGGCCCATCAGATGCCCCCGTTCATGGGCCAGGGCATGTGCTCCGGCATCCGGGACGCATGGAATCTCGCCTGGCGTTTCGACCTGATCCTCAAGGGCATTTCATCGGACCGTCTGCTCGAAAGCTATACGCCCGAGCGTCGCCCGCAAGTGCGTGCGGTGATCGACGCATCCATCGCGATGGGACAGGTCGTTTGCATCTCCGACAAGGAAGAGGCGGCTCGACGCGACGAAGCTTATCTCGCCGGCGAAGTGCCTGCGCTTGCGCCGTTCCCGGGTCTGACCGAAGGCATGATCTGCAAGAACCCCGCGTTCGCCTGCGAGGGCGTCGCAGGACTGCTGAGCGTACACGGCCAGGTCAGGAACCTCGGCGAAGCATCCCGCTACGACGAGGCGGTGCCCAACGGCTTTCACGTGATCGCACTCGATGCGCATCCGAACCAATATCTCGATGCGCAATGCAAGGCGGCTCTCGCTGCCATCGGCGGGCGTTCGATCGGCATCACGACCGACGCGGGCAAAGCCGTCAAGGATCGCGTGTTGCTCGACGTCAGCGGCAAGTACCAGCAGTTCTTCGATGAGCACGACGTCAAAGCCATCGTCGTGCGGCCCGACTTCTACATCTTCGGCGGAGTGACGACGCTTCAGGATCTGCCGTCGTTGCTGAGCGATCTCGTATCGCGGCTTCCGCTTGCCGAAACCATCGAAGCGGCCGTTTCCTGAACTCGAACAATAAAGATCGACGGAGGGAAACATGAGGAAGACACTCTTGGCGCTGGTCGCGGCATGCGCGCTCGCCACGCACGCTCGAGCGCAAAGCAGCGTGACGCTGTTCGGCATTCTCGACGTCGGCGTGAGCTATGTGAGCAACGAAAACGGCAGCCACAACTTCAAAGCCGACGACTCGATCTGGACGCCAAGCATCTGGGGCATTCGTGGCGTCGAAGATCTGGGCGGAGGCTACAAGACCGTGTTCGAGCTTGCGTCGCAGTTCTCGGTGAACAGCGGCGCCGGAATCCCGGGACCCAACGCCGACTTCAACCGGCAGGCTTTCGTCGGCTTGTCGAAGGACGATGTCGGGCGCATCACGTTCGGCCAGCAATACAACCTGATGGCCGACTTCCTCTTCTTCCCGCCTGCGAAACTGGATGGCGCCTTCACGTATGGCGGCCTTTACAACATGCGGCAGGGGCCGTTCGCCGCGCTCGGCATTCCGCAGAATCCGACCGGCTCGTTCGACTTCGATCAGACCGGCGGTACTTCGCGGGTGTCGAATTCGGTCAAGATCGTGTCGGCCACCTTCGCAGGTTTGAGACTCGGCGCGTTGTACGGCTTCGGCAATACGCCAGGCTCGTTTTCCGCGAACAACACGATCGGTTTCGGCATGAACTATGCGATCGGCAGTTTCGGTATCGCGGCCGCTTACAACGAAACAAAGTACGCGGCACTGAACGACGGTCACGACGGAATCCGCAATTTCGGAGGCGGGGTCAGTCAGACCATCGGCGACGTGTTTCTCAACGCGCTCTACACCAACACGCGCAATACGCTGACCGGCGGCGTCGTGCAGGCGATTCAGGTCGGAGCGCTGTACACGTTCATGCCGGACATCCGGTTCGGCGCGAACTATCAGTTCATGTTGGGCAACGCGCAGCTCAGCCATAACAGGGCGCAGCAGGTCACGGGCGCAGCGCAGTATCTACTCTCCAAACGCACGACGCTCTACGCCGAAGCGGTCTGCCAGTGGACCGGTGGCGATGTCGAAGGCGGACACAACGCCTGGATCAACGGTGCGGCTCAATCGAGCACCACGCATCAGGTCATCGGCCGCCTCGGCCTGCAGACCTCTTTCTGACACGTATTCCTTTCTTGAAGCGTGCGCGAATCCCTCGCGCACATTGGATCGTCGCGTCTAAAAGACGCCGCTTATCGATTGGAGATGGCTAACATGGAAAACAACAACGGATTCAGATGGGATACGGCTTATGAGTGGAAAGCCGTCGCCCTGCTGTCCCTCGGCTTTGGACTGGTAGGCATCGATCGGTTCATGATCATGCCGCTCTTTCCCGTCATGATGGCGGAGCTGCACCTTGACTATCAGGACCTCGGGCACATTACCGGGGCGCTCGCCGTCGCATGGGGCATCTCCGCGATGTTCATGGGCAACCTGTCCGACCGGATCGGTCACCGCAAGGTGATCATTCCAGCCATCGTCGTGTTCTCGCTGTTAGCGGGCTTGAGTGGTCTTGCTACCGGCGTTGGGTCGCTGATCCTGATCCGCGCGGTGATGGGTTTTGCCGAAGGTGCGTACACGCCTGCGAGCATCATCGCGACCCTCGATGCATCCAGGCCGACGCGTCACGGGCGCAACATCGGCATTCAGCAGATGGCGCTGCCGCTTTTTGGCTTGGGCATCGCGCCGATTCTCGTGACGCAATTGCTCAAGGTGTTGCCGTGGCACTGGATTTTCGCGGTCGTGTCGATTCCGGGTTTATTGGTGGCTTATCTGATGTTCAGGGTGCTGCGTAATACTCGACCGACGGCTGCGGCATTGCACACGGCGACGCACGATTTTCACGCCCACAAGTGGACCGATGTTTTTCGCTACCGCAACATTCCGTTGAATATCGTTGGCATGCTGTGCTGGCTGACGTGCCTCGTCGTGCTGAGCGCACTGTTCCCGAGCTACCTGATCGATTATCTGCACCTGAGCATGCAGCAGATGGGCTACGTGCTTTCGGCGATCGGCTTCGGCGGCACGCTCGGCACACTCGTGATGCCCGCTCTATCCGACCGACTGGGCAGAAAGCCGGTCATGATCTTCTCGGTGATCGGCGCTGCCGTCTTTCTGTTCCTCCTCATGCGAACCGGTGCGAATCCGACGACGCTCTTCATCTAGCTCACGCTCACGCTTCTTTTTGTGTTCAGCCTGATTACGCTGACGGTGGGACCGTTGAGCGCGGAATCGGTGCCGGCGAAGCTGATGTCGACGGCTTCGGGCCTAGTGGTCGGAATCGGCGAAGTCTTTGGTGGCGGGTTCGCACCGGCGATCGCCGGATACATCGCCAAGCACTTTGGCATTCAGTACATCATGCAGCTCGGATTGGCTGCGCTCGCGATCGGATTGGTCGTGGCGCTCAGTCTAAAGGAGACAGCGCCCTCTCGAGCGTGCGTACAGGCGCCTGCCGTTGCCTTGGACTGATGGTGCGACGTGTTGAGCCTTGACGGGCGCCGCGCGACCCTGGTCACGCGCGGTCCGCTCGGGGGCTCTTCCGTCGACCGCGCCACGGCCCGACGCGCTTCAGGCAGAACAGGTGGCCGCTATTTCACACAACGGCCGTTTCGCGCGGAGAGATGAGTGTCGTGATGGCCGAGCCCTGCCTGACGGCGAATGCTGGCGCCTCGGCCTTTGCCGACATTGGGACAGGTATTCTTCAAAGTCAACAGCCAAGCGGATTGCTGACCTTGGCGGCTCGCAGGCAGCACCGCAACCGCCTGCATCAACGAATTGACACTAACGACCGACTTGACCCGTTCATGCCTCGCGAGCCCAGATCGAGTACATGCGCGTGTTCGAGCTCGGCGCGCACGGCTTAGGTTGTCTCCTGCCGCCGAGCGTGGCTCAAGCCAACCGATAGACCTTCTCCACCGTTCCTCGGAAAAGCGCCGTTCTTTCTTCCGCGCTTGCCTGCGACGTCATGCGCTTGAACGCGTTCCAGCCATTGCTGTAAGGATATGAACCCTTGTCCACAGGAAAGTTACTTTCGAACATGCAACGGTTCGGACCGAAGGCTTCGATGCACGTCATCATCCAAGGCTTCCATGTTTCGGCCAGTTGCTCCGAAGACGGCGGTCGTTCGCCCTTTTCGAAATCGAAGCCGTTGATTCGCATGCCCAGCCCGCCCACCTTTACATAAACGTTTGGCAATTGAGCCAACTCGCGCATCGATCGCGACCAGCTATCGAAGACGTCCTTTCGATGATCCTGGTAACTCGCGATTCTCACCACTCCGCCGCAGTGGTTGATGATGATGGGCGTGTCCGGATAAGTTTTCGCCAAATCAAACAATTCGGGCAACTGCGGGAAGAACAGCCACGCATCGTAAGACAGTCCTAAGGGGCCCAACTGCGAGAATCCCGCTCGATAGTCCTTGTCAAGCAACAGCCCGCGCGGCGCGGCGGTCAGCGGGTTGGCTAGCGTCGGGTCCGGGTCATAGGTCACGAGATGCCGAACGCCTCGGAACCGCCCATCGCCCACTTGCAGTTCTGCTTCCAGGACATCACGGACAGCGGCGCCACGGCGAAGGTTCGCGTATCCGACCATGCCCTTCGCGACTTGCGGTTTCCCCTTTTGCAGAGGCGCAGTGACCCCGGCGACGTACTCGATTTCTCCGACCGGTCTCAGTTGCTCAGGCCCGGACGTTCGATACCGGGTCAATGCCTGCATATACACCGATGCAGTGATGTTATGCCCGGACGTCGCATCTTCGAGATACTGGTCCAACATGTACGTCCAGCCTGGACGCTCATAGAAGTGATGGTGAGCGTCGATGATCGGCATATGGGGTTCAAGCGCGGGCTCGGTACCGGATGCCAGCCATTCGGCGCGCACGGGAAGATAATTGCTCGATGTAGACATTGTTCGCGATTCCTCCTTTGCGAAGCTCGGCCGTTGCGCCACTGCGGGAATCAAAATCGAGGCAGCAGCCGCGCGAAGGATACGACGACGATTTGAAGAACGAAGATCTTGCATGCTCACTCCCCCCGGTTGAAAGCGAAGAGCGACAGCGTGAGCAAGGTCGTGATGCCCAGCACGATGGACAGACCGATCATTCCCGCCGAAAACGTGCCGAAGCTGTCCTTCAAATGGCCCACGAGATATGGCCCGGCAAAGCCACCAAGTGCTCCAATGGAGTTGATGAGTGCGAGTCCACCCGCCGCGGCCTGTCCAGAGAGAAAGCGTGCCGGTAACGTATAAAAAATAGTGCGCCCGGCGATGGTGCCAATCAGTGCGAGCGTGATGCCGGTCATCGCGGGAAGCAGTTGCTGGAAGTACGTGGAAACGCCGAGCGCCACCGCGCCGATGAAAAGCCCCGCAGCCAGGTTCGCAATATGGCCGCCCCGGCGGTCAACGCGTTGCGCCCACCAAAGCAGTGCGATCGTAGCGAAGAAATACGGAATAGCCGAAATCCAGCCCGTTTCAATGACGCTCATCCCGTGCGCCTTGAGCATCTGGGGCAACCAGATCCCGATGCCATATGAGCCCATCGTGAAGCCGAACGAAATCATCGCGAGGATGTACATGCGAATGTCTTTGAGCGCCGCCAGGAAGTTCTTTTTCTTCTGGCCAGCGTTGCCTTCGCGGTCGAAGGCAGACTGAAGGGCTTGTCGCTCTTCAGCCGAGAGCCATTTCGCGTCTGCCGGCTTGTCGGCGAGCATCTTCAGCACGAAGATGCCAAGCACGCATGCGGGCAATCCCTCGACGATGAACATCCACTGCCAACCTGCGAGTCCAAAGACACGATCCAGCTTCAGCAACCATGCGGAAAGCGGGCCACCAATGAAGGACGACAACGGTGTCGACACGGTGAACCAGGCAAGAACGCGTGTCCGGTAGGTCGCCGGAAACCAGACGGCCAAAAAGAAGATGACGCCAGGAAAGAATCCGGCTTCGCCAATGCCCAGCAGGAGGCGGATGACGTAGAAGCTAATTGGACCCGTTGCCAGCGCAGTCGCCGCCGCAAAGAATCCCCAGGTAATCATGATTCGCGCAAGCCACTTCCGTGCACCAAAGCGATATAGCGCAAGGTTGCTCGGCACCTCACATATGCAGTAACCGGCAAACATAATTCCAGCGCCCCAACCAAATTGCGTGGCGGTCAGGCCGAGGTCGCGGTTCATCGTCAGCGCAGCAAAGCCGACGCTGGTACGGTCAAGGTAATTGAAGAAGTATGCAAGCGCGAGAAGTGGAATGAATCTCCACGCTGCCTTTCTGACCGCCTGTTGCTCAAGCGTAGAAATCGCCGAGCTTCCGTCGGTCATGTTCGAGGATATGGATGTCATGTTTCGTCTCCGGACAAATCGCGGCCCTCCGCGGACGTATCTCCGCGGGGCCATGTCGCTTTTTCTGCGTGGAGTTCAGGCGCTCGCAATCTCGTTGGCTGACGGGTCCAATGCGTCGCCCGTTTGGCGTTCGCTGCACCTAATGACGCCCGCGTCCGTCAGCTGTTTCACGTCCTCTGTCGAGTAACCGACCTCATGGAGCAGCGTTCTCGTGTCCTGTCCGAGCGACGGGGGCGCCGCGCGCAGTCGAAGACGCTCACCTCCGAGCGTCAGGGGCAACAATGCCGTCTTGGTAGCGATCGGCTGCCCCGCGCCGCTCGCATCCGCGGGCAAGGTGACATCGGCCAGACCACCCGTTGCGAGCAGATGCTCGTCTTCGAACAGGTCTTGGGGCCGGGTAATGGGCGCGTACGGCAGGCCGGCACGCTCGAACACCGCGCTAATCTCCGCGGCGGTGAACGCCTCCATGTGTTTGCGCAACAGAGGAAGCAACCAGTTACGTGCTTGTACGCGTTGATTATTCGTCGAGATGCGCTCGTCGGATTTCAGTTCCGTGAGGCCGAAGGCGTCGCAGAAGATCGCCCATTGCGTATCCGAGACGACCGCGAGGAAAATCTGCTCGCCGTTCTTGACCGAGAAGACGTCGTAGACCGCCCATGCCGAAATCCGGCTCGGCATCGGCGCTGCCGCCTTACCCGTCACGGCAAACTGCATCATGTGCTGGGCGACCAGAAAAACGTTGTTTTCAAATAGTGCGCTCTGGACTTCTTGTCCTCGGCCGGTCCGCTCCCGCTGAGCGAGCGCAGCCATCGCTCCAATCGCACCGAACATTCCACCCATGATGTCGTTGACGCTCGTGCCGGCGCGCAGCGGCCGACCTTCAGGGCCCGTCATGTACGCGAGCCCGCCCATCATCTGCACCACTTCGTCGAGAGCGGTGCGATGATCGTACGGACCCGGCAGGAAGCCTTTGTGCGAGACATAGATGAGGCGTGGATTCAACTTCGACAAAGCGTCATAGCCGAGCCCGAGCTTGTCCATCGTCCCGCTCTTGAAGTTCTCGCTGAACACATCTGCACCTGAGAGGAGCTTGTGCACGACTTCAACGCCGCGCGGGTCTTTCACATCGACCGCGATACTCTTCTTGTTCCGATTGAACGTACTGAAAAAGCCCGCCCCCGAACCCCGAAGTGCGCGGGTGCTGTCCCCGTTGATGGGCTCGACCTTGATGACCTCGGCACCCAGGTCCGCGAGGACCATGCCGCACGTGGGGCCCATCACCATATGCGTCATTTCGACGACGCGAACGCCGCTGTAGGGCAGAGACTGATTGGATTCGACTTCGCTCATTGCGCGACTCCCAGGAGGCACCCTTCGGGTTGTGGCGCGCTCGGTGCGCGACCATTTGCATACCCGAAGCCCTTCGGCAAGCCGGCGTCCTTGACGTGCCCATAGAGCGCTTCGCCGGGCAACGCCTCGGCGAGGATGGTTCGAGCCGCGATGAGCGCGTCGACATCGACGCCTGTGTCGTAGCCCATCGACTCAAGGAGAAAGACAAGGTCTTCCGTGACGATGTTGCCGGTTGCGCCCGGCGCATACGGACAGCCGCCCAAACCCGCCTGGCTCGCATCGATAGTCGTTACGCCTGCGTCCAACGCAGCGACGACGTTGGCCAGACCTTGACCCCGCGTGTTGTGAAAATGCGCCCCGCCCGCCTTATCGCCGAACTCGGTTTGAAGGCGACGGAACATGCGCCGGACCTGCGTCGGATTGGCGTAGCCACTCGTGTCGGACAGACCGATTTCGTCGACTCCGCACTCCGCCATTGCCGCACACATGCGCATCGTCTGGTCGTCTGTGACGGTGCCCGCGATGGTGCAGCCGAATGCGACTGAGACGCCGGCCTCGATTTCAATGCCGGGAAACCGGGCGTCTCGCAGAGCCACGATCTCGCGCACTTCATCGATCAACTGCGCGGTGGTCTTGCGGATGTTCGCCATCGCGTGTTCGTCGGTCACGGATACAGGCAGCGTCACTTTATGCACACCTGCTTCGAAAGCGTTCTGGCAACCGCGCAGGTTTGGCGCGAGCACGGCTACATGCAGACCCGGAATGGAAAGCGCGTGCGCCACGACTTCCCGGATGTCAGCCATCTGCGGCAGAAGCTTCGGCGGCACGAACGAGCCGACCTCGATTTCCCGCAACCCGGCCGCCGCCAATGCAGAAATCCACCTCAGCTTTGCGGCCGTCGGCATAACGCTTTTGATGCTCTGAAGGCCATCTCGGGGCCCCACTTCGCTAATCAGCACCTTCGAATTACTCATTTCGGAAAGCTCCAAAGTTCTATCTGTCAGACCTACGTTCTGTTGGAAAGAACTATAAAACCATGAAAGTGTCTCGACAAGCTGGTAAACCCTTGAATTCCGCTTTTTTCAGAACTTGAGTTCTGTCAGGCGAAACCGTACAGTAGCGAGCAGATACTCTGGAGAAGACCGTGGCTACAGACTCAACCTCGGCAGCGGCAGCGCCGACAGAAGCGATGGACCCGTCGAGCGGCGTGGCGGTTTTGGACCGCGCGTTTGCAATTTTGAATTCGTTCGGACCGACCGACGACAAGCTGACGTTGACGGAGTTGTCTCGACGAACCAGCCTCTACAAGAGCACCGTACTGCGCCTGCTGGGCGCGCTCGAGCATGGTGGATTCATAAGGAAGCTCGACGACGGACAGTACGCGATCGGCCACCAACCACTTCGCCTTGCAGCCTTGTATCAGCGTTCGTTTCAAGTTGGCCCTGTGATTGAGCCGTTACTTCAGCAAATAAGCCGAGACATCGGCGAAACCGCGTCTTTCTACGTCAGGCAGGGCGACTTTCGTCTGGTCCTTTATCGTGTCGAGCCTTCTCGAAGCGTCCGGGTCTCGATCCGCGTTGGGGAAGAGTTCGCGATTGACAAAGGTGCTTCGGGCAAAGTGTTGCTGGCGTTCACGGAAGATCAAGACGCGCGTTGGAGCGAGGTCCGCGGCCAGCTATGGGCGGTCTCTCATGGGGAGCGAGACCCGGAGACAGCATCGGTCTCAGTGCCGGTCTTCGGCGCGACCGGGGAGCTCGTGGGTGCTTTGACGCTATCCGGGCCTAAGGGACGATTCGACGCGCCGGAAGTGATCACCGCCGCTCTCATCAACTTACTTGCAAATGCAAAGCGTGCGACAGTCGCTTTGGGTGGCAATGGCGCTCGATACGATGCGACCATCGCCGTGACGGGAAAGGACGGTTTCGTTATTTCAAAGTCCTGACAATGGGAGCGATGGTCGCAGCGCGAAATCATCATCGTGACTGACACGCTCCAGGGCCAACCGGAAGGAGACTCGAATGATACGAAAGACGCTTAACGCCTCACGGCTTCAGCAAGAGGTCGACCGGCGAATCCATCGGCTGCAGGAAATCATCGAAGATGGCGTCAAGATTCGTGTACCGCGGCCCCAGCTGCAAGAGCCGGATAAAACAGGCTGCAATTGGAAAATGACTAACTTTGGCAACGCGATCGGTTTCGAGCGCGACATCGAGCGCGTATTAGTGTCCGTGCGTGCGGAATACAACCTCAGTACCGAGGTGAAAGACACGGGCAACCCGTTCGGGGATTAACCGCGGACACATCGATTCCGGTTCGGTCTTTACGGCTTGCAGCCCACTTGCGGATGGGGCCATCGATTCGTGAACCACACTCAAGGCGCGAGAGAGATCTGGCCAACGATCCTCGCTTCGCGACGGGCAAGAATCGCCACCCAAATGGGCCATTCCGAGTCGACAGTCGAATGGCGGCTTTCCGCGCAGTATCTTCTCGCTGTGACGGCCTGTCAGCGCAGAGCTACTGTTTCGCACGTGGGAGTGACACGGAAAAGGTGGTCTCCGTCTCACCGGACCGCGTTTCGATGGCACCGTGGTGCGCCTTGGCGATCTCACTTGCGATATACAAACCCAGTCCGAGGCTGGCCGCCTTCTCGTCTTGACTTTGACGGTCTTGTCCTCGCTCCAGCGGGGCGAAGATGCGGGCGAGCGTTGTGGGTTCGATGGCGGCGCTGCAGTTGTTGCTGACGTCAATCCGGACATGAGTTTCATCGCCCGTCACCATCACGCGCACAGGTGTCTCCTGTGCCCCGTACTTGATGGCGTTGATCACAAGATTCCCCAGCAATTGCTGCAGGCGCAGACTGTCCCAGACTCCCTGCAGATCACCAGTCACTTGCAACTCAATCTGTCTTTCCGGATGAATAGCACGCAACTCGTCCAACTCCTCAGCAAGCACATCGGCCAGATTGACACGCGAAGGTGAGACGTTGATGCCCAAGCCCAGTTTCGTCCGGTTGAATGCCGTCAAATCATCAAGCAACGCCTGCATCCGAGCCCCGCTGCGTATCAGGCGGCCGGCCGCCTTGGACACATTTTCACCGGCATTCAGTGCTGCCAGATACGTTGAAGTCATCTGAATCGCCTGGAGGGGGCTGCGCATATCGTGCCCCAGCATCCCAAGCAGAAGATTGCGGTTCTGCTCGATCTGTAAATTGAACGAGGTGACCGACTCGGCAAGCGCCTGATCGATCGCCTCATTGAAACGAATCATGTCGTCGAGGTCAGGCGCTTCCAGCGCGCACTGGTCCATCCACAGACGAAGCACACTTGCCCGTAAAGCGCGATATTCGGCGGCGAGTTGGTTGACAGTGAAGCCGGCCCGAGCCCGCAGAAAGCCGTGCGTTCGAGCGGCTGATTCGGATGTCCCGACCGGCGTGGGGCCTTGGTTTAACGATTTTTTGCGTTGGGCTTCTCTGGTCTGCGGGGTTCGCAAGTCCGCGGCTACGGCGAGCAGCATTTGCTCCGCCTCTTCGCGTAACTCCACCGATCCCATATCTGCCGACGCCGGCACCAGGCTGGTTGCGAATGCCTCCCACGACGCCAGAATCGCCTCCATTTCTTGCAAGATAAAGTCTGCAAGCCGCATGTCCGCCTCTCCACACGTCATTGGGCTACTGCCGGGGCAATCAGCGCATCTATGTTACGCGCACATTGGTCACGGCTTTCAATCGAAGGAGTGTCCAGCTCCGGAGTGAAAAAGTGAACGCGTATTTGTCTGTGGTATGCCACAAACTCGCGGGTGGTGCCAATCGAAAGCGGCCGTTCGAGTGCCGCGATCGAATGTCTCAAGGTGGCCGAGCCCTGCCGAATGGCCGACGTGCGAGCGTCGGTCATAGCGGACTCTGACGCTGGTCGCGTTCAACATCGGCAGCCTGACGGATTGCGGACGTTGCTGGCGTCTCACGGCAGGACCGCAACGACTGAGCCAGCGAATTCACACTTACGACCCGAAGCCGTCCTTCGATGCAGTTCTGCGTAAGTGACAGGTTTTGGAGGTCCAGCGGACCTCCCCGTCTATGCGCACGGCAGCACGCAATCGGATTGCGTCTGAATTTGGGTTGATCAAGTCAGCAATCCTTTGCGCACCGTCGCCTGAAGTATTACGGCAACCTCTCAATCAAGGTACAGGCGTGATCTTGAGAATCTGGCTGTTTCCGCCGTCAGCAACGTAGAGATTGCCTTGCGCGTCCACCGCTACACCGTAGGGCCCGCTCAGCGCGCTCGAGGTCGTAATCGGTGTGGCGGTGGAACTGCCCGGTGCTATCGCCAGTATCTTGTTGGTCATGGAATTCGCGACGTAGACATTCCCGCTCGTATCCACGGCCAGACCATAGGCACCGGCGAAAGTCGACGATGCGGCGAGTTGCGTGACAGTGTTGCTGCCCGCCGAAATCTTCAGGATCTTGTTGTTCGTGTAGTCCGACACATAAACGTTGCCGCTCGCGTCCACGGCCATACCCATCAACATTCCGAAGGAATACGAGGGCGCCAGTACGGAGACAGTGGTGCCGTCAGGCGCGATCTTGACGACCTGATAATTGTTCGTGTCTTCCACATAGACGTTGCCGCTGGCATCCACGGCTACACTCATCGGATCGCTGAACGTGTGCGATGCCGCCAACTGCGTGACGGTAGTTCCGTTGGAGGATATCTTGAGAATCTTGCTATCGTTCGCATCGGCTACGTAGACATTGCCGCTCGCATCCACTGCGATACCCATGGGTCCGTTGAACGTGTATCCGCCGCCTAACGTCGTGACGCTGCTGCCATCGGCAGAAATCTTGACGACCGTGTTGCCATTGGTGTTGCCGACGTAGACGTTTCCGCGCGCATCGACCGCGGTGGCCATGGGCGTACTAAACGTGTACGTCGAGGCCAGTCTGGATACGTTCCCGTGGGCAGCCGAACAGGCTACCGCCACGTTGCTCACGTCGTTTGTGACTGTGCCGCTGCCATTCGTTACATTGCAAATCTTCCACAGCGGATTTTTGCCTACGGTGACCGCATAGGCGTTGTTGGTCGCGACTCGCGTTGCGAACGTGAACGAACCATTTGCCGTCAACGTCAGCGCGTCGCCGCCGTTATTGAGCAGCGTCAGCGGCTCGTAGCCCGGCAGACCAGCGACGGCACCGCCGACTCGATACGTGACCACAGGCGGAGCGCTGCTCGCCGGGGCTTCGCTCGCCGGAGCGCTGCTCGCCGGGGCGCTGCTCGCCGGAGCGCTGCTCGCCGGGGTGCTGCTCGCCGGGGTGCTGCTCGCCGGGGTGCTGTCCGCCGGAGCACTGCTCGCCGGTGAGTTGGTGGTTTGCTGCGGATTGTTCGTGCCGCCGCAGGCAGCGAGGAACAGGCACAGCGATGCGATGACTGTTCGCTTCAGGGATGACGATGCGACCTTTTTCATTTTTTCCGCGAATGAGTGTTGCCAGGATTTGTCGAGGAAAGCCAGATACTCTTCGCGGTTGCTCGTAGTTTGACTGTCGACCTTCTCACCCATTACGGCAGATTCGCGTCAAAGTTGAGGCTGGTGTTCGTTAAATTACGCGATGCTCGACGCAACTTCGCGAAACTGGCGAGCGCTATGAATCACATAATCCGCAAGCGCTGTGGGGAATCATGTCACGTCGTGATCGGACGTCCGCTTGGGGATTGTCGCTGACCGTCTGAATGTCCGGGCAATGCTTGGACGAATGGCTCATCATGGCCGGTTTCGGCCTAACGGACGTCTCCTCGAACCATCATTCGCTACCCAAAGCTCAAAGACCGAACAACCCGATTGCCGTCTCCACGAAACGCTTGACAGCCGGGGCGCCCTCGCGTTTTCTGTACGCGACGGCAAGTTCCGCTTCCTCGTGGTAATCGACGATGGGGCGAAAGGCGATATCGACGGGCGCGAACGCTTTCATCGATTGCGGCACCAGCACCACGCCGTAACCCGCCGCCGCCATGCACAGCCCCGTGACGAAATCGGCGACGCGATGGCGCGGTGTGGCATCGAATCCGCCAAGACGGCCCAGGCTCGAGAGATTCTCCGCAAACCCCTCACTTTCGCTGAACTGCGGAACGATGAAGGCCGCATCGCGCAACGCATTCGGACGCACCGTTTCCGATTCCGCCAGCGGATGATCGGCCGCAAGCGCGATCATCAGTTGCTCGCGCATCACCACGGTCGCCGCCACGTCATCCGGATAGCGCGAACGTGAACGCAGCAGGCCCACATCGAGCCGGCCATCGTGCAGGCTTTCGAGTTGCCGGGGCGTTTCCATCGCCGTAATGTCCAACTTGACCTGCGGGCATGCCGTGCGGAAGCGCTTGAGTGTCGCCGGCAGCAAACCCGTCGACACCGCCGAGCCGACATAGCCGAGCGACACATTCCCCGCTTCGCCACGCGCCGCGAGCCGGCCGACCGATTCTGCGCGTTCGAGCTGACGCAGCGCGAGCATCGCCTCTTGCAGAAAGACCTCGCCCGCGCTCGTCAGCGTCACCGCCGCGCGCTTGTTGCGATTCAGCAGTCGCACGCCGAGCGTGGTCTCGAGCTTTCTGATCTGATCGCTCAACACGGACTGCGCGATGTTCAGCCGGTCCGCCGTGCGCGCGAAGTGCAGGTCCTCGGCCAGCGACACGAAAACCTTCAACTGGCGACTATCCATTTATTCGCAAGTTCCGATTAAAAATCCCGTTTTGGGCAGTTTAATCGAACACAGGAACAGCGTGAAATAGGGGCACCCACTACACGGAGTCCAACATGAACGCACCTGTCGAAGCCCATATCGTTCAGCCGCTTTTCAGCATTCACGCCCATCCGCAGCACAATCGCCTGCGCCGTATCGAACTCGATCAGAATGCGCTCGCGCGCTTTTTCGAGGCCGTAAAGCACGTCGATGTGCAGAACCTGCAGTACGTGCCCTACATGCGCTTCATGCTCGCGCACGAGTTGAACCGCACGCTCGGCGGCGCGTTCGGCGCGGCGCTCACCCAGATCGTGCGCGATCGGTCGAGCGGCGGCTTTACGCTCGGCGTGCAAGGCGCGACGTCCGACAGCGACGACTACGTGCGCTTCGGCACCGCCATCGCGCATCTGCTCGGCCCGAGCAATCACGATGCGATGTCGGGTACCTACTACGCCCGCTTTCTCGTCAAGCACACCGACGCCAGCGATTCCTATCTGCGGCAGGCTTACCGGCTGTTCTCGCTGCATACCGACGGCACCTACGTCGAGGAAGAAACGCACTGGCTGCTGATGATGAAGTTCGACGAAACCCACGCATCCGGCGGCGAGTCGCGCCTGCTGCATCTGGACGACTGGGCCGAACGCGACGAATACGCGCTCGATCCGATGGGCGCGCTTCCCTTCGTCTTCAAGGCGCCCGGTTCGAAGAACGTCAGCATGGCCGTCGAGCGTCCCTTGTTCTTCCACTCGGCGTTCGGTCTGTCGATGTCGTTCATCGACCAGTTCGTGCAGCCGCGCACGCTCGACGAAGCGCGCTATCTGTACGCGATGTCGAATTCGATGGAAACCTCGCCCGCGACGAAGGAAATCAGCTTGCCCGTGGGCGAACTCATCGTCGCCAACAACTTCTTCTGGGTGCATGGGCGCGCGCCGTTCGAGAAGCATCCTGAACTGCATCGCGAACTGATGCGCCAGCGCGGAGTGTTCGCCCAATGACCGCACACGTCTCTCTGCGCAATGCCGATGCGGACGTGATCGTGATCGGCGGCGGCATCATCGGCGCATCCACCGCGATGCAGCTGACCGAGCGATATCCGTCGCTCAAGGTGCTCGTGCTCGAAAAAGAAGACACGCTCGCCGTGCATCAGTCCGGCCACAACAGCGGCGTGATTCACGCGGGCGTCTACTACTCGCCCGGCAGTCTGAAGGCCGATTTCTGCCGGCGTGGCGCCGCCGCGACCTACGCGTTTTCCCGACGCCACGGCATTCGCTTCGAACAATGCGGCAAGCTGATCGTCGCGACCGACGCGCTCGAAGTGCGGCGTCTCAAAGACCTGTTCGAACGATGCAGACAGAACCAGCTTCAGCCGCAATGGCTCGACCGCAATGAACTGACGCGCGAGGAACCGCGGATCGTCGGTGAAGCGGCGATACGCGTGGCATCGAGCGGCATCGCCGATTACCCCGCCGTGACCCGCGCGATGGCGAACATGGCGCGCGAAAACGGCGCAACCCTTCTGCTGGGGCAGGAAGTCACCGGCATGAGCGAGGACGAGAACGGTGTCTCCGTGACGACAACGCATGCGCGTTTTCGCGCGAAGCACGCGATCGTCTGCGCGGGTCTGATGGCCGATCGGCTCGCGCGCATGTGCAAGCTCGACGTGGACTTTCGCATCGTGCCTTTTCGCGGCGAATACTACCGGCTGCCCGCGTCGAAGAACGATATCGTGCGGCATCTGATCTATCCAGTGCCGGACCCCGCGCTGCCGTTTCTCGGCGTGCATCTGACGCGCATGATCGGCGGCTACGTGACCGTCGGCCCGAACGCAGTGCTCGCAATGGCGCGCGAAGGATACCGCTGGCGCGATATCGACATGGGCGATCTGGCGGAGATGGCAACGTTCGGCGGCTTCTGGAAGATGCTCAAGACATATGGTCCGTCCGGCATCTCCGAAGTGCGCAATTCGCTCTGGAAAAGCGGCTATCTCGCGCTGTGCCGGAAGTATTGCCCCGAGCTGTCGCTCGACGACCTCGAACCTTATCCCGCCGGCGTGCGCGCTCAGGCGGTGTCCTCGGATGGCGCGTTGATCCATGATTTCCTGATTCGTCCGTCGAAACGCAGCTTGCATGTATGCAATGCGCCCTCGCCTGCCGCGACTTCGGCGCTGCCCATCGGCGAATATCTGGTCGACGCCTTCGCCAAGACGTTCGACATCACGCCACGCACTGAATTATTTATGTCGACATAAATAAAAATCGGCGCTATGCTGAATGGAAACGGACATTGCGCAAACAATGAAGTGCGACCGTTCAAGAACGATGGAGACATGCAAGATGATCAAGATTGAAAAACTCACGGCCTGCATTGGCGCTGAGGTGTCGGGCGTCGATCTGGGCGACGCGTCGAGGGACGAATCGCTCTTTGCGGAGATCAGGGCGCTTTTGCTGCAGCATCGCGTGCTGTTCTTCCGCGACCAGGACATGTCGCGGGCGGAGCACGTCTCGTTCGCGCGCCGCTTCGGCGAACTGGAAGAACATCCGGTGGCGGGAAGCGATCCGGAGCATCCGGGCCTCGTGCGCATTTACCGGTCGGAGGCGAAAAACCCCTACGAAAACAACTATCACACGGATGGTTTGTGGCGGCCGGATCCGTCGATGGGCGCGGTGCTGCGCTGCATCGAGTGCCCCGAAACGGGCGGCGATACGATCTGGGTAAACATGGTCGAGGCGTATCGGCAATTGCCGGACGATATCAAGCGACGCATCGAAGGATTGCGGGCGAAGAGCAGTATCGAACATTCGTTCGGCGCGGCGATGCAACCGGACGAGCGCAGAAAGCTCGCCGCACAGAATCCCGATGTGGAGCATCCCGTCGTGCGCACGCATCCGGAAACCGGCGAAAAGATCCTTTACGTCGGCAGTTTCACGACGCACTTCGTCAACTATCACACGCCGGAAAATGTCCGTTACGGACTCGACAAGACGCCGGGCGCGAGCCTTCTGCTCAACTATCTGCAAAGCCAGGCGTTGATTCCCGAGTATCAGGTGCGCTTCAGATGGAAGCCGAACAGCGTAGCGGTCTGGGACAATCGTTCGACGCAGCATTATGCGGTCATGGACTACTGGCCCGCGCCGCGCAAGATGGAACGCGCGGGAATTGTCGGCGACAGACCTTACTGACGTCGCCTTAATAAGGATAACGACACGGTCCTTGAACCGTGTCGCGCTCTTATAGCAACTCGCTCAAGAGTTCTTCTGCACGAGGCCATTCACCATGTCCCGACGCAGGATTCAGATGACCGACCGCGCCCAGTTCGACGAAGCGGCTTGCCCATGCTTGCGCGAACTCGCGCGCGCGATCGATACGCGTCAGCGGATCGTTACTGCTCGCCGCGACGATGCTCGGAAACGGCAAGGTTGCGCGCGGGATCGGCAGCCATCCGTGTTCCTCCAATGCGCCGATGGTCGGATAGCCCGCGGGCATGGGCGTTTCGAGATCGGCCGGCGCGGCGAGCAATGCACCTCGAATCTTCGACGAATCATGACGGCTGGCCCAGTGGACGAGCATCATCACCCCCGCGCTGTGGGCCACGACGATCACGGGACCTTCGATCGATTCGATTGCGCGCGCGATCGCCACGACGCGCGCGGTGCAACCGAGCTTGTCGTGTTCGAGCGGCTCGACGGTGCGCACGCGCGGCAACTTCGCGGCGAGCAAGGTTTGCCAATGGTCCGGAACGTGATCACGCAGTCCCGGAACGATAAGAACGGTATTCGATTCAGTCATGTTCTTGGATCAACAGAGAAAGATTGAGATGCACGCTCAGTGTGAAAGCAGCTGGCCTAGTGCGCTTGACGATGAATGTCACGGCGTTATCCACTAACGACAACAGTTCTACTTTCGACGATGTCATCACTCGTTCGCGCCGCCTGTCTCACCAACTACAGTGAGGTCGCGCGCGCTTGCGCGCTCGATCCCGTGCGAATGCTGCTCGATGCAGCACTCAGCCCTTCCGTGCTCAACAATCCCGATGTGATGATCCCCGTCGAACGCGTCGGACAATTGCTTCAGGATTCCGCGAGGCTATCGGGAATCGAAAGCTTCGGTTTGCGCATGGCTGAAACGCGCCTGTTGTCGAATCTCGGTGCGGTCGGCCTGCTCGTGCGCGATCAGCCCACGCTGCGCGAGTCGCTCGGCATGCTGATGCGCTATCAACCCGTGCTCAACGATGCGCTCTCGCTGACCGTCGAGGAATACGACGGGCTCGTCATCGTTCGCGAAGCCGTCAGAGCGGGCAACGCACATCAATCGACACGTCAGCGGATTGAGCTCGCGCTCGGCGTGATGGTGCGGCTGATTCGCCAGCTCATACGCCCCGACTGGCGTCCGCGGCGCGTGTGCCTGGAACACGCCCCGCCGCGAGATGTCGGCACGCATCTGCGCTTCTTCGGACCGTGCGTCGAATTCGATTGCGATTTCAACGCGATCATTTTCTCGAAGGCTGATCTCGACGCCCGCAATCCACTGGCCGATGTCGCGATGGCGCGCTACGCCCAACAACTGGTCGACGCATCGACCCGTCCGCACGCGACTACGCTCGAAGCCGTGCAGCGCACGATCCTGCAACTGCTGCCCGGCGGCCGATGCAGCATCGAGCAAGTTGCGGAACATATGGGCATGGTGTGCCGCACGGTGCAACGGCGGCTCGCCGAACAGGGCCACAGTTTCTCGACGATTCTCAACGACGTGCGCCGCGAACTGACGACACGGCATGTCATCGAAGGCGATCGTCCGTTGACCGAGGTGGCGGCGCTGCTCGGCTTTGCATCACCGAGCGCGTTCTCGCGCTGGTACCACACACAATTCGGATGCAGCGCGAAGGAAAGCCGCGCACAGCGTGGCGCCGTGCGCCGGCTCTGAGATCACGGCACGAGAACCGTCGAACCCACCGTCTTGCGCGATTCGAGCGCGCGATGCGCGTCGGCGGCGTCGGCAAGCGCGTACATCTGACCGGGCTCGCTCCTGATCTTCCCGGCGAGCACGAGATCGAACAGTTCGCGCGCCATCGACAGCATGTGCGAACGCGGCGTGGCGTAATGAACCATCGCGGGACGCGTGACCCAGAGCGAGCCTTTGCGCGCCAGCACGCGCGTATCGATCTGCACGGGACCCGACGACGTGCCGTTGCTCACCAACGTGCCGCGCACCTGAAGACTGTCGATCGATGCATTCAACGTGTCCTTGCCGACCGAATCGAACACGACCTCGACGCCCTTGCCATTGGTCAGCTCACGTACGCGCTCCGCGATATTTTCGCGCGACGTCACGATGGTATGCGTGCAGCCGTTCGCCTTCGCGACCTCGGCCTTCTCGTCGGTGCTGACCGTGCCGATCATCGTGACACCCAGCGCGCGCGCCCACTGACATGCGATCAGGCCGACCCCACCCGCCGCCGCGTGATACAGAATCGTTTCATGGCCTTTAAGCGGATACACCTGGCGAAACAGGTACTGCGCCGTCATGCCTTTCATGATGAGCGTCGAAGCCGTCTTGTCGCTGACGCCATCGGGTAAAGGAATCAGCACATCGGCGGGCATCACGCGCACATCGGAATACGAGCCCTGCGGCCCGAGCAAATAGCCGACGCGGTCGCCCACCTTGATATCGTCGACGCCCTCGCCCACGGCTTCCACCACGCCCACCGCATCCGAACCGAGACCGTTGGGCAGCGCGAGCGGATATTGCCCGGTGCGGAAATAGACATCGATGAAATTGACCGCAACATACGTATGACGTACGCGCGCTTCGCCGGGGCCGGGATCGCCCACGTGAACATTTTCCAGACGCAGCACGTCGGGGCCGCCGATTTCGTCGAATCGAATTGCTTTTGCCATGTTGAAGAGTCCTTGTTGAAGAACGGACGATCGCATCGCGATGCCTCTCGCGAAACATATCGCGAAATTATATTCATGTCGACATTATTTATGTCTCAATGGTACATTTGCAGTTCGCTGCTCGTCGACGCAATCAGAATGTATGTCGAATGCCCAGTTCGAAGCCCATTTGATTCGAGCCGCCGAACGGAGCAGCGGGAACGGCCGTGCCCGCCGATACGGAATAGATCGCGTTCTTACCGTGGTTCTTCATATAGCCCGCCACGCCGTACACGGACGTGCGCTTGCTGAGGTAGTAATTGGCCCGAAGCACGCCGAGCGTGCCGTTGGCGTCATCCGTGGCGTTGCCGATGTGAGAGATCTGCGCATCGAATTGCCACACGCCGAAAAGGGCGGATGCGCCGAGCCATTCGATATCGGTCTTGACCGAGCGCGCATCGCCATGAAGGAGGCGGTGAATCCAGCCCGCGCCGATGCGCACCGCGCCCACGGTGAGATGGCCGTTCACCTGATAACGGCGGTCCGTATCGCCTGAGTTGGTGAACGCGACGCCCGGCGCGCCCGGAACCACGGCGTTGGGCGCGGAGCCCGGCCCGCCGCGCAATTCTTCGTACGACGTCGCGACACCCCAATTGCTCGCGTCGTACTTGATCATGGCCGACAGTCCGCGGCAGGCGATCGCGTCGCCCGCGACCTGACCGCCGCAATTCACGGCCGTCGATGAATCGCGTCCGAAGGAATATGTCGCGCCGAGGGTGAAGCCGTAGAACGTGCCCGTGTAGGAGACCGCGTTATCGAAGCGGTCCGCGAGCAGTGCGCTATCGAGCGATCCCAGACTGCCGATTCCCGCTGCGCCGATGATATTCGCATCGATCATCGCCCACGTCATCATGCTGTACTGGCGTCCGAATGTGAGTTGTCCCCAGTCGTTCTTCAGGCCAACATAGGCCTGGCGGCCGAACAGCCGGCCAGCCTGCTGCAATGCGCCGTTAGAAAGAGAAAAGCCGTTCTCCAGCGTGAAAACGGCCTTGAGTCCGCCGCCGAGATCTTCCGATCCCTTGAAGCCCCATCGCGACGGCACATCGCCGCCGCCGATCACCGGCATGCGCGCGACCGCGCCGCCCGTCGGTGTTGCGTGCGTCAGGTATTCGACGCCCGTGTCGACGATGCCGTACAGCGTGACCGAACTCTGCGCGAACGCGGGCGCGCAGGCCAGCGGGGCGATCAGTGAGATCGCAAGTCGTGCGTGCCTCATTTTGTCTCCGGTTAGTTCGCGTCGGTTTTATTAAAAGCGTGCCGCTAAGATTTTGTAGTTCGTATTCCGAATCGATATATTCATCAGCTGGTCCGACTGCTTAACCACGATTTACCGCGCAAAGACGCGACGGCTCATCGCAAAAGCAGTCTGTCGGCGCTTACGATTCACATCGACACGAATTCAATGCACGTGACTCGCGACAAATACGCAGCGCTACAGGCGCTCGAACACCGCCGCGACGCCCTGCCCGCCGCCGACGCACATCGTTACGAGCGCGTAGCGGCCCGCGATGCGCCGAAGCTCGTAAATCGCTTTAGTGGCGAGAAAGGCGCCCGAACAGCCGATCGGATGCCCGAGCGCAATGGCACCACCGTTCGGATTGGTCTTGTCCGGATCGAGTTCGAGGCCGCGGGCAACCGCGATCGCCTGTGCGGCGAAGGCTTCGTTGCTTTCGATCACGTCCATCTGATCGAGCGAAAGGCCCGCTTTTCTCAAAGCCTGTTTGGTCGCCGGAATCGGCCCCTCGCCCATGATTTCGCTCGATACACCCGCGACCGCATAGGACACGAGCCGCGCCATCGGTGCGTGCCCTGCCCCGCTCGCAACGGCTGCATCGGCCAGCACTAAAAAGGCCGCGCCGTCGTTGATGCCGGACGCGTTCCCGGCAGTCACCGAGCCGTCTTTTTTGAACGACGGCGCGAGCTTCGCAAGCGACTCCATCGTCGTGTCAGGCTTGACGTGTTCGTCCGTATCGAACACGACTTCGCCCTTGCGCGTGTGCTTCACGATCGGCACGATCTGCGATGCGAAGCGCCCTTCCGCGATTGCCCGCACCGCCCGACGATGCGACTCCACCGCGAGCGCATCCTGCTGCTCGCGCGTGATATTCCATTTGCGCACGAGATTTTCGGCGGTCAGGCCCATATGCCCGGCACCGAACGGATCGGTCAGCGTTGCGAGCATCATATCGATGAGTTTTGCATCGCCCATGCGTACGCCGTTACGCAGCGACGCAAGCAGATGCCCGCTGCGGCTCATCACTTCGACGCCGCCGCCCACGCCGTAGTCGCAATCACCGAGCATGATGTTCTGCGCGGTCGTCAGAATTGCCTGCAGACCCGACGAACACAATCGATTCACAGACATCGCCACCGTCCGCATCGGCAGGCCTGCTTGAACTGCGGCGGCGCGCGCCACGTAGGCGAAGCGGCTGTCGGCAGGAATCGTGTTACCCACGGTCACATACTCAATTGCCTGCGGATCGACGCCCGAACGCGCGACGACTTCCGTCATCACTCTGCCCGCGAGATCCGCCGGCTCGAACTCGGCCAGCGCACCACCGAAGGTTCCGATCGCGGAACGCGCCGCGCTCAACACCACTACCTCACGTCTGCTCAACATGACTTGCCTCATTGAACTGAAAACACTCGCTCACCTGAGGCCAGTCTAGAGTCGAGTCTCGTCACCGACTTGACCGATCAGGTCACGCACTAAACATTTCCCGACAACGCGGGTTAACGCTGAACGGTGTCGACGTGGCATCGAATGTGAAGCATGTGGCGCGACTTGCAAAGCGGAGCATGTCGATGCGCTCTAGAGTCGGGGCAAGCGTCGGCACGGGCGCTGATTTCAGGAGACAGTCAAGCATGCATGCGCATCCCGATCTTCCTTCGAGCACGCATCGCGACCGCTATCTGACGGGCCGCCGCGAAGCATGGTTCGCCTTCGCGATGACCTTCGCGCTGATGCTGTTCGACTTCATCGACCGGCAAGTGATCGTCTCGCTCTTTCCGCATATCAAGAACGAATGGCATCTCAGCGACAAGCAACTCGGCTCGCTGGTGTCGATCGTTTCGATCGTGGTCGCGGCGGGCGGCATTCCGGTTGCGCTGATCGCGGATCGCACGGGCCGCGTGAGAAGCGTCGTCGTGATGGCGATTGCGTGGAGTCTCGCGACAATCTTGTGCATGTTCACAGGAAACTACAGCCAGTTGTTCACCGCGCGCGCGATCGTGGGCCTCGGCGAAACGGGGTATGGATCGGTCGGCGCGGCACTCATAGCGACTTTGTTTCCACCGCGCCTGCGAAGTGCAACGCTCGGCGTGTTCTTCGCCGCGCCGACGCTCGGCTCGGTATTGGGCGTGTTTCTCGGCGGCATGATCGCGGCGCACTTGGGGTGGAAAGCAGCGTTCGGTGTCGTCGGCGTACCGGGACTCGTGTTCGCGCTGATCTATCTGCGCGTGCGTGATTACGACACGGTAGCGCTGACATCCGCGCCGCAGCGCGCGGGCGAAACGCTCCGGCACATCTTCGGCACCTTGCTGCGCACGCGCACGTTGCTGGTCGTTTGCGGCGGCGCGGCCGCGCAATTGATCACCATTTCCGCGATCTGGTCGTGGCTGCCGAGTTATCTGAATCGCTATCACGACATGAATGTGGAAACGGCCGCAAGCACCGCGGCTGGCGTGGTGCTGGTCAGCGCGCTGAGCTGCACGTTCTGGGGCATCGTGGTCGGGCGTCTCACGCAGCGCACGCCACGCAACAAGCTGCCCGCCTTATCGCTGTTGTGTGTGACGACATGCGCGATCTTCGTCACCGCATTCGGCGGACCCTATACGGGCGATGCGCAACTCATGCTGATCGTAATTGGCGCGTTCTTCATGAACTGCACGGTCGGTATCGTGGCGGGCGTCGCAATGGACGTGGTTCATCCGGGCATGCGGTCGACGGGTGCGGCAGTGGTGTCTCTGTTCCAGAACATGTTCGGCCTGGCGGTCGGTCCGTTTCTCGCGGGCGTATTGTCCGATCGATGGGGTTTGCAGCATGCGTTGGCTCTCACGCCGCTGTGCAGCCTGCTGGCTGCGGTGTTCTTCGTGATTGCCATGCGCAGCTACGATCACGATGTTTCGCGTATCGTCGCGGCCGTGCGGGACGTGACGCCCATCGACAAGAATGATCGCGTGGGCACCGCAGACGGCGTGACGTCATCTTAGACATTGCCTCAGACACATCAACATCAGGAATATCGATGCCTAACCAAACTGCTTCGCTGCCGCTGGCCGGCGTGCGCGTCCTCGATCTTTCCCGCGTGCTGGCCGGCCCGTGGTGCGGCACGGTGCTCGGCGATCTCGGTGCGGAGGTGATCAAGGTCGAACATCCGCAGCGCGGCGACGATACGCGAGACTGGGGCTTGCGTGTCGGCGCAACGCAGACGTCATACTTCAACAGCGCGAACCGAAACAAGCGTTCGGTGACGATCGATCTGCAAACCGCCGATGGACAACGCATCGCGCAAGCGCTTGCGCTGAAATGCGATGTCGTGCTGCAAAACTTCCGGCACGGTGGCGCCGAAAAATTCGTCCTCGGCTATGAGCAATTGAAGCGGCATCACACTTCGCTCATCTATTGTTCGATCAGCGGCTACGATCCGACCGGTCCGGAAGCCGCGCGCCCCGGCTACGATCTGCTCGTGCAGGGCGAAGCGGGGCTGATGGCATTGAACGGCGAAGCCGGCCGGCCGCCGCTCAAATTCGGCGTCGCCGCCGTCGATCTTTTCACCGGCATGTATGCGGCGCAGGCGGTGCTCGCGGCTTTATTCGAACGTCAGCGAACGGGAACTGGCCGTCACATCGAAATGGCGCTCTTCGATTGCGGTCTGATGATCGCCTCGTACTACGGACTCGAAGCGTTGATGACCGGTCAGGATCCGCTGCGCTACGGCAACGCTCATCCGTCGATCGTGCCCTACGGTGTGTTCGATGCCGAAGACGGTCCGCTCGTCATCACGGTCGGCAATAACGCGCAGTTCGACCGATTCTGTCGCGAGGTCATCGAACGGCCCGATCTCGCAGAGGATGATCGCTTTCGCACGAACATCGCACGGACAAAGAATCGCGCCGTGCTCGTGCCCGAGATCGATCGCGAACTCACGCGGCGCAAACGTGCCGTGTTGCTGGAACGGCTGAAGAATGCGGGCATTCCTTGCGGCGAAGTGCTCGGACTGCATGAAGCACTGACCTCGGAACGTGCAACGGCTTCCGGTCTCGTAACGCATCTGCCGCATCCGGAAAGCGGTGAAATGCAGGTGCTTTCTCCGCCCTATCGTCTGGACGGTGCGCGTCCTCCGGTGCGGCATGCGCCGCCATCGCTCGGCGAAGGCACGCACGACGTGTTGCGCTCTCTGCTCGATCTGGACGATACGCAACTCGCGCGACTCGAAGCGGACGACATCGTGTGAGATTTTTGTCGACATTACACAGATCGTGAACATAAAATCGGGCTATTTACCTTTGACGTGCGTCACTCACCCGGCATGGCCCGACTAAAGACTCAGAACCTCCCCGACCTTTCCGCGCTCCTAACGCCGAAAAATCCGCTGATGCTGGCCGTCGAACGCGCCGTGCTGCGCGGCCAGGACTGGGCCTACGCATCCGCACCGATCGCCGAGCAGATCGCGGCGCGGCTCGCCGGCGTCATCACGCTCGATCTGCTGAAGGCGGGCCAGCGCCTGCTCGAAAAAGATATTAGCGAAGTGCTGCATGTAAGCCGCGCGCCGGTGCGCGAAGCGCTGCGCATTCTGGAGCGCGATCGGCTGATCGAATTTCAGGCGCGACGCGGCGCGATCGTCACCGAGCCCGACGAAAGCGAACTCCGCGACATCTTCCGCGTGCGCAGCGTGCTTTATCTGACGATGCTGGAGCAAGTCTCCAACGAAAGCCCCGACGAGTTGGAGGCGCTGTTATCCGAGCGGCTGCCGAGACTCGCCAAGGCCGCCGATGAATCGCCGGACGCCTATGCGGTAGAGAGCTTTCTCTTGAATTTCGCCGCCGTCGATCTGTGCCGCAACCGGCTGCTGGTGGATATCCTGCAATCCATTTCGCTCCGGACGCTGCGCTATCTGCGGCTGAGCATGGTCGCTCAGCCGCAAACCATTCGCCTTTCTCTCAAGCGCTGGCGTGCATTGCATAAGGCCATTGTCAGCCGCGACAATGAAACGCTGCTTGCTCTGGCCGCACAACGTCTCGACGAAGCACGCGATGCCGCGGTTCAAGCTGTCATGCCCGTTCCCACGGCCAAGCGGAGTACGCGGTCCAAAAGCAATACATCGCTCGCTTCACAAGACTGAAGCCCGGCGCACCGGCCGTTCCGGTGCGCTTTCACATCGATCTCCCGTTCATCCTCTGCGCAAGGCGCTCCCGGCCGCGCCGGCGCTTTCGCTCGTCCCTGCTTCGCGAAGCATGAGGTCTAACCCCTAATTGTTTAATGTCGACATAAATTAGATCGAGTGATACGCTTCCTCCGAAGAAGTGGTTCAATCACAGGAGGAGACATCCGATGAATCTATACACGGCTGACGATGTGCGAGCCGAAACGATCCCGACCACGCGAGCGTCCGCACGCGCCTATGCATGGGTGGTGTTCGCCCTGATGTTCTGTCTTTTGCTGTCCGACTACATGTCGCGACAGGCGCTCAATGCGCTGTTCCCGATACTGAAGACGCAGTGGGCATTGTCGGATACGCATCTCGGCACGATCAGCAGCATCGTGCCGTTCACCGTTGGTTTGCTGACGCTGCCGTTTTCGATCTTCGCGGACCGCTGGGGACGCGTGAAAAGCATTGCATTGATGGTCGCGTTGTGGAGCGTCGCCACCTTGGGATGCGCTATCGCAAGCACCTATGAAGAGATGCTGGTGGCGCGATTTTTTGTCGGTGTCGGCGAGGCGGCGTATGGCAGCGTCGGCATTGCGATTCTCGTGAACATCTTTCCGAAGCACATGCGTTCGAGCATCGCCGGTGGTTTCACTTCGGCGGCCGCGTTCGGATCGGTGCTCGGCGTTTCGCTATCGGGTGTCATCGCGACGCATTTCGGCTGGCGCTGGTCGATGGGCATAATGGCGATTTTCGGCTTCGCGCTGCTCGTCGTGTACTGCTGCGTAGTGAGCGAGAAAAGGCTCGAACGCGCGCATCCGAACGATGTCGAGCCGGTCAGCTACGGTTCCGCGAAGTTACCCTTGCCCGAACTGATCGCGGCTATTTTTCCGAGTCGATCGGTGTTCTGCGCCTATCTCGGCTGTGCGTTGCAAGTTTTTATCCAGGGCACGCTATTCGTGTGGTTACCGAGTTATCTCAACCGCTATTGGAACATGTCCGTCAGTCAGGCGGCGTTGACGGCGGCGGGCCTCGTTCTCGTCAGCGGTCTGGGACAACTGATGTGCGGCGTGATCACCGATCGCGTATGCGGCGGCTCATCGCTCAAGCGATGGAACATGGCCGCGACGTACTGCCTTGCGCTGGGCGTTTTGCTCACGATTGCCTTTCGCGTCCCTCAAGGTTCGTTGCAACTCGCTCTGCTCGGCGCCGCCGTGTTCTTTCTTGCGAGCTCCTTCGGCACATGCAGCCCGATCGTCGCCGGAGCGACATCACCCGCCATTCATGGTTCGGCCTTCGCGACGCTCACACTCTTCAACAACATTCTTGGTCTTGCAGCGGGTCCCTTTCTGACGGGCGCAGCAGCCGATGCTTTCGGTCTCAAGGATGCATTGCACTGGCTTCCGCTGCTGGCGGTGCTGCCATTCGCGGTATTCATGCTCGGAAGACGCTTTAGTCTCGCTGAAGCGAAGCGCGCCGACTGAATGTTTCCGCGCGTCCGTCGCGACGATTCGTTAATCGATTAGTAGTCCACTATGTCACGAATAGCAAAATAACAGGCATCGAATGCAAAGCGGAACAGCCGCTTCTGGCTGGATGATTAAGTCATCCGGACCCCTCAACCCTAATCAAGACATCACCATGAACTTTCTCGACGGCCACCTGTATCCCGAGAACCAGCAGCCGCTGATCATCACCGCCGCGCCGTATGCGCCCGGCTGGATTCCCGCCGACTTCCCCGAAGACATTCCGATCACGATGGAGGATCAGATTCAGAAGGCCGTCGATTGCTACGAAGCCGGCGCCACCGTGCTGCATCTGCACGTACGCGAACCGGATGGCCACGGCAGTAAGCGCCTGTCCATGTTCAACGAGCTCATCGCCGGCGTGCGTGAGCGCGTGCCGGAAATGGTCATCCAGGTCGGCGGCTCCATTAGCTTCGCACCGGAAGAAGGCCAGGCCGCCAAGTGGCTCAGCGATGACACGCGCCATATGCTCGCCGAACTCGATCCAAAGCCTGATCAGGTTACCGTGACCGTCAACACCACACAGATGAACGTGACCGAGCATGCCGGTCTCGACGACTTCAGAGGTGTATCGCGCGGGTTCCCTCACCTGTACGCAACATACAAGGACATGATCGTGCCCTCGAACCCGAGCTGGGTCGAGGAACACATTCGCCGACTCACTGCCGCCGGGATCCAGAGCGAGTTTCAGTGCTACAACATCAACAGCTTCGAAACGATCGAACGGATGATTCGCCGAGGCGTGTACAAAGGCCCGCTCGTCATGAACTGGGTGGCGATCAGCGGCGGGATGGATCAGGCGAACATCTATAACCTCGCCAACTTCCTGCGTGCGGCCCCTGACGGGGCGATCATAACGGTCGAAAGTTCGGTGCTGAATGTGTTGCCGGTGAACATGATCGGCATGGCCTTAGGGCTGCATGTGCGATGCGGCATCGAGGACGTGCTGTGGAACCAGACGCGCACCGGGAAGATGAGCTCCGTTGAACAGATCAAGCAGCTGGTGCGCATCGCCGGAGAGTTCGGCCGTCCGATTGCCACCGCGCAGCAGGCACGCGAGATCATGAAGATCGGCGTCTTTTACGAAACCGCGGACGAAACGCTTCAAGCCAATGGTTTCGCGCCGAACCGTAACGGTGGAAATCAGGGATTTCTACGAAAGCAAGCCTAGAACCAACTGTCTCGCCATCGCAAGCGAAGTAACACCGGGGTGCCACGCGTTTCCGACGCGTGGCTGCCTATTTACAGCTTGGCATTAGAACACGATGGGCGTCTGTCTTCGACCCCTCGTCGAACGTCAAACTCGCTACGTCATGCTGGTCAAGATAACCAATAAGGACAGTGAGACGGTCATTAATGCACTCATCAAACACGCCTGCAAGCTACCACAGGAACTGTATAAGTCGCTGACATGGGATCGGGGAACTGAGATGGCCGGGCACAAGCGCTTCACCGTGGCCACTGATATACAGGTCTACTTCTGTGATCCCCAGCACCCATGGCAGCACGGATCAAATGAGAACACGAACGGGCTACTACGACAGTACTTTCCTAAAGGAACCGACCTGTCAATATACTCACAAGCCAAACTCAACGCCGTGGCGCGACGGCTGAACGAGCGCCCAAGAAAGACCTTGGGTTACGAAACGCCAGCGGAGCGATTCCAGCAAACTATTGCATCGACCGGTTGAATCCGCCACCCGAAACGGACGTTAAACAAGGCGGAAAGCGGGCGTTCGCAGAGCGGGATGTCGCGCTCAGCCAACACGACTGCACATATGACCTATTTGAAACCTCGACCGGCGGCTCGTGGCCGAGCACGGTCCAATGCTGAATCGACGATCCGATCCAACGTCGGCATCGGCATCGGGCAAAAGTCGACCCTGAAAAGGTGGCCGCTATCGCGCTCGGTCTGACTGCTTCTCGCTAGCTGTGCGCCCCCTCGTACCGCTTCATCACTTCATGCCAGATCGCGCTGATCTTCTTTGCGATGTCGTCGGGATCAGGGAAGGCCTCGCTGATCAGCGCATCGTTATTGATGTAACGCTCGCTCAGCGTTTCGATGGTCATCGTGATCAGGATGCGGATGGTCCCGGCATACTCGATCCGCTCGGCCCCCGTGAACTCGCGCCCGCGCCGCCGCCCGGAGACGTGCACGACCTTCATCGCCCACTGGTCGTTGCGCTGCTCCCGGATCTTGCACAGTTCGGCATTGCGATGAATGGCCGTGAACAGGTTCGCATTCGACGCATAGGCCCGCGAGTACCACAGGTTCGCCTCCAGAATGGCATCGTAGGCCGGCAGGTGCCGCGAGCTGCTCACGCGGCTTCCCTCGATGTACTCGAAGAACATGTTCAAAACTTCAAAGACACAACTCTCGATATCCTTGAAGTGGTTGTAGAAGGTGCTGCGCGCGAGCCCCGACTGCTCGAGCAAATATTCGACGGTCGGATTCTGCGCGGGGTTGTCCTGAAGAAAGCGCGCGGCGATTGTCACGAAGACATAGCGCGTGCGCTCGCGTTTCGACAATGACCGGTCCAGCGCCTTGGCCGCGAGCATCTCTTCGAACCTGAGCGACGACGGTACGTCGCGTGCCTCGACAGGCGACTCTGCCATCATCGGACTCCCTGGGTGACGTTAATAGCGCTGCATTTTACCGAACGCGGAAACAGCATCAACGCGTCGAGGAGGCCGGCACTCCCTGAAACCGGCCGACATCCAGATGCGCGACCTGAGGCCCCGCTTCGCCTTCCACGATGAGCCGCGCCACCGCCTCGCCGATCGCCGGCGAGAATTTGAAGCCGTGTCCCGAGAAGCCGGTCGCGACGAGCGTCCGCGAACCCTTCGCGCCCGGCACGCAGCCGAGCAGGCCCTCGCCGTCGGGCGTATACGCATCCATGTAGACGCCAATGCGCACCGGATCCCGGCGCAAGCCCGGCGCGACCGCTGCCGCGGCGTCGCACAGATGCGCCAGCTCGCCGGGAGGCAGGCTGCGCGGCAAGGCCTGCGGCGCATCGATGGCGGGCCAGCCGCCGATGTTGCAGCTGCCCTTGACGGTCGCGCCGTCCATGCTCGGAAACATGTAGAAGTAGCCGCTCTCGAAAAGGTGCATCAGCACAATCGAATGGCCGATGTCGTAGCGGGCCGGCTCGCGCGGCGCGAACCAGCCGAGCGAGATGCGCCGCGTGACGAGCGGCAGCGCGGCCAGCGCCGGATCGAACGAGGCCCAGCCGCCCGGCGCCATCACAACATGGGAGAACGTCGCCTTCGTATCGCCGGAGCGCAGCTCGACGCGATCGTCGAACGACTCGACGGCATCGACGCTCGTGTAGTTTCGCAGGCTCGCACCGAGCCCAACCGCGCGCTCCACGGCGCACAGCACCGCGAGATCGGCGCGCAGCGCGCCGCCTTCGGGATCGAACAGCATCATCTCCTCGGGCGCGAGATGAAACTGCGGGAAACGCCCGGACGCAGCCGCGCGATCGAGCGCTTCGAGCCGCAGGCCGAACTCCGCCGCCGTCTCGCGGATCGCACGCATGCCGGGCGCGTGCGCCGCGCCGACCGTCGCGACGCCGGTCTGATACAGCAGCCGCTGATCGGCCTCCGACTCCAGTTCGCGCCAGATCGCGAGGCTTTCGCGCACCAGCGGCACGTGCCGCGCGCCTTCCTTGCAGGCAACCCGGAAGATGCGGCTTTCGCCTCCTGCCGCGCCGCGATCGTGCGCGGGCGCATAGCGGTCGAACAAGGTGACCCTGACGCCGCGCCGTGCGAGGCGCCACGCGCTCATCGCGCCGATCACGCCCGCCCCGACGATGGCGACGTGCAAAGAAGACGAAGATGATTTGAGCATGCTGGAACCGGTCGAAGAAGAAGGAAGGTGTCAGGCAAAGTGGCAGGCCACGCGCTGCGGCGCGCCGGCACGATGAATCAAGGCCGGCGTCGATTGCGCGCAGATGTCCCGCGCCATCCAGCAGCGCGTGCGAAAGCGGCAGCCGCTCGGCGGATCGGTCGGGCTCGGCAGATCGCCGGTCAGCACGCGCGGCGCGCGCGCACGCTCGACGCGCGGATCGGGAACGCTGGCGCTATCGACGAGCGCCTGCGTGTACGGATGCCGCGGCGCCTGCAGCACATCGCGCGCGGTGCCGGATTCGACCACGCGGCCCATGTACATCACCGCGATGTCGTGCGAGATGTTGGCGACCACGGCCAGGTCGTGTGACACGAACACGTACGACACGCGCAGATCGTCCTGGAGCTCGCGCAGCAGATTGACCACTTGCGCCTGCACGGAGACATCGAGCGCGGACACCGGCTCGTCGCAGATCACCACGCGGGCCGGGCGCACCAGCGCCCGCGCGATGCCCACGCGCTGCTGCTGCCCGCCCGACAGCGAATACGGATAACGCGACGCGTGCCCCGCGTTCAGCCCGACGCGTTCGAGCATCGAGATCACGCGCGCGGCGCGCTCTTTTTTCGGCAGATGCGCTTCGTGAATATCGAGCGGCTCGCGCACGATCTCGCCGATCTTGAGGCGCGGGTTGAGCGCGGTGTAAGGCGACTGGAACACCATCTGCACGTCGCGCATCACCTCGCGCCAGCGCTCGCCGTGCAACTGCGAGATGTTGACGCCGCCCACGTGCAGCGTCCCGGCGCTCGGCGCGAGAATGCCGACGAGCATGCGCGAAAGCGTCGACTTCCCGCAGCCCGATTCGCCGACGATGCCGAGCGTCTTGCCGCGCCCGAGCGAAAGGGTCACGTCATCGACCGCGTCGAGCGACAGCGGCCGCGCCGGCCAGGGCCGCGAGATCCGAAAGCGCCGGCACAGGCCGGACGCATGCAGCGCCGGAACCTCGTCGGCGGGCGTCGCCAGTTCATGCACGTTCTGCATACTTCACCTCATCCGGAGAGAACCGGCATAGGGTCATGCGGCCATCGGCGAACACGATCGGCCGCGGCAGTTCCGCCGCGCATTCCGGCACCGCGAGCGGGCAGCGCGGATGGAACGCGCACCCTTGCGGAATCGCCTGCGGCGAGGGCGGCGCGCCCGCGATCGCGCGCAGCGCCTCGCCCGGGCAATCGAGACGCGGCATCGCTCTGAGCAAGGCGCGCGTGTACGGATGCGCGGGCGCGTCGAACACGTCGGTGACGGGGCCGGTTTCGACCGCGCGCCCGGCGTACATCACCAGCATGCGATCGGCCATGCGCGCCACGACGCCCATGTCGTGCGTGACGATCAGCACCGCCATGCCCAGTTCGCTGCGCAGGCGCATCAGCAGTTGCAGGATCTGCGCCTTGATGGTGGCGTCGAGCGCGGTGGTCGGTTCGTCGGCTATCAGCAGGTCGGGTTCGAGCGCCAGCGCGATCGCGATCAGCGCGCGCTGACGCATGCCGCCCGAGAACTCGTGCGGATAGTGATGCACGCGGTCTTCCGGCGACGGAATGCCCGTCAGCGTCAGCAGCTCGACGGCGCGCCGCATGGCCGCGCGGCGCGACATGCCGCGATGAACCATCAGCGTCTCGGCGATCTGGAAGCCGACCGTCGTGCACGGATTGAGCGCCGCGAGCGCGTCCTGGCTGATCAGCGCCATGCGCTCGCCGCACAGCCGGCGGCGCGCGCGCGGCGAGAGCGTCATGATGGGCTGGCCGGCCAGCGTGATCCGGCCGGTGGTGGTCGCATCGCCGGAGAGCAGGCCCATCACCGCCTGCGCCATCGTCGACTTGCCGGAGCCCGACTCGCCGATCACGGCGAAGACTTCGCCGCGCGCGACGCGAAAGCTCAGGTCGCGCACCACCCGCACGTCGCCGGTCCGGGTGCCGAACGACACGTTGAGGTCGGCGATGTCGAGGATGGGCGTATCCGCCTCGCTGCGCAGTGTGGACACGTTCATTTCGCCGAAACCTTGACCGTGGCGAGGTCGAAGTTGTCGCCGAAGCGCGCGTCCCACTGGAGCCGCTTCGAGAAGCCGTAGATCGATGCCGCCTGCCACACCGCCGCGACGTAATAGCGGTCGTGCACCAGTTGCTGCGCGGCTTTCCAGTCCTCGGCCCGCTTCGCATCGTCCATCTGGCCGGCGGCCTGCGCGGCCAGCTTGTCGAACTCGGGGTCGGCGGTCACGCTGAGCGGCGAGCTCGAATTGAGAAACGAGTTCATCTTGCTCGCGTCGCCCTCGCCGAAATCCCAGCCGATGATATAGAACGGCCCGCCGCTGCGGCTCTGCATCATGCCGATCAGACGGCCCCACTCCATGACCTGCGGCGTGATTTTGAAGCCCGTCGAGTTGAGCTGCGCGTTGATCGCCTGATAGATGTCGCGGTCGTTCACGTAGCGGCCATCCGACGTGTAAGTCTTGAGGTCAATCGGCTTGCCGTCGAGCTGCGCCTTGGCGTCCCTGCGGTCGGTCGGATACGGCTTGATCGCCTTGTCGTACTGCACGACGGTCGGCGCCAGCGGCGGCCCCAGCACGCGGCCGTACTTGCCGAGCAGATGCGTCACGATGTTGTTCATGTCGAGCGATTCGACGAACGCCTTGCGGACCTTGATGTCGTTGAACGGCGGCTTGCGCGAATCGAGCAGCAGCGTGTGCACGAGGCCGTCCATGCTGGAGATGACCTTCGCGTTCTGCGACTTGTCGATGCGATCGACATCCGCGATCGGCACGCGCTGGATGATGTCCACTTCCCCTTGCAGCAGCGCATTGACGCGCGTCGAGTTCTCGGGCACGAAGGTGAAGCGCCCGACCGAGACGTCCGGCACGGTGCCCCAATAGGTCGGATTGCGCTCGAGCGTCAGCGCGCTGCCCTTGCGCCACTCGGTCAGCTTGTACGGGCCCGATCCGAGCGGCTTGTCGTTCACTTCCTGCTGGCTATGCGATTCGAAGTAATGCTTCGGCACGATGAACACCCGCCCGCTGCCCCCGATGGGCTGCATGCGTCGCGGGAGCAGCGGATCGGGCGTCTTCGTGCGGATATCGACCGTGGTCGGATCGACGACGATCACCTCCGAGATCGATGCGATCTGCGACGCGTGCGGCGAATTCGTCGCCGGGTTGAGGATGCGGTCGATCGAAAACTTGACGTCCTCGGCGGTCAGCGGCTTGCCGTCCTGGAACTTGACGTCGCTGCGCAGCTTGAATTCCCACAGCGTCGGCTCCTTGAGCGTGTACGACGTGGCCACGTTCGGCAGCAGCTTCCCGTTGTTGGGATCGAGCGCGAGCAGCGTGTCGTAGATCTGGCTCATGATCGCCATGTCGGGGCCATTGGCGGTGCGCGCCGGATCGAGCTGATCGATGCCGCCGCTCAGCGCCACGCGCACTTCGGCGCCCGCCGGCGGCGCCGCGTGCGTGGCCGGCACTCCCACGCAGAGGAGCACCGCGCATGTCAGCGCGCGCCACGCCTTCGCCAGGGGACTTGCTGCAACTGGTTCTCCCGCTTTCATGAGCTACCTCTTCAAGTTGAGATGCGTCAGTGGGTGAGGGACACGGCGTCTTCAGCGCCGGTTCAGCTTCGGATCGGACGAATCGCGCAACTGTTCGCCGAGCACGTTGATCGACAGCACGAGCAGAAAAATGCAGGAACCCGGAAACACGGTGAGCCACCAGGCGGTGTCCATGTAGTCGCGGCCTTCGCTCAGCATGCGTCCCCACGTGGGCGTGTCGGTCGGCACGCCGAGGCCGACGAAGCTCAGGCCGCTTTCCATCACGATCGCCGTGCCGAGCGCGAAGGTAGCGAGCACGAGCACGTTCGGCAGCACGTTGGGCAGGATATGGCGCAACAGCACGCGCCAGTTGCTGCCGCGCATCACGAGCACGGCCTCGATGTATTCGAGCTGGCGGATCTGGTTGGTGTCGGAGTACGTCACGCGCGCGAAAGGCACCCAGGTGCCGAGCGCGATCACCGCGATCACGAGCGGCACGCTCGGGCTCAGGATGCCGACGACGGTGATCGCGAGCAGAAAGAACGGAAACGACAACTGGATGTTCGACAGATACAGCAGCAGGTCCGCGACGCGCCCGCCGCGATAGCCCGCGAACACGCCCGCGCAGATCCCGATCGCGGCGGCCAGCGCGACCGCCGCTATCGACACGAACAGGGCGGGCCGCGCGCCCATGATGAGCAGCGACAGCACGTCGCGCCCGAGCGCGTCGGTGCCGAACCAGTAGCGCCCTTCCGCGCCCGTCGCGCCGGCGGGAAGCAGGCGGCTGCCGAGATCCTGGAAGGTCGGGTCGAACGGCGTGATGGCATCGCCGCCGAGCGCCGCGACGAGCGTGAGCATCAGGAAGGCAATGCAGAACACGATCATCACCGGCTGGCGCGCGACACGCCGGCGCAGCCGCGCCCAGGGCGAAATGGAGAGCGTGGAGGGAGTCATGTTTTCCTCAGCCGCGGATTGACGATCCGGATCACGATTTCGACGACCACCGTGATGACCGCGAAGATCACGGCGACATAGGCAACCACGCCCTGAATGATGGGGAAATCGCGCCGCTGGATCGATTCGATGGCGAGCCGTCCGATGCCCGGCCACGAGAACACCGTCTCGGTCAGCACCGCGCCGCCGAACAGCGAGCCGATCTCCAGCGCGATCAGCGCCAGCACCGGCACGATGCCGTTGCGCATCACGGTGCGGAAGATCACGCGGTGCTCGGGCATGCCCTTCGCGCGCGCCGCGTTGACGTAGCTCGCCGGCAGCACTTCGAGCATCGACGACCGCGTGAGCCGCGTGATGCCCGGAAACACGAACAGCGCGAGCGTGATCGACGGCAGCACGAGATGCCGCCAGCCGCCGATGCCGTAGGTCGGCAGCCAGCCCAGGCCGACCGCGAAGATCTGGATCATCAGCAGGCCCATCCAGAACGACGGCACCGACGCGCCCATCACGCTCACGACCTGCACCGACCGGTCGAGCAGCCCGCCGCGCCGCGTCGCCGCGAGCACGCCGAGCGGGATCGCGAACACCAGCGCGATCACGAGCGACGTACACGCGAGCAGCACCGTGTTCGGCAGGCGCCGCATGATGATGGCGGTCACGGTATCGCCGTCGAAATACGAGCTACCGAACTCGCCCTGCGCGGCGCCTTCCATGTAGTTCAGATATTGCCGCGGCACCGGCTTGTCGAGCCCGAGCTGCTTCTGCAGCGCGAGACGCTGTTCGGCGCTCGCGTCCTGCGGAAGGATCTGGGCGGTCGGATCGCCGCTCAGGCGCACCATGAAGAACGTGAGCGTCATCGCCGTCAGCACGACGCACAGGCCCAGCCCGATCTGCTTGCCGATGAGATGCAGCATGACGCTAGGTCCTTTCGGAGGCTTTGCCGCCGGCGTAGTACTGCGTGCGCCACGCAATCCCGGCGCTCGGTCCTTCCTGCATCACGCGGCGCTGGAATTCGCTGCGCGCTTCGTCGTCCATGAACGAGAGATACGCGGCGGCTTCCACCCAGCTGTCGATATGCGCGGCCATCCCCTGCGCCTCGTAGGCGCGGTTGATGCCCACCTTGTTGATGGTCACCGCCGACGGCGGGAGACGGCACAGCGTCTCTGTCAGCGATTCGACGGCGGCCTCGAGCGCATCGTCCGCCACGACCGTGCTGACGATGCCCATGCGCAGCGCCTCGGCCGCCGTGAACTGCCGCCCGGTCAGCAGGATGTCCTTGGCGATCTTGTGATTGACGAGCCACGGCACCATCATGAACGCGGGACCTTCGCCGAACAGGATCTCCGGCTCGCCGAGGCGGCAGCTTTCGGCGGCGATCGTGAAGTCGCACGGCAGCACCAGTTCGAACGCGCCGCCCATGCAGTAGCCGTGAATCGCCGCGATCACCGGCTTCTTGCAGCGCCACACCGCCCAGCGCGCCCGGTTGGCGATTTCGTGCAGCGAATGCAGCCGTTCCTCGTGCGTGCGGTCGCCCATTTCGAGCGTCAGGTCGAAGCCCGCCGAGAACGCCCGGCCATTGCCGCGCAGCACGATCGCGCGGCAGGCGGGATCGGCACTGGCTTGCGTCACGCGTTCGCCGATGAACGCGTAGATCTCCGGCGTCAGCGCATTGAGCTTTTCGGGGCGGTTCAGCGTGATCGTCATCACGTTGTCCTGCGTCTGGACCAGCGGCATCGGAATAGTCACGTCGGCTCCTTGTCGTTCACGGCGATCGCGGCATCGACCGGAAGCAGATCCCGGCCGACGACCATGACGGGGTTGCACTCCACGCTCTCGATCGCGGGATCGGAGCACAGCGCGGCGTTCAGCTGATTGAGCAGGTCGGCGAGCGGACCGGGCGGCACGGCGGGCTCGCCGCGGAATTCGCCCCATGCGCGGGCGCTGGTGAGCCGCGCCAACGCGCGCGCCACGCGTGCGGGCGTGGCCGGCAGAAGGACCACGGCGACATCGTCGAGCGCTTCGGTGAGCACGCCACCGAGACCGACGATGCCCAGCGACACGAGCGACACATCCCGCCGCACGCCGACGATCAGTTCGCGGCGCCGTCCGAGATCGCGCGTCACGGTGAATCCCAGTAGCGTGTGCGCGCCGGGCGCCTGCGCGACGCTCGCCGAGATCCCGCGCGCCGCGTCCTGCACGGCGCGGGCGTCGCCCAGTCCGGTGTGCACGCCGCCGAGATCGCTCTTGTGCGCGACGCCCGGCAAAATCGCCTTCACCACGGCCGGATAGCCGATCCGCTCGCTGGCTTCGGCCGCGGCTTCCGGCGAATCGGCGGTGAGCACGACGGGCAGCTTCACGTCGTATCCGGCGAGCAGGGCGTACGCGCCGACTTCGGTGGCGTAATCGCGCGATGCGGCGTCCGCCACGGTCGGCCGCGCAGGCTCCGCGCGCCGGGGCAGCGGCTCGCCGGCCCGCGCGAGAAAGCGCCCGCGCTGCCGGAGCGCCGCGAGCGCCACGCCGACCGACGCAATCGAATCGAAGCACGGCACGCCCGACTCGCGCATCGCCGTGAACGAAGGATGCGAGCGGTCCGCATACGGCGTGTAGAACACGATCGGCTTGCCGAGCTTCGCCTGCAACGCGCCGAGCAGCGGCGCCGCGCTCACGTAGTCGTGCGGGCTGTCCTTGCCGAGCCGGCCTTCCTTCCACAGACCGTAGAGCCCGTAGTTCACGGCGGCGTCGAGCGACGGACACATCGTCATGACCAGTTCGGTCAGGGAGGAGAACAGGCTCGGATCGTTGATGAACGCGCCGGTCATGTCGACGGGATTCTTCTTCGGCGCCCACGACGGCAGGAGGCCGCTCAATCTGTCGACGAGTTCGACGGGGAATTCCGGCACCTTCAGGCCCACCGATTCCACCTCGTCGGTGCAGACCGTCGAGTGGCCGCCGCCGGAACCGACAATCGCGACATCGTCGCCGGTCATCGGCGGGCAGCGCATCAAGGCTTCGGCAACCGGCAGCAGATGCTCCATCTGCGTGACCTCGACGATGCCCGCTTCCTCGAACAGCGCGCGATAAACCCGCTCCGCCGACGACAGCGACGCCGTATGCGATTCCGCCGCGCGCCTCCCCGCCGACGCCCGGCCGCCCTTCAGCACGACGATCGGCTTGATGCGGCTCACCCGCGAGCAGATTTCGAAGAAGCGGTCGCCGCTTCCCGGGCGCAGCCCTTCGAGATAGATCGCTATGACGCGCGTGTCGTCGTCCTGGCCAAGATAGTCGATGTATTCGTGCATCGGGATATCGGCCTGATTGCCGAATCCGACGAAGCACGAAAATCCGAGATCGTGCTTGCGCGCCTGATCCCACAGCGTCACCGCGACGTTGCCGCTCTGGGACACGAGTGCCACTTTGCCGGCCGGTAGCGGCGTGATTTCGGTCAGATTCAGGCCCCAGGGAAGATTGAACAGGCCCATGCAGTTCGGACCGACGATGCGCATGCCGTGCGCGTTGCAGGCACGCACCATGTCGGCCTGCAGGCGGGCGCCCTCCTCGCCCATCTCCGCGAAGCCGGCGGTGAACACGACCGCGAACGCCGCGCCGCGCGCCGCGGCCGCTTCGAGCACCGCGGGCGTCTGCGCCGGTCCGAGCAGATTGAAGGCCACGTCGATATCGGCCGGCAGATCCTTCGCGTCGGTGTGGATCGTGTGGCCCTCGAGTTCGCCGGCCTGCCGGCCGAGCAGCGAGATCCGGCCGCTGAATCCCGCATCGAGCAAGGCGCGCAGGAACTTATAGCCCGCCTTGTCCCTGTCTCTCGATACCCCGAGCAAGGCGACGTGCTGCGGCTTGAACAGGCGATGCAATGGGTGTTGGGTGGCCATGTTCGGATCAGGCTCCGGAGTGGTCGGAAGAAGGAAGCGACGGCAGGTCGGCGAAGCGCGGCGCGCGCTTTTCGAGGAACGCGGCAATGCCTTCGCGCGAATCGGGCCCCTGATGCATCGCCAGGGCGGTCTCGGCTTCGTAGCGCTCCGCGGTGCGCGTGCCGTCGCGCAAGCCGAGATTGACGCCCGACTTGACAGCCTGCACCACCGCGGGCGAGCGTGACGCGATGACGGCCGCCATCGTCATCGCTTCGGCGAGCGCCTGGCCGCTCGGCACGAGGCGCGATACGAGCTCGAAGCGGGCGGCTTGCCCGGCGCTCATCGGCTCGGCGGTCAGCATCATTTCGAGCGCCCGCGCCGGTGGGATCAACTGCGGCAAGCGGTATAGCTGACCGCCCTCGGGAAGCAGCCCGAGCCGTGCGCCGGGGGAACCGAAGACCGCGTTCTCGCTGGCGATGCGCAGATCGCAGGACAGCGCGAGCATGAAGCCCGCCGCCCAGCAATGGCCATTGACCGCCGCGATGACCGGCTTGCGCATGGTCAGCGGACGCACGAACGGCGCTTCGCCGACCGTGCTGCGCGCGTGCTCGCCGGAGGCGAGCTCGTTGAGGTCATGGCCGCTGGAAAACGCGAGATCGCCGGCGCCGGTGACGATCACGACGCGAATGCGCTGGTCGGCCTCCGCCGTGTTGAAAGCCTCAAGCAGCGCGACCGACATCGATTCGTCAAACGCGTTGCGGATCGGCTCGTTGCAAATGGTCAGCACGCGTATCGCATCACGCGTCTCCACCAGGATTTCGCCCATAAGCTTCGTGCTCCGAAATGGCATCGTCTGCGCGGATGCGCCCGTCGAGAACATCGGCGTGCCGTCTGCGCCCACGAATAATACACCGTGTTCGATTTCGAACTTGATGTCTTGTTACGGATTCTATGTCTGCCATATTTGGGCTTGTATGCCGGTAAACCCGAGGATCGATCCATGGCCACCGCTTGAAATACTTATCAATGAAATGAATGATGATTGCCAGGAGAAATAGATTTCATGAATAGAGCGCCTCGCCGAGCGCCCGCGCGTCGTCGCGTCGGGCGGAGCAGTCAGTTATGGCGATGGCGTCGAGAGAAGCGTGCGGTTTTGCACGTTTGGCATGCACGACGAATCGTCGTGCCCAGACTCTCAACCAGAATGCCCGGATATCGATGGGAAGCGGTCAATCGAGGGGCCTGGACTCCGCAACTATGAATGACGGAAGCTGGACGGACCCAGAACCTCTTGCAGCCGGACGTGCTCTTCCAGAGAGCCAGATAAATGAACTGCCCTTCGAGAACTTCCTTTGACGCTGATTGCAGTGTCGTAACAGCTCGCTGACAAAGATGCAGGCGTGCTAATACGCAGATGTCTCAAAGCGCGGATCACGGTGCGGCCCACAGGTTGGGCTTGCGGTCGTGAACCGACACATCGCGACTGCGGCGCCGTTCGCGATGGGCGCGCACTCCATGGATCGGCCGGCAAAGTCCACCTGCCCAATGCCTTGCCGGAGCCGCCACAAACGCTCCCCGATGCCTCATTGATGCAGAATCGGCGCAAAGGCCACAACGACACGACCTGATTACGATGGACGACCCAGAATCCCTTTCCCTGGCACTGCCCGACGGCACTAAGGTCTCTGGGCTCCTCCGAGTGCCGGAGGACGCGCGAGCCCTGTTCGTCTTCGCGCACGGTGCAGGGGCGGGCATGAAGCACGCCAGCATGTCGTCATTGGCCGACGCGCTTGCGGCGGCCAATGTCGCCACATTGCGCTACCCGTTTCCGTACATGGAGCGGGGCTCCAAGCGGGTGGACTCGTCGGCCGTGGCACATGCTGCCGTGCAGGCAGCCGTCGCAGAGGCCCGCCGGCGGCTGCCAGCCCTGCCGCTCTTCGCGGGCGGCAGCCGCCAAAAAAAGGATGCGGCGTTCAAAATTCATCTCGTCTCCACTTGACTCGCTTCGTCATGCTTATTTAATAGCGCTCTATCCGACCCGTATTGGATAAAACATCGCTCGGGAAGGTGTTCCTTCGTATGAGGAACCGTACGCGTCAGGTCGGCCGGCCTACGCGTCGTGAAGGCCGGAATATCCTGTCAGGAAAGGTATCCGATCACGGCCGAGGCCAAATCAGGTTCTCGGGTTGAACTCCTTGGTCGAGTCGACGGATGTTGTCGGCGATCGTGCGATAGCGCCGATTCAGCAAACCTCTGCTCCAACCCGAGATATGCGGCGTCATTGCAACATTGGGCAACTCGGAAAACGGATATCGCGACGGCGCCAGTTCGTCATCCACGGTTTTCGGGTACTGATACCAGACGTCGAGCACCGCCCCACCGATTCGTTTGTCGCGTAGCGCCTCGTAAAGCGCTCGCTCCTCGACCACTTCGCCGCGCGCGACGTTAATGAGCAAACTCGTGGCCGGCAGGCGCGCGATGCGTTCGCTGTCCATCAGATGCCTCGTCGTATCGTCAAGCGGACAACATAGAACCAGAATGTCGGTGTCGGGCAGGAATGCATCGATCTGCTGGATCGGTGCGGTGGTGTCGAAGCATGGCGCCCCGCCGCCGCGCCGGTTGATGCCCGTGGTGCGGACACCGAACGCTTGTGCACGCTTCGCCACTTCCTGACCGATATGGCCGGTTCCCACGATCGTCATCCGCGCACCGTGGAGTTCGCCACGAAACGCCCTTTCGAGATAGGCGCGTGGCCACGACTGAGCGGTCAGCGCGCTCGGCAGATGCTGCGCGAAGATGTGACCGAGCGCAGCGTGCATCACGTACTCGGCAATCGGCACCTCGTGGCAAAACACATTGGCGCCAATGCATCCCTCAGGCAGGCTGCTCCACGCGATGCCTTCGTAGCCGGCCCCGGGCACATGAACGAGCCTGGCCGACGTGCCCGAAGCCTCTTCTTGCGACAGATGCGTCGTGACAAGGACATCGGTATCGAGTCGCCCGATGACCTGTTCTATGCCTTGAACATCGAAGCCCGGCCCAAGCAGTTCAGCGAGCAGCGGCGCATGCGGACTGTGTTGTCTCAACAGAAGGACTTTCACGCCGTTCCCCTTTTGTTTGGTTGCGATCTTTCGGTCATGCAAGCCTCGTGCTCTTCCGCGTCCAGATCGAGGCGACGGATCGGTCCCATCAGGAACGCGTAGGCAGCGGCCGATACGAGCGCGTGAGCAGCGACGAAGACCAGCACGCCTGCATAAGAGCCGGTCGTCGCGATGATGTAGCCGCTCACGATCGGCGTGACGATTCCGCCGATATTCCCAATCGCATTGAACACGCCGCCGGCAAGACCCGTGATCTGCTTCGGCGCGGTATCGGACACCACGGCCCAGCCGATGGCCGCCAGCCCTTTGCCGAAGAACGCGAGCGCCATGATCGCCACGATCTGCCATTCCTCGGTCACTGCGTTGCAGGCCACCATCGTTGCCGCGAGCAGCATGCCGACGATGAACGGCGTCTTTCTCGCGAAGGAGATGGAACTGCCGCGACGCAGGAGCGCATCGGAAAGGAACCCGCATGCGAGTCCGCCCAGAAATCCGCAGATCGCCGGAATCGCGGCGACGAAGCCGACCTTGGCGACCGGCATGCCGCGTTCATGCATCAGGTACATCGGAAACCAGGTGATAAAGAAATACGTCAGCGCGGCGATCGCGTATTGCCCGATGTAGGCGGCGAGAAAGATGCGGTTGCTCAGGACCTTACGGAGCGTGCGAAAGCCGGGCCGAGGTGCGTCGGAGTACTTCGCATTGTCGAGATCGGTCAGCGCCCCACCTTGCGTGATATGGTCGAACTCGGCGCGATTGATGCGTGGATCACGCCTCGGATCGTGAATCAGCTTCGGCCAGGCGAATGCAATGAGAACGCCCAGTGCGCCCATCGCGAGGAAGATGTATTGCCATCCCCAATGCGCGGCGATCAGGCCCATCAACGGTCCGAAGAACGCGACCGCGACATACTGCGCCGAGTTGAAGATCGAGGTCGCCGCGCCTCTTTCCGCGGACGGAAACCACGCTGCCACGATCCGGTTATTGGCCGGGAAAGCCGCCGATTCGACCAACCCCAGCAGGAAGCGGATCACGAAGAGCGCAACGAACGCATAGGCGGGGTGGAACACGCCGACGCTCGCCTGCAACATCGTGAACATCGACCACGACAGCAGACTGACACCGTAGATCAGCTTCGAACCAAACCGGTCCAGCAGCCAGCCCGCCGGAATCTGGCCGAGCACGTAACTCCAGCCGAAGGCGGAAAAGAGGTATCCCATCGCGACCGGCCCGATACCGAACTCCTTCGAGACCGCGGTTCCGGCAATCGAAAGCGTCGCGCGGTCCGCGTAGTTCAACGCCGTGACGACGAACAGCACGGCGAGGATCCAGTAGCGGACCTTCGTTGGCCTGGCATCCTGAATGGACGCGCCATAACTTCGACTCATCATTGTCTCCTTTAATCGCCTCGGCTTATCTGTACGCCTGCGTTCAGCGATCGTTGCGGGTGCGCCATGCGGAGAACTTCTCGTGGGTCTCCGGTTTCGTCGCCGGATATAGCCCGATGATGGCCTCCCCTTCCTGCACCTGCTCCATCACGAAGTCCTCGAACGCGGTCATTTCGGTGGCCTCGGCGGTGACTTCTTCGACGAGATGTGCGGGAATGACGATCACTCCGTCGTTGTCGCCGACGATGACATCGCCGGGAAACACGGCTGCGCCGCCGCAACCGATCGGCACGTTGATATCGAGTGCTTCGTGCAACGTCAGGTTGGTCGGCGCCGAAGGACGGGTGTGGAACGCCGGAATGCTGCTGCGCGCGATATCGTCGGCATCGCGGAAGCCGCCGTCGGTCACGACGCCGGAGACGCCACGCTTCATCAGTCGCGTCACGAGAATGCCGCCTGCGGATGCAGCTCGCGGATCGTTGCGGCTGTCCATCACGAGGACCGCGCCCGGCGGGCATGTTTCGACGGCCTTGCGCTGCGGATGCTCAGGGTTGCGGAAGACCTCGAGCCCGTTGCGATCCTCGCGCGCCGGGATATAGCGCAGCGTAAAAGCCTCCCCGACCATGCTCTTGCCCAGTCGGGCGAGCGGCGTGACGCCTTGAATCACTTGCTGGCGAAGGCCGCGCTTGTAGAGCGCGGTCGCGAGGGTGGCGGTGCTGATCTTTTCGAGTTGCGCGCGCAATGCAGGGGTAAGGGATGACGTAGACATAGCCTTTTTTGATCAAGATTGGATGACGGGACTCAACGGGACTCAACGCGACTCAACGCGACTCGCGTACGGTGGCATCGGCGCGGAGCTTCACTTCGGGACGCAGCGCAGTGCCAAGACCAGGCAGAACGGGCGCTTTGACCATGCCGTGATCGATGACGGGGAGTTCACTGACGAGATCGCGATACCACGTCGAGAGCGTCGCGCGCACGACTTCCTGATAGATCGCGGTGGACGCATGCAGCGCGAAATGCAATCCGGCCATCAGCGTGATCGGCCCGGTGCAGTCGTGAGGCGCGAGCGCCCGGCGGTGCGATTCGGCGATGGCCGCAATCTTGCGCGCTTCGCTCAAGCCGCCGCACCAAGCCAGATCGACCATGACGATGTCGACTGCGTCGGCGGCCATCAGCTCGCGAAATTGCGTGCTGCCGGAAAGCGTTTCGCTACCGCAGATCGGTACGCGCACGCGCGAACGCAGATCCGCCAGCGCCTCGACGTCGTGCATCTTGTTGATTGGGTCTTCCGCCCAGAACACGCCGAAATCCTCGAGCGCGCGACAAATGCGCTCGGCAGGCACGGCGCCCCACAGGCTATGCAGTTCGCACATCACTTCGATGTCGTCGCCGACGGCCTGACGGATTTTGCGGAACGGCTCGAGTCCTTTCTTCAGGTCGGCGAGTGAAATGTTCTGGCCGCCGGTCGCGGCTGCGAAGACATCGAACGGCCAGATCTTCATCGCACGATAGCCTTCTTCGCGAAGGCTCATCGCCAGGCGGCCCGCGTCCTGGTTGAACGCGATCTGGTCGTCATAGGGACCTTGCGCCGCGTCCTGTCCCGAGATCACTCGTCGCGACGCGTTGTTGCTGTTGTATGAGTAGCCGGCACACGTGTTGTAGGCCGGGATCTCGAGACGGTTTGCTCCGCCGAGCGCTTCATGCACGGGAATGCCATGGCGCTTGCCCTTGATATCCCACAGCGCAATGTCCACGGCGCTCGCCGCGCGAATCTCCGCGCTCGCGCCCTGAAAGCCGACATACGGCGACTGCAGCAGACGCGAGATCGAATCGATGCGGCGCGAATCCTGCCCGATGATCTGCGGAGCAACCTGCTCGTGAATGACGGCTTCCACCGCTTGCGCGCCGCGGAAGGTTTCGCCGAGGCCGATGAGTCCTTCGTCGGTTTCGACTTCGACCCAGATGAGGTTAGGCCTCTCGGCAATACGGATGGTGCGCAGCTTCGTGATAGTGGACATGGCAGTGTTGACGACCGTTGAAGAGTTGCAGCCATGCTCTCAGGGCGACCATGCTTGCGTCAAAGAATGGACCAACCTGTATTACAGGATTAAGATTTTGGGTATTCACGATCGAGCCCACTTTGATGACCGTCTCCCCGCTCACCGACGTTGCGTATCAAGGCATTCTGGCTTTCATCGACCGCAGCCGGCTCATGCCGGACGACAAACTGCCTGGTGAAAACCCTATGGCGGAGATGCTTGGCGTGTCTCGGCCGATTGTCCGTCAGGCCTTGGCACGCTTGAGGTCGGAGGGCTGGGTGGTGTCGCGCAAAGGCGCGGGCAACTTCGTCGGACAGCCGCACCTGCGCAGCGCGCCTTTCGGTCCGATCCAGAGTGTCGAAGAAGTTCGGGCCTTTCTGGAATTCCGCTGCGTAATAGAGGGCGAGTGCGCCGCGTGGGCTGCGGTGAGCGAAAACCGCGAACTGCGCGATGAGATCAGCACGCGGCGACGCATTCTCGAACTGGCGATTAGCCGCGGCACCGAGAGCATCGAGGAGGACATCGCCTTTCATGAAGCGATTGCGGCCGCCAGCGGCAACAAGTTCTACGTAATGACCATGGCCGCCATTCGGGACCATAGGCGTATGGCCACGCGCGTCATCAGAGAGTTTTCGTCACAACCCAGATTGCGGCGCGTGCGGGACATCCGCGAAGAACATCAGTTGATCGACAAGGCAATCGCGAAAGGCGATCCGGACGAAGCGCGCCAGGCAATGGTCTCTCACATAAGAAGCGGCATCGCGCGTTTGTTTGGATAAGATTCGCCGTGGCGTACAGCCTGTGTTACAAGACCTGCACACCTGTACGTCAGATGGAGCAAGCTCGTGTCGACCAGTTCGACACAATACGCCAAGCATGCGCATATAGCGTGCCGATGTCCCTGCAATTCATTCGTGGCGAAAACCCATCGACGCCTGCTAGCGGGCGTGGAGTCACAGGCCTTAACAAAATGAGTTCTTCAATCTTCGCCAACAGATGATGCAGCAGGCGATTTTCATGAAGGCTTCGTGGATGAGAGCGAGCCGTTCGAAGCGGATGCGTAGCCGGCGAAAGTTGTGAAGCCACGAAATGGTTCGCTCCAAGACCCAGCGTGTTTTACCCAATCCGCTACCGTGCGGCTGACAGCGCCCGGGCAATTTCTGTGGCAATGTCCGCTGCATGCAACGGACGTCGATGTTTGTCGTGGTCGTAGCCTCTGTCGCCCTGAACGACTCGAGGCTTCGATCGTGGTCTGCGAGGCTTGCCACTGATGGGCGTGATAGCCTCGACCAACGCTTGAAGTCGCTTTAGCCGTATGACGCTGGATCAAAGCCGTTACGTGTGCATCGAGTCTTCACGGCCTGCCGGATCGCTCGTGATTTTCTTCTTTACGCACGACGACGGCTTGTGGCGAGTGTTTCCGCCCGCCTCCCGGCGCCCCGCGATGAGAGCGTAAGGCCGACCCGCGCGGGCTGAGCGTCGCGCGGGTTGCGAACTGTACCAGCCGTTCGAGTGACGGCGCTATCACACAGGTGAGCGGCAAAAACTGGCCGGCCTCTGTCATCGACATCGATACATCGAAAGCGCGAGCACCGTCCGCCGCTGGATGGGACAACTCAGCTCTGCGCTCACTCGAACTTTTGCCGGAGTGTGAGTCGGACAATCCCACAAGCGACGTGGCGCCAGCCGACAAGCGCTGCATCGTACGGGCCTCTCTCAGTGCTCGCCGCCGATCTCGGCGAGCACGTTGGAAGCCAGCACGACGACGCCCTTTGCCGCAGGCACGGTCTTGACCAGCGACTGCGCGACCGCCCGCGCACGCACCGGTCGATAGGTTCTGGGCAAGAGCGGCGCCAGCAGCTTCGCGATCGGGATCGCGAGCTGTTCACCGATGCGCGGCGGCTGCTGCAGGCCATTTCGGTAGTCCAGTAGCAGCGAGGGTTGCGCAATCACCAATGCAGTTAGTCCCATTGCTTTAAGGGCGTCCTCTAATTCACCCTTGACGCGGTTGTAGAACATTGAGGACTTCGCGTTGGCCGCCGCCGCGCTTACCAGCCCCACGCGCCGGGCTCCCGCGGCGAAGGCAGCCTTGGCCACCGCCAGATTGGCCTCCAGATCGACGGCGCGAAACGCCGCCTGACTACCAGCCACCTTGATCGTGGTGCCGAGCGCCAGATACACTTCGTCGGTCTGCGGCAGCGGAGGCAAGCGGCTGAAATCCACGATGTGGACGTGAAGCTTCGAGTGGCGGGCACTCAATGGCCGGCGAGCCAGAGCATGCACCTCCGTGACCGTCCGGTCCGCCAGCAGGGCCTGAAGTATCAGGCCGCCCACCAGTCCTGTCGCGCCGGCCAGCAGCACTTTCCGTTGTTCGACAAGCGTGGCCAAGTCTGCTTCTCCTCAATTCAGGCGCGTGGCATGACGAGCGCTCCCGGGCGTCTGCCCGGTCCAATCCTGGAACGCGCGATAGAAGGAATTGGGATCTTCAAAGCCTAGCAAGAAGGCAATCTCTCCGCCCGACATCGTGGTGTTTTCCAAGTAGTGGCGCCCGAGGTTCTCGCGGGTAGTATTGACCAGGGCGCGAAAGTTCTCCCCCTCGCCTTCAAGGCGACGCTGCAGCGTACGCTTGCTCAACCCCAGGCGCTCGGCAGTCTTCTCGATGGTGGCCGCGTTGCCAGGCAGCAGTTCCAGCAGGACGGCACGCACGCGTTCCGCCGTCGTCGCCGACGCATCGAGTTCGCTGAGCCGGCGGCGAAGGTCAGGCTCGAACACACGCCACATGCCTTCGTTGACCGTGAGAAACGGACGCAAGGCGTCCACGGCGGAGAATGTGATAATTGGGCTCGCCCCGCGTCGCACGGGTGCGCCGAAGAAGTTCTCGTAACGCCGGGCATAGGCGCCGGGCGGGAGTTTCGGAAGCGCCACCCGAAGCGCCTTGACGGGCTCGCGGGTCGCGAGTCTGGCCAGTCGCACGAAAAACGCGATCTCTGCCACCTGCAGCGAATAAGGCACATCCGTCTGCACCGACAGCCAGCGAGGCGTCAACGTCAGTTCGCCCGCCTTACCCATGTCCACATCCAGGCTCATGGGAGCCACGAGTTGCTTGTACTTGGCGAGCCGTTGTACAGCCTGCATCAGATTGGCGCTGCACAGCGCGGCGAACAGGGGCGGATCGAAAGACTCGGCCGAGAGGCTTTCGACGATGCGCAAGGGAAACGTGACATCATCTGCCTCGGCTTCCAAAGCGCGCCAGAAACGGAAATAGCCTTCAGTGGTAAGCCCTTCTCTTCCGCGGGAAAGCAAGTCTTCAGGAAGCCCGGCCCGACGCAACACATGACCGGGCTGGAGGCCTAAGTCCTTCAGTAAAGCCCGCCAGCCGATGTCTACTGGGAAGGTCTTGCTGTGCATCATCAGAACTCCGTCGTCATTCAACGGGGCGCTATACCTCCCCATTCAAACCACACGGGAAGTATAGAGAACTGGGGCGCCGTGGTTAATTCAAAATGCGCCACACAGGCTGCGAACGGTGCCACCTTAGCGTGGTTGTCGTTCGCGTCACCCTCACCGCGATGACGCCACTTGCATTGAGAATTGCGCGAATCGTTAGAGCGTTGTCGAGGCGTGCTTCTTAAGGTGAGCATCACGAGCCGTAAGGAGCACGCGAAGAGAAATTCAGCTCCGTCACGTCTGTAATCTACTTTGACAACGTCGTTGACGCGATTGCCATTGCCAACGAGGCGTCCGTCGCATGCTTTGACGACGTGGAATGCGACCGATGCCATCGATCAGGTCGATCCCATGAAATGAGGCGAAACCTGAATGAACCTCTTCTGCCTGACCGGCTACGCCATCCTCGACCGTCGGCGACGATTTCTGGCACATCCCGGCCGTTTACAGAAGTCCGGTCAGAAAAACTTCCACTCTTCGAAGGCTAGCGAGGTTCTGCCTCACGCGTGACACTCCCGGGTTCGGCCGGTCGCTGCATCCGCGGAACTTTCGTTCAAGCGACTGCTACCAGTCTGCACTGGCGCGAACGATGGCGCGAACGATTGGCGCGATCGGGATTGTTCGTGGCGCGCTTTGCTAGCCCATCGCAGAGATTGAACCGCTACCATCACCCTATTCAATCCGAAATAAGGAATAGCCATGAAACCCGCAGCGGCATTGATCACCGGTGCTTCGAGCGGCATAGGTCTGGAACTGGCGCGTATCCATGCAAGCAAGGGGGGCGATGTTGTTCTGGTAGCGCGTTCGCGCGACAAACTCGAATCCATCAAGCTGGAACTCCAGAGGCTGTACGGCGTGAAAGTCCATGTGATCGCCGAGGATCTCGCAGACGCTGCGTCGGCCGATCGGATCTTCTCTGCCACCGAGGCACTGGGGCTATCTATCGACGTGCTGATCAACAACGCTGGCTTCGGCGGCCATGGCAAGTTTGTCGAACGTGACCTCCATGCCGAGCAGGCCATGATGCAGGTGAATATGGTGACGCTTACCAACCTGACCCATCACTACCTGAAGGTCATGGTGGCACGTCGGCGTGGGCGCATCCTGAACGTCTCGTCGACCGCGTCGTTCATGCCGGGGCCGTTGCAAGCGGTGTACTACGCGACTAAAGCCTATGTAACCTCATTCACTCAGGCCATCGCCGAAGAAGTACGCGAATACGGCGTGACTGCCACGGCTTTATGCCCAGGCGCTGTGGCTACCGGCTTCGTCGCCGCCGGCGATCTGCAAGGCGTGGATGCCTGGAAGAACGCAAAGTCGGCCGAGTCAGTGGCGCACTGCGGCTACGAGGCCATGGAACGCGGTGAGCTCGTGGCGTTCAACGAGTCGAAGCTGCGGATCATGCTCGATTGGATTGTTCCACTGCTGCCGCGGAAAACGGTGCTGAAGATTTCACGTCAGGCGATGGAAAAAGCAGCTTAATGAAACACGCTGAGCGCTTTGCCATGCTTCCTGGCTGAGAACTGACAACTTCGACAGGGGAGTCGCGCCCGGCGGCGTGGTGGGGCTATCCAGCCAGCGACGCGGATACAACGAATCACTTCGATGGCGGAAGACAGCCGGAGTCGAACCGACCTGGGAATGTCTGACATCCCCAACTGGGTTTGAAGCCCAGCCGCACCACCGGATACGAATGTCTTCCTTTTCACGACCGCGATCGATCATGCTTGCTCGAAATTCGACCGGGCGTCCGATTATAGCGGCGCATCTTCAACTGCTGCCATCGCGCGAACGCGAGGGCGGCTGCCGTCGCCGCACGAGCCGATAAACGCAGTACAGCAAGGCCATCGCGACGAGCAGATCGACCACCGTCGCGCCGTGCGATTCCAGCGTCAGCACCGCGCGACGCAATTGCGGCTCGAAGAGCGCGCCGCCCATCACCCAGAACGACGCCCACGCGACGATGCCCGCCGCGTCCCACGAAAAGAACGCGAGCGCGGCGATCTGCGTCGTGCCCATGAGCGGCGGCGTGACGAGCCCGAGTCCCGGCACGAACTTCGATACCGCGACGATCGGCGCGCCATGCCGCTCGAACAGTTCGCCCGTCGTGCGCATGCCGGTATCGACCGCATACGACCTGCGCGCGAGCGCCGCGACGAGCCGCCGCCCGTAGATGCGTCCCGCCGAAAACCACACGCTGTCGCCGAGCAGCGCCCCGCACATCGCCGCGAGCAGCACGTGCCCGAACGACAGCCGCCCGCTCGCCACCATCGAGCCCGCGAACACGAGCAGCGGCGCGGACGGCAGGGGCACGCCCAGACGCGTGAGCAGGACGTTCGCGAACACGGCCGCGCCGCCCCACTGCACGATCGCCGACGGCGGAATCTGGATCAAGCGGCACCTCCCGATCGTTGGCTGCCGGGCGCAATCGGACACCTCATTCCGGCTTCGACTCGACGAGCATCACCGGCACATTGCCGCATCCCGCGCTGCTCGCAATTTCGATGCCGCGCCACGGCGAGCCCTCGCCGTGATCGAAGGCCATCGGATCGACGCGCCTGTCCGGCCTCAGCACGTTGAACGGCCACGACGGCCGCCGCAAGCGCTCGTGCACGACCGAGCCGAGCCAGATCGGCGCAGGCGGCGCGCCCGCGTGCTCGCGCACCGCATAATGCGTCGCCCAGAAACGCAGCACGTCCCGCTCGTCGCTGCCGCGATTCGAACGCGCGAACACGAACTTCGAAGGCTCGCCGTTGTTCAGGCGCGGCAGCGCGGGCAGCGCGATCGCGGGCGCATTCGGCAACACCACCGACATCACGCTCGCAAGCGACACATGCGACACCTCGGTCCAGCCGCGCGACAGCAGTTGCGCGCGCATCTGCTCGGGCGTCGCCGCCCATTGCACGGTGATCGGCTCGCGGCGATCGCCCTCCATGCTCGACCGATAGCACGAGAACGTGCGCCAGACCGAATCGGTCCATTGAATCGGCGTGACGACGACGGTCTCCGGCGGCGTCGTGTGCGCCTCGGTTTCGTCGCTCAATTGCAGCGCGACGCTCGCGCAGATGACGGCCAGCACCGCGACCGGCATCAACGGGCGCGGCTTCGGCTTGGCCGGATTGCGCCATACCGCCGTGAGCGCGATCAGAAAAACCCACACGGCCGCGAGCGCCGCGCTGCCGAGCGCATCGGAGATGGTGAAGCGGCCGAAGTACAGCCCGGCGAGACCGACCGCCGTGACGATGGCCGAGGTCGCCGTCGCGATGAACACGCCCGTCAGCACACCCACGCGCCGCAACAGCAGAAAGGCGAGAAAGCCGTAGATCACGACCGTGGCCGCCACATGGCTGCTCGGAAAACGATGCTCCGTCGGCGCGAAGGACACGAGAATCGGCTCGTGCGCCGTGAAGCGGATCGCCGCGACGAGCAACTGCGAGAACGCAATGGCCACGACCCAATATGCGACCGTGCGCCAGCGCCGCTCGAAGCTCATCCACACGATGACCATCGCGCCGAGCGCGAGCAAGGTCTGTGTGCTGCCGAGCGTCGCGGCGGCATCGAGAATCGAATCGGTCCACGTCGAACGGAAGGATTGCAGAAGCCGGTAGATCGACACATCCACTTGCACGATCGACGCCCCGCGCGCCACATTCGCGAGCACCGAGAAAAAGAGGATCGCGGAGGCGAGCAACAGCACCGAGATGACCACGATGAGACCCGTGGCCGGATTGCCGGGATCGAGCGCGCGCGACACGAGCCGCGCGACCAGTCCGCGGCCCTTCTGCGCCCACGCGAGCAGCGCGTCGCGCGATGCGATGGTCCAGCGCATCGCATGCGACACGACCACGCGCGCGAGATTGAACACGATCCAGCCGATCGCGGTGACGATGATGAGGATCACGACGAGCCGGATCGACACCGCGCCCGCCAGCTCGATCGACGCGCCGAACACGACGCCCGGCAGGATATGCGTCGGCGCCCAGATGAGCGCGCTCAGGATGTTCACGAAGAGAAAGCGCGCGGGCGTCATGCCGGTGACGCCCGCGACGACCGGCACCACCGCGCGCATCGGCGCGACGAAGCGCGCGAGCACGACGCTCTTCGCGCCGTGCGCATCGAAATACTTTTTGCCTGCGACGAGCGCGCCGGGATGCGCGCGAAACGGCCACATCTGCGCGATCCTGTCCGCGTAGCGCTGGCCGAACCAGAAGCTCGCGGCATCGCCGGCGATGGCGCCCGCGATCGCGCAGACGAATACCCAGCCGAGATTCAGCGCACCGGCGCCGACGAGCGCGCCCGCGATGAACATCGCCGTGCTGCCGGGCACGAAGGTGCCGATGAACGCGACCGATTCGAGAAACGACGCGAGCAGCACGACCGCGAGCGCCCACTCCGGGTGGCCCGACATGAGGTGCAGCAGCTTGAAGGAGGAATGCTCCATCGTGATCGACAGGCGAAGGCGCGAACGTGCGCAATCGTCAGACGGACTCGTGCCAGCGGCTATCGGCGCGCAACAGATGCAGGTCGCGGTGGAATCGAGTGTACCCAACCCGGTCGAAGAACTCCAAAATCTGTATCGCGCGCTTGCGGCCGAGCGCGCTCGCATCCCTGAACGCCGCCGCGCCGAGCGCGCCGCCCTGCGCCTGCGCTGCTTGCGCCACGAGCTGCGCGAGCGCGCCGATCGACGCGCGGCAATAGAACAGGTCGCGCACCACCTGATACACGTCGCCGCGCCGCGCGAGTTTCTTGAGGAGCCGGCGCATTTCGTCCTCGGCGACATCATGTGCGCTCGCCAGATCGCGCACCCAAGGCGGATCGAAGCGCCCTTCTTCGAGCGATGCGAGCACCGCGCGCGCGAGCGTTTCCTCGCGTTCATCGAGCGTCACCGCGTGCGACGGCAGATGCAGCCACGGCCCGCTCTTCGCTATCGATCCTTCGGTCACGGCATCATCGACGAGCGCGCGCCACAATGCATCCGGCGCGAGCGGCGCGGCCATGCGGCGCAGGCGCGCGGTGTCGGGGCCTTGTTCATCGGGGAAACGTTCGTGGAAGGCGGCGAGCGCGTCGAGCAGACGCGCGTGCAACGCGCGCCAGTGCGATGCCGCGATGAGCAACGCATCGTCCTGCAGGGCGACGGTGCGCGCATCGGCGGGCAATGCGATCGATGCCGCCGGCAGGCCGCACAGATGCTCGATCAGCGAGCGCTGCAAGCCGTAGGGCGCCTGCTCGAAGAGCGCATCGGCGCGGCGCGTGTCGAGCATGTCGACGAGCGCATCGAGCCACGCGCGGCGCTGCGGCGTGCGCCGCTTGCGCGCAGGCGCGAACGGATCGAGCACGCGGCCGCCGCCCACGGTTCGGTTCGCCTGCGCATTGCGCACGATGAAGCGGTCGCCGGGCAGCGCGCAAACAGGCTTGTCGAAAACGAGCTGCACGCGCGCCGTGCGCCCCGCGAGGAGCAGATCCGCGTCGAGCAGCGCGACGTGCGCCACGCGATGCGTCGTGCCGAGATGCACATGCAACGGCGCCCAATGCGTGAGCGAGAGCTGCGCATCCTTCAGCAGGCTCAGTTCGACATCGAGCCGCTCGGACGCGCGCGCGAGCCGCGTATCGACGATCCAGTCGCCGCGCGCGAGCGCATCTTTTTCGATGCCCGCGAGATTGAGCGCACAGCGCTCGCCCGCCCGGCCCGTCTGCGCCGCGCGATTCTGCGCGTGAATGCCGCGCACGCGCACGGGCTCGCCGCGCGGCTCACGCGGCGCGAGCGCGAGCATGTCGCCGATATTCGCGCGGCCCGCGAACACCGTGCCCGTCGCGATCGTGCCCTGCCCCGTCAACGTGAACACGCGATCCACCGCGAGCCGGAAAAAGCCGTCGTCGCGGCGCGTGCGCCAGTGCGCGGCGGCATCGTGCAGACAGGCGTTCAGCGCGGCGACGCCCGCGTCGTGCTCTTTCGTGGCGTCGGTATCGAACAAGGGCGCGTCACGCAACGGGCTTTCGGCGAGCAGCGCTTCGATTTCCGCATGCACGTCACGCACGCGCGATTCATCGGCGCGATCGCATTTCGTCACCGCGACCGCGCCGCGCGTCACGCCGAGCAGTTCGAGTATCGCGAGATGCTCGCGCGTTTGCGGCATCACGCCGTCGTCGGCGGCGATCACGAGCAGCGCGAAGTCGATGCCGCACGCGCCCGCCGCCATTGTGTGGACGAGCTTCTCGTGACCGGGCACGTCGATGAAGCCGAGCACGCTGCCATCGTCCAGCGGCACGTAGGCGTAGCCCAGTTCGATCGATATGCCGCGCGCCTTCTCTTCCTTCAGGCGATCGGTGTCGACGCCCGAGAGCGCGCGCACGAGCGTGGTCTTGCCGTGGTCGATGTGCCCCGCCGTGCCGACGATCATTCGCGTGCTTCCAGTTGCGCGATGAACGCGGCTTCGTCGGCTTCCTCGAGGCAGCGCAGATCGAGCCGCAGCGCGCCGTCAGCGATACGGCCGATCACAGGCCGCGGCAATGCGCGCAGCCGCTTCTCGATGCGGTTAAGCTGGCTTCCGGGGCGCTTGCCGTTCGCGAGACGCACGGCGAGGCCGTAGCTCGGCAACACGTCGACGGGCAATGCGCCGCTGCCGATCTGGCTGAACATCGGCTCTGCGCTCACGATGAATTCATCGCCGGTCATGCGTTGCAGCGCAGGCTCGATGCGTTCGGCGGCGACGCGCATCGCATCGGCGGGACGCGTGAGCAGGCGCAAGGTCGTGAGCCGCTCGGCCAGCGTCTCGGGCGTGCGATACAGCCGCAGCACCGCTTCGAGCGCCGCGAGCGTCAGCTTGCCGACGCGCAACGCACGCTTCAGCGGATGCTTCTTGATCCTCGCGATGAGATCGCGGCGCCCGACGATCAAACCCGCTTGCGGGCCGCCCAGAAGCTTGTCGCCGCTGAATGTGACGAGATCCGCGCCCGCCGCGACGGTTTCGCGCACCGTCGCTTCGCGCGGCAAGCCCCATTGCGCGAGATCGACGAGCGTGCCGCTGCCGAGATCGACCGCAACAGGCAGACCGCGCGCCTTCGCGAGCGGCGCGAGCTCCGCGAGCGTCACTTCCTTCGTGAAGCCGCTCACCGCGTAGTTGCTGCAATGAACCTTCATCAACAGCGCGGTCTTCGGGCCGATGGCCTCGTCATAGTCCTTCAGATGCGTGCGGTTCGTCGTGCCGACTTCGCGCAGCTTCGCGCCCGCGCGGCTCATGATGTCCGGAATGCGGAACGCGCCGCCAATCTCGACGAGCTCGCCGCGCGAAACGATTACTTCCTTGCGCGATGCGAGCGCGGACAGCGTGAGCAGCACCGCCGCCGCGTTGTTGTTCACGACGGTCGCGGCTTCTGCGCCCGTCAGCTCGCAGATCAGGCCGTTGATGAGATCGTCGCGATCGCCGCGCACACCGGTCTCGAGATCGAATTCGAGATTCGCGGGGCGCGTGAGAATGTCCGCCACCGCTTGCACCGCCTCGTCCGGCAAGAGCGCGCGGCCGAGGTTCGTATGCAGCACCGTGCCCGTCAGATTGAAGACGCTGCGCACGTTGCTGCGGGCGCGCTTCGCGAGGCTCGCATCGACCGTGCGCGCGAGTTGCGCGTCGCTCAGCGCATCGACGGATGCACGGCCCGCCTGCGCATCGCCGCGCCATGCATCGAGTGTGGCGCGCAACGCGCAGAGCGTTTGCGTGCGTCCGTATGCGGCGATCACCGCTTCGAATTCCGCCGATGCCAGCACGCGCTCGACCGACGGCACACGGGCCATCAGCGCGCGCAGCTCGCCGCCATCGTTTCCTGTCACGTCGCTCATCGTGGGTCTTCGGTTTGCTCGGGCCACAGCCACGGATTGGGCGCAGCGCGCCGAAAGCCCGCATCGCCCATCAACAGGTCGAGCGTGAGGCTCGCGAGATCGTCGGCGTAGGGCTCGAAGTCGTAGGACTTGTCCTGATAGCCGATCTTGCGATACGTGCCGCATTCGTCGCACGACTCCGCCTTGAGCGGCGCGCTCTTCGCCTTCGCGGCCTTGTCTTCCTCGCGCTCGTCGCCGCTGCCCATCACGTGATAGGCGATACCCTTGGTGGAATCGCAATTCGTGCATTTCGCGCGAACCACATGAAGCTCGGTCGCGCAAAGGCCGCATTGCACGTAGCGATAGCCTTCATACGCGCCGCCCACGCGCACGATGCTCGCGACCGGCAGCGAGCCGCACACCGGACAGACGCCGGGCGTGTCGAGATAAGGCACCTCCGTCATGTCGATGCGGCTCGCGAGATCCGTCCACACGACTTGCAGCGCGGCCGCTACGAAGGGCGCTGCGGCCGGATCGATCTCCGCGAAGCGCAACGCGAGGATCGCATCGGCCTGCGCGTCGAGCGCGGCGCCGTCCAGCGTGCGCAGGCGCGCGACGAGCTGCGTGAGCGCGGGCGTCAGCGCGCCGGCCGCCTCGATGCCGTCGAGCAGCATGAAGAGCACGTCGCGCCAGGCAGGATCGCGGACATCGGTGAGCGCGGGGACGATGGGCATCGAATGCCGCTGATTCAGCTCGATGGACTCGCGCGAGGGCATCGGTGCGTTGAACGTGGTGAGCACGCGCTGCTGGGCATCGGCGAGCGCGGCCATCAGGCGCAGATAACCGGCGATGGGATTGCTCGCGTCGGCGAGTTGCAGCAGGCGCGCCGCGCGCGCGGCGAAGACGGTGCCGCGCTCAGGCATGCGCAGGCGCGGAATGGCCGATGGATCGAGCGATTCGATTCTTGCGGCTTCGACTATGCGTTGGACCACGGAAGGTTTCCTCGCGGGGTTCTGAATGGGTTGCGCTTCGCGTTGCCAAAAGCCGGCTCACAGGCATGCATCCAAGGATATCAGCTTGAGCGCGGAGGGACAGGCGGACACGAATCCCTGATTTCAGCCAATCATTGTATCTACAATGAAGAAACATTTGCGTTGACCACAAAAGCCAACGTAGCTACAATGAAGATACATTTCGGAGGCTACATGGAACTCTCGATACAAAAATGGGGCAACAGTGCGGCGGTCCGTCTGCCTGCTGCCTTGCTCGATCAGGTTCACCTCGCACTGGGCGACAAGCTGACCGTCGAAGTACGGCCCGAAGGCATCATGCTTGCCCCGGCGCGACACAGATATTCCCTCGATGAACTCGTTGCGCAATGCGACCTGAAGGCGCCGCTTCCTGATGATCTGGCGGACTGGAGCAATGCCAAACCAGCGGGACGCGAAGCATGGTAAGACGTGTCAAGTTCGAGCGCGGCGACATCGTGCGGGTGAATCTCAATCCGGCCTTGGGGCACGAGCAGCAGGGTGACTTCCGGCCCGCGCTCGTGCTTTCGCCCGCCGCGTTCAATGCGATGGGCGTCGCGCTCGTCGCGCCCATTACACAAGGCGGGAACTTCGCGCGTTTTGCGGGATTCGCCGTCCCCTTGTCGGGATCGGGAACGGAGACGCAAGGTGTTGCGCTCGTGAACATGATCCGCACGCTCGACCTCGAAGCCCGCGGCGCGCGCAAGATCGAACGCGCGCCGATCGAAGTCATCAACGATGCTCTCGCGCGTCTCCAAGCGATTCTCGACTGAGCTTTACTTCCCGATAGTCTCCCTGAACCACCTCGGATGATGCTTGCGCGCCCATCCATACGTGACCGTGCCGCGCGTCATTGCGCCGATCGATCCCTTCACCCACAGCGCCGCGTAGATATGCACGATGATCGACACGATCAGCACGAACGCCGTCGCCGCATGCACGACCGACGCCAGGCGAATCACCGTGACCGGGAAATAGAACGCGAAGTACGCGCGCCACATCACGATTCCGCTCAGGAGCAGCAGCACGAGACTCGCGACCATCACGAAGAAAATCAGCTTCTGCCCCGCGTTGTACTTGCCGATCGCGGGGAGGCGGTCCTCGCGATTGGCGAGCACATCGTTCATCTGCTTCATCCACTGGATGTCGCTCTTGTCCAGATAGTTGTGATGCCAGAAGCGCAGCGCGAGGATCAGGAACGAGATGAACATCACGCAGCCCACGAACGGATGCAGGATGCGCGTCCACTGTCCGCCGCCGAATATCGCGTAGAGCCATGACATCGACGGATGGAACATCGCGAGCCCCGAAAGCGCGAGCAGCACGAAGGTGATCGCGGTGATCCAGTGATTGGTTCGCTCGTTCGCCGTGTAGCGCACGATCAGACGGTGTCCCTTCACGTCACGCAGTTCGCTATCGTGTTTCATCTGTCCGCTCCTGTCCGCCTTCACGGCGAAGCCGCACCTCTTCCGCTTCCTGGTGCGCTTCCAGTTCATCTTCCTCGGTGACCTCGTTCGGCCCGATGCGCGTGTAATGGAAGAAGCCCGCCAGCGCCGCGATCCCGATGCCGATCATCGCGAGCGGCTTCGTCACGCCCTTCCAGACCGACACGAGCGGGCTGATGTGCGGATCCTTCGCGAGACCGTGATACAGCTCCGGCTGATCCGCGTGATGCAGCACGTACATTACGTGCGTGCCGCCCACGCCCTGCGGATCGTACAAACCTGCATTCGCGAAGCCGCGCTCCTTCAGATCCTCGACGCGCTCGGCCGCCTGCGCCTGCATATCGACCTTGGTGCCGAACATGATCGCGCCGGTCGGGCACGTCTTCACGCACGCCGGTTCCTGCCCGACCGAAACGCGATCGGAACAGAGCGTGCACTTGTACGCGCGATGATCTTCCTTCGAGAGCCGCGGAATATTGAACGGACAGCCGGTGATGCAATAGCCGCAGCCGATGCAGTTCTCCTCGTGAAAATCCACGATGCCGTTCGTGTACTGCACGATCGCACCCGGCGACGGACACGCCTTCAGACATCCCGGGTCCTCGCAATGCATGCAGCCGTCCTTGCGGATCAGCCATTCGAGGTCGCCCTTCGGATTCTCGTATTCGGTGAAGCGCATCACCGTCCACGAATGCTCCGTGAGGTCGCGCGGATTGTCATAGACGCCGGTCGTGTGACCGATGTCGTCGCGCAGATCGTTCCACTCCATGCACGCCGTCTGGCACGCCTTGCAGCCGATGCACTTCGACACGTCGATAAGCTTCGCCACCGAGCCCGTCACCGGCTCGCGCACCTGCGTCTGCGGCGTGGTCGTCGCCGAAATGCGCCTGATATCGAGCGATTGCAGAGCCATCTCGTCCTCCCTATGCCTTCTCGACCTTCACGAGGAACGACTTGAACTCCGGTGTCTGCGAGTTTCCATCGCCCACGGAAGGCGTGAGTGTGTTGACGAGATAGCCCGGCTGCGTGAGGCCCTTGAAGCCCCAGTGCAGCGGCAGGCCGACGGTGTGCACCTTTTTGCCCGCAACGATCAATGGCTTGATGCGCTTCGTGACGAGCGCCACCGCGACGATATGCCCGCGATTGCTCGACACCTTCACGCGATCGCCCGCGACTACGCCCACTTCCTTCGCATGCTCCTCGCCGATCTCCACGAACTGCTGCGGCTGCACGATCGCGTTCAGGCGCGCGTGCTTGGTCCAGTAGTGGAAGTGCTCGGTGAGGCGATACGTCGTCGCGGTGTTCGGGAACTTGTCGGCGGTGCCGAACGCGGCGCGATCGTCCGCAAACACGCGCGCCGCCGGATTGCTCGTCACGGCCTTGTTGTCCGGGAAGAACGGGTTGTAGCCGAGCGGCGTCTCGAACGGCTCGTAGTGCGTGGGGAACGGGCCTTCGTTCATGCCGTCGCGGGCGAAGAAACGCGCGACGCCCTCGGGGTTCATGATGAAAGGGCTCATGCCCTTGTCCGGCGCCTCGTCGATCTTGAAGTCGGGAACATCGGCGCCCGACCAGGTGCGTCCGTTCCACGCGACGAGCTTTCTCGAAGGATCGAACGGCTTGCCGTTCATATCGCACGATGCGCGGTTGTACAAGACACGCCGGTTCGCCGGCCATGCCCACGCCCAGCCGAGCGTCTGGCCGATGCCCGTCGGGTCCGAGTTGTCGCGCCGGCCCATCTGGTTGCCCGCCTGCGTCCACGAGCCGCAGAAGATCCAGCAGCCGCTCGCGGTCGAGCCGTCGTCGCGCAGTTGCGCGAAGCTCGCCAGCTGGTCGCCGCGCTTCGCGAGCACTTTGGTCTGATCGGTCGGATCGGTGACATCGGCGAGCGCGCGGCCGTTGTACTCCATCGCGATTTCTTCGGGCGTCGGGCTTTCAGGGTCGGCGTAGGGCCAGGTCATCTTCAGGATCGGATCGGGATACTTGCCGCCCTTTTCCCGATACGCCTTGCGCATGCGCAGCCACAGCGCCGACATGATCTCCAGGTCGCTTCTCGCCTCGCCCGGCGCGCCCGCGCCCTGCCAGTGCCATTGCAGCACGCGCGACGAACTCACGAGCGAGCCGCGCTCTTCCGCGAAGCAGGTGGTCGGAAGCCGAAACACTTCGGTCTGGATCTTCGACGCATCGACGTCATTGAACTCGCCGTGGTTCTTCCAGAACTCGGACGTCTCCGTCGCGAGCGGGTCCATGATGACGAGCCACTTCAGCTTCGACAGCCCGAGCCCGATCTTCGCCTTGTTGGGCGCCGCGGCGAGCGGATTGAAGCCCTGGCACATATAGCCGTTCATCTTGCCCGCGGCCATCAGCTCGAAGACCTGCAACATGTCGTAGGACTTGTCGAGCTTCGGCAGCATGTCGAAGCCGAAGTTGTTCTCGGCCGTCGCATTGTCGCCCCACCACGACTTCATGAAGCTCACGTGGAACGCGCGATAGTTCTTCCAGTAGCTCAGCTGATTTGGCCGCAATGGCTGCGATGCGCGCTTCTTGATGTACTCCTCGTAATCCTGCTCGCCTTCCATCGGCAAGGTCATGTAGCCGGGCAACAGGTTCGACATCAGGCCGAGATCGGTCAGGCCTTGAATGTTCGAGTGCCCGCGCAGCGCATTCATGCCGCCGCCCGCGATGCCGATATTGCCGAGCAGAAGCTGCACCATCGCGCCCGTGCGGATCATCTGCGCGCCGACCGAGTGATGCGTCCAGCCGAGCGCATAGAGGATCGTGCCCGCGCGGTTCGGCGCGGCGGTGCTCGCGAGCATCTCGCAGACCTTCAGGAACTTGTCGGTCGGCGTGCCGCAGATCTTCGTCACCATTTCCGGCGTGTAGGCGGCGTAGTGCTGCTTCAGCAGGTTGTAGACGCAGCGCGGGTCCTGCAGCGTCGGATCGGTCTTCACGAAGCCGTCCTCGCCGCGCGCGTAATCCCAGCTCGACTTGTCGTACTTGCGCTTTTCCGCGTCGTAGCCGGAAAACAAGCCGTCCTTGAACGCGAAGTCCTCGCGCACGATGAACGACATGTCCGTGTAGTTCTTCACGTACTCGTGCTGGATCTTGTCGTTCGTGAGCAGATAGTTGATGACGCCGCCCAGGAACGCGATGTCCGTGCCGGTGCGTATGGGCGCGTAGAAATCCGCGACCGATGCGGTGCGCGTGAAGCGCGGATCGACGACGATGAGCCGCGCGCGGCGATGCGCCTTCGCCTCGGTCACCCACTTGAAGCCGCACGGGTGCGCCTCGGCCGCGTTGCCGCCCATCACGAGAATCAGATCCGTGTTCTTGATGTCGACCCAATGGTTCGTCATCGCTCCACGGCCAAACGTCGGGGCAAGACCTGCCACCGTCGGGCCATGTCAGACACGCGCCTGATTGTCGAATGCGAGCATCCCCATGCTGCGCACGGTCTTGTGCGTCAGATAGCCGACCTCGTTGCTCCCCGCCGATGCCGCCAGAAAGCCCGTGGTGAGCCAGCGGTTGACCTTCTTGCCGTCGGGCGTGGTCTCGACGAAGTTCGCGTCGCGGTCTTCCTTCATCAGCACGGCGATGCGATCGAGCGCGTCTTCCCACGAGATGCGCTTCCACTCGTTCGACCCCGGCGCGCGATGCTCGGGATACATCAGCCGGCTCGGGCTATGGATGAAGTCGATGAGCGAGGCGCCCTTCGGGCAGAGCGTGCCGCGATTGACCGGATGGTCCGGGTCGCCCTCGATATGGATGATGCTCGCCTTGGCGTTCTTGGCGTTGTCGCCGAGGCCGTACATCAGGATGCCGCACCCGACCGAGCAGTACGGGCAGGTATTGCGCGTTTCCGTGGTGCGCGACAGTTTGTACTGCCGGACTTCGGCAAGCGCCGGTGCCGGAGAAAAGCCCATTGCCGCCAGGCTCGATCCGGCGAGCGTGCTCGCGGAGACCTTGAGGAACTGTCGCCGTGACATTTGGAGCATGATTGCCCTCGGCGCGTGTCGTAAAGTGGGTGTCTAAAGTATATGGTGCACGATTACATCCGGCAGACGGGTTGACACGGTATTTGCACCGATGCGCATGTCTTTCGTCAGTCGTGCATCGAATAATTCAATTGCCGCTGCTTTTTGGCTCTTGCCGAAGCGCATTGGCCCGATCCGCAACTTCGCACCTGCAGCAAGTCGCGCGCCCGCCCGCGCCGCTTCTGGAATGGAACGTGCTCGACCGGATGAACATCGCCGGGCGTCCGTGCTCCATTCATCGAACCGAGAGGTCGTCATGAGTTCCGTCTCAACGCAGAAGATCGAAGCGGCCGTCAGGAAAGACGCTTCCTGGGTGGCCGGCGCGCTCAAGCAGTTCTCGGAGAACCGCTGCGCCGCGATGGCCGCGAGCATCGCCTTTTACTCCGCGTTCTCGCTCGCGCCGACGCTCGTCATGGTGATAGCCGTCGCGGGCTGGGTGTTCGGACCGGACGCCGCGCGCGGGCAACTTTTTCATCAGGTGAACGGACTCATCGGCGATCAGGCGGCGGCGAGCGTGCAGAGCATCGTCGAGAACGCGCATCGCAGCGGCGGGACGGGCATCGCGGCGATCATCTCGTTCGTGCTGCTGGCGGTCGGCGCGTCGGCGACGTTTTCGTCGCTCAACACGGCGCTCAATATCGTCTGGCCGATGTCCGGCGACGCGCGCTCCAGCATCATGACGATGGTGCGCGTGCGGCTCGTGTCGTTCGGGCTCGTGCTCGGCGTCGCGTTCCTGCTGATCGTCTCGCTCGTGCTCGACACCGCGATCCAGGCGGTCGGCATGTGGCTGTGGGCGAATTCGCCGTTCGTGATCGTCGGCGATGTCGTGCAGCTCGTGGTCGGGCTCGCGATTCTGTCGTTCGCATTCGGCGCGCTGCTCAAGTTCCTGCCCGACGCGCCCGTGCAATGGCGCGATGCGCTCGTCGGCGGGCTCGTCGCGGCGCTGCTGTTCTCGGCGGGCAAGAAACTCTTCGCGCTGTATCTGACGCACGCGGGCACCGCCAGCGCATTCGGCGCGGCCGGCTCGCTCGCGGTGCTGCTGATGTGGCTGTATTTCTCCGCCGCCGTGCTGCTGCTGGGCGCGGAGTTCTCGGCGGCGCGCGCCCGCATGCACGATCCGCGCGGCGCGTGGGGCGTGCAGAACGCGAGCCGCGTGCCGCCGGGCAGCCGCGCGAAGATCGGCTCGATGCTCGCCGCGTCGACGCGCACCGCGACGCCGGTGGCCGCCGCGCCCACGCTCGGGCCGATCACGCCGGTCGCGCCGGTCACGCCCGCGAGCGCCCGCGCCGATACGCCCCTCGCCCCGACCGCGCGGCGCGCGATCGGCAAGCGCGCAGAGCACGCACAGCAGTTGACCGGGCAGGCGCGCAGGAAAGTGTCCGCCGTGGCGCGGGCGCTCGCGCTCTCGCGTGGCATCGCGCGCGCGGAATCGGCCGCAACGCGCGCCACCGCCATCGCGATGATCGGCGCGAGCCGCAGGGCATCGCACGCGAACGCCGTGGTGCGGCGGCATCCGTGGCGCGCGGTGCTCGTCGCGGCCAGCGCGGGCATGGCCGTCGCGCTGCTGTCCCGTCACAACGCGGCGCGACAGAACGACACGGCGCGCCGAAGCTGATTTTCAGAATGGCGGATCGAACTCCCGGCGAATTCGAATAATCGCGCGCCGGAAAAACCGTTTGTTATTTGAATCGAGGGTAATCCGCTGTTGGCGTGCCAACGTCCAACTCAAATTTCCGAGTGCACGCGGAACTTTTGCTGACCGCCTCTGTCTTCCGAAATTCCGCTCGAGACTTCCGGAAAACCTTGGCTGACAGGCATCAGCCCGAGTGTGTGTTTTTCGAGACAGTCTATATTTTTTCGTTTCTTAAGTTTCGAAACGTTGCGTTATTCTCTGCACCGGCAACACCGATTTTAATCATTCGCGTGGAGAATTCGATGAAGAAATTCGCACTGACGTCCCTCTCGCTGGCGCTGCTCGGCGCAGCTGGCGCGGCATAGGCACAAACGAGCGTGACGCTGTACGGCGTGATCGACGCAGGCCTTGGCTACGTGAGCCATGCAAACGCAAACGGCGACAAGCTCTTCGGCATGATCAACGGCAACCTGTCGGGCGACCGCTGGGGCTTGAAGGGTCAGGAAGACTTGGGCGGCGGCCTGAAGGCGATCTTCCAGTTGGAAAACGGCTTTGACGTCGGCACCGGCCGTCTCAACCAGGGCGGCCGCGAATTCGGTCGTCAGGCATTCGTCGGCCTGTCCGGCAACCAGTGAGGCACGGTCACGCTGGGCCGCCAGTACGACCCGCTCGTCGACATGGTTCAGGGCATCACGGCTGACAACTACTGGGGCGCGATCGTCGCGACGCCGGGTGACGTCGACAACTACGACAACTCGCTGCGCACGTCGAACGCCGTCAAGTACGTTTCGCCGAACTTCGCCGGCTTCCAGGTCGAAGGCCTGTACGGCTTCAGCAACCTGGCAGGCACGACCGGCCAGGGCCAGACGTGGTCGGCAGCAGCGACGTACAACAACGGCCCGCTGGCTATCGCAGGCGGCTACTTCTACGCGAACAACCCGACCGCTGGCCGTCGCACCAACGGCACGGAAGGCGGCTGGAACAGCCCGTCGTCGGATACGCTGTTCAACAGCCCGATCAACGCGGCGTACTCGTCGCCTCACGCCATCGGCATCGCCCGCGGCGCGATCCAGTACTCGATCGGCGCATTCACGGTCGGCGGTTCGTACAGCAACGCGCAATACAAGGCGGACGGCTCGTCGTTCTTCGGTTCGGAGCACTTCAACGTCGGCAACGGCTTCGTGAACTTCCAGGTCACGCCGGCTCTGTTGACGGGTCTGGGCTACACCTACACGAAGTCGGGCGGCGACACGTCGGCGACGTACCACCAGGTCAGCCTGGGTGCGGACTACTCGTTGTCGAAGCGCACCGACTTCTACGCTGTTGCTGCTTACCAGCACGCAAGCGGCGACCAGCGCCAGGCAGATGGCACGACCGCCTCGGCGCAAGCGTCGGTCGGTTCGTACGGCTTCGAAAGCGGCCGCAGCCACCAGGAAATCGTCATCCTGGGCATGCGCCACAAGTTCTAAGAACAACCGACTGGCGTGGCACGCGAGTGCCGCGCCAGAAGGACTGCAGTACCCTCGAACAGCCATCGGTCTTGCCGATGGCTGTTTTTTTATGCGCGTTGCAAGGACGACGACACGCCGCCCACGCGTTCACGGCCGCGTGGTTCGTCGGAAAGGATTGTGCTGGTGTGAGACAGCATGGCGCCGCCCGCCGCCATGCGCGCAAGGAAGGCTTACTGTTGCGGCGCGTTGCCCGTTGGGTTCGTGTCTTCGGCGAGGGTCTGCGCGGGCGCGTCCGGGCATGGCAGATCGCCGATGACGAGCCGCGGCACCGTGCTGCGCGTTTCGCGCGGGCGCAGCGGCACGTTGTCGAGATCGGTCCACGACGGGTTCGGAATCTCGCCGAACAACTGCCGCAGGCGCTCGCCCCAGGTCTTGTTGATCATCTGGTAATACGCGCTGTTGTTGTCGAGCGTGGCGAAGCGCGTGACGCGCAGCGAGTTCTTTTCATACACCAGCAGATCGAGCGGCAGGCCGACCGAGAGATTCGAGCGCAGCGTGGAATCCATCGAAATGAGCGCGCATTTGGCGGCTTCGTCGAGCGGCGAGGCCGGCGTGATCACGCGGTCGATGATCGGCTTGCCGTACTTCGATTCGCCGATCTGGAAATACGGCGACACGCGCGTCGATTCGATGAAATTGCCCGCCGCGTAGATCATGAACATGCGCGGCGGCTGGCCGCAGATCTGCCCGCCGAGGATGAAGCTGCAATTGAAGTCCACGCTGAATTCCGCGAGCGACAAGGCATCGCGCCGATGGACCTCGCGCACCGCATCGCCGACGATACGCGCCGCCTCCGCCATGTTCGAGACGCTGTAGAGCGTGGGCGCGTTGGGATCGGACGGCTCCGCGAGCAGATGGGTCACCGCCTGCGTCAGCGCGAGATTGCCCGCCGCGAGCAGGACGATCACGCGCTCGCCCGGCTGTTCGAAAACAGCCATCTTGCGCGCGGCGCTCACGTGGTCCACGCCGGCGTTGGTGCGCGTGTCGGCGAGAAACACGAGTCCCTCGTCCACGCACATGCCCACGCAATAAGTCATGTCGATCCGTCCTGAAGCAAGCAAACCCTCATTGTACTGAGCGCGACCGCGCGTCGCATTCATCCGTTCACTGATCCGGCTGCGCGTCGATGTCGACATGCACCGTCAGCGTCTCCTCCTTGCCGCCCACGCGCGCGCCGCGCACCGGCGCCGCCGCTTCATGGTCGCGCGCGACCGCGAGGCGGCAATGGCGCTCGCCCGCGAAACCGGCCTGCGTCGCGTCCACCGACACCCAGCCGTGCTCCATCCAGACATCGGCCCAGGCGTGCAGCTTGAGGTCGGCGTCCGCGCCTGCATCGACATAGCCGCTCACGCAGCGCGCGGGCACGCCTCGCGCGCGGCAGCACGCGAGCAGCAAATGCGCGAAATCGCGCGCGTCGCCGAAACCGCTTGCGAGCGCCAGCGCCGCCGTGCCCGCCGCATACGCCGGCTCGTTGCGATACCGCACGCCCTCCGAAATGCACTCCATCAGCGCGACGAGCGACGCGGACGTGTCGAGCGACGCCACGCGATGCGCGAGCTCGCGGATCGCGGCATCGGGCGCCGTCAGCGGCGTCGCGCAGGTGAAATGCTCGAGCGGAATCGGGCCGGCTTCGTCGAAGAGGCGGCCATCGGCGAGCGCTTCGGTCTCCACCTCGCCCGCCACGCTCACGTGCAACTCGCTGTGCGGCTTCGTCAGCACGAGCGTGTGCAGCGCGTTGCCGTAGGCGTCGCGCGCGGTGTCGAGCTTGCCCGGCGCTTCGACATGCCAGTGCCGCACGAGCTGGGACGCGCCGCTCGCCGGCGTCACGCGGAACTGCTGGATCGAATACGTGACCGGCGCGGCGTAGCGGTAGCGGATGTCGTGACGAATGGTCAGCAGCATGATCACGCGATGGGCAACATGAGGAAGGTATGCATCACGCGCAGCCCCAGTTCATCGACGCGCTTCAGGAACTGCGTGAGCCACGCATGCACACCGGCCTCCAGAATCTGGCGGATGTCGGCATACAGCACGTCGGCGCGCAGCTTGCCCGCGAAGCGCTCGCATTCCTTCGAGGCATCGGTGCGCAGCTTCGCGAGCGTGTCGCAGACGCCGTCGAGCGAGGCGATCAGCGAGCGCGGCATCTGCTCGTTGAGAATCAGCAGTTCGACGACGCGCGCGGGCGTCACGACATCGCGATACACCTTGCGATAGATCTCCAGCGCCGACACCGAACTGAGTATCGATGTCCAGTAATAGAAGTCTTCGAGCTGGCGCGCCGCCTCGCGCGAGTTGGGCGTGGCATCGGCGAAGCGCACGTCGAGAATGCGCGCCGTGTTGTCCGCGCGCTCCAAATAGGCGCCGAGCTGCATGAAGAAGAACGCGTCGTCGCGCAGCGCGGTGCCCTGCATCACGCCGCGGCAAAGGTTCGAGCGGTACTTGACCCATTCGAAGAGCGTGTCCGGGCTCGTTTCGAGCTCGCCGTTCGCGAGCCGCTGATTGAACTCGAGCCACGTGAAGTTGATCGTCTCCCAGCCTTCCGTCGTGAGCGTGCCGCGCACCGCGCGCGCGTTCTCGCGCGTCGCCTGCAGACAGGAAAGAATGCTCGACGGATTGCGCGCGTCCGCGGCCATGAAATGCAGCATGTCCTCGCGCGAGCGCGATCCCGGATGCCGCTCGTCGAACATGTCTTCGAGCTCGGAGATCTTCAGCACCGAACGTTGCGCGCGCGCCTCCTGCTCGGGCGTTTGCGGCAGGAGCGCGCCCTCCATGTTGATGTCGAGCATGCGCGCGGTGTTCTCCGCGCGCTCCATGTAGCGCGCCATCCAGAACAGGTGATCGGCAGTGCGGCTCAGCATGACAGTGTGCGCAGTGAGTTATTCGACCGTCCACGTATCCTTCGTCCCGCCGCCCTGCGACGAGTTGACCACGAGCGAGCCTTCGCGCAGCGCGACGCGCGTGAGGCCGCCCGCGCACATCGACACTTCGCGCCCCGAAAGCACGAACGGCCGCAAATCGATATGACGCGGCGCGATGCCCGCCTCGACGAAGGTCGGGCACGCGGAGAGCGCGAGCGTCGGCTGGGCGATATAGCCTTCGGGCCGCGCGACGAGCCGCGCGCGGAAGGCCTCGATTTCATCGCTCGTCGATGCCGGCCCGACGAGCATGCCGTAGCCGCCCGCGCCGTGCACTTCCTTCACGACGAGCTGCGCGAGATTCGCGAGCGTGTACGCGAGATCGTCGGGCTTGCGGCACTGATACGTCGGCACGTTGTTGAGGATCGGCTTTTCGCCGAGATAGAACTCGATCATGTCGGGCACGAACGGATAGATCGATTTGTCGTCGGCGATGCCGGTGCCCATCGCGTTCGCGAGCGTCACGCGCCCCGCGCGATACGACGTGAGCAGCCCCGGAACGCCGAGCGCCGAATCCGCGCGGAAGGCGAGCGGATCGAGAAAGTCGTCGTCGACGCGGCGATAGATCACGTCGACGCGGCGCGGCCCGTGCGTCGTGCGCATGAAGACGTAGTTGTCGTCGACGAAGAGATCCTTGCCCTCGACGAGCTCCACGCCCATCTGCTGCGCGAGAAACGTGTGCTCGAAGTACGCCGAGTTGTACATGCCGGGCGTGAGCACGACAACCGCGGGATCGTCGACGCCTTCGGGCGCGATCGAGCGCAATGTCTCCAGCAGCAGGTCGGGATAATGCGCGACGGGCGCCACGCGGTTCTGCACGAAAAGCTCGGGAAAGAGCCGCATCATCATCTTGCGGTTTTCGAGCATGTACGACACGCCCGAAGGCACGCGCAGATTGTCTTCGAGCACGTAGAACTCGCCCGCCTCGCCCGCGCGAACGACGTCGATGCCCGCGATATGCGCGTACACGTCGAGCGGCACATCGACGCCCTGCATCTCCGGCCGATACTGCGCGTTCGTGTAGACCTGCCCGGCCGGAATGCGCCCGGCGAGGATGATATCGCCGTCGTGATAGATGTCGTGCAGGAAGAGATTGAGCGCCCGCACCCGCTGCCGCAAACCTGCTTCGAGCACGCGCCATTCGTCGCCGGGAATGATGCGCGGAATCATGTCGAAGGGAATGAGGCGCTCGGTGCCGGACAGATCGCCGTTCACCGCGAAGGTGATGCCCACGCGCCGGAACAGCACGTCGGCCTCGGCCCGCTTGCGCGCGATGGTCTCCGGGCTCTGCATCTCGAGCCAGCGGGAAAAGCGTGCGTAGTGGCCGCGCACGGTGTCGTCCTGACGCATTTCATCGTAGATCTGCATCATGTGCGTCCTTCGTTTTTCGGCGCGTTTCATTGCAGTATCGGATGAAAGTGCGTGACGTGTGCCACTTTTTTAACGCTCGTTCATGGTGCATGGTGTTTTCGCGCTAGACTGCCCGCTTGCGCTCAACGTTTCATCATGTCCGAAGCCCTCCAAGACGAAGCCGCTTCTCTCCCCGATTCCCTGGCCGATTCCCTGGCCGATGCCCTGCTCGCCGGGCTCGCGCGGCCTATCGTGTTCGTCGATCTGGAAACCACCGGCTCGAACGCGACCGAGGACCGCATCACGGAGATCGGTGTCGTGGAAGCGAGCACGGCGGGCATCGAGCGCTGGAGTGTGCTCGTCGATCCGGGCGTGCCGGTGCCGCCGTTCATCTCGCGCCTGACGGGCATCGAAGACGCGATGCTGCGCGGCCAGCCCACGTTCGAATCGCTCGCGCCCGCGCTCGCCGAGCGCCTGCACGGCAAGCTCTTCGTCGCCCACAACGCGCGCTTCGATTACGGCTTTCTGAAGAACGAATTCCGCCGCGCGGGCATCGCGTTTCGCGCGGATACGCTGTGCACGGTGCGGCTGTCGCGCGCGCTCTTTCCGTCGGTCGAGCGGCATGGTCTCGATGCGCTCATCGCGCGGCTGAATCTCGCGCCCGAAGGACGCCATCGCGCGCTCGCCGACGCCGATCTGCTCTGGCAGTTCTGGCAGAAGATTCACGCGCTTTATTCGCAGGATCTCGTCGATGCCGCGATCAAGACGCTCGTGAAGCGCGCGAGCCTGCCCGCCGCGCTGCCGGAAGGCGCGCTCGATGCGCTGCCGTCCGCGCCCGGCGTCTATCTCTTTCACGGCGACGACGACGTGCCGCTCTATGTCGGCAAGAGCATCAACCTCAAACAGCGCGTCGCGGCGCATTTTTCGGGCGATCACAGGCTTCAGAAGGACTTGTCCATCTCGCAGGCCATTCGCAGGATCGAATGCCGCGAGACGGTCGGAGAACTCGGCGCGCTGCTGCTCGAGGCGAAGCTCGTGAAGGATCTCAAGCCGACGCATAACCGCCTGCTCAAGGGCGCGTCGGGAACGTGCGCGTGGCAATGGCTGCCGGGCGCGAGCGCGCCTGCGCTCATCAAGGCGAGCAGGCGCGATCTCTCGCGGGAGGCGCATCTCTTCGGCGTGTTCGCATCGCGGGCGAAGGCGCACGCGTTCATGCGTCACTTCGCCGATGAGCACACGCTATGTCACGCGACGCTCGGGCTCGAAAAAGCGCCGCTTTCGGCCGGCCGTGGCTGCTTCGGCTATCAGGTGAAACGCTGCCTTGGATCGTGCGCGGGCGTCGAAACACTCGCGGATCACGCGGCGCGCGCGCTCGACGCACTGGAAAGCTCGCGCCTCGTGCGCTGGCCGCATGAAGGACCGATCGCCATCCGCGAGTGCGGCGAAGAGACGGGCGGCGAGGCATGGCACGTGATCGACCGATGGTGCTATATCGGCACCTGCGCGACGCGCGACGAGATCACGCCGCTGCTCGCCGATGCACCCGGTCCGCGCCCGTTCGATTCCGATGTCTATGGGCTGATCGCGAAACGCCTCGCGTCGGGACAACTGAACTGGATCGCCTGCGACGCGCGGCCCGCGTTCGATCTCGTCGTACAAGAAGCGCCCGCTCGCGGCATCATCGCGCAACACGCGAAAGGCGCGACGAAGCGCCGCGCGATCGCCGCCGATCAGTTCGCGCTTAGCTTCTGACGCGCCATCGCGCGCTCAGGCAATGCCCCCGTTCGCGCGCAATACCTGCCCGTTGACCCAACCCGCATCCGGCCCGACGAGAAACGCGACGACCGCCGCGATATCGTCCGGCTGACCGAGCCTTTCGAGCGGCGCCATCTTCGAGAATGCGGCGATCTGCTCGTCGGTCTTGCCGTCGAGAAACAGCGATGTCGCCACCGGCCCCGGCGCAACCGCGTTCACCGTGATGCCGCGCCCGCGCAATTCCTTCGCGAACACGTGCGTGAACGATTCGACCGCCGCCTTCGTCGCGTTGTAGATCGCATAGCCGGGCATGTTGAGCGCGAGCGTCGTGCTCGAAAAGTTGACGATGCGCCCGCCGCCGTTCATGCGCGCCGCCGCTTCGCGCAGCGTGTTGAAGGTGCCGCGCACGTTGATGTCGAAGGTCTGATCGTAGAGCGCGTCGCTCGTGTCGGCGAGCGGCACGGTCTTCAGCACGCCCGCGTTGTTGACGAGCGCATCGACACGGCCGAGTTGCGCTTCGACGGTCTCGAACATGCGGCGCACGTCCTCCCCGTTCGCCACGTCCGCCTTCACCGCGATCGCCGCGCCGCCCGCTTCGCGCAATTGCCCGACGAGCGCGTCCGCTTCCTTCGCGCTCGATGCATAGTTCACCGCGACCGCGAAGCCGTCGCGCGCGAGACGCCGCGCGATTTCAGCGCCGATGCCGCGCGACGCGCCCGTGACGATGGCCACGCGCTTCGATTGGGTCTGACTCATGATGTGCTCCTCAAGGTTGGCTGTTCGATGGGAAGCATGATGAATCATTCCGTTTTCGCGATCATCGTGCGTGGCTTAGTATCATCGTTCCAGTTGCTTTAACAATGGCGAGCGCTCATGGACCGATTCCAGGAAATGCAGGTATTCGTGCGCATCGCGGAGCGGCACAGCTTCACGCAGGCCGCCGACGATCTGCAGATGCCACGCGCCACCGTCACCAATCTGATGAAGCGCATGGAGGAGCGGCTCGGCGCGCGGCTGCTCGAACGCACGACGCGCACCGTGCGCCTCACGCTCGACGGCGAAGCGCACTATCGGCGCTGCGTGCGTCTGATCGCGGATCTGGAGGAAGCGGAAGGCTCCTTCAGACATGCGGAGCCGAAGGGTCTCTTGCGCGTGAATCTGCAAGGCACGCTCGCGCGGCATTTCATCATGCCGGGCTTGCCCGCGTTTCTCGAACGCTACGGGCAGATCGAACTGCAAATCGGCGAGGACGACAGGCTCGTCGATCTCGTGCGTGAAGGCGTCGATTGCGTGCTGCGCGCGGGCACCCTGCAGGACTCGTCGATGGTCGGCCGGCGCGTCGCGCTGCTCGAACAGGTGACGGTGGCAAGCCCCGCTTATCTGTCGCGCGAAGGCGTTCCGGAAGATTTCGAAGCGCTCGCATCGCATCGCGCGGTGAACTTCGTATCGAGCGCGACAGGGCGTGTGCTGCCGCTCGAATTCACGTTGAACGAGCGCGTGGAGACGATCGAACTGAAAGCCGCCGTGTCGGTCACGGGCGTCGAGTTATATACGCAGGCGGCGCTCGCGGGATTCGGCATCGTGCAGGTACCGCGCTATCACGTCGACGATGCGCTCGCCGATGGCCGCCTGCAAGTGCTGCTTCCGGATCTTCCGCCACCGCCGATGCCCGTCTCCGTGCTCTATCCGCATAACCGTCAACTGTCCGCCCGCGTACGGGTTTTCGCGGATTGGTTGAGCGATGTCTTCGCTGAATACAACAGGCGCGGCTGATCGAAAATTCAAAAGCAAAAGAGGCCAGCATCCCAATGAAGGGAAGCTGGCCTCTTTTTCATCGCGCTTCGATTTCGTCAACGAAACCGAAGCTTGCAACGCTCGGGAACGAAGCTTAAGCCGCTGCGTCCTTCAGCTTCTTCAGCGCGCGCGCCTTGATGCGGACGCTTGCCGGCTTTGCCGGGAACCAGCGCTCTTCACCCGTGAACGGGTCCTTGCCGAAGCGCTTCTTCTTCGCCGGCACGGCTTGCGCGGAGATCTTCAGCAGGCCCGACAGCGTGAATTCGCCTGCACCCTTCTTGTGGATCGAGCCGAGGATCGTGTCTTCCAGCGCGACCAGCACGGCCTTCACCGCCTTCAGTTCGACAGCGGCGCGCTCGGACAGATGCGTCGCGAGCGATGCCTTCGTGAACGTATCCTTGATCGGCGAGGGAGCGCCCGTGGTCTTCTTCGCGGCTACTTTCTTCGCGGCAACCTTCGGTGCTGCTGCTTTCTTGGCCGGTGCGGCGGCGGTCTTCGCCGTGGCCTTCTTGGCCGGGGCTTTCTTGGCAGCGGTTTTAGCGGAAGTCGACATGTTTCTCCTACCTGTTTTTGGTCAGTGATGTTCGAATACGTCCGCACCGATGCGTTCGTATCACGCCGGATTCTACATACGCCAAGCGCGTTCGTGCGAGTCTTTTGCGCTTTTATATCGTTTTTATAGGGGTTTTTCGTGGTGCCGCGCTGACACATCAGCAACGGGAGCATCATTCACGATGTTCCTCGATGTGTTTACGCACCACACGCGATGCATTTCATCGCTGCACAGAAGAGGTAAACGCGCGATGCGCGATGTGAGCGATGAGCGGATAGTGATCGGAAGCGATGCGCGAAAGACGCGTGCGATGCACATCGACACGCATGAGACGCTCGCCCGGATGCACCCAGATGCGGTCGAGCGCGAAGAGCGGACAGCGCGTCGGAAAGGTGCGCAACGCGCTCGCGCGATGAAAGTGCGTGACGAGCCTACGCAACGTGCGGCCATAGACGAACCACTCGTTGAGGTCGCCGAGCAGGATCACGGGCAGCGCGGGCGTATCGAAGCTTTGCAGCACCTGCTCCACTTGCGCGCGCCTTTCGCTCGATGCAAGACCGAGATGCGTTGCGACCACGCGCCATACTTCGCCGCCGCAATCGATGTCGGCATCGAGCGCGCCGCGCGGCTCGCGGCTGCCGAACGACAGATCCAGCGTGCGCACCGCCCGCACCGGATAGCGCGTCAGCACCGCGTTGCCGTAGCGGCGCTCGGGCGTATCGAGCGTCGGGCCGGCGACCGCGTGCAGGTTCGTCATGCGCTGCAGCACGTCGAGCACGTCGTGCGAGCCGCTGCCGCCGAGCGGCACCTCCTGCAGCGCGAAGATGTCGGCGTCGATCTCGGCGAGCACTTCGCCGATGCGCTCCGGCGCGAACCTGCCGTCGATGCCCACCGCGCCGTGCAGGTTGTAGGTCGCGATACGCAACTCGCGCGCGCGGGTTTCCTGTTCGATGGCGGCCTCGTGCATCAGCGTCATGAGCTGACCTCGTCGCGACGCTCGTTGTTCGACGATGCATCGCGCGGCATCGTGCCATTGCGGCGCAGCTCGTTCGCGCGCTTTGCTTCGTCGCTTGCGCGGGGCTTGTCGGCATCGCTCGGGGCGCCTTCGTGCGCGTCGTGATGATCCGCGCGGCCGAGAAAGCGTTGCAAAAGCAGCGACACGCCGATCAACGCCGCGCCGATTCCGATCAGCACCGCGAACGAGCCGACCGTCGGCCGATGCAGCGAAGCGACGAGCTGATGCGCGAAGGCCACCGTCAGAAAAATGCCGGGCCCCATGCCGAGCATCGTGCCGAGCACGAAGTCGCGCATGCGGATATGCGACGCACCCGCGACGAGATTGACAATCGAAAACGGCGCGACCGGCAAGAGCCGCAACACCACCACCGCGACGATGCCGCGTTTCGCCACGCGCTCCGACAGCCGGTTGACGCGCGCGCCCGCGAGCTTGCGCACCGCATCGCGGCCGAGCCAGTTGCCGAGCGAATAGCTGATGGCGGCCGCGATCGTCGAGCCGGCGAACGCATAGGCCGTGCCCCACCATGCGCCGAAGACGAGGCCCGTCGTCGCGATCAGCAAAGTGATGGGCACGGCAACGACTGCCGCCACGACATAACAGAGGACGATCCACAGCGGCGCAAGCGGCAGCGCATCGATGCGGCGCGTCGCGTGCGTGAGCGAGGTCAGGTTCACGTAATCGGCGAGCGGCGTCCAGTGCCACAGCCCTGCGACGACCACGACCATCAGCGCGAGCACGCCGAGCAGCGCAAAGCGGCTGATGAGCGGACGCGCCTTTTGCACGGGCACGAACTGATCGACCAGTTCATCGGCGGCGATCGGCGTTTCGGGATCGATCAGCGCTTCGGGCGGAATCAGCTGATCGAGCTCGGTCGACACACGCGGGTCGAGCGGCACCAACGTGCGATGCGCGTCGCGATCGCGCAGCAGCGCTTCTATCGCCGCGTTCATGCCGTTGCGCGCCTGAGACTCGCGCACGATGTCCGCGATCTCGCAGCCGAGATGCTCCGCGAGCAGCGTGTCGCGCATCGTCGCGATCGAACGGCGGATGCGTGCGTCGGCGCCGGCATCGATCGAGATATTGCACTCGCTGTCGAGCACCATCGAACGATTGTTCAGGTTGGCCGAGCCGACGATCAGCAATTCATCGTCGACGATCATCAGCTTGCTGTGCACATTGACGATGTGGTCGCCGAGCTTCGGCACGCTCGGGCACAGCAGGCGATAGCGTCCGTGCGCGTCGGCGTTCTTCAGAAGCGCGTGCAGGCGCGCGCGCAGCACGCCCATCGTCACTTCCTGCAGCCAGCCGCTCTGATTGCGCGGCACGACGATCGCGAGATCGGGGCCGTCGTCGCGCGCGAGCGAGTCCGCCAGCGCCGCGCCGACCGCGCCCGACGTGAAGTACTGGTTCTCGATATAGATGCTGCGGCGCGAGCGCGCGATGGCATCGAAATACTGCGTGCGTATCTGCTGCACCGGTTCGCGGCCGAGATACGCGGGCTCGGTGAGCGAGATCGCGATATCGACATCTTCGATCTCGACGCGCCGCGAAGGCGGCCACGGGTCTTGCTGAATCGCCGCGCGATGCGCGCGGATCGCGAGCCGCTTGCCGCATGCGCGCGCCCATCGTTCTCGCGCGAGCACGCCGATTTCGCGCGCCGCATCGCCGTCGAACATCGTGTGGACATCGTGAAACGGCTGATAGGCCGCGCCGTTCGCATCGCGGCGCAGCGGCTCGTCGGGCGCGTGCGCGGTCGTGTCCCAGCGCGAGCGCGTGAGGTCGAGGCCGCCGACGAACGCCACGCGATCATCGATCACGACCATCTTCTGATGCTGCGAGCCGCCGAGCGGATGCTTGCCGTCCATCTGAAACGCGATGCGCCGGTTCGTGCGCCAGCCCATCTTGTATACCGGCAGCCACTCGCGCTCGAACGCATAGAGCATCGCGAAGTCCCACGCGAGAATGTAGATGCGCAGGCGCCGCCTCGTCGAAGCGATCGCGTGCAGGAAATCGCCGAGCGCTTCGGGATAGCCGTCGTTCGCGCCTTCGGGCGTGAGCTTCATGCGGCTGTCGATATCCCAGCCGAGGATGAACACGGTGCGTTGCGCGCGCGTGATCGCCTCGCGCAGCACGCGGAAATAATCCGCTCCGTCGATGAGAAGACTGAAGCGCTCTGCATGATGCACGCTCGCGCAATTGCGTCCCGGCTGGAAAAAGGGCTCGTCGTAATGGGGGTTGCTCATGTGCCTCTCGACAGCACGCCGCGTTCAAATGACTTTCGTTTTGCAAACAACATGCCCGCCATGGTGCTACGCTTCGATGCACATGCCGATCCGGAGCGACATGCGCGATGAACGACAAAGAAGCCACGGAAGTCACGGATGTCACCATTCAGGACGAGCGCGCGGGGCTCGTTCCGCTCGCGGCGGCGTCGGTGGTCGTGGGCGCGGCGACGGGCGCGATCGGCGTGCTCTTTCGCTTCGCGCTCGAACGCGCCGATACCTGGCGCAACGCGTTCATCGCGTGGGCGCATGCGGGGCATGATGCCGCCGTCCTGCTCGTGGTCCTCGCCGCCGCCGTGGCGAGCGGTCTCGCCGCGTGGCTCGTCGCGCGCTTCGCGCCCATGGCGAGCGGCAGCGGCATTCCGCATGTCGAAGCGGTGCTGCACAGCACATTGCCGCCCGCACCGCTCGTGCTCATACCGATCAAGTTCGCGGGCGGCGTGCTCGCCATCGGCGCGGGGCTCGCGCTCGGCCGCGAAGGCCCGACGGTGCAGATGGGCGCATCGATCGCGCATGCCATCGGCGCGATCTTCAGACGCAACGCCGACGATTGCCGCGTGCTGCTCGCGGCGGGCGCGGGCGCGGGGCTCGCGACCGCCTTCAACGCGCCGATCGCGGGCGCGGTGTTCGTGCTCGAGGAACTGATGCGGCGTTTCCACACGCGCACGGCGGTGGCGGCGCTCGGCGCATCGGCGAGCGCGATCGCGATGGCGCGGTTGCTGCACGGCGATCTGCCCGACTTCCACGTTCCCGCACAGCCCTTTCCCGGCTTCGAAATGACCGGCGCGCATCTTCTGCTCGGCGCGCTGCTGGGGCTTTTGGGCGCGGCGTATAGCCGCGCCATTCTGTGGACGCTCGATGCCGCCGATGCGATCGCGCATCCCGCATCGGTGAAGCATGCGACCGCGCGCGCGGCGGCGGTCGGCGCGGCGATAGGCCTGCTCGCGTGGTTCGCGCCGGATCTCGCCGGCGGCGGCGACGCGCTGACCGAGCGCGCGTTGCTGGGCAGGGGCACCATCGCTGGCGTGATGGCGATGTTCGCGCTGCGCTTCGTCGTGGGCCCGGTGTCGTACGCGGCGGGCACGCCAGGCGGCATCTTCGCGCCGATGCTCGTGCTCGGCGCGCAGACAGGTCTCGTATTCGGCCGCGTCTGCCTCGACTGGTTCCCCGGCATGGCGCCCGCCACCGGCGACACGAGCACATTCGCGGTGGTCGGCATGGCGGCGTTCTTCGTCGCGGTGGTGCGCGCGCCGGTCACGGGCATCGTGCTCGTCACGGAGATGACGGCAAGCTTCACCCTGCTCCTGCCGATGCTCACGGCCTGCTTCACCGCGATGATCGTGCCGATGCTGCTGCGCGTGCCGCCGATCTACGATTCGCTCGGCGAGCGCGCAGCCAGGCATCATCGCTAGCGGCGCTCTGCATGCGATGAGCCGTTGCGGTAGTCTCATCGACGGACATTCGTTGCGCCGCCTTTCTCGCACGAAGCGCGGCGCCCACCGACTTCATCCACGAGGACAAGCAATGGAATATCGACATCTCGGTGCATCGGGCTTCAAGGTTCCCGTCCTGAGCTTCGGCACCGGCACCTTCGGCGGCAAGGGCGAATTCTTTCAGGCCTGGGGCGAAACCGACGTGAGCGACGCGCGCAAGCTCGTCGACATCTGTCTCGAAGCGGGCGTCACCATGTTCGACACCGCCGACGTCTACTCGCACGGCACGTCGGAATCGATACTCGGCGAGGCGATCAAGGGCCGGCGCGACAAGGTCATCGTCTCGACCAAGGCCACGTTCCGCTTCGACCAGAATGACCCGAACGCCGTCGGTTCGTCGCGCTTTCATCTGATCCAGGCGGTGAACGCGGCACTCGCACGCCTTCAGACCGACTACATCGACGTGTTCCAGCTGCATGGCTTCGACGCGAAAACGCCCGTCGAAGAGACGCTCTCGACACTCGACGATCTCGTGCGCGCGGGCAAGATCCGCTACACGGGCGTGTCCAATTTCTCCGGCTGGCATCTGCAGAAATCGCTCGATGCCGCTGATCGCTACGGTTATCCGCGCTACGTAGCGAATCAGACGTACTACTCGCTCATCGGCCGCGATTACGAATGGGAGCTGATGCCGCTCGGGCTCGATCAGGGCGTCGGCGCGGTCGTGTGGAGTCCGCTCGGCTGGGGACGCCTCACGGGCAAAATCCGGCGCGGCCAGCCGCTGCCCGCGACAAGCCGCCTGCACAAGACCGCCGACATGGGGCCGCCGGTGCCGGATGAATATCTGTACCGCGTGGTCAATGCGCTCGACGCCATTGCCGAGGAAACCGGCAAGACCGTGCCGCAGATCGCGCTCAACTGGCTGCTGCAGCGTCCGACGGTGGCGACCGTGCTCATCGGCGCGCGCAACGAGGAGCAGTTGCGGCAGAACCTCGGCGCGGCCGGCTGGAACCTGACGCCCGAGCAGGTGAAAAAGCTCGACGAGGCGAGCGCGGTGCGGCCGGCGTATCCGTACTGGCATCAGCAGGGCTTCTCGGAACGCAACCCGTTCCCCGTGTAACGGCGAAGGCGCGGCGGCCCACGCCGCCGCGCCCGGGAATGGCCTGAAGATCGTACCGGAAGCCAGCTGACAATCTGTACCGGTACTGTACCGGACACCTCCCGTACACTGGGCGCTCATCGAGTCATTCACAACCCAGAGCGCGCCATGCCCCCCGAACTCCTGAACGCCCTGCCCGCCGCCGCGCTGTTCGCGCTGGTGACGACCATCACGCCCGGCCCCAACAACACGATGCTGCTCGCCTCGGGCGTGAACTTCGGCCTCAGGCGCACCGTGCCGCACGTGCTCGGCATCAGCGCGGGCATGGCGATTCTGATGATCGCGGTGGGCCTCGGGCTCGCGCAGGCGTTCGAGCGGCTGCCGTGGCTCTATACCGTGCTGGAGGCCGCGAGCGTCCCGTATCTGCTGTATCTGGCGTGGAAGATCGGGACGTCGTCGTCGGTGCAGATGCGCGATGGCCAGGGCCGTCCGATGCGCTTTCACGAAGCGATCGCCTTCCAGTGGATCAATCCCAAAGCGTGGATGATGGTGCTCACCGCGGCGACGACCATCCATCTGCACGCGAGCCTTTCCTTGAATGCCGCGCTGATGGCGCTCGTGCTCGTCGTGATCGGGCTGCCGTGCATCACGATGTGGGCGGCGTTCGGCATGTCGCTGCGGCGCTTTCTCGCGAATCCGCGCTGGCTGCGCAGGTTCAACATCACGATGGCCGTGCTGCTCGTGCTGTCGCTGTACCCGATCGTCGCCCATCTTTTCGAATGACCGCGAGCAGCGGCGAAGGGGCGCGCGCCGGGTTAAAAGCGCGCACCCTCTTTGCCTCGGCGCCCGACCGGTGCATACTGGCCTTACGCGCCGGCACGCAAAATCTGCCGTCCCGCTTGCAAGATTGGGACTGCGTTTCTTTTCCGTCAGCTACGACTGTCCACCCCGCCGCCCGAACGATCCTCGAGTGATCCTTAAGCGATCCTTTAAGGCGGCATTTTCAGTCCGGCGCGTACATGCCTTGCTAGTCCGTTGGTTCGCGCCGAATTGTCGGCGCGGCTTTGAAATCTGTTCAAGGAGTACGCCATGTCTGGAGCCAATCGCCCGTCCGGTCCCGCCACGCGCAAATCCCTCGACCTAGCCGATCAGATCGAACGCGATGAACTGGAGAACAACCTGCCGGATGCGCTCAACCGCGTCGATGACGAAGACGACATCGACGATGATTCCGACTCCGATCGCACACTAGGCCGTTAGCCTCGACAGCCGGGCCCATCGCGCCGATGAAGGCGTGATCCGCGACGCCGCAATGTTTCTGGCATTGCGGCGTTTTTGCTGGGCACAGGCGTTGCTTTGAGCGTTCGTGCCGCGCAACGACGCGCGACGGGAAACCGAAGAGCGAAGCCGCGGCGGCATCAGTCCGCATGCGAACGACGATCAACCCATCCCACGGGAGGACTCCATGCTCCGTTACGCTGTCATCTTCTTCATCATCGCGATCATCGCGGCCGTGTTCGGCTTCGGCGGAATCGCAACGGGCGCGGCGGAAATCGCCAAGATCCTGTTCTTCATCTTCATCGTGATCTTTCTCGCCACACTGCTGCTCGGCGTGTTCAGGCGATGACGATTTCGGCGCGGCTAGCGACGTAAAGAAAAGACGCGCGGGCTTCACCGAAGGCCGCGCGTTTTCGCATGCTTCATCATCGGAAGCAAATCACGTAATGATCACGCGATTCTTCCCGTCCCGCTTCGCGCGATAAAGCGCGAGATCCGCCGCTTCCACGAGCTGCTTCGACGTATCTTCGTGCATCGCCGTCTGCATCGCGCCGCCGACGCTGATCGTCACGCGTCCGTTCACCGAACCTGTGTGCGGCACGTTGAGCGCCTCCACCGCGATGCGGATCTTCTCGCCGAGCAGCCGCAAGCCCGGCGACGACGACGACATCAGCACCACCGCGAATTCCTCGCCGCCGAAGCGCGCGGCGAGATCGGTGGGGCTGCCGAGGCTCGTCTCGATCGTATGTGCGACGAGCTTCAGCACGTCATCGCCCGCAACGTGGCCATATGTATCGTTGTAGGACTTGAAGTTGTCGACATCGATCATCAGGAAACCGATGGCCGCATGCTCGCGCGACGCACGGCGCCATTCGGCATCCAGATAGTCATCGAGCCGGCGCCGGTTGGACAAGCCCGTGAGGCCGTCCGAGTGCGTCAAACGCTGCAATTCCAGGTTCGTTTCGAGCAGTTTCTGCTGCGACTGACGCAGCGCGCGATACGCCTCGTCGCGCTGCAACAGGTTCTGATACGAACGCGAGTGATAGCGCACGCGCGCGACGAGCTCGATCGTATCGGGCAGCTTCACGAGGTAATCGTTCGCGCCCGCCGCGAAGGCCGCGCTCTTGATGCGCGGCTCTTCCTTCGTCGAAAGCACGATGATCGGGATATCGCGCGTCGCCGGATGCTCGCGGTACTGGCGCACGAGCGTCAGGCCATCGACGCCGGGCATCACGAGATCCTGCAGGATCACCGTGGGCCGCGTTTCCTGCGCGGTGCGCAACGCCTCTTCGGGATTCGCGCAGTAATGCAGATCGACGTTCGTCTCTTCCGCGAGGGCGCGGCGCAGCGCCTCCGCGATGATCGCCTGGTCGTCCACGAGCAGCACCATCACTGGCAGCTCGGCCGCGGGCGGCGCGTTCAACGCGGCTGCGAGCAGGTCGGACACGGCGCGCTCGTCCGCCATCGCACGGGTGCCCGCGCGCTCGATGCTCGCCGCCGCTGCCGCCGCGGCCCGTTTCGCGCGCTCGGCCAACGGGTCGGGATGAGGAAGTTTCATGGACGTGTCCTTGATCGGTTTCTTGTTGGTTGATGCCGTGCCATTCAATCGAATGCGGAAGCGAGCGCTTGCGCGATGCGCGGCAGCGGCAGGACCGATACGGCCGCATCGAGCGCGGCCGCGGCCTTCGGCATGCCGTAGACGGCGCTCGTCGCCTCGTCCTGCGCGATCGTGTGATAGCCCTTCGCGCGCATCGCCTTGAGACCGATGGCGCCGTCGCGGCCCATGCCCGTCAGCAGCACGCCGACCGCACGGCCCGTCCAGCGCTCGGCGATGCTCTGAAAGAACACGTCGACGGAAGGCCGGTAAGGCAATTGCTCCGGATGCGCGGTATAGCCGAGGCGCCTCGCATCGGCGAAATGGAGATGATCGTTGGTCGCGGCGAGCAGCACTTCGCCGGGCACGGGCTTGTCGCCCTCGCGCGCGACGCGCACGGGCAGCGCAGATTGCGCGTCGAGCCATTGCGCCATGCCTTCGGCGAACGCGCGGTCGACGTGCTGCACGATGACCGTCGCCGCCGCGAAGTTTTTCGGCAGCGCGCCGAGCAGCGTCGCGAGCGCCGCCGGTCCGCCCGCCGATGCGCCGATCGCGACGAGCGGCGCACCGTTCTTCGGCGCGCTGATCGCGCTCGCGGACGCAGCGCCGGACGACGCGAGCCGCGCACCGATCTGATCGATCTTCGCGATCAGCGCCGCCGCGCCGCGACGCGCATCGGCGCCGGCGAGCGCGGGTGTATCGACGGCATCGAGCGCGCCCGCGCCCATCGCTTCGTACACGCGCCACGCGTTCGCGCCGACATCGACCGTCACGACGAGAATCGCGCACGGCGAGCGCGCCATGATGGCCCGCGACGCCTGCACGCCGTCGACGTTCGGCATCACGAGATCCATCAGCACGACATCGGGCGTGCGCGCCGCGCAATAGTCGATCGCCTGCTGGCCGTCCTGCGCGATCCACGCGATCTCGAAGTCGGGCCGCGCCGCGAGCGCGCGCCGCAGCGCTTCCACGGCGAGCGGGACATCGTTCACGATGCCGATCTTCATGACTTCGCCTCGCCGATCAGATCGCGCACCGCGTCGATCAGCGCCTGATCGTGGAAGCTGCCTTTCGCGAGGTAATAGTCCGCGCCCGCATCGAGGCCGCGCTGGCGATCTTCCGCGCGATCCTTGTAAGACACGATCATCACCGGCAGGCCGGACAGTTGCGCGTCGCGCTTGATGAGCGTGACGAGCTCGATGCCGTCGAGACGCGGCATGTCGATATCCGTAATGACAATGTCGAAGTCTGCGCCGCGCACCGCGTTCCAGCCGTCCATGCCGTCGACCGCGACGGATACGTCGTAGCCGCGCGACGCGAGCAATTTGCGTTCGAGTTCGCGCACGGTGAGCGAATCGTCGACCACGAGCACGCGCTTCGCGCTCGTCACGCTCGCACGCGATGCCCCCGCCCCGACGCGCCCGAGCTCGCCGCTGCCGACGAGCTTTTCCACCGAGCGCAGCCAGTCGTCGAGATCGGCGATGAGGAGCGGATCGCCGTTTTCCATCAGCGCGCCCGCCGCGATGTTACGGACCTTGCCGAGACGTTTGTCGAGCGGCTGCACGACGAGCATGCGCTCGCCGAGAAAGCGATCCACGACGATGCCGTAGCTCGCCGCGCCCTGTCCGATCACGACGACGTTGAGCGCATCGCTCGCGGCTTCGAATGCGGCCGTTTCCAGGATCTGATGCGCGGTGACGAGCCCGACGCGCTTGCCGTCGAAGGAGAAGTGCTGCTGGCCTTCGAGCATGTCGATGGCGTTCGCGGGCAGCACCAGCGTGCGCGCGACATGCCCGAGCGGCAGGCCGTAAGGTTCGCCCGCCACTTCGACGATCAGGCTGCGGATCACCGACAGCGTGAGCGGCAATTGCAGCGTGAAGCGCGTGCCCGCATGCGCTTCCTGCGTCGCGCGCACGCTGCCGCGCACTTGCCGCACGACGTCCTGCACGGCATCGAGACCGACGCCGCGGCCCGATACATCCGTGACGGAATCGCGCATCGTGAAGCCCGGCAGGAACAGGAATTCGAGCAGCTCGGCTTCGGTGAGACGCGCGGCGGTGTCTTCGTTCGCCAGGTTCTTGCGCACGACCGCGCGGCGCAGCGCTTCGAGATCGACGCCCGCGCCGTCATCGGACACGCTGATGAAAAGCGAGCCCGCGCTGTGACGCGCTTCGAGCGTGATCGTGCCGGTTTCGGGCTTGCCGAGCGCGCGGCGCAACGCGGGCGGCTCGATGCCATGATCGACCGCATTGCGCAGCAGATGGCCGAGCGGCGCATCGAGCAGGTCGAGAATGTCGCGGTCCACTTGCGTCGTTTCGCCCGCGATGACGAGCCGCACATCGCGGCCGAGCCCGCGCGCGACATCGCGCACCATGCGTGCGAAGCCGCCGGTCGCATCGACGAAAGGACGCATGCGGCACGCGAGCGCTTCGTCGTAGATCTGTTGCGCGAGATGCGTCGAGCGGCGGTCGAAGTTCTCCAGTTCCGCGAGACGCTCGCTCAGTTGACGATGCGCTTCGGCGGTCAGGCGCCGCACTTCGTCGAGCGCGGCGTGTGCGCGGGCGTCGAGCGGCGCGGCGTTCGTTTCGGTCAGCGTTTCGTGCAGACGTTCGAGCGCGCGGCTCGCGTCGTGCTGAATGCGCTTCACGCGCAGCATCGATTGCGAAAACGGCTTCAGCCAGCGCGATTCGACGAGCGATTCGCCCGAATGGCTCAACAGACGGTCGAGCGTGTCGGCGCGCATGCGCAGCATGCGGGCGTCGCCCGGGCGCGAAGGCGTCGGGACTGGCTCGGGCGTTTCTTCGGGCGGTCTCGCCAGCGTGAGTTCCTGCGACAGATCGTACGCATCGTCGCGCGGCGCGATCTCGCGCACTTCGACGCCTTGCAGCCGCGCATCGAGCCCGGCGACGAAGGCATCCACATCGCGTTCGAGCGTGCTTTGCGCGTCGATATCGCGCGCCTCGCCGATCTGCACGATCAGATCGACGCCGCGAAACAGCAGGTCGATATAACCTGCGTCGAGCACGATGCGCCCTTCCTGCGCCGCGACGAAGCAATCCTCCATCACATGCGCGAGCGTCACGCCGACCGGCACGCCGACCACGCGCGCCGCGCCCTTCAGCGAATGCGCGGCGCGCATGCTCGCTTCGAGCGTGACGGGGTCGCGCGGCGCGCGCTCGAGTGAGATGAGGCCATCGGAGAGAATCTGCGCCTGCCCGCGCGCCTCCTCCTGGAAGAGGTCGAGCAGCGACGAGCGGCCCGGATCGATGCTCGTCATGTCAGGCTCCGGTTCAGGCTGTCGATGAGACGATCGGCGTCCAGCAGGCCGACGGTCGCGTCCTTGAAAGCGGCGACGGCATGCGCGTGCGATGCAAGGCGCTGCGCGAGCGTCGCGGGCACGGGCTGAAGCCGCGCGCGCGAGAAGCGATGCACGCCGTCGACGGCATCGACGGGAAAGGCGACCGGTCCTTCGTGATCGCCGTTGCCGTGATGATCGTGGCCGTCGGCGCGCTGAATGACGAGCAGACGCCCGAGCTCGCGCGCATCGACGGCCTGATTGCCCGAGACGGCTTTCACCGCGCCCTCTTCGATGCCGAAGAGCCGCGCGAGCGACGCGCACACGGTCAGCCTGCCGCGCACGTTCACGACGCCGAGCACCGCGCGGTTCCTTCGATGCGGAAGCGAATGCACCGGACGCAACTGAGCCACTTGCGCGCAAACCGCCGTCGGCAGGCCGAGCCATTCGCCGCCGATGCGAAACACGAGGCAGGAGAGCGTATCGGTTTCGTCGCCGTTGCGCGTGGCGTGCGACGATGCCGCGCCCGCATGCTCGATCGACGTGCGCGCCTCCACACGATCGAGCACGCGCGACGCGGCTTCATCGTGCGCCGGGCAATTGCGGCAATGCACGTAGCGCTCGAGCTTCGGGCACGATGCATCGCCGCGCACGCCGATGCGGTTCCAGCAATCGTCGATGTCGGCGACACCGATCGTATCGAGTGTTGCAGGTGTGCGTGCGTTCATCGCGTGCTCCCCGTGACGCGCCCGGCGCGCGCGAGCAGAAGGCGCGCACCGCTTTCGTCGCCATCGAGCGAAAGGCATGCGGCGAGGTGCGTGAGCGCCTCGCGATGCGCGGGATCGAGATAGAGCGCGCGGCGATAATGGCCGCGCGATGCCTGATGCTCGCCGCGCGCATCGGCGATGACGCCGAGCAGATAGTACGCATCCGCGTTCGATGGATGCGCGTCGAGATACGCGCGCGCCGCACTTGCCGCGGCTTCGAGCCTGCCGGCATCGGCGAGTTCGCGCGCTTGTGCGAGGCTGGCCGCCGGCGCGGGCTCGACGCGCGCTGCTTCGCGCGGCTTCGCAATCGGCATGGAGCGAACCACCGGCGGCGCGCTGGCCCACGCGGGCAACACGAACGCGCTTTTCATTGGCGGCAGCGGCTTCACGGCTGGCGGAACCGGCCACGCGCCGCTGAACACATTCGCACTCGCGCGCTCAGGCCGGTTGAATGCGAACGCGAGCGGAATGTTCGCGGAGCTCATGCCCTCGCGCATCAGGAGACCCGTCTCCGCCGGGCCCACGAACAGCGTGCCGCCTTGCGCGAGGAGTCCGTCGAGCACGCGCAGGACGGCGCACTGCGTGTCGCGATCGAAATAAATCAGCACGTTGCGGCACAGGATGAAATCGAAGCGCTCGAATGCATGCGCGTCCAGTTGCAGCAGATTCGCCTGCGAGAAGCGCACGCATTGCGCGACGGCGGGATCGAGCTGCCAGCCGCCATCGGCCGCGCGGAAATGCCGGTCGCGAAAACCGAGCGCGCGCCCGCGAAACGCGTTGCGCCCGTAATGCGCGCGACGTGCGACCGCGAGTGCGCGCTCGCTCACGTCGATCGCATCGATGGAAAAGCGCTCGGCGGGAATGCCCGCCTCGATCAGCGCCATCGCGATCGTATAGGCTTCCTCGCCCGTCGAGCACGGCGCGCTCAGCACGCGCAACGGCTTCGCGGGCCGCTCGTGCAGACGCACGCGCGCAAGACGCGCGAGCGCGGCGAAGGCTTCGGGATCGCGGAAGAACCACGTCTCCGGCACGACCACCGCTTCGATCAGCTCCTGCATGCGCGCAGGGTCTTGCGTGACCGCGCGGTAATAGTCGTCGAGCGTGCCGCCGTGCCGGTCGCGCCACAGGTTGTAACGCTCGCGCACCGCGCGCGACACCGAGTTCGCGCCGATCGATTCGGCATCGAGCCCTATCGTGCGGTGCAAAAGCTCGATGAAGCGGCCGATGCCGAAAGGCTCGTCGGTGAAAGCGCTCGGCAGCGCACTCATGCTTCGCTCCCGGCGAACAGCAGCGCCTGCACGTCTTCCGGCAAAAGATGTTCGATGCGCACCCATTGCAGCAGCCCCGCATCGTCGCGCGTGAGCGGGCCGAGATAGCGCGCGTGCGGCGTGCCAATGCCCGCATCGCTGAACGAAGCGGCATCGAAGGTGACAGTGCGCGTCGCCTGTTCGAGCAAAAGGCCCAACCGATGATGCGTCGTCACGCCATCTTCGCCGCGGCGCGGATACGCGACGAGCGCGAGCCGCGTCGACAACCTTTCCTGCGATGGACGCGCCAGCGCAAGTGCCGCGATATCGATCACGGGCACGCTCGCGCTTTCATGGTCGAGCACGCCCGCGACCCACGCGGGCGCGCCCGGCAGCGCCTTCAGCGGCGCGAGCGGCAGCATGCGCTCGACCTGCGCGCTGTCGAGCAGATAGCGGTCGGACCCGAGCGTGAACTGGACGAAGAGCATCGCGGCGCGCCTTAAGCAGCCACCTTGAAGCGCGACACGCCCGTGCGCAGACCGTTCGCGACATGCGTGAGGTCGTCGATCGCCTGCGTCGACTGGCGCAGCGACTCGGCCGTCTGCTGCGCGGCCTCCGAGAGTTGCGAAAGCGCCTGCGAAATCTGATCCGCGCCGGTGGCCTGAGTCTGCATGCCTTCGTTGATCATCGAGACGCGCGGCGCGAGCGTCTGCACCTGATGGATGATCTGCGAAAGCTGGCCGCCGACCTGCTGCACGTCGAGCATGCCGCGGCGCACTTCCTCGGAGAACTTGTCCATGCCCATCACGCCCGCGGCGACGGCCGATTGAATCTCCTTCACCATCTGCTCGATGTCGAACGTGGCGACGGCGGTCTGATCCGCGAGACGGCGAATCTCGGTCGCCACGACCGCGAAGCCGCGCCCGTATTCGCCGGCCTTCTCCGCTTCGATCGCCGCATTCAGCGAAAGCAGATTGGTTTGATCCGCGACTTTCGTGATGGTCGCGACGACCTGGTTGATGTTGCCCGCCTTCTCGTTCAGGATCGCGAGCTTGCCGTTCACCGAACCCGCCGCTTCCATGACGAGGCGCATGGTTTCCTCCATGCGCGTGAGGCCCGCCTGACCCGTGCCCGCGAGCGCCGCCGATTGCTCCGCCACGCCCGAGACTTCGTTCATCGTGCGCACGAGATCGCGCGCGGTCGCGAAAATCTCACGGGATGTCGCGCCGATTTCGGTGGTCGTCGCGGCGGTTTCGCTCGCGGTGGCCTGCTGCTCGCGCGCGGTCGCGGCAATCTCCGACACCGATGTCGTCACCTGCACCGCCGACTTCTGCGCCTGGCTGACGAGCCCCGTGAGTTCGTCCGTCATGCGGTTGAAGCCCGCTTCGAGCGCGCCGAATTCGTCGCGGCGCGCGAGCGCGAGCCGCTGCGTGAAGTCGCCGGTGCGCATCTTGTCGACGACATCGACCATGCGCAGCATCGGCACGGTCAGCGCCTTCATCAGCATGAAGCCGAGCACCGACGCCGCCGCGATCGCAACGAGCATGATGACGATGAGCGTCGCTTCCGACTTCTGCACCGAGCCGCGAATGCTTTCCACCGATTTCGCGTTGAAGACCTGGTTGTGCTCGACGAGCGCGCGCGTCGCGGTCTGCCCCGCTTCCCATACGGGCGTGAGGCGCGTGTTGAAGGTCGCGACGGCGGCGTCCTTCGAGGTCGCGAGCTCGCGCAGCGCCTGATCCTGGACCGGAACATAGAGATCGCGCTGACGCTTGAAATCGGTGAAGAGACGGCGATCCTCGTCTTCGAGGATAGTGGGCACGTAGGTGTCCATCAGCTTGTCGAGGGCCGCGCGCGTTTCGCTGAGACGCTGCGTGTCGCGGCGCGTCTGCTCCGCGTCGTTGTCGATAAAGACGAGGCGTTGCGTGATCGTGTAGTTCTCGAACCACGCCGCGCGCAGATCGTTGGAGAGCGCGAAGCCGACCATCGAATCGTCTTCGAGATTTTTTGCTTCCCGGTCGATTCCGCCGAGCAACGTGTACGACAGTGCGGCCATGACCAGCATCAGGGTCAGGATGATGCCGAAGCTCGCCAGAATGCGATGCCGGATGGACAGTTGCTTCACGCGATGAGCCCTATCAGTGATTGAAGACGATTGCCGCATGGTGCGCGCAATCGCGAGCCCGCCCCGGTCGCGAGGCGCCTCGATTGCAGGAGGAATGCTTGTGCGCAAAAGCCGCGCTGCCAGACCGTGTTAACGGCGGATTGTGCTCGCGCTTGAATCCGGCGTGTCGAGCCGAATCATTTCACCGTGTTTCAGTACGGTGAACGCGTCCGCGGGCAGGCCGGCATTGCGCACGGCAATGGCTAAGCGGCGCGGCGGCTCGTCGAGCGGTTCGTCGGTCAGTTCGAACGTGCCCCAATGGATGCCGACGGCCTTTTTCGCGCGCACGTCCTGAAAGACTCGCACCGCTTCCTCGGGATCGACATGCTGCGCGTGCATGAACCAGCGCGGGTCATAAGCGCCGATCGGAATCAGCGCGAGATCGAAGCCGCCGAAGCGCGCGCCGATATCGCGGAAATCCGCCGAATAGCCCGTATCGCCCGCGAACCAGAACGAGTACGGATGCGCCGCGCCCGCCGGCGTCTTAACGACCCAGCCGCCCCACAGCGTTTCCGAGCGGTCGAAAGGCGTGCGCGCGGACCAGTGCTGGCTCGGCACGAACCAGATATCGAGCCCCGCGGCGTGCGTCTCGTCGCTCCAGTCAAGCTCTTCCACGTTCGTCACACCGATTTCGTTCATCCACTGCCTGATGCCGAGCGGCACGAGGAAGCGCGGCGGCCCGCCCGCCTGCCGGTTGAGGGCTTCGACGCTCGGCTTGTCGAGATGGTCGTAGTGATTGTGCGAGATCAGCACGATATCGATATGCGGAAGCTCGTCGAGCGTGAGGCCGGGCGGCATCTTGCGTTTCGGTCCGGCGAACGGAAGCGGCGACGCGCGCTCGGAGAACATCGGATCGGTGAGGATGTTCACCCCGTCGATCTGCACCAGCGCGGTCGCGTGACCGATCCACGTGAGCGTATCGGCCGTGCGGTTCGCCTCGAGCCACGCCATGTCGGGATGCGCCATCGGAAATTGATAGCCGTTCGCGGGCGGCTTCGGCAAGCCCTGCGTGAAGCGTTCCCAGCGCCACTTCAGGAAGGATTGGCGCGGCAGAGGACCAGCGCTGTTTTCATAACCGGAAGCGGTGCGCTTCGCGTGATGCAGCGGGTCGGGCTGTCCCGATTGCGCCGCAGGCGCGGGTTCCTCGCCGCGCGCGGGCGCGCCCGAAGCACAGCCCGCGAGCAGCGCGGCGGCGCATAGTGCGACGTGGAGATGTCGCGCCAGTGTGGCGATCGGAAAAGAGGATAAAAAGCGCATGTTTGATGGATTGTTTGCCACGCGCGGCAATCGATTGTACGAAATGCATGCGGTCTCATCTTCACCCGCGCTTCGCACCGATGAGTGCGGCGCGCGTTGCGCCGCATCCCGCAAGGCGACAGGAGGGAATGCGCGCGCTAAACCAGGTGCCGGCCCGCTTCTTGCGTAACCCGACCCCGGCGCCGAAGCAAGGCGCTTTCGAATAACCAATCGCGGCGCGTGCTTCTTTTTCAATGCGGATTTCGCATTCGGGCGCGCAGTACGCCGGAGTCAGAGACGGGGGCGTCATGGTGGGCAGCACGCAAAGAAGAAACGCACTGAGCACGTTCAATCCGCAATTGCACACAATGCACGCGATGCTGGTGTCGCGCGCCGCATCGCATGTGGCGAGCGCGCTTCGGCCGGAAGGCCGCGACGACGCGCTCGCGGAAGGCATCGCCGAGGTCATCGCCCATTGCGGGCATGCGAGCCTCGGTCTCTTTCTCGCGGCGGTCTGGCATTGGCTCGATGAACGCGACTATCACGAAGCCGCGGATGCCGTGCAGCACTATATCGAAAGCGGCACGATGCCGACGATCAAGCCAGCGCCGAAGGTGACACGCCGGCGCGACGCGCGTATCTGACGCGCATGCGTCACGCGCCGAACCATCCGGCATCGACGTAGTAATCGCGCGCGGTGCAGCGTGCCGCGTCGTCGGACGCGAGGAACAGCACCATGCGCGCGACGTGCTCCGGGTCGATCCGCTCGTGCAGGCATTGCTGCGCAACGAGCTGCGCCTCGCTGCCGGGCGATTGCCACAGCTTCATCTGACGCGGCGTGCGCACGGCGCCGGGAATCACCGTGTTCACGCGGATGCCGTGCGCGCCGAGCTCGCGCGCAAGTCCACGCGTGAGCCCTTCGATCGCGGCCTTCGCGGTCATGTAGAGCGTGAGGTCGGGCAGCGCGAGATGCCATGAAATCGAGCCCATGTTCACGATCGCGCCTTGCCCGTGCACGCGCATGCGCCGCGCCGCGGCCTGCGCACAGAAGAACTGATGCCGCAGGTTCACGGCCATGCGCTCGTCCCAGTACGCAGGGCTCACGTTGTCCCACTGATGACGGTCGTCGCTGGCGGCATTGTTGACGAGCACGTCGATCGAGCCCGCCTCGTTCGCGATGCCGTCGAAAGCCTTCTCGATGGCGGACGCATCGCGCAAATCGCAATGCAGGAACTTCGGCGCATGCTTCTCGCCCGCGAGCGACTGCTCGAGTTGCCGCGAATCGGCATCCGCGACATCGATGAAAAACACGCGCGCGCCCTGCTTCGCGAAGGCCTCGACGATCGCCGCGCCGATGCCGCTGCCGCCACCCGTCACGACGACGCGCTTGTGGGCGAGACTCGGGTAGATGGCGTAGGACATGGCCGCTCGCTCAATGTGAATGGCGTGGATTGCCGCGTTCTTCGATCACTTTCAGATACAGCGTCGCGGGTTCGAGGCATCCGCCCGTCGACAGTTGCCCCACCGTCTGACGATACAGCTCCTGCCACGGCGTCTGCGCCACCGGCACGGCAAATGCGGATTGCGCGCGGCGGCTTTCGAGCTCGGCTTCATCGAGCAGCACGTTGACGCTGCGCGCGTTCAGGTCGACGCGAATCCTGTCGTTCGTGCGCAGGAGCGCGAGACCGCCGCCGACCGCCGCTTCCGGCGACATGTTGAGGATCGACGGGCTCGCGGACGTGCCGCTTTGCCGTCCATCGCCCATGCAGGGCAGCGAATCGATGCCGCTCTTGATCAGCTCGGCGGGCGGCGCCATGTTCACCACTTCCGCGCTGCCCGGATAACCCACCGTGCCGCAGCCGCGAATCACGAGAATGCAGTGCTCGTCGATCTCGAGCGCGGGATCGTTGATGCGCGCGTGATAATCCTCGGGACCGTCGAAGACGATCGCGCGCGCTTCGAACGTGTTTTCCGCGCCGGGCTCGCTGAGATACGTCTTTCTGAACGCATCGCCGACGACCGACATCTTCATGATCGCGCTGTCGAAGAAATTGCCCGACAGGACCATGAAGCCCGCGCCGTGCTTCAGCGGATCGTCGGTCGTGCGGATCACTTCGTTGTCGGCGGCGGGCGCATCGCCCGCGATGTCCCCGATCATGCGTCCCGATACCGTCAGACAATCGCGCCTGATGAGTCCCGCCTGGTCGAGTTGCCTCATGACCGCGGGCACTCCGCCCGAACGATGGAAGCTCTCGCCGAGATATTCACCCGCCGGCATGCAGTTCACGATGAGCGGAATCTGCTCGCCGTAACGCTGCCAGTCATCGAGACTCAAGTCGATGCCCATGTGCCGCGCGATCGCGATCAGATGCGGCGGGCAATTGGTCGATGCGCCGAGCGCGGACGCGACCACGATCGCATTGATGAACGCATCGCGCGTCATGATTTTCGACGGCTTCAAATCCTCGCGAACCATGTCGACGATGCGCTTGCCGGTCGCATACGCCATCTGTCCGCGCTCGCGATATGCAGCGGGAATGCTCGCGCATGTCGGCAGCGACATGCCAAGCGCTTCGGCGATGCTGTTCATCGAGAGCGCGGTGCCCATCGTGTTGCAATGGCCGATGGAGGGCGACGATGCCGTCGTCAGCTGCATGAAGCCTTCGTAATCGATCTCGCCCGCTGCGAGCAGATTGCGCGCGTGCCAGATCACCGTGCCCGAGCCGACGCGCTTGCCTTCGTGCCAGCCGTCGAGCATCGGTCCGCCCGAGAGGACGATCGCGGGCATATCGACGGTGGCCGCCGCCATCAGGCACGCAGGCGTGGTCTTGTCGCAACCGGTGGTGAGCACGACGCCATCGAGCGGAAAGCCATGCAGGATTTCAACGAGGCCGAGATACGCGAGATTGCGATCGAGCGCGGCGGTCGGACGGCGGCTCTGCTCCGCGAGCGGATGCACGGGAAACTCCATCGGGATGCCGCCCGCATCGCGAATGCCCGCCTTAGTGCGCGCGGCGAGCTCGATGTGATGACGATTGCACGGCGCGAGGTCGCTGCCCGTCTGCGCAATGCCGATGATCGGGCGGCCCGACTGCAATTCCTCGCGCGTGAGGCCGTAGTTCATGAAACGCTCGACATATAGCGCGGTCATGTCGGCGTGCGAGGGATCGTCGAACCACTCCTGGCTGCGCAGTCGCCTGAGATTCTGTTGGGGCATGGGATGTCTCTCCGTGATGCACGATCGTTCGGCGTGGCCGCCGACGTCGCTGTCTGTGATTACGTTACCGGTAACATTTTGGACAATGTTAGCACGCATTCGCCGCTGTGCTTCGGCTCAGGCGCTTTCGCGCGGCACTACGGAATATGCGACGCGCACGCGTTTGCCCGCCTTCACGACGATGCCCTGCTCGCGCGCCTCCAATGCCGCGAGCAAGGTCGCGCCGGTACGCAAGCCGATGCCGTATGCGTCGACGGAAACCGTCGTGATCGATGGCGTGCAGCACGCGGCGACCTCGAAATTGCCGAAGCCCGCGACGGCAATGTCGTCCGGCACCGTGAGGCCGCGCCGGTGACATTCCATTATCGCGCCGAACGCGGACATGTCGCTCACGCACATCACGGCTTGCGTGTCGGGCCACGTTTCGAGCAGCGCGGCCATCGCCGGACCGCCGTGGCTCATCGTGATCGGGGAGTCGCCCAGACGGATGATGCGTTCATCGTCGAGTCCGAGCGCCTTCAGCTGTGCGCGGAAGCCCTTGAGGCGATCCAGGCCGCGACGGTCCAGTTCGCTCGCCCCGCCGATGAAGCCGATGCGCTCGTAGCCTTTGTCCGCGAGATATCGAACCATCTCCTTCGCGGCGCTGACGTTGGAAAAGCCGACGGCGGCATCGATCGGATCGGATGGCGAGTCCCACATCTCCACGACGGGCACGCCGGAGCGGCGCAGCAACGTACGCGTGGCTTCCGTATGACGTGAACCCGTCAACGCAATGCAGCGCGGCTGATGACGGAGCATCGAGCGCACGAGCCGTTCCTCGCGATCGAGGTGATAGTCCGTATCGCCGATCAGCAATTGCAGGCCGTGTGGCTCCAGCGAAGCGGAAAGACCGCGCACCGTGTCGGAAAAGTTGGAACTCGCGAGCGACGGCACCAGCACCGCCACGAACTCGGAGCGGCCCGACGACAGCGCGCCCGCGGCAGCATCGGCGACGTAGCCGAGTTCGTCGATCGCTTTCTGTACGCGCTCGCGCGTCGCCAGCGCAACGCTGTGGCCGGCGAGCACGCGCGACACGGTCATCTTCGACACGCCGGCGAGGCGCGCGACGTCGGACATGCGTGGCGGCCCGGCGGAAGGATCGAAGGTGGATGTTGGCATGCGTCGATGTTCGGCGTGCGGTAGGTGGTCTCAGTCGACGCGGACCCAGCCGTCCTCGCGCTGCTCCAGAATGACGTGCAACTTCGTCTCGCCGGCTTCGCGGTCGGCCGCTGTCACATCGGGAAAGGCGCGCTTGATGTCGCGATCGTCGGCCCACGGGGCCACGTTTTCGAGCTTGTAGGTGTAGGTGACGTCGGACCGGTGCGCGGTGGGATCCGGCTCGGTCCAGCTCACGACCTTGTCCAGTTTGACGTGCGCGTAGCAGAGCATCCAGGCGCGCGCATCGTTCGTGGCGTTGGGATCGCCGGCGGGACGTGCGGTTTCGACCGCATACTTCTGCCCTTCGCCCGTCAGGCTATATGCGATGCTGTTCGGCTTGGCATTGGCGTTCGCCGGTGTCGGCGCCGCGCGGGCGATGAGACCACTTTTTTCGAGCGCGGCGAGTTGCTCGCGCAGGGGCGCGGCCGAGTATTCGTTGAGATCCCGAGTGCTATAGACCGATGGGAACGCATACGGGCCGCGACCGCTGCGATTCAGGCACAGCAGACCGCGGCCGGTTTTCATATCGGCGGAAATCGCGTCGCCCAGATGTGACTCGCTTGCATCGTTCTTCTTGCCACAGGCTGCGACAAGCAACGCGGCGCTGACGGCGGCAATCAACAGGCTCGTTCTCATATGCGCTCCGGGAAGGGTCGGCATGATGGGTACAACCTTTCGATGCCATTCTACCGATAGAAAGCGCACAGTCGGAGAAGGGGCGGTGTCAGAACGGACTCTCGCGTTGCGATTGCGCGCCCCCAAACGCAAAAACCCCACCTTTATGGGGTGGGGTTTTTGTTTTCAGCATGAGGAGCCTGACGATTACCTACTTTCACACGGGTGATCCGCACTATCATCGGCGTGGAGTCGTTTCACGGTCCTGTTCGGGATGGGAAGGGGTGGTACCGACTCGCTATGGTCATCAGGCATGACTTGTTGCTGTGTCGCGGGTTCGCGCTACAGCCAATCTGGGAAGAAGTAGAAGTGTTTGGGCAGTGACTGCGGGCACAGGCGTCACTCAACCAGCGTTCCCCTACGGGGACTTGTCCCAGTCAGCGCTAAAGCGCTAACTTGAGACTGACGCAAACACACTGGTTATAGGATCAAGCCTTACGGGCAATTAGTATCAGTTAGCTCAATGCATTACTGCACTTACACACCTGACCTATCAACGTCCTGGTCTGGAACGACCCTTCAAGGGGCTCGAAGCCCCGGGGATATCTCATCTTAAGGCGAGTTTCCCGCTTAGATGCTTTCAGCGGTTATCTCTTCCGAACATAGCTACCCGGCGATGCGACTGGCGTCACAACCGGTACACCAGAGGTTCGTCCACTCCGGTCCTCTCGTACTAGGAGCAGCCCCCTTCAAATATCCAACGCCCACGGCAGATAGGGACCAAACTGTCTCACGACGTTTTAAACCCAGCTCACGTACCTCTTTAAATGGCGAACAGCCATACCCTTGGGACCGGCTACAGCCCCAGGATGAGATGAGCCGACATCGAGGTGCCAAACACCGCCGTCGATATGAACTCTTGGGCGGTATCAGCCTGTTATCCCCAGAGTACCTTTTATCCGTTGAGCGATGGCCCTTCCATACAGAACCACCGGATCACTATGACCTGCTTTCGCACCTGCTCGACTTGTCGGTCTCGCAGTTAAGCACGCTTATGCCATTGCACTATCAGCACGATTTCCGACCGTACCTAGCGTACCTTCGTACTCCTCCGTTACACTTTGGGAGGAGACCGCCCCAGTCAAACTGCCTACCATGCACTGTCCCCGACCCGGATCACGGGCCAAGGTTAGAACCTCAAACAAACCAGGGTGGTATTTCAAGGACGGCTCCACCAAGACTAGCGTCCTGGCTTCATAGCCTCCCACCTATCCTACACAGATCGGTTCAAAGTCCAATGCAAAGCTACAGTAAAGGTTCATGGGGTCTTTCCGTCTAGCCGCGGGGAGATTGCATCATCACAAACACTTCAACTTCGCTGAGTCTCGGGAGGAGACAGTGTGGCCATCGTTACGCCATTCGTGCAGGTCGGAACTTACCCGACAAGGAATTTCGCTACCTTAGGACCGTTATAGTTACGGCCGCCGTTTACCGGGACTTCAATCAAGAGCTTGCACCCCATCATTTAATCTTCCGGCACCGGGCAGGCGTCACACCCTATACGTCCACTTTCGTGTTTGCAGAGTGCTGTGTTTTTATTAAACAGTCGCAGCCACCAGTTTATTGCAACCCTTTCACCCTCCTGGCGCAGGCCAGTCAAGCTACAAGGGCGTACCTTATCCCGAAGTTACGGTACCAATTTGCCGAGTTCCTTCTCCCGAGTTCTCTCAAGCGCCTTAGAATACTCATCTCGCCCACCTGTGTCGGTTTGCGGTACGGTCATTGTTAGACTGAAGCTTAGAGGCTTTTCTTGGAACCACTTCCAATTGCTTCGCTTCCGAAGAAGCTCGCGCCACACCCTTGAATTATGTGCCCGGATTTGCCTAAGCACCTTCTCCAATGCAGCGACCGGGACTTCCAACACCCGGACAACCTTCCGCGATCCGTCCCCCCATCGCATCTAACAATGGTGCAGGAATATTGACCTGCTTCCCATCAGCTACGCATTTCTGCCTCGCCTTAGGGGCCGACTCACCCTACGCCGATGAACGTTGCGTAGGAAACCTTGGGCTTACGGCGAGGGGGCTTTTCACCCCCTTTATCGCTACTCATGTCAGCATTCGCACTTCCGATACCTCCAGCATGCCTTTCGACACACCTTCGCAGGCTTACGGAACGCTCTCCTACCACACACGTATCTTTCAACGTGCATCCGCAGCTTCGGTGACTGGCTTGAGCCCCGTTACATCTTCCGCGCAGGACGACTCGATCAGTGAGCTATTACGCTTTCTTTAAAGGGTGGCTGCTTCTAAGCCAACCTCCTGACTGTTTTAGCCTTCCCACTTCGTTTCCCACTTAGCCAATCTTTGGGACCTTAGCTGGCGGTCTGGGTTGTTTCCCTCTTGACACCGGACGTTAGCACCCGATGTCTGTCTCCCGTGATTGCACTCTTCGGTATTCGGAGTTTGCTATGGCGTAGTAATCCGCAATGGACCCCACAACCATGACAGTGCTCTACCCCCGAAGGTGATACACGAGGCACTACCTAAATAGTTTTCGGAGAGAACCAGCTATTTCCAAGTTTGTTTAGCCTTTCACCCCTATCCACAGCTCATCCCCTAACTTTTCAACGTTAGTGGGTTCGGTCCTCCAGTACGTGTTACCGCACCTTCAACCTGGCCATGGATAGATCACTTGGTTTCGGGTCTACGCCCAGCAACTGATCGCCCTATTCGGACTCGCTTTCGCTACGCCTGCCTTAATCAGTTAAGCTCGCTACTGAACGTAAGTCGCTGACCCATTATACAAAAGGTACGCCGTCACCCCTTACGAGGCTCCGACTGTTTGTATGCATGCGGTTTCAGGATCTATTTCACTCCCCTCCCGGGGTTCTTTTCGCCTTTCCCTCACGGTACTGGTTCACTATCGGTCGATCACGAGTATTTAGCCTTGGAGGATGGTCCCCCCATCTTCAGACAGGATTTCACGTGTCCCGCCCTACTTGTCGTACCCCTAGTTCTTTCATACTGTTTTCGCTTACAGGGCTATCACCTGCTATGGCCGCACTTTCCAGAGCGTTCAGCTAACAATACAAATAAAGAGTACAGGCTGCTCCCATTTCGCTCGCCACTACTTTGGGAATCTCGGTTGATTTCTGTTCCTGCGGTTACTTAGATGTTTCAGTTCACCGCGTTCGCTCCACATGACCTATGTATTCAGTCAAGGGTACTCCATTAGGAGTGGGTTTCCCCATTCGGACATTTGTGGATCAAAGCTCGTTTGCCAGCTCCCCACAACTTTTCGCAGGCTACCGCGTCCTTCATCGCCTGTGATCGCCAAGGCATCCACCACATGCACTTGTTCGCTTGACCCTATAACGAGTGTGTCTGCTTGCGCGTCTTCACCACGTCATAGGCTGAGTATTCGCGTTGTGCCGTATTCCAAGTCATCATTAAGATCACTTTTCATACTTGATACAATCACTACCCTGAATCGTTAATCACGCCCATCTCTAAGCGCTTTCGCGATTCTCTTTACTACTTCTTCCAGATTGTTAAAGAACGTTTAGCCGATAGGTGCACTTCTATACCTACAGCATCAACTGGCTTTCAATCGCCAATGCGCAGGATTCAATGATTTGAACACTGTGCATTGAGGATTGGTGGAGGATGACGGGATCGAACCGACGACCCCCTGCTTGCAAAGCAGGTGCTCTCCCAGCTGAGCTAATCCCCCCGTGTATGCCTGACTTCGACTCTGCCTCTCATCAGCACGCCCCGGGTGGTGGGTCTGGTTGGATTCGAACCAACGACCCCCGCCTTATCAAGACGGTGCTCTAACCGACTGAGCTACAGACCCTTAGCCTGTCTTAACCACAGCCGATAAGCGTGAGCACTTGATAGTGTCGTGCGAAGCTCGAGAAAGGAGGTGATCCAGCCGCACCTTCCGATACGGCTACCTTGTTACGACTTCACCCCAGTCATGAATCCCACCGTGGTAAGCGCCCTCCTTGCGGTTAGGCTACCTACTTCTGGTGAAACCCACTCCCATGGTGTGACGGGCGGTGTGTACAAGACCCGGGAACGTATTCACCGCGGCATGCTGATCCGCGATTACTAGCGATTCCAGCTTCACGCAGTCGAGTTGCAGACTGCGATCCGGACTACGATCGGTTTTCTGGGATTGGCTCCACCTCGCGGCTTGGCAACCCTCTGTTCCGACCATTGTATGACGTGTGAAGCCCTACCCATAAGGGCCATGAGGACTTGACGTCATCCCCACCTTCCTCCGGTTTGTCACCGGCAGTCTCCTTAGAGTGCTCTTGCGTAGCAACTAAGGACAAGGGTTGCGCTCGTTGCGGGACTTAACCCAACATCTCACGACACGAGCTGACGACAGCCATGCAGCACCTGTGCGCCGGTTCTCTTTCGAGCACGTCCACCTCTCAGCAGACTTCCGACCATGTCAAGGGTAGGTAAGGTTTTTCGCGTTGCATCGAATTAATCCACATCATCCACCGCTTGTGCGGGTCCCCGTCAATTCCTTTGAGTTTTAATCTTGCGACCGTACTCCCCAGGCGGTCAACTTCACGCGTTAGCTACGTTACTAAGGAAATGAATCCCCAACAACTAGTTGACATCGTTTAGGGCGTGGACTACCAGGGTATCTAATCCTGTTTGCTCCCCACGCTTTCGTGCATGAGCGTCAGTATTGGCCCAGGGGGCTGCCTTCGCCATCGGTATTCCTCCACATCTCTACGCATTTCACTGCTACACGTGGAATTCTACCCCCCTCTGCCATACTCAAAGCCTGCCAGTCACCAATGCAGTTCCCAGGTTAAGCCCGGGGATTTCACATCGGTCTTAACAGACCGCCTGCGCACGCTTTACGCCCAGTAATTCCGATTAACGCTCGCACCCTACGTATTACCGCGGCTGCTGGCACGTAGTTAGCCGGTGCTTATTCTTCCGGTACCGTCATCCTCCACCGATATTAGCGGCGAAGTTTTCTTTCCGGACAAAAGTGCTTTACAACCCGAAGGCCTTCTTCACACACGCGGCATTGCTGGATCAGGGTTGCCCCCATTGTCCAAAATTCCCCACTGCTGCCTCCCGTAGGAGTCTGGGCCGTGTCTCAGTCCCAGTGTGGCTGGTCGTCCTCTCAGACCAGCTACAGATCGTCGCCTTGGTAGGCCTTTACCCCACCAACTAGCTAATCTGCCATCGGCCGCCCCTATAGCGCGAGGTCCGAAGATCCCCCGCTTTCTCCCTTAGGTCGTATGCGGTATTAATCCGGCTTTCGCCGGGCTATCCCCCACTACAGGACACGTTCCGATGTATTACTCACCCGTTCGCCACTCGCCACCAGGGTTGCCCCCGTGCTGCCGTTCGACTTGCATGTGTAAGGCATGCCGCCAGCGTTCAATCTGAGCCAGGATCAAACTCTTCAGTTCAAACCTGTTACTGTTTTCGGGTTCTACGAACCCGGTCGCTCACTCAACGTACTGACGATGATTAATCTGTCTTAAGACAGAAAAACCTTCCTCTGATACTTCGTGTGAGACTCTTGATTACTTTTGCTATTGCCTCAGCCCCGAAAGACTGAAACCGCACTCGCCATCAAGCGCCCACACTTATCGGCTGTTAGTTTTTAAAGAGCACATCGCAAGGGCTTTGCTGCCTGCCGTCTTGCGTCGCTGCGTTATCAGCAGCAGAGAAACGAGATTATGACCGCCCGGTGACACCACCGCAAGCCCTTTTCGCAAATTATTTTCTGTATCGGCCAGCGCGTCCGAAATCCAGATATCCAGGCTTCAAGATTTCGAACGCGAAAAGCCTTGATCGATCTCCTCGCGCTCGACAATCGCCTGACGGCTCAGCTTCCAAAGAACGGCCTACAGAATCCTGCTGGCCCGACGCAATCCGAATCCGGCATCGAGCCATGCTTCATCGACATGGTGCTGCGACCCGACGCGCCAGCCTCGGGATGCGTGCCACCATAGCCTTCATTCCCTTCGTTCATGTTCTGCTGCGCGGCGACCTTCGCTTCCGCAGCCTGGATATCGGCGGGATAGTTCGCCTGCTCACCCGTGGCGGGCGAATAGCCTGCCTGTTCGAGCTGGACGAGTTCGGCCTTCACTTGTGCGCGACTCAACGGCGCGCTTTGGCTTTGCGCGAAAGCGAAGGTGGGCGCCGCGACCACGGCGAGGGACACGACGACTTTGGCGATGGCGTTCATGATCTTCACACTCCGACAGAAAAGGTTGACCGGATCGCACGCGATCCACGAACCTCATCGAACGCACAGGGCCCTTGCGCGGCTTCGACTCACTCGATACCCGGGTTTCAAGCTAGAGGCTTCGATTGGTTAACCCGGGGACGTGGCGATCTATTCCCACGTCGAAGCAGGAGATCAAGAAAGAAGAGGGGAAAGAAAGGAAGCGCGGAGGACGAACCGGATGAGGAGTCCGGCAAGGCGCCAGCCAGCACCCGTCCACCGCGCCTGAATTGTGACGCAAGGCGGCGCGAAGATCATCGCCGCTTGCGTTGAAGATGCCTTGCCGATCTCGCAACAATGTCGCTGCGATGCCGATGCTCAATGCGCGTCGGGCACGAGATGCACGCGCTTCTCGGTCGCGGCCTCGACGGCCGAGCGCGAGTACAGCAACGGAAAATACTGCCCATCGAGCCACATCCGCGCGAGATCGCGATAATGCGGGCTATCCGGATCGCCCGACTCGCCCGGCAGATTCACCGCGCGCGACGCGTCCCAATTACCGACATCGACGACAACACGGAACGACGGCCCGTTGGTCTCGCGGAAATCGCTCGCGCGGTACGTCGACTGATTCGGCGTGTACGCGCTGCCGCCCTTTCCTATCGGCCCGACGTTGAGCTTCGCGCGCATGTCCGCATCGACGACATCTGCCAAGGGATGTGCGTTCAGGTTCGTCTGCAGCTTGCCCCATTGCCACTGACTTGCATCGGGGCCTTGCAGATGCCGCATCTCGCCATAGGCATCGTGAAGACTCGAAAGCAGCACGGCATCGCGTCTGGCTTGCGCGTTATCGCCGAAGCGCGTATCGGGGTGCTCGAGCGTATCGAGCATCACCGCCGTATCGGGGGCGCCGAACGACGAAGCCGCGTTCTTCGGCAACACCGCCTCCTTGAACACACGCCCGAGATGCCGCGACAGCCACACTTCCTCGAGCGCCGCTTGCGGTGAATCGGCGCCCATGTGCGCGTCCCAGCCCTTGAGCATCGCGAGCGCGGCGCGCGTGTCTTCGTCGTCACTCGAAAGCGGTGCGAGCAAAGCGACGAGCCTGCGCGCCGGGATCGAAACGATATCGTTCTGCAGACGCTCCGAATCTTCGATCGACACCTTGGGCAGCGACTTCAATACCTCATCAATGCGCTGATGACGCGCCCCGTTGGTCCATTCGAAGCCGAGCTTGCGCTCCGCATACGGATAGCCCGCAGGCAGATTCATTTCATTCGACGTGGTGAAGTAGCCTTGCGCGGGATTGTAGACCGAAGGCATCGCATCGCGCGGCCAGAAGCCCGCCCATTCATAGCGGCCATCGCCGGGCACGGGCATGAGGCCATCCCAGTTCGGGCGAATCGGCGCGAGCCCGCTCGGCACCCAGCCGATATTGCCATCCTTGTCCGCATAGACCTGATTGACGGTCGGCGCGCCCCATGTCGCGAGCGCGGCCTTGAATTGCGCGTAATTCTTCGCGCGCATATAGCGCATCGAATCGAAGTATGGCGACATGCCCGGCGACAGCCACGCGGTACGCACCGCAAACGCGCGATGCTTGCCCTCTTCCGTATAGATCACGGGACCGTGGCGCGTGAAGAGCAGATCGGCGGTGACGGGTGCGCCATTGCGCACGGCGATCTGCTCGCGCACGACGCGCATCGGCTCCCATTTGCCCTTGTATCGATACTGCCGCGGATTCGCCGGATTCAGCTCATATACATAGAGATCTTCCTGATCGATATTGAAGATCGTGAGACCGTACGCGATCGAGCCGTTATGCCCGATCGAAATACCCGGCGCGGAAGGCTCGCCCGCGCCGATGATATCGAGCGTCGGCGTGCTGATCTGCTGAATGTAGCGCAGGCTAGGCGCCGCATATGCGCGATGCGGATCGTTCGCCATGATCGCGCGGCCCGTGGCGGACTTCGACGGCGCGATCACCCAGTTGTTACTGCCTTCGGTGACCTCCTCGGGATTGTCGGCGGCGGCGATGACCGTCGTCGATGCATCGGCGCTCTTCATCGATTCCTTTGTCACGCGCACGCCTTGCGTCGCGAGCGTGAAGACCTTGAGCACGTCGTCGGGAAGACAGGGATCGAGCCCAGCGGGCATCTGCGCCTTCCACGGCGGCTGCAGACCGAAGCGCACCGTATCCGCATCGAGCGAACTCTTGCATGCCACGCGCGCACGCGCCACTTCGCTCGTCAGGTTTCTCGTGAGACCATGGCTGCGGATGCGCACGATGTCGTCCGCATTCCACTTCGCCGGCCAATAGCCGATCTTGCGGAATTCGTAGGGCATGCGGTCCGGATGCGCGGCGAGCCAGTCGATATAGGCGTTGACGCCTGCCGCGAAGCGCGTCGCCGCGGGCTTCGCGTCGGGACCATAACGCTGCCATTCGGTGGCCATGTCGCCGCGATAGAGAAAGAGGCGCGTGGCCTTGTCCTGCTCGACATAGGCGGGGCCGAACACTTCAGAAAGCTCGCCCAGGCCGCGTCTGCGCCAGAGGTCGATCTGGAACATGCGATCGCGTGCGGCGTTGAAGCCTTGCACGAAGAATGCGTCGCTGTCGTTGGCCGCGAAGATGTGCGGCACGCCCCAGCGGTCGATCAGAATATCCGATGGCTGCGAAAGCCCCGCCACGGCGATCGTTTCGACGCTGGATGCATCGGCGAGTGCGTCTTGCGCGGCAAGCGGTCCCAGCAGCGATGCGCCGACCATGAGCGCGAGCAGGCGTTGTCCTTTCTTTCCCTTCATCTGAGCGTCTCCGTTCTTATACGTATCGATTCGAGTTACGCGGGTATAGCAATGTAATTCGAATGCGAAGGATGCGCAAAGGGCAGTTCGATCTTCGATCCATCATCTACTTTGGATACCGAACTAATTCGACGCATATAATGCCTGCCACGCCCATGCGCGTCGGAGCGTCTACGATGCGCGAGCTAATCGCACTGCATCACGGATCCTTTTCACTCGTCCTGTCGCGGCTGCTCCTGCAACACCGTGTCGCGGATGGCCTCCGCGAATTTTTCCAACGCCTGCAGCGGGCCGCTCACGCTGTTGTATTCCTGCGTGCCGATCCGTCCTTCCAGCACCACCGAAAAGCCACAGTCCTGCGCAATTTTCAATAGATCGTTCATGTGCATTCGCCTCGTGTCGCGATCGGAGAAGCACACGTAATGCCCGCTCTCCCTTTCGATACGCTTTCATCGAACCGCTAAACCCATCGTCTTTACCGTTATGCGAGGCGCCGCACGAACAAACGGGCGTTCGCCCCCGTACGCTTTTCATCGAATGTTCATAAAGAAGGGAGAAGCGGCGCGTGAACGCTTTCGACACGTCGGTTCAGACTTGGCTAGTACATATCGGCGCCTCGTCTGTCATTTTTACTCACGCGGTTCACACGATTGCCGATTTTTACCTGACCAAAGGGTTGCTTCCGCTCGCGATCCTGTGGGCGATCTGGTTCAAGGAGGGCGATTCGCAGCAATGGCGCCGCGAGATGGTGGTCGCCATTCTGCTTTCCGGCCTCGTTGCCTTCGTGCTCGGCCGGCTCTTCGCGTTCGCGCTGCCGTTTCGCCTGCGCCCGGTCTATGATCCGAATATCCATCTGAACTTTGCGCTGGTGACTGAGACGGGAAAGTTTTTACGCATGTGGAGTTCGTTTCCCAGCGATCACGCCGCGCTATGGATGGCGATCGCGGTCGGGATCTTTCTCGTGTGGCGATGGATCGGCGTGCTCGCGATCCTGCAGTGCATCGTCTTCGTATGCCTGCCGCGTGTCTATCTCGGCCTGCACTATCCGACCGATGTGATCGGAGGCGCCGCGATCGGCGCGCTGACCGCCTGGCTCGTCACGCGCGCGCCACTTCGCGCCCGCTTCGCGCCGTTCTTCGTGCGATTCATGGAGCACTGGCCGGCACTCGGCTACACGCTCGCGTTCCTGTTCTTCTTCGAGCTCGCGACCATGTTCGACGAGCCGCGCATGCTCGCCGTCTCGGTCCTGAAGGCGCTCTAAGCGCTACCCTCCTTCGCTTTTCTTCGGGCAGACGCCGCACTGGCGCCGTCCTCTCCTATCCTTGTCTTGACATGCGCGCGTGCGACACGCGCGCGCCGCGCTTGACATCGACGCCTCGCCTCACGTATTGTTTGGTAGACCAACCAAGACGCGAAATCGCACTTATCACGGAGCGCGCCATGAGCCGCATCACCGGCATACCGATCTGCCTGCTGCTCGTCGCCGCGCTTGCGGCGTGCTCGCATCAGGACCGCGACACCTATCAGGGCTATGTCGAGGGCGAGTTCGTCTATCTCGGCTCGTCGCAATCTGGCAAGCTCACGGCGTTGTCCGTCACGCGCGGGCAAACCGTGAAAACCGGTGCGAGCGCGTTCGCGCTCGAATCCGTCGATGAAACCGCCGCGCTCGATCAGGCGCAGCGCCAGTTGACGTCCGCGCAGTCGCAGCTCGAGGACATCCTGACCGGCAAGCGCGCGCCGGAAGTCGCTTCGGTGCGCGCGCAACTGGCTCAGGCACGCGCGAACGCCCGCAAGGCCGCGCTGCAACTGAGCCGCGACCAGGCGCAGTTCGACGCCGGCGGCATCGCCAAGGGGCAACTCGACGATTCGCGCGCGAATGCCGACGCCACAGCCGCGCAAGTCCGCGACCTCAGCGAGCAGGTCGACGTCGCGCGTCTGCCGGGACGCCCGCAGCAGATCGCCGCGCAGCGCGCGCAAGTGGCCGCCGCGCAGGCCTTCGTCGCGCAGGCGCAATGGAAAGTCGATCAGAAGCGTGTCGCCGCGCCCGCCGACGGACTCGTGTACGACACGCTCTATCGCGTAGGAGAGTGGGTGCAGGCGGGCAGTCCCGTCGTGCAGATGCTGCCGCCGCAGAACGTGAAGGTCCGCTTCTTCGTGCCCGAAAGCGTCGTGGGCGGTCTCGCGCCGGGCCGCGCGGTATCCATTCATTGCGACGGCTGCGCGGAAAACGTGCCCGCGACCATCACCTACGTGTCCAATCAGGCGGAATACACGCCGCCCGTCATCTATAGCAATGAAAACCGCTCGAAGCTCGTGTTCATGATCGAGGCGCATCCGCAAACGAGCGATGCGGCAAAGCTTCATCCCGGCCAACCCGTCGCGGTGAGGTTGCAATGAGCCCGCAGGATACGCCGTATGCCATCGACGTACACAATCTCAACAAGCATTTCGGCGACAAGCACGTCGTCAACGATGTCTCGTTGCAGGTCGCGCGCGGCGAGATCTTCGGCTTTCTCGGGCCGAACGGCAGCGGCAAGACCACCTCCATTCGCCTGATGTGCGGCCTCCTCACGCCCGACTCGGGCAGCGGCACATGCCTTGGCTACGACCTCGTGCGCGAAAGCGAGGAAATCAAGCGCAACGTCGGCTACATGACGCAGCGCTTCTCGTACTGGGAAGACCTGACGATCCGCGAGAACCTCGATTTCGTCGCGCGCATCTATCAGATGGCGAATCGCCGCGCGGCAGTAGACCGCGCACTCGAAGCGCTCGGCCTGCAAAGCCGCGCCAATCAGCTAACGGGTTCGCTATCGGGCGGATGGAAGCAGCGGCTCGCACTCGCGGCCTGCATGCTGCACGAGCCGAAACTGCTGTTGCTCGACGAGCCGACCGCGGGCGTCGATCCCACCGCGCGCCGCGACTTCTGGGAAGAGCTGCATCGGCTCGCCGCGAAGGGCATCTCCGTGCTCGTCAGCACGCACTACATGGACGAAGCCGAGCGCTGCCACAAGCTCGCGTATATCGCCTATGGCAAGCTGCTCGCGCAAGGCACCGCGAATGAAGTGATCGCGTCGCAGAATCTGTCCACATGGAGCATTCACGGCGAGCGTCTGAGCGCGCTCTCCGAACGCCTGCGCAAAGCCCCGGGCGTCGATCAGACGGTCGTGTTCGGCTCGGCGCTTCACGTGAGCGGCAGCGATCATGCCGCGCTCGAAAAAGCCGTGCGCGATGCGACGAAAGACGGCGGGATGCGCGCCGAGCCCATCGCGACGGGCCTCGAAGACGTCTTCATCTATCTGATGAGCCGCTCGACCGACAATTTCAAGGTGGCGCCATGACAACGCGCGGCCCCTTCGCGATGTTCACGCGCTTCTCCATCACGCGCTGGTGGAGCATCGTCATCAAGGAGTTTCTGCAATTGCGGCGCGACCGCATCACGTTCGGCATGATCGTCGGCTTGCCGATCGTGCAGCTCGCGCTCTTCGGCTATGCCATCAACACGGACCCGAAGCATTTGCCGACGGCCGTCATCGTCGGCGATCAAAGTCCGTTCTCGCGCAGCTTCATCGCGGCGATGGAGCATTCCGCGTACTTCGATATCGTCGAAACGCTGCCCGACGACGAAGCCGGCCGCCGCGCGCTCGCCCAGGGCCGCGTGCTTTTCGTGCTCAACATTCCGGCCGATTTCTCGCGCAAGATATTGCGCGCCGAGCGGCCCGTATTGCTCGTCGAGGCCGACGCCAGCGATCCGATCGCGATCAGCAAGGCGACCTCGGCGCTGTCGAAGCTCGTGCAGTCCGTGGCGAGCAAGGACATAACCGGTCCGCTCGCGCATCTGAACGGCACGCCCGCCGCATTCGACGTACAGGTTCATAACCTCTACAACCCCGAGGGCGTCACGCAATACAACGTCGTGCCGGGCTTGATGGGCGTGATTCTCACGATGACGCTCGTGATGATGACCGGCCTCGCGATGACGCGCGAACGCGAGCGCGGCACGATGGAAAATCTGCTCGCGACGCCCGTGCGCCCCGTCGAGGTGATGACGGGGAAGATCGTGCCTTACGTGTTCATCGGCCTCATACAGGCGTCGATCATTCTGGCGGCCACGCGCTTCGTGTTTCATGTGCCTTTCGTCGGCAATCCGTTCGCGATCTATCTCGCCGCGCTGCTTTTCATCGCCGCGAACCTGACGGTGGGCATCACGCTTTCGTCGCTCGCGCAGAACCAGCTTCAGGCCATGCAGCTGACCATGTTCTATTTCCTGCCGAACATCCTTCTGTCGGGCTTCATGTTTCCGTTCGCGGGCATGCCCGCGTGGGCGCAGTTCATCGGCAATCTGCTGCCGCTCACCTACTTCAACCGCCTGATTCGCGGCATTCTGCTCAAGGGTGACGGCTGGGCGGACCTGTGGCCTTCGGTCTGGCCGATGATGCTTTTCACCGTCATCGTGATGGGCATTGCGCTGCGCTTTTATCGGCGCACGCTCGACTAGGGAGACGTCGATGAAACCGCTCCTTTCCCTCTGCGCGCTCGCATTGTGCGGCTGCACCGTCGGCCCGGACTTTCATTCGCCCGCGCCGCCCGATACACAAAGCTACGTCCGCACGCCGGTGACGGCGCAAGGTTTTCCCGCAGCCGATCACGCCTTGCCGCAGTGGTGGACGCAGTTCGGCTCCGATGCGCTGAATCGCCTCGTCGAGCGCGCATTGAGCGACAGCCCGACCCTCGCGCAAGCTCGCGCGAAGCTTCTGCAGGCGCGTGAAGATTACCGTGCGCAAGCGGGCGCGACTTATTTCCCCGCCGTGGATGCAACGCTTTCCGCCGCGCGTCAAAAGGTCGATCCGGCCGCGTTCGGCGTGCCCGTGCCGAGCCCCGGGCCGTTCACGCTCTACGATGCATCGGTGAGCGTGTCGTACACGCTCGATATTTTCGGTGGCGAGCGGCGCGCGCTCGAAGCCGTGCGCGCGCAAGTGGATTACGAGTCCTTCGAGCTCGATGCGGCGCGGCTTTCGATCGCGGGCAATGTCGTGTCCGCCGCGATCCGGCGTGCTTCATTGCAGCAGCAGATCGCGCTGACCGAGCGTCTCGTCGATGCCCAGACGCGGCAGTTGAACATCATGGAAGGCCGGCTCAAGGCGGGCGGCGTCGCGCCATTCGATGTGCGCAGCCAGCGCACGCTCGTCGAGCAGACGCGCGCGAGCCTGCCATCGCTCGTGACGCAACGCGAGCAGGCGGATCACCGGCTCGCGGTGCTGCTCGGCGTCGAGCCATCGAAAGCCGATTTCGATGCGCTTACCCTCGACTCGCTGCATCTGCCCGACAGCGTGCCGCTCACGCTGCCTTCGACGCTCGCGCGCGAACGCCCCGACATTCGCGCATCGGAGGCGTTGCTGCATCGGGCGAGCGCGAATGTCGGCGTGGCGACGGCCGACCTCTATCCGAAGTTCTCGCTGTCCGCGGGTGCGGGAAGCCAGCGCACGAACATCCAGGACATGCTGAGCAGCATGAATGTATGGAACTTCGGGCTGAATCTCACGCAACCGCTTTTTCATGGCGGCGAATTGCGCGCGAAGAAACGTTCGGCGGAGGCAGCGTATGACGCGGCGCTCGGCGCCTATAGACAGACCGTGCTGGACGCTTTGCAACAGGTCGCCGACAGCCTGACCGCGCTGCGAAACGACGCTGATGCATTGCAGGCGCGCGCGGTGGCGGCGAACGAAGCGCAGGCGAATCTCGATACGAACAACGCGCGCTATGCAGCAGGCGGCGTTAGCCGTTTCGATTTGCTCGACACGCAACGCCAGGCGCTGCAGACACAGCTCGATTACGCGCTCGCGCAAGCGAACCGCCTCTCCGACACGGCCGCGCTGTTCCAGTCGCTAGGCGGCGCCGGCGAAGACACGAAAGCCGCGATCGCACCGGTTGCATCTGCAACTAATTAGAGAGCGTGCCGAGCCGATGCTTGAGCACCTTGCCGCTCGCGGACACTGGCAGCGCGTCGAGAATGCGAATCGAGGAAGGCCGCTTGTACGGCGCGAGCCGTTCGCTCGCCCATTGCGCGAGCGCGGTTTCATCCGCCGCGAAGCCCGGCCGCAGTTCGACGAACGCGAGGACGTCCTCGTTGCCCGGCACGCTGCGACCGATCACGGCCGAATGCAGCACGGCGGGATGGCTGTTGAGCGCCTGCTCCACTTCGGCGGGATAGACGTTGAAACCGGAGCGGATGATGAGCTCCTTGCTGCGCCCGACGATATACAGATTGCCGTTTTCGAAGCGCGCGAGATCGCCGGTTTTGAGCCATCCGTCCGCCGTGACCGTGGCCGCCGTCTGCGCCGGATCGCGATAGTAGCCGAGCATCACGTTCGGGCCGCGCACCCATAGCTCGCCGGTATCGTCGGCGTTGCCGTGTGGCGCGAGCGGCACGATGCGCGCCTCGACGCCGGGCACCAGCGGACCAACGGATGCATCGCGCGCGGGCGCATCGAGCAGCGTGTTCGACACGGTGGGGCTCGTTTCGGTCATGCCGTAGCCGTTGTGCAAGGGCACGCCGTAGAACGCTTCCGCAGCGGCCTTGAGCGACATGTCGAGCGGCGAGCCGCCGCAATAGACGAAGCGCAGCGATGGCGCGTTCAGTCCGCCGCGCGGCTTGAAATGATCGATCAGCTTCGCGTGCATTGCGGGCACGCCCTGAAAGATCGTCATACGTTCCTCGCTGAGCACGCGGCCCGCGCGCTCGGTATCGAAACGCGCCGCGAGCCGCAACGTCGCGCCCGCGTACAGCGAACCGAGGCACACGGACGTCAGGCCGAATACATGCGAGATCGGCAACACGGCATACACGCGATCGCCGGAACCCACGCGACGCAGCGTGCTCGATGCCGCCGCGACGAACAGCAGATTGCGATGCGACAACATCACGCCTTTCGGCGTGCCCGTCGTGCCGGTCGTGTAGATGAGCGCCGCGCATTGCCGGTCCGAAGGCAGCCCATGCGGCTCCTGTGTCGACGACGTATCGATGGCTCCGAGCGCGAATGCGCCGATCGGTGTGGCGTCGAGCGACGCGGGCACAGCGCCGTCGCGTTGCGCGTGACCCGCGGCATCATCAGATGCGTCGATCGTATAGAAAGCGATGCGCGGTTTCGCGTGCGCGCGTATCGCATCGAGCTCGACCGCGGAAAGGCGCGCATTCGCGACGAGCGCCCACCCGTCGAGACGGCTCACCGCGAATAGCGCCGCGACGAGCGCGACGCTGTTCTCGCCGATCAGCATCACGCGGTCGCCGGCTCGCACGCCCGCATTCGCAAGACGCGCGGCGAGCGCATCCACCGCATCGTCGAGTTGCCTGTACGTCAGCGCGCGCGCATCCTCGTGCAGCGCGATGTGATCGGCATGCGCCTTCGCCCCGCGCGTGACGATCGCGTCGATGCGCGCGGGCAGCGACGCGATGAGCTTGTTCGTATCCATGTCGAGCGATATCGTTCGTGACCCTGAGGCCCGAATGATAACGCTCATGCTTCATTCGCCGCCCTCGACCTCGCGCCGATGCGCGAGCAGCGCCATCAATCTGCGGTCGCGCCAGCGGCTGCGTTCTTCGATCTTCTCGCGCGGCAGCACGGCGCGGCGCTCGGCATCGAGCTTGTCGAGTGTGGCGGCGGGCCAGTCGAACGGCTTGCGTCCCGACGTGATCGTGCGATACGTGCCGCCGTAACGCGCCGCGTAATCGGCGACGCCGCCAGGCGCGTTCAGATCGATCGTTTCGAACGGGCCCATGAACGACCAGCGCATCGCGAGGCCATCGCGCATGACGGTGTCCAGATCGGCGGCGCTCGCGTAGCCTTGCTCGTAGAGGCTCAACGCTTCGTCGAGCACCGCGCCTTGCAGGCGATTGAGCAGAAAGCCCGAGATTTCGCGATTGACGGTCACGGGCTTCTGCCCCGCCTCTTCATAGATGACGCGCGCACGTTCCATGGTTTCCTGCGAAGTCCACGGCGCGCCGCACAGTTCGACGAGCGGCACGAGCGATGGCGGATTCACCGGATGCGCGACGAGGCAACGCGCGCGCCCTTCGATGCCCTCCGTGAATGTCGATGCCGGCAATCCGGAGGTCGAACTCGCGAGCAACGCATCGGGCTTCGTGAGCCGGTCCAGTTCGATGAAGAGCGCGCGCTTCGCTTCGACGACCTCCGCGATGTTCTCCTGCACGAGATCCGCATCGGCGACGGCATCGGCGAGGCTTTCGCATGCGGTGATGCGGGCGACGATAGTATCGGCTGGTTCATCGATCAGATCGAAGGATGCGAGATCCTGCACGCTTTCGCGGATCGCGGGAATCGCGCCGGAAAGCATCTCCGGCGACGCATCGTGAATCTTCACGTTGAAGCCGCCTTTCGCAAAGACGATCGCCCACGCGCGGCCGATGCGGCCGGAACCTATCACCGCAATGTTCTTCGCTTGCATCTGTATCTGGTCCTCACGAGTTGTCAGAAGTTGGTTTCGGCGGCGCCCTTCAGCTTGAGCATCTCGCGCGCCTCGGCGGGCGTTGCGATATCGAGCGACAGCCCTTCGATCACTTGCCGGATCTTGCGCACCTGCGCCGCGCTCGATTCGGCGAGCTTGCCCGGCTCGATCCACAACGAGTCTTCAAGCCCGACACGCACATTCGATCCCTGCGCGACGCCGATCGAAGCGAGCGGAATCTGGTTGCGTCCCGCGCCGAGAATCGACCACACATAGTCCTTGCCGAAGAGGCGATCCGCGGTGCGCTTCATGTGCGCGAGATCTTCCGGATGCGGCCCGATGCCGCCGAGCAAACCGAACACGCTCTGCACGAAGAATGGCGGCTTCGCGAGCCCGCGATCGACGAAATGGGCGAGGTTGTAGAGATGCGAGATGTCGTAGCACTCGTACTCGAAGCGCGTGCCGTTCGCGCTGCACGAGGTCAGGATGTATTCGATATCCGCGAAGGTGTTCTTGAACACGAGATCGCGGCTGTTTTCCAGATGCTTGCGCTCCCACTCGTATCTGAATTCCTTGAAGCGCTCCAGCATCGGATAGAGGCCGAAGTTCATCGAGCCCATGTTCAGCGACGCCACTTCCGGCTTGAAGTGATGCGCGGGCTTCAGGCGTTCCGCGACGGTCATGTGCGGACTGCCGCCCGTCGTGATGTTGATGACCGCATCCGTTTCCTCCTTGATGCGCGGCAGAAACGCCTGAAACACGGCCGGGTCTTGCGTCGGGTGGCCGTCGTTCGGATCGCGTGCGTGCAAATGCAGGATCGCCGCGCCTTCTTTCGCCGCGGCCAATGCCGCATCCCCGATCTGCTGCGGCGTCAGCGGAAGATACGGCGACATCGAAGGCGTATGGATCGCGCCCGTCGGCGCGCACGTGATGATGACCTTGCGTTTCGTTGCCATGTGATTCCCGTTGTTTTAAAGGACTTCCACATTGCCGCACACCGAGATCGCCTGTCCCGAGATGCCGCTGCCCGCGGGCGAACAGAGAAAGAGCGCGGTGGCCGCGATTTCCTCGGGCGTCGTCATGCGGCGCAGCGAAATCTTCTCGAGATACTGCTTCTCCATCTCTTCATAAGAGAGGTTCAACTGCTTCGCGCGCGCGGCGATCACGCGCTCGATGCGCGGCCCTTTCACGACGCCCGGCTGGATCGCATTGACGCGGATATTCGACGGCCCCAGCTCGATCGCAAGGCTCTTCGTCATCCCGACGACGGCCCACTTCGTCGCTGCATACGGCGTGCGGAACGCATAGCCGAGGCGTCCCGCCACCGAAGACAGCGCGATGATCGTCCCGCCGCCATGCGCGCCGCGCAAGAGCGGCACCGCGCGGCGCGCGAAGTAGAACTGCGCGTTGAGATTGACCTCGATGGTCTCTTCCCACTCGTTCACGTCGATCTCTTCGATGCCGCCTGTCGGCCCCGCAATGCCCGCGTTGTTCACGAGCACATCGAGCCCGCCGAGTTCGCTTTGCACATCGGCGAACACGCGCTCGACGGCATCCTTGTCCGATACATCCGCGAGCGTCGACGTGATCGCGTTGCACTCCGCGCTCGCTTCGGCCTGGGTCAATGCATCGATCGCTTCGGCGCTCGCATCGCAGACGTGCACGCGCGCGCCGGCATCGACGAACGCGCGCGCCATCACGAGCCCGATGCCCGATGCGCCGCCCGTGATGAGCACGCGCAAGCCCGCGTGCGGTTTCAGCATCTGAAGAACCGTCATGCCTGTCTCCGTTGTTGTCATGCTCAGGCGCTTTCTTGCACGCCGTCCTTATTGCTCGCCTGAAGCCTTTCGCGCAGGTCCGCGGCCGCATCGCCGATGTCTTCCTCGATGCCGGCGCGCGCGCCTTCGCCGTCGCCGCGCCAGAGCGCTTCGACGATATGTCGATGCGCCTTCATCGAACGGCGCATGTGGGGAATGTCGGGAGCGACGAGATTGAGGAACGGGCCGATGCGCATCCAGAGGTTCTGGATCGTCGCGAGCGTGAGATCGCTCGCGCCGCGCGTATAAATGGCGACATGGAATTCGAAGTTGCTGCGCAGATACGCGGGGGCATCGCCCGCTTCGACGTGCGCGTCCATTGTGTCAAAGATCGCCTGGAGCGCTTCGAGATGCGCGCGCGTCATGCGCGATGCCGCACGCTTCGCGACCGCGCCTTCCAGCGCGATGCGCACGTCGCGCAACTCTTCGAGCAATTCGGGCGTCATCGGCGGGACCATCAGCGCGCGGCCGGGGCCGTCGATCAAGGCGCCTTCCGCCTGCAGGCGCGTGAGCGCGGCGCGCACCGGCATCGTCGAGGAGCCGACTGCCTCGGCCACGCTGCGCAGGCTCAGCAATTGTCCGGGCGCGAAGCGGCCCGTCATGATGGCCTGCTTCAGTTGCGCATAGACGCGACCGGCCATCGTTTCGCGTGCAACCAGTTCGAGCGCGGGTAAGTCCGTAGTCGTCCGTGCCGCCACCTCTGCCTCCGTTCTTTCGTTCGGCCGCTGCGATGCTTTCGGAATCGTGTGACCTGTGATCACATCCGGATGGCTAGAGTTTCGGACGCGCGACGATGCGAGTCAACCGCGAATCGCTAGGTGAAAACGCTCAGCGCGGATTACTCGAATCGTCCCTGCACGGCTCGTTGAATCTCCGCGAACGCGACCGGCTTCACGAAATGATGATCGAAGCCCGCGTCCTTCGAACGCTGCCGATCATGCGCCTGGCCGTATCCCGTCACCGCGATCAGCAATGCGTCGGCGGTGGCGGGCCGCGAGCGCATCTCGCTCGCGAGACGATAACCGTCCATGCCCGGCAGGCCGATATCGAGCAGCACGATCTGCGGCGCGAAGGTATCGGAGAGTGCGAGCGCTTCGGTTGCGTCGTGGGCCGTGCGTACGTCGAAGCCGTCCGCTTCGAGCAGAAGCGCCATCGCCGTGGCCGCGTCCACGCTGTCATCGACGATCAGCACGCGCTTGCCGCTCGCCACGCTGACCGGCACCTCTCCGGCGCCATGCAAGGCAACCTGAGCATCCTTCGCGAGCGGCAGCCACACGACGAACTCGCTGCCCGTCTGCGGCCCGGCGGAAAACGCCTCGATGCGACCGCCCTGCAACTCGACGAGCGTCTTCGCGAGCGGCAAGCCGATGCCGAGCCCGCCCTCCGAGCGCTCGAGCGAGGTCTCCGATTGCACGAAGAGATCGAAGATATGCGGCAGCATGTCATGCGCGATGCCGATGCCGTTATCGCGCACGACAATGCGCACTTCATCGCCGAACTGGTCGGTCGCGATCGCGATCTCGCCGCCTTCGAGGCTGTACTTCGAAGCATTCGACAACAGATTGCCGAACACCTGCGCGAGCCGCACGCTGTCGCCGACGATATAGAGCGGCGCATCCGGCAAGTTCACCGTCAACGTATGGCGCTTTCTTTCGAGCGCGGGCTGCACGGTCTCGATCGCCGCCGCGATGGCCGCCGCGAGATCGACCGTTTCCTGACGCAGCGTGATCTTGCCCTGCGTGATGCGCGCGACGTCGAGCAGATCGTCGACGAGACGGCTCAGATGCCGCACCTGCCTGTCGATGATCGCGCGGACCGTCGCGAAGTGCTGCGCGGACGGCTCGCGATCGGGATCGAGCAGATCGACCGCATTGCGGATCGGCGCCAGCGGATTGCGCAGCTCGTGCGCGAGCATCGCGAGAAATTCGTCCTTGCGGCGATCCGCTTCGCGCAGCAGCAACTCGGCGGCCTTGCGCTCGGAGATATCGTTGACGATGCCCGCAATGCGATACGGCCGCGCGGGATGCCCCGCCGCGCCGCGCACCTGGAACGCGCGCTCGGCGACCCAGCGCGGCCCGCCGCTCGCACGCATGATGCGATATTCGACCTGATACGGCGTGCCGTTGGCGAGCAGATGACGATAGGCTTCGGCGACATGATCGCGGTCGAGCGGAAGAATGTCGCCGGACCAGTGATCCGGTCCCGGCGCGGGCAGGGGCGCGCCGCCGCCGGTATCGAAGAGATGCGTGTAAGCCGGGCTCACGTAGAGCAATGCGTTCGATGCGGGGTCGAGCATCCAGAACACATCGTCGATATTCTCTGCAAGCTGGCGAAAGCGCTCTTCGCTTTCACGCAGCGCGTTTTCCGCGAGCCGCACGCGCAGCAGCGCGCGCACGTGCGCGATCAGCTCGGCGGGTTCGACAGGCTCGGTCAGGTAACTATCCGCGCCGCCTTCGAGACCGCGAATGCGGTCGAGACTGTGCACCGCCGCCGCCGATGTCTGCAACACGAGCGTGCTCGCGGTTTCCGGCGATGCCTTGATCTGCCGGCACACTTCGAGCCCGTTGATGTCGGGTAGCTTCACGTCGAGCAGCACGAGGTCGGGCGCTTCGGCGCGCACGCGTTCGAGCGCTGCGGTGCCCGTCGCCGCTTCGATCACGTTGAAGCCCGCGCGCGACAGGATGCGCGTTTTCGCATAGCGGGCGCCGTCGTTGTCGTCGACGTTGAGGATCAGCACCTCGTTCCAGTCGCTTGTCATGATGGTCGTCCCTTGCCGGTCACTGCATTCAGGACGCCCGGCAGCTCGTCGCCGCCGACCGGCTTCTCGATGAACGCGGCCGCGCCCAGCGCCTCTGCTTCATCGCGATCCTCGCCTTCTCCGAGCACGACGATCGGAATGCTGCGCGTCGCGGCCTGCGCGCGCAGCGCGGCGAGCCAGATCCACGCTTCGGACGGCGCGGGCCGCACCGCGAGCAGCAACGCCGCAGGCTGCGTGCGCGCGAGCAGGCGGCCGGCTTCGTCGAGCGTCGCGGCGCTCATCGCGCGATACGGCGAGTCGCGCAACGCGGCCTCGCAGTCGAGCCGCTCGATCGGATTGCTCGCGACGATCAGCACGGCGGGCCGCGTGTCGCTTGCCGCATGATGCATCGCGTCGAAGTCCGCGCCGTAATGCGCGGGGATCGTCGCGCTGAAAACCGAGCCGCGCCCGGCTTCGCTCGTGAGCGAGACGTCGCCGCCGAGCAGCTTGCAGAGCTTGCGGCACAGCGGCAAGCCGAGCCCCGTGCCCTTCACGTATTGCTGCAGCCGGTTCTCCACTTGCCCGAACTCTTCGAACACCACTTGCTGATGCTCGGGCGCGATGCCGATACCCGTATCGGTGACGGAGAACGTGATGAGCCGCCGCGCATCGTCATAATTCGCGGCAACGCGCACCTCGCCGCGCTCGGTGAACTTGAGCGCGTTCGACACGAAGTTGCGCAACACCTGCGCGACCTTCGCTTCGTCGGTGCGGATGGGCGGCAAGCCTTCGCACGCTTCGAACACGAGCTCCACCGCGCCGCCCGGCGACAGCGGCCGCAGCATGCCGCGCAGCGCCGAGAACAAGGTATCGACTTCGAATTCCGCGGGACGCACCTCGATTTTGCCCGCCTCGATCTTCGCGAGATCGAGCAGGTCGTCGACCGTCTCCGACAGATCTTCCGCCGCCTTGCGGATGAAGCGCACCTGCTTCTCCTGCTCCTCGGTCAGCTCGCCGTCGATGCGCTCAAGCAAGAGCTTCGAGAGCGCGCGAATCGACGAGAGCGGCGTGCGGAACTCGTGGCTCATGTTCGACAGAAAGCGCGACTTCGATTCGTCCGCGCGGCGCAGATGATCGGCGCGCGCATCCAGCTCCGCATAGAGCGCGACGACGCCGCGATTGGTGTCCTCCAGCTCGCGCGTGAGACGCGTGAGCTCTTCCTGACGCTCGCGCAGATCGGCGAGCGCGGCGATCAGCTCGCGATTCTGACGCTGCAGCTCGGCGGCCGTGTCCTCGCTCGACTGACGCGAGAGCACCTCCTTCACCGCCTGCATCTCGCAGAGCGCGGAATCGGGCAAGGACTTCGCGAGCGAGATGGACGTCGCGCCGCCGGCTTCATCGGCGATCGCGCACTGGTCCATCAGCCGGTGCGCCGCGAGCAGGCCGAGCGCGGCTTGCGAGTCGTCGTTGCGCATCGCGCGCAGCCGCTCGCCCGCACCGGCGCCCGCCAGAAAACGCACGACGAAGCGCGGCGGCCGCATGGCGTCATCGACGAAAAATTCCGCGCGCGCCGCCTGCCCCGCGCTCAACACCGTGCGCGCGGCTTCGAGCACGGACGTGGAAATGCGCGTCTGGTCCTGCGGCGAGAAGCCGAGCGCGGCGCTCGCATCGCGCGCCTTCACGCGGGCAGTGACAATATCGCGCTCGTCGTCGATAGTCATCGCGTAGAGCGGCAGCGTCATCATGCGTCTCCGGTGACGCGCGCGACGAACACGGTGATGTCGTCGCGTCCGCGCGAGAAATCACGATACAGCACCGCCGCGACGAGCGCCGGATGCCGCGTGGCCAGCCCCGGATAGCGCGCGAGATCCCAGCGCGACGTGAGCCCGTCCGAATGCAGCACGACGAGCGCGTTGCGCGGATACGGCACGTCGAACAATTGCGCGCGGCGCGTTGCATGCCCGACGATACCGCTGTGCGACACGAGATGCTTGTGCGTCCCTTCGGTCCACACGCTCGCCGAGATATTGCCGATGCCCGCGAACGTGACCGGCGTGCCCGCCATCGACGCGAACGCCGGCATGCGCGCGATGCCGACCGCCGCGCCACGCGTCGGGCGCAGCGCATCGTTGGCGGCGTCCATGATGCGGTCGAGCGCGAGACCGCCGTTCGCGGCGAGCACCTTTGCTGCTTCGATCGCGGCGACGTTGGCGAGCGGGCCGTGGCCGAGGCCATCGGCGACGAGCACGGTGAACTCGCCCTCGTTCGCGTGGCACGCCCAGGCATCGCCGCACACGGTTTCGGTTTGCAGCGGCAGATTCACGACGCCGTACGTCAGGTGCGGCGCGGGCATGTTCGCCGCGCCCGGCACGTTCCAGAACAGGACGCGCAGCACCGTGCCGAGCCCCGGCGCGCTCCAGATATCGAGCTCGTCCGACAGGCGCTCGATCGCGCCCATGCCGTTGCCGGGACTGCCCGCCGTCGTATAGCCGTCCTCGAAACAGCGATGCAGATCGTGGATGCCCGGCCCGTTGTCGACGCACAGCACTTCGATGCCGTAGCGAAGCGCCGCGCCCGCGTTCGAATCGACGAGCGGCCGCACCAGCAGCTCGCCGCGTTGCGCATGCTTCAGCAGATTGGTGCCGCATTCGGTGACGACGATCGCCAGTTCGCCCGCGACGGTCTCGTTGAAACCGAGCCCGCGCGCGAGTTCGCCGATCGAACGCCGCGCATAGGCGATCTGGCTCGCCTCGGCGATCTCGTAGCGCTGCTGCGCGGCCATCGATTCCTTCAGTACGGTTTCCATTTGGTGATCGAAACGTGCGTGCCTTCGCCCGGCGCCGAGCGGATATCGAACTCGTCGCACAGGCGCTTCGCGCCACCGAGGCCAAGGCCGAGACCGCTGCCCGACGTAAAGCCATCCGACAGCGCGCGCTGGATATCCGGAATGCCGGGACCGTTGTCGACAAATTCGAGTTTGAGCCCGCGGCGGCCATTGCGCTCGACGAGATAGCAATGCACGTCGCCGCCGCCGCCATAGATGAGCGTGTTGCGTGCCAGCTCGCTCGCCGCCGTCACGAACTTGGTCTGATCGATGAGCGACAGGCCCTGCGCGACCGCCTTTTCGCGCACGAACTGGCGCAGCCGCACGATCTGCTCGTCGGAGCGGATCGGCAGCGTGTCGGGCGGCGACGATGACGTCGGCGCGGCTGTGGAGTTGAAGATCGTCATGGAGTCGTTCGCATGCGGCCGTCAGACCGTGCCGCCCCTTGCGAGGAGCGCCATGCCTTTCTCCACGTTGAGCGCGGTGCGCACGCCCGACAGCGTGAGGCCGAGCTCGACCAGCGTGATCGCGACCGAAGGCTGCATGCCGACGACGACCGTCTCGGCATCGAGCACGCGCGCCATCGCCGCCGTGTTGCCGATCATGCGTCCGATGAACGAATCGACCACGTCGAGCGAGGAAATGTCTATCAGCACGCCGCGCGCGCCGTCCTTGACGATGCGGCTCGTCAGATCGTCCTGCAGCGCGAGCGCGAGCCGGTCGTGCATGTCGACCTGAATGGTGACGAGCAGGAGCTTGCCCATCGTGAGAATCGGAATGCGTTCCATCGATTATGGTCCCGTTCAGTCGCGTTGCGTTCGTTGCGTGCTTCGAATGGCGGGAAGCGGCGTCATTCCGGTTGCAGCGAATCGAAGGCGTCGTTGGAACGGCCTGCGCGCGACGCGTCCTGAAGCGCCGCCGTCACCGACTTGCCCGTGCGCTGCAACGCGACGACGAAAGCCGCCGCGAGCGTCGCCTTGGTCGTGACGTTCGAGAGGTTCACGCCGAGATGCACGATGGTCTGCGCGATCTGCGGGCGAATGCCGCTGATGATGCAGTCCGCGCCCATCAGCCGCGCTGCCGCGACGGTCTTCAGCAGATGCTGCGCGACGAGCGTATCGACGGTCGGCACGCCGGTGATATCGATGATCGAAATGGACGCGCCCGTCTCGACGATCTTCTGCAAGAGGTTTTCCATCACGACCTGCGTGCGCGCGGAATCGAGCGTGCCGATCAGGGGCAGCGCGAGGATGCCGTCCCACAACTGCACGACGGGCGTCGACAGTTCGAGCAGTTCCTGCTGCTGGCGCACGATGACCTGCTCGCGGCTCGCCTGGAAGACTTCGGTCGTGTAGAGACCGAGTTCGTCGAAGAGCGTGCTGATCATCCAGGTGAGATCGGCGAGCGTGGCCGCGTCGTTGCCGAGCGAATCGCGCAGGCGCGTGAACAGCGGCTGCTTGAGCGAGAACACGAACATCGCGGTCTCGGCGGGCGTGAATCCCTGACGCGCGCGCTGCGCGGACATCTCCGCGAGGAACGCGCGCACATCCTGCCACGCGAGCGCTTTGAAATCGATGCGCTCGGTGGAGCCGAGCGCCGTGACCATCAGCGAGACGAACTGCGCGAACTGATTGCGAAGCTCCGCTTCGCCGACGAGCCCGCGCCGCGACGCGATCGCGTGCTGCTGCGTGAACCATTCCGCGAGCAATTGCTCCTGATTATTCGTGAACAACTGGGCAAGCCGAATTCCGCCGACCATTTCCATGCCGAGATCCTGTGCGAGTGATGTTTTTTGGGCTCCAAGCCCCGGACGTAGGTTTTGTTGCGCTGCCGCGAACGTTGTCGAAATAAAGCAACGCAAGGCGCTCGGAATGTAGCACGCCATCCCAAAAATCGACAGCCGGAAACCCCTTGTAGTGCAAGGCTTGCGCGGATTATTTCGCCTGCTGTTCAGCCAGGTATGACGAATCGGCAATTGCTGCCGATCGTTCGTTCGCGGCTGGGCAAAGACCGGTCAAATATCCTGGCGAAACGCGTGCGTTTCTAACGCGAGAGCAGGAATAGTTCGAGTGCCTGGAGGCTGATCGGTTTCAGCAGGAAGCCGTCGAAGCTGGTTTCGCCGCTGCTCGCGACGAAATCGGTGTGGCCGGTCATCGCGATGATGCGCGCGCGGCTGCTCGGCCCGGCCGCGCGGATCGCGGTGCAGATCTCGCGGCCGTCGGCGTCGGGAAGCGTGATGTCGAGAAAGATGCTGTCGAAATGCTTGCTCGATGTGAGCGCGAGGCAGCCGGCGCCGTCGTGCGCGACGGCCGCGGTGTGACCCATTCCGCTTGCGATGTCGACCAGAGTCTCGATGCAGGCGTGGTTGTCGTCGACGAAAAGCAGGTTCATCGTGACTGGCTCCGTTTCGACGGAAGGACGCATACGTCCCGAGCGACGTGTGGGACAGTGTAGTGCATCGCCGATGCTGTTCACGCTTTCATTCCGTCAGCGGCGAGGCTTTGTCCGCGTTGTGCTGGATCGGCCTGCAATGCCGCGTATAGCAGCGCGAATATTTTTTTGGGTAGCGCGCGGTGCAATACTCGGGCGACCGACTCGAACCGTCATCCGACCCGCCGGAGCGCACATGGCCCAAACGATCCATCCCGTCGACGAAGTGCTGCCCATCGGCCAGATGCTCGCGGTCGGCATCCAGCACGTGCTCGTGATGTACGCGGGCGCGATCGCGGTGCCGCTCATCATCGGCGCGGCGCTCAAGCTGCCGAAGGATCAGGTCGCGTTTCTCATCAGCTCGGATCTCTTCGCGTGCGGGCTCGTGACGTTGGTGCAGTGCATCGGCGTGTGGAAGTTCGGCATCCGGCTGCCAGTCATCATGGGCGTGAGCTTCGCGCCGGTCGGCCCGATGGTCGCAATGGCGTCGTCCGGCGCGGGCCTGACGGCGATCTTCGGCGCGACCATCGCGGCGGGCGTGTTCGCCATTCTGATCGCGCCGTTCTTCGGGCGGCTGATGCGTTTCTTTCCGCCCATCGTCACGGGCACGATCATTCTCACGATCGGCATGACGCTCTTTCCGGTCGCGATCAACTGGGCGGGCGGCGGACGCGGCGCGGCGAATTTCGGCGAACCCAGGAACCTGATGATCGCGGCCATCGTGCTGCTCGCGATTCTGCTCATCAATAAGTACATGAAGGGCTTCATCGCGAACATATCGGTGTTGCTCGGCATGGCGATCGGTTTTGCCATCGCGCTGCCGCTCGGCTTCGTCGATTTCGCGGGCGTGGGTCAGGCCGCGTGGTTCGCGCCGGTGCGCCCGTTCGCGTTCGGCATGCCCACCTTCGATATCGCGGCCATCGCATCGCTGTGTCTCGTGATGGTCGTGATCATGGTGGAATCGCTCGGCATGTTTCTCGCGCTCGGCGATCTCGCGATGCGGCCCGTCTCCCGTATCGATGCGACGCGCGGATTGCGCACCGATGGGCTCGGCACGGTGATCGGCGGCATCTTCAATACATTTCCGCATTCGTCGTTCTCGCAGAACATCGGGCTCGTGGGGATTACGGGCGTGAAGAGCCGCTGGGTCGTCGCGGTGTCCGGCGTGATCCTGATTCTGCTCGGGCTGCTGCCGAAGCTGTCCAATCTGATCGCTTCGATACCGGTTGTCGTGCTCGGCGGCGCGGGCATCGCGATGTTCGGCATGGTGGCCGCGACCGGCGTGAAGATCCTGAGCAAGGTCGATTTCGACAGCAAGAACAACTTGCTCATCATCGCGATCAGTCTGGGCGTGGGCGTGATTCCGCTTGCCGCGCCGTCGTTCTTTGCTCATATGCCGGCGTGGGCCGGGCCGCTCACGCATAGCGGGATCACGCTTGCAGCGGTGTTCGCGATCCTGCTCAATGCGCTGTTCAATCGCGGACGCGATGCCGGCGACGTGGAAAAGGAAATCGCCGCGGAGATACCGCTGAGTCTGCGGCATGGCGACGTGGACGTGCGCGATTGACTAAGCTCGTGCGATTTGTGCGGTTTGCGCACGAACCCGGACATCGCAAACCCACTAACATACGAGGAACCCGAAAGCCGCCCGAGATCCATGCGCGAAGTCCTCTGGTTCCTCCTCGCCGCGATGGCCCTTTGCTACGCCTTCGCCCTCGCGGGCCTCTACTGGCTGCAAGGAAGGCTGGTGTATCCGCTCGAACAGATCGAGGCCTTCAAGAATGCCGAACTGGAAGAACGCACCGAAGCGGTGAGCATAAGAACGGAAGACGGCCTCGACCTGACGATGCGCTACAAGGCGCCGCCGAATGAAGCCGCCCCCACCGTCATCCTCTTTCACGGCAACGGCGAAGACCTCGCCCAGCGCGGACATATTGCGCTGGAGATGATCGAAGCGGGCTACGGCGTGCTGCTCGCCGAATATCGCGGCTACGGCGGCAATCCGGGCACGCCCCGTGAAGCCGGCCTCTATGCCGATGCCCGCGCCGCCTACGCATACGCCGCGGCGCGTTCGAAGCACATCGCGGTGCATGGCTATTCGCTCGGCTCCGGCGTGGCGGTGCAACTCGCGAGCGAAGCGAAAATCGCCGCGCTGATGCTCGAAGCGCCTTTCACGAGCATCGTCGATGTCGCCGCGAAGCGCTTCTGGCTCTTCCCCGTGCGCCTGCTCGCACGCGACCGCTACGAGAGCCTGTCGAAGATCGCGACGATCGATGCGCCGCTTCTCATCTATGGCGGCACGAAAGACGGCGTGATCCCGCCCGAGCATTTCCAGCGCCTCTTCGACACCGCGCGCGGCGACAAACGTATTGCGCTCATCGAAGACGCCGACCATCTCGATGTCTGGACGATGGGCGGCCGCGAGCACGTCATGCCATTCCTCGCCTCGCTACAAGCCACGCGAGACACGATGCAAGCCTAGGCGTCGGCCTTCTTGCGGCTGCGCCCGAGCTTGAGCGTCACCCACGCCGGCGCATGATCGCTCGCATGCGGCTCGCCGCGCACCCATTTGTCGACGCCCGCGCTTTCCAGTTTCTTCGCCAGGTCCTTGCTGAGCAGAATGTGATCGATGCGCAAGCCCGAATTCGTCTGCCAATGGTTTCGAAAGTAATCCCAGAACGTATAGATGCGCTCATCGGGAAACTTCTTGCGCAATGCATCCGTCCAGCCCTGAGCGAGCAGGTCCGCATAGGCCGCGCGGCTTTCGGGTTGAAGCAACGCGTCCTTGAGCCATGAGCGCGTGTTGTAGATGTCTTCATCGGTGGGCACGACGTTGTAATCGCCCGCGAGCACAACGGGATGGCCGCTATCGAAAAGCGCCTTCGCGTGCGCGTTGAAGCGTTCGAACCACGCGAGCTTGTAATCGAACTTCGGGCCCGGCTGCGGATTGCCGTTCGGAAGATAGAGACAGCCGATCAGCAAGCCGCCCACGGCCGCTTCGATATAGCGGCTATGCGTATCGTCCTCGAAGCCGGGAATCCCGCGCCGGCTGAGAACGGGATCGGCGCCTTTCGCGAGGATCGCCACGCCGTTCCACGATGCCTGTCCATGCCATAGCGCGCCATAGCCCGCGTTCGCGATCGCATCGGCGGGAAACTGCGCGTCCGTCGCTTTCAATTCCTGCAGGCAGGCGATATCGGGAGACTCGCGTTCGAGCCATTTCAGCAAGGCGTCGAGGCGCGGACGGATGCCGTTGATGTTGAAGGTCGCGATTTTCACTCGGCGTCTCTCCATCGGTGGACCGGAATCGATCGTACACGCGTCGCAGATTGCGTGCCGCGTGGGGTGTGAAGACGTCGGAATAGGCGGATTTCTAATTGCCAACCGTCAGTGCTTTTGGCTTAAAGGTTTGCACGCATTCTTCCCACAATAAAACCCCGCTACGTTTTCGCCCGTTGACTCCCCGCGAATCCGCCTTGTGACCGCTGCTCATGGGCGGGTTTCATTAAACCTTTTTCGAAGGTGAATCGATGAAAGATTTCACGGGTCGTGAGACCGCTCGCCTCGACGACAAGACGGATCACGGTGGCGTCGTCGATATGATGTTAGACGTAGCGCGTACAAAGTTGCGCGCGCATTAGCATGAGGAAAATTAAATGGTAATGGCAGCACCACTTATTCCCGCTCTTCTGGAGGCGGCTGGGACGGCGATCGCGACCGCTTGGACGGCTTTCGTATCGTCAGGCGCAGCTACGGCCGTTGCAGTAAGCGGAACCGCCACAGTGGTCATTCTTAGCATTCCGGAAGACAGCGCGAAGGGTAAGGACAAGGCAGAGACGCACGTGAAGACGCGCACGCGGAAGCGCGAGTGCAAGTGTCCCCCTGATAAGGGCTTCTTAGGACCGGTCAAGCATTCCATGCCTGAACTCTCGGCGAAATATCAACAATTCGTGACCGGCTTCCCTCCCGGCATGGAATGGATCTTCTTCGGGCGGGATTTTGATGGCTTCCAATCCAGCGGCTGCCTCTTGCAAGAAGCAAAGGCCGACTACGACCAGTTCATGATGGGGCCGGGAAGGGTCAAGTCGTGGTGGACTGGAACAGACGGCGCTATTCGGCAAGCTGGCGCACAGAATGCGATAGCTGTCGAGAATCCTCCGAGCAGGTTGCGTTGGTATTTCATGACGCCCATGTTCTTTGAATGGTGTACTGAACAGTTTCTATTATCAGGATACACGATAGAAACAGAGCTAAAATCAATGTAGTACGTATATCTCAAGCCAATAGACCAATATAATGAAAGACTTTGATATACAGCTTGTTTTGATTTTTCGCGGAGCGGAAGAAGCCCTTCCGCCTGCGCTGGAGCGGTGTCAACAGGCCTACTTATTCGCCGGTCACCTTCAAAAAGTCGGCTTTCCGATGGAGCGGTGGTTACTAAAAGCTTCCTCCAGGAAGGCCGCTTTGCTCCATCGAGCGTTCGGTGAGTCGGGCCCATCGTCTGAGTTCGTAACAATGGCGCAGAGGGACGACACGGAGAGGGCCGTGAGTTCCGAATCGGTTTGGAATGGGGCGGAAGGTGTTCACGCCTCAGACTTCGCGCTGCGGTTCAACCTCAATGGTCTCTGCCATATTCAGCTCAATGCAGAGAACCCCGCTGAACTATCCTGGTTTCATGCGATCGCTGAACTCATTGAATCACTTCTAGAAGTTTGGCCCGCGCGATTGATTCAGGTCGGATCGAGCAACTATCGAATTGGGAAGAGAGTCTTCCCCGATCGTCCCGGCGTCGGCTGGATGCTCTATCTGCCGCGCCGGATCGAGCATGAGCAGGTTCCAGAGGCCGCAATGATTCGCCACGTCAAGGACCCGAACGGCACTGAGGGGACCATCATCATCAGCGTCATAGATGAACCGTTTGACGCCGACAACGCGGAGCATGTGAGAGTCGCAAACGCGCTTGAAATTCGGTTGGCCGATCAGGGGCTCTTGCCGCGATACGCGGACCTCTAACCTTTGAGCAACATCGACCCGCCATAAACGGGCCATTCTCCATCGGCCTTCCGATTCATCGCGGGCTAATGTTCCTGACGAGTCAGTCGAAGGAAAGACATCGAGCGCCTACTTCTTCTCGCTGTCGAGGTGGGCCATCTGCACGGCCTCGTAGCGATCGCCCGCCGCCGCGCCCTTCGGCACCGCGGCTTCGATCGCGGCGAGCTCGTCCTTCGTGAGCTTCGCATCGAGCGCGCCGAGCGATTCCGTCAAACGATCGCGACGGCGCGCGCCGATGACGGGAACGATGTCATCGCCCTGCCCGAGCACCCATGCAATCGCGATCTGCGCGACGCTCACGCGCTTCGCATCGGCGATCCTGCGCAATGCATCGACGAGCGCGAGATTGCGTTCGACATTGCCTTGCTGAAAGCGCGGGCTATTCGCACGCCAGTCTCCCGATTGCGCGGCGTCCTTGCTCCAGTGCCCGCTGATCAATCCGCGCGACAGCACGCCATATGCCGTGATGCCGATGCCGAGCTCACGGCACGCGGGCAGAATCGCATCCTCGATGCCGCGCGAAATCAACGAATACTCGATCTGCAGATCGCACACGGGATGCACCGCCGCAGCCTTGCGGATCGTCGCCGCGCCGACTTCCGAGAGGCCGACATGACGCACATAGCCCGCTTTGATCATGTCGGCGATGGCGCCCACGGTATCTTCTATCGGCACGTTCGCATCGAGCCGCGCGGGGCGATAGATGTCGATATGCTCGACGCCCAGCCGCTGCAACGTGTAAGCGAGCGCGTTCTTCACGGCAACGGGACGCCCGTCGAACGCGATAAAGTTGCCCGCCGGATCGCGCATGCCGCCGAACTTCACGCTGAGAATCGCCGAATCGCGGCGCGACGGCGGCGCGCTTCTCAACGCCTCGCCGATCAACATCTCGTTGTGGCCCATGCCGTAGAAATCGCCGGTATCGAGCAGCGTGACGCCCGCTTCGAGCGCGGCATGAATCGTCGCGATGCTCTCGGCGCGATCCGACGGCCCATACATGCCCGACATGCCCATGCATCCGAGCCCGATGGCCGACGATTGCGGTCCGGTCTTTCCGAGTCTGCGTTGTTCCATATTCGTTCTCTCCTGAAGGACATGCGCCGTGAATCCCGGCGATGGAGAGGATTATGTGAGCAAAGTACGCGTGCGATAATCCGCCTCAATGCGAATGGGCTGTGCGCCGAGGCGAACAATGAGCGAACCGGATCTGTCGGATCTTCACGCGTTTCTGGCCGTCGCGCGCACGCGCGGCTTCAGGCAGGCGGCGCTGTTGCGCGGCGTGTCGGCGTCATCGTTGAGCGAGGCGGTGCGCAGGCTCGAAACGCGTCTGGGCGTGCGCCTGCTGAATCGCACGACGCGCAGCGTCACGCCGACGGAAGCGGGCGAAAGACTGATCGAGCGCCTCGCACCCGCGTTCGCGGAGATTGCGGGCGCGCTCGATGCGGTCAACGGCTTTCGCGACAGCCCGACCGGCACGCTGCGCCTGAACGTGCCGACCATCGTGTCGCGCGAAGTGCTGCCGCCGATCATCGCGCGCTTTCTCGCGGCGCATCCGGGCATCACGCTGGAGTTGAGCGCGAGCGATAACTTCATCGACGTGCTCGCCGCCGGTTTCGATGCGGGCATCCGCTACGACGAGCGCATCGAGCGCGACATGATCGCGGTGCCGATCGGACCGCGCATGCAGCGCTTCGTCGCGGTTGCCGCGCCTTCCTATCTCGCGATGCACGGCGAGCCCAAGCATCCGCGCGAACTCGTGAATCACGCGTGCATCGGGCACCGCTTCGAAAGCGGCGTGCTGGCGGTGTGGGAATTCATGCGCGGCAAGGACGTGATACGCATCGTGCCGCAAGGGCCGCTCGTGACGTCGTCGATCGAGACGAGCCGCGCGTGCGCCATCGCCGGACTCGGTCTCGTCTATACGTTCGATGAGTTCGTGCGCGAGGCCATCGACAGCGGCGCGCTCGTGCCGGTGCTCAAGCCGTGGTGGCAAAGCTTCACCGGCCCGCGGCTCTACTATCCGAGCCGCGCGCACATGCCGGGGCCGTTGCGCGCGTTCATCGATTTCATTCGCGCCGGGAACGACGCAGAGCAGTAATCGCCGCTTATTGCTGCACGCCCCAGCGACGCACCGTTACGCGCTCGACGGTATCGAACACGAGATGCTCGACCGCCAGCCCGATCACGATGACCGCGGCCAGCCCCGCGAACACGCGATCCGTGTAAAGCTCGTTGCGATTCTGGAAGATGTACCAGCCGAGGCCGCCCTTGCCCGAGCTCGCGCCGAACACGAGCTCCGCCGCGATCAGCGTGCGCCACGCGAACGCCCAGCCCACGCGCAGGCCCGCGAGTATCGACGGCAACGCGGCGGGCACGAGAATCAGCATCACGTGACGCATGCCATTCAAGCCGTAGTTGCGGCCCGTCATGCGCAAGGTCGCGGGCACCGCCTGAAAGCCGGCATACGTGTTGAGCGCGAGCGGCCACAACACCGAATGCACCAGCACGAACAACAGGCTGCCGGTACCGAGGCCGAACCACAGCAGCGCGAGCGGCAGGAGCGCGATGGAGGGCAGCGGATTGAACATCGCGGTGAGCATCGAGAGGATGTCGCGGCCGATGCGCGTCGATACCGCGAGCGATGTCAGCACGAACGCGAGCGCCGCGCCGAGCGCGTAGCCGCGCAGCAGCACCGACATCGATATGCCGATCTTCTCGATCAGCTCGCCCGACGCAATGCCCTGCGCGAACGCGACGAAGGTCGCGCTGAAGGTCGGCAGCAGAAGATCGTTGTCGACGGCGCGCGCGGCGATTTCCCATAACGCGATCAGCACGATCGCGATGATCGTCTTGCGCAGCCACGAGCGATCCGCGAGCCGCTTGGAAAGCGGCAGCGGCGCGTCATGTTCGATACCGGCGGGCGCCGCGGGCGTGACTTCGTATTCGGGCCGCACCGGCGGCACGATCAGATGCGGCGTGCTCAAAGCGCTGCCTCCTCTTCAAACAACAATCGGTGAATGCGGGCCACGCTCTGCTGAAACTCGCCGCGCCCGAGGCTTTCCTGCGTGTATTGATGACTGTTCAGCTCCGCGCGCACGCGCCCCGGATGCGGCGTCAGCAGCAGTATGCGGTTGCCGACGATAAGCGCTTCTTCGATCGAATGCGTGACGAACAACAGCGTGAAGCGCTCGTCGCTCCACAGGCGCAGAAGCTCTTCCTGCATGCGGCGTCGCGTGAGTGCATCGAGGGCAGCGAAGGGCTCGTCCATGAGCAGCACGCGCGGCTGCATCGCGAGCGCGCGCGCAATGGCGACGCGCTGCTTCATGCCGCCCGACAACGTGTGCGGATAGGCATCGGCGAATTTGGCGAGACCGACCTTGTCGAGATAGTGCAGCGCGCGCTCGCGTGCTTCGGCGCGGCCGAGCTTGCGCGCGGCGCGCAGCGGAAAGGCCACATTCTGCGCGACGGTCTTCCACGGCGGCAGTTGATCGAATTCCTGAAACACGACGATGCGATCCGCGCCCGGTCCGCGCACACGCTCGCCGCCGATCTCGATGCTGCCCGCGACGGGCTCGATGAAACCGGCGACAGCCTTGAGCAGGGTCGACTTGCCGCAACCCGAAGGCCCGAGCAGCACGAAGCGGTCGGCGCCGTAGATATCGAAGCTGACATCGTGCGTCGCGCGCACGAGACGCTCCGGCGTGCGGTATTCGAGCGTGACGTTCTTCGCGCTCAGAAGCTTGGCACTCGTCGCGATGTTGCTTTCGGCGTCGCGCGAATAAAGCGCTTGGGGATTGGCGGCCATGTTCGATATGCTGGATTGCAAACGCTCACGATACCGGCGCTGAGCGTGCGAGCGAACCAATCAATGCGCATATCCAATTCGCGCTCGCCGATAAGCGCCCTTCCCCGATTCCGCGATTCAGCTGCCGTCCTTTGTCGCCGGATCGCTGAAAAAGTAGTCCTGCCACGACTTCGGCTCGTTTTTGATCACGCCGACGCGATGCATGAATTGCGCGAGCGCGAACGTGTTCTGCGGCGCGACCTTGAATTGCACCGACGGGTCCTTGATCACCTTGACGAGCAGATCGCGATCTATCTTCGCGTTGTTCACGCGCAGATAAATATCGGCGGCCTGCTCCGGATGCTGCGTGATATAGCGCGCGGCATCGGCGAGACCGGCGACGAACGCGCGATACGTCTTCGGATTCTCGCTGCGGAATTTTTCGGTCGCGTAGAGCACCGTCGCGGAACTGGGGCCGCCGAGCACGTCGTATGAATTGAGCACGATATGCGCCTTCGGATTGCCCGCGAGCTCCTGCTGCTGAAACGGCGGATTGCCGAAGTGCGCGTTGATCTCCGTGCCGCCCGCGATGATCGCCGCGGCCGCATCGGGATGCGGCACCGCTTGCGTGAGCTTGTCGAGGCGGTTGTACTCCTTATCGCCCCATTGCTTCGCCGCCGCGTATTGCAGGACCCGCGACTGCACAGACACGCCGACCGCCGGCACCGCGATGCGATCCTTGTCGGTGAAATCGGCGATGGTCTTCACGCGCGGATCGTTCGATACGAGGTAATACGGAAAATTGCCGAGCGACGCGACGCCCTTTACGTTCTGCCGCCCGTGCGTGCGGTCCCAGATCGTCAGTAAAGGTCCGACGCCCGCGGCCGCGATATCGACGGAGCCGGATAACAACGCATCGTTGACGCTCGCGCCGCCCGAGAGTTTGGCCCAATCGACCTTGATTTCGAGCCCTTCCTTCTTGCCTTCCTGCTCGATGAACTTCTGATCGCGCGCCACATTGAGCAGCAGATACACCACGCCGAATTGCTCGGCAATGCGCAGTGTGCCCTCGGCATGCGCGCTCGCCGACGTAATGCCGAGCGACACCGCGAGTGCGGCGACGAGCGCGCGCGCGGCGCCCTTCCCTGTTCGAGAATGCATCGAAAAACCCCGTGAATTAAGGAATATTCTGCGTGTTAGAAAGGCGCGTCGCCTTCGATGGTCGTGCGATACAGCTTGCGGCGCTGATCGTCGGGCGTGCCCGCCGCGAGATGCATGACCGAGCGGTTGTCCCAGAACACCATGTCGCGCTCGCGCCATTGATGGCGATAAACGAACTCGGGCCGCGTGCTGTGCGCGAAGAGTTCCGCGAGCAAGGCGCGGCTCTCGTCTTCGGGCAGGCCGATCACGCGCGTCGTGAAATGCTCGCTGACGAAGAGCGCGCGGCGCTTCGTCTCGGGATGCGTGCGCACGATCGGATGCGTCACGGGCTTGACCTGCGCAATCTGCTCCGCCGAAAGATTGGGCCGCCACGGACTGCGCTTTTGCAACTCGGCGTATTTGGCGAGATACGTATGCTCCGCGACGCGGCCTTCGACTGCATCACGCAAATGCGCGGGCAACGTGTCCCACGCGAGATGCTGGTTCGCAAACAGCGTGTCGCCGCCGAGAGCGGGCAACTCCTGCGCGTGCAGCATCGAGCCGAGGCTCGGCGTCTCTTTGTACGACAGATCCGAGTGCCAGAAATGACCCGCGTCGCCGAGGCCGATAGGCTTGCCGTTCTCGACGATGTTCGACACGATCAGCACTTCCGGATGCCCCGCTAGCCCGAACTGATGCAGCACGTGAATCTGCAGCGGGCCGAAGCGCCTGCTGAACGCGACCTGCTCGTCAGGCGTGATGCGCTGATCGCGGAACACGAGCACGTGATGATCGAGATGCGCGCGATGAATGCGCGCGAAATCTGCTTGCGACAGCGGCTTCGACAGATCGAGGCCGATCACTTCGGCGCCGAGCGGCGCGTCGAACTTGCGAATCTCGATGGGTTGATCGGCGGCTTCTTTGGCTGAAGCGAGTGCGGGATGGAGGGCGGTCTGAATCGTCACGGTCGAATCGATCACAATCGATAGCTTCGGGGAAGCGATCAATCTAACGCGCGGCGGTTCGGGCGGCAACCAAGCATCTGATCTTTGGTTATGTGCCGAAGCGATAAAGCCGGTTCGGAAGCGTGAATGATGGGAAAGCTCATTCGCCCGCGATATCGAACGGCAATTCGACCTGCACCGGCTCGACGAACGCGCTCTCATCGCGCCCGGCGAGCGCGCTCACTCTCACGCCGAGCAGCCTGATGCGCCGGTCGAGCACGATGCGCTTCAGGCATTCCGTCGCGGCGCGGCGAATCTCGACGGGATCGGCCGTCGCAACGGGAATGGTCAGATCGCGCGTCACGGTGCGGAAGTCGTCGAAGCGCAGCTTGATGCCCACCGTGCGCCCGACATAGCCCTTGCGCTGCAAGTCCTCGGCGACGCGCGTGCACAGCCCCGTGAATTCGGCGGACAAGGTGGCGCGATCCTGCTTCGGATGAAAGTCGCGTTCGAAGGTCGTCTCGCGGCTCATCGACTTGGGCGTCGAGCTCACGACGACCGGCCGCTCGTCCTGCCCCTGCGCAATGCGCGCGAGCCACGCGGCATAAGTGCCGCCGAAGTGCGTCTGCAAAAGCCCCGGATCGGCGGCGGCGATGTCCCCCACGGTGGCGATGCCGAGCGCCGCCAGCTTCTCGCTCGCCTTCGGCCCGATGCCATTGACCTTGCGCGCGGCGAGCGGCCAGATGCGCGTGGGCAGGTCGTCCATCGTGAGGATGGTGAGGCCGTCGGGCTTGTCGAGCTCGGAGCCGATCTTCGCGAGCAGCTTGTTCGGCGCGATGCAGATGGAGCACGTGAGGCCGGTGGCGTCGCGCACAGCGTCCTTCATCCTTTTGCCGATATCGGCGGACGTTTCGGGCAGGTCGCTCACGTCGATATAAATCTCGTCGATGCCGCGGTTCTCTATCTGCGCCGTGAAAGTCGCGATGGCGGCCTTGAAGAGACGCGAGTAGTGGCGGTACGAATCGAAATCGGTGGGCAGGAGGATCGCGTCGGGCGCTAGCTGCGCGGCCTTCATCATGCCCATCGCGGAGAAGACGCCGAACTTGCGCGCCTCGTAGGTGGAGGTGGTCACGACGCCGCGGCCCGCGTAGTCGCGCAGGCGTCTGAAGCGGCGCGTGCCGTCGGCAAGCGTTTTGGGCGTGGCGCTGCGCCCGCCGCCGACCACGACCGGCTGGCCGCGCAGTTCCGGGTAACGCAGCAGTTCGACGGACGCGAAGAACGCATCCATGTCGAGATGGGCGATGCGGCGCAAAACAGAGGGCGGAGACGGCGCGTCCATCGGGGAAATCAGAACGCCGCCGCGCGAGCAGGCGCGCTCAGGGCGAACTCGACGGGAATGAACGCACCAAACATGCTGAGCCGTGCCGCCAGGCGAAGAAAAATGGCTTACTGTACATCCATACAGTAATTCGCGCTAGAGCCTTTGCGCGCATGCGATGGCCGCCTCACTCCGGCGTGCGCTTTTCCGCGAGCGCGCGACGGCAATCGTCGAAGACTTGCCGCACGACATCCGATTGATAGTTGAGATCTTCGCTGTCGAGAATTTCCTCGACGGCAGCGCGCGCCCAGTCCGCTTCGAGCAGCGCGCAATGCTGCGTGGCGATCTCGCGCGCGATGGCCGCGAGCTTCGCGACCGTGAGCCAGTCCGCGAACCGCTGATGCCGGTCGAGCCATTTGTGCGCGGCCTGCACGTGGAACGCGGGCGCCGGCCAGTCGCCATTCAGGTAGTACGCGCCGAGGCTGCCGCACGTGAGCCAGCAAAGCAACTCGACGCGGTCGCGGGCACTGAGGGTACGAGATACATCGTTCATGGCGGCCTTCGAAGACGATCGACGAATGCGGCGGCGGGTGCTGCTGATAAGCACGGCGTTCCGTATGAAACCCGTATAAAACAAAGATAGCACGGGATGGTGCGGCGCGGCAGTGCCTACCCGCGGCGGGTTCCGTTGCACGGTGCGTTGGCGAACGCTTCGTCATGCCGAAGACGAGCATTGCGCGTGCCGCGTGTCTTCGCAGAGCGCTCATTCGCCTCTAATTCGCGCGGCATAACCTGATTTCCGTCGGCCAGATGCACAGATGCACAGGCCATCTTTCAATGACGGGAGCACATCATGTTTGAACGTCTTTCGAAATCCCTCGGCAGCTTCTTTTCCACGCACGATGCCACCGACGACTACCTCGCCTCGTCGAGCGATCTCGCCGATCTCGAACGCCGCATGCGTCAGGTGGAAACGGAGGATCACGACTACAGCATGTACTTTTGCGGTGCGCTCGGCAGGCATCACAGCGAGCAATGAGGCGCGCCGCCCCTGCAACGTGCGCGGCTTCGCCCGCGCTACTTCGTTTCCTCGCGGCCCGCCTGCCCGAGCATCACGGTCCAGCCGAGCCCGCGCACGTTGCGAATCACGCCCGCGCCGAATTTCTTGCGCACCGAATGGATGAGCACGTCGACCGCATTGCTCTCCACTTCCTTGCCCCAGCCGTACAGACGGTCTTCCAGCTGATCGCGCGAGAAGATCGTCCCGGGACGTTCGAGCAGCGCATGCATCAGCGCGAACTCGCGCGCGGACAGCACGCCCGAATTCTCCCCGCACGTGAGCGTGCGCTGATCGAGATTGAGGCTCAACGAATCGTCGCCGAGACGCGAGACCGCGTAGCCCGCCTTGCGCCGCAGCACCGCGCGGATGCGCGCGAGCAGCTCGGGCATGTCGAAGGGCTTCAGCAGATAGTCGTCCGCGCCGAGATCGAGGCCTTGCACGCGCGTGTCGAGATCGTCGCGCGCGGTGAGGATCAGCACGGGTGTCGCGTTGCCCGCCGTGCGCGCCTGCCGCAAAAGCTCGATGCCGGTCATGCCCGGCAAGCCGAGATCGAGCAGCACGACGGTGTACTCGGCGGCGGCTATCGCCTCGCGGCCCGCGTTGCCGTCGCGGACCCAGTCGACGGCGTAATCGGCATCCTTGAGCGCACGCATGAGGCTCGTGCCGATCTGCACGTCGTCTTCGATCAGAAGAATTCGCATGTTCCACCCCGCACCCGGCGAGAATGGCGCGCGCCACGCGCCCGGAATGCGGCGCCAAGCGAATGAAACGCACGGCCGGTCTTTTTATCTCTTCTATTGACCGCCGATGTTCGCTTTGCGCCACGCAGCGAATGCATTGTAATCGGCGCAAAACCGGGCGCAAATACCAATTCCGAGGCGTTTCATGCGGACGCGGGTGCCGCTTGTGCCGTACTTTCCCGCACTTCCTCGACGGGAAAGCCGATCGACGCGACGATGCCCGAGCGAGCGTCGCCGCGGTTCTTCAGCGTCACGTCGCCGCCGTAGCGCGCGGCGATCGCCTTCACGATCGACAAGCCGAGCCCGCTGCCCTCCACGTCCGGATTCGCGCGAAAAAAGCGGTCGAACACGCGCGGCAGCAGTTCCTCGGCGATGCCCGGGCCGTTGTCGATGACGTCGACCCAGATCATGCCGCCGTCGCGCCGCATGCGCAGATCGATGGTGCCGCCATCGGGCGTGTAGCGCACCGCGTTCGACACGAGGTTCTTCACCGCCATGCCGATGTCCGTCTCCACGGCGCGCACGTGAGCGCTCACCATTTCCTCCGCGCCGATATCCATGCCGCGCGCGATCGCGATCGGCAATACATCGGCGACGGCGCCCGTCACCACGTCCGCGAGATCCACGCGCGAAAGCGGCGCGCCGTTCATGGGCGCATCGGCGCGGGCGAGCCGCAACAACTGCGCGATGAGTTTGCCGCTGCGCGCGATGCCCTTGCGCAATTCCTGGAAACGCTCCTGATTGCCGGGCGCGATGTGCGGCGCGAGATTGTCGGCCTGAAGCTGCAGCGCGGTGAGCGGCGTGCGCAACTCGTGCGCGGCGTCGGCGATGAACTTGCGCTCCTTTTCGATCGATGTCGCGAGGCGCTCGATCATCGTGTTGATCGAATGAATGAAGGGCGCGATCTCCGTGGGCACGCCGACGGTCGGCAGCGGCTGCAGATGCCCCATATCGATGGCGCACACTTCCGCGCCGAGCTGATTCAACTGACGCAGCGAGCGCCGCACGACGAACACGACCGCGATCCACACGAGCGGCAGCAGCACGGCGATCGGCCAGAGCGTGAGCGTCGCGGCTTCCGTCGTCAGATCGCGGCGCACCGACGAGCGCTGGGCGACCTGGATCGTCATGGTCGGCTCCTGGCGCGTGAAGAGACGCCAGTCTTCGTCGTTGACCACGACGGCGGAGAAGCCAGGCTTCGCGTCACGCGGAAAATGCAGCGAAGGGTCGGTCGTGCGAAACGGCAGAGGATCATTCGGCTTCCACACCACGGCGACCACGTCGCGGTCGTCTTGCGTGCCCCGCGCGGGATTTTTCGGGAGGGCATAGGCGAGGCCATCGCGCAGACGCGCCGCCACCTGTTCGAGCCGCATGTCGAGCAGCGCGCTCATGCCGGTCTTGCTCAACTGATACGAACTGATGCCCTGCGCGACGCCGATCACGCTCACGAGCAACCCCAGCGCGACGACCAGTTGATTTCTCAGTGATTTGATCATTCGAGTCCGCCGCATCGGAAAGGAGACGGGCGAAGCGGGAGACGAGCCATTCGCCGGTTCGATTCTAGGCGACATTCCCGGAGATTTCGTTCTGAAAGACGACATGTGCGTGACCGGTACGCGTTGCGCGCCGGTAAAAAAATGCGCCGGTCCGGTCACGGCCGGCGCCAAGGGCTGAGGAGTTGCCAAACGTGCAACGAACCGCGGCGCCTGGAGGAAGCGCGCCGTCCGTCCACGAGATGAAGCGTAGGCGCGAAGAATTAGCGTTGAATGAGCGCGCGCGGTTTCAGGCCTCGTCGAGCAGCGTTTCGCGCGGCGGGATAACATTGCATCCGGCGCCATCCTGATCGGCGGCATTGCGCTGGCTGCAAGCCATCTGCAAGCTGCCGTATCTCCATTCTTCATGCACAGCGCGCTCGCGCAGCATTCATCGGCTGCCGCGAGCGGCCGGCCTTTGATAATCGAATGTCACAGACACGAAAAACCGCTCGTCCCCTCGTCATCGCAGCGGTGATGGCCTCCATGGCCATGGTCGCGATCGAGGCCACCATCGTCTCGACCGCGATGCCGCAGATCGCCACGCAACTCGGCGGCCTCAATCTCTACAGCTGGGTGTTCTCGTCGTTCCTGCTCACGCAGACCGCGCTCACCGTCGTGTTCGGCAAGCTCGCGGACCTGTACGGCCGCAAGCCGGCGATACTCGCGGGCATCGCGATCTTTCTGATCGGCTCGGTGCTCGCAGGCTTCGCGTGGTCGATGCCCGCGATGATCGTGTTCCGGCTCGTGCAGGGCGTGGGCGCGGGCGCGATCCTGCCGGTCGCGCTGACGGTCGTCGGCGATCTCTATCCGGCCCGCGAGCGCGGCAAGGTGCAGGGTTATCTCGCGAGCGTGTGGGCCGTGTCCGCCGTGCTCGGGCCGATGGCCGGCGGCCTTTTGATCCGCGAGCTCTCGTGGGCGTGGATCTTCTGGATCAACGTGCCGATCGGCATTCTGGCCGCCATTCTGTTCACGCTCTTCCTGCACGAGGAAAAGCGCCACGACCGCCCGGCGATCGATCTCGCGGGCGCGTTCTTCTTCACGGCGGCCGTCGCCTCGCTGATGATGGCGCTCACCGACGCGGGCCACGCGAGCAATGCGCGCGTCGGCGTGGAGATCGCCGTGCTCGTGCTCGCCGTCGTGTGCTTCGTCGCGCAGGAGCGGCGCGCCGCCGATCCGATGATCTCGTTTCGCCTCTGGTCGCATCGGCCGATCGCGGCGAGCAACGTCGCGACCCTGCTCGCCGGCATGGCGATGATGGGCCTCACCACCTTCCTGCCGATGTACGTGCAGGGCGTGATGCATCGCACGCCGGTGGAAGCGGGCCTCGCGCTCACGATGATGATGATCGGCTGGCCGAGCGGCGCGACCTTCACGTCGCGCTCGTTCAGCCGCATCGGCCTGAGGCGTCTGTTGATGATCGGCCCGGTGTTCATTCCGCTCGGCGCGTTGCCGTTCGTGCTGCTCGGGCCGCAATCGAGCCCGGTCTGGGCGGGCGTCGGCTCGGCGGTGCTCGGCTTCGGCATGGGCATCACGAGCGTGTCGTGCCTCATCCTGATCCAGGAGATCGTGCAGCCGCAGGAACGCGGCAGCGCCACGGCGTCGAACCTGTTCTCGCGCAATCTCGGCAACACGCTCGGCGCGGCGGTGTTCGGCGCGGTGCAGAACTACGGCCTCACGCACACGGACGGCCTGCCGCCCGTGCATGCCGATCAGCTCAAGCAACTGCTTTCGGCCGTGCCCGGCGACCTCGCGACCAGCAGTGAGATTCGCCTCGTGCTGCATCACTCGCTGCATCTGACCTTCACGGCGATGTTCGTGATCGCGCTCGGCACCGTCGTCTCGATGATGTTCATGCCGAAGATCGAGATCGGGCGCGCGAAGGAAAAGGAAAGCGCCGGGAAAGCCGGCGCGGGCGATGCGCAAAACGCCGCGAAAAATGCGGCGAACCAGGCGTTCCATTAAGCCCGCTGCGATGCTTTCGACTCAGTACATCAGCCGCATCACGCTCATGCGCGACAAGGCGCCGTCCTTCGACGCGTATCCGTTTTCCCTGCCCGCCGTGCGCGCGCTCGAAACACTGGAGCCGCATCCGAAGGTGACGTTTCTCGTCGGCGAGAACGGCTCGGGCAAGTCGACGCTGCTGGAGGCGATCGCCCTCTCGATGGGCTTCAACGCGGAAGGCGGCACGAAGAACTTCCGCTTCGGCACGCGCGCGTCGCATTCGCCGCTGCATGAGTATCTGCGCATCGCGAAGGGATTCAAGCGGCCGCGGGACGGCTTCTTTCTGCGCGCGGAAAGCTTCTTCAACGTGGCGACCGAGATCGAGCAGCTCGACGACGAGCCCGGCTTCGGCCCGCCGGTCATCTCGTCATATGGCGGCAGGTCGCTGCACGAGCAATCGCATGGCGAGTCGTTTCTGACGCTTCTGATGGAACGCTTCGGCGGACAAGGGCTTTATCTGCTCGACGAACCCGAAGCGGCGCTTTCACCGCAGCGCCAGCTCGCCGCGCTCGCGCGCATCCACGATCTCGTCAACGACGATTCGCAGTTCATCATCGCCACGCATTCGCCGATACTCATGGCCTACCCCGATGCGTGGATCTATCAATTCACCGAAGACGGCATCGCGCGAGTCGCCTATGAAGACACCGAGCACTTCAAGGTGACGCGCGCATTTCTTGCGAACCCCGAACGCATGTTGCGCACGCTTCTCGACGGCGAGCGCTGAACGCGTCCCGCCGATACCACCGGCGGGACGCGGCACCCCATCACTCAATCCTGCGCCTGAATGAGCGCGCTGTCCTGCTTCGACTTGTCGGCGCTCGCTTCGGTGGCCGGCTGCGCGTCCTGCGCGATGGTCTGCATGTTCATGCCTTGCTGCGAGGCGGGCGCGCCGGCCATCGGCGAATAGTACGGCGCGGGACCGTAGCCGCTCGCCATTGCATAGGAAGCGCCCGCGAGCGCCGCGACGAAGATGATGCCTTTGAGATTGCCGATCATGATAGTGCTCCTGAGGGTTTCACATGGTCACTTCATCGGCCTCATTGCACTGCCTGCCAGCAACCGGACCTTCTGAAATGTGCACGCAGTCTACGTGCGCGGACCGGCGTTGAAATCCCCTCAAAAGCAAGGATACGAATGGATGGGTTCGCCCTCCATGTATGAAGCGCATTGCGCATTCATATGTTGTCCTCGACGACGACTGCCACCGCGCCCGCGTTGATCGTGAGACGCGTGCGCTTGGCGAGCGGCGCTTGCGGCGCACTGCCGTCGGGATTGAGAAACTTGACCTTGTTGAAGATCGCGATGAACTGCGTGGGCGTGAGCGTCGCCGATGCATAGCCAATGCCGTCGTGATCCGCGTAGTGCATGTCCGGATTGTTCTGCTGGATGAACGCATCCAGCAGCGCCGGCGAAGCGATCAGCGACGCGAGCGGCATGCCCGCCGCATAGGTCTTGACGTCCTCGAAGAAGGGCCGGCTGCTGATGCCCGCAGACATCAGGTCGATCAACACGGGCGTGCCCTTCGCGGGCTCGGGCACGTCGCGCACGACACCCGCCTGGAACGCGTGCAGGTCGCCCGTGATCGCGACGAGATTCGTGATGCGCTCCGTCTTCACGAACGACAGGAGATCCGCCTTGTGCGATGGATAGCCGTCCCACGCGTCGCAATCGAGCACGAAGACCGTGTTGTCGGGCGCGGGCGCGATAGACGAGAGATCCAGCCACAGGCGGTTCATCATCACTTCGTTGCCCCACACCTTCCATATCGACGTGGAGGCCTTGAGCGTGTCCTTCCACCATTGCGTCTGCGTGGGACCGAAGATCGAGGGCACCCGCCCGAGGCGCTGCGTATCGGCGGCTTCGAAGCGCGCTAGCGCCTGTTGCTGCACGAAGTAGCGCGAGCCGACGAGATCGTTGCCGTTCACCGGATCGTGCCCGAGGAGCTGCGCGATGGCCGCTTCGCTGACGACGTGATCGTCGCGATAGAGACGCTCGTCGGTCATCACGAGATGCATCAGCGAGCCGAAGTGGAAGTCGCGATAGATGCGGATGTTGTCGTAGGCCGCATTGTTGAGATCGAACGACACGTCGCCCCAGTCGACCGGCAGATATTCCGCCCACGCCTGATTCGCGTTGCGGCGCCGCGCGGTCTGCTGGAGGTTCGCGTTCGTGTAGGTCTGATGGTCCTGCCAGCAGTCGTCGGAGAACTCGTGATCGTCCCAGATCGCGATGACCGGAAAACGCGCATGCACGTTCTGCAGGCGCGCATCGCCGCGATACGTGCGATACAGCGTGCGATAGTCGTCGAGCGTGCTCGCGAAGGTGCCGCCGCTCGGCAGCGTGATCGCCGGATGCGCGGGCTCGACCGTGCCCGGCGGCGCGGCGAAACCGGCCTCGTAGATGTAGTCGCCCAGATGCACGACGAAATCGAGATCGGTCTCGGCGGCCAGCAGCGACATCGCCTGCCAGTGGTTCGCGCTCCAGTTCTGGCACACGAACCACGCAAAGCGCAGACGCGGTATCGCATCGTTCGCGGCGGCCGCCGTGCGCGTCGTGCCCGTCACGCTGACATCGCCGCCCGCGACGAAGCGGTAATAGTACGTCGTCTTCGCGGCGAGGCCGGTAACTTTGGCGCGCACGGTGAAGTCGTAGGCTGGCACGGCGTTCAGGGGCACGCTCGCCACGAGCTGCGCGAAGCTCTGCTGCGTCGACACCTGCAGGGTCACGGGCACGGAGGCAGCGGAGGCGCCGCTGCCGTTCGCGACGCAGCGAGTCCAGAACACGGCGGAAACGTCGCGCGGGTCGCCGCTCGCCACGCCTTGCGGGAACGCGAATACGCCCGCGGGCGGCGGCGTGGAACCGCTGCCGCCCTGGTTGTTGTTGTCGTTGTCGTCGCCCGAACTGCAGGCGGCGAGCGTGCCGGCAGCGGCCGCCACCGTATAGAACGCGGATAGCGAAAGGAAACGTCGACGGTCCATGAGAGCCTCCGGTGCGGGCGTCAAGGCGATGCGCGATGGGCGGGAGTTCGCTGGATGCGTCGACCGGGAAATCCGACGGATGAGCGCGGCTCTCTTCGGAACTGGCACGACTAAAGCTATAAACCGCGCGGCGCACTGTCAAGGGACGTTTCAATGACGGCGCGCCGTGCGATTCGCCATCAGCGGCTAAACTGTGGGCTGCGATTTTGTCCAGGAAACGTCCTCCTCTATGCGCCGGCGTCCGCTTCGAGCGTGACCCGCTGCGCTGAGTATCGACACCATGAACAGACCGGAACCAGCCGTCTCCCCGCCCGATGCCGCGCGCACGGCGCCGAACGCGCCCGCAATGAGCGACGCGCAATATCACGCGCTCGTCGACGCGATCGAAGACTGCGCGATCTTTATGCTCGACCTGAACGGCCGCATCACGAGCTGGAACAAGGGTGCGCGCAGGATCAAGGGCTATGAGGCGCATGAGATCATCGGCCAGCATCTGTCGCGCTTCTACACGGCGGAATCGGTCGCGCGCGGCTGGCCCGAGTACGAGCTGAAACAGGCCTATGCCACCGGCCGCTTCGAGGACGAGGGCTGGCGCGTGCGCAAGGACGGCACGCTGTTCTGGGCGAACGTCGTGATTACGGCGGCGCGCAACCGGAAGGGCGAGATCATCGGCTACGCGAAATACACGCGCGATCTCACCGCGAAGCGCGCCGAGGAAGAGAAGCTGCGTCTTTCCGAGGAACGCTTTCGCCTGCTCGTGGAGAGCGTGAGCGACTACGCGATTTTCATGCTCGACCCGGGCGGCCATATCGCGAGCTGGAACACGGGCGCGATGCGCATCAAGGGCTATCAGCCCGCGGAGATTCTCGGCAAGCACTTCTCGACCTTCTATTGCCCCGAGGATCTCGCCGCCAACATTCCCGAGATCGAACTGCAGACCGCGATCCGCACGGGCCGCGTCGAGAACGAAGGCTGGCGCGTGCGCAAGGACGGGTCGCTCTTCTGGGCGAACGTCGTGATCACGGCCGTGTACGACGAGCATCGCGTGCTGCGCGGTTTCGCCAAAGTCACGCGCGACATGAGCGAGCGCAAGCGCCTCGAGCAACTCGAAGTCTCGTCGCGGCGCATCAGCGAATTTCTCGCGACGCTCGCGCACGAACTGCGCAATCCGCTCGCGCCGGTGCGCAACGCGATCGGCGTGATGCAGATGGAAGCGAACATGCCGCAGCACGTCGCCGCGTGCCGCGACATCATCGACAGGCAGACTTCGCATCTCGGCCGTCTCGTCGATGATCTGCTCGACATGGGCCGCATCACGACCGGCAAGATCGATTTGCGCATGGCGCGGGTGGACGTGAGCGATATCGTCGCGCGCAGCATCGAGCTCGTGCATCCGTTCATCGACGAGCGCGCGCAGAGCGTCGTGACGGCGCTGCCGAACGAGCCGGTTCATGTGACGGGCGACAGCACGCGGCTCGTGCAGGTCGTGCAGAACCTGCTGAACAACGCGTCGAAGTTCTCGCCGCGCGCGAGCACGATCAGGATCGAAGTCGAATGCGAGGCCAGCGCGTTGCTGCTGAAGGTGGTCGACACCGGGCGCGGGATCTCGCAAAAGGGCCTCACGTCCATCTTCGATCTGTTCGTGCAGGAAGATCACTATCTCAATCCCGGCGAAGCGGGGCTCGGCATCGGGCTCACGCTGTGCCGGTCGATCGTCGAGATGCACGGCGGCTCGATTTTCGCCGCGAGCGCCGGTCTGAACCGGGGCAGCACGTTCACCGTGCGCCTGCCTTATGCATCGGCCACGGATACGCCGCGTCCGCATCGCGTGCTGGCGCAGAGCACGGCGCCGGCGGCCGATGCGGGCTTGCGCATCGTCGTAATCGACGATAACCAGGACTCCGCCGACAGCCTCGCGATGCTGCTGCAGATGAAGGGGCATGACGTGCGCATCGCGTATCACGGCAAGGAAGGGCTCGACGTGATCCGGCATTTTCCGCCGGAGCTGATCCTGCTCGATCTGGCGTTGCCGGATATCGACGGCTATACGGTGCTGCGCACGCTGCGCTCGCAAAGGCTCATCGGGCGCGCGGTGGTGGTCGCGATGACCGGCTTCGGACAGGAAAGCGACAAGGAACGCTCCGCGCAGGCGGGCTTCGATGCGCATCTGGTGAAGCCGGTGGATTTCGAGGCGCTGGACCGGTTGTTGGAGCGGGTGGCGGACAACTGAGACCTCACTCCCTCACCACCCGCAACGGAAAGATGACGCGCGAAGCAACCAGCCCCAGCGCCCCGCCGAGCAGCGTCTCCCAGGCCCGCGCCGCGAGCAGCGAAACCGAATGCACCCCGCTCGCCGCCAGCGTCACGATCAACACGAAAGCGAACGCGCCGCACGCGATGTCATAGCGCTCCGGCAGCGCCATCGCATAGACGATCATCGCGAACGCGGACAAGGCCCAGACGACGAGCGGCCAATGCTCCGCGAGCGGCAGGCACACGATGCCGATCGGTACGCCGACGAGCGTCCCATAGATGCGCCGCCGCACGCGCTCGGCCGTGCCCACCGCCGACGTTGCCACGACATACACGCAAGCCGTGATCGCCCACGCCGATTCCGCGAGCCCGAAAGCGCGATTGAGCATCACGACGACGAGCGCGCCGCACGCCGCCTGCAAACCCATCGCGAACGCGGGCGATATGGCATGCCGGCCATACCCGGGTTCCGACGCGAGCGCCGGCAGCACGGCGGGATGCTCCGCCGGCCCGCTCAGCACGCGCGGCACGATGGCCGCGAGCATGCCGATCGCAAGCGCGAGCAGGATCGCCCATGAATCGCCGGGGGCGAGATTCATCCCATAGGCGAGAAGCTGCCCGATATAAAGCTGCGAGCCGACGCCCGCGCCGATCAGCCCGAAACGCTTCAGATAGCCCGCGAGGAACGCGCCCGTCACGAGCAGGAGCTCGGCGCCGCCGCGTCCGAAGCCGCGAAACACCGGCTCGAACCACGCAAAACCGAGTGCGCCGAAGGCGGCGGCAAGACACAGGATGACGAGATCGCGGCTCGATTCGAAACGCGTCGTGCGGGCCTCGGACACGCTCGCCCACAACGCGAAGCCGCCCGCGAGCGCGCCGACGGACACGCCCGCCGGCACGCTTTGCGTCACGTCCTGCAACGCGCCGAGCGCGGCCGCGAGCCCATACGCGGTGACGAGCCGCAAGCCCTTGATGCGCCGATGCGTACCCGGATCGACGCGATCCAGCCAGGCGAGCGCCGCCTGCACGCGATATGCGCCCGACCGCGCGATCGCCGACGCCGAATCCGCGAGACGCGCTTTCGCGTCGCCGATGTGCTGCTCGTCGTTCATTGAGTCCACCGTGGGAGAACGCGCCTGCAACGCATTCTAGGCGATGCCGCGCCCCGCGATCCGGCTTCGTGCGCGCCTGACGGGCGCATGCGGCCCGCGCGCGCCGCGCCGCGCCGCCTCGACAATGCAGCCGGCAAGCCGCGCCGCCGCATCCGGCGCCTCCAGACGCACGCGCCGCGCGCGCTCGACGAGACCGATCTCGCGATGAAACGTATCGTCGCCGAGTTCGAGCGCCACCGCGCCGCGCGGCCACGCGCCGATGCCGTCGGAGACCGGCACGAGCGCCACGCCAAGCCCGCGCGCGACCAGTTGCGCGATGCCGGGCAACTCGTCGACCTCGATCGAATCGCGCACCGCGATACGGCGCTTCCTCAGGAACGTGTCCACTTGGCGGCCGCCGAACGAGCGCCGGTCGTAGCGGATGAACGGCTCCGATTCGATCAGCTCCCGCCAGTGCGCGCCTTTCTTCGCCGCGGGCGCGAGCAGCACGAACGGCTCGGCGACGAGCGTGCGCCATTGCAACTCCGCCGGCAGCGAAAACGGCGGACGGATGATGACGGCCATGTCCATTTCGCCCGCATCGACGCTCGCGAGCAGATTGAGCGACACGCCCGGCACGAGCCGGATGCGCCACGCCGGCAGCGCGCGCCGGAACGCGCCGATCGCATCGGGCAGGAGCGCCGCATGCGCCGACGCGATCGCACCCACCGCGAGCGAGCCGCCGCGCCCGTCCTCGCCCTCCGGTTCCGCGAGTCGCGCGTACAGTGCGATCAGTTCGTCGGCGAGCTCGAGTGTGCGCTTGCCCGCCTTGTTGAGCGTGGCCGAGCGGCCGGTGCGGTCGAAGAGCGCGAAGCCGAGATGCGCTTCGAGGCGCTGCATCTGCGCGCTCACGGCCGACTGCGTGAGGCCGATCTGCGCGCCCGCGCCCGCGAATGTGCCGTGGCGCGCCACCGCGATGAAAGTCTGAAGTTCGCGCAGCATGTCGATTCATCGAAAAGATTGGGGCTGACTCCCGCAATATATCGTTTTTCAACACATTTATTTATCAATACACTCTGGTCTTCGTTCCCCACACGTCGAATAAGGATTGGTCAACATGAGCACGACCCAGCACGCCATGCCGCCGTTTCACCTCGCATTCCCTGTCCACAGCCTCGCCGCCGCGCGCGAGTTCTATGGCGAGCTGCTCGGCTGCCCGGAAGGCCGCAGTTCCGACGCATGGGTCGATTTCGACTTCTACGGGCATCAGATCGTCGCGCATCTCGCGCCGGAAGAAGCCGGGCATCGCACGACGAGCGCCGTCGACGGCGACGCGGTGCCGGTGCGTCACTTCGGCGTCGTGCTGTCCATTCCGCAATGGGAAGAACTCGCCCAGAAGCTGCGCGCCGCGGGCACGCGCTTCATCATCGAGCCGCATGTCCGCTTCAAGGGCGAAGTCGGCGAGCAGGCGACGATGTTCTTCCTCGATCCGTCGGGCAATGCCGTCGAGATCAAGGCATTCGCCGATATGTCGTCGCTGTTCGCGAAGTAACACGTCCCGCGATCTCCGCTTCCCTTTCGTTCGCTCGACGCGCGCCTGACGGATCGTTTCCCCTATAGAATCCGTCGAGCGCGCCGTGCGCGACATCGGGGAGACGGAAATGAGACCTTCAGAGGGACGCCGCCGCTTTCTCGGCGCGGCGCTGTGCAGCACGATCGCCGCGTGCGGCGGTTCGGATTCCGACGATTCCAACGCAGCGCCATCCGGCGGATCGCAGACCGGCCCCGTGCCGGACGCGCAAGTCAATGCCGCCCTCTCCCAGCTCGACACCCTCGCCAACAACCTGCTGAGCAGCACCGGCGTGCCCGGCATGGCCGTCGCGGTCGTGCGCGGCACGCAGACCGTCTATGCCAAAGGTTTCGGCACGCGGCTCATCGGCTCGGGGCAGACGGTCGATGCCGATACCGTGTTTCAGCTCGCGTCGGTGTCGAAGTCGGTGGGGGCGTCGGTGGTCGCGCATCAGGTCGGCGCGGGCGGCATCGCGTGGAATACGCCCGTGCGCGCGCATCTGCCGTGGTTCACGCTGTCCGATGCCGACGTCAGCGCGGCCGTGACCATCGGCGATCTTTACTCGCATCAGTCCGGCCTGCCCGATCATGCCGGAGATACGCTCGAAGACATGGGCTACGGGCAAACCGAAGTCCTTCAGCGCCTGCGCTATCTGCCGCTGCATCCGTTCCGTCATTCGTACTTCTATACGAACTTCGGACTCACGGCGGCGGCGGAATCGGTGGCGGCGGCCGCGGGCATCGACTGGGCGACGCTCTCCGACAACGTGCTCTACAAGCCGCTCGGCATGACGAGCACGAGCTCGCGCCATGCGGATTTCATCGCGCGTCCGAACCGCGCGGTCGGGCACGTGAAGCGCGGCGATCAGTGGGTGCAGGGCATGGGCACGATGCCCGACGCGCAATCGCCCGCGGGCGGCGTAAGTTCTTCGGTGAACGACATGGCGAAGTGGCTCGCGATGATGCTCGGCGCGGGCGTCTTCGACGGCAAGCGCATCGTCGATGCCACCGCGCTCGCCGCCGCGACCAGCGCGCAGGCGCAAAGCTCGCCGCCCGGCGACGGCAGGCCCGCGGGCTTCTACGGCTATGGCTTCAACGTGGGGCAGACGGAAGCGGGACGACCGTCGTACAGCCATTCGGGCGCGTTCGCCGTGGGCGCGGCGACGAACTTCATGGTGGTGCCTTCGACGAATCTCGCGATCGTCGCGCTGACGAACGGCTATCCGATCGGCGTGCCTGAGACGCTCAATCAGCAGTTCTTCGACATCGTGCAATTCGGCTCGATCCAGCACGACTGGTTCAAGCGTTACAACGATGCGCTGCTGCCGCTTTCCAAACCGGCGGGCTCGCTCGTCGGCGCGAAGCCGCCCGCATCGCCGCTGCCGGCGCGGGCGCTGTCGACTTATACCGGCACCTACAAGAACGATTACTTCGGGCCGGTTCAGGTCGTCGATCAGGGCGGCGCGCTCGCGATTCTCATCGGACCGCGTCCGATGACCCTGCCGCTCGCGCACTGGGACGGCGATATCTTCACGTTCACGCTCGTCAACGAGAACGCGAGCCCCGGCACGATTTCGAAGGTGTCTTTCCTGAGCGACCGCGTGACGCTGGAGTATTACGACGCGGACGGCCTCGGCACTTTCGTGCGTTGAATTTCGTGCGTTGAAGCGCAAAAGCAAACGGGACACCGTGCGGGTGTCCCGTTGCTGACTGCAAGGCGTGTTACTGGCCGGAGCCGCTCGCGCTGACCGGCGCGCCCGGACCGCTCGGCCCCGCGGTGCCGCCCGGAGCGGTGGACGGGCCTGCGTTCATCGGGCTCTTGTGCATCTGCTTCGAATGCGTGGACTTGTGCGTCGATTTCGACTGCGCGGGCTGCGTCGTGGTTTGCGCGTTGTCGCCGGCCTGCATACCCGTGTTCGAGCTCGGCGGATTGTCTTGCGCGAAAGCGGACGCACAGACGAGAGCGAAAGCGCCGGCAGCGGCGGAAAAGGCGAAACGTTTCATGTCGGACACTCCTGTTTGCGATTGGCGAAATGCGATGCGTGCGGCTGGTTCTGCCTGCTAACCGCCCCGCGTGGCGCAAGGCGGCCGGTTCGCACCATACGAGTCAGCACGCCACATGCCACGGTCTGACGATTCGCCGAATACCGGTGTCACCGATGAAAGCTGCGTCCCTCTCCCGGATGTTCAGGTTTTGAACACTGCGACCGCACGCTTCAGTTCTTCCGCCTGGACCGCGAGCGCGGAGGCCGCCGCTGTCGCCTGTTCGACGAGTGCGGCGTTCTGCTGCGTGACCGCGTCCATCTGCGTGATCGCGACGCCCACCTGCTCGATGCCCTGCGTTTGTTGCGACGACGCCGACGAGATCTCGTTCATGATGTCCGACACGCGCGAGACGGACGTGAGGATCTGCTTCATCGTGTCGCCGGATTGCTGCGCCAGGTCCTGCCCCGCCGTCACGTTGGTCACGGATTCGTCGATCAGCGTCTTCACGTCCTTCGCCGCCGCCGCGCAACGCTGCGCGAGCGCGCGCACTTCCGATGCGACCACCGCGAAACCGCGGCCATGCTCGCCCGCGCGCGCCGCTTCGACGGCCGCGTTCAACGCGAGAATATTGGTCTGAAACGCGATGCCTTCGATCACGCCGATGATGTCGACGATCTTCTCCGAGCTGCCCGCGATCTTGTCCATCGTCGCGACGACGCCGAGCACGACGCCGCTGCCGCTTTCCACCGTCGACGATGCGCTCGCCGCGAACTCGCTCGCCTGCTCCGCATTGTCCGAGTTGAGACGCACGGTCGATGTCAGCTCTTCCATGCTCGATGCCGTTTCGGCCAGCGACGCTGCCTGCTCTTCCGTGCGCGACGACAGATCGTGATGACCGTCCGCGATTTCGCGCGATGCCGCCGTGATGCCGTCCGCGACGAGCTTGATCTGCGCGATCGTCTGCGTGAGGCGCGATTGCATCGCGTGCATCGAATGCATGAGGCTGGAATCGTCGCCGTCCTTCACGGGCACGGCCTGCGCGAGATCGCCGGCCGCGATGCGCTGGCAGACGATCGCCGCATCGCGCGGATCGCCGCCGATGCTCTTCAGCACGCCGCGAATGATGAGCGCCATCGCGAGCGTCAGCGCCGCGCCGATCACGCCGATGAGCAGCAGCGACTTGAGCACGATCGCGTGGAAGGCGGCATCGATATCGTCGATATACGCGCCCGTGTAGACGTGCCAGTCCCATTCGCGCACATAGTCGCCGTAGGTGATCTTGGGAAGCGGCTCCTGCTCGCCGGGCTTCGGATAAAGATAGGTCGTAATGTGCGAGCCGTCCTGACCGTGCTTGACGATCTCGGCGGTGAAATGCTTGCCGGTGCTGTCGATGAAATCGTTGATCTTGTTTTCCGTATCGGGCCGTACCGGGTTCAGGACCTGGAACATCTTCGAATCGAGAATGCCGAGATAGCCGTTCGTGCCGTAGCGGATCGCGCGCACGCTGGCAACGGCCAGCTTCTTCGCTTCTTCTTCGGGCAGCGCGCCGCTTTGCGCCTGCTTCACATAGAACCGGACCACGCTCGTCGCTGACTGGACCTGTTCGGCGAGCGCGCCTTCACGGTTGCGCATCAGCGAGTGTTTCGTGGAGATCGCGTTGAGCGCGCACAGAAGAATGAGACTGAGCCACACGAAGCCCACGGTGCTCATGAGCTTGGTCTTGAAGGAAAGTTTATTCACGATCTGGTTGAAAGAGCCGATGGATGCGCCCGGGTCAGGCGCGCTTTGCGGCTTCCGATCGTGAACCGTTTTACGTTTGCGCGCGCGGGTGCGACGCGGCCTCGAAATCGAAAGCTGCCGGCAATTTAACGGCAGCGGGCCGCGTATCTTTAGCGGCGCGAAGCGCGGCGCTCTTGTCGTCCAGAAAGAACAGCACTATCGGAACCAGATGAGGCTGAACGTCTCGTCGTAATGCTCGAGTTGCTGCGTGTCGCGAAGACCGTACTTCAGCAACACGCTGTTGGTGATATTGCCCGCGCAGATCAGCAGCATCACGATGACGAGGCAAAACCTGCAGAAGCGCAGAACATAGCGCTTTCTCGACGCGTTCATTTCGTGGCGCCTCGTCAGAACTGCGCCATCATCTGAAAGCCGAACGTGACGCGCGCGGTCGTCAGCGCGGACGGTTTGTAGATGGGTGTGCCGACGAACATGTCGTAGCTGAATCCGGCGAATTTGGCTGGCATGCCGCCGCGCAAGCCGATGACCGCGCCCGCGAGCTGCGTGCCCGCGAGATACGCGGTGTTGGGTCCGAACACGCGGCCATAGTCGATGCCCGCATAGAGCGATTGCCCGGTCTGGCCGAGCGGCGCCTGCAACTCGTTGCGCCAGTAGAAACCCTTTTCGGCTGCGAGCATCTGCTCGCCGTCGAAGCCGCGCACCGTGTAGCGGCTGCCGATGCTCAAGTCGTCGATGTAGTACAGCGTGTCGTTGGTGTATTGACCGTGCACCGTGCCCACGTAACGGAAATTCTGCTTGCCGATTGCGAACGGCACGGAGAGGTTCAGATCGAGCACCGCCATGTGAAAGCGATAGGTCGGATCGTACGGCTTGGTCGGCTCGGTCGGCGCAATGTTCGGATCCCGCGCGAGCGAGGGGTCCGGCAACGCGCCAAAAGCGCCGATGCCTTGCCGGTATGCCAGCGTGCCGTCGAGCTGCGCATTGCCGAAGTAGTGACGATCGGTCAGTCCCAGTTCGAGGAATGTGTTGTTGCGGTGCTGCAGTTCGATTTCGGTATCGTCGATGAAGCTCGCGCCGAAGCGTTTCGACAGTTGCACGTAGCTTCCGAGCACATCGCTGCGCCCGCGCGACAGGACGCGCTGCAGCTTGATGCCGCCTGTCTGCGCATTGCCGCTCGACACGAAGGTCTGGTTCGCGCCGGCGATCGTCTGGTAATAGGTATTCGTATAGCCGAACAGCGACCCGGTCCAGTAGCCCCACGGAATCGAATAGGATCCGTTGAAGCCGTGCGAGCCGATATTCTTGTCGAACAGATAGAGATCCTGATTCACGCCCGCGCTGAAGACGTCGTTCAGCCCGAGCGGGTTGTCGATGCCCACGCTCAGGTTGCCTTGCAGCTTGCCGGTCGCGCGGCTGCCCGAGTTGTCGATCGAAGCAACCACGCTCCACGGCTTCGCGCGCTTCACATTGATGACGACATCGCTTTCGCCGGGCGTGCTCGTCGGCTCGATTTTCATGTCGACGTCCTGGCTCGCGACCCGCTTCATCTGTTCGACACCTTGCTCGAGGTCGCGCAGATTCAGCACGTCGCCCGGGCGCGCGGGAAACGCGGATTTCCAGGTGCCGGTCGTCGCGGAATCGGCGAAGCGCAGGTCGCGGATCAGGCCGGGCAGCAGCGCGAATTCGAGCTTGCCGGTGGCTAGATTCTGCTCCGGCAGGAGTACGCGCGTGGTGACCATGCCTCGGCTGAGAATCGCATGCTGCAGCCCCTTGGCGAGCACATTCACCCCTTCCTTGCCGACGCATCGACCCTTGTAGTGTTCGAGCCATTCGCGGGCGAAAGCGAAGCGATCGAGCGGCAGCAACGAGGCGCCCTGCTCGCGTGCGGCGTCGGACAAGGCCGCGGGCACGACGAGCGCGAAATCGTCGATGCGGAAACACGGGGTTTCTGAGGGAATAAGCGGGAAGCCTTGTGAGTCGGGCACGTCGGAGCGCACCGCCGGGGCTTCGACTGTTGCGTCGCGTTGCTGAGCGTCGCGCTGTTGCTGGACTTGCTGGTCCTGCTGGGCGTTGGCGCGAGCTGCCGCGGCTTCGTCGGCGCGTGTGATGGCTTGTTGCGCGTGAACGGAAAACGACAACAGGACGGCAAGCGATAGGGCCGCTTTGCGCGAGGTGAACTTCATCTGCACTTTTGATTATTTTTGGACAGGCCGCGAGGGGTGACGCGCCGGACGAATCGGCGGTGGGCCTTTAGACTGCCGGAGCGGCAGCAATATGTCAGGTTTGGTTGATTATTGGCATGGGGAAATTCTCAATTTTTGGCGGTTCTTGCGTCGAGAGAGGTCGAGCGGTCTTGTCCGTGTTTGTCATGAATTTCGTGTTCACGGCATATCAAGAGTCCTGTGGAATCGAAATGTGAGAACAGCCTTAAAGAATGAGACGGTGCCCCCCAACGAAAAACGCCCCGCGTGACCACAGTCACACGGGGCGTTGCACGACCACGACCACTCAAATCAATGCCCGACCGGCTCCGTCGCCTTGAGGTCGCTGGCCATGGCCGTCTGCGGGTGCGCGGCCTGCTTGATCAGCAGCGCGATCGCCGAGACGATCCCCGCCACCGCGATCGTCGCGAAGATGCCGCCGAAGGTGAAGTGCAGGCGCGTCAGTTCCGCGACGAGGAACGATCCCGCGATGCCGCCGAATCGCCCGATGCCGAGCATCCACGCGACACCGGTGCCGCGCCCTTGCGTCGGATAGAACGCGGCGGCGAGCGCGGGCATCGACGATTGCGCGGTGTTCATCAGCACGCCCGCGAGGAACACGACGAGCACGAGCATGCCGACGTTGCCCGCCGCCTGGCCGATCAGATACACGCTCACGGCGGTGAGCGCGTAGCACGCGGCAATGATGCGGTTCGCGTTGAACTTGTCCATCAGCACGCCGCACACCACCGCGCCGACGCCGCCCAGCGGGAACAGCGCGGAAATGAGCGTCGCCTTTTGCGGCGGCAGGCCGGATTCCTTGAGCAGGATCGGCATCCAGTTGATCGACGCATAGAAGATCACGAGGCCCATGAAGTACGTGAGCCACAGCATGACCGAGCCGACGATATACGAGCGCGACAGCACCACGCTGATGCCGCTCTGCCCCTTCGCGGCCGGCGCGGCTTCGGTCATGAAGAACGAGCCCGCCTGCATCGCATCGGACGAGATGCGCGCGAGCGTTGCGCGGATCTTCTCGACGGGCTTCGCCTTCGCCACCATATAGCGCACCGATTCCGGCAGCGTGGCGATCAGCAGCACCGACAAGACCAGCGGCGCGATGCCGCCGAGCAACAGCACGCTGCGCCAGCCGAAATGCGGAATCATCCACGCCGCGAGAAAGCCGCCGAACGCCGCGCCCAGCGGAAAGCCGCAGAACATCAGATTGATGAGCGTGGCCCGGCGGTTGTCGGGGCAGAACTCGCTCATCATCGTGACAGCGTTCGGCATCGCCGCGCCGAGGCCGACACCGGTGACGAAGCGCAGCGCCGTCAGTTGCGTGAGGTCGGCGGAAAACGACGACGCGAGGCACGCGACGCCAAAAAGCAGCACCGACGTCAGCAGCAACGCGCGGCGGCCGAGCTTGTCCGACAGCGGCCCGGAAAGCAGCGCGCCGGCGGCGAGCCCGAAGAGCGCGGCGCTCAGCACGGGCGCGAGCGCCGGACGGCTGATCTGCCATTCGGCGACGAGCGAGGGCGCGATGAAGCCGATCGCGGCGGTGTCGAAACCGTCCAGCAGGACGATGACGAAGCACATCACGAAGATGAGCCACTGAAACGGCGAAAACGGATGCTCGTTGATGAACGTCTGTACGTTCACGGCAGGACTTCTACTCACTTCATTCCCTTTTCGGTGATGGGCGCGCGCGCAGCGAAGCAAAGCGCACGTCCCGGAACTGAAACCGCTTCCCGCTGGCGTTCTAGTTGTTGTTGTCGCGCGAGCCGCAGACCCCGGTCGACGCATGCGAATCGGCGAAAATGTTCGACATACGAACACCGATTCACATAGCGAACTCGCGAGTGAGGGTACGAAGAAGCGTGCGCTCCGTCAACGCGGGCTTACCCGCGTATGACGAAGCACTGACGTGTGGCTATCGGAAGGGATTGGAATGAAGCGCACGGCGTCAGGACACGCGCCGTCCCGCGCGCCAGGTCTCGCGCGGCACCTGCACGCCGTCCACCGACGCGACGCGCACGAAGTCCGCGCGCAGGCCGGTGGCGATGGCGCCGCGATCGGTCAGGCCCGCCGCGTGCGCAGGCGCCCACGACACGGTCGCGACCGCGCGCGGCAGCGTCCAGCCGGCCTTCGCGACGAGATCGAACACGGCGATCAGAAGGCTCGACGGCACGTAATCGGACGAAAGAATGTCGAGCAGGCCCTCATCCGCCAGTGCCAGCGCCGACACGTTGCCCGAATGCGAGCCGCCGCGCACCACATTCGGCGCGCCCATGATCGTCGCGATGCCGTGCGTGCGCGCGGCGCGGGCGGCTTCGAGCGTCGTCGGAAACTCGGCGAGCGCGATGCCGTCGCGCGCCGCTTCCTCGACGTGCTCGACGAGCGTGTCGTCGTGGCTCGCGAGCGCGATGTTCAAGCCCTTGCAGCGCGCGACGATATCCGCGCGATGCTTCGCCGCATAGCGCGTCTGATGATCGGCGAGTTCGGCGAGGATCTTGTTCGTGTGCTCGTCGCTCCATTTGCCGTGGCGCTCCTGATACTTGCGCCACTTCTCGTGGTCCTGCCATTGACGCTGCCCCGGCGTGTGATCCATCACCGAAGCAAGCCTGAAGAGCGGATGAGCGCTCAATGAATCGAACACTTCGACGACATCCGTCGTGCCCACTTCGCAACGCAGATGCAGAAAGTGATCGGCGCGCAGGAGATCGCGCTCGACGAACTTGCCGATCGACTTCGCGCATTGCACCTGCAGCTCGCGGCCGCGCACGCCGTCTTCGGGACGCGAGCCCACGCCCAGCGCATCGAACACGGTCGTGATGCCCGCGGCCGCCACTTGCGCGTCATGGACGATGATCGCCGCTTCGTGATTCCACAGCACGCCCGGACGCGGCGCGAGATGCTTCTCTATATTGTCCGTATGCAGCTCGACGAAGCCCGGCAGCAGATAGTCGCCGCCCCAGTCCTCGGCTTCGCGCGCCGATGTATTGCCCGGCGCGATCTCCGCGATGCGCGCGCCCTCGACGCGCACGGTGCCCACGAAGTCCTCGTCGCGCGTCACGATGCGCGCATTCTTGATCAGCATGTCTGCAACACTCCGGAATCGGTTTGTACGTATGCGGCGGCAGCGCTCGCGAGCCGCACGATGCGGGTCGCGACGCGCTCGCGCGTGTCTTCGTCGTGAAAGATGCCGACGATCGCCGCGCCCTTCTCGCGCGCCTCGACGATCAGATCGGCCACTACGTCGCGGTTCTCGGCATCGAGCGATGCAGTGGGTTCGTCGAGCAGAAGAAGCGGATGCGCCGCGATCAGCCCGCGCGCGATGTTCACGCGCTGCTGCTCGCCGCCGGAGAACGTAGCCGGCGCGAGCGTCCACAAGCGGCGCGGCACGTTGAGGCGTTCGAGCAAGCGGCTCGCGCGTTCGCGCGCTTCGTCTTCATCGACGCCACGCGACACGAGCGGCTCCGCGACGAGATCGAGCGAGGACACACGCGGAATCGCGCGCAGAAACTGGCTCACGTAGCCCATCGTCGTGTTGCGCAGACGGATGATCTCGTGCGGCGCGGCTTCGGTCAGCATCACATGACGCTGCGGCTTGCTGTCGTTGCGAATGGCGATAGTGCCGCGTGTCGCGAGATAGTTGCCGTACATGCAGCGCAGAAGCGTGCTCTTGCCCGCGCCCGATGCGCCCGCGAGCACGACGCATTCGCCGCGCTCGACATCGAGCGAGACGCCCGACAGCGCCGCAATCCGCGCCCCGCCCTGCTGATGCAGCGTGAATGTCTTCTCGATCCCGCGTGCCTGCAGCATCAGCTTGTCGTTCGTGACAAAGGAGTTCATGGTCATCTGTCGCACCTCAAACGGGCAGCACGGACGCAACGAGCGTCTGCGTATAAGGATGTTGCGGATCGTCGAGCACCTGGTCCGTCAGGCCGTTTTCGACGACGCGCCCGTCCTTCATCACCATCAGCCGATGCGCGAGCAGACGCGCCACGCCAATATCGTGCGTGACGATCACCGCCGCGAGATGCAGCTTGCTCGTCAGCGTGCGCAGGAGATCGAGCAGACGCGCCTGCACCGATACATCGAGGCCGGCGGTAGGCTCATCCATGAACACGAGGCGCGGCCCCGTCACCAGATTACGCGCGATCTGCAAGCGCTGTTGCATGCCGCCCGAAAACGCAGAAGGCAATTCGTCGATGCGCGCCGCGTCCAACTCGACGCGGCTCATCCAGTCAGCCGCCGTTTCGCGCAGACGTCCGTAATGACGCGCGCCAATCGCCATCAGCGGTTCGCCGATGTTCGCGCCCGCCGATACGTTGCGTCGCAATCCGTCACGCGCGTTCTGATGCACGAAGCCCCATTCGGTGCGCGAAAGAAGACGTTTGCGCGGCTCGGCGAGCGTCAGCAGGTCGAGCGTTTCGCCTTCGCGCGTCGTGTAGGCGAGCGCGCCGCCATCGATCTCGCTGCGCAATGCAAGCGCATTCAACAAGGTGGATTTCCCCGAACCCGATTCCCCGACGATGCACAACACTTCGCCCGGATAGACATCGAGGTCGATATCGACGCAGCCGCCGCGTCCGTCATAGCGCTTCGTGAGGCGCGTCGCTTTGAGCAATGCGTTCATCGCGTCACCTCTTCGTCATCGCGGCGGCTATGGCAGTAGTCGCTGTCGGAGCACACGAACATGCGCGTGCCCTGATCGTCGACGATCATCTCGTCGAGAAAGCTTTCGTGCGAGCCGCACAGCGCGCACGCATGCTCCCATTTCTGCACGCTGAAGGGATGATCCTCGAAATCCAGGCTCTTCACTTTCGTGTAAGGCGGAATCGCATAGATGCGCCGCTCGCGGCCCGCGCCGAAGAGTTGCAATGCGGGGTTCATGTGCATCTTCGGATTGTCGAACTTCGGGATCGGCGATGGCGATGTCAGATAGCGGTCGTTCACCAGCACCGGATAATCGTAGGTCGTCGCGATGCTGCCGTGCTGCACGATATCCTCATAGTATTTCACGTTGATGAGGCCGTAGTCCGCGAGCGCGTGCAGCTTCCTGCACTCCGTCACGCGCGGTTCGAGGCGGAAAAGTGGCTCTGGCATCGGCACCTGATAGACGATGATCTGCTTGTCCGTCAACGGCGTCTCGGGAATGCGGTGACGCGTCTGCACGATGCTTGCATCGGCGGTGCGCGTCGTGGTCGCGACACCCGCCGTGCGCGCGAAGAAACGGCGGATGTTCACGGCGTTCGTCGTTTCATCGGAGCCTTGATCGATGACCTTCAGCGTATCGCTCTCGCCGATGATCGCCGATGTCACTTGCAAGCCGCCCGTGCCCCATCCATAAGGCAGCGGCATTTCGCGCGATGCGAACGGCACCTGATAGCCCGGCACAGCAACAGCCTTGAGCAGCGCGCGGCGGATCATGCGCTTGGTCTGCTCGTCGAGATACGCGAAGTTATAACCTTCGGTGAGTGCGTTCATGCCGCGTTCTCCTTGTCATTGTCCGCGACATGCGCCGCGCGCAGGCGGCGCAGCAGTTCAAGCTCGGACTGGAAGTCGACGTAATGCGGCAATTTCAGGTGTTGCACGAAACCGGACGCTTCGACGTTATCGCTGTGATACAGCACGAACTCGGGGTCCTGCGTGGGCGAGCCAACGGTTTCGCCGAGCTCTTCCGCGCGCAATGCGCGGTCCACGAGCGCCATCGCCATCGCCTTGCGTTCCGAATGACCGAACGCGAGCCCGTAGCCTTGCGTGAACGTCGGCGGCACGTCGCCGCTGCCCGCGAACTGGTTGATCATCTGACACTCGGTGATATCGATATCGCCGATCTCGACCGCGAAGCCCAGTTCGTCGATATGCATTTCCACCGCCACTTCGCCGTGACGAATCTCGCCCGCGAACGGATGGCTGTGCGCATAGCCGCGCTGCGTCGCATAGCCGACCGCCAGCAGAAAACCTTCGTCGCCGCGCGCGAGGTTTTGCAGGCGCGTCGAGCGGTCAGCGGGAAACGAAAGCGGCTCGCGAGAGAGATCGCCCGGTTCAGGCACATTCTCGTGCGCGCGCTCCTGCTCGATCAGGCCTTCCTTGTCGAGCATGGAAAGCACGCGAGGCATCGCGCCCGCTTCGGGTTCCGTCCGCGCGATAGTTGCATCGCTAACTTGTTCGCCTTCGGCGAGCAGCGTGAAATCGAGCAGACGCTGCGTGTAATCGTAGGTGCCGCCGAGCATCTGTCCGCCGGGAATATCCTTGAACGCCGCCGAGATGCGCCGCTCGACGCACATCGCTTCCGTATCGATCGGGAATGTGTAGCCGAAGCGCGGCAGCGTCGTTCGGTACGCGCGCAGCAGAAAGATCGCTTCGACGAGATCGCCCGCCGCCTGCTTGATCGCGAGCGCGGAGAGGTCTTCGTCGTAGACGGAGCCTTCGGTCATCACGCGCGCGACGGCAAGACGCATCTGCTCGCGAATCTGCGCGATGGAAAGCTCCGGCACGGAGACATCGCCGCGGCGCTTCCTCGCGAGCACATCCCATGAACGTTCGATGGCGCGTTCGCCACCCTTGACCGCGACATACATCAGTTCACCTCCACGTGCGTCGTGCGCGGCAGGCCGACGAGCGAGCCGCCCGCGACGAAGTAGCAGTCGATGCCGCAAGGAAAGAGCGCGGTGAGCGCCGCACGCTCGCGCCAGAACTCGCGCGACAGTCCCGCGATGCCGACCGTGCGCGACTGAGCGATACCAGGACCGCTCCATACGAGTGGCTCGCCTTCGGTCAGCGACGGCACGCGGATGAAGAGCGTCGCCGCATCCTCGGGCGATTCTGGATCGCCGTGCGAAAACGCATCGAGCGAAGGCATGTTGCGCGCATCGTCGATATAGGCGAACGCGGCCTCGCGCCGATCGCGCGTCAAGGGCGCGCTCGCGTGGAAGCGCAGCGCGTCGCCGAGCACGTTGTCTTCGCGTTCGACGAACACCGGAGTCGAATAGTCCGTCAGCGCGAGCAGCGACGCGAACGCCGCGAGCGGCACGCGGCCAGCGAGCGCATCGCGCATCGCGTGATTGTTCGGCAACGCGGCATCGATCGCGACGATGCCGCCCGGGCGCGACAGCGCATCGAGCAACGCGCGGAACACGCGCTGCGCGTCGTGCACCGTATCGTTGAAGCCGGGCACGAGCGTGGTCATGTCGATCTGCATCATTCGCCTCTCACCATCGTGAAGAATTCGACCTTGGTCGCAGCCGCTTCGGCTTCCTTGCGACGCCGTTCTTCGGCCATGCGCGCGGCCAGCGGCGCGATGAGTCGCGCCTGCAACGTGCCGGCATATCGCGGCATCTGCAACAGCGCGTCCGCGAGCGCGGCGAGCGTCGCGCGCTCCTTGTCGCGGCCCATGTGCACCGCGACGCCGACGGGCGCCCTGCCGTCATCCGTGCGCAGACGCAGCGTGGCGCGCGTGACGGTCGCTTCGCCGAGATTGAACGCGTCGCCCGTGCCGCCGATGCGCCCGCGCACCATCGCGAGCCCGATGTCCGGCGCGCGCAGCCATTCGTAATCGGGCTCCTTCTCGCCATCGAGCGCGGCGTCGAGCGCCTGTTTCAGCGCGTCGCGCGGCGTGCGCGCAAGCACCGCCATCCATTCGCGGCGGCCCGGCACGCCGCCCGGCTCCATTGAAGTACTCATCGCTTTCCCTTTGTCTGAAAGGATTCGGTCGTCATCATGCTACTCGTTGTCTTATCTAGTCGTCTAGACGTTTGGTCATGTAGCGAGGCTTTCACATTTCCATCACGAGTTGCGCACTACAATCCGGGAGAACGATATTCAAACCGACAGGAATGACAGCGCAATGACATCCAACGAAAATGCCGCGCCTCATGTGGTCGAGCGCGGCGCGGGGGTTGCGGTCTGGCGGCAGATCGAGCAGATCCTCGCTGCCGAGATCGCCGCGAAGAGCTTCGGCGAGGAAGGACGCCTGCCGAGCGAGGCCGAGCTCGCGAAGCGCTTCGACGTGAACCGCCATACCGTGCGCCGCGCAATGCTGCGGCTCGCGGCGACGGGCCTCGTGAGCGTCGAGCAGGGGCGCGGCACGTTCGTGCAGCCGGGCGCGATCGACTATCAGATCGGGCGGCGCACGCGCTTCACCGAGAATCTGCGCCGCCAGAAGCACACGTCGGCGGGTGTCGTGCTGACATCCGAGCGCGTGAAGGCCGATCCCGCCGTGGCGAAGGCGCTCGGCGTGCGCGCAGGCACGCTCGTCTATCAGATCGAGACGCGCCACGATTCCGACGGCATCCCCATGACGTATGCGCGCAATTGGTATCCCGCCGCGCGCTTCAACGATCTGCCCGCGGCCATCGAGGCGGCGGGCGGCGTGAGCGCCGCGCTGGAAAGGTTCGGCGTGAAGGATTACACGCGCAAATGGAGCCGCATCGGCAGCGTGCTGCCTTCGTCGGATGTGGCGCGGCGCTTGCAGATCAACCGGCAGCAGCCGGTGCTGTGGGTCGAGAACGTCGATGTCGACGAGGACGGCGTGCCGATCAAGTACGGTATCACGCACTTTGCGGCGGACCGCGTGCAATTGATGGTCGAGCACGATCTATGAGCGCTGCCGGCAAACCGCGTGTAGCGCTTTATTACGCGCCGCCCGCTTCCTCGGCATGGTGGCGCGAAGGCTGCGAATGGCTCGGGCGCGATCCCGAGAACGGCCTCGAAACCGCGACGCCCGCGCATGAGGTTACGCATGCGCCGCGCCGCTATGGCTGGCATGCGACGCTCATCGCGCCGTTTCACGTAGCGCCGGGCGTGGAGCTGGCTGACGTACTGGCATGCGCGCGCGCGTGGGCGAGTTCGGTGCCACGCTTCGAGATTCGCGTGCAGCCCGCCGAAATGGGCCGCTTCGTCGCGCTGCGGCCCGCCGAAACCGAGGACGACAAAACCCTTCGCACACTAGCGGATAGCGCACTGAACGCGCTATCCGCGCTGCGCACAATGCCATCACGAACCAGTATCGAGCGGCGCATCGTCAACGGCATGAGCGAGCGGCAAATCGAGCTTCTGCGCGAATGGGGCTATCCCTATGTCTTGGACGAATATCGCTTTCATATGACGCTTTCCGATTCGCTCGACGACGCGAACGCGCGCACATCGATCATGTCGGACTGGAGACGGCGCATCGACACGCTCGGCCCGCTGCCGATACACGGCGCGGCGCTTTTCATCGAGCCCGAGCCGGGCGCGCCCTTCAGGCTGTGGCAGCGCCTTCCGTTCAACAACGCACAGGATGTCGTGGCATGAGCAGCATCGACAGCGCCAAACTGATCTACGTGATGGGACCATCGGGCGCGGGCAAGGACTCGCTGCTCGGCTTCGCGCGCGAACGCGTCGGCGCGCAGGTGATGTTCGCGCATCGCTATATCACGCGCCCGGTCGCGGATGGCGAAAACCATATCGCGCTTTCGCATGACGAATTCGCATCGCGCCTTTCCTACGGCCTCTTCGCGATGCATTGGGAAAGCCTCGGCCTGCGCTACGGCATCGGCATCGAGCTGGATGCGTGGCTCGCGCGCGGCATGTCGGTCGTCGTGAACGGCTCGCGGCAGCATGCGGAACTCGCGCTCGAGCGTTATCCCGATGCCCGCTTCGTGCATATCGATGCAACGCCTTCGGTGCTCGCAGCCCGTCTCGCGCGGCGCGGCCGCGAGGATTCACGGCAGATCGAAGCGCGCCTCGCACGCCGCCCGGCTTTCGAACTGCCGTCACATGCGCAGGTCGTGAAGATCGACAACTCCGGCATGCTCGCCGACGCCGGCACGCAATTCCTCGACGTGCTCGCGCTCGCGGGCTGCGCTTAAGTCCGTCCCGATCCGCGCCCGATCCGGCGGCGCGGGTTCACCCCCCGTGTAAACCCCTGGTTGCAAGTGGATTTTCGTTCGCCGACACTTCGCAAATAGATTTGCGTAAAAGCACGCGAAGCAAATCTGCTTGCAACTACTTCGACAAGGGGTCGATCATGAAACTCGCCGCAAAACTCGCCGTGGCCGCCGTCGCCGCGTTTTCCCTCGTCAGCGGCGCCGCGCGCGCCGAGACGCTGCTCGTCGCGTGCGACACCGCGTTCGTCCCGTTCGAGTTCAAGCAGGGCAACGAATACGTCGGCTTCGACATCGACTTGTGGAAGGAAATCGCGAAGGATCTGAAGATCGAATACAAGCTGCAGCCGATGGACTTCAGCGGCATCCTGCCCGCGCTGCAGACGCATAACGTCGATGTCGCGCTCGCGGGCATCACGATCAAGGACGAGCGCAAGAAGGTCATCGACTTCTCCGACGGCTACTACGACAGCGGCTTCACGCTGATGGTGCCGACAGACAGCGCGATCAAGGGACCGGACGACCTGAAGGGCAAGACGCTCGCGGTCAAGACCGGCACCTCTTCCTTCGATTACGCGAAGGCGAACTTCAAGAGCACGGACCTGCGCGCGTTCCCGAACATCGACAACGCGTATCTCGAGCTCGCCACCGGCCGCGTCGATGCCGCGATGCACGACACGCCGAACGTCCTCTACTACATCCACACCGCCGGCAAGTCGCGCGTGAAGGCGGTCGGCCCGCAGATGATGGCGCAGCAATACGGCATCGCGTTTCCGAAGGGCAGCCCGCTCGTCGCGAAGGTCAACGCGGAGATCGCGAAGATCAAGGCGGACGGACGCTATGCGGCCATCTACAAGAAGTGGTTCGGCGTCGAGCCGGCGAAGTCCTGATAGCGCGCGCTCTGGAGAATGACGATGCAGTTTGATCTGTCGGTCATCATGGACGCCGTGCCCGCGCTCATGCACGGCGCGCGTCTCACGGTGCTGATCACTATCGCGGGGCTTGTGGGCGGCATGCTCGTCGGCCTGTTGTTCGGATTGATGCGCGCGTATGGCAATGCGTTGTGCCAGAAGATCGCGTTCGCGTATATCGAGTTCGTGCGCGGCACGCCGATCGTCGTGCAGGTGATGTTCATCTACTTCGCGCTGCCCTTGCTGCTGCACGTGCGCGTCGATGCGATGACGGCGGCGATCGCTTCGATCATCATCAACTCGGGCGCGTATATCGCGGAGATCGTGCGCGGCGCGTTTCTTTCCGTGCCGCGCGGTCTCACCGAAGCGGGCCTCGCGCTCGGCATGCCCGGCTGGCGCGTGCTCGCGTTCGTGGTCGGCCCGGTCGCGATGCGGCGCATGACGCCCGCGCTCGGCAACCAGTTCATCGTGAGCCTGAAGGACACGTCACTGTTCATCGTGATCGGTGTCGGTGAACTCACGCGGCAAGGCCAGGAAATCATGGCGTCGAATTTTCGCGCGGTGGAAATCTGGACGGCCGTGGCCATCATCTATCTCTGCATGATCGGCGCGCTGACCTTCGGGCTGCGCACGATGGAAAAGCGGATGCGCATCTTATGAATACGATGAATCACAATGGTCACGTGAACGGCCACATGGTGCAGTTCAAGAGCGTGACGAAGCGCTTCGGCAAGACGGTCGTGCTCGATGAAGTCGACCTGAACATCAACGCGGGCGAAGTCGTCGTGCTGATCGGACCGTCGGGCTCGGGCAAGTCCACGCTGCTACGCTGCATCAACGCGCTGGAGCAGATCGATGGCGGCGATCTCGTCGTCGATGGCATCAGCGTGCTCGGCGGCTCGAAAAAGGTGCGCGAGATCCGTCAGGAAGCGGGCATGGTGTTTCAGCAGTTCAACCTGTTTCCGCAGATGACGGCGCTCGAGAACGTCGCGTTCGGCCCGCGCCAGGTGCGCGGCATGAGCAAGCCCGACGCGGAATCGCTTGCGCGTGATCTGCTGACGAAGGTCGGGCTCGGCGCGCGCGTCGGGCATTATGCGAGCGAGTTGTCGGGCGGGCAGCAGCAGCGCGTCGCGATTGCGCGGGCGCTCGCCGTGAAACCCAAACTCATGCTCTTCGACGAGCCCACGTCCGCGCTCGATCCCGAGTTGCGTCAGGAAGTGCTGCGCGTGATGCAGGCGCTCGCGGAAGAAGGCATGACAATGGTCGTCGTCACGCACGAGATGGCGTTCGCGCGCAAGGTCGGCACGCGGCTCATCTTCATGGAGCACGGGCACATTACCGTCGACGGCCCGCCCGCCGAATTGCTCGATAATCCGCCTAATCAGCGTCTGCGCGATTTTCTGCAACACGTCGAATAACCTTCACGAATCACCTCGAATATGGCAGCACTCGGCTTTATCCAAATCTCCGGCTCCCCGCGCGAAGCGGGCGAAGCACTCGGCCGCTTCGGCGCGCACGCGGCGCATGCGTATTTGCTGAAGACGCGTGCATGGCAAACGGTCATGCAATGGCGCGGCAGCGATACATCGAAGACGATGGCCGCGCTGGTGCGCGAGCGCTTTCCGCGCGTGTGGGACGAACTCGAAGGTCTGGCTATCGGTCTCGGCCTGCCCTTCGAGGATGTCTTCCTCTGGAACTGCCGCGGCGATCTATGGGCGATGTCGCCCGATGGCTGCACGACCGTACAGCTTCCCGGCGCGGACGCGCGGCGCATCAGCCACAACGAAGACGGCCTTCCCGGCTTCGCGGGGCATTGCGCGATCGCTGAATGCAATATCGAAGGCGGCGCGGGCTTCGCGGCCTTCGTGTATCCGGCCTCGCTGCCGGGGCATACCTTCGCCGTCACGAACGGCGGTCTCGCCGTGACCGTGAACAATCTGCGTCAGCGCGAAGTCGTCGCGGGCGTGCCGCGCATGGTGCTCACGCGCGCGATTCTCGATGCGGGCAATCTCGATGAAGCTGTGTCCATCGTGCGTGACAATCCGCGCGCGGGCGGCTTTCATCTGACGCTTGGCGCGTGCAGCAGTCCCGCGCTGTTGAGCGTCGAATTCAGCGCCCACGATTGCTCGGTCGTCGAAGTGACAGCGCCGTCGCTGCATGCGAATCACGCGATTCATCCTTCCATGCACGGCTTCTCGCAGATCATCACGGATTCGTCGCGTCATCGTCAGGCGCGCGGCGATGCGATGCTCGCATCGAGCGAGGTTATCGATCCTCTCGCGATCCTCGCGGATCATGAAGATGCCGCACTGCCGATTCATCGCACGCATCCGGACGATCCCGACGATGAAAATACCCTCGCCACCGCCGACATTGCCATTCGCGCATCTCACATAGAATGGCAGGTTCACGAACATCCCGGGCACGCCGCCCGGTACCGGATGATCAATGGACACAGGCAAACAGAAGGGACATCGCGCGAGCGAAGCTGAAGCAGGCGCGCAGATGCCGCCACGCAGCGTGGATGGACTGCGCGAGCTCGTAATACGCATCGGCCGCGACGAGGCCGATGTCTCGCTCGGCGCCAAGGCGCACACCGTCCTCGCCAAGCTGCTGGAACGCCCCGAGGAAGTGGCGGTGCGCACGATCACCGATCTCGCGGCATCGCTCGATGTGAATGCGTCAACGCTCACGCGCCTGTCCACCAAGCTCGGCTACGCGGGGTTCGCCGATTTTCAAAGCGTGTTCCGCGACAGCCTCGCCGAGCGTCATCGGCATTTCTATAGTCAACAGGCGGAGCGGCTCGTCGCGAGCAGCAGGACGCACGCGCACGATGCCGCGCCCGAAGTCGACATGGTCGTGAAGCTCGCGCGCGAATCGATCGGTAATGTGGAAGGCTTCATCGCGCAACTCTCGCCCGCCGATTTGCGCGGCGCCGCGCGCCTCATCGCCGATGCGAAGCGCGTGCGCGTTCACGGCCTGCGCCAGTTCAGCGCGCTCGCGAGCTTCGTCTGCTACGGCCTCGGCATGATCCGCGCGGACGTCGCCCTGCTCGATGCGCAAGGGCTCGGCGTCGCGGAAGGGCTCGCGCAGTTGCAGCCCGGCGATGTCGTGCTCGTCACGAGCGTCGCGCCCTATACGCGCAGCGTCGCCGATGCCGCCATCGCCGCGAAGGAAGCCGGGCTCGATGTCATCGCGATCACCGATACGCTCGCCTCGCCGCTCGTGCCCCCCGCGCGTCATGCCTTCCTGATTCCACACGAGAGCAGCTTTTTCAGCAACAGCATGGGCGCATATCTCGTGTTCTGCGAGGGCTTGCTGAATCTCGTCGCGGCACATCTCGGCAAGCGCTCGCTGCAGGCACTCGAACGGCGCGAGCGTCTCATCACGACGCTCGGCATCGAGATGTCCTGAAGCACTTCAGATCACGCGCTCGCGCACCCAGCCCGACGCGAGATCGATCAGCGACACGATCACGATGACGATCAGCATCACCGCCGCCGTCTGCGCATAGTTGAACGAGCGGATCGCCTCATACAGCACGACGCCGATCCCGCCCGCGCCCACCATGCCGACGACCATCGCGGAGCGCACGTTCGATTCGAAGCGATAGAGCGCGAACGAGATCCACAGCGGCAAGACCTGCGGCAGCACACCGTAGACGATTTCATCGAGACTGCTCGCGCCGGTTGCGCGCACGCCTTCCGCGGGACGCGCATCGACGGCTTCGACCGCTTCGGCGAAGAGCTTCGCGAGCACGCCTGTCGTGTGCACCCACAATGCGAGCACGCCAGCGAACGGGCCGAGGCCGACCGCGACGATGAAGAGCATCGCGAAGACCATCTCGTTGATCGCGCGGCATGCGTCCATCAGGCGGCGCACCGGCTGCGAGATCCACACCGGCGCGATGTTCTGCGCCGACAACAGGCCGCACGGCACGGCGCAGATCAACGCGAGCGCCGTGCCCCACACCGCGACCGCGAGCGTCACGATCATTTCATGCACATACGTGCGCCATTCCGTGAAGTCGGGCGGAAAGAAATCGCGCGCGAACTGGCTCATGTTGCCCGATGCACCGAGCAGATCGAGCGGGCGCATGTCCGCGCTCTTCCATGACAAACCCAGCACCGCGATCACGATCATCCAGCCGAGCATCGACGTCCAGCTTCGTTTGGGCGGCGTCGCCTGCGCGGGCCGGACGATGCCGGCCTCGAACGTGGTTACGTCGAGCGGCTTCATTTACTTCGCCGCCGTGCTGTCGAGCGCGGCGATCTTCTGATCGAGCGCGGCGATTTGCGCCTTCTTGTCCGCGTCGTCGAGATGCGCGTCGTTCTGGACCTGCTGCTTCTTCTGGAACAAGGCCATCTGACGGATCGGCACGAGTTGCGCGTTCGACGAATCCGCGAAGCCCGAATAGCCCGAGATCGACGCCATGACGGCCTGTTCGCGCGGGTCTTTCTCCGCGTAGTGATCGAAGAAGTTGCGCAGTTTGGTCCTTGTCGCCTGCGGCAGATCACGGCGCCACACGAGCGGGTCCGACGGAATCAGCGGCGACTTCCACAGCACGCGCACCTTCGGATACAGCTCGGGATGCTGCGTCTTGATGGTGTCGAGCATATCGGTGTTGTTCGTCGCGACATCCACCTTGTCGTTCACGACGGCGAGCATGTTCGCTTCATGGCTCGAGGGCAGCACGCTCTTGAACGCGGTCCTCGCGTTGATGCCGTTCTTCGCGAACAGATAATACGAAGGCACGAGCGTGCCCGAGGTCGAGTTCGGATCGCCGAAGCCGAGATTGATTTCCTTCGTGTTCTTCAGCACCTGATCGAGCGTCTTCCACTTGCTGTTCGCGTTCGTGATCAGCAGCGAGTAATAGCCCGCCTCGCCGTTCTTGTACTTGACCTTCGCGAAGACTTCGCCATTCGAGCGATCCACGGCTTCGATCGCCGATGCATTGCCGAAGAAACCGATCTGCACCTTGTTGAAACGCATCGCTTCGATGATGCCCGCGTAGTCGGTCGCGAAGTACGCTTTCACGTCGAGACCGGTCTGCTTGTTGAGATCGTCGATAAGCGGCTGCCAGCGCTGCTTGAGCGCGGCGGATGAATCCGTCGAGATGATGCCGAAGTTGATCGTCTCGGCAAGAACGGTCTGCGTCATAAGGCAGGACGCGAGCGCGGCGCCAGCCAGGAAGAAACGGGCTGTTTTCATGATGCGATCCAGGGTTGATGTTGGTTTGATTCAGGAGCTCGCAGCCGATGCGAAAGCCGGCGCCGGTCGCGAGCGCATGCTTTGCGCGGTGTGATGCGTGAGCAGTTCCTCCGCCGACGAGCCGTAGAGTTCGCGCAACACGGCGGGCGTGAGACGCTCGCTCGCGCCATCGAAGACGACGCGGCCATCGCGCAAGGCGACCGTGCGCGGGCAATACTTCATCGCGACATCGATCTGATGCAGCGACACGACGACCGTCAGCCTGCGCTCGCGATTGAGCGTCTGCATCAGCTCCATCACGCGGCGCGCCGATTCGGGATCGAGCGATGCGATCGGTTCGTCCGCGAGCACGATGCGCGCACGCTGCACGAGCGCGCGGGCCAGCGCGGCGCGCTGCTGCTGCCCGCCCGAGAGATTGCTCGCGCGCTCGAATGCGTGTTCGCCGATACCCATCGCGGTGAGCGAATCCATCGCGAGCGTGCGCTCGCCGCGCGGAAAACGTCCCGCGAGACGCCGCCACAGCGACACGCGTGACAACGCACCGATCAGCACGTTCGTCAGCACAGAAAGGCGGCCGACGAGATTGAACTGCTGAAACACGAAAGCGACATCGCGGCGAATCGAGCGCACTTCGCGCACGATCCTGCCGTTCTGCTGAATCGGTCGGCCGAGCAGCGTGACATGCGACGGCGCGGGGTCGGATGCCGTAAATCCCGCGATATGCCGCAATAGCGTCGACTTGCCCGATCCCGACGCGCCGATGAGCGCGACCATTTCGCCCTCTTCTACGCGCAGATCGACGGAGTCGAGCGCCTTGCGGCCGTTCCTGAACGTCTTGGTGAGACGCTCGATGCGAATTGCGTCCATAGCTTCCCTCGATGAGCGCGCTCCAATGGCGCGCTTGAAACGTTCGGGAGATTCTAGGAAGCCAACATGACGAGAAAGTGACGCGCATGAGACGTCTAGATGAATACATGACTTAGCTTGAGACGATCGAGCAGGAAATCGATCCGCACGAGCATTCACGTTTCCAACGCTGCGCTCCATGATGGTTGCAAATGCATCAACCATTCGGGACACCATCATGAACACGATCAATACGGATGTCGCCATCATCGGCGCGGGCAGCGCGGGACTTTCCGCGTATCGCGCGGCGAAGGCGGCGGGCGCTTCGGCAATCCTCATCGAAGGCGGCGCGCATGGGACCACGTGTGCGCGCGTCGGCTGTATGCCGTCCAAGCTGCTGATCGCGGCGGCGGACGCCGCGTATCACGCCACACATGCGGGCGCTTTCGGCGTGCATATCGACGGCGCGGTGCGCATCGACGGGCGCGAGGTCATGGCGCGCGTGAAGCGCGAGCGCGATCGCTTCGTGAGCTTCGTCGTCGCGGGCGTCGATGCGATGCCGGACGCCGACAAGCTCAGCGGCTACGCGCGATTCATCGACGATAACCTGCTGATGGTGGGCGAGCACACGAAGGTGCACGCGAAGAGCGTCGTCATCGCGACGGGATCGAGCGCGGTGATGCCGGCGATGTATCGCGCGCTCGGCGATCGCGCTGTCATCAACGACGATGTATTCGCGTGGGACGACTTGCCGAAGCGCGTCGCGGTGATCGGTGCGGGTGTCATCGGGCTGGAACTCGGCCAGGCGTTGGCGCGGCTCGGCGTGCGGGTTTCGGTGCTCGGCGCACGCGGGCGTGTAGGGCCTTTGAGCGATTCTGACATTCGTGGCTATGCGGAACGCGTATTCAGCGAGGCGTTTCGCTTCGAGCCGCGCGCGCAAGTGCAAGCCGCCGCGCGCGAAGGCGATGAAGTGCGCCTGCGTTATGTTTCCGGCGCGGGTGATGTGATCGAAGATACCTTCGATTACGTGCTGGTGGCGGCCGGTCGCAAGCCGAATATCGGCGGACTCGGGTTGAAGGACACATCGCTGCAACTCGATGACGATGGCTTGCCCGTCTACGATCCGCTGACCCTGCAAGCGGGCGCGCATCCCGTGTTCATCGCGGGCGATGCGAACGGCGTGCTTCCGCTATTGCACGAAGCCGCAGATGAAGGCCGTGCGGCGGGAACGAACGCGGTGCGCTTTCCGCATGTCGCGCCGGTCGAGCGACGCGCGCCCATCGCGATCGCGTTCACCGATCCGGGCATCGCGATGGTCGGTGCGCGTCATGCGGACTTGTTGCCGGAATCGTTCGTGACCGGCGAAGTGAGCTTCGAGGATCAGGGACGCAGCCGCGTGATGCTCAGGAATCGCGGGCTCATGCATGTGTATGTCGATCGCGCGAGCCGCCGCTTCGTCGGCGCGGAATGGATCGGACCGGATGCGGAGCATATCGCGCATCTGCTCGCGTGGGGCTTGCAGATGAAACTCACCGTCGATGACATGCTGCGGATGCCGTTCTATCATCCGGTCGTCGAAGAAGGATTGAGGACGGCGTTGCGCGATGCGGCCGTGAAGCTCGCGTGAACATGGCGCACGCCGGTCGAACGCACATCGACCGGCGTGCGTGCTATCCCTCCAGAAACCACGTCCCCGAACACTCATTGCGAATGAAATCCGCGAGCCACCTGACCCGCGCGACATCCCTCGTCTCGGCGAGCGTCACGAGCCAATAAGACCGCGACAACGCAATCTCATCGGGAAACAGGCGCACGAGATTCGGATCGGTACGCGCGATGAAACACGGCAGCACGCCGAGCCCCACGCCGCCCGACACCGCCGCCGCCTGACTGATCACATTGGAAATACGAATCGTCGGCACGAGCGAGTTCGAAATCTGCGGCAGATAATTCAACTCCGCCGACCACATCTGATCCTCGACATACCCGACCCACGGATGCTTCAGCAGATCGCGCCGCGACGCGATCTTGCGATGCCGCTCCAGGTAATCGCGCGACCCATAAACCCCCAATGCGTAATCGGTAAGCTTGTGCGCATACACGCGCCCTTGCGCGGGCCGCGTCATGCTCACCGCGAGATCGGCTTCGCGCTTCGAGAGACTGAACATGCGCGGATTCGCAATCAACTCGATTTCGAGCTGCGGATGCATCGCCGATATCTGCGCGATGCGCGGTGCCAGAAAATACGTGCCGAAGCCCTCCGGCGTTCCGATGCGCACACTGCCCGTCAGACCAATAGACGCATCTTCGAGCCGATGACGCATGCGCATCGCGAGGCTCTCCATGCCTTCCGCGTCGCTCAACACGCGCTCGCCCTCGGGCGTGAGCACGAAGCCCATCGAGCTGCGATCGAAAAGCCTCACGCCCAGGGCCGTTTCGAGCGCGGCGACGCGCCGGCTCAAGGTGGAATGATCTACGCCCATCTGCTGCGCCGCGACCGTGAGCCGGCCCGCGCGGGAGATGGCGAGGAAAGCCTGGATGTCGTCCCAGTCGAAGCCACGCATGGGGATTTTTGCACAGGGCAATTGCCGATTTGCCCATTCTATTGCAAGAAACTGCCTGCTATCTTTTTCTCAACTCTGCAGACGCAGAGCACGCAGCCGCGAAATAATCAGGAGACACACAGCATGTCGCTCATCGCGAAACTCAAGGCCCGTGCGCAGGAAGGCAAACCGGTCAAGGTCGGTCTGATCGGCGCGGGAAAATTCGGCTCCATGTATCTGTCGCAGGCGCCACGCACGCCGGGCATTCATCTCGTCGGCGTCGCGGATCTGTCGCCGGATCGCGCGCGCGCCGCATTGAAGCGCGTGGGCTGGGAAGAGGCGCGCTATTCGGCGCGCTCGTGGAACGAAGCCAGGTCCAGCGGCTCGACCTTCATCACCGACGACGCCGACGCGATGATCGCGAGCGATCACGTCGATATTGTCATCGACGCGACGGGCAGCCCTGCCGCGGGCATTCATCACGCGCTCTTGTGCTGCAAGCATCGCAAGCACATCGTGATGGTCAACGTCGAAGCGGACGTGCTCGCCGGCCCGCTGCTCGCGCGGCGTGCCGAGGAAGCCGGCATCATCTATTCGATGGCTTCGGGCGATCAGCCCGCGCTCATCGCGGAACTCGTCGACTGGGCGCGCACCATCGGCTTCGATGTTATCTGCGCGGGCAAGGGCACGAAGTATCTTCCGATCTATCATCAATCGACGCCCGATACCGTCTGGGGCCATTACGGCTTCACCGAGGAACAGGTCGGCTCCGGCGACTTCAACGCGCAGATGTTCAACTCGTTCCTCGACGGCACGAAATCCGCGCTCGAAATGGCGGCGGTCTCGAATGCCTGCGATCTGCGCCCGCCCGCCGATGGCCTCGCGTTCCCCGCATGCGGCGTCGACGATCTGCCGACCTTGCTGCGTCCCGCATCCGAAGGCGGCATCCTTCCGCATCGCGGCAGCGTGGAAGTGGTGTCGTCGCTGGAGCGCGATGGCCGTCCCGTGTTCCGCGATCTGCGCTGGGGCGTGTATGCGGTCTTCGAAGCGCCGACCGATTACGTGCGCGACTGCTTCGCGCAATACGGCCTCAAGACCGACAGCACGGGCCGCTTCGCCGCGATGTACAAGCCGTATCACCTGATCGGGCTCGAGCTCGGGCAATCGATCGCGAGCATCGCCGTGCGCGGCGAAGCGACCGGCGCGACCTCGGGCTTTCATGGCGATGTCGCCGCCACCGCGAAGCGCGATCTGCGCGCGGGCGAGCGTCTCGACGGCGAAGGCGGTCATACCGTCTACGGCAAGCTGATGCCCGCCGCCGACTCGCTGATTCAGGGCGCATTGCCCATCGGCCTCGCGCATAACGTCGTGCTGCAACGTCCGGTCGCGGCGGGGCAACCCGTGCGCTGGAGCGATGTCGCGTTCGATGCGAGCAAGGAATCGGTGCGCGTGCGGCGCGAAATGGAAGAGCTCTTCCGCGCCGAACTGAAGCTGCAGGTGCCCGCGCAAAAGCTCGCCAGCTAAAGCAATGAACGTTTTTTGATCCCCTTTCGCGCCCGGCTCATTCGATGGCCCGGGCGCTTCGCACTCTCAACGCCCGGCAAAGGGCGACGGAGGAGACATGAGCCAAATCAGCGAAACGCTAGGCGTCGCACAGTCGGGCACGTCGGACGTGTACCGCACGATCACGTGGCGCATCATGCCGTTCATCGTGCTGTGCTATCTCTGCAATTATCTGGACCGCGTGAATGTGGGCTTTGCGAAGCTGCAAATGCTGTCCGATCTCGGTTTTTCCGATGCGGTCTATGGTCTGGGCGCGGGCATTTTCTTCATCGGCTATTTCATCTTCGAGGTGCCGAGCAATCTCATTTTGCATCGCGTGGGTGCACGCCGCTGGATCGCGCGCATCATGATCACATGGGCGATCATCTCGGCGCTCACGCTCTTCGTGAAGACGCCGTTTCAGTTCTACCTCGTGCGCTTTCTTCTGGGCGTGGCCGAAGCGGGCTTCTCGCCGGGCATCATGCTCTATCTCACGTACTGGTTCCCCGCGAAGAAGCGCGGCTTCGCCTACGGCGTGTATTACATCGCGATTCCGCTCGCGGGTATCGTCGGCGGGCCGCTGTCGGGCTGGATTCTCTCGGCGTTCACGCATTCGGGCGTCATGGCCGCGTGGCAATGGCTCTTCCTGATCGAAGCGATTCCGGCGCTCGCCGTCGGCATCATGGTGCTGTGGCTCATGGTCGACAAGCCGAGTCAGGCGAAGTGGCTCACCGATGACGAAAAGCGCCTCGTCACACATGCCGTCGAGCGCGAGGAAGCCGACAAGACCGCGCACCACAACGCGCGCGCGTTCCTCTCCGACGTCAACATCTGGAAGCTGTGCGGCGTGTATTTCTGCCAGATCATCGGGCTATATGGCATCAGCTTCTGGCTGCCGTCGATCATCAAGGACAGCGGGCTCACCAATGTCGAGGTGATCGGCTGGCTCTCGGCGGTGCCGTATGTGGTCGCGATTCCCGCGATCATTCTCACGGGCATCAGCGCCGACAAGTTCCGCTCGCGGCGCATGCACTTCTCGGTGGCGCTCGTGATCGGCGCGATCGGCTTCGCGGCCAGCGGATATGTCGGGCATCAGCCGGTGCTCGCGGTGATCGCGCTCAGCGTCGCCGCGGCGGGCATTCTGTCGGCGCTGTCCCTGTTCTGGGGCATTCCCGCCGCGTTTCTCGCGGGCACGTCCGCGGCGGCGGGCATCGCGGGCATCAACTGCGTGGGCAATCTCGCGCGGGCTTCGTGTCGCCCTACATGGTCGGCTGGCTCAACGTGACGACGCATAACAACAGCATCGGCCTCTATGCGGTCGCGGCGTTCATGATCGTCGGCGCGTTCGCGGTGCGCGCGATTTCGGGCAAGCTCGCCGACCGGTGATGCAGCTTCAGGACGAAAGTGCCCGATTGCTCGGGCACTTTCGTTGCATCGATCATGGCGGCCATGCACGTAAAATGGCTTCATGCCGATGCAACCTCCGAACCCTCCCCGGCAAGAACCCGAATTGCCGCTGCATACGCCGAGCACCGCGTCGATCGCGGTGGCGGCGGCCATCGCGATGATCGCGTGGCTCGCGTTCGCCGCGCAGACCGACATCACAGTCGCGCGTCTGGTCGATCGTGGCTTCACCGTCCTCGACGGCCTTGCCCGCATGAGCAGTTATCTGACGAATGTGACCGTGCTGCTCACGGCGCTCTGTTTCACCTGCGTCGCGACACGCGCGCAAATGCCGATCGCGCGCTTCTTTCGCAGGCCGACCGTGGTAACGGCGATCGTCGTGTATATCGTCTTCGTCGGGATCGCGTATAACGCGTTGCTGCGCTATCTATGGACGCCCTCGGGCTATCGCGCGCTCGTCAACGAATCGCTGCATACCGTCGTGCCCGCGCTCGCGGCCTTGTACTGGTTTTTGTTCGTGCCGCGCTTTCATCTGTCATTGCGACGCTGCTTGCTCTGGCTCGTGTATCCGCTGTCGTATCTCTGCATCACGCTATGGCGCGGGCGGCTCTCCGACTTCTATCCCTATCCGTTCATCAACGTCACGAAGCTCGGCTATGAGCGCGTGTTCATCAATGCCGCGATGCTCGTCGTTGCGTTTATCGTGCTGATGAGCGTGTTTCTCGTAATCAATCATCGGCGCGACGATCTGAGCGTGGCCGATCCGGAGGTCGAATCCGGCAATTCTTCCTCCGGAAGGATCGATTAGGCCTCTTTGCTATCGAACATCAGCAGTTCGACGCCCGCCTGCGCGAAGTTGGCGAGATCCGCGGCCGTTTTCTGGCCTTCGGGCGAGCCGAGCGCAGTCTGGATCGCTTCGAGCGAATCGAATTGCAGCAGCGCGACGAGGTGATACGGCGAATCCCCCGACGCCGCCACGACCGGCCCCGTGCTGATCTCGTAGCGGCGCAGACCCGGTAGCGTCTTCGCAAGCGGCACATGTGTCGAAGCGTAGTAGTCGTCGAATGCGTTCGTGTCGGTCGGGTTCTTGTATAGCGCTACGAGCTGGGCCATCGTCGTGTCTCCTGGTGGTTGTACGGCGTTGAGGGAAACCGTGCGTCAACGCATCATTGCTTTTCGAGTTGAAGATAGACGCGCTGCACGTTCTGCGGCTGCGCGATCGCATAGAGCTTGTAGTTCCTGAATGCGGGCACCTGGACCGTATGCATCGCTTCGGTGAGGCCGATGCCGCTCTTGTACGCGCGCTTCACCGACGCATCGAGTTCGCGCAGATACACGCCCGTCTGCATGATGCCGTCGCCGCGCAAGGGCGCACCGAAGCCGGGGACAACCGTCTTCAGGTCGAGCGCGCGCAGGCTTTCCAGCGCGGCGAGCCAGCCGGGAATCTGCTCGTTGCGCAGTTCCGGAATGCGTCCGTTCGAGACGAGTCCGCCCGCGAAGAGCACGCCGGTTTGCGTGTCGAGCACGGCGAGATCGCCCGGCGTGCTCGCGGGTCCGAAATGCAGGAGTTGCAGCTTGCGCCCGCCGCTTGCTATTTCCGTCGTGCCGTTCACGGTTTTATCGGGCACGGTCACGCGCGAGCCGGCCATCTCGTCTTCGCCGAGCGTCTTGCGCAGATTCGCGAGGCAGATCGAGCAGCGCTCGCTAATCAGTTGCGCGGTGCGCGCATGCGCGAGAATCGGCACGTCGTCGTCGCGAAACGCGGCCGCGCCGAACACGAACTCGGGCGCCTGATGCGTGATGATCACGAGCTTCACCGGCAGCGGCGTGACCTTGCGGATCGCCTCGATCATCGCGCGGCCATAGCGATACGACGGCCCGGTATCGATCACCGTCACGCCATCCGTCCCGACGATAAAGCCGTTGTTCGCGACGATGCCGTGATTCTTCGGCGCGACGGCATCGTTATCGCCGATGAACGCGTACACGCCCGGCGCGATCGCGACGGGCGCGGGCATGCCGCTCATCGCCGCGTGCGCGAGCGTGCCGAGTGCGAAGAGCAGCGTGCAGACCAGCGCCCGCAAGCAGCGCGCCGTCATTTCATCGCCGATGTTTGCGCGCTGCCCGGCTGCGCGTTCACCGCGATCGCACCGTCCCACTGCTTGTTCTTCGTGTCCTCGATATGCGCCTTCAGCTCACCGCTCGCACCCGGCATGAAGTAGAAGCGGAAATTCGGGTTCTCGCTGATCGAGAAGTTGACGTTCGCCGTCATCACCGGTTTGCCCGCATACGTGACCGTGACCTTGCGGATGAAGTACGCCGTCGCGTAGTTGCGCGTGACCTGGTTCATCGCCATGCCGGTGCGGTTCGGATGCCGCACCATCAACTGCGCGAGCTCGGGCTTGCCCGCGACGGCCTGCCCTTCGGCCTGGAGCTTGACCTGTCCCGCGGCACGCTCGGCGACGTCATCGTCCTTGTCGGCGGGCGCGGAGCAGCCGCCCGATGCCTTCACGAAACGCACCGCGCTATAGAGCTTGCCGTCGTTCGTCTCCGCGATCGCGCGCATGAACGTGTAGTCTTCCACGCGCACACGCGTTTCGATGGTCGCCAGTCCCGACTCGGGCGTGAACTCGAACGAGCCCGCATAAGGCTCCGGATTCTCGTCGATGAAGAGATGAATCTTCTTGATGTAATGCGCGGGTGTCTGCGGGAATTGCGCGTTGATCGCGATTGGCACAACGGCGGCATCCGCCGCGCGCGCGGGCGCATCGAGCTTGATGACTGCGTCGCCGTGCGAGTCGATCGTCCGGCCCTTGAATGCGCCTTCCTTGAAATCGAGCCAGCGCGCCACCTTGTCGGGATCGTCGTCGGGCTGCGCCGCCTGCGCGGCATACGGCGCGAGCGCCGCCGCGGCGAGGCTCGCGACCGTCATCGCGCGAACGCCGGACCATGCTGTGTTCATGATGTCCCTCCAATGCTGCGCTACTGCTCCCACTCCAGCTCCGCGTAGGCGGCCGTCACATTGCGACGGTGATAGATGTCGAAGAGGAGCCACTTGTCCTTCTCGTCGAGGCCGATGCTGTCGACGGCCTGCCGGATCGTCTCGCCTTTCCTGATGGCCGCACGCACATCGCGCGCCAGATCGGCGAGATAACGCGCTTCGGCGTCGAGCGATTGCGGCCACGGCGGATCGAGCGGACCGTGTCCGGGCACCACGTGACGCGGATTCATCTGGCGAATGCGCGCGATATCGTCGAGCCAGCCGACGACGCTGCCATCGACCACAGGAATGCAGCGCACGAATAGAAGATCGCCCGTCCACAATGTGCCGCTCTTCTCATCGTATACCGTCAAATCGTTGTTGGTATGCGCGGTTTTCCATGTGCGCAGCGTGAGCGTGCGTCCGCCGATATCCAGCGTGCCGGTGCCGTCGATCGCCCTGGTAGGCGCGACGATCTCGCTGCCCGCCGCGGCGTGGCCCAGCTCGCGATTCAGCGCACGCAGATAGTTGTCGGCGCGCGCGGCTTCCGCTTGCGCGAGCGTCGCGCTGCCGACGAATTGCGGGTGATCGTCCTTGAAAGCCGCATTGCCGAAGATGTGATCCGGATGCATGTGCGTGTTGATGACATAGCAAACCGGCAACGATGTCACCGCGCGTATTGCGGCGCGCAACGCGCGGCCTTCGGCGAGCGTGCCGCCCGTGTCGATCACGGCGACGCAACGCGTGCCGACGATGAAGCCCACGTTTGCGATATCGCCGCCGTTTTCTGGCGTCGCGACATCGTCATGGCCGCGATGCGCGTAGTTGCCGGGCGCGATTTGCGTCACCGAAAGCGCAGTCTCGCCGCGCGCGGTAGTTGCACATGCAATCAGTATGAAGAACACGACATGACGCCAGGCTGACGCGACGATCATCGGACGCCGCCCGTTTCGGCGAGACGCTTGGGTCTGCGCAGGCCGAACTGCGCGTACTCGCGTTCGAGAAACGGCTCGGCGTTTTCGAGCAGGAAGCGGCGGAACGCGAGACAGGTCGGCGAGAGCTGTTTCGAGCGCGAATGCACGAGCTGCCAGGTTCGTTCGACGGGCGTGCCGTTGACGTCGAGCACGGCGATTTCGCCGGTGCGCAGTTCGAGCGATAGCGTGTGAAGCGAGATGAGGCTCACGCCCATGCCGGCCATCACCGCCTGCTTGATGGTTTCGTTGCTGCCGAGCGTGACGCTGCGCGCGGGCACGAAGAGGTTTTGCCGGAATACGTGCTCGGCGACGGCGCGCGTGCCGGATCCTGGCTCGCGCAGGAGGAAGGTGTCGCTGGCGAGTTCCTGCAGATCGAAGCCTTTTGCATGACGCAACGGATGCGTGAGCGGCGCGACGATCACATGCGGATGATAGGCGAGCGGTTCGGCGGTAGTGCCGAGTTCGGGGGGCGGGCGCCCCATGATGGCGAGATCGGTGGCGTTGTCTTGCAGCAGGCGCAGGAGCGTTTCGCGGTTCCCGACGGAGAAATGCACATCGACTTTGGGGTACTGCTGCGAGTAGAGCGCGAGGAGCTTGGGCGCGAAGTATGTCGCCGAACTGACGATGCTCACCGCGATCGAACCGCTGTCGGCTTGCGTGAGGGACATCATTGCGTCTTCGGCATCCTTGATTTCGCCGAGGATGCGGCTTGCGTGGTGCGATAGCCTTTCGCCAGCTTCTGTCAGCGCGAGACGGCGCGCTACCCGTTCGAATAGCGGAAGTCCTATTGCTTCTTCCAGTTGGCGGATTTGCATCGAGACGGCTGGTTGCGTGAGATGCAGCTCCTCCGCCGCGCGCGCGAAGCTCGGACAGCGGCTTGCTATCACGAAGATTTGTAGCTGGCGCAGGGTTAGGGAGCGGATGAAGTTCACGGTGGGGTTGGGGGGCGGTTTGGGGTGGTTTGGGGTCGCTTGCTTGGGCTTCTATGGACTGCCTGTTTTCTTAGTGGTCTATTTGCTCTGCCCCTATGCGGGGCGGCAGTCACTTTCTTTGCTGCTGCAAAGAAAGTAACCAAAGAAACAGCTTTCCCCATCCAAAGTACTTCACACCGGCCCCGGCACAGAAGAACGGCTGTGGTCCGGCAGTAGCGAGTGCCCTCACAGGCCTAACCGGGCTTGGATCGCGCACGGTCTGTCACATCGCACCGCTCAACTGACCGGTAAGGCGCGAAATAGCTCCGGCCTGCTACGCGGCCGACCGGTCCATCGGGTCGGCGCGTGCTTCTTTACTAACACCTCCATCTCACTGCATTCGCCGACCGTTGGTTTCCCTTGCATACTCAGCGGCAGCGCGTAGCGCTGGGCCGGAGCTATTTGGTGCTGAACCAGCGCGCTTAGTGTTCTGGCTTGTCAGACCGTGCGCGGTCCACGCCCGATTAGGCCTTTGAGGGCACTCGCTACTGCCGGACCACATACCATCTTCTGTGCCGGGGCCGGCTTGAAGCACTTTGGATGGGACAAGCTGTTTCTTTGGTTACTTTCTTTGCAGCAGCAAAGAAAGTGACTGCCGCCCCGCATAGGGGCAACGCCAATAGACCACTAAGAAATCGGGATCCGGCAATAAAAAAAATCACCGACTAGCCCGAGGCGCATTCGGCGCCTTCACCGGCGCCCCCTCCGGTGAGCTCATATTCTTGAGCACCCCACGATAAGCAATCGTCTCCTTCTGCAAGGGATGCGCGAAATCATTCCCTTCACCGGGCACTTCAGTGCGAATCATCAGCAGCCGCCCCGGCACGTCATCGGCCATGACGAACGTATAGCGCTTGCCCGTGTACTTGGTGAACCGCTCCGCATTCGGATCGTTGAGATAAGGCTGAATGACGATCTGCTGAGCCTTCGCATGCTTGCCGAGCCCGAGCGACTCGCTCGACACCGGCGTAATGGCGGGCCCCGCAGCAAGCGCCATCCTCACACGCTGCTGGAAATAGCGCCGCTGACCGCCCGTCAGCTGCTCCATCTCCGCGATGTCATGTTCGAGAAAATAGATGATCACCGGATTGCAAGGCAGCCCGCCCGGCACGTTGACGTTGCCGGTTCGATCCGTCACGCGCGCGTCGTTCTTGCTGTTGCCCGGACTCACGACGAGCACGCGCAGCGTATCGTTGACCTTCGCAGGCGGACCGGAATAATCCACCGCGTAATCAAGCTCGGTCTGTGGCTCGACGCCATTCATATGCGGCTGCATAAAGAGCATTTGCTCCGCCGGCTTGATGTCCGCGCTCGGCGAGGACGCGGCAGGAGCGTCCGCGGCCGCCGCGCCGGCCGACATCATCAGCGCAGCGCACGCAACCGCCCACGCGCAAAGAGAACCCCCGTATGTTCGCTTCATTGCGCAGCCGCCGGTTGCAACGGCAACATGGGAACCTGATAGCTCGACAGAATCTGATCGATCTTCGGCTGATTCGAAGCGATCCAGTTATCGACCTTGTCGCGCCAGGCCTTCTCGCCGTAACGCACACCCATCGAAATCTCATAGTCGAAGCGGATCGACTGCCCCGCCGGGAACGGCACGAGGCGCACCTTGTTGTCGGAACGATTGGCGAAATAGCCCGCGATCGGCCCCCACACGAAGGCCGCATCGACATTGCCTTGCGCGAGATCACGCTCGATCATCTCGCCGGGAAAAGCCTCGGGATCGCCGCTTTGCCCCTGATACGACACCGCCTGACCGATCAGGTTCTGACCGAGCAGCCAGTCCACCGCCGGGCTCTTCACGAAGACGCCGAGCTTCATCTTCTTCAGTTGCTCGGGCGGAAGACTCGTCAGGTCCGAAGGCGATTTGATGCTCGCGTATTCCGGCTTGTTCGGGAACACCATCGCATAGGTGGAATGCAGGTATGGACGCGTCGTCGCGGTGAGTTCATAACCCTTGGGCACGCCAATGATCAGATCGCACTTGAAGCGCTCCGTCTGCGGCACCTTTTCGCGCAGCGTATTGCGCACGAAACCCATGCGTTGCGGCCAGTACGTGTATTCGAGCTTGTAGCCGAAATCGCTCGCCATCTGGCTCGCGATCTTGTTTTCGTAACCCTCGCCTTTCTTGTTCGAGAGCGGCATATTGTTCGGATCGGCGCATACACGCAAAACGCCGTCCGCGCCGTCGTTGTTCGGCAGGTTGGGCGGCGGGCCGCCCGCACCTTGCGCGATTGCCTGTTGCGCCGGGAACGTCGCGAATGCCGCGCATAGCACGGCTACGAATCGGAACGAAGCGGCGCGGCTTGCATTACGATCAGGCATCGATACCTCCGGGTATGAGAGCAATCATCAGACGTCAGCCGCACAGGGCGCATGCCGCGTCCTTATTTTGCATCGATCGCCTGCAAGTCGCCCGGATTGATCTTGCCGTCTGAGCGCCCCTTCAGATACGCGTAGAGGTTCTCCCAGTTCTTCTGCATCATCTGGCTGGCGCTGAAATCGGGCATGCCCTTGTCCACGCGCCCGCCGAACACGGTGCGATGGAATTCGTTCTTGTCCAGCGTCTTGAAAGCATCGATCAGCGACGGGCCGACCATACCTTCCTGCTTCGCCCCGTGACAGCGCTCGCACGCAAGTGCACGCCATGTCTTCCAGCCCTGCAGCGTGTCGCTGTCTACCTTGTTGCCATCGACGACCTTGTACGCGACCGGCTTCATCTGTCCAGGGCTCGGAGGCGTCTGGGCAAACGAAGCGGACGACGCGGCGAGCGCCATCGTCAGCAGCAAGAGTGATCGGCCTTTCATACGTCTGACTCCTTGAACATGTCTTGTATATGGGGTGTTTCCGCGCGGCGGCCGTTGCAGCCGCCGCGCATTGCTGCGATCAGCTAGAACACATCAAAAGAGAGGATCAGCCTCCGGGGATCGCGAACACGAAGAGCGTGCCGCCAAGAGCCGTGTACTTCGCGAGGTCCTTGTAGCCGCCGACCGCGCCCAGGCCTTCCGTCGACTTCTCGAGACCCGCCGCCATGCCGATGCCGGCCCAGCCGCCGATACCCGAGTACACGCCGACATACTGCTTGCCCTGGTACTGGTAGGTGAACACGTTGCCGATGATCCCGGACGGCGTCTTGAACTTCCACAGTTCCTTGCCGTCCTTGATGCGCACTGCCTTCAGATAGCCTTCGAGCGTGCCGTAGAACGCGATGCCGCCGGCCGTTGCGAGCGCGCCGGACCACACCGAGAACTTCTCCGGCTTGGACCACACGATCTTGCCCTTCGAGGCATCCCACGCGATGAAGTTACCCATCGCGCCCTTCTCGTTCGGGCCCGGATACATCGAGAGCGTCGCGCCGACGAACGGCTGACCCGCCACGTAATCGACCTGGAACGGCTCGTAGTCCATGCAGACATGATTCGTCGGCACGAGGAACAAGCTTGAGTTCGGATCGAATGCGGCCGGCTGCTGGTCCTTCGAGCCGAGCGCCGCGGGGCAGATGTTCTTGACGTTGTGATCGGGACCGGCCTTCTGCGTCGAATAGCTTGCGTTGCGAATCGGCAGGCCGCTCTTCAGATCGACGCTATCGGCCCAGTTGACCGCCGGGTCGTACTTCTGCGCGACGAGCAGCTCACCGGATTCGCGATTCAACGTATAGCCGAAGCCATTGCGGTCGAAGTGAACGATCGCCGGCACCTTCTTGCCGCCGATATTCAGGTCGGAGAGAATCATCTCGTTGACGCCGTCATAGTCCCACTCGTCGTGAGGCGTCATCTGATAGACCCACTTCGCCTTGCCCGTGTTGAGATCGCGGGCGAAGATCGTCATCGACCACTTGTTGTCGCCGGGACGCTGCGTCGGGTTCCACGTGCCCGGATTGCCCGAGCCGTAGTACACAAGGTTGAGCTTCGGATCCCATGCGTACCAGCCCCACGTCGTGCCGCCGCCGTACTTCCACTGATCGCCCTGCCAGCTCTTGAGCGACGAATCCGCGCCGACCGGCACCATCTTGCCGTCCGACCAGGTCATCGTGGTTTGCGGGTCGAACAGCATTTCGTTGTCGGGACCCGTGCTATAGGCCTTCCAGACTTCCTTGCCGTCCTTGATGTTGTACGCGACGAGACGTCCGCGCACGCCGAACTCACCGCCGGAGATACCGGTCAGCACCTTGTCGCCGAAAACGTGCGGCGCGTTGGTGTTGGTTTCGCCCTTCTTCGAATCGCCGTTCTGCGCGGTCCAGACGACGTCACCGGTTTTCGCGTCGAGCGCGACGAGTTTCGTATCGGCTTGCTGGAGGAAGATCTTGCCGTCGCCATATGCAAGGCCACGGTTGACCGTATCGCAGCACATCACCGAGATGACCTGATTGTCCTGCTTAGGCTGGTATTGCCAGATGAAGGTCTGATCCTTCAGGTTGATGGCAATGACCTTGTTGGGAAATGGCGAGTGGATATACATCGTGTCGCCGATGACGAGCGGCGAACCTTCATGGCCGCGCAGCACACCAGTCGACATGGTCCAGGCAACCTGTAGCTTGCCGACGTTGTTTTCATTGATTTGCTTGAGCGTGCTATAGCGGTGATTCGAATAATCGCCCGCTTGCGCCGCCCAGTTCGAGGGATTCTTGATCAGGCTGTCGAGCTGCGAGTCGGCCTGAGCTACATAAGAATTCAGGCCTGCCGTCGCTGCCACCGCCAGTCCAAGAACCAGGGTGCGTAAGTTCATGTCTCCTCCAGAATGGTGATGCCTCCGACCCAGGGATGACCACGCTACCGGTTTGCATCGTGCGCGCCTTCAAATGCAGGTAACGAGTGGCGCTTCGTCCAGTACATAGCCGGACTCTTGCGTAGAGAGGCCAATTGCATATTCCATGCCGGTTTTGTTTGCACAGCCTTAAATCGTTAATTCGACGTGTCGAACTGTCGTTCGCGGACGGATCGATGTCGGGTGGCGACACATACTGTGTCAAATACGCGAAAAAGTGAGCGGCATGGAACACAGCGGGGAACGCGTGACATGACGCGTTGCAGCATGTTTTCTTTGGCGCATACTTTGGCTTGCGGGTGGATTCTTTTGATTGGAGGCTTCGCCATGGCTCAGACTGACAAGGTTTATTCCGATGAGGAAGTCAAGGAGCGTCTGACGGGTGCGCTCAAGCACTGGTATCTCGAGGATGGGTGGATCAGGCGCAAGTTCAAGACGGAGAGCTGGAAGGGGACGCTCATGGTGGTCAACACCGTGGGGCATCTTGCCGAAGCGGCCTGGCATCATCCGGACCTGACGGTTTCTTATGCGTTTGTGATCGTCAAGCTCAAGAACCATGCGGCTAAGGGCATCACCGATAAGGACTTTGCTCTGGCTTCGAAGATCGAAGAAGTTATCCAGTGGCAGCCCGGGAAGGAAGATGGGCCTCTTGAAGGCACGCCTTCCGATGATCAGCGGTTCCGCTATATCAAGTATGACGAGGCTTGATGGTGCTTCTGGGTGGGTCCGCTTGCGCTTCTATAGACTGCCTGTTTTCTTAGTGGTCTATTGGCTCTGCCCCTATGCGGGGCGGCAGTCACTTTCTTTGCTGCTGCAAAGAAAGTAACCAAAGAAACAGCTATCCCCATCCAAAGTACTTCACACCGGCCCCGGCACAGAACTTCGCAAGTGGTCCGGCAGTAGCGAGTGCCCTCGTAGGCCATACCGGGCTTGGATCGCGCACGGTCTGTCACATCGCGCCACTCAACTGACCGGTAAGGCGCGAAATAGCTCCGGCCCGCTGCGCGGCCGACCGGTCCATCGGGTCGGCGCGTGCTTCTTTACTAACACCTCCATCTCACTGCATTCGCGGTAGGTTGGTTTCCCTTGTATACCTAACGGCAGCGCGTAGCGCTGTGCCGGAGCTATTTGGTGCTGAACCAGTGCCCTTAAATTGCTAGCTTGTCAGACCGTGCGCGGTCCAAGCCCGATAAGACCTTTGAGGGCACTCGCTACTGCCGGACCACATACCATCTTCTGTGCCGGGGCCGGCATGAAGCACTTTGGATGGGGATAGCTGTTTCTTTGGTTACTTTCTTTGCAGCAGCAAAGAAAGTGACTGCCGCCCCGCATAGGGGCAGAGCAAATAGACCACTAAGAAAACAGGCAGTCTATAGAAGCGCAAACCGACCGCCCAAGACCACCGACCCACCCACCCCCCCCTTCCTGGTACAGGATTTGCCTAACCCCAAGGCCCTGAAAAAATCTGCCCGAACAGGAAGTCAAATCCCGATGCCGACCACACCCGGACGCATATCGCCGCCTTCGGCGATCACAGTCGAATCGCCTGCGCGCCTGCATCTCGGCTTCATCGATCCGAACGGCTCGCTGGGCCGCGTATTCGGAAGCGTGGGCCTCGCCATCGACGCGCACGAAACGCGCATCACGGCGCGCCAAGCGCCGCCATCAAGGTCCAACGCGATTATCGAAGGCGCAGCAACCGAAGCCCAGCGCGAGCGCATCGAACAGCATCTCAGGCAACTGGAAGCCGCGTTAGGCAAAGGCCCGGCGATCGATATCGAGGTCCACGAAACCCCACGCGCCCACACGGGCCTGGGCTCCGGCACGCAACTGGCGTTGGCGCTCGGCACTGCATTCGCCCGCGTGCGCGGCCACGAGGCGAGCACCGCAGATATCGCAGCCATCCTCGCGCGCGGCGCGCGCTCAGGCATCGGCATACATGGCTTCGATCACGGCGGCCTGATCGTCGATGGCGGGCGCGATGCACGCAGCGCGTCGAGGACAACGCTGCCACCGCTCATCGCCCGCCAGCCGTTCCCCGAAACGTGGCGCATCCTGCTCATCGACGATACCTCGCGCGAAGGCCTGCACGGCGACGAAGAAAAGCGCGGCCTCGCATCGCTCGCGCCCTTCCCCGCGACGCTCGCCGCGCATCTCAGCCATCTCGTGCTGCTGCGCATCCTGCCCGCCGTCGCGGAAAGCGACTTCGACACCTTCGCCGACGCCATCTGCGACCTGCAGCAAACCATCGGCGAATACTTCGCGCCCGTGCAAGGCGGCGTGTTCGCGAGCCCCGCCGTCGCGCGCGCGCTCGAAGCCGTCGCGGCCGAGCAAAAAGCGGGCATCGGTCAGACCTCATGGGGGCCGGTCGGCTTCGCATTCGTCGCGAGCGCGCAGGACGCCGAACGCGCGCTCGCCGCCGCGCAACGCTCCGCGCAAGGCGCGCCGCTCGCGTTCACGATCGCCGCGGGACGCAATCGCGGCGCGACATGGCGCGCGGCGGGCCGACGTCATCACGGCGCGAACGCGGCCTGAACGCGAGACGCACGGAACAGATTCAATCGACATCAACACGACAGACGAGTCCATCGCCATGCCCGAAGCCACCGAAAGACCCTACGTCCTGCACATGTTCACCAGCACGCCGCAAATGAGCCCGTTCGATGTGAACATGGCTGCCGACGCGGGCTATCAGATCGTCGTGCCCTACTGCAACGTCGACGAAGACAGCGTCGTGCAGCTCACGCAGGACGCGATCTTCTCGCGCGGGCCGAAGGGCGTGTCGCGCACCGGCATCTTCATCGGCGGGCGCGATGTGATGCTCGCCGCCGACATGCTCGAACGCGCCCGCAACGCGATGGTGCCGCCCTTCGAAGTCTCCGTCTTCACCGACCCGAGCGGGGCGTACACGACGGCCGCCGCGCTCGTCGCGCTCGCGGAAAAGCATCTGCGCACCGCGCATTCCGTCGATCTCGGCGGCAAGCGCGTGCTAATCCTCGGCGGCACCGGCGCGGTCGGCCGGGTCGCGGCGGCGATGGCCGCATCGCTCGGCGCGGATGTCGCCGTGGCGAGCCATTCGAGCCAGTCGCGCGCGACGCAGGTGAGCGACGAGATCAATCGCCGCTTCGATATCGCGACCTCGGGCGTCGCGACCGGTTCGCCGGATCAGTTGCATCGCGAACTCGCGCGCGCGGAAGTGGTGTTCGCGACGGCGGTGGCGGGCGTGCAGGTGATGACCTCCGCCGATCTGGCGCACGCGAAGAACCTCCTGATCGCCGCCGACGTGAACGCCGTGCCGCCCGAAGGCATCGCGGGCGTCAACGTGATGGACGACGGCAAGCCGCTCGCGGGCGCGGCGCGCGCGGACGCGGTCGGCATCGGCGCGCTCGCGATCGGCAACGTGAAGTATCAGGCCGAGCATCGGCTCTTCCTGCGCATGCGCACCGGCGGCAAGCCCGTTTATCTCGGCTTTCCCGAAGCATTCGACGAAGCCCGCGCAATCGTCGCGGGACAGAGTTCATGATTTCGGTCGATGCCTCTCGTGCGCCGCGCGTCGCCGTCGCGGGATTGTCGGCGCGGCTGCTCGCGCAGTCGGCGGCGCGCGCGGGGCTGAATGTCGTCGCGCTCGATATCTTCGGCGATCGCGATACGCGCGAGCACGCGGGCATGTGGTTCGATATCGGCGGCAATGGCTTGTCTATCGACAAAACGCGTCTCTACGATGCGCTCGAACATGCCGCGCGCCTGCCGCGCATGCTCGGCCTCATCGTGACGAGCGGTTTGGAGCCGCTCGCGGCCGAGCTGTCGCGCGCGCCGCGCGTGCCGCGTTTTATCGGCAACGGCGCGCAGGCGGCGGCGGTGCGCGATCCGCGGCGCTTCTTCGCGCTGCTCGACGAAGCGCATATCGCGCATCCGGAAGTGCGTTTCGCGCCGCCCGCCGATCGCGACGGCTGGCTCGTCAAGCGCTCGGACGGCTGCGGCGGCACGCATATCGAACGGGTCGGCGATATCGAGCGCGTGCCCGCCGGCGCGTATTTTCAGCGGCTCGCGAAAGGCCGCTCGATGTCCGCGCTGTTCCTCGCCGCGCATCGCGAGGCGGCGGTGATCGGCTTCGCGGAGCAGTTGACGGTCGAAGCGGGACGGCTACCCTTCGTGCACGCGGGATCGCTCGGGCCCGTGCAATTGCCCGCGCACATCGCGGCGCGCATCGTGGCGGCCATCGACGCAATCGTCTGGCGGACGGATCTCACAGGCCTGAACAGCATCGACTTTCTGCTCGACGGCGACGCCTTCGACGTGCTCGAAATCAACACGCGCCCATCCTCGACGATGGCGCTCTACGAAGCCGCATGGCCCGAGGCCTGGCCGCGCGGCCTGATCGGCGCGCATCTCGACGCGTGTCTCGACGGCGATCTGCCGCACACGCTCGGCACGCTCGCGCAAACGCCGCCGCTTTACGCGGGACAGCGCGTGGTGTTCGCGCATGAAGGCTTCACCGCGTCGCAAGGCTTCAGCGACGCATGCTTCGGCGACCCCGCGTGCCACGACATCCCGCTGCCTGGCGCGCGCATCGAAGCGGGCCAGCCCGTCTGCACGACGACCGTGTCCGCGCCCGCGTTCTCCGGCTTGCGCGACGCGCTGGACCGCGAGCACGCGCGCCTTCTGCAACGCATCGACACCTTATCCAGACCATGACTTCAACTTTTCAGGCGGACGCCGCGGTGAGCGTCAATGCATCGAGCGAGCGCCTCGTCGCGCGTCTCATCGACGATGCCGCGCGCCTTCATGTCGACATCACGCGCACGGACGGCGGCACCGTCATCGTCGATGCGGGCGTGAACGCCAAAGGCAGCGCCGACGCGGGCATCCTGATCGCGCGGATCTGCATGGGCGGGCTCGGGCACGTCGCGCGCCGCGTCGCGCTCAATGACGCGCCGCTCTGGCCGGGCTTCGTCGAAGTGCATACGAGCAATCCGGTGCTCGCGTGTCTCGCGAGCCAGTACGCGGGCTGGAGCCTTTCGGCGACCAAGGAGCAGACCGGCGGCAAGAAGTTCTTTTCGCTCGGCTCGGGCCCGGCGCGCGCGCTCGCGTGCAAGGAGCTGCTTTTCGACGAGCTCGGCTATCGCGACCGGCGCGATCGCGGCGCGCTCGTGCTGGAAGTGGACCGTCTGCCGCCGCAGGTCGTCATCGACAAGGTGCTCAACGATTGCGGCCTAGAACCGGCGAACCTCGTGATCGCCGTGACGCCGACACACTCTGTGGCGGGCACGGTGCAGGTCGTTGCGCGCGTCGTGGAAGTTGCGCTGCACAAGACGCACGTGCTGGGCGTGGATCTGGGCGAGATCGTCGAAGGCAGCGGCAGCGCGCCCTTGCCGCCGCCCTCGCCCGACGGCATCCAGGCGATGGGCCGCACCAACGACGCGATTCTTTACGGCGGCCGCGTGCATCTGACCGTGAAGAGCGATGCGGCCGCGAAGCGCCTCGCGGCCGAACTGCCGTCATCGAATGCGCGTGACTACGGGCGTCCGTTCGCGGACATCTTCACGTCGTTCAACTACGATTTCTATCAGATCGACCCGGCGCTCTTCGCGCCCGCCGAAGTGTGGGTGTCGAGCCTCGAAAGCGGCGCGACGTATCACGGCGGCAAGGTCGATAAACCTCTGCTCGATGCGCAATGGCTCGGAGACGCGTCATGAGCCCGCCGACCTTGCGCGTGGCCATCATGACCGATGAAACCGGCTGGCACACCAGCCGCCTCAGGAAGGCGTTCCGTGCGCGCGGCGTGGAGGCGCGTTGCGTCGATCTCGCCGATTGCCGCATCGACACGACATGGAAGCCGCACGGTCTCGCGATTCCCGGCTTCGGCCACACGCTGCCCGACGCGGTGTTCGTGCGCGGCATCGCGGGCGGCACCTTCGAGCAGGTCACGCTGCGGCTCGGCGTGCTGCATGCGCTGCGCGAAAGCGGCGTGCCCGTCTATAACGATGCGCGCGCGATCGAGCGCAGCGTCGACAAGTCGATGACGAGCTTCCTGCTCAACCGATACGGCGTGCCGACGCCCGCGACATGGGCGGGCGAATCGGCGGCCTTTGCGCAGCGCGTGCTGATGCGCGAGGCGGCGGCGGGACGCGAAGTCGTGATGAAGCCGCTGTTCGGCTCGCAGGGCAAGGGCCTGAAGAAACCCGGCGTGAGCCTGCCGTCGCTCGAGCCCTTCAGTCAGGTCGCGTATCTGCAGCGTTATGTCGATGCGGGCGAGCCGGGCTTCGACTGGCGCGTGCTCGTGATCGGCGGGCAGGCCGTCGCGGCGATGAAGCGCGTCGGCGGCGAGGACTGGATTCACAACTTCGCGCGCGGCGCGCGTTGCGAGCCGGCAGAACTGACGCCCGCGCTCGCCGACATCGCCGTGCGCGCGACCGACGCGCTCGGGCTCGATTACGCGGGCGTCGATCTGATTCCGTCGGACGGCGAGCGGCCGGTCGTGCTCGAAGTGAATGGCGTTGCGGCGTGGCGCGGCCTGCAATCGGTGACGCCGCTCGATATCGCGACGCTGCTCGTCGACGATCTGCTCGATCGCAAGCTGCCCGCATCGAAGGGCCGGTTCGCGCTCGCCAGCGGCGATGGACAACGCTAGCGCGCCGCTCGCCGAGCGCGCGCGCACCGCGTTCCTGCGCGCGTGCCGGCTCGATGTCGAGACGAGGAAGCCCGGCAACGTGAGCGTCGCGAGCGCGGGGCACAACATGACGTCGGCGCAGTTCATCGCGAGCGCGGGCACGGCGGCGTCGGGCCTGTTCACGCCGGGCGCACGCGTGGGCGCGCGCATTCTCGATGCCGTGCGCCGCACCTTCGATGCGGTCGGCTGCAACACGAATCTCGGCATCGTGCTGCTCGCGGCGCCCTTGTGCGCGGCGCTCGAAAGCTTCGGACCGGACGAATCGATCGACGCATCGCGCTGGCATGCGGCGACCGTGCGCGTGCTCGCGGAGCTCGATATCGAAGATGCGCGCCTCGCCTATCGCGCGATCGCGCTCGCCAATCCGGGCGGCCTCGGCGACGCGCCCGAGCAGCCCGTCCACGCGCCGCCGACCGTGACCTTGCGCGCGGCGATGATGCTCGCGGCGGATCGCGACAGCATCGCGCGTCAGTATGAGAACGGTTTCGCCGATATCTTCGGCGCGGGCCTCGACGCCGCGGGCGCAACGACGCCGGCGACGGAGCATCGCGCGATGCTCGACGCGTTCCTGGCCTTTCTCGCGACGTGGCCCGACTCGCACATTGTGCGCAAGCAGGGCGCGGCGGTGGCGCAAAGTGTCACGCGCGATGCCGCTTTGCATCGCGCGAACTGGCGCGCGGCGGGACGTGCCGCGCAGTCGCCCGAACTCGATGCGTGGGACGCCGGACTGAAGGCGCGCGGCATCAATCCCGGCACGAGCGCGGACCTCGCGGTGGCGACGTTGTTCGTCGCGCTGGTGACGCCGCCTGTGAACGCATGAAGTCTGCCCGCTCGGACCAGAAATTGGCACGGAACATGTTAGGAAGTTCGCGGTTGAGCGGTCGCATCGGAAACCGGTGGAACCGCGAGCCTTGCGCGGACCTGAGTCTGACCGTCGCGAGTCGAGAGCAAGTCGCTAGTCCCTAGAACCACACATCACTGGAGGAACAGCATGGCCAAGATCAACCGCGTCATGGTGGGAGAGTCGCTCATCGGCGACGGCAACGAGGTCGCACACATCGACTTGATCATCGGACCGCGAGGCTCCGCTGCCGAGACCGCGTTCTGCCACGCGCTCACGAACAACAAGGATGGCTTCACGTCGCTGCTCGCCGTGGTCGCGCCGAATCTGATGACGAAGCCGAACACGATTCTCTTCAACAAGGTGACGATCAAGGGCGCCAAGCAGGCCGTGCAGATGTTCGGCCCGGCGCAACGCGCGGTGGCGATGGCGGTCGCCGACAGCGTGGAAAGCGGCATCATTCCCGCCGACGAAGCGGACGACCTGTTCATTTGCGTCGGCGTGTTCATCCACTGGGAAGCGGACGACGACCAGAAGATCCACGACTTCAACTATCAGGCGACAAAGGAAGCGCTTCAGCGCGCGGTGTCGGGCGAGCCGTCGGCGAACGAGGTAGTATCGAAGAAGGGAACGATGTCGCATCCGTTCTCGCCGGACTGATTTTTTGCCTGGCCGGTGCGGGTTTCTGTGGCGCGTGCCGGCTGCCTGCGTCTTACTTCGTTTCGATCACTTCGAGGCTCATCGCATGACCCCACGTTGCTGCGCGCTGACGGTGCTCGCCTGCCTCTCGCTGATTTCGCCGCTCTCGTTCGCCGCGGGTGGGGGCGGGGGCGCTGTGCCCGCCAAGACTCACAATTATCCGACCGAAGGGCGCGTGGAATATGTGCTCGGGTGCATGGACGAGAATGGGCACGACTTCGCCAACGTGTACAAGTGCTCTTGTGCGATCGACAAGATCGCGCAGGTGCTCACTTATGACGATTACGTCGAGCAGTCGACTTTTTCTAAATACGCCACGCTTGGCGGGGAAGGTGGGGCGGAGTTTCGGGTCGATCGCGCGAAGGCGCAGACCAAGAGGTTCCGCGACCTCCAGAAGGATGCGTTCAAGGCTTGCGGGATTCCGCAGAAGGCTGCGGGGAAATAGGGGGTTTCGCCGGATCCCGTTTTCGCGTCGGTCTATTAGCACTGCCCCTATGCGGGGCGGCAGTCACTTTCTTTGCTGCTTGCAAAGAAAGTAGCCAAAGAAACAGCTTTCCCCAGCTTAAGCGAACGCTGCCTTCTCGCTACATCGGGCCATGCGCGTCACGAAACTTGTTTTCTTTAGTGGTCTATTGGCGTTGCCCCTATGCGGGGCGGCAGTCACTTTCTTTGCTGCTTGCAAAGAAAGTAGCCAAAGAAACAGCTTTCCCCAGCTTAAGCGGACGCTGCCTTCTCGCTACATCGGGCCATGCCCGTCACGAAACTTGTTTTCGTGTTGGTCTATTAGCGTTGCCCCTATGCGGGGCGGCAGTCACTTTCTTTGCTGCTGCAAAGAAAGTAACCAAAGAAACAGCTATCCCCATCCAAAGTACTTCACACCGGCCCCGGCACAGAAGAACGGCTGTGGTCCGGCAGTAGCGAGTGCCCTCACAGGCCTAACCGGGCTTGGATCGCGCACGGTCTGCCACATCGCACCACTCAACTGACCGGTAAGGCGCCAAATAGCTCCGGCCCGCTGCGCGGCCGACCGGTCAATCAGGTCTGCGCGCGCTTCTTTGCTAACGCTTCCATCTCACTGCATTCGCCCACCCTTGGTTTCCCTTGCATACCCAGCGGCAGCGCGTAGCGCTGTGCCGGAGCTATTTGGTGCTGAACCAGCGCCCTCAAGGTTCTAGCTTGTCAGACCGTGCGCGGTCCAAGCCCGATTAGACCTTTGAGGGCACTCGCTACTGCCGGACCACATACCATCTTCTGTGCCGGGGCCGGTGTGAAGTACTTTGGATGGGACAAGCTGTTTCTTTGGTTACTTTCTTTGCAGCAGCAAAGAAAGTGACTGCCGCCCCGCATAGGGGCAGTGCTAATAGACCGACGCGAAAACGGGATCCGGCGAAAACCAAAAACATCACTCCGGCACATACCCCCGCCCAATCCAGGCAAGGCTAACCGGGCTACCCCCAGCCCGAGCCTCAACGACGCGTCGTCGCTCAATCACAACGCCCACCGCTTCGACATCATCAAACTTCGCTGGCTTGGCCAGATCCACGCGAACCCAGTGAGCCCCAAAATCCGCGATGACCATCTGCGCGATGCGCTCCGCCAGCGCCTCCAGCAACTGCAATCCATGCGACGCGAGCAGCGCATGAATCGCCTCCCGCACTGCAGCGTAATTCACCGTATCCTCGATGCGATCCGTCACGCAGGCCCGCAATGAAGGCACCCCGATAGCAAGGCTCATACGCACCGGCTGCGCGTCATGCAGCTCACTCTTGTCTATGCCGATCACGGTCTGCCCCGTGAGCCCCTCGATATACACGATGTCCATCGCCGCGCGCCCCTCGACGGCAGGTTGCGGTGCAACATACACAGCTTCGCGGATTGGTTCGAATCGGCCCATACGCTCGTCGCCGCCCAAAGGCAGCCCTTTATTGAAAAGAATCCGGCGCCCATCGCCGAAGTCATCTGTAAGGAGCAAGCAAAAAACGGGCGCGTTCATGCTGCTCTATGTCACTACTTATTGAACCAATGCGTCTAAGGATGTACAGTTTTTGAGAACCGAGCCGGATCGGGTCCCAGACGGCACCTGAAAATCCCGACCGCCCGGCCACGAGGCGCGCCTGCGAGCGGAATCGCACACAGTCGACTCCGGCAGGAGAAGCCGCAGCGCCAGCGTAAAACACAACAGATTCGGCGTCGGACAGCGCGTGCGGTACGCACGCTTCGGAACGCGGCGCCACGGAGACTTGCCCCCATGTCGTCGCTTGCTGACGTAGACACGCATGTCCGGGAAGTGCTGAACATCGTCAATAATCCGCTGGCCGCACGCCGCGCCAGCGATTCCGTCGCGCAGTCGTGGCTGCGCTGCCTCACGGAATTCAGGCTCGATCCCGGCCATTTCGTGATGCCGCCCGTGCTCACGCAGCACGAATTGAACGATCGGCGTGAAGCCGCGACCGACCTCATTGCGTGCTCGAAGCTCGAAATGACGACGCTCTATCAGCAGCTCGCCGATCCCGAACTCGCGGTCGTGCTCGTCGATGCCGACGGCGTCATCGTGCATCAGGTGTCGTCGGTGCCGTTCGGCGAAGCCGTCGCCGCCGATGGCCTGCGCGTCGGCGCGCTCTGGAGCGAGCGCGAGGCCGGCACCAACGGCATGGGCACCTGCCTCATCGAACGCGACTGCATCGCCGTGTGCCAGCACGAGCATTTCTATCCGCGCTATACGTCGCTCACATGCTCGGCCGCGCCGATCTTCGACGAGCGCGGCACGGTCGTCGGCGTGCTCGATGTGACGAGCCGCTCGAAGCTCCTGCAGCAGCATTCGCTCGTGCTCGTCGGCATGTCGCGGCAGATGATCGAAAACCGTCTGATCGATGCGCGCTACCGGCACGCGAACATGATCCACTTCCACAGCCGGCCGGAATTTGTCGGCACGCTGCACGCGGGCAAGCTCGCCGTCAGCGACGAAGGCGTCGTGCTCGCCGCGAGCCGCAGCGCGCTCTTCCAGCTCGATCTGCGCTCGCCCGCCGAGTTGTGCGGCAAGCGCATCGAGGAAGCGTTCAATGCGACGCTCGAAGACATGATCGCGCGCAGCATCCGCGGCTCGTTCCATCCGGTGACGGTCTATAGCGCGAAGGCGAACAGCCGCTTCTTCCTCACCGCGCAGACGCCGCGCGAAGGCACGAAAGGCGCGACGCGCATCCTGCTCAACGATCCCCTCGCGCAATCCGCGTCTTCCGCGCGCGCGAAACTGCCGCGCAAGGATGCGAACGCCAACGCGGGCACCGGACGTCTCGACAAGCTCTCGCATCTGGAATTCGGCGATCCGCGCATGGCGTCGCAGATCCAGCTCGCCGCGCGCGTGATCCAGCGCAAGATCCCGATCATCCTGCGCGGCCAGACGGGCACCGGCAAGGAAGTGTTCGCCAACGCGCTGCACAGCATCAGCCCGAACGGCGGCGGTGCGTTCGTCGCGGTGAACTGCGCGTCGCTACCGGAGAATCTGATCGAAAGCGAGTTGTTCGGCTATCGCGCGGGCGCGTTCACGGGCGCGCAGCGTGAAGGCCGGCGCGGCAAGATCGTGCAGGCGAACGGCGGCACGCTCTTCCTCGATGAAATCGGCGATATGCCGCTCGCGTTGCAGGCGCGTCTCTTGCGCGTGCTTGAAGAGCATGAGGTCACGCCGCTCGGCGCAGAAACCACCGTGAAGGTGGATTTCCAGCTGATCAGCGCGAGTCACCGGAATCTCGCCGAACTCGTGCAGACCGGCATGTTCCGCGAAGACCTGTATTACCGTTTGAACGGTATCGAAATCAACCTGCCGCCGCTGCGCGAACGCGCCGATGCGCTCGCGCTCATCGGCCATATTCTCGAAACGGAATCCGAAGAGCCGCCCGCGCTCTCTGCCGAGGCGCGGCAGGCGCTTTTGAGTTACGCGTGGCCGGGCAATATCCGCCAGTTGCGTCACGTGCTGCAAATGGCGATCGCGCTCTGCGACGGCCCCGAGATCCGCTGCGCGCATCTGCCGCCGGAGATCGCCAACGGCGCCGCGCCGGTTACGCAGTCCCCCGTGCGCGCGCCGATGACGCCCGCGCCACATCTCGCCGACGATGCGGACACGTCGTCGCTCAACGCGATCCAGGTGAAGGAGCGCGAGACCGTGCTGCAATTGCTCGACGAACATCGCTGGAACGTGAGCAATGTCGCAAAGGTGCTCGGTATCAGCCGCAACACGCTGTATCGGAAGATGCATCGTCTGCATATTCGCCTGTCGCACGATACGCCCAACGCACCCGACGCATGACGCAACCCACGCCCGCCCGCCGGCTCGACGAGTTCAAGCCCGACGCGCGCTTCGCGTGGTGCGTGACTGGCTCCGGTCACATGATCGAGGAGTCGATCGATCTCGCGCTGCGCCTGCCCGGCGTCGATCTCTTTCTTTCTTCAGCCGGCGAGGAAGTGCTGCCGCTTTACGGCTGGACCATCGCGAAGCTGCGCGAGCACTTCAAGGTGTTCCGCGACAACAGCGCGAGCAGCGTGCCCGTCGGCATGATCTATAACGGCGAATATCACACGGTCGTGATCGCGCCCGCGACGAGCAATACCGTCGCCAAATGCGCGTTCGGCATCTCCGATACCTTACCCACCAACCTCTATGCGCAAGCCGGCAAACAATGCGTGCCGGGCATCGTGTTCGCATGCGATACCGCGCCGAGTGTCATCACGCAGGCCCCGCACGAATGGGTCGAGGTGAGGCCGCGCGCGATCGAGTTCGAGAATGTCGAGCGGCTCGCGCGCTTCGCGCATACCACCGTGGCCCGCTCCCTCGACGATCTGAAAGCCGCGCTCGATCAACGCCTGTCGGACCTGAAGCTCGCATGGAACACATCGTCTTCCTGACCGGACGGCTCGCCCAGCTCAGCTTGCAGCAGGTGCTCGAAAGCGTCGCGCCCGTCGCGAAGAAGTCGCCATTCACGTGGGAAGTGCGCGAGATCGGGTTGCAGGTCGCGGGCCTCATGACCGCGGATATGATCCGTCGGCGCGTCGCCGTGCCTTTGACCGAAGGCACGAGCCGCATGATCGTGCCCGGCCGATGCCGCGGCGATCTCGATGCCCTCACCGCGCATTACGGCGTGAAGGTCGAGCGCGGTCCCGAGGAAGTGAAGGACCTGCCGCAGTTCTTCGGGCGCGAGGCGCGGCATGTTGATCTGTCGCGCTATGAGACGGAAATTTTCGCCGAGATCGTCGATGCGCCGCGCCTCGATCTCGATGGCATTGCGGCGCGCGCGCGCGACTACAAGCGGCAAGGCGCGGATGTGATCGACATCGGCTGCCTGCCCGAGACGGCGTTTCCGCATCTCGAGGATGCGGTCGCTATGCTGAAGGCGCAGGGCTATCGCGTGAGCGTCGATTCGATGCGCGACGAAGAGCTCGTGCGCGGCGGACGCGCGGGCGCGGACTACGTGATGAGCCTCAACGCCGACACGCTATGGATCGCGGACGAGATCGCATCGACGCCGATACTCGTGCCGCGCGAGCCTGCCGACGTCGCCTCGCTCGATGCCGCGATCGACGCGATGACCAAGCGCGGCCGCGCCTTTCTCGCCGACCCGATCCTCGATCCGATTCCGTTCGGCCTCGCGGCGTCCATCGCGCGTTATGTGTCCTTGCGCGAGCGCTATCCCGATGTGCAAATCATGATGGGCGTCGGCAATGTGACCGAGCTGACCGAGGCGGACACGAGCGGCATCAATGCGGTGCTGTTCGGCATGGCGGCGGAATTGCGCGTGGCGGCGGTGCTGACGACATCGGTGAGCCTGCACGCGCGGCGCGCGGTGCGCGAAGCCGATGTCGCGCGCCGCGTGATGCATGCCGCGCGCGAAACGCAGACGCTGCCCAAGGGCATATCCGGCGATCTGTCGGCGCTGCATGCGAAGCGGCCGTTTCCTTACGATGCGGCGGAGATCGGTGTGTTCGCCGCCGCGGTGCGCGATCCGAATTTCCGCGTGCAGGTGTCGGCGGACGGGATTCACGTCTATAACCGCGAGGGGCATCACGTTGCGTCCGATCCTTTCGCGCTGTATCCCGAGCTCAAGGTCGAGAACGATGGCGGCCACGCGTTCTATCTCGGCGTGCAGCTCGCGCGCGCGGAAATCGCGTGGCAGCTGGGCAAGCGTTTCGATCAGGATCAGCCGCTCGACTGGGGATGCGAGGTCGATCGGCCCGAGGAAGATCTGATGGCGTGGCATGCGCCAGGATCCACAAAAAAGACGAGCTAGGGCTTCCATTTGATCGAGCAGCCGAGCGCCGGATACTGCGCTTCGGGCGCTTCGCCGTGTTCCGCTATCGCGCGCATCGCTTCGAAAAGGTCGCGGCGCGCGTCGGGCAAGGCTTCCTTGCGGGAGGCATCGATCCTGCCGCGATACTTCAATCGCAACGCTCTGTCGAAGCCGAAGCATTCCGGCGTGCAGACGGCGCCATATTCTCGCGCGACGTCCTGCGTTTCGTCGTGAAGATACGGGAACGGCAGATTCCATTCTTTTGCGACGGCGATCATGCGGTCGAATGCATCGTCGGTATAGACGCTCGCGTCGTTCGAATTGATCCCCGCCACATTGATGCCGATTTCCGTAAGCGCCCGCGCGTCGCGAATCAGATTCGGCATCGCGGCCTTCACGTATGGGCAGTGGTTGCACATGAATACGATTACCAGGCCGTTCGCGCCTTTCAGCGAATCGAGCGGGTAAGTGTGGCCGTCGGTGGCGGGCAGCGCGAATGCGGATGCTGTGGCGCCGAGTTCCGCGGTCGGGGATTCGGTGGGCATGAGATAGCTCCCAATTGTTTCGATTGGCCGTCCGGCATATTGGCGGGGAAGTTCAGACCGGCTAGCATCGGTTCAATCTACTTAGTCATACGGAGGAATCATGCATACGGTCAATATTCACGAAGCGAAAGCAAATCTCGATCAACTTCTAACTCAGGCGCTTGCAGGAGAAACGATCTATATCGACGACGACAACGGCCCCGTCTACACGATCAGTTGCGTAGGAACACATAAAGGCGTGAGGTTCGGCCTTCTGAAGGACGAACTCGGCGACATTTCCGACATCGAGGCAGCACTTGCGGCGCCGCTGCCCGCCGAAGTCCTTGCCGCATTCGAGGCACGCTGATGCGTCTGCTGATCGATACTCATATCTACCTATGGAGCGTGATGGAAGATCGCCGGCTCTCGGGCGACGCACGAGAACGCATGCGCGACGCAGAAAAGATCTTCGTGAGCAGTGCAAGCATCTGGGAGTTGTCGATCAAGGCATCGCGTGGAAAACTCGAGCCGCGCGTCGAAAAAGTCGTTGGAAAAGTCCGGCAAAGCGGCTTTCTCGAACTCAAGGTGACTTTCGAGCACGCTTTCGTGGCAAGGGACCTGCCGCTGCTGCATTACGATCCCTTCGATCGGATGCTGGTCGCCCAGGCCGTCAGCGAAACGATGCGGTTCCTTACCGTCGACAAGCAGCTTCGTCACTATCATCCTTGCGTCATTCCTGTTTGACCCTGCGCCGCCCGCCCCGACTCCACGAGCGGCGCTCCCCTCAGTGATACCGCTTCGCCATCGCCTCCAGCCCCATCGGTCTGATGCGGTCCGCATGCCCCGCGCATCCAAACGCCTCGAACCGCTCGATGCACAAGTCCCGCGCCGCCGCCGTCGCCGCCTTAAGCGCATGACGCGGATCGAACTCCGACTTCGCCGACGCCATCGCCCTGCGCATCGCGCCTGTCATCGCGAGCCGGATATCCGTATCGATATTCACCTTGCGCACGCCATTCGCGATGCCGCGCCGAATCTCCTCCACCGGCACGCCGAAAGTCGCCGGAATCTCGCCGCCATGCTCGCGGATGATCGCGAGCCATTCCTGCGGCACCGACGACGACCCGTGCATCACGAGATGCGTATCCGGAATGCGCTCGTGAATCTGCGCAATGCGGTCGATCGCGAGGATATCGCCGGTCGGCTGGCGGCTGAACTTGTACGCGCCGTGCGATGTGCCAATGGCAATCGCGAGCGCATCGATGCCCGTTGCCTCGACAAACGCGCGGGCCTCGTCGGGATCGGTCAGCAGGCGGTCGTGGCCCAACGTGCCTTCAGCGCCCACACCATCCTCGTCACCCGCGCGCCCCGTCTCCAGCGACCCGAGACAGCCCAGCTCGCCCTCCACCGACACACCCACCGAATGCGCCGCCTCCACGACGCGCCGGCTCACGTCGACGTTGTATTCATAATCGGCGGGCGTTTTCTGATCGGGCATGAGCGAGCCATCCATCATCACGGACGTGAAGCCCGAGCGAATCGCCTGCTGGCACACGGACGGGCTCGCGCCGTGATCCTGATGCAGCACCACCGGAATATCCGGATGCGCCTCCACGGCGGCGAGCACCAGATGCCGCAAGTACGGCTCGCCCGCATACTTGCGCGCGCCCGCCGACGCCTGAAGGATCACGGGGCTGCGCGTCGCCTCGGCCGCCTGCATGATCGCGTGGACCTGCTCCATGTTGTTGACGTTGAACGCGGGCACGCCGTAATCGTGCTCCGCCGCGTGATCCAGCAACTGCCTCAATGCGATGAAAGCCATCGTGATGTCTCCATGCAAGTAGCAAAAATTCAGGCTGCCACGCGGCGCGCTTCATCGACGAGCGCATCGGTCGTCACGCCGAAGTGCGCGAACAGTTCGCTCGCGGGCGCGGACTCGCCGAAGCGGTCGATGCCGATCACGCCGCCATCGAGGCCGACGTACTGCCGCCAGAACGCCGTAACGCCCGCTTCTATCGCGACACGCGGCACGCCTACGGGCAGCACACGCTCGCGCCACGCGTTGCATTGACGGTCGAACACGGTGGTCGACGGCATCGATACGACGCGCGCGAGAATGCCCTCCGCCTTCAGCGGCTCGACGGCCGCGAGCGCGAGCGCCACTTCCGAACCTGTCGCGATCAGCACGACGCGGCGCGCATCGCGCTCGCAAGTCGACGGCCAGTCGACGAGCACATAGCCGCCGCGCTCGATGCTGTCGATCTGCGCTTCATCGCGCGGCACGAACGGCAGGTTCTGGCGCGAGAGCAACAGACACGAAGGCCGGTCGCGCTCGACTGCGCTTACCCACGCCTGCATCGTTTCGACGGTATCGCAGGGCCGCCACACGTCGAGCCCCGGAATCATGCGCAGCGTCGCGGCGTGCTCGACCGGCTGATGCGTCGGGCCATCCTCGCCGAGTCCGATCGAATCGTGCGTGAAGACGAACACCGTGCGCGTCTTCATCAGCGCGGCCATGCGCAGCGCGTTGCGCGAGTAATCGGAGAACGTGAGGAATGTCCCGCCGAACGGAAGATAGCCGCGATGCAACGCAACGCCGTTCAGCACCGCGCTCATGCCGAATTCGCGCACGCCGAAGTGGATGTAGTTGCCTTTCTCCGGCGCCGCGCTCACATCCACCGCGTCCTTCCAGCGCGTGAGGTTCGATCCGGTCAGGTCGGCCGATCCGCCGAGCAGTTCGGGCAATGCGCGCGCCAGGCCTTCGATTGCGAGCTGCGACGCCTTGCGCGTCGCGACCGTCTGCCGCGCGCGGTCCGCATCGCGCACGAGCGCATGCGCCGTGTCGCGCCAGTTCGCGGGCAGCGCGCCGCGCACGCGCCGCTCGAACTCCGCGGCCTCGTCCGGAAACACGCGGCGATACGCGTCCATGCGGCGATTCCAGCCCTCCTGCGCCGCCGCGCCCGCCTCGCGCGCGTCCCACAGCGCACGAATCGACGATGGAACCTCGAAAGGCGCATGCGGCCAGTCGAGCGCGTGGCGCGTCGCCTCGATTTCATCGGCGGGCAGCGGCGCGCCGTGCACGTCGTGCGTGCCGGCCATCTTCGGCGCGCCGAGGCCGATCACCGTCTTGCAGCAGATGAGCGTCGGGCGATCCGACTCGCGCGCCAGTTGCAACGCGTGCGATACGTCGTCGACATCGTGGCCGTCGACCGCGCGCACCACGTTCCAGCCGTAGGATTCGAAGCGCTTCGGCGTATCGTCGGTGAACCAGCCGTCGACGTGGCCATCGATAGAAATGCCGTTGTCGTCATAGAGCACCGTGAGCTTGTTCAGCCGCAAGGTGCCCGCGAGCGACGCCGCTTCATGCGACACGCCTTCCATCAGACAGCCATCGCCCACGAAAACATAGGTGCGGTGATCGACGATCTCATGCCCCGGCCGATTGAACTCGCGCGCGAAAAGCGCCTCGGCGAGCGCCATGCCTACTGCATTCGTGAGTCCCTGGCCGAGCGGCCCGGTCGTCGTTTCGACGCCGGGCGTCACGCCCACTTCCGGATGTCCCGGCGTCTTGCTGCCCATCTGCCGGAAGCGCCTGATCTCGTCGATGGAAACGTCATAGCCGCTGAGATGCAAAAGCGCATAGAGCAGCATCGAGCCGTGACCGTTGGACAGCACGAAGCGGTCGCGGTCCGGCCAGTCGGGATCGGTTGGATTGTGCTTCAGATGACGGCTCCACAGCGCGACCGCGATCTCCGCCATGCCCATCGGCATGCCGGGATGACCGGAGTTCGCCTGGCTCACGGCATCGACGGCGAGCATGCGCAGCGCGTTCGCCATCTGTCGCGAGTCGGGTGAGCGATGAAGTCGGGGCAAAGCCTCAGCGACGGCATTCATGAGATGCCTCCTTTGATGCGATGATGAGAAACCTTTCAGGCGCGCGCGCGCCGGTCGCGCAGTTGCAGAATCATCGGCGTGAAGATGAGCTGCATGGCGAGACCCATCTTGCCGCCGGGCACGACGATCACATTCGGCCGCGACATGAATGAATCGTGCAGCATCGTCAGCAGATACGGAAAGTCGATGCCCTTCGGCTTCGCGAAGCGAATCACGACGAAGCTCTCGTCGGGCTGCGGAATCTCGCGCGCGGTGAACGGGTTCGACGTATCCACGGTCGGCACGCGCTGAAAATTCACATGCGTGCGCGAGAACTGCGGACAGATGTAGTTCACGTAGTCGGGCATGCGGCGCAGGATCGTATCGACCACCGCCTCATGCGAATAGCCGCGCATCGTCTGGTCGCGATGCAGCTTCTGAATCCATTCGAGATTGATGATCGGCACGACGCCGACGAGCAGATCCGCATGGCGCGCAATATCCACCTTGTCGGTAACGGCCGCGCCGTGCAGGCCTTCGTAGAACATCATGTCCGTGTTCGGTGTGATGTCCTCCCACGGCGTGAAAGTGCCCGCGTCCTGCTTGTAATGCGCGGCTTCGCCTTCATCGTGCACGTAATGGCGAAACTTGCCGCCGCCCGTTTCGCCGTAGGTATCGAACAGCGTTTCGAGCTCTTGCAGCAGATTCGCTTCGGGCCCGAAGTGACTGAAGTTGACGAGACCATCGCGCTCGCTCTGCTTCATCGCCTCGCGCATGCCGAGACGATCGTAGCGATGGAACGCATCGCCTTCGACGATCTGCGCATTGATTTTTTCGCGCCTGAAGATATGCGTGAAGCTCTTCATGACGGTGGTGGTGCCGGCGCCGCTCGACCCGGTCACCGCGACGATCGGATGCTTGACTGACATGCGCTTGCCTCCCTGTGATGTTTATCTAGTGAGCGCACTTCGTGAAGATCACGCTTCCGTTTCCGGCAGGAACAGCGAGCGTTCCTTGAACAACGGCGACGTGAACGGCTTGTCCTCGCCGCGATCGTATTCGCCGTGGTAGCGCTGAATGCGATCGACTTCATTGCGCGAGCCGAGAATCACCGGCACGCGTTGATGCAGCGCTTTCGGCTCGACATCGAGAATGCGTTCGCGTCCGGTGATCGACAACCCGCCCGCCTGCTCGACGAGAAAGCTCATCGGGCTCGCTTCATAAAGCAGGCGCAGACGGCCTTCCATCTCGGGCGTTTTGAAGTCGCGCGGATACATGAACACGCCGCCGCGCATCAATATGCGATGCACTTCCGCGACCATCGACGCGATCCAGCGCATGTTGAAATCCTGCGCGCGGCAGCCGGTGCGGCCGTCCTTGCATTCCTGCACATAGCGGCGCACCGGCGGCTCCCAGAAGCGCTCGTTCGATGCATTGATCGCGAACTCGCACGAATCCTCGGGAATGCGGATATCGGAATGCGTGAGCACGAAGTTGCCGACATCGCGCTCGAGCGTGAAGCCATGCGTGCCGTTGCCGACGGAGAGCACGAGCATCGTCGATGGACCGTAGATCGCGTAGCCCGCGGCGACCTGTTCGCGGCCCGGCCGCAGGAACGATGCATCGTCGGGTGCGCCGTTTTCATCGGCGTTGCGTCTCAGCACCGAGAAGATCGACCCGACGACGCCATTGATATCGATGTTCGATGAACCATCGAGCGGATCGAACGCAAGCAGATACTCGCCGCGCGGATACGGCTCGGGAATCGCATAGACCTCGTCCATCTCTTCCGACACCATGCCGGCGAGCAGGCCGTCCCACTCGCAGTGCTGCAGGAAGATGTCGTTGGTGACGAGATCGAGCTTCTTTTGTTCCTCGCCGTGCGTGTTGACCGACTGCGCCGAGCCGTGCTGTCCGCTGAGCGCGCCCCGCGTCAATGCGGCGGCGATCGTCTTGATGGATGCGGCTACGTCGATCAGCAAGGCGGAGAGGCCGCTCGCGGCGTCCGGCCCGGGCTTGCGGTCCAGCGTGTCGATCAGGAACTTCGATAAGGTCGTGCGTCCATCCTGCATCGCGTTCTCCCTGGCGTTATGAATCCGTGAACACGCGGCTCGCGCGGATATCGCTCGCATCGAGCTGCATCAGCGCGGCGGCATCGGCGGCGCCGCTACCACGTTCGGCCGCGGCAAAAAGACGGTTCGCCTGACGCAAGCGCGCGCGGTCGAGCGCGTTGCGCACCGAACGCGCGTTGGCGAAGTTCGGCTGTTGAATGCGCCGTGCGAGATACTCTTCGAAGGCGCGGCGCGCGTCGTCGTCGAAGCGGTAGTGCATGTCGGAGAGCATGTGCTCGGCGATCTGCAGGAGCTCGTCCGGCGCATAGTCCGGAAACACGAGGTGATGCGCGATGCGCGACCGGAAGCCTGGATTGCTGTGGAAGAACGTCTCCATGCGCGATTCATATCCTGCGAGAATCACGACGAGATCGTCGCGCTGGTTCTCCATTGTTTGCAGCAGGATTTCGATGGCTTCCTGTCCGTAGTCGCGCTCATTCTCCGGTCGATACAGGTAATAGGCCTCGTCGATGAAGAGCACGCCGCCCATCGCGCGCTTGAGCACTTCGCGCGTTTTGGGTGCGGTGTGGCCGATGTACTGGCCGACGAGATCGTCGCGCGTCACCGAGACGAGATGATTGCGGCGGATATAGCCGAGCCTGTGCAGCACTTGCGCCATGCGCAGCGCGACGGTGGTCTTTCCGGTTCCGGGATTGCCCGAGAAGCACATGTGCAGCGTGGGCGCACCCGACGCGATACCGAGCGTCTCGCGGGCGCGCTCCACGAGCAGATGCGCGGCGATCTCGCGGATGCGCGTCTTGACTGGCGCGAGACCGATGAGATCGCGGTCCAGCTCCGTCAGCACTTCTCCGATGCGCGATTCGCGGTAGAGCGCCATCAGATCGGCATGAGTTTGAAGAGGTGCTTCTTCGAGCGTGGCTTCGGCGCTCATGGTCTTTTCTCCTCATCAATAGCGCTCGCCGCTCGGGCGATCGGTTGCGTAGGTGCGGATCGCATAGCGCTGGACACGGCTCTTTTCGTCCTGGCGTTCCAGGCGGAAACCTTTCTCTTCTACTGGCCGGTTCACCAGGAACGAGAGACGCATCGTTTCGAAGCCTCTTACGGAGTCGAAGGCGTTGACCTTGATGTAGTGGTTCGGATACGTCGCGCGGCATTCATTTACTTCCATCAGCACGCCGGCGGCATCGTGGAGGTCGAACATGGGGAGGCCCCACATTTCCCAATAGGTGTTTCTCGGATGGGGATCGTCGGTGAATTCCACCGAGCAGGCCCAGCCTTGGTCCAATGCGTAGTTGATCTGCGCTGAGATCTCTTCATCGGTCAAGGGTGGCAGGAAGGAAAATGTTCCTTGCGTTATGTTCATTTCGGCATCCTTATTTCAGTTAGGTTGTTTTGCGCTTCCGTTAAATCCTGTATTCGCGTCGGTCTGTTTGCTCTGCCCCTATGCGGGGCGGCAGTCACTTTCTTTGCTGCTGCAAAGAAAGTAACCAAAGAAACAGCTATCCCCATCCAAAGTACTTCACACCGGCCCCGGCACAGAACTGCGCAAGTGGTCCGGCAGTAGCGAGTGCCCTCATAGGCCTAACCGGGCTTGGATCGCGCACGGTCTGTCACATCTCGCCACTCAACTGACCGGTAAGGCGCGAAATAGCTCCAGCCCGCTGCGCGGCCGACCGGTCAATCGGGTCCGCGCGTGCTTCTTTACTAACACCTCCATCTCACTGCATTCGCGTTAGGTTGGTTTCCCTTGTAGACCCGGCGGCAGCGCGTAGCGCTGTGCCGGAGCTATTTCGTGCTGAACCAGCGCGCCAAAACAACTAGCCTGTCAGACCGTGCGCGGTCCACGCCCGGTTAGACCTACGAGGGCACTCGCTACTGCCGGACCACATACCATCTTCTGTGCCGGGGCCGGCTTGAAGCACTTTGGATGGGACAAGCTGTTTCTTTGGTTACTTTCTTTGCAGCAGCAAAGAAAGTGACTGCCGCCCCGCACAGGGGCAGTGCTAATAGACCAACACGAAAACGGGATCCGGCGAACAGCAACAAAAAGACCTCTTACGCCGCAGCAGTCGCCGTAACTGCAAAATCCGGCGTGTCCGTCGACGCATAGTTGAAAGTCACATCGCGCCAGGTATCGAGCGCCTGCTTCAACGGCGTACACGATCGTGCAGCGGCTTCCAGAATGTCCGGTCCTTCGTTGGCAATATCTCGCCCTTCATTCCGCGCTTTAACCATCGCTTCGAGCGCGACGCGATTCGCCGTCGCCCCGGCCTGAATCCCTTGCGGATGCCCAATCGTGCCGCCACCAAACTGCAGAATGCAGTCATCGCCGAAGAGATCGAGCAACTGATGCATCTGCCCAGCGTGAATGCCACCCGACGCAACCGGCATCACCTTCCTCAACCCCGCCCACGGCTGATCGAAGAAAATGCCACGCGACAAGTCAGGCTCATTACGCGCTTCACGGCATACGTTGTAATAGCCCTGCACGGAAAGCGGATCGCCTTCGAGCTTGCCAACCGCCGTGCCCGCATGGGCATGATCGACCCCCGCCATCCGCAGCCACTTCGCGATCACGCGAAACGAAATGCCATGATTGCGCTGCCGCGTATAAGTGCCATGCCCCGCGCGATGCAGATGCAGGATCATGTCATTGCGACGCGCCCACTTCGACATCGACTGAATCGCCGTCCAGCCAATCACCAGATCGATCATCACGATGCACGAGCCCAGTTCCTTCGCGAATTCCGCGCGCTCGTACATGTCTTCCATCGTGCCGGCGGTCACGTTCAGATAATGGCCCTTCACTTCGCCGGTTTCCGCTTGCGCGCGGTTCACCGCTTCCATCGAGAAGAGATAGCGGTCGCGCCAGTGCATGAACGCCTGCGAGTTGATGTTCTCGTCATCCTTCAGGAAATCGAGCCCGCCTTTCAAACCCTCATACACGACGCGCCCATAGTTCTTGCCCGACAGCCCGAGCTTCGGCTTCACTGTCGCGCCGAGCAACGGCCGCCCATACTTGTCGAGCCGCTCGCGCTCGACGATGATGCCTGTCGGCGGCCCCTGGAACGTCTTCAGATACGCAACCGGAATGCGCATGTCCTCGAGACGCAACGCCTTCAATGGCTTGAAGCCGAACACATTGCCGATGATCGATGCCGTCAGGTTGGCAACCGAGCCTTCCTCGAAGAGATCGAGCTCATAGGCGATGTACGCGAAGTACTGCGGCTCGTCGGCGCGCGAGTTCGGAACCGGCTCCACGCGATACGCCTTCGCACGATACATGTCGCACGCGGTGAGACGGTCGGTCCACACGACGGTCCATGTCGCCGTCGACGATTCGCCCGCCACGGCCGCCGCCGCTTCCTCCGGCTCCACGCCCGCTTGCGGCGTGATGCGAAAGAGCGCGATCACGTCCGTGTCCTTCGGCGTGTAGTCGGGCTGCCAGTAGCCCATCTCGCGATACTTCATGACGCCGGCCGCATAGCGCGAGCGCGGATCGGACGGATTGCGCGCCGCCTCGACGGCGGCCTTGCTGAAGTCGTTCATTCCGTTTCCTCGACAGTGAGATGAGAGTGACGTGCGCCTTGATGTTCGAAGCGTCCGTCGCGCTTGTGTGCTGCGCCTGCTGTGATTGCAGAGTAAGCACTGCTCGCGCAGAAAGGAATTCACGAATTTCTTGCCCGGGCTTAAACGATGCCTTAGTCGGGATTAGCCCTGATGCGTTTATGACCGGGCGGATGGGACACTTTGTTCTGATTTCGTCACAGTCGGCGCGCATGATGAAGAGGCCGCGCTCTTCGGCATCCGCTTCATGTCATTGGCATGACGCTTGCATGGTCGAAATGCCGGCCCCCTCCCGGCCGCCTGGCGGATTCGTCCGCCTCGGCAAATCATTGAAAGCGGTAATCGAGGCATCAACCCAACTCACATGGAGGAACGCGCATGCAATGGACCACGCCTAGCTTCACCGATATGCGTTTTGGTTTCGAAATCACGATGTATATCGCCACCCGCTGAACGCGGACCCACCGCACGAGGCCGCGTCGAAGCGATTGCGGCTCTTCGTGCGGTCACGAATATCTACGCCGACCATCATGATTTACGAGACCATCGTCACGACCGCCGATCGCGATGGCCGGCCGCACATCGCGCCGATGGGCGTGCGCTTCGAGGAAGGCTTTGCGATCCTCGCGCCGTTTCGCCCGTCGGCGACGCTCGATAACGTCATCGCGACGAAGAGCGCCGTCATCAACTTGACGACCGATGTGCGCGTCTTCGCCGGTTGCGTGACGGGCTATGCGCGCGACTGGCCGACGGTCGCCGCGGACACCGTGCCGAGCGTGCGGCTCGCGACGACGCTCGCGCATATCGAGTTGCGCCTCGCCGAGATCGTCGATGACGAAACGCGTCCCATGCTGCGCATGGAATGCGTGCATCGCGCGACACATGCACCGTTTCCGGGCTTCAATCGCGCGCAGGCGGCGGTCGTCGAGGGTGCGATTCTCGTGAGCCGGCTTTTCATGCTGCCGCCGGAAAAGGTGGATAGCGAGCTTGCGTATTTGCGGATCGCGATCGACAAGACCGCGGGCGACGACGAGCGCGAGGCGTGGCAATGGCTCTTGCGTGCGATCGACGCGCATCGCGCGAAGGCGCTGACCTGACGCATCTTTCGTGGCATCCCCTCTGGAGTTTCGACGATGACCGCATTGCTCGCGAGTGTCCGCTCAACCGACGAAGCATTCGATGCCGCGCACGCCGGCGCCGAACTGATCGATTTGAAGGAGCCGAGCGCGGGCGCGCTGGGCGGCGTCGCGGTTGGCGATATCGTGCATATCGTGCGTGAGTTGCGGGCGCGGTTTGCAGTACGGCCGATCAGCGCGACCATCGGCGATTTGCCCAACGATGCGCTCGATGAGATCACCACGCGGGTGCTCGATGTCGCGGCTACTGGTGTCGATTATGTGAAGGTGGGGGTTTCGCCCGGTGCCGGTGCTTTTGCTTGCCTGCGGCATCTGGCGAGCCTGCCGGCGGCGGTCGTGCCGGTGTTGCTGTCGGATGATGGCGTGGATCGTGAGCTTTGTGCGCTCGCCGCGCAGCTCGGCTTTGTCGGCATCGTGTTCGATACGGCGAGCAAGAACGGGCGCACGTTGTTCGATTGTGTCGATATTGCGGAACTGGGCGCGTGCATCGCCGCTGTGCGTGCTCGTGGGGCAATGACTGCCGTCGCCGGGTCCTTGGGTTGGGGCGATCTCGATCGGATTCTTTCGCTCTCGCCGGATATTGCTGGCTTTCGAGGAGCTTTATGCGATGAGCGCGATGGGCGGGGCGGGCGGCTCGATCCCTCGCGCGTCGGGCAGTGGGTTCGGGCATTGCATGCCCGTTCGCTTGTTGGGCTTCTATGAGATCCTGTTTTCGCGTCGGTTTATTGTCTTTTGCTTCGCCCACCGGCGTGGAGTCCTGTTTTCGCGTCGGTCTATTGTCTTTTTTGCTTCGCCCACCGGCGTGGAATCCTGTTTTCGCGTCGGTCTATTTGCACTGCCCCTGTGCGGGGCGGCAGTCACTTTCTTTGCTGCTGCAAAGAAAGTAACCAAAGAAACAGCTATCCCCATCCAAAGTACTTCACACCGGCCCCGGCACAGAAGAAGTCTCGTGGTCCGGCAGTAGCGAGTGCCCTCAGAGGTCTAACCGGGCTTGGACCGCGCACGGTCTGACGAGCTAGAACATTAAGGGCGCTGGTTCAGCACCATATAGAACCGGCACAGCGCTACGCGCTGCCGTTGGGTGTGCAAGGGAAACCAACAGAAGGCAAATGCAGTGAGATGGAAGCATTAGCAAGGAAGCACACGCATCCCCGATGGACCGGTCGGCCGCGAAGCGGGCCGGAGCTATTTCGTGCTGAACCAGTAAGTGAAGTGGTGCGATGTGACAGACCGTGCGCGATCCAAGCCCGGTTAGGCCTATGAGGGCACTCGCTACTGCCGGACCACTTGCTATCTTCTGTGCCGGGGCCGGCATGAAGCACTTTGGATGGGACAAGCTGTTTCTTTGGTTACTTTCTTTGCAGCAGCAAAGAAAGTGACTGCCGCCCCGCACAGGGGCAGTGCCAATAGACTGACACGAAAACAGGAAGTCGATAGAAGCCGAAGCAGACCACCCTTAAACCGCCACATTAAGCAACCGATCCCGCATAACCGAAGCATCGGCTTTACTAAAAATCTCGACAATATAATTGGCATCCCGCACATAAGCGGGAAACCTCCGATCCACGATGCCCTTAGCGGCCAGCGCTTCCAGCGGTGCATCCGCATCGACATCACAGGACTTCACGATCATCAAGCGCTCCGCATTGAGCGAAGTGGAGAGCCAGGCCGCGAGGCTGTCCGAGGTCGTGTCCCAGTTCGTCATCGAATCAGGCGTCGCACGCATCAGATCAGTCGGTACCCACACCGCGACGCGTCCATCCCGCAATGCACGCCGGATGCGATCCTCATTCGAAGCCAGCACGAGTTCCGGCACCACGCCCTGCATCAAAATGGCGTATTGCGCCATCGCAAGCAGGCACATGTTGTGAGCGGCGAGATCGTCGAAATGCCATTCGCGCTGATATTGCCGCACCGCGTCCGCGAAATCGCCGCCGCCCGGCACGATCACGACGCGCCCTCCGCCCACTTCCCATAGCCGCGTCAACCACTCGCGCAGCGCCGGGTCGTGACCGAGGCTACCCCCGATCTTCACCACCCACATGTTTTCTGTCCTCGTTCGATAGTGCCGCCGGGCCACGCTCCCGGTTGCTTACCGCGCCTGCGCTCCGCTGTACTTCGCACGCGATCACGCCGCACGAGGCGACGCATCGTTCGAAGAACGCGCTTCGTTGCCCGCCTCGCCCTTCGAGCCGCCCGCCGCCGTCGATGCCAGCAACGCGACCGCCACGCTCGGCGCACATGTCGATACCCATTCGGCACGCGTCGCATCGTCGCTGGCCACGCCCGCAAGCCGCGCGAAATCGACATAACTGCGCGCCTCCTGCCGCGCAAGCGCCGCCGCCAGGAAGCGGCCGCACCCCGCGCCGACGATCGGCGCCGCCGCGAGCGCCGCATCCTGCGCGACCACGCGCGCGAGATTCAACTCCAGCGTGCGCAACTGCTCGTGACGCCAGTTCTGCGCGAAACGGCGCCATTCGGCATCGGTCGCATCGGCGGCATCGCGACCGATCATCCGCGCGATGCGCGCACGGCTCGCGGCCTCCGTCTTCGGCCCGTTGTCGGCGCTCGGATGCTGGTCGTGCTCCGGCCACAGCTCGCCCGTCAGACGATAGACGTCCGCGGTCGTCGCAAACCATTCGTTCATCACGCCGGTCGTCTCGCCGCGAAACGCAATGCGATGCGCGACACCGCACAGCGGCGTGCGCACGATGCCCTGATAGACGAGCTCGCCGCTGATGAGCCGCTCGGCATCGTTCGCGCCGCGCGCCACGACACGGCCGCCAACGATCGGAATGATGTCCGTCGTCGTGCTGCCGATATCGATGAGCAATGCATCCGGCATGCACGCCGCGACCCATTGCGCCGTTGCGAGCCAGTTCGCCGATGCCACCCTGCGCCAGCCGTCCGCGCACGCCGAGCGCGCGAGCCAGTTGCCCTGGTCGCCTCCGCCCGCAAAGAACATCGTGCGCGGCCCGAGCCGTTGCGCGAGCGTGCGCGTGAGCGTACGCACGCCCTCGGCGCGATCGGCGAAGAGGTCGACCATCTCGCCCGTCATCGTGACGGCATGGCGCGCGGATGCATCGGCGGCGATAGGCCAGCGCTCGAACATGGCGTCGATCACGCGTTCGAGATGCGCGATGCCCTGCCACAGCGGACACGCCCATTGCGCGACATCGGAAAGCACGCCCGCGCGGCTCGCCATCGACACCTTGACGTGCGCGCCGCCCACGTCCCAGCCGAACACCGGCGCGTCGTTCGATGCCGATGTCGTCATGACGCCGCTCCGCCGCATGCGCGCAGCAATCCGGCATCGCCGTCGAAACCAGGCACGCGATGCGCCGCGAGCAACTCCGCCGCGAGATTCTTGCCGCCGCGCCGGCTCAGTTCCGCATACGCGACCGTCAGACGCGGATTCACCTCGATGACGACCGGCCCGCGCTCGGGATGCCACACGACATCGATGCCCGCGAAGCCGCGCAAGCCCGGAAACGCCTCCGCGACGCGCAGCGCGAGCCGCTCCAGCGCGCGCCCTTGCGGACCATGCCTGTCGATGCAATTGACATCGACGCCATCGAACTGAACGATGCGCTCGCGCCGTCCCGAGCCCGCCGCATCCGACAGGCCGATGCGCTGCCGGTTGATGCTGACGAGCCGCGAGAGCCGGTCGCGGCAGATCAGCGACAAGCTCAGCGGCTCGCCGTCGACCCATTCCTGCAGCACGGGATTGCGGCCCGCTTCGGCGCGCGTCTGATATTCGGCGCGCGCGGCGGCGAGATCGTCGTAGACGTAGGTATCGAGGCCGCCCGCGCCGTCGTCGGGCTTGACGACCCAGCGCCGTCCGAGACCGGTGGACGCGTGCTCGGGTTCGAGCGCGGGCGTCGCGGCAATGCTGCGCGCGGCGAGACACGCGGCCGTTGCGCTTTTGCTCGACGCCGCGCGGATCGCTTCCTTCGCGCAGCCGAGCCAGCGCGCCTGGCCAACGGCATCGTAGAGCTTGAGCAGGAGGCCATCGCACTCGGGCGCGACGATGCACGCATAGTCATGCTCGCGCGCCATGCGGGCGACGAAGCGCGTGACCGGCTCGCCGGGCTGCGCGCGCACGTAGCCGCGTTCGTCGCCGAGCTGCTCGAAGCGCGAGCTCGCGACGGTCACCTCGATGCCTGGCAGCGCGCGCAGGTCGGCGGCGATGGCATCGCGCATCACGCGGCCTTCGACGATCAGCGCGGAGAGGTCGGCGAGGCTGCCTGTGTCGGCCACGTCCGGATCGATGCCGCCGCCGGTGAGATACTCGAATACAAAGATCTTGTTCAAAGGAAAGCCATCCATGCAGGTGATACCTGTTCTCGATCTGCTCGACGGCCACGCGGTGCGCGCGGTGCGCGGCGAGCGTTCGCGTTATCGGCCGATCCAGTCGTCCTTGTGCGCGACGAGCGATCCGGTTGCGATCGCCCGCGCGCTCGTCGCCGCCACCGGCGCGCGCACGTTGTACGTCGCCGATCTGGGCGCGATCCTTTCGCGCGGCGCGCACGACCATGCGCTCGCCGCGCTCTGCGATGCCCTCGGCGACGGCCTGCGCGTCTGGCTCGACGCGGGCTTCACCGCGTTTGCGCCGATGCGCGCGTTGGTCGAACGCATCACGCGTCTGTCGCGGTCCGCGTCGCCCGCCGCGATCGTGCCCGTGTTCGGCACCGAGACGCTGCTCGACATCGGCGCGATCGCCGAGGCATCGGCTTGCGGCTTCGAGCCGATTCTTTCGCTCGACTATCGCGGCGGGCGGGTGCTCGGTTCGACGCATACCGAGAGCGCGTGGTGGCCGTCGCGCGTGATCGTGATGACGCTCGATCATGTCGGCGCGAATGCCGGGCCCGATCTCGATACGTTCGCTTCCGTGCGGGCGCTTGCCGGGGGGCGCGAGGTGATCGGTGCGGGCGGTATCCGCGATGATGCCGATCTCGCTCTTGCCGCCGGTAGCGGCGCCTATGCGTGGCTCGTCGCTTCCGCGATTCACGATGGGACTTTGGGTCGTCGCGATGTGCCTCGCGGGGCTTCGGAAGGGTGAACTCTCAATATTTGTGCCAAGGGCCTTGAGGGCTGGGGCGGGGCCGTAAACCTACGGCAAGGAGGTGTTGCATCAGGTGGTGCATGGGTGACAGTGTGTTGCAATGCGGAGCAGTTTTTTGTTCGCTTTGGGCAGCGAGGGCAGGTGCTCCTGTTGTTGTTGTTGTCGTTGTTGTTGTTCGCCGGATCCCGTTTTGTTTTTGGTCTATTAGCGTTGCCCCTATGCGGGGCGGCAGTCACTTTCTTTGCTGCTGCAAAGAAAGTAACCAAAGAAACAGCTATCCCCATCCAAAGTACTTCACACCGGCCCCGGCACAGAAGAAGTCTCGTGGTCCGGCAGTAGCGAGTGCCCTCATAGGCCTAACCGGGCTTGGATCGCGCACGGTCTGCCACATCGCACCGCTCAACTGACCGGTAAGGCGCCAAATAGCTCCGGCCCGCTTCGCGGCCGACCGGTCCATCGGGTCGGCGCACACTTCCGTGCTAACGCTTCCATCTCACTGCATTCGCCCACCGTTGGTTTCCCTTGCATACCCAGCGGCAGCGCGTAGCGCTGGGCCGGCGCTATTTGGTGCTGAACCAGCGCGCTCAAACTTTTAGCTTGTCAGACCGTGCGCGGTCCACGCCCGATTAGGCCTACGAGGGCACTCGCTATTGCCGGTCCACGTGCCATCTTCTGTGCCGGGGCCGGCATGAAGCACTTTGGATGGGACAAGCTGTTTCTTTGGTTACTTTCTTTGCAGCAGCAAAGAAAGTGACTGCCGCCCCGCATAGGGGCAACGCTAATAGACCAACGCGAAAACAGGATTTCACGTACCCGGAAACAAACCAAGGTGACTGCCGCCCCGCACAGGGGCAACGCTAATAGACCACTAAGAAAACGGGATCCGGCGAAAAAAAGGGCATAGACCTTGCTCTAGAGCGTCACCATGCACGATTCCTCCACGATATCGAACGCACAGGCCACAGCTTCGAAACCCTGGACCTGCCCGTTCTGCCCCCTGCTATGCGACGACATCACGCTCGTGCCGAGCGCCGATCAGCGCCTCGCAGCACCGCACACCGCCTGCCCGCGCTTGGCGGAGGCGCTTGCCCGCGTCGGTCCCAACGACACAAAGCAAGCACCGACGGTCAACGCGCAACCCACCGATCTCGCGTCGGCGCTCTCGCAAGCCGGGGCGATCCTGTCGAACGCACGGCGGCCGCTTTTCGGCGCACTCGCGACCGACGTGGCCGGCGCACGCGCGCTCTATGAACTCGCCGCGCATTGCGGCGCCATCCTCGATCATCTGCACGGCGACTCGCTCGCCGACAGCAACCGCGTGCTGCAAGACCGCGGCGCACTCTTCACCACGCTCTCCGAAGTGCGCTCACGCGCCGATCTGGTCGTCGTGTTCGCGTGCGAGCCGTCGCGGCGCTATCCGCGCTTCTACGAACGCGCCATCGGCAAAGACCGCGACACAGGCATCGTATTCGTCGGATGTGATGTCGATAAAGCCGCGAACGCGCACGCCGAATCGATACTGCAGAACGCCGATCCCTTCGATACTCTCGCGCTCTGGTCCGCGCACGTCGAAGGCGGCCGGCCGGTTCCGGTCGCAGAACTCGTCGCGCTGACGGAGCGCATCGTCAAAGCGCACTACACCGCGTTCATCTACGAGCCTTCGATGCTGCCGGCACCACACGCGGCGCTCGCGATCGAAGCGCTGCAACGCATCGTCAAGGCGATCAACCGCACCGCGCGCGCAGGCGCGCTCGCGCTCACCGGCGACGATGGCGCGGCATCCGTCAATCAGGCAATCACGTGGCTCTCGGGCTTCCCAGTGCGCACGCGCGTCGCGTACGGCATGCCGCTCGATCACGACGCGCATCGCTATCGCACGGAAGCGCTCCTGCAGCGCGGCGAAATCGATGCGCTCCTCTGGGTGTCGAGCTTCGCGCCCGAGCCATTGCCCGCATCGCTCGATGACAACGTGCCCGCGATCATCCTCGGCCATCCATCGATGACAGTGCCCGCGCGCCAGGCCCCGACCGTGTTCATTCCCGTCGCGACGCCAGGCATCGACAGCGGCGGGCATCTCTTTCGCGTCGATACATCGGTCGTCGCGCCGCTCACCGCCGCGCGCGATGCGGGACTGCCGACGGTCGCCTCGATCGCGTCGCAGCTCACGCAGGCAAGGAGGCCGCAATGAGCCTCACGCGCCTGAAGGGCGGCACGCTCTACGATCCGGCCAACGGCCTCGATGGCGAGAAGCGCGACATCTATATTCGCGATGGCCGCATCGTCGATAACGCAGAAGGCGAATCCATCGCACCCGAACGCGATTTCGATGCAAACGGCATGATCGTGATGGCGGGCGGCATCGATCTGCATTCGCACATCGGCGGCGGCAAGACGAACCTCTCGCGCCTGCTGCTGCCCGAAGATCATCGCGACGATCCGCGCGCCGTGCCCGATCGCCCCAGCGAAGGCCGCTATATGCGCCTGCCCTCGTGCGGCGTATGCGCGCCGGGCACGCTCGACGCGGGCTATCGCTATGCGGAAATGGGCTACACGGCCGCGTTCGAGCCGGCGATGATCGCGTCGAACGCGCGCCACGCGCATCTGGAAATGGGCGACACACCGATCATCGATCACGGCGCCTACGTGATGATGGGCAACGACGAGCTCTTCCTGCAGATGCTCGCCGCGAACGAAGACTTCGAGCGCCTGCGCGACTATGTCGGCTGGACGATACATTCGAGCAAGGCGCTCGGCGTGAAGGTCGTGAATCCCGGCGGCATCTCGGCGTTCAAGTTCAATCAGCGCTCGCTCGATGTCGACGAGAAACACGTCCACTACGGCATCACGCCGCGCGACGTATTGAAGACGCTCACGCGCGCCCTCACCGATCTGCGCGTGCCGCATCCATTGCATGTTCACGCGAGCAACCTCGGCGTGCCGGGCAATATCGAATCGACGATCAGGACGATGGACGCAGCCGTCGGCCTGCCCATTCATCTGACGCATATCCAGTTCCACAGCTACGGCACCGAGGGCCCGCGCAAGTTCTCGTCGGGCGCGCGGGCGATCGCCGAAGCAGTGAATGCGCGCAAGAACGTGACCATCGATGTCGGCCAGATCATCTTCGGCCAGACTGTCACCGCATCCGGCGACACGATGATGCAGTTCAAGAACGCGCCCATGGCCAACCCGCGCAAATGGGTGCTCGGCGATATCGAATGCGATGCGGGCTGCGGCGTCGTGCCGTTCAAGTATCGCGAGCAAAGCTTCGTGAATGCGCTGCAATGGATCATCGGACTGGAGATCTTTCTGCTCGTCGACGATCCGTGGCGCGTGTCGATGACGACCGATCATCCGAACGGCGCGCCCTTCACGAGCTATCCGCATCTGATCCGCCTGCTGATGGACAAATCCTTCCGTGACGAGCAGCTCGACAAGCTTCACGCCGATGCGAAAACCGCGAGCGCGCTCGGCGGCATCACGCGCGAGTTCTCGCTGTACGACATCGCGATCATCACGCGCGCCGGTCCCGCGAAGCTGCTCGGCCTGACAGATCGCGGCCATCTCGGCGCGGGCGCGGCGGCGGATATCGCCGTGTATCGCGACGATGCGGATCGCGAGCGCATGTTCACATCGCCCGCTTATGTGTTCAAGGACGGGCAGCTGATCGCGCGCGACGGCACGCTGCTCGCCACGCCCACCGGCGGCATTCATTTCGTGAGCCCCGAGTACGACCGCGCGATCGAAAAGCGCGTGCGCGACTACGCGCAGAAGAATCTCGCGACGCGCTTCGAGAACATCGCGATCGGCGACGACGAAATCTGCGCGTGCTGCAACGGCGGGCGGCTCTTGCCCGTCGCATGCTTCGCGGCTAGCGGGAGCTGATGCATGTACATCAACGACATGCGCATCAACGACACGCAGATCGACGACACCTTCGCCGAAGCCTTTCCGATGAAGGCGACGCGCCTCGTCATCACCGCGCACACATCGACGTGGGCGCGGCATGCGGCCAACTCGCTGACTGGCTTCGCGACATCCGTGATCGATTGCGGCTGCGAGGCCGGCGTCGAACGCGATCTTTCCGCCGACGAAACGCCTGATGGCCGGCCCGGCGTCGCGGTGCTGATCTTCGCGGTATCGTCGAAGGAACTGGCCAAGCAAATCGCGCGGCGCGTCGGGCAATGCGTGCTCACGTGCCCGACGACGGCCGTCTATGGCGGCATCGATCCGGCGAACACGCGCGCGCCGCTCTCCGATAACGCACCGCTCGGCGCGGGCCTGCGCTTCTTCGGCGACGGCTATCAGATATCGAAAGTGCTCGACGGCACGCGCTACTGGCGCGTGCCCGTGATGGACGGCGAGTTCGTCTGCGAGGATTTCACCGGAACAGTCAAGGCGGTCGGCGGCGGCAATCTGCTCTTCCTCGCGCGCGATATCGACAGCGCATTGCATGCGGCCGAATCCGCCGTCGCCGCGATGCATCGGCTGCCGAACATCATTACGCCGTTTCCGGGCGGCGTCGTGCGCTCAGGGTCGAAAATCGGCTCGAAGTACGCGGGCGCGGCGGCATCGACCAACGATGCGTTCTGCCCGACGCTCGTCGGCTTGTCGAAGAAGAGCGAGCTGACGCCGGATATCGCGTGCGTGCTCGAAATCGTGATCGATGGCTTAACCGACGCCGATGTCGGCGCCGCGATGACGGCGGGCATCGCGGCCGCGACGAAGATCGGGCGTGCGGGCGGCGTGCTGCGCATCTCGGCGGGCAATTACGGCGGCAAGCTCGGGCCGTATCACTTCAAGCTGCATGAACTGTCGAAGGATATCGACGGGAGCCGCGCATGAACGCCATCGAATTGCGCGTAAAAAATGCGCCGGGCTTTCGCGTCGACGGGTCGAAGTTACTGCCCGCCGCGCTCGCTGAAACATCGGCTTCCGATTTGCCGCGCACGGTGCTGCACGGCGCGGGAGAAACCTTCGCGCTCGGCGATCTCTTCGATGTCGCGCTCACGCAATCCGGTGCGCCCTCGCTCACGATCGAAGGCGACGTGCAATGGCTCGATCGCATCGGCGCGAACATGACCGAAGGCACGCTCACGGTGCACGGCAACGCGGGCGATCATGCGGGCATGAAGATGTCCGGCGGCGAATTGCACATCCATGGCGATGCAGGCGTTTTCGCCGCGTGCGAAATGCAGGGCGGACGCATGGCGATTCACGGCAATGCGGGCGATTTCGCCGCGAGCGCGCTGCCCGGCGACATGGAAGGCATGACGGGCGGCACGCTCACGATCCACGGCAACGCAGGCGCGCGCCTCGCGGACCGCATGCGGCGCGGCACCGTGCTCGTCGCGGGCGATGCGGGCGATTTCGCCGCGTCGCGGCTCGTCGCGGGCTCGGTCTGCGTCGGCGGGAAAGTCGGTTCACACTTGGGTTACGGCATGCGGCGCGGCACCGTTTTACTGATGAACATGGCAGAAATGCCATCTCGCATCCCACCGACTTTCACCGAAGGCGGCCACGGCTTCGACGTCTTCTGGCGGCTCTTCACGCGCATGCTCGCGCGCGAGATCGCGCCCTTCGCGACACTCCCGGGCAATGTGTTGCCGCGCCGCTACGCGGGCGACCTGGCGGTCGACGGACGGGGGGAATTGCTGATCGCCAATATCTAGCCAGACGAGAAAAATGAATCCTGTAGCATCGGGAACGAAAACCATTTTCACGGGAGACACGCCATGAGCACCGCGCGGACATCCGCAACGTCGCGCGACGGCAGATTCGATGCCGCCAGCGAGCGTTACGCGCGCCCGCTGATCGCGCTGCACTGGATCATCGCCATCGCGATCATCTCGATGTTGTGCATCGGCTTCTACATGGTGGGCCTGCCGCGCGGGCTGCCGTTCAAGTCGGACCTCATCAACTTCCACAAGTCGCTTGGAATCACCGTTTTCCTGCTGGTGCTGCTCCGCATCCTGGTACGCCTGGCTTACGGCCGGCCGCCTCTGCCGCCGATGCGAACGTGGCAACGCGCCGCCGCGAGCATTACGCAGGCTCTTTTATACGTAGGCATGGTGGGGATGCCGCTCACCGGTTATCTCGGCTCGTCGTTCAACAAGTACGGCACGAAGTTCTGGGGCCTGGCTCTGCCGCAATGGGGCTCGGACGACAAGCATCTGCGTGAAATCTTCTTCGGCATCCACGGGACGATCGCGTGGATCATGGCCGCGCTGATCGTGTTGCATTTTCTCGGCGCGATGAAGCATCAACTGATCGACCGCGACGGTCTTCTACGGAGGATGTGGCCTTGAAAATTCGTGTGCTCGGCTCATCGGCGGGCGGCGGCTTTCCGCAATGGAACTGCAACTGCCGCAATTGCGACGGCGTGCGGCGCGGCACCATCGCGGCGCGCGCGCGCACGCAATCGTCGATTGCCGTTACCGACAATGGCGAGGACTGGCTGCTCGTCAACGCATCGCCTGACATTCTCGCGCAGATCGCGGCGAATCCGGACTTGCAGCCCGCGCGCCGCGTGCGCGACACGGGCATCGCGGCCGTCGTCACGATGGATGCGCAGATCGATCACGTCACCGGTCTTCTCATGCTGCGCGAACGCGGCACGCCCTTGCCGCTTTATACGACCGACGCCGTGTGGCAGGACCTCTCGACCGGCTTTCCCATCACGTCGATTCTTTCGCATTACTGTGGCGTGGAGCACAGGCGCATCGCGCTCGATGGCGCCGCGTTCTCCGTGCCCGAACTGCCGCGCGTGACGATCGATGCGTTGCCGCTGTCGAGCAAGGCGCCGCCGTATTCGCCGCATCGCGAGGCGCCCGAAGTGGGCGACAACATCGGCCTCATGTTCACGAACACGGCAACGGGAAAGCGCGCGTTCTATGCGCCGGGACTCGGCGCACTGGAAGCGCATGTGCTCGATGCGATGCGCGAAGCGGACCTTCTGCTCGTCGACGGCACCGTATGGACCGACGACGAAATGATCCGCCTGGGCCTCACGAAAAAGACCGGCAAGGACATGGGCCATCTCGCGCAAAGCGGCGCGGGCGGCATGATCGAGGTGCTCGATTCGATCGATCGCGCGGACGTGCGAAAGGTGCTGATCCACATCAACAATACGAATCCGATCCTCATCGAGGATGGACCCGAAAGGCGCATTCTGTCCGAACACGGCATCGAGGTCGCGCACGACGGCATGACCTTCGAGCTATGACACCCGCACTGGAGACCGTTCGATGTTCGATCCGATGCTGAACCCCACCACAGGCCCCATCTTCACGAAAGTGCAAGACGCAGGCCCGGCGTGGACGCGCGAGGAATTCGAAGCGCAGTTGCGCGCGAAGGGCACGGCGTATCACATCCATCATCCGTTCAACGTGAAGATGAACGGCGGCGGCTGTTCGAAGGAGCAGATACGCGGCTGGGTCGCGAACCGCTTCTACTATCAGATCAACATTCCGCCGAAGGATGCGGCGGTGATGTCGAACTGTCCCGATCGCGAAACGCGCCGCCGCTGGGTGCTGCGCATTCTGGATCATGACGGCTACGGCGATCAGCCCGGCGGCATCGAGGCATGGGCGCGTCTCGGCGATGCCGTCGGTCTCTCGCGCGACGAACTCTGGTCGCTGAAGCTCGTGACGCCGGGCGTGCGCTTCGCCGTCGATGCCTATGTGAACTTCGCGCGGCGCGCGCCGTGGCAGGAATCGGTATGCTCTTCGTTGACGGAGATGTTCGCGCCGCAGATTCACAAGGATCGTCTCGCGACTTGGCCCGAGCATTACAAATGGATCGAGCCTGAAGGGCTTTCGTATTTCCGCTCGCGCGTATCGCTCGCACAGCGCGATGTCGAGCACGGGCTCGAAGTGACGCTCGCGCACTTCAGGACGCGCGAGGAACAGCAGCGCGCGCTCGACATTCTGCAATTCAAGCTCGATATCCTCTGGACGATGCTGGATTCGATCGAAAAGGCGTTCCCGCAATGAGCGACAGCAACCCGATTCAACGAAAGCAGGAAGCAGTAGAAGCGCCGGACGATTCATTGCATCCGAAACTGAAGCGCCTGTTTCGCCTGCAATGGGAACCGGCGCAGGATGCGCACGTGCTGCTTTATCCTGAAGGCATGGTGAAGCTCAATCAGAGCGCGGCGCAGATTCTCCTGCGCTGCGACGGCACGCGCGATATCCCCGCGCTCGTCGCCGACCTGGAGCAGGCGTTCAACGCGACCAGTCTCGGCGACGACGTGCGGGCGTTCATCGCCGGCGCGCGTGCGCGAGGCTGGCTGGAGTAGTGTCATGACCGATCTGTCCGAACCCATCGCAAAGCCCGAGCACGAAGGCGCGCCGAATGCACCGATTGCGCCGCCGCTGTGGCTGCTCGCCGAATTGACGTATCGCTGTCCGCTGCATTGCGTGTTCTGCTACAACCCGGTGAATTACGCCGATCACACACGCGAACTCGACACCGATCAATGGCTCGACGTGCTGCGTCAGGCGCGCGCATTGGGCGCGGCGCAGCTCGGCTTTTCAGGCGGCGAGCCGCTCCTGCGCGACGATCTGGAAACGCTTGTCGCGGAAGCGCGCAAGCTCGGCTTCTATACGAACCTCATCACGTCGGGAATCGGCTTGACGGAGAAGCGCATCGGCGCGTTGCAAGAGGCCGGGCTCGATCACATCCAGCTCTCGTTTCAGGACTCGTCGCAGGAGCTCAACGACTTCCTCTCCAGCACGAAGACCTTCGACTACAAGAAGCGCGTCGCGGCACTCATCAAGGCGCACGGCTTTCCTATGGTGCTCAACTGCGTGCTGCATCGCTATAACCTGCCGCATATCGGACGCATCATCGACATGGCGCTCGCGATGGGCGCCGAATATCTCGAGCTCGCGAACACGCAGTACTACGGCTGGGCGCACGCGAACCGCGCGCAGCTCATGCCGACGAAAGCGCAGCTCGACGAAGCGGAGGCCGTGGTCGAGCGCTATCGCAACGAGATCGGCGACAAGTGCAAGATCTTCTTCGTCGTGCCGGATTATTACGAGCGCAGACCCAAGCGCTGCATGAACGGCTGGGGCTCGGTGTTTCTCGGCATCGCGCCCGATGGCGCCGCGCTGCCCTGTCATACCGCGCGCTCGCTGCCGGGCCTCACGTTTCCGAACGTCACCGAGATGCCGCTCAAGGACATCTGGTACGAAAGCGACGCGTTCAACCGCTTTCGCGGCTTCGGCTGGATGAAGGAGCCGTGCCGCAGTTGCGACGAGAAAGCCATCGACATGGGCGGCTGCCGTTGCCAGGCGTATCTGCTCACGCAGGACCCCGCGAACGCTGACCCCGTGTGCGACAAGTCTCCGCATCACGAGCGCGTGATCGAAGTGGTGCGCGCGGCATCGACGAGGCAGGAACCGCAGGAGCAGCCCATCCTCTTTCGCAACGATGCGAACTCGCGGCGCATCGCGGCGGAAGCCTCCGGTAATGGTGCAGAACAAGAAGGAGAAAACAAGCCATGACTGCCGACATCTCCGTGCTGCTCGTCGACGATCACGCCGTCGTGCGCGAAGGCTACAAGCGTCTGCTCGAACTGAGTCCCGACGTGAGCGTCGCGGGCGAAGCGGCGAATGCCGCCGAGGCGTATCAGAAGTTCTGCGCGTTGCAGCCGGATGTCGTCGTGATGGATCTCGCCTTGCCCGGCGCGAGCGGCATCGAGGCGATGCGGCGCATGCTCGCGCGCGAGCCGCACGCGCATGTGCTGATCTTCAGCGTGCATGAAGAAGCGATCTTCGTGCGCCGTGCGCTCGATGCGGGCGCGCGCGGCTATGTCACGAAGGCGAGCGCGCCCGATGTGCTCGTCGAAGCGGTGCGCTCCGTCGCGCGCCGCGTGTGTTATTTGAGTCCGGATATATCGCAGGCGCTGGCGTTGCGCGCAACGATCCAGGAAGGACCGCCGGGACGTCAGCTATCCGCACGCGAGTTCGAAGTGCTGCGATTGCTCGTGCAGGGCTATACGCTGCCGAGCATCGCGGAGAAACTGGGCTTGAGTCAGAAGACGGTGGCGAATCATCAATCGGTGATCCGGCAGAAATTCGGCGCGGACAACGGCGTGCAACTCGCGCAGATCGCGAATCGCCTCGGCCTTCACTTCGCCGATTTCGCTTCGTCCGCCGAAGCTTCGTTTGCGTCGTTCGGTCCGGGCGTCGGCAACGGCAGCCCTGCCTGAGCCGGCACGCGCGCGCAGAGCAGGAAGCCCGAGCCCGGCTCGCTCGCGATGTGAAACTCCCCGCCGAGCGCTTCGACGCGCTCGCGCATGCCAATGAGGCCGAGCCCCTTGCGCGGCTTCGCCAGATCGACGCCCGGGCCGTCATCGGCCATCGTCACGACGATTTCCTCCGGCGCGCGCGCGAGATAGATCTCCACGCGTGAAGCCCGCGCGAACTTCGACACGTTCGTGAGCCCTTCCTGCACGAGCCGGTAAAGCGTGATGTTGAGCGCGTCGCTGAGATTGTCGAAGTCGCCATCGACAGCGAGCGTGAAGGCCGCATCGGGCAGACGCTCGCGCCAGCCCTCGACGCAATGCTCGAGCGCGGTCGGCAAGCCGAACTCGTCGAGCCCGATGGGACGCAGCTTGCGAATCATGCCGCCGATCTCGCGATACACATGCGTCGCGCTTTGCATCAGCGCGAGCGACAGCCGATGAATCTCCGCCTCGCGTCCCGCCGATAGATCGCGGATGCGCCCCGCATCGAGCGACATCGCGTTGAGGTACTGACCCAGCTCGTCGTGCAATTCGCGCGCGAGATGGCGTCGCTCGGTCTCCTCCGCGGCGAGCGCCTGGCTCGCGAGACGCCGGTTCTCAGCGAGCAGATGCTCCGCCTCTTCCTCCAGCGCGCGCCGACGGCGCACTTCGGATTGCGCCTCGCGATAGCGCCGCCACGCGAACCATGCGAAGCCGATGGCGAGCACGACGAGCGTCGGCGGCAGTTCATCGACCTGGAAGCGCTCGGCGCTGCGCGTCCAGCGATACGCGAACTCGCTGAAGTCGAAATGGGCAAAGAGCGCCCCGGCGATCGACGTGACGGCGAGAACGCAGGCCAGATCGCGCCACACCGGCGAGCGCGCCGAGCGTCGGGAAGCGTCTTTCGCGAGAGGGGGGATGGAGTCGGTCGGCATCACGGAATGCATTCTACGCACGGCTTCATCGTGCCCGGCAGTAGATGGAACGCGATTGGGAACCCTTCCCTGCGCGATCGGGAAAAGCTCCCGGTCCACACGCGCATTCTTATGCGACGCTTTCAGTGAACGAAACATTCTTTGCGCGTGGATCAAAAAAGAGAGAGGAGACGACGATGAAGAGCATGCCGCGCAAGCCCGCGCCCGCGCATCCGTTCAAACCCCGAGCAGGCTTGCGGCTTCTCTTCGGCAGCGCATTCGCGAGCATCACGGTGGCCGCGTGGGCGCAGACGCCGCCCGCCGATGCAGCCGATACCACCGAAGCGCCCGCACCGGCGTCCGTCGCGCAGGCCGATACGCCGCCGAATACCGAGCTGCCTTCGATCATCGTCGTCGGCACCACGCCGCTCGTCGGTGTCGGCACGCCGCTCGAGAAAGTGCCCGCGAACGTGCAGACCATCAAGGGCAGCGAGATCGAAGCGCAGCATTCGCCGACCGTTGCCGATTACCTGCAGAAGAACGCCGTGAGCGTCGATACCAACGATGCGCAAGGCAATCCGTGGCAGACCGACATCAACTATCGCGGCTTCACGGCCTCGCCGCTGCTCGGCACGCCGCAGGGATTGTCGGTGTTCATGGACGGCGTGCGCATCAACGAGCCTTTCGGCGATGTCGTCAACTGGGACCTGATTCCGCAGGCCGCGATCCAGACGATGCAGATCATCCCCGGCTCGAATCCGACCTTCGGCCTCAACACGCTCGGCGGCGCCGTCGCGGTGACGACCAAGAATGGCCGCAGCAATCCCGGCGGCAACGTGGACCTGAGCTTCGGCTCGTGGGGACGCAAGGCCGCGCAGATCGAACAGGGCGGCGTGATCGGCGATCACCTCGACTACTACTTCACCGCGAATGTCACGAACGACAACGGCTGGGCCGATCACAACTCGAGCCGCATTCGTCAGGCGTTCGGCAAGCTTCGCTACACCGACGCCGATACGACCATCTCCGTATCGATGGGCGGCGCCGACAACACGCTGAACGGCTCGCAGACGATTCCGCGCTCGTTCATGGACAACTTCCGCCAGGCCTATACGTTCCCCGACACGAACGAGAATCAGGTCGGCTATCTGACGATCAACGGCGAGCACTACTTCACGCCGAACGTGCAGTTGAGCGGCAACGTGTACTACCGGCACTATCGCAACAAGAACGTGAGCAGCAACGTCAACGAAGACTTCGACCCGAACGGCGACGATGCGGACGAGCTCACGCAGGCCTTCAACGATCAGTCCGTGATCGTGACGGACAGCTATGGCGCGAGCCTGCAGCTCACGCTGCTCAACAACCTGTTCGGCCATGACAACCAGCTGATCATCGGCGCGGCGGGCGACTTCGCCAATTCACATTTCACGCAGGCGTCGCAGCCGGCGGAATTCACCGATACGCGCGCGACCATCGGCACCGGTCCGTTCGTGCCGCAGACCGACGCGAAGACACGCAACGAGAACTGGGGCATCTACTTCGAGAACACGTTCTCCTTCACCGAGCAATGGTCGATGACGCTCGCGGGCCGCTATAACTGGGCGAAGGCGACTATCGGCGACGAAAGCGGCGTGCAGCCTCTGCTCGACGGCAATCACACGTTCTCGCGCTTCAATCCGGCCATCGGCTTCAACTGGAATCCGACGCCGTACTTCACGGCCTACGCGACCTACAACGAAGGCATGCGCTCGCCAACCGCGATCGAGCTCGCGTGCGCGGACCCGGCGGCGCCCTGCTCGCTGCCCAATGATTTCATCGCGGACCCCGACCTGAAGCCGGTGATCTCGAAGACATTCGAGATCGGCGCGCGCGGGCGCGTCGGCAGCCATACGACATGGAGCGCCGCCGCCTACAGCACGACGCTGTCCGACGACATCCAGTTCGTCAGCGCTCAGGGCGCGGGAAGCACGCTCGGCTATTTCCAGAACGTCGGCAAGACGCGGCGGCAGGGCTTCGAACTGGCGGGCCGCACGCAATGGGGACCGGTGGGCGTTGCGGCGAGCTACAGCTATGTGAACGCGACGTATCGCTCGACGTGGACCGAGAGCAGCGCGAGCAACTCGAGCGCGGACGGCGACGGCAACATCACCGTGCATTCGGGCGACCGCATTCCGGGCATCCCGGCGAATACGGTGAAGATGCGCCTCGACTACAACCCGGTCTCGCGCTGGAACATCGGCGCGAACCTCACGTATCGCAGCAATATCTTCGCGCGCGGCGACGAGAACAATCAGGACGTGAACGGCAGCGTCGCGGGCTATTTCCTGATCGATCTCGACACGACCTACAACGTGACGAAGCAGTTGCAGGTCTATGCAACGGTGAAGAACCTGCTGAACAAGCGCTACGCGAACTTCGCGATTCTCGGCCAGAACTTCTTCGACGGGCCGAACCATACGTTCAACAACGGAGCAACGGTGAACGAACAGTTTCTTGGTGTCGGTGCGCCGCGCGGCGTGTGGGTGGGGATGCGCTACGCGTGGAAGTGATGCGTCAGCCAGCGCGCGCGGCTCATTCCTGATACGACTTCCACGGCATGCCGCGCGCGTTGATGCCGTCCCAGATCGCGGCATCGCAGCGATGCTGCTCCGCTTCGGTGCGCGGATGCTGTTCGTCTCTGCGCTTCATCGTGTCGCCGAGCAGTCCGAGCAACGAGCCTTCGAGCTGGGCCGGATTCGCGCCCCAGCTCAGATCGATTTCCGACACCGCGACGCCAACGGAACGATGCAGCGCGAGCACCGCGTCCATGTCCATGTGCATGTCGATGTCCAGCCAACACGCATGAAGCTGGCACACGTTGGCGATGTCTCGCCCCGTGAGACGCGGATAGAACGCCTGCAGCATGCGCGTATACAGCCTGATCTTGGCCTCGTACAGCCCCGGAAGATCGAGATTGAGCGAAGTCATGCCACCATGAATGCGATAGGCCGTGAGCGCCTCAGGCAGGTTGGCGAAGCGCGCGCCGTGCTGCATGCAGTGAAACCAGAAGTCGAGATCGTCGACGATATTGAGCGTCGGGTCATAGCGGATCGCGTGGCGCTGAACGAACTCGCGGCGGAACATCGTGCTCGGATTGGCGATATAGGCAGCACCGGACACGAAGCGCGCCTTGATATTGGCGTCGTCGAGCGGGAAGTCGCTGACGAGCTCGTCTTCGTCGAAATGCCGGATCTGCGTGCCGACCACCGTGATGCCGGGATTGGCGTCGAGGAACTCCGCCTGCTTGCGCAAGCGGCCCGCCTCCGCTATGTCGTCGTGATCGATGCGCGCGATATAGTCGCCGCGGCACAGGTCGAACGCGCGATTCGCGTTGCTCGCGCGGCCCTGGTTGTGCTCGAGCGCAAAGATGCGGATGCGCGGATCATCCAGCCGGCGCGCGAGTTCGAGCGTGTCGTCCTTGCTGGCGTCGTCCACCAGCACGATTTCGAAATCCGCGTCCTGGCGCAGCAGCGACTGCAAGGTCTCGACGATGAATCGGCTGGCGTTATATGTCGGAACGACTACGGAGATCTTGGGCATGGTGCATGAAGGTTTGATACGGAAACCGGCGCGCGGGATTGCACGACGGGATCAGGCCGCGTCCTGCATCGCGCGGCCCATCGCTTCGGCCAGCGCGGCGCAGCAGCGGTGCCTGTCCTGGTCGTCGCGCGGATACACCGCGTGCGATTCGTTCCACTTCGAGGTGAGACGCCGGAAAAGCAGCTCCGTCAGCTCGCCGCGGTCCGCGCCCAGTCGCCCGTCGATCTCGGACAGCGCGACGCCCAGCGATTCGAAGATGCGCGCGAGCACGTCGGCGTCGGGCTCGGGCTTCAAGGGGGACTCATGCAGCTTGCACAAATTGCGCACGTCCTCGCTGGTCACGCGCGGGAAGCTGACGGGCAACATGCGTGCAAGGAGGCGCGTCTCGCCTTCATTCAGCAGATTCGGGTCGAGCCTGCGCGAGCTCATGTCCGCGTGAATGCGGCACGCGGTCAGCACCTCGGGAAGATTCGCGAAGCGCGCGCCCTTCAGCATGAAGTCGAACCAGAATCCGCGATCGTCGGCGAAATGCAGGTTCGGGTCGTAACGAATCTTGTGGCGCTGAACGAAGTCGCGCCTGAACATGGCGCCCGAATTCGCAAGACACGCGGCGCCCGCGAGAAGGCACGCCTTGATCCTGCTGTCGTCGAGCGGAAAGCGGCTGACGGTGTCGTCCTGATCGAAATGCCGGACCTGTGATCCGACGACCGTGATCTCCGGATTTGCGTCGAGATACGCTGCCTGAGTGCGCAAGCGGCCCGGCTCGGCGATATCGTCGTGATCGATGCGAGCGATATATTCGCCGCGGCAAAGATCGAATGCTCGATTGACGTTGCCGGCACGTCCCTGATTGTGTTCGAGCGCAAGGATGCGGATGCGTGCGTCGTCGAGTCCGCGCACGAGTTCGAGCGTGTTGTCCTTGCTGGCGTCGTCGAGGACGAGAATCTCGAAGTCCTCGTCTTGCGTCAGGACGGAGCGAAGCGTGTCGACGATGAATCGTTCGGCGTTGCAGGTAGGGACGACGATGGAGATCTTGGGCATCTTGAGGGGTGGGCCGTAGGAAAGCGAGCACGCGCACCGGACAGGAGATTCCGGGCGGTCGATACGCTCAGGCGAACTCGCATTATCCCCGTCGTGCCAGGATGAACTGTCGAACAATGTTGCATCGACGCAGCGAGCCCGCAGTCGATACTATCAACTGCCCGGGATGCGGCGCATGACGATTCGCGCAACGAAATGCTGCATGAAACGAAATGGCCGCGCTCGGCGGCCATTGCTTCGAACCTGTCAGCTTCCGCTCAACGTCCCACGATCGATCCCGCGCTCGGCGGATACGTCACGATGCCCCATGCGAGCGGCAGATCGCCGATCTGCTTGACCTCCTTGTAGTCGGAGCCGTCGAGCACATAGACCGCGTTCGAGCGCCCGCACGCGAGCAAGAGCTTCGAGCCATCCGGCGTGAAGCTGAAGTGCCAGCAGCGCTGGCCGATGGGCACATCCTGCACGTGCTCGTAGGTCGAGCCATCGAAGACCTGCAGCGTTTTGTCGCGCGATGCGGCCACGAGCAGCCGCTTGCCCGACGGATCGAACGACACACCGTACGGGCCCGTCTTCGTGTCGACGGTCTTCACCGCCTTCAGGCTCTTGCCATCGAGCACGACGAACTTGTTCGCGTTCTCCAGCGTGACGATATACTGCTTGCCGTCGGGCGACACCTTGATGCCGCGCGGACGCGAGCCTTTCGACAGCTTCACCGTGCGCACCGGCTTGCCCGTCCCCACGCGATACACCGACACCGTGTCGTCGCCCTCGTTGGTGACGAGAATCAGCTTGCCGTCGGGCGAGAACTCGACGCCCTCGGTCTCGTGGCCGCTCTTGACCGAATGCGTGACCTTCATCGTCTTCAGATCGACGATGGCGATCTCCGCGGGCGGCGAGTTGGCGTCGTCGTCTTTCTCCGGCTCGCCCGGCTTCGGCGGCCCGCCGCTTTCGCCGGGCTCGTAGGTCACGTACGCATAGGCGCCGAAGACGCGCACGAACTCGGGATTCTTGCCGATCTTCGCGCGCCGCGCGACCTTGCCCGTCGATGTATCGAACTCCGAGAGATCGCCCGTCGCCTTGTTGGCCACGTAAAGACGCGTGCCGTCCTTGTTCAGCGAGAGACCGCGCGGGCCGTCCTTGCCGACGTCCCAGGTCTTCGCGAGCGACAGGTTGTCGAGATCGATGACGGCGACGCCGGCGTTCTCGGTCGTCACATAGGCGGTCGGCGCGGCGGCGTGCGCGGCGTTCGCGGCCAGTGCGGCGGCCAATGCGAGCGATGGCGCGATGACCGACGCGCAGGCAATGCGCGCCGCCTTGAATCTGACTTGCATGGTCGTCTCCAGCGGTTCATTTCGATTATTCGAGTTCGTGCGGGCACGCGCGCGGCGCAATGCCCCGCGCGCGCTGCAAGTCCAACTTAGCCCAATCCGCGCCGCCGTGGCAACGGCATCGGCCGGGAGAAATTCCCGAATTCGGGCGGCGCCGCGAATCGGATGCTGCGTCGCGCCATTCAGCGGGTCGCGGATGGATCGCTCGCGAGCAGATCGACGAGCGCCTTCGCGCCGCGCTTCCACGACAGGTCCGTGTTGCCGCGTATGTCGACCGAGCGCTGAAAGAGCGTCGCGCCGCTGGCGGCATCTTCCACGCGCAGGTTCATGTTGAGGATCAGATTGCTGATCTTCTGCACCCAGCACACACCGACGCGCGACGCACCGATGAGCTTCGCCACGCGCAACTCGCAGCCGTTGCACGCGCTCATGTCCTGCGCGCCTTGCAGCGAGGCGATCAGGTCGCCCGCCTTCGCGTTGTCGGCGACCTGAAAGAGCGCGCGCTCGCGCAGGTCGTCGCGCAACGCGCCGCTCACCATCGCGAGGCGCGCGGACTGGATGCGGTCGATCTCCGCGTCGTTGTAAGCGGCGTTGTCGTCGATGAGCGTGCAGTCGAGCATGGCGATGGACTGCGGCGCGCCTTCCGCGAGCGCGCCGCTCATGACGACGGCGAGCGTCATCGCAAACACAGCGCGAAGAGTGTGGGTCATGGTGTCGGCCTCGATGATGTGCGGCTTCGTGCGCCAACAGCAGATCGCGTATCTGTTCGCGCGCGTCCAACATACCGTTCGGTCGGGCCGCGAGCAAGCGTCACGCAGAACCGCGCGGCATCTGCGTTTGCGCCGATCTCCCGGCGCGTTCTGACGAATGGCATGGGCCTTGCAAAAATCCGGGCGAGCATGTGCCGTGCTCAACTCGTTCGAATCCACTTAGCCTGGGAGAACCATCATGAAACGCACGCTTGCCATCAAGGACCTGCCGACCAATCCCGAGCAGCGCGACGAAGCCTCGCTCACGCCGGAGCAGATGAAGCGCATCGTCGGCGGACGTGCCGTGCTCGCGACCGTCGATGGCCGCGGCTACGCCACGATCGACGACTGGGAGATCAATACCGCGATTTTCGAAGGCCGCATCAAGGGAAGCGAACGCGACAACTGACCGGCATGCGCCGGGGCGCGCATCGCTACAAACGATGCGCGCTCACGACGCCGCGCGCAACGCCTCGTCCGCGACGGCGAGCCGCGAAGCCATCATCTTCACGACGAAGCGATGCCATTCCTGCGCGGTCACCGGGTCGTCGAGTTCGAGCTTGTGCAATGCGGCGAGCGTGAGACGGCGCAGGCGCGCGCGCTCGTCGGCGACGACATCCGCGCTGCGCGGCGCGTTCGTATAGACCGCCATCTCGCCGATGATCGTGCCCGGCCCGAACGAGCGCAGCCGCACCGAGCGCCCGTCGGCGAGCGGCAGCGAGACCGTCACGCGGCCCTCCTCGACGATATACAGCGCATCGCCCGCATCGCCGCGCCGGAACAGCACCTCGCCCGCGCCGATGTCGCACACGTCGAGCAGAGCGCCCAGCCCCTCCAGCGCATGCGCCGTGAAGTGCGGCGCGAGCATCGCGCGAAAATCGCCGGACGGCGCGCTCGGCGTCAGCGCGCGCGTCAATGTGGCGAGCTGCTGCGCCTCGACCCATTCGAGGCCCGCATCGAGCGTGTCGAACTCGCGGATGCCGAGCGCGAGCGCGCCCGTGCGCCTCAGCAGCGCGCGCGAGTTGTACGGCAGCGCGGTCAGCACGAGGTCCGCGCCGATCGCGGCGCACGCCTGACGCAGCTTCACGAACGCGAGCGACACGGATGCATCCATGCCGTTGGTCGACGCGAAGTCGAGCACGACATAGCGCACGGGACGCGGACCGTGCGAGCGAATGCGCTCGCGGATACGCTGCAGCATCGAGTTCGCGGAGCCGAAGAACAGGAAGCCTTGCAGGCAGACGCCGCAGAGCTCGTCGCCGCGATCGCGCAGAAAGCGCGTCTCCTCGATGCTGCGCTCCACATTCGAGGTGCGCGTGCGGCCGTCGAACTCCATGCGCACGCACCCCGCGCGGCCATAGAGCAGCGCGAACGTCACGCACGCCGCGACCACGCCCGCCACGACGCCCGCGATCACGCCATAGAACGCGATCACCGCGAGAATCAGCGGCACGAGCAGATACTCGTGCCACGAGAGCTTGCGATATGCGCCGACCAGCCAGTCCATCATGAGCCGCAGGCCCATGTAGATCTGCATGCCGACGAGCACCGGCACCGGAAAGAGCGAGACGAGATCGGGCGATGCGATCAGCACGAAAAGACACGCGAGCGCGGCGAACACGCCCGCGGCACGGCTCGTCGCGCCGGCGCGCGTGTTGAGCATCGAGCGGTTGTACGACTGATAGCCGACCATGCCGCCGAAGAGACCGCTCGCGATATTCGCGAGGCCCGCCGCGCGCATCTCGCGATTGAGGTCGATGTCCTGTCCCGTCGCCGCGCCCATCGCGGTCGAGTTCATGATGATCGTGATCGCCGACACCGACGTCACGATGAGCGTCTCGGGCAGATGCGCGACGATCGCGCGCCAGTCGATCTCGCCGCGCGCGAGCGATGTCGGCAGATGCAGCTCGGGAATATGCAGCGCGTGCATCGGCACATGCTGAAGCAGGAGGCCCATGTCGCGCGCGTCGTCGGGCGAAATGCCCGCGATGCGCAGGAGCGCGTAGAACAGCGCGATGCCGATGGCGAGCGTGATCGGCAACGCGGCCGCATGCCGCCAGGTGCGCGCGAGGATCGTGGCGAGCGCGCCGACGAAGAGCGCGGGCAGCCACGCGAGCCAGCTCAGTTGCACGAGCCGCGGCAGCGTGTGCCAGTCGAGCGCGACGCCCGTCAGCACGCGAAAGGCGCCCGCGATCAGCAGATAGCCCGTGCCCGCGAGAAAGCCGCCCATCACCGGATACGGCAGGAATTGCAGCGAGCGGCTGCGCTTCGATGAACCGATCGCGAAGAGAATGAGTCCCGTCACGAGCGAGCACAGCGCAATGGCGACGAGCACCGTCAGCAGGATGACCGTGGGCGTGCCGCCGTTCGCGCGCACGCTGCTCGCGACGCCCGCCGCGACGCCGACGAGAAACGCCGTCGCGTTGCTGTCCGGCCCGCCGATGTTCATGCGCATCGAGCTCGTCAGCGCGATGACGAATGCCGTGACGATGCAACTCACGAGCGCGGTCGGCACGCCGAGCTCCGCGTAACGTGCGAGATCGGCGCTGAAGATGAGCGTGCCGAGGCTCATCGCGTAGCACAGCATGACGAGCGTGGAGACGGTGCCCGCCGTCATGTCGCCGACGAGCGCGGCCGCGCGCGGCATGGCGCGCGCGAGGACCGTGCGATGTGTCGTGGCTGGCTTCACGGCGCCTCCCGGAAGGGGGAAACGGCTGACGGATGCGCAGAGCGCGCAAGTGCGCCGAAAAGTATCCACCGCGCGCGAAGATGATGTCAATTTCGTGGCCGCGCGACCGGTTCGGGCAGCCGTCTGAAAAGCTGCGCGCCGTCGCGATTCACGGCATCGCTCCGCAGAAAAGCCGATGAGCGGCAATTATTCGGCGCGGACTTGCATCGAGCCCCGCGCTTTTGTGATTTCCCTAAACAGACAGAATGGCCGATTCAAACAAAATTGCACTGACGATTTCTTTTCGCCACTGGAATTCGAAAATTTCAAGTTCAGAGAAGTTCATTCTTAAGACGAGAAAATTTCGAGATTACGTGTTTTTTATTCGCGATCGCAATTGCGGTTTGACTGAACCACGACGAGCACGCACTGCCGATGCGCATGACATGGGCGTGGAACGAGCCATCGATCAAGAAACACGCTAGGGATTCCTCGTTCGAGGCCGGAGATTATCCGATAAAAAAAATCAGCATTTTTTATCCGGCGAATGGACTTCCGTGAAAGCCACGGCTTTCTGAGCTTGCGAATCGTTGGAAAAACCGTGAACACTTCGAACGTGATCTCATCTTTCATGGATATCTTTCTGTCGCTGTTGGCGAAACCGTCGAAATTGGCGCGACTCGTCCGAAAAATAGCGATTCGCGGGCATGACCGCGGTCGGCGTCGACGGGAAGATCGCGCTCACGCTCGCCACGATGCTCAAGGTGTGGGGCGGAAAAGGCGGCTGAGATTTCGCCTCGGGCATCACGCCTCCCTATGCGTGGACCAAAGTGACCGCGAATTTCTCTTCGCGATATGTCGGCGCGTCCCAGACCGATAGCGCATCGAATCTCTTCGACATGTACTTCACGCCCGCCGTCGCGGGCTATCTATCATCTCTCGCAAACGGATCATGTCGCGCTGAGCTTCAACTTCTGGGCGCCCACAGGCCGCTACGACAAGCACTCGCTCGCCAACACGAGCCTGAACAACCAGACCCTCGTGCCGCAAGTCGCCTACACGAAATACGTGCCGACATACGGACTCGAATTCGACGCAGTGGAGGGAATGCAGTTCTACCCGCGCAACCCGGCGATCAACTATCAGAACGCCCCGCTTTTCACGTTCGACGTCATGGGCCTGAAGCAGTTCGCCAATGGCGTGGGCGTGAGTCTCGTGATGGGCACGATTCAGCAGCTCGGCAAGGACTCGAGGTCCACCGCGAACCGCCTGGACAGCCTCGAAGGGCACGATCTGCCACTCGCCCCGATCGTCACTTACGACACCGTCGCTGCGGGCAAGCGCCCGCTTTCCGCGAGCCTGCGCTGGATTCCGAGCGTCTTCAGCAAGCTCCGGCCAAAGAGCACGCACAGCGTGATGGCAACGGCGACGCTCGCGTTCTGATCGCATCGCTTCGCGTTCGGCAAGGCGGGCGCGAGCGCCTCCGCGGTAGCTTCAGCGCGTCAACAGGAGTAACGTTGACGGACGAGCGAACACGACACCAAGGAGGCGATCATGCCCGACGAACCCGCTCAATGGCATGTCTTCGACTACGAAGGATTCGAGATCCACGTGCTGTCCCAGTTGAAGCCCACGCCCGAACATGCGGCGCCGACCAAGGTGGACCGCTACGTGTATATCGGTCACGTATGCAGGCCCGGCGCGAACCCGGACACGCCCGGCGAAGCGGTGCATTTCCACGCCGACGGCGAAGATGCCTACAAGACCGCGACGGACGCCGTGGACGATGCGCGGCATATCGGCAAGAGCATCGTCGATGGCACGCATCCCGATCTTTCGGTGTTGTCGCTCGTTTCGCATCACCATCATCCGGGATGACGATCGGACGCATGGAACCTTCAAATGACGATGCGCGCGTGGAAAGCCTGAGCGCGATCACCCTCGCGACGCACGACATGGCGCGCGCGGTGCGTTTCTACGAAGCGCTCGGTTTTCGCATGCTGTACGGCGGCGCGGATGACGCGTTCACGTCGTTCGCGCTCGGCAACTCGTATCTCAATCTCACCAGCGAGACGCACGGCCCGATCCAGTTCTGGGGCCGCGTCATCATCTACGTGTCCGATGTGGACGCGTTCTATCGGAAGGTGCTGGCGCACGGCATCGAGCCGCAATTCGCGCCGCGCGACGCGCCCTGGAACGAGCGCTACTTCCATCTCACCGATCCCGACGGCCACGAACTGAGCTTCGCGCGCCCGCTTTGATTCGCACGACGTAGGCACGGCGTTCGCTTCAGATGAAGTGACGGGTAGCGTACGCATCGGACTTTTCATATGACCGATCGCGCACATACCCGGAGCATCACGTTGCATGACGATGAGTCCATCGGCGTTACGCGTTTTTCATGAACGAGGCATGGCGGAAAGCGTGTAAAAGCTCGCTGTTGCTATTTCGCAAAAACGGGCACGGCTCTGGATTCAAAGCGTAGAGTTAATGTGCTTTCTCAGGAACGTGATGCGTTGCGGCAGGGGTTTCACTGATCGGGGCTTTAAACATCGGCGCATCTGGCCGTTAACCCGTTCATGAATGCCGCGTGCTGGAGACTGAAATGAAATGCGCGAATGAGCGGTCCCTTCGTTATCAGGTCGAAAAATGGCTTGCGCCGGGCAGCGTACCGGTACATGTGAGGCAGTTCAGCCGCACGCGTTCCGATGGACACCGTTATGTGTGTGTCGAGGCGCTGCATGGCGCGGTATCGCGGGCGCTGTTCTTCTTCCGTCACGACGACGGACACTGGTGCGTTTTTCCGCCCGCACCGAGACAAAGCAAGATGCGCGGCGAACGACTCGCGGCCTGATGCTGGCGCGCTCTTCTATGGTTTGATTCGACTTCGGGATTCGACTTCGGTTTTTGCCGCCCCGCCGAAAGACAGGGCGTTCCTCACGAAAGCAGTCAACGATTAGAAACGCAGATTGTTGAGGAACTGAAACCACATTGCGCCGAGCGGATTGGCAGCGTCGGCGGTGGCGGCTTCCTTCTCTTCTTGCTTGTTCGCGCCGCGTTCGTCCGCGCGTTCCTGCTGCTCCGCTTTGGCCTGACGCGATTCGTGCAGGGCAGTCACGCTGTCCGCGATCTGCCGCGCCGTGGGCTCGTCGCATTGCGCGCCGAGCAGCACGCCGAGCACGACATCGCGGTTATAGCCTTGCGACGCGAAACGCATCGCGAGCGATACGCGCTCTGCATAGAGCGCCTCGCGTGCCTCGCGCTCCTTCGCTTCGCGCGCCTCGCGTTCGGCCTCTTCCTGACGCATGTGTTCTTCCCAGCGGCGCATCTCTTCGGCATAGATGCGGTCGTACACCTCGCGCTGCGCGGGGTCGGAGAGAATGGCGTAGGCTTCCTTGATTTCCTGGAACTTCGCGCGCGCGGCGTCTTCGTTGCCCGCGTTGCGGTCGGGGTGGCAGCGCATTGCCGCCTTGCGGTATGCGCGTTTGATTTCTTCTTCGGTGGCGTGCTCGTCCACGCCGAGCGTTTCGTATAGCGTTGCCATCTTGCGTTCGGTGGATACGGGTCGCCGAGCATCGTAACACGCGAAAAACGGGGTCCCTTCGCGAATTGCGGCATCGCAACACAACAATTCACCGACCGATGAGCGTGCGCGCGGCCGCGCCTCCCATCCGATCGTAAATGGCGCGCGCCGGTTTCAGGTAGCGCGCGATATGAAGCCGGATATTGACGACGGCCAACACGAAGATCACGGCCGTGATGATCAGGTACTCGCGCCGGTCCGGCACGATGTGATAGCGCGTATGCAGCAGCACGAAGACGATCCACGCGAACGCGGGCGCGTGCAGCGTCCAGTGCCGCTGCGCGAAATGCCACGCGATGCGGCGCACGTCGCGGCGTGACGCGCGATCGAGTCCGGCGAGTTCGGGACGGCGGCTGAAAGAGAATGGCATCGGTATCGAATTCGTCGTCGCATGGCCATCATCGCGTCACGAAACACGGCGACAATCGCGCGTTTTCACGCTTTCAGCATACCTGCTCGACCGTTTCCTTACGATGGCCCTTTCACTCGACGACATCCGGCATCTCTTCCACGAGCACGGCGCGATCGCCTATAGCGGCGAGCCGGTCACCCAGTTGCAGCACGCGCTGCAGAGCGCGACGCTCGCCGAGGCGGCGGGCGCGAGCCGCGAACTCATCGTCGCGGCCTTGCTGCACGACCTCGGGCATCTGCTGAATCTTCAGGGCGAAACGCCGACCGAACGCGGCATCGACGACCTGCATCAGTATTTCGCGCTGCCGTTCCTGCGCCCGCTCTTCTCCGACGCCGTGCTAGAGCCGATTCGCCTCCATGTCGATGCGAAGCGCTGCCTTTGCGCGATCGATCCGTCGTATCGCGTGCGGCTATCGGCGGATTCAGTGCGCAGCCTGCAACTGCAAGGCGGCATATTCGACGATGAAGCCGCGCAAGCGTTCCTCGCGAAGCCCTTCGCGCGGGATGCGATTGCATTGCGCCGCTGGGACGACGAAGCGAAGGACGCGCAGCGCGTCACGCCGGGACTGCCGTATTTCATGGAGATGGCGGCGAGTGTGGCGCTCGCGCGGGGTTAGCCGCGCAGCTTGTAACTCGCCGGTGATCCGCTAAAAAACGCCCGTTCGCATATCGCGCTAGACTGTGCGCCATGCAATCACTCCCATTCCAGCACGCCTTGCGACAAGCCTTCAGCCGGCCCGCATCGTGAAAGGCGGCAACTTCCGCATCACCGCCGCGGTCGTGGCTTCGGCCTTGTTCATGCAGAACATGGATGGCACGATCGTCGCAACCGCCATCCCGACGATGGCGCGCGATCTCAACGTCGATCCGGTTCATCTCTCCAGCGCGATCACCGCCTACCTCGTCGCGCTGACGGTCTTCATTCCCGCGAGCGGCTGGGTCGCCGACCGCTTCGGCGCGCGCCGCGTGTTCATGTGGGCGATCGCAACCTTCACGCTCGCGTCCGTCGCGTGCGCCGCCGCGATGAACCTGCCGCAACTGCTCGCCGCGCGCATCGTGCAAGGCCTCGGCGGCGCGATGATGGTGCCCGTCGGCCGCCTGATCCTGTTTCGCGGCGTCAAGCGCGAGGAACTGCTGCAGGCGACCACCTGGCTCACGATGCCCGCGCTCGTCGGTCCCTTGCTCGGCCCTCCGCTCGGCGGCTTTCTGACGGACGCGCTCACCTGGCGCAGCATCTTCTGGGTGAACGTGCCGGTGGGCATCGTGGGGCTTGTCCTCACCTGGAAGCTGCTGCCGCCCTCGCCGCCCGAGGACCGCACGCCGCCCGACCTGCGCGGCATGCTGCTCTCGGGCGCGTCGCTCAGCCTGTTCATGATCGGCATCGAGAGCGCCGGGCGCGGCGTGCTGCCCGCGGGCGCGCCGTGGATCTGTGCGGCAGCCGGCCTGCTGCTGTTCCGCGTGACCGTGCTGCATTGCCGCCGCGTGCCGAATCCGGCCATCGATTTCTCGCTGCTGTCGATTCCCACGTTCCATGCGGCGACCGTTGCGGGCAGCCTGTTCCGCGCGGGCGCCGGCGCGCTGCCGTTTCTCGTGCCGCTCACGCTGCAGACGGGCTTCGGCTATAGCGCGACGGCGAGCGGCCTCGTCACGTTCGCGAGCGCGCTCGGCTCGTTCTGCATGCGGCCGATGACGGCGCTCGCGCTGCGGCGTTTCACGGTCCGGACCGTCCTGTGCGCGGGCAGCGTCGTGTTCGCGGCCGTGCTGCTCGTCTGCTCGACGATGTCGCAAGCCTGGCCCGCCGCCGCGATCTTCGTGTTGCTGCTGCTGGGCGGACTCGGCCGCTCGCTGAGTTTCGCGACGATGGGCGCCCTCGCCTTCGCCGATGTGCCGAAGCCGCGCCTCGCCGCCGCCACCTCGTTCCAGGGCACCGCGCAGCAGTTGATGAAGGCGTTGGGCGTGACGGTCGCGGCCGGCACCATTCAGGCGACGATGCTCGTTTCCGGCAGCACGCACACCGAGCGCTGGCAACTCGCGTGCGGCTTCATCGCGACGGCGCTCGTCGTTCTGGCATCCCTGCCGATGTTCGCGCGGCTCTCAGACGAAGCCGGCGAGGGCATTTCGGCGCCCTCCGCCAAGCGCGCCGAGCGCACGTAAAACCTGCCGCTTCCCGAGCCGAAACATCATATTTAAGACAAGTACATGATCCACAAGGGTTTTTTATGTGGCTATAATGCGATTCCGCTTTGATCTCCCCATCCGATGAGCCGATTTCTCGTCATCACTGCCGCCCTTGCCTCGTCATTGAGTTCCGCGCACATCGCGCTCGCGCAGGAAGCGCCCGGCGGCACGCTCGCCGCCAGCGACGCAACCGCGCAGTCCGCCGCTCAGCAAGATCCGCAGGCACAGCAGGCGAGTCACAAGGTTTCGGAAATACTCACGCGAAAATTCGGCGTGGCGAAGGAGAAGGCGCAGACCATCGCATCGGCGGTCATGTCGTCGGCATCCAAATATTCGCTTCCGCCGGCGCTGTTGCTCGCCATCATTTCGATCGAATCGCGCTTCAAGGAAACGGCCAAAGGGCCGAACAACGCGACGGGGCTGATGCAGGTGGTGCCGTCGGCGCACAAGAGGCTCGTGCGCAATGTGGATCTGACAGACCCCGAGGACAATATCGAAACCGGCTCCGCTATCCTGCACGGCTATGTGAAATCCGCTCAAGGCGATGTCGACGCCGCGTTGAAGAGCTACGGCGGCTCGCGCGCCTACGCCGAGAAAGTCAGCTTGCGTGCGAAGACGTTCGAACCGGCTGCATCGGCCGATGCGGCTTCCGCCAGCGGTCAGTAACACTCATCCTCAGTCACGCTCGCGCCACTCATGGCGCGACGCTTCAAAAGCGCGCCGCCACCAGGCGGATGCCGCGAATGCGCCACGAGGACGCTGCGGCGATCGCACCCGCAAGCGCGCCGGCATCACATCAATAAGCCTTCTTCGTGCCGGTGCCATCCGACTTCATGCCGCCCGAATTCATGTTGCCGTTATTCGGCGCGCTGCGTTGCACGGTGCCTTGATCCTGGCTCATGCCGTTGGTGGCGTCGTTGCCCATGCCGCTCTTCGCACCGGTGCCGGTCGTGCTGTCGGGCGCGCCGCCCATGCCGGTGCCGCCCATGCCGACGCCGCCGCCCTTGCCTCCGGCCGCCGAGCCGGCACCCGATGAACCGTTACCGCCTGCGCCCATCGATCCGCCCGCCGCCGCTCCGCCACCGCCGCCCGCTTGCGCATAGACACCGCCCGACAGGCCCAGCACGAGCGCCGAGATCACCAGCTTTTTCGTAGTCGCGTTCATTGCAAGTCTCCAAAGTGTGCGTGTCGGCCGGGCATCGCGTCGGATGCCGCGGCCGTGTTCGCATCAGCGCAACGAACGTGCCGCGCCTTTTTGCGGGTACGGGATCAGTAGCCGCACGGCACATAGGCGCCACGGTAGTTGTCGTAGCAATAGCCTTGCGGCTGCGCGGGTTGCGCATAAACCGGTTGCGCATACTCCGGCTGCGCATACTCCGGCTGTGCATACTCCGGCTGTGCATACGCCGGTTGCACATACGCGGGTTGCGCATACGCGGGTTGTTGATAGACGGGCTGCGCATAGGCCGGCTGTGCATTCGCCACCGACGACACCAGCGCACCGAGCACCGCGCCGCCGATCAGCGCGCCGACGATCGCGCCGCCATCGCCGCCGCCGCGATGACCGCCGCCATGTCCATGCGCCGACGCCTGGCCCGCCGCCGTCAAACTGCCGATCATCAACAAGACAAGTGCTGCGCGTTTCATGAGCTTCTCCAAGTTCCCGTTTGGCCGGGTTCATGGGAGTCATCTTAAGCAGACGGCTAAGAAATAACTGCTGCAGTTGGTAACCGCGCATTTCAACGATTACAAATGCACGAAGCCGGCGTTGCCAAACTCTCACGAGGCAGATTCCATTCGGATTCCGAATTTCCCTAAGCGCGGTTACAAATCGAATTGAATTCGCTAAAGCGTAACAACTTTTCGAACCGGTCCGGTAACGCGAATCGCGCAGCGCAGGAGGCCCGGCCGCTTTTACCGCGCGCCGTTTCATTTGCTCGCCACTGGTTACTGTTTGTCACCAGAAGAAAGTCAACGATATCGAAAGACGCGGCGTTTTCACCGTCAGCGCGGCGCACTGCGTGCCACGCGTCCTCAAAGAAAGATCAAGGGAGTTTCAAACCATGAAGAAGATCGTCGCTGCTCTCGCATCCGCAATGCTCGTCACCACCGTATTCGCGCAAACCGCCGCGACCGATACCGGCAAAGCGCAACTGAAGGCAAACAGCGAGAAGGCTGAAGCTCAGGCAACCGCCAACAAGAAGAAGGCCGAAGCGCAGCACGATGCCGCGAAGGCGCAGGCATCGGCGAACGAGGACAAGGCATCGGCGCAAGCCGACGCCAACAAGGAAGCCGCGAAGGTAGCGCAGGCGACCACGCCGGAACAAGCTTCCGACGCACGCGGTGATGCCGCCAAGGCACAGGCGAAAGCCGACAAGAAGAAGCACGCTGCACAGAGCAAGGCCGACAAGAAGAAGCAGGACGCAGCGAAGGATGCCAACGTGGCGCAAGCGAAGGCCGACAAGGAAAAAGTCGAGGCACAAAGCGACGCTAACAAGTCGGCCGCCGATGCGAAGGTGGACGCCGCGAAGAAGTAAGGGAGCGCGGCGTCATCGCATCGCGCACTGGGCATTGCAAAACAACAATCCAGTGCGTTCGATCAAGGCGGGCCTTCGGGCTCGCCTTTTTACTTTTCTCGCGAAAGCTTCAATCGACTAAAGGAAACGCTCTACTTGCCGATATCGGTGCACGGCTTATCATGCGTGACATAAAAGCATTGGAGACGCCGTCATGCGCACGCTGACCGATCAGTTGTCGCAATACGCTGCTTACCATCGCGACAGGCGCAATATCGCCACACATTTCGTCGGCATTCCGCTCATCGTGCTCGCGATTGCCGCGTTGCTGAGCCGTCCCGCATGGCCCATGTTGTCGGGCGCGTTTCTGCTCACGCCGGCATGGGTGCTCTTCGCGCTCGCCACGCTCTACTACTTATGGCTCGATGTGCCGCTCGGCATCGGCATGGGCATCGTGTCCGCGTCGAGCGCGGCGTTCGGGCAGTGGGCCGCGTCGCACGCCACGCCGATTTGGCTCGCAATCGGCATCGGCATGTTCGTGACCGGCTGGGTGTTTCAGTTCGTCGGGCATGTGCGCTACGAGCATCGCAAGCCCGCGTTCGTCGATGACATCATCGGGCTTTTGATCGGGCCGCTCTTCATACTCGTCGAGCTGATGTTCGGGCTCGGCCTCATGCGTGATCTGCGCGACGCCATCGAGACGCGCGCTGCCAGATAATCAGTCGACGCGCTCGACTTCCTCCGCAACGGTTTCATGCTCGACGCTCGCGTGATGCTCGCTCATCGGCAATGCCTGCTTTTGCGTGCGCTCGCGCATCACGAGACGCGCGCTATGCACGCCGGTCAGCACCACGGCGATCCATATCGGCACATAGGTGCCGAGTTGCCGCGCTGAAAACGGCTCGCCGAGCAACAGCACGGCGACGCCGACCAGCAATACGGGCTCCACATATCCGAGGATGCCGAAGAGCGCGAGCGGCAGATGACGGCTCGCGCGCAGATACGACGCAAGCGCGATCGTGCTCAAGGCGCCGAGTCCGGGCAGAAGCACCATCCACAGGTGCGGCTCGCCCGCCACATCCGCGAACGAGCCGCGCACGAACAGCATGACGGCCGCGACGGGCGCGATCAGCATGATTTCCACCGCGAACGACACCAGCGGATCGGCATTGAGCCTGCGACGCAACACGAAATACGGCGGATAGCCGAGCATGACGACGAGCGTCGGCCACGCGAACGCATGCGTGACGATCAGCTCGTGCGCGACACCCACGGCCGCCGCGGCGACGCCCGCCCACTGAAAGCCGTCGAGCCGCTCGCCGTAGTGGAAACGGCCGAGCAGCACCATCGCGAGAGGCAGCAGGAAATAGCCGAGCGATACTTCGAGCGCACGCCCGTGCAGCGGCGCCCAGAGAAAGATCCACAGCTGCACGGCGAGCAGCGCGGCAACGACGGCGAACGCCAGCAGCAAATGCGGCGTTTTGGCGAGCTTCGAAACGAGCGCGCATAATTGCGGCCAGCGCTTTCGCACCGCGACGAGCGCGAGCGCGCCGGGCAGCGTCCACACGATGCGCCACGCGAAAATGTCGAGCCCATCGAGCGGCGCGAGCCATTTCGTGTAGCCCGACATGAGCGCGAAAAGCGTGGAGGCGGCAACGGACAGCGCGATGCCGCGCGCGAGGTCATGCTGATTCATCGAAAGAAGCGGTGTGCCTGAGGTGAATGCAAGCCGAATGAAACGGAAAGAGCGCATTCTAATCGCCGCGCGTGCGCCTTCTTCAAAACCCGCTTCAAACGAAATATCCCGGCGCGCCCGCTTCTTGCTTCTTACATGCTTCGCATTTCAGCGTGAACTTCGCCGCGTGAACGCCGTCTCATGCGACTGTCTTTAGCCGGTCACGATGATCGGCGACCCTTGTCGGTCCGGCGCGATGCCGGCCCGGTCCCGAAGTCCGAGCGGCACTTGAACGAACATCCGCCGCTCACGTCATTGCATCCGCAGCAACACGCGCCGTGCCTTCGTTTCCGAGGATGGCACGCGAAGAAAACGCCGCATCGATGGAGACGTCATGACTCAACCTGCCTTGTCCCCCCGCTTCACCAACGCCTTCGCAGAGGCCGTGTATGTAGGACTCAGCAAGCGTCCCCAAAAAGAACTGCCCTCGATGTATCTGTATGACGAAGTCGGCTCCGCCCTCTTCGAGGTGATCACCGCGCTGCCCGAATACGGCGTGACGCGCGCCGAAGAGCGCGTGCTGAAGGACCATGCGGCCGATATCGTCGCGGCCATGCCGGGCGATATCCAGGTTGCCGAACTGGGCAGCGGCAGCGGCCGCAAGACGCGCCGCATTCTGGAAGCGCTGTGTAAAAAGCAGCCCACCGCCTACCATCCGATTGAAATTTCGCGCACGGCCTTGCAGTTGTGCCGGCGCGAATTGAGCGACATCGAGCGCGTGTCGATCGTCGGGCATGAGCGCGATTACCTCGCGGGATTGTCGGAAGTGAGCGCGAAGCGCAAGGACGGCGAAAGGCTGCTCGTGTTGTTTCTCGGCAGCACCATCGGCAATTTCGCACGGCTCGCCGCGACGAAATTCCTGTGCTCGATCCGCGGCATGCTGCAGCCCGGCGATGCGCTGTTGCTCGGCACCGATCTCATCAAGCCGCTGCCGGTCCTGATCGCGGCCTACGATGACCCGATCGGCGTCACCGCCGCGTTCAATCTGAATATTCTCGCGCGCATCAATCGCGAACTGGGCGGCGATTTTCCGCTCGATGCCTTCGAGCATGTCGCGCGCTTCAATCCGGATGCGCGCAGCATCGAAATGCATTTGCGTGCGAAGCGCGCGCTTTCCGTCCGCGTGCGCGACGCGGGCCTGCGCGCGGAGTTCCGCGAAGGCGAGACGATCTGGACGGAAAGCAGCCACAAGTATGCAGCCGATGAAGTCGCGCCGATCGCCGCCGATGCGGGCTTCGAATGCACGCATCAGTGGCGCGACGAGGAATGGCAATTCGCGGAGAGCCTTCTCGTGGCGCGTTAGTGCTGCTCGAAGCGCTCGTAACGCTTTTCGATGTGACGCTCCTCGCTGTGAAACTCGGTGACGCGGGCAAGCGGCGGCCCGCGTCGCAGCCATTCGAGCATCAGGTCGACCTGATTGGCCGCGCCCTGGACGATGGCTTCGACGGAGCCGTCGTCGAGATTGGCGACCCAGCCGCGCACGCCGAGCGCATGCGCCTTGCGCACCGTGTGATGCCGGAAGCCGACGCCCTGCACGACGCCGCGCACGCGCACGTAATAGGTTTCGATTCTCGTATCCAGATCCGGGCCTGGCATCACACTTTCTCCTTTCCGATATTCATAGGCCGCATTGTAGACACGCTCGTCAACTCAGGCGAAACGGCTGAGCCAAATCGGCGCGCTCGCCCGAACGCGGATGCGGCGTGCGCGGCAGCCTCACTTCGAATACCGTCCCCGCTTCCGCCGTCGAGCGCACTCGGACGTCGCCGCCGTGCATCTGCGCGATCTCGCGCGTGATGTAGAGCCCGAGCCCCAGTCCGCTCGATTCATGCTGGCGTTGCCCCGAACGATACGGCGCGAAGATCGTCGGCAGGACTTCGGCGGGAATCTCGCCCGCGTTCTGCACGGAGATGCTCACGTCGTCGGCGCTGCCTTCGAGCCGCACCTGGATCGCCGAGCCTTCGAGGCCGTGCTGCAGCGCGTTGCCGATGAGATTCGAAAACACTTGCGAGAGCAGATCGCCGTCGCCTTGCAGGAGCGTGTCGCCCTGGCGCAGCACGAAGATGCGTCCCTTGCCGACGCGCGCCTCGTATTCATCGACGATATTTTTCGCGAGCGTCATCAGTTCGACCGAGCGCGGCTGCAACGTGACGCGCCCGCCGCGCAGGCGCGCGAGGTTCAGCAGCTGATCGACCATGCGCACCATGCGCATGCCGCTCGACTTGATGCGCGTGCCGATATTCGCCACGTTTTCGTCCGGCACGAAACGCGCGAGGTATTCCGCCGACGCGATCACCGCGCTCAGAGGCGTGCGCAGATCGTGGCCGAGCACGGCCATCAGCATTTCGTTCGCATCGAGCAGTTGCTGCACGGTCGCGAGCTGCGTCGCGAGCTGCTGTTTTTGCCGCTCCATCTGGATGAACACATCGACCTTCGAATTGAGGATGCGCGAATCGAACGGCTTGTAGAGAAAATCCACCGCGCCGGCTTCATAACCGCGGAACGTGCGGCTCCCGTCCTGCGCCGTCGCCGTGAGAAAGATGATCGGCACGTGCGCCGTGCGCGGGCTGCCGCGCATCAGCTCGGCGAGCTCGAAGCCGTCCATGCCTGGCATGTTGACGTCGAGAATCGCGAGCGCGACTTCGTGCTTGAGCAGAAGCTCGAGCGCGGCCGGCCCCGATTCCGCCTTCAACACCGACAGATCCGGCCGCCCGAGCGATGCTTCGAGCGCGGTGATGTTGTTGCGGATGTCATCGACGATCAGCACGTGGATGGGTTGCGTCATCTGGTGACTCCTTGCCTTCTTTTCATGGCTGGCGGGCGATGCATTGCGAGAGCCGCATCGCCATTTCGTCCAGCGTCAGTACTTCATGGACCGCGTCCTCCGCGATGGCCGCGAGCGGCATCGCGGGCGCCGTGGCCGTTTCGGGATCCTGCGCCCAGCACGTGCCGCCCGCCTCGCGGATCGCGCGTGCGCCGCGCGCGCCGTCGTCATTGGCGCCCGAGAGCACGATGCCGAGCAGCCGCTCGCCGTACGCATGCGCCGCCGATTCGAACAGCACATCCACCGATGGCCGCGAGAAGCGCACGGGCGGTTCGATCGATAGCGCAATCGAGGGCGCCGCGCCGCCTTCCGCCTCGACGAGCATGTGATAGCCCGGCGGCGCGAAGTACACGGTGCCGGGCACGATCATGTCCTTGTCGAACGGCTCTTCGATGGCCAGCTCGCAGCGCGACGCGAAGAGGTCCGGCAACAGGCTAGGCTGCCCCTGCCGCACATGCACGACGATCAGCACGGGCGGCGCGAAAGTCTTCGGCAACCCGGGCAGCAGGTGCTTGAGCGCCTCGACGCCGCCCGCCGATGCGCCGATCACCACTGCCCCGATGAGGTCCGCGTCGAACATCGTCACACCTTCTGGTAGAGCCGTTCGCGCGGATTGAAGTCCGCGAAGCGGTCGGCGTATTGCGAAAAGCGCAGGCTTTCCTTGCTGCCGAGACCGAGAAAGCCGCGCCGCACGAGGGAATCGCTGAAGAGCCCGAGCGCGCGATCCTGCAGCGCGCGATCGAAATAGATCAGTACATTTCGACACGACACGAGATGCGCTTCGAGAAACACGCTGTCGGTCGCGAGACTGTGATCCGCGAACACCACGCGCGACTTGAGCGCCTGTGAAAACTTCGCCGCGCCGTAGGCCGCGTGATAGTAGTCGGAGAGCGAGCGCTTGCCGCCCGCGGCAAGATAGTTCTGACTGAAGCCCGCCATGCGCTCCAGCGGATAGATGCCGTTCTCCGCGTGACGCAGCGCTTCGGCGTTGATGTCGGTCGCGTAGAACACGGTGCGCTCGGCGATCTTCTCTTCCGCGAAAAGCACCGCGAGCGACCACAGTTCCTCGCCGCTGCTGCATCCGGCGACCCACACCTTGATCGACGGATAGGTCTGCAGAATCGGCACGACCTGCTCGCGGATCGCGCGGAAATACTGCGGGTCGCGGAACATCTCGCTCACCTGCACCGTGAGGTACTGGAAGAGTCGCGCGAAGAGCGCCGGGTCGCGCAGGATGCGCTCCTGCAAATGCGAAAGCGTCGGCAAGCCGAAATCCTGCACCGCCTGCGAGAGCCGCCTTCTCAGCGAACTCGCGGAGTAGTGCCGGAAGTCGTGCTGATATCGCAAGTAGATCGCTTCCAGAATCAGCTTCAGTTCGATGTCGAACGTCGCGTCTTCGTCGTGCCTGCTTTCGTTCATCTGAGAGATCGGTCCGGTCAGCGCTGGCGCAGCCACACGCGGCACAGCGAGACGAGCTTATCCACGTCGATGGGTTTGGATATGTAGTCGTCCGCACCCGCCTCCAGACATTTCTGGCGGTCGCTCGGCATCGCCTTCGCCGTCAGCGCGATGATCGGCAGGCGCGCATGCTCCGCCTGCTTGCGGATCTCGGTCATCGCGGTGAGGCCGTCCATCTCGGGCATCATGATGTCCATCAGCACGAGGTCGATGTCACCGCGGCGCGCCAGCGCCTCGAGCGCTTCGCGGCCGTTGCGCGCGATTTCGAGCGTCGCGCCGAGCGGCTCGATCACGTGCGACAGCGCGAAGATGTTGCGCACGTCGTCTTCCGCGAGGAGGATCGTGCGGCCTTCGAAGACGTCGTCGCGCTGACGCGCCGCGCGCAGCATGCGCTGCTGCTCGGGCGGCAATGCGCTCTCCACGCTGTGCAGGAACAGCGTCACTTCATCGAGCAGACGCTCCGGCGACTTCGCTCCCTTGATGATGATCGATTTCGAGTAACGGCGCAGGCGTTGCTCTTCTTCCTGCGACAACAAGCGCCCCGTATAGACGATCACGGGCGGCGACGCCTGCCCCGCGCTCGTCGACACGCGTTCGAGCAGTTCATAGCCGGAGCCGTCGGGCAGCGCGAGATCCATCACGACGCAATCGAACGGCGCGCGCTGCATTTCCTCGATGGCTTCGGCGATCGATCCCGCCTCGACGATGCCGACCGTCTCGCTCGCGAGCAGCGCATGGATGCTCTGGCGCAGCGCCGGATCGTCCTCGACCACGAGCACGCGGCGCATACCCTGCGCCGAGCGCGCTTCGAGCTTGCGGATCGCGTGAGCGAGCTCCTCGCGCGCGCTCGGCTTCAACGTATAGCCGATCGCGCCGAGATGCAGCGCGACATCGGCATGATCGGTCGCGGAGACGATGTGAATCGGAATATGGCGCGTGAGCGGATCGTGCTTGAGCCATTCGAGCACGGTGAGGCCCGACTGATCCGGCAAGCCGATGTCGAGCAGGATGCCGTTCGGCTGCAGCGAGCGCGCGAGCTCGACGCCTTGCGTGGCGGTCGCCGCATGCACGCAATCGAAGTCGAGCTCGTGCGCGAGGTCGTAGAGGATGTGCGCGAACGGCTGATCGTCCTCGATGACGAGGATCACGCGATCGGGACGCTTGCGGTCGGCGCGGTCGTCGGCGATGCCCGCCGGCTCGGGCATCGCGACGGGCGGCTGAACGGGCGCAGGCTTGGCCGGCGCGGGCGGGCGCGCGGCGACCGGCTCCGGCTCGCTCATATGGCCGATCGTATCGAGCTTCGCGGTGACGGTCCCTTCGCGCGCGGCGATGGGCAGCGTCACGGAAAACACGCTGCCCTGCCCCAGCTCGCTCGACACGGACACCGAGCCGCCGAGCAGACGCGAGAACTCGCGCGAGATCGAAAGGCCGAGGCCGCTGCCGCCGTATTTGCGGCTCGTGGTGCCATCGGCCTGCTGGAACGCCTGGAAGATCATGTCCTGCTTCTCGCGCGCGATGCCGATGCCCGTATCGCGCACATCGAAACGCAGCGCCGAGTCGCTCGCGCGCTCGACCGCGACCGTCACGCGGCCGCGCTCGGTGAACTTGAACGCGTTCGACAGCAGATTGCGCAGCACCTGCAAAAGACGCTGGCTGTCGGTGACGAAGTACTGCGGCACGTCGTCGCCGTGCTCGGTGACGAATTCGAGGCCCTTGTTCCCCACGATGGGCGCGAACGACTGCTTCAATGCCTGCAGAATCGAATCGACGGAGGTCGGCGCGAACTGCACGTCCATCTGTCCGGCCTCGACCTTCGAGAGATCCAGAATGTCGTTGATGAGCGCGAGCAGGTCGCTGTTCGACGAATGGATCGTCGCGGCATAGCGCACCTGCTCGTCGGTCAGGTTGCCGTGCTTGTTGTCCTGCAGGAGCTTCGCGAGGATCAGCGAGCTGTTGAGCGGCGTGCGCAATTCGTGCGACATGTTCGCGAGGAATTCCGACTTGTACTGGCTCGCGCGCTCCATCTCCAGCGCGTTCGCGGTGAGTTCCTGCTGCGCCTGCAGGAGCTCGGCCTTCTGCCGCTCCAGATGCTGCGTGTGCTCTTCGAGCTGAACATTGGTCTGTTCCAGCTCGGCCTGCTGCTGCTCCAGCCGCGCCTGCGAATCCTGCAACGCGCGGCCCCGCTCCTCCAGTTCCTCGTTCGACACGCGCAGCTCTTCCTGCTGCACCTGCAATTCCTCGCTCTGGCGTTGCGTTTCTTCGAGCAGTTCGACGAGACGCGCGCGATAGCGCGCCGAACGCAGCGCCATGCCTATCGGCTCCGACGCCATTTCGAGCAGCGCGCGGGCATCGTCGAAATGGCCTTCCTTGCCGACGAAGCCGAGCTCGATCGCGCCCGCGACGTCGCCATCCGCATAGAGCGGCGCGATCACCACGCGCGATGCCGCCGCCGACCCGAGCGCGGAACCGGTTTTCAGATAATGCGCGGAGGCGTCGCGCAGCACGAGCACGCGCTCATCGGCGAGCGCCTGGCCGACGAGCCCCTCGCCGCGCGCAATCCGCAGCGGCGCGCTGTTCTCGTCCGGCAGCGCCCACGCCGCGACACGCACGAGCGCGTCGCCTTCGAGCGCGTAGACGACGCCGACCTTCGCTTCCACGTACGGAACGATCGAACGCAGGATGCTCACGCCGATCGAAGCCGGAGACTGCTCGCCGCGCAGCTTGAGTCCCAGTTGCACGATGCCCTGCTGCAGCCAGCCCGTGCGTTGTACGGCGAGCCGCGATTTGATATACAGGTGCGCCACCGCCGCGAGGACGAGCAGCACGACGATGCCCATCGCGCGGTTGACCTGCAGCACTTCGCGGCTCGTGCTCGGATCGATGGACGACAATCCGTAACCTGCGATCATCAGCACCGTCGATACACCGGCGGTGACGAGCGGCACGGCGGGACGGTCGGCCCAGATGCAGAGCACGACCGGCAGCAGGTAAAAGATCCAGATCGCGACGCGCATCGGCGTGAGCACATCGACGGCGAACACGACGGCGAGCGCGATCGCAATGGCGAGCGTGATCCAGGAGCTGAGGTTTCGACTGTCTTGAGGCATCGTTCACCGGTTCTGTTCATGTTTTGCGCGGCCTTGGGCCGGCGGCAGGCGAGGACCATAGCATGAGCCGCGCAGCCTTGTCACATCGGGCTTTGCAGCCGGTCGGCGCATGCTTTTTTGCGCGGCAGTTGTTACGAAAGACGGCCGCGCCAGCGTTTTCAACGAGGTAAGAATGACTGATTTTTCCGGCTCTCGCGTGCTCGTCACGGGCGCCTCGGGATTCGTCGGGTCCGCCGTCGCGCGGCTCGCCATCGAACGCGGTTTCGACGTGCGCGTGCTCGTGCGCGCGACGAGTCCGCGCAAGAACGTCGAATCGCTCGACGCGGAGATCGTCGTCGGCGACATGCGCGACGAGGCGTCCATGCGCGCGGCGCTCAAGGGCGTGCGCTTTCTCTTTCACGTCGCGGCCGATTACCGCATCTGGGCGCCGGACCCGGGCGAGATCGAGCGCGCGAATCTCGAAGGCACCGAGGCGACGATGCGCGCCGCGCTGGCCGAAGGCGTCGAGCGCATCGTCTATACCAGCAGTGTCGCGACGCTGAAGGTGACGAGTTCGGGCGCGATCGTCGACGAGACGAAGCCGGCGGACCCGGCGAGCACGATCGGCGCGTACAAGCGCAGCAAGGTGCTGGCCGAGCGCGCGGTCGAACGCATGGTCGCGCAGAACGCGCTGCCCGCGGTGATCGTCAATCCTTCGACGCCGATCGGCCCGCGCGACGTGCGCCCGACGCCGACCGGGCGCATCATCGTGGAAGCGGCGACGGGCAAGATTCCCGCCTTCGTCGATACGGGCCTGAACCTCGTGCATGTGGATGACGTCGCGAACGGGCATTTTCTCGCGCTGGAGCGCGGGAAGATCGGCGAGCGCTACATCCTCGGCGGCGAGAATCTGCCCTTGCAGCAGATGCTCGCGGACATCGCCGGATTCGTCGGACGCAAGCCGCCGACCATCAAGTTGCCGCGCGGGCCGCTTTATCCGCTCGCGGTCGGCGCGGAGCTTTTCGCGAAAGTGAGCGGCAAGGAGCCGTTCGTGACCGTCGATGCGCTGCGGATGTCGAAGAACAAGATGTATTTCACGTCGGCGAAGGCGGAACGCGAGCTCGGATACGGCGCGCGGCCGTATCGGGAAGGGCTGAAGGACGCGCTCGACTGGTTCCGCGCGAACGGCTATCTCGCTGGGTGAAGCGCGAGATCAGTCCGTGAAACGTTCCGGCTGCCGCAAGGAAACCGGAAAATCGCAACTCTTCTATAAGACCATAAAAAAGTTAAGTCAATGATATTGCAGGAAAAACAGCTGTTTTTGCGGTTCAGGCAAGCCGAAATTCACACGCGCGCCACGCAAAATCAGGCAGAATAGCGGTTTGTTGCCGGAAGGGTGGTTTGATGCCGGCGGTTTTTCCAACCTGTTTTCGGATGTCGAGACAAGCGATGAGTAATCAGCAACCCACCATCATCTACACCCTGACCGACGAAGCTCCGCTGCTCGCGACCAGCGCCTTTCTGCCGATCATCCGTGCCTTCACCGCGCCGGCGGGCGTGAACGTCGAGACGAGCGACATTTCCGTCGCCGCCCGTATCCTCGGCGAATTCCCCGAATATCTGACCGACGCGCAAAAGGTCCCCGACAACCTCGCGAAGCTCGGCGAACTCACGCAGGACGCCGACACCAACATCATCAAGCTGCCGAACATCAGCGCTTCGGTGCATCAGCTGATCAGCGCGATCAAGGAGCTGCAGAGCAAGGGCTACAAGCTGCCCGACTATCCCGAAGAGCCGAAGAACGACGAAGAGAAGGCCATCCGCGCGCGCTATGGCAAGTGCCTCGGCTCGGCCGTGAATCCGGTTCTGCGCGAAGGCAACTCGGACCGCCGCGCGCCGCTCGCCGTCAAGAACTACGCGAAGAAGCATCCGCACAGCATGGGCGAGTGGAGCATGGCCTCGCGCACGCACGTCGCGCACATGAAGCACGGCGACTTCTATCACGGCGAAAAGTCCATCACGAACGACCGCGCGCGTGAAGTCCGCATGGAACTCGTCACGAAGCGCGGCGAAACCATCGTGCTGAAGCCGAAGGTCAAGCTGCAGGACGGCGAGATCGTCGACAGCATGTTCATGAGCAAGAAGGCGCTCGTGCAGTTCTACGAAGACCAGATGCAGGATGCGTTCGACACCGGCGTCATGCTGTCGCTGCACGTCAAGGCGACCATGATGAAGGTCTCGCACCCGATCGTCTTCGGCCACGCGGTCAAGGTGTTCTACAAGGACGCGTTCGCGAAGCACGCGAAGCTCTTCGAAGAGCTCGGCGTCAACGTGAACAACGGTCTCGTCGATCTGTACACGAAGATCGAGGCGCTGCCGGAATCGCAGCGCGATGAAGTCATCCGCGACATGCACGCATGCCACGAGAAGCGCCCCGCGCTCGCAATGGTCGATTCGGCCAAGGGCATCTCGAACCTGCACGCGCCGAACGACGTGATCGTCGACGCTTCCATGCCCGCCATGATCCGCGCCGGCGGCAAGATGTGGGGCGCCGATGGCCGTCCGCAAGACACGAAATGCCTGATCCCGGAAAGCACGTTCGCGCGCATCTATCAGGAAATCATCAACTTCTGCAAGACCAACGGCGCGTTCGATCCCAAGACCATGGGCACGGTGCCGAACGTCGGCCTGATGGCGCAGAAGGCCGAAGAGTACGGCTCGCACGACAAGACCTTCGAGATTACCGAAGACGGCTCGGCGCGCATCGTCGACAACGCGACGAACGAAGTGCTCGAAGGGCTCACGCAGGAAGTCGAGAAGGGCGACATCTGGCGCATGTGTCTCGTGAAGGACGCGCCTATCCGCGACTGGGTGAAGCTCGCCGTCACGCGCGTGAAGAACTCGGGCACGCCGGCGGTGTTCTGGCTCGACCCGTATCGTCCGCACGAAGCCGAGCTCATCAAGAAGGTCGAAACGTACCTGAAGGATTACGACACGACCGGCCTCGACATCCAGATCATGTCGCAAGTGCGCGCGATGCGTTACACGCTCGAGCGCGTGATCCGCGGCATGGACACGATCTCGGCCACCGGCAACATCCTGCGCGACTACCTCACTGATCTTTTCCCGATCATGGAACTGGGCACGAGCGCGAAGATGCTGTCGATCGTTCCGCTGATGGCGGGCGGCGGCCTGTATGAGACGGGCGCGGGCGGCTCGGCGCCGAAGCACGTGCAGCAACTCGTGCAGGAAAACCACCTGCGCTGGGATTCGCTCGGCGAGTTCCTCGCGCTGGCGGTTTCGCTCGAAGAGCTCGGCATCAAGAACGACAACGCGCGTGCGAAGCTCGTCGCGAAGGCGCTCGATGCGGCCACCGGCAAGCTGCTCGACAACAACAAGAGCCCGTCGCCGAAAACCGGCCAGCTCGACAATCGCGGCAGCCAGTTCTATCTCGCGATGTACTGGGCGCAGGAACTCGCGTCGCAGTCGGAAGACAAGGCGCTCGCCGAGCAGTTCGCGCCGCTCGCGAAGACGCTTGCTGAAAACGAGCAGAAGATCGTGGACGAACTCGCCGCCGTGCAGGGCAATGCGGCGGATATCGGCGGCTACTACAAGCCGGACGAGAAGAAGCTCGAAGCGGTGATGCGTCCGAGCAAGACGCTCAACGCCGCGCTCGCGGAAGTGAGCGCGAAGTAAGGCCGCGCGGGCGCCTCGCGGACACCCGCGCGCCCCGGATGAACCGGCATCTCTTCGGGGATGCCGGTTTTGTTTTTGAGCGGCCGCATCGCGCGACATGTTTCATCGGCATCGAAAAAAATGTCGTGAAATCCGCACGTTCGGTGCAATTGGTTACAACCTGTGCCAGGCCTCGCCAAATTCGAGCGGGTAGAATCGTTGCCTCGCCGCCCGCTCGCAAGACACAGACACACTCGCATGAATCTACATGACCAGCTCGGCGCGCTGGAGTCGAGCCTCGACGCGCTCCTTCACGCCGCTGCCGCTTCTGACCGCACTTCTGACCGCACTTCTGACCGCGCTTCTGACCGCGCGTCGGACCCACTGACTGCCGAATCGGCAGAAGCCGCGCCCCGGCAAGCGCCGGGCGCGCCTGACGAACCGCCCGCGCTGAGCGGCGCACACCAGCCGGACGATTCCGCCGCGCCCGCCGAACCGCCCGGACTGAACGAACCGCCCACGCTCGTCGTGTCGCGCCCTGAGCAGAACGCGATCGAAATGACGATCGCCGGTAAAACCGTGAAGCTGAGCCCGGAAGGCGTGTCGGAACTGATCGAGGAATTGTCGAACGTGCGCGCGTCGATGTCGGTGGAACAGCCTGCCGGCATCGCGCCGGGCTGGCGCTTTGCCGCGACCAAAAACCCGATCATGGCGACGCAGAAATACCCCAATGGCGACCGTCTGCTGGTGCTGCGTCACGGCGGGCACGGCTGGGTGCCGTTCACGTTCTCGCCGAACATGGTCATCGAGCTGTACGCCATGTTGACGAAGAAGTAAGGCGGCGGCTTCGTTCCGAAGCCGCCTGCGCTGTCACGAACCTTCCTGAGTCGGCGCCTGCACGCGCGCCTTCCATTGCCCGCCCTTCCCGCTCCAGTAACGCACGGCTGAACCGATCGTCGCGCTGACATAGAACAACGCGACGAGCGGCAAAAGCGGCGCCCACAACAGCGATCTGCGGTAGTAGCGCAGCATCGGCCCATAGGCGATACACATGAACGCCCACGCCGCGCACGCGGGCCACGCGCGCGCGCCGAACGCCAGCGCGAAGACGGGCGGCACGAGATAGATCAGCACCATCCCGACGAGCGTCCCGGCAAGCAGGAGCGGCGAATAGCGCAACTGCGTGAAGGCCGTGCGCGCGATCATGTTCCAGACATCGCGCCAGCTATCGTAGGGGCGCAGCGACTCGCTGCTCTGGGCGAGATCGAGGCGGATCGGGCGCGCGTCGTTGCGGCCCGCGCGATGCTTGATGCGTGCGGCGAGACTGCAATCGTCGATGAGTTCCTGACGGATCGATTCGATCCCGCCCGCCTCCACGAGCGCCGAGCGGCGCACCAGCATGCAGCCGCCCGCGGCGCCCGCGGTGGGCTTCTTCACGTCGTTCACCCAGGCGAACGGATAGAGCTTCGCGAAGAAGAACACGAACGCGGGAATCAGCGCCTTTTCCCAGAGAGAGTCGCAGCGCAGGCGAACCATCAGCGAGACCAGATCGCGGTCTTCGAGAATCGTGCGCGCGACGAGTTGGGTCGCGGCATCGGCCGGATGGTGGATGTCGGCGTCGGTGAGCAGCAGAAATTCGGCGGGCAGGCCGAGCTTGTCGATCGCCTCGATGCCCTGCGACTGCGCCCACACCTTGCCCGACCAGCCCGGCGGCAGCGGCTGCGCGGTCAGCACCGTCAGGCGGTCTTCGAGGCCGAGATCGCGGGCGGCGGCGAGCGCGACATTGGCGGTGCCGTCGGTGCTGTGGTCGTCGACGACGATCACATGGAACGCGCCCGCATAGTCCTGCTTCAACAGCGAGCCGACGGCGCGCCCGATGACGTCCGCCTCATTGCGCGCGGGCACGACCGCGACGAGCGCGGGCCACGCGCCGCGCCGCGCGATCTCCGCGCTGCCGACGGCGTGCACCGTGGTGTGCGACAGCGCGGGCGCGGGCTCCGCGCGCCAGAATCCGCCGCGCGCGAACAGCAGCACGATCCAGATCAAGAATGACAGCCAGGCGATCAATAGCATGAAATAAACGATTAGCTTGTGAATTTGGGTGGCCGCGGTAGGCGCTTGCCTGCGCACGGGAATGCCGGCCTGCGGGCGTTGCGCAAAAAACACACGGCGTGGATCGGCGGAAGGCCGCGGGACAAGCACATTCGATGCAAGTCTCGCCGGCACGCGGTCCAAGCGCTCGACAGTTTACTGGGTTCTGAAAATCGACGTATTCACGTGCATCGCGTCGGTTCGCCCGGGTAAAGCAGGCATTGAGCACTCAAAAAGGGAACGCGCTAGAATACGCGGTCAACTTCGGCGCGCAGACCGACATTACCGTGTCGTTTTTTCCGGTCTGCTTTCCCCGGCCTTCCGACGTTCCAAGCGTCATGGAGGTCGAGTCATCGGGAAAGCGCGAGCTTCGCGCCGGCTAACCCGAGACCCGCGTCAGTCGGAGTTCGTTCGAATATGCGTATCATCCTTGCTCAACCCCGCGGCTTTTGTGCGGGCGTGGTCCGTGCGATCGAAATCGTCGATCGCGCGCTCGAACGGCATGGCGCGCCCGTCTATGTGCGTCACGAGATCGTGCACAACCGTCATGTCGTCGACAACCTGCGCAGCAAGGGCGCGCGTTTCGTCGAAGAGCTCGACGAAGTTCCGCACGGCGCGGTCGCGATCTTCAGCGCGCACGGCGTCGCGCAGAGCGTCGAGCGGGATGCCGAGGCGCGCGGCCTCGACGTGCTGGATGCCACTTGTCCGCTCGTCACGAAGGTTCACGTGCAGGGCCGCCAGTACGTATCGCAGGGACGCACGCTGATTCTGATCGGCCACGCGGGCCATCCGGAAGTGGAAGGCACCATCGGCCAGATTCCCGGCACCGTCGTGCTGGTGCAGAGCGAAGCCGAAGTCGAGACGATGACGCTCGCGCCCGACACGCCCGTCGCCTATGTCACGCAGACCACGCTTTCGGTCGATGACACGCGCGGCATCATCGACGCGTTGCAGCGCCGCTTCACCGATATCGTCGGCCCGGACACGCGCGATATCTGCTATGCGACGCAAAACCGCCAGGCCGCCGTGCGCGAACTGTCGGGTCAGGTGGATGTGCTGCTCGTGGTCGGCGCCACCAACAGTTCCAATTCGAATCGTCTGCGGGAGATCGGCGCCGAGAGCGGCGTGCCGAGCTACCTCGTCGCGGACGGTTCGGAGATCAAGGCCGAATGGTTTGCGAATGTGCAGACGGTCGGCATCACCGCGGGCGCTTCGGCGCCCGAGGAAATGGTCAAACATGTGATCGATGCCCTGCGCGCGTTCGGAAACGTCGAAGTCACGACGATGAACGGCCGCGAGGAAAAGGTCGAATTCAAACTCCCCGCGAAGCTTACTCAGCCGGTCGCCGCCGTTGCGGCAGCGGCGATTCGCGAAGATTAAGGAGAGGACGCAATTGTCTATCCCGATGCTCCAGAAGGCGCGCGTTGGCGCCTACATCTTCAAGCAGCACATCACGGGCACGAAGCGTTACCCGCTCGCGCTGATGCTGGAACCGCTGTTCCGCTGCAATCTCGCCTGTAACGGCTGCGGCAAGATCGATTATCCGGATCCCATTCTTAACCAGCGTCTGTCGCTCGAAGAGTGCCTCGGCGCCGTCGACGAGTGCGGCGCGCCGGTGGTTTCGATCGCGGGCGGCGAGCCGCTCCTGCACAAGGAAATGCCGCAGATCGTGAAGGGCATCATGGCGCGCAAGAAGTTCGTGTATCTCTGCACGAACGCGCTGCTCATGGAAAAGAAGATGGACGACTACGAGCCGAGCCCGTACTTCGTCTGGTCGGTTCACCTCGACGGCGACCGCGAGGCGCACGATCACTCGGTTTCGCAGCCGGGCACCTACGACAAGGCCGTGGCGGCCATCAAGGAAGCGAAGCGCCGCGGCTTCCGCGTGAACATCAACTGCACGCTGTTCAACGATGCGGAACCGGAGCGCGTGGCCAGATTCTTCGACACGCTCGGGCCGATCGGCGTCGATGGCATCACGGTGTCGCCGGGCTACGCGTACGAGCGCGCGCCGGATCAGCAGCACTTCCTGAACCGCGACAAGACCAAGAACCTGTTCCGCGAAATCTTCAAGCGCGGCAACAACGGCAAGAACTGGTCGTTCAGCCAGTCGACGCTGTTCCTCGACTTTCTCGCGGGCAACCAGACGTATCAGTGCACGCCCTGGGGCAACCCGGCACGCACGGTGTTCGGCTGGCAGAAGCCCTGCTATCTGGTCGGCGAAGGCTACGTGAAGACCTTCAAGGAACTGATGGAAACCACCGAGTGGGACAAGTACGGTACGGGCAAGTACGAGAAGTGCGCGGACTGCATGGTCCACTGCGGCTTCGAGGCGACCGCCGTGATGGACACGGTGGCGCATCCGCTGAAGGCCGCGAAGATCGCGCTTTCTGGCCCGCGCACGACCGGCGCGTTCGCGAAGGAGCTGCCGATCGACAAGCAGCGTCCGGCCGAGTACGTGTTCTCGAAGCATGTGGAGATCAAGCTCGAGGAGATCGGGCGCATGCAGAAGAGCAAAGGCGCGAAGACGGCAGCGGCGGTGAACTGAGTCGTTGAATCGAGGCGATAGAAACGTGAAGGGCGGGTGACCTGGGGTCATCCGCCCTTTTGCTTTTTATTGCTTGTTGTTCCAGCCTTTGAACCCGCCGGCTGCTCGTCGCACACACGCTTGTCATGGCCTGCCACGTTGGCGCTCCTCCGAGAACGTTCGATCAGATTCACTTCGAACTGCGATTAGGGAACGTGTTTCCTCGCTGACCTCGCAGGGCCGTCAAAAATTGTGCTAGCGCCTCCAAACAAAAACGCGACGGCTCTCGCCGTCGCGTTTTCATCGACCGCCACCGAACAGCATCAACTCAGCAGCACTTTCCTGCCCCCGATCCATACCTCGCCTCCTGCCGTTCGCGAAAAAACTCCGCGTACGACATCACAGGCTTGTCCGGATGCGTCGTCTGCATGTGCGTGACATACGCGTCGTAGTCGGGCATGCCGACCATCAGGCGCATCGCCTGGCCGAGATACCGTCCTGCTTGTCGAAGATCGCTGAACATGGCTTGCTCCTTTGCCGGCGCAGAATCAATGTCCCGAACGGACCGCAGCGCTCGCGCCCGCGGGCATCGCTTCGAACGGCGTCTCGCGCACCGTCGGCTTCGTTTCGCGGCGCGCGCGCAGCACGGACAGCACGCCATACACCGCGATGCTCACCACCACGAAGATGAACAGCCCGGCGAGCGCCGCATCGACATAATCGTTGAAGATGATGCGCTGCATCTCTGCGAGCGACTTCGCCGGCGCCATCACCTTGCCCGCGTCATAGGCTTCCTTCAGCTTGCCCGCGTGCGCGAGGAAGCCAACCTTCGGATTCGCATCGAAAATCTTCTGCCAGCCGGCCGTCAAGGTGCAGATCAGCAGCCAGATGGTCGGCAGGAGCGTGACCCACGCATAGCGCTCGCGCTTCATCTTGAACAGCACGACGGTGCCGAGCATCAGCGCGATGCCCGCGAGCATCTGGTTCGAGATGCCGAAGAGCGGCCACAGCGTGTTGATGCCGCCGAACGGATCGACCACGCCCTGATACAGGAAGTAGCCCCACGCGGCAACGCACAGGCCCGTCGCGACGAGGTTGGCCGGCAGCGATTCCGTGCGGCGCAGCGCCGGATGGAACGTGCCGAGCAAGTCCTGCAGCATGAAGCGGCCGGCGCGCGTGCCTGCATCGACGGCCGTCAGGATGAAGAGCGCCTCGAACAGAATGGCGAAGTGATACCAGAAGGCCATCATGGCCGGGCCGCCGATCACCTGATGCAGAATGTGCGCCATGCCGACCGCGAGCGTCGGCGCGCCGCCGGCACGCGCGACGATGGTCGTCTCGCCGACCGCCTTCGCGGTCTCCGTCAGCATGTCCGGCGTCAGCACGAAGCCCCAGCTCGTCACGGTCTGCGCGACCGCTTCGGGCGTCGAGCCGAGCAGCGAGGCGGGGCTGTTCATCGCGAAGTACACGCCCGGCTCGATCACGCAGGCGGCGACGAGCGCCATCATCGCGACGAACGATTCCATCAGCATTGCGCCGTAACCGATGAAGCGCATGTTGACTTCGTTATCGACCATCTTCGGCGTCGTGCCCGACGAGATCAGCGCGTGGAAGCCCGACACCGCGCCGCACGCAATCGTGATGAAGAGGAACGGGAACAGGTTGCCCGACCACACCGGCCCGCTGCCATCGACGAACTTCGTGAAGGCCGGCATCTTCAGCTCCGGCGCGACGATCAGAATGCCGATCGCGAGGCCGAGGATCGTGCCGATCTTGAGGAACGTCGACAGATAATCGCGCGGCGCGAGCAGCAGCCACACCGGCAAGACGGAGGCGACGAAGCCGTAGCCGATCAGGATCCACACGAGCTGCACGCCGGTGAACGTGAAGTACGGCGCGAGCGTCGCCGATTCGGCGACATGGCCGCCGTAGACGATCGCGAGCATCAGGCCGATAAAGCCGATGATCGACACCTCGCCGATGCGCCCCGGCCGGATGTAGCGCGTATAGACGCCCATGAACAGCGCGATGGGAATCGTCGCGGCCACGGTGAACGTGCCCCAGGGCGAATTCGTCAGCGCCTTCACGACGATCAGCGCGAGTACCGCGAGAATGATCACCATGATGAGGAACGCGCCGAAGAGCGCGATCACGCCCGGCACGGTGCCGAGCTCCATCTTGATGAGATCGCCGAGCGAGCGGCCGTCGCGGCGCGTCGAGATGAACAGGATCACGAAATCCTGCACCGCGCCCGCGAACACCACACCGGCGAGAATCCACAGCATGCCGGGCGTGTAGCCCATCTGCGCGGCCAGCACCGGGCCGACGAGCGGACCCGCGCCCGCGATCGCCGCGAAGTGATGGCCGAACAGCACAAACCTGTTGGTCGGCACGTAGTCGAGGCCGTCGTTGTGACGCACGGCCGGCGTCATGCGCAGGCCGTCGAGTTGCAGCACCTTGCCCGCGATGAAGCGCGAGTAGAAACGGTAAGCGATGAGATAGACGCAGACCGCCGCGATGACGATCCATAGTGCGCTGATACGCTCGCCGTGCGCGAGCGCAATGGTGCCGAATGCAAACGCGCCCAATAGCGCGAGCGCGATCCAGACCAGGAATCCGGAAGCCCGATTCATGGCGTCTCCTTGAGTATTGTTGAGCCCTTGGGGTAAGCCCTTGGTGCCGTTCGATGCGCCGCAAGGACGCATTGGGCGGTAGTATTCGCCTTCGCCCGGGCGCTTACAAGCGCACAACTACGTAACCGAACTACGTAGAATCACGTAGCAAGAATCGCTTCATGAGCCGATGAATCTCAAGGCAAAGGTCTTTCTGCTGGCGATCGTGCCGTTCGCGCTCGCGATCGGCGGGATCACCTACGGAGTGCGCCAGCAGGCGGAGGCGCTTGCGCGGGCGCAGCACGAGACCACGCAGGCCGCGTACATGTCGAGCAAGGAAATCGAGCTGCGGCATTACGTCGAGATCGCGAAAAGCGCGGTCGCGCCATACTACGACGCGCCGGCCAGCGATCCCCGCAGCGACGAGGAACGCCGCCGCCTTGCGCTCGACGCGCTGCAGCGGCTCGACTTCGGCCAGGACGGCTACTTTTTCGTCTACACGATGCACGGCACGTCGCTCATGCATCCGCGCCAGCCGGATCTCGTCGGGCGCGATCTCTGGCTGATGCGCGATCCGAACGGCGCGCTGACCATCCAGGAGCTCATCAGGCAGGCGTCGCAGGGCGGCGGCTATGTGCGCTACGTGTGGCGGCGGCCGTCCACCGGCCTGATCGCGCCGAAGCTCGGCTACGTTGTGCCGCTGCCGCGCTGGGGCTGGATGGTCGGCACGGGCATCTATCTGGAGGATGTCGAAACGACGCTCGCGCGCATCGACTCGCGCGCGGCCGCGAACATCGACCGCACGCTGATGTGGATCGCCGCGATCGCGCTGGCCGGGCTCGCGATCATCGCCGTGTGCGGCGCGGTGCTCAACATCAGCGAGCATCGCAGCGCGGACGCGAAGCTCAAGCTGCTCGCGCGGCAGGTAGTGGACTCGCAGGAACAGGAACGCGCGCGGCTGTCGCGCGAGCTGCATGACGGCATCAGCCAGATGCTCGTCTCGGTGAAGCTGCTGCTCGAATCGGCGCTTGCGCGCTTCGAACGCGGCGCCGCGCGCGAGCCGACCGCCGAAGCCGCGCTCGCAACGAGTCTCGGGCGGCTTTCCGGCACGCTGCGCGAAGTGCGCCGCATCTCGCACGCGCTGCGCCCCGCGATGCTCGACGATCTCGGTCTCGCCGCCGCGCTCGATCAGCTCGCGCGCGAGCTCGACGGCCAGGACGGCATAGAAGTGCGCTTCGAATCGCTGGAAGACGGCAAGCCTTGTGCGCCGCAACGCGCGACGCTCCCCGATCCCGTCAACACCGTGCTCTTTCGCATCGCGCAGGAAGCGCTGACCAATATCACGCGGCACGCGCAGGCATCGCGGGCGGCGCTCACGCTCGATATCGCGATACACGCCGTCACGCTCGACATCACCGACAACGGCCGCGGCTTCGACGCCCACAACGCATTCTCCGATCCCGCGTGCGGTGTCGGCTTGCGCAACATGCGCGAGCGGCTCGACACGCTCGGCGGCGAACTCGCGGTCAGCTCGCAGCTCGGCCGCACGTCGATCACGGCGACGGTGCCGCTGCCGCTCGCCGCCCCGAATCTCGAAGGACATACCGATGAGCGCTGAACCCGCCCGCATCATTCTCGTGGACGACCATCCGCTCGTGCGCGACGGCTTGCGCGCGCGCCTCGACTCCGTGCCGCACCTGCGCGTAATCGGCGAGGCGGGCAACGCGAAAGAAGCGCTCGCGCTCGCCGCCGACGAGTCGAACCCGCCCGATCTCGCGTTGATGGACGTGGGCATGGCGGGCATGAGCGGCATCGAGCTGGCGGCGCTTTTTCACGAGCGCTTTCCGGGCATCCGCGTGCTGATGCTGTCGATGCATGACAACGTGGAATATGTGAAGCAGGCCGTGCGCGCGGGCGCGGGCGGCTATGTGCTGAAGGATTCGCCCGCCGCGGAGATCATTCAGGCGATCGACGCGGTGCTCGCCGGCAAGACCTTTTTCAGCGCCGGGCTCGCCGCGCGCATGATTCAGGCACAGTCGATGCAGACGCCGCTCGAACGCCTGACGCCGCGCGAACTCGAGATCCTCGATGCGCTGGCCGACGGGCTATCGAGCAAGCAGATCGCGCAGCAGCACGGATTGTCGGTGCGTACGGTGGAAACGCATCGGCTGAATTTGAAGCGCAAACTGGATATCGACGGTCAGGCCGAACTGATCAAGTACGCGGTGGAGCACCGCAGAACGTGAAGCAGGCCCGGCCCGATGACTGGCAAGCGTCAGCCCGCGGAACGGGCGTTGTGTTCGGAAAGGAACTTGATGAGGCCATCGACGCCGCCTTTCTGCAACTGGCCGGCGAACTGTTGCTGATAGACCTGGATGAGCCAGGCGCCCATCATGTCGATGTCGTAGATTTTCCAACCTTGCGGCGTCTTTTGCAGGCGATAGCGCACGGGATTGTCGCCGCCCGTGGAAATGACGTGCGATTCGACGACCGTGTCTTTCGTGTTGGCGTCGATGTTGGGGGCGTCGAACTTGAACTTCACGTCCTGATCGCGCAGTTGCGCAAGCGATGCCGCATAGGTGTGGACCAGGAGCGTCTGGAACTGGTCGTAAAGCTGCTTCTGCTGCTCGGGCGTGGCGCTCGCCCACGCCTTGCCGACCGCGATGCGCGTCGTGCGCTGGAAGTCGGTGGCGGGCACGAAGCGCGTTTCGACGAGCTGCGTGATCTTCGCCATGTCGCCGCCGCGCGCCTGCGGATCGGCCTTCATTGCGTTGACGGTGCCCTCGACCGCGCTCTTGACGACGGCATCGGGACTCGCTTGCGCGAGCGCCTCGCCGGTGAAGAACATCGAGGCAAAGAGGAAAGCGAAGCAAACAGAAAGATAGCGTTTCATGGCACCCGTTCTCTGATCAGGTTTGGTGGCGCGGGTCGTGCGGCCTTCGGACGATGCGAGGGCGGCCGGATGGCTGCGAGGTCAGTATACCGACACCGGGGCGGCACAACAGTTCAAGCGTGGTGCGTTGCGGCGCGCCCGGTATACTTGCGCGGCACCCCGCGCCGTCTTGCGAACGTGTTTCGGAATCCGGCGGTGGGCATCACGCAATCCGCGCGCTTGCCGCGCAAAAATAACAGGACACACCAGGTAGCGTCTTCATGCTGACGTCCAACATTACCCGCTTCGTCACCGTCGCCATCCGCCGCCCGGCGTGGATTATCGCCGTTTCGCTGTTGCTCGGCGTGCTGTCCACGATTTATGTCGTCCACCACTTCAAGATCAGCACCGACGTAAGCCAGCTGATCGAAACGGAGCCCGAGTGGGCCGCGCGCAGCAAGGCCATCGACGAAGCATTTCCGCAGCGCGGCGCGACCCTGCTGATCGTCGTCGAGGCGCCCGCGCAGGAATTCGCCGATGCCGCCGCCGGCGAGCTCGCCGCCGCGCTCGCGAAGGAGCCGGACCGCTTCAAGTCGGTGTCGCAGCCCGCAGGCGGCGCGTTCTTCGAGCACAACGGCCTGCTCTATCTGCCCGCAGAAAAGGTCGAGCAGATCACGAAGCAGCTCGTGCAGGCGCGCCCGCTCATCAACACGCTCGCGCACGATCCGACGCTCACCGGGCTCGCGCAGACGCTCAACACCACGCTCAATCTGCCGTTGACGCTCGGTCAGGTCGATCTCGGCCAGATGGCAGGCCTGCTCGGCAAGAGCGCGACCGTGCTGGACCGCGTGCTCGCGAATCAGCCCGCCGCGTTCTCGTGGCGCGATCTCGCGAATTCATCCAAAGGCGATGCGCCCGGGCGCGCTTTCGTCAGCGTCCTGCCGGAACTGAACTTCAACGCGCTGAAGGCGGCGGCGGGCACATCGGACGAGATTCGCGCGAAGGCCGCGGAGCTCGGCATCGACAAAAAATACGGCGCGACACTGCATCTGACCGGCGCGCAGCCGCTCGCCGACGAAGAATTCGCGTCCGTGCAGGACGGCGCCGTGCTCAACGGCGTGCTGACCTTCCTCGTCGTCCTGATGATCCTCTGGGTCGCGCTGCGCTCGAAGCGCATGATCCTCGCGGTGTTCATCACGCTGTTCGTCGGGCTCGCGATCACCGCCGCGCTCGGCCTCATGATGGTCCACGCGCTCAACATGATCTCGGTCGCGTTCATGGTGCTGTTCGTCGGGCTGGGCGTGGACTTCGGCATCCAGTTCGGCGTGAAGTATCGCGAGGAGCGCTACCGGCACAGGCGCCTCGACGTGTCGCTCGCGGAAACCGCACGCCACGTCGCCGTGCCGCTCACGCTCGCCGCCGCCGCGACCGCCGCGAGCTTCTTCTCCTTCCTGCCGACCGCGTATCGCGGCGTCTCGGAGCTCGGGCTGATCGCGGGCGTCGGCATGTTCGTCGCGTACGTGACCAACATGACGCTGCTGCCCGCGCTCATCAAGGTGTTCGCGCCGCCGGGCGAAGCGCAGTCCCCGGGCTTTCCGGTGCTCGCGCCCGTCGACGAATTCCTCGACAAACATCGCAAGCCGGTGCTGATCGGCACGCTCGTCGTCGTGATCGGCGCGCTGCCGCTGCTCTTCGATCTGCGCTTCGACTTCAATCCGCTGCATCTGAAGGACCCGCATACCGAGTCGATGGCGACGCTCATCGCGCTCAAGGATTCGCCGCAAGGCGCGGTGAACGACGTCGCCGTGCTCGCGCCCTCGCTCGCGGAAGCGGACCGCATCGCCGCGAAGCTTGCGAAGCTGCCGGAAGTCGAAAGCGCGACGACGCTTTCCTCGCTCATTCCCGCCGATCAGCCGAAGAAACTCGAGCTCGTCAAGGCCGCCGCCGATCAACTGCTGCCCGCGCTCGATCAGCCGAGAGCATCGCCCGTGACGGACCAAGTGCGCGTCGCGGCGTTGAAGCGCGTGTCGAGCCAGCTTTCGCTCGCCGCCGACGAACATCCGGGCCCCGGCGAAAAGGAAGCGAAGCATCTGTCGCAGACGCTCGCGAAGCTCGCGCAAGCCGACGCCGCAACGCGCGACCGCGCCGAGCACGCGATGGCCGAGCCGCTGCGCCTCGCGCTCGCGCAACTGCGCGCGCTCCTCACGCCGGCCGAGATCACGCGTGCGACGCTGCCGCCGCAGATGGTCGGGTCATTCGTGACGCCGCAGGGCCAGGCGCTCGTCGACGTATCGCCGAAAACGCCGCCGGGCGTCGATCCGAACGACGACACGCTGCTCGCCCGTTTCGCCGATGCCGTGCAGAAGGCCGAGCCCGATGCGATCGGCGGGCCGATTTCCGTGCGCCATTCGGCGGAGACCATCATCAAGGCGTTCGAGCAGGCCGCGCTCTACTCGCTCGTCGCGATCGCGGTGCTGTTGTGGATTGCGCTGCGTCGTTTTGGCGATGTTCTAAGAACTTTGGTACCGTTGCTCGTTTCCGCGATCGTCACGCTCGAGTTGTGCGTCGTCTTCAGAATGCCGCTCAACTTCGCGAACATCATCGCGCTGCCGCTCATGCTGGGCGTCGGCGTCGCGTTCAAGATCTATTTCGTGATGGCGTGGCGCTCGGGCCAGACACGGCTCCTGCAGTCGAGCCTCACGCACGCCGTCATGTTCAGCGCGGCCACCACCGCGACGGCATTCGGCAGCCTGTGGTTCTCGCATCATCCGGGCACATCCAGCATGGGACGCCTTCTGGCGCTGTCGCTCTTTTGCACGCTGATCGGCGCGGTGGTCTTCCAGCCCGTTCTGATGGGCAAGCCGCGCAAGGTGCGCGCGGCCGACCGGGCGAAACTGCGGGCGGCGCAACGACATGACAACCTAAGAGGAATTGAAGAATGAAGTGGGGATCGACGGCCATGACCGCTCGTGCAATGCGCAAACTGGGGATGAGTCTGGCGATCGCGGGCGCGCTCGCGACCGCGGGCTGCGCGACCGGCCCGGACCGCAATCCGAAAGACCCGCTCGAGCCGATGAACCGCAAGATCTTCATCTTCAACGACACGCTCGATACGTATGTCGCGAAGCCGGTTGCGCAGTTCTATGTCGATTACACGCCGAGTCCGTTTCGCACGGCCGTCAGCAACTTCTTCTCGAACCTGGGCGATTTCTCCAACTTCGCGAACAACCTGCTGCAGTTGAAGATCACCGACGCGACGCAAGACCTGATGCGGATCGCGATGAACTCGGTGTTCGGCATCGGCGGTCTGATCGATATCGCGTCGCCGGCGGGCCTGCCGAAGCATCATCAGGATTTCGGGCTGACGCTCGGGCACTACGGAATGCCGTCGGGACCGTATCTGGTGCTGCCGCTGCTCGGGCCGAGCTCGTTCCGCGATTCGACGACCTGGCTCGTCGACTGGCGCGTGAATCCGTTGAGCTATTCCGATGCCGAGATTCGCTGGCCGCTGTTCGGCCTGAACTTCGTGAGCGCGCGCGCGGATCTCATCGGTGCGACCGATCTTCTGTCGGCGGCCGCGCTCGACAAGTACGCGTTCGTGCGCGATGCGTACACGCAGCGTCGTCAATATCTGCTGACTGGCGGAGGCGCGGCCTCGCTGCCCGATTACGGCGACGAGGGCGCTGCGGCGCCCGAAGGTGCGAGCGCGCCCGAGGGTGCGAGCGCGCCGGGCGAAAGCGGCGGAAGCAGCAAGCAGCAAGGCCTGCCGACGTATGTCGATCCGGGCGCAGCGGCATCGCCTGCGGGCGGCGTCGGGGGGAAATCGCCCGCGCCGGAAGAGAAAGCGCCGAAGGGCCAGCCGTCGCCGAGCTCGAGCAAGGGGCAAGGGTTGCCGCAGTATGACGATCCGGCGGCGCAGCCTGCGGGGAAGTGAACTATTCCAGATTGAAAAACGGGCGCCGAGGCGCCCGTTTTGCTTTTAGTGTGCGGCTTCTTCGACCTCTTCCTCGACGAGATCATCGCCCGACAACTTCGGCGCCTCCACCGCGCGCTGATCGCGGCGATACGCTTCGAACAGCTCATCGGCATAACGGATCTGCGTGCGGCCATGCGGCGCCGGCTCGCCCTGCTCGTTCAGGTTCACGAACACCATCTTCTCGACGGTCAGAATGCTCTTGCGCGTGATCTTGTTGCGCACTTCCGCGCGCAGTGCGATCGACGTACGGCCGAAATGCGTCGCCGTGATGCCGAGTTCGATGATGTCGCCCTGACGCGCCGAGCTCGCGAAGTTGATCTCGGACATGAACTTGGTGACGACGCGCTGGTTGCCCAGTTGCGAAATGGCGTAGATCGCGGCTTCCTCGTCGATCCAGCGCAGCAGACTGCCGCCGAACAAGGTGCCGTTTGGATTCAGATCTTCCGGCTTGACCCACTTGCGGGTGTGAAAATTCATTTGCGGTACCTCACTTTCCTTGCTGCGCGCGTCGTGAGACCTGCAAGGACACGCGCGTTTGATTAGGGTTTTCCCTGATTATACCGAGGTGAGGGTTAACCCGCAGAAAGCAAGGCCCGAAGACAATTCAAGCCACCACCAGCGCCCGCGCCGTTTCAAGCGCATGCCGCGCCTGCACGAGCGTCGCGCGCGCTTCACGGGCGTCGGACGCGAGGCGCAGCAGCGCGCCCAGTTGCGACGGATCGCGCAGCAGTTCGCGCAGGATCGGACCGATCGCGGTCGTGCCGTCGTCGCGCAGGCCGGCCGTCGCGGCAGGCGGCAACGTCCGCCAGGCCGGATCGACCACCGCCCGGCACACCGCGAAGGGCAAACCGCGCGCAGTCGCGATGGCCCCGGCGATATGCGATTCCATATCGACGGCAAGCGCGCCCGTGGACGAATGCAGCGAGCGCTTTTCCGCCTCGCTCTTGACGGGCGCCATGACGCCCGCCATCTTGCCGCGCCGCGCGACGCGCTCGACGGGCGTGCCCGCGAACGCATCGACGATGCGCGCCGACCACGCCGCATCGGTGCGCAGTTCGCCGAACGGGCCGCACACGCTCTCGGCGACGATCAACGCGCCCGGCGCGAGATCCGGCGCCAGGCCGCCCGCAGTGCCGAAGCTGACGATGCCCGAACAGCCGCGCGCGATCGCGTCGGACAGCGCGCGCTCCAGCCAGTCGGCGCGGGCCGCGAATACGACATCGACGCCGCGCCCGCGCACGATCTTCGCCTCGAACGCCATGCCGGTCACGGCGACGACGGGCGCGTTCACATCGCCGCCGTCACGCGCGTAAGACCGTCGCGCGTCAGATTGCGGTAGCGCGCGAGCGCCCACAGCGGGAAGAACTTGCGATAGCCGTGATAGCGCAGATAAAACACGCGCGGAAAGCCGGTGGCGGTGAAGCGCGTTTCGTCCCACAAGCCGTCTTTCTGCTGCGCGCGAATCAGATAATCGACTCCGCGCGCAACCGCCGGATGCTCGACGAGCCCCGCCGCCATCAGCCCGAGCAGCGCCCACGCGGTCTGCGACGACGTGCTCGGCGCCTGCTCGTAACCGCGATAGTCGAGCTTGTAGCTCTCGCCGTCCTCGCCCCAGCCGCCGTCCGCGTTCTGAATGCCGACGAGCCAGTCCGCCGCGCGTTGCATGCGCGGATCGGTCGGCGCGACGCCGGCCGCGTTCAGCGCGGACATCGCCGACCAGGTGCCGTAGATGTAGTTCATGCCCCAGCGGCCATACCAGCTTCCATCGCGTTCCTGGCCCTTCACGATGTAATCGAACGCGCGGCGCGCCGGCTCGCTGTTGAGCGACGTCTCGCCGAGCTGCGCGAGCATCGAGAGGCAGCGCGCGGATACGTCGACAGTCGGCGGATCGAGCAGCGCGCCGTGATCCGAGAACGGAATGTTGTTGAGGTAGTACTGCGTGTTCTCCGGCTCGAACGCGCCCCAGCCGCCGTCGCTGCTCTGCATGCCGACGACCCATTCGCGCGCCCGCGCGATCGACTCGCCGTACATCGCGGTGCCGTTCTCGCGGTCGGCGCGCTCCATTGCCATCGCGACGACTGCGGTGTCGTCGACATCGGGGTAATGCGGGTTCGCGAACTGGAACGCCCAGCCGCCGGGCCGCACGTTCGGGCGGCGCGAGATCCAGTCGCCGCGCACGTCGAGAATCTGCAGCGGCAGCAGCCATTCGAGGCCGCGCGTCACCGCCGAGCGCGCCTTCGGCATGCCGGTTTCGAGCAGCGCGTGCGCCGCGAGCGACGTGTCCCACACCGGCGACAGACATGGCTGGCAATACGCTTCGCCGTCGTCGGCTTCGTCGATGATGAGCAGCTTGTCGAGCGATTTGCGCGCGATCGCGCGGTTCGGATGCTCGGGCGGGTAGCCGAGCACGTCGTACATCATGACGGAGTTGGCCATTGCCGGGAAAATCGCGCCGAGGCCGTCCTCGCCGTTCAGACGCTCGTCGACGAAGCGCACGGCTTCATCGATCGCGCGCTCGCGGCCGGCGTTCGGCAACAGCGGATCGGCGACGCGCAGGATCGCATCCACCACGCGGAAGAACGCGAACCAGCCGCGGCTCTGATGCCCGGAGCGCGACGGCATGCCCGTATTGACCGGCGGATTCGTGAACACTTCGTCGATGCGCACGCCGCGCGGATTGCGCGCGCGCGGGCGCTTCGCGTTGAGCACGAGCATCGGCACGATCACCGTGCGCGCCCAGTAGGACACCTTCGACAAGTGAAACGGGAACCACATCGGCAGACGCATGATCTCGACGGGCATCATCGGCACTGCGCGCCACGACACCACGCCGAACAGCGCGAGCAGGATGCGCGTGAACACGTTCACCTTCTCCGCGCCGCCGGCTGCGAGAATCGCGCGGCGGGCGCGCTGCATGTGCTCGGCTTCGGGCGAATCGCCGATCATCTTCAGCGCGAAGTACGCCTTCACGGTGGCGGAGACGTCCATCGCGCCGTCGGCGAAGAGCGGCCAGCCGCCGTCCTCGCGTTGAATGCGCCGCAGATAGCGGCCGATCTTCGCTTCGAGCTTTTCATCGGCGGTCTCGCCGAGATAGTGGACGAGCAGCACGTATTCAGCGGGAATGGTTGCGTCCGCTTCGAGTTCGTAAAGCCAGTAGCCTTCGGGATGCTGCGCCGCGAGCAGCGCGTCGGTGGCCCGGTTGACGGCGGAATCGAGCGAGGCGCCCGACACCTGCGCGCCCACGGCCGACAGGGATAAATCGTTCATCAGCGTTCCATCGATGGGTTCAACAGCACGTCCGCGGCCTTCTGGCCGGAGCGGATCGCGCCTTCGATCGTCGCGGGCAGACCGGTCGCCGTCCAGTCGCCCGCGAGCGTGAGGTTGTGCCAGCGCGTGCGCGTGGCGGCCCGCAAGCCTTCCTGCGCGGGCACGGCGGCAAACGTCGCGCGAGGCTCCGAGACGACTTGCCAGGGCGGCATCGGCATGGCGGGCAGGCGCACGGCCTTCGCCGCTTCCTGCCACACCCTCGCCGCGAGTTCCTCGTGCGGCGTCGCGAGCCAGGCGCCGGCATTCGCCAGCGTGACGGACAAACGCCCATCGGCCACGAAGATCCGGTCCGACATGCCGTTGACGAGACACGTCAGCGGTGCGAATGCGTCCGGCGCGTCGACGACGAAGTGCACGGTGACGATCGCGCGCCACTCGTCCGGCGCGCTCAGGTCCGGCACCAGACCGCGCGCCGCATCGGGCGGCACGGCGAGCACGATGCCATCGCCCGGTGCGAGCGAGACAGGCTCCGCACTCTCGAAAGCCAGCGAGCTTACACGCTCGTGCGAATCCGTGCCCGAAACCCCGATGCCCGCGACGCGCGAGCCGAGCCGGATCTCCGCGCCGCCGTATTGCAGAAGCCGCAGCGCGGGCTCGACGAACGCATGCGATAGCCCGCTTCTCGCGACGAGCGGACGGCATGCCTCACCACCCTGCGCCACGGTCTCGCGCAGCAGGCCGGCGGCGAGCGCCGCGCTCGCCTCGGCGGGATCGGCGTTGAGCATCGCGCGCAACAGCGGGCGCACGAGCAGGTTCCACACGCGATCCTTCCGCTGCACCGATTCCTCCACCGTGCGGCCCGGTTTCGCGAAGAAGAGCGGCAGGAACGGCAGGTAATCGGCCGGTTGCGTGCCGGGCACGCGCGCGTCGGCGTCGAAGATCCAGCGCGGCAGGCGTCCGGACGACATGCGGATCGTCCATGCGTCGCCGGCCGCGAGATCGAAGAACGGATACTCGGCCAGTGTCGGGCCGATCAGCGTGCCCGCCGCGCCGATCGTGCGCAGATAGGCCGTCGTCGATTGATTGCCGGACAGCAGCAGATGATTGCCGTTGTCGAGCGTGGCGCCGAGTCGGGCATCGAAGTAAGAGCGGCAGCGGCCGCCCGCGTGGGGCGCCGCCTCGTGCAGCACGACGCGCGCGCCGCGCCGTTGCGCTTCCACTGCGGCGGCGAGGCCGGCAATGCCCGCTCCGACGACGAAGACCCGCCGGGACATCAGATCAGATTGCGCGCCACGATCCACAGCAGGCGCGAACGCGGCGTGCGCACGCGCGTGCGCGGCAGGTCGAAGCCGCGTTTGAGATTGGCGTCGAGCACGGTGCGATACGCCGCCGACATGATGCGCGGCGCGCGCACCTGAGCGCGCGGCGACGCCGCCATGATCGCCTCGGACTGGGCGTAGTGGCCCTTCGCGCGCTCGGCGAGCACGGCGCACACGCGCGGCAGGCGCGCATCGGCGACGATGCTGGCCGGATCGCTGGTGGAAATGCCTTCGCGCGCGAGCAGTTCGCGCGGCAGATACACGCGGCCGATTTCCGCGTCTTCGTCGATATCGCGCAGGATGTTGGTCAGTTGCAGCGCGCGCCCGAGATGGTGCGCGAGGCGCCGTCCGGCATCCTCGTGCATCCCGAAAATTCTCACCGATAGCCGCCCGACGGCGCTCGCCACGCGATCGCAGTAAAGATCGAGCGTGGCTTCGTCAGGCGCGACGATATCGCCGGCGGCATCCATCGCCATGCCGTCGATCACGGCCTGGAAGTCGTCGCGGGAAAGGCGGAAGGCCTGGATGTGACGCGCGAGCGCCTCGAGTGACTGTTTCGGCGTGCCGGCATAGCACGCGTCGATGTCCTCGCGCCACTGGTCGAGCGCGAGCGCACGCTCACGGCGCGGCAGCGTGCCTTCGTCAGCGATATCGTCGACCGCGCGGCAGAACGCGTAAATCTGGTACATCGCGTCGCGCTGCGCGGCGGGAAGGATGCGCATCGCGAGATAGAACGAGCTTCCCGACGACGTTTTCGCGGCGTCGGGAGCAGGATCGTCGGCGATGATGTTGGAAACGGCCAAGACGAACTCCGCTGTGGCGCCCCCACGGGCAAATTAAGAGATCAGGCGCCGGTCACGATGCAACCCGATGCGCGCGGAACCACCTTGGCGCTGTGAAGGATGATCGACGAGAAAAGCCGGCGCGAGCCGGCTGCGAGTGCGCCGGAAGCGGCAAAGAGTATATCAATACTTTGCCCGATTGCGCCGGTGCGGGGTGCGGCCCGGGCCGCCCGAAACGACCGTCAGGCGAAGCCCACCGCCCGGTTGCGCCCTTCGCGCTTGGCCGTATAAAGCGCCGCATCGGCCTCGTTGATGAGCGCCTCGTACGACGACGTCAGGCCGGTGCGCGCCCGCGCCGCCCCGACGCTCGCCGTGACCGGCACGCGCGCGCCCTGCACGTCGACGGGCGTCTCGCAAATCTCACGGCGCACTTTCTCCGCAACGATCATCGCGTCCTCGAAGTTCGTGCACGGCAAAAGCAGCGCGAATTCCTCGCCGCCGAAGCGCCCGAACACGTCCTGCACGCGCACGCTCTTCGCGACGCGTTCCGCCATCACGCGCAGCACCGTATCGCCGACGAGGTGGCCGAGATCGTCATTGATGCGCTTGAAGTGGTCGAGATCGAAGAGCAGCATCGACAGCTCGCCGCCATAGCGCTGCCAGCGCGCGAATTCATCGGCGAGGCGCAGCTCGAAGTAGCGCCGGTTCGCGATGCCGGTCAGGCCGTCGCGGTCCGCGAATTCCTGCAGCTTCGCGACGGCTTCGTCGCGGGCGCGCTGCATCATGCTCGCGTGCGTCGCATCGGAAATCGTCACGCACACGGCGCGCACCTCGCGATCGAGCGTGAGCGGCATGAAGGTGCAGTCCTGCTGCATGAAATCGACGCCGCCGGTGATCGGCCGGTCGTGATCGAACTTGAAGAGATAGGGGCGCTGCTCCCACGAGCTGAACGCGAAACTGCCGAGCTGGAACACGCTCTCGACCTTGCGCGTGAACCACACGCGCGGCAGTTCCGGAAAGCTCGCGAAAATCGATTTGCCGATCACCTGCTCGGCCGTCCTGCCGCTGTGGTCCTGCATGAAGCGGTTCCACATCAGCACGTTCAGGTCGCGGTCGAGCACGAAGATGCCGAAGCCCACGCGCTCGACCACGAGTTCGGAAAGCGCGTGCCGCAGTTCGTCCATGCTCACGGTGGCGTCCTGATCAGAGGCTCGACAGAAGCGCGTCGAGCGCTTCGTTCAGATGCGCGATGGCGTCCTCGGCCATCAGCATCACGAGATGCGCGCGGAAGCTGTGGTCCTCGAGCGCGAAATTCACTTCGAGCAGGAGCGCCGTCTTCCAGGCGAGCATCGCGGGCTGGAAGACATCGTCGAGCCCGATTTCCGAGCCGAGCATGCCCGGCGGCGAAAAGATCGGCGAGCGGCCCAGGCGGTCGAGAATGCACGACACGCACGCGCCCATCAGCACGGTTGCGACATCGAAGATGAGCTCGGTGCGCGTCGTCGCTTCGTAGGTGGATTTGGTGTACGGATCGTCGACGAGCGCGCACAGTTGATCGACGCTGCCGCTCTTGCACAGCACGATCGCCTCGCCCTTGATGTCCGAGCGGAAACCCTGGCGCACGGCTGTGACGGTATCGGTGATGCCGGTCATCTCAGCGAGCGCGGCGGACGCCTCGGCCACGCTCACGACGCGCACGCGCGGCACCGAAAGCTCGATGAACGTGCCGAGCAGCTTCGAGAGGCGCGTCGCGGCCTGGCCCATCGCCATGTTGGCGACTTCCTGCAGCGCGTCGCGCTGATCTTCGTTCAGGGCGGGTTCAACCATGGAGTCCGTACTCCTTCAAAACGGGACGCAGCGCTTCGGGCGTCACCGGCTTCGGCAGGAAGGCGATCGCGCCAAGCGCGCGCACCCGCTCCTGGGCCAACGGCTGCACGTCGGCGGACACGACAATCACAAAGGTGTTCAGGTCTTCGTGCTGCAGAGCGTCGAGCACCTGATAACCCGTCATGTCGGGCATCGTGAGATCGAGGAACATCACCGACGCGCGGCCCGCCCGATAGTGCTCCAGCGCCTCGCGCCCGTTGGTCGCGTAGGAGATCTCGACGTCCCAGTCCGGAGGCAGCGAGCGCGTCAGCACCTTGCGCGCTAGCAGTGAATCATCGGCAATGACAATCGGCAACGGCATGGTCGGCAGGATCTCTTGAGCGGTTTTCGGGCTGGGACGGTGTTGTCGGCACGCACGGCATGCTCTCGCATGTGATTACGGCAGCCGCGCGGCGATCTTTAGGCGATATTCACCGCGCTATCGGCGTAAGTCCCTTCGCCCGGCGGGAATGCGGGCGCTGCCGGAGATTCAGTTCGGCCGCGACGAGCCAGGCGCGGCGCTTGTGGACGTAGGCGCGCCATGCGGCGGGCGTACGCTGAGCAATCAGCGTGCCCGTGGCGCGCGGTGCATGTTGAATCCCGATCGGCGTCATGTTGACTGCCCCGTGCATGATCCGGACATGCCGGATCGTGGCCTTTTCTCCTCGCTCGGTCGCGCTGCGCGGCGGCGCTTTCGCCGCAGCGTTACTGCTCCCCCGGCGCGCGCCGCGAGGCTGCTTTTGTGTTCCGAAAACGCTCTGGCGGCGTATATGTCGGACGATTCCATTGTCTGACTATCAGAATGTCAAAGCAACTCGCCAGAGCCGCAAGCTGGAATAGATATAACTAAAGATTCGCTTAAATAGGAATGATCTACTCGACAATCTACGCAGAAGGCACTTTTCATGCTTTTGTGTACGTTTGCGCTTCCGATAATCTCGCTAACTGCGCGCCACGACTGAGGTTTTACTCAATCGCCTCGCGCGCCATGACCGCCGCACCGGCACGCTTCGTGCGTGCCAATTGCGGTTGCACCGCTCGCTCCCGATGCCTCGCGCCCGCACGCTCGTCGCGACGTACGAAGGCGTGGGCTCAGGGTAAGTTTTCCAATTCGCCGCCAAAAATGACGCTGCAACGTGAGGAGTCCGACGCCCGCCCTGCTGCGCAGTCATGGCAGGAGGACCCGCCTTTTGCGGTGGTTCCCGAGCGCAACTTCGCAGCGCAGCGCATGACGCTGTACGCGCTGCTCGTCGCCGCGATCGTGCTGCCGTTCGTGTACGTCGCCGTCACCGCGTTCACCGATTACCGCGCGCGCGTCACCGATGCCACCGAGTTCGTCGCGCGCAATGCCCGCGTCGCCGAGGAGCATGCGCTCAAGGTCTTCGACCTGAACGTGACGCTGAACGAGCGCATCGTCGATCTGCTCGGCGGCCTCGACGCCGAAGCGATCCGCCGCGAGAGCGCGACGATCCACCAGCGCCTCCGGGCGATCAGCACCACCTATCAGCAGGTCGCGGCGGCGTCGGTGTTCGGCCCGGACGGCAAGCTGCTCGCGACGAGCCGCGCGTACCCGACGCCCGACGTCTCCGTCGCGGACCGCGCCGACTTCGGCGGGCTGCGGGCGGGCCGGCAGATCGAGCAGATTTCCCGGGTGACGACCGGCCGCGTCGCCGGCGAGCAGGTGTTCAACACGACCACGGCGCGCCTCACGCCCAAGGGCAAGTTCGATGGCATGGTGTCCATCGCGCTGCGGCCGTCGTACTTCGCCGCGTTCTATCGCGAGCTGATCGGCGACAACCCGAGCGTCTCGCTCGGCCTTTCGCGCTCGGACGGTGAAGTGCTCGCGTGGTATCCGCCGCGCCCTCCCGAGCGCATGACGCTCGCGCCCGGCTCGCCGCTGCGCGACGCGTTCGGCACGGGACGCAGGAGCGGCGTCGTAAGGATCGTCTCCGGGCTCGACAATCAATTGAAGATCGTCGCTTATCGCCGCGTGGGCACGTATCCAGTCTATGTGTCGAGCGGCTATCCGATCGCAACGATCTGGGACGCCTGGTACCGGCATCTGAGCGTGCTCGCGCTGTCGATCTTCGCGCCTTGCGTCGTGCTGTGGGGCGTCATCGGCCTGTCGCTGCGGCGGCTCGCGACGGAAGAGGAAGCGTGGGAGCGCTGGCAGGCCGAAGCGTCGATGCGCCGCTCGATTGAATCCGCGTATCGCCAGGCGCGCAAGATGGAGGCGCTCGGCAATCTCGTCGGCAGCGTCGCGCACGACTTCAACAACCTGCTGATGATCGTCTCGACCAACGTGCAGATCGCGCGGCGGCGCGGCGCGCCCGGCCTCGACCGCGAACTGACCGCGATGGAGCGCGCGCTGAAGAGCGGCCAGTCGCTCACGCGCCAGTTGCTCGGCGTTGCGCGCAAGCAGCCGTTGAGGAGCGAGACCATCGCCATCGGCAAATGGGTTCCGGCGGGGCGTGAGCTGCTGCGCGCATCGCTCGGGGCGAAGGTCGCGCTCAACGTCGAGGTCGCGCCGGACGTGTGGGCGATCCGCGTCGATCCGGCCGAACTGGAGCTCGCGCTCATCAACGTCGCGGTGAACGCGCGCGACGCGATGCCCAACGGCGGCACCTTCACCGTGCGCGCCGACAACGTGCGCTTTCGCCATGAGGACGGCTTTCCGATCACCGGCGAATTCGTGCAGATCACGCTGGAGGACAATGGCGTCGGCATGAACTCCGAAGTGCTCGGGCGCGCGTTCGAGCCGCTTTTCACGACCAAGCCGAAAGGCATGGGCACCGGACTCGGCCTGCCGCAGGTGTTCGCGTTCTGCGAGCGCGCGGGCGGGCTCGCGACCATCGACAGCGCGATCGGCGCGGGCACCGCCGTGCGTCTGTATCTGCCACGCGCGGCGGCGACGGGCGCGCCGGGCGCCGACGTGACGCCGGAAGAGGCGGCCGCGCTGGAAGCGGACGGCCTGCGCGTGCTGCTGGTGGAGGACAACGAAGAAGTCGCGGCGGGCACCGAGGCGCTGCTCACGATGATGGGCCACCACGTCACCTACGTCTTCAACGCCGATGCCGCCGCCGCCGTGCTCGAATCCGCGCGCGCCGGCGCCGCGGCCGATTTTCCCTTCGACGTCGTGCTGTCCGACATCCACATGCCCGGGCAGATGAACGGCATCGATCTCGCCGAGATGCTGCAGCGCTTCGAGCCGCACCTTCCGGTGATCCTCGTCACGGGCTACGCGGAAGAGCTCGACCGCGCGCGGCAGGTCGGCGCGCGCGTGCTGTCGAAGCCGTTCGACATCGCGCTGCTCGATTCGCTGCTGCGCGCGATCCGCGAGCGCAGGCAGGACACGCGCACCGCGCGGTCCGTCGAACGTTGAGGCTGTCGCTTTTTGTACGCGCGGTTGTAAAAGCGCCGTCTGATTTCCGCAGGCTTTCATGCCCGCGCAAGCCCTTCGCGACTTGCGCGCATCCGGCACGCGAGTTGCGTGAATGAGCGGTACGTGCGGCAATCGAACGTTGCCGATCCCGGAATTCCGCCCATCCGCAGGAGGCGTAAATGCGACACACCGTCATCGGAGTTTTCGACACTTTCGCGCAAGCCGAGGACGCGCGCTCGGCCTTGATCGCCGCAGGCTTCCCGCGCGCGGATATCGAACTGCAAGCGAACCCCAAGCGCGACGATGCCGCCGCGCCTTCCGACCTCTCCGATGCCGAGACGCATCGGGAGCCGGGCATACTCGCGAACATCGAGCGCTTTTTCAGCATGCTTTTCGGCGGACGCGATCAGCCACCCGAAGTCGCGCATTATTCGGAGGCTGTGCGGCGCGGCGCGGTGCTCGTCGCGGTCGATACGCCTAGCGTCGAGCAGGCCGACATCGCGCGCGCGACGCTGACCGACCAGGGCGCGATCGATATCGACGAACGCGCGGCAAGCTGGTCGACGCTCGAGCACGGCACGCCTGCGACGCCTGCCGCCGCGGACGACCGCGATCATTCGATACTGGACGAACTCGGTCTCGGACGCGGCAGCGCGGTGCCGGGACGCGATGCGGTGAACGAGCCGGATCTGACGTCATCGCGCGCGCGGGCTTATCCGCGCGCCGATGTCGGCGATCCCGCCGAAGTGCCGCTCGGCGATCCGTACTCGCGGACCGACCCTGCGACGCTCGCGCCGCGCGATTACATCAGCGACCCGGCCGACGATCCGCTGATGCCGCGCGGCGGAATGCAGTCGCAATCGCAGTCCCAGGCGCAATCCCAGGCGCAGTCCCAGTCGATGATGAGCGAAAACGAGCGCGCCGCCCGCGACCCGCTCGCGGGCCGCGATCCCGTGACGGGCCGCGATCCGATGGCGACCACCGGCATCGACCCGCTCGCCGGCACACCCGCCGATCCGCTCGCGGCGCGCACCGAGCTCGCTGGCGAATCGATCTCCGAACGCGATGCGCTCGCGGGGCGCGATCCGTTGCGCACGACGGGCGCCGTCCCGCCCGAACGCGCCGCGATGAACGAGCCCTTGAGAGATCCGCTGCCGGGCGTGCGCACCGACACGGCTTCCGAATGGCGCTCGGTCGAGCCGCTCGGCCCGCTCGACGAGCCGGCGGCGCCGTATCAGTCGAGCGCGGCGCGCGCGGCGGGATCGTCGCCCGATCCGGTCGCGGCTTCCGCCGGAACGCAGGCAACCGGCCCGATTGGTCCTGCAGCCGCGACGAGTCCGCAAACCGTGCCCAACGAATACATGGAGTACGAAGAGGACTTCCGCGCCGATTACGAATCGAAGTATTCGGCGACGGGCGCGCCCTACGAGGACTATCAGGGCGCGTATCGCTACGGCGCGACGCTCGGCAACGACGACCGTTTCCGCAGCCGCGCATGGGACGATCAGATGGAATACGAGACACGCCGCGACTGGGAAAGCAGGCATCCCGAAGGCGATACGTGGGATCGTTTCAAGGCGGCCATACGCCACGGCTGGGATCGCGTGACGGGACATCATCACGTCTGACCCGAAGACAGCAGCACTCAATGCACACGGCCCGCTCGCGCGGGCCGTTTTTGCTTGTGAAAGGTGAGCGCTCAAGCCGCCCGGTCGCGCACCCAGGCAACGTACTTGTCCATGAACGTCTGCAGGTACTTGCGCGTGTCCTCGCTCACAATGTTCCCGTTCGCGTCGATCCGCTTTTCGTCGTGCTTGATATACATCTCGGGCTGGTTCATCAGCGCGATATCCAGATACGCGCACACGCCGCGCAGATGCGATTGCGCTATCGCCGTGCCGATCGCCCCCACCGACGTACCGATGATCGCGCCGGGCTTGCCACCCCACGCACTGTGCCCCCACGGGCGCGAGCCCCAGTCGAGCGCGTTTTTCAGCACGCCCGGAATCGAGCGGTTGTATTCCGGCGTGACGATCAGGAGGCCGTTCGCATCGGCGATCTTCTGCTTCAACGTGCGCGCGGCTTCGGGAAAGTCGCTGTCGTAGTCCTGGCTATAGAGCGGCAGGCTGCCGATGTCGAGAAACTCGAAGGAAAAATCGCTCGGCGCGAGCGACACGAGCGCATGCGCGAGCTGCTTGTTGAATGAATCCCGCCGCAGGCTTCCGACGACCACCGCGATCTTTAAGGCCATGACAACTTCCCCCGTGAAAGGACGAAAAGGTGGATGACCCGGACGATGAACCCGGTCCGGAGCGCCGTCCATGAGACGGCGCGCGTGCACATGATAGAGGCATCGGGGGGAAATCGTCTTCACTCCCGCCCACGTCGCACGGACTATTTTTGCGACGAATTGAGCAATCTACTTCCAGCCGCGTCGCCACGCGGTTCCCGGGCAGCTATCCCCACGTTTATCCACAGAATCTGTGGATAACTCTTGGGTAAGTGCAATTCGGCTTAGTTTTTGATTCGTAAACGAAACAAGGCGCCCCCGGAGTGGGCGCCTTGCGTCTTTCAGGGGCGATTTTACTGGCCGAAGAACACATTGCATTGCGAAGCCGGCCCCTGGCAGGTCGACGGCTGCGATTCCGCCGCGTGAGCCGCGCCAATAGTGGCGAACAGCGCCAGCGATGCGATCAATGTCGTGAGAATGCGCTTCATGTGACACCTCCAGTTCGATTTATTTGCCCGATCGCGTTGGATCGATGACTCAACTGTAGCTATGGAGGATTCGCATAAAAAGCGCGCAAGACGGAAAGCGTTTTTACGAATATCGTAATAATCCGCAATTAAACCAGCAATTACTTGTCAGACGCGCGCCAGCATTCATCCACTCTGAACAACAATGTGTTGGTTCAATCGGTATTTTTGGCCAATAGGTTTCCTCCTAGACTGCTTCTCAGGCGTCGGTTCTGACGCAAAACGCATCCAGGAGGTGTCCCATGAAAAACACGCTGATCGGCGGTCTGGTTCTGTCCGCGCTTCTCGCCACCGCGCCCGCCTTCGCTCAATCGACGTTCGATGGCAAATCGCGCGCTGAAGTCAAGGCGGAACTCGCGAGCGCCCGTCGCGCGGGCGATCTCGATGCCGTCAATTCGTTGAGTTATCCGCAACTGCGTCCGTATCAGGAGCGCCACGCGCAGTTGCGCGCCGCCGACATGCGCGACGGTGGCAGCGCCCGGTAATCAGCAGCATTCCCAAAGAATCAGAGGCAGCAGTCTCAACTGGCCCTCCTCCACCGTCGAACAGAAGGTGGTTTCGCCCGACGCGCCCGCGCCGGGCATTTTTTTGCGCGCTCAAAGCATCGCGGTCAGGCAGAACGTGACCGTGACGAGCGATACCACCGTCGAGAAGAGAATCGTGCTCGACGTCACGCCGCCGTCGCGCCGATAAAACTCCGCGAGCATGAACGGGCCGGTGCCGGTCGGGAGCGCGCTGAGGATCACCGCGGATTTCGCCCAGAGCGGCGGCAGGCCGAACACGTGGAACGCGAGCCACCACGTCAGCAGCGGCTGCGCGAGCAGCTTGAGACTCACGAGCGCGCTCGTCGTGCCGCTCGTCGTGCCGCTCGTCGTGCCGATCTCGCGCGCCTCGCCCTTCGCGCCGAGAAAGAGCCCGAGCGCGACGAGCGCACATGGGCTCGCCGCGCCGCCCAGCAGCTTGAGCAGAGCCTCTGCGCCTTCCGGCACATGCGCGCCCGAGCCGCTCAAGAGCGCGCCTGCCAGCGGCGCGATCAGCAGCGGGTTCTTCACGAGCGACTTGGCGACATGCCCGAGCGTCGCCGCGATGTGCTTCTCGGTCTGCAGCCCGAGCTCGATCAACACGATAGCGACGGCGAACAGCACGCACACGGTGATGATCGTCGCGATCACGGCGGGAGCGAGACTTTCCTTGCCGAATGCCAGCAGGCAAAGCGGCAGGCCGACGAAGCCGGTGTTCGGATAAGCCGCGTTTAATCCGTCGATGCTCGCATCCGCGAGATGACGCGACTGCATCAGACGCACGACGAGCGTCAGAAGAAAAATCACCGCCGAGCCGATGCCAAACGCGGCGATGAACGCGGGCTGATCGAGCATGCTCCAGGGCGTCTTCGCCATGATGTCGAAGAGCAGCGCGGGCAACGCGAGATAGACGACGAAGCGATTCAGCTCGGATGCGGCGCCCGGCCCCAGCTTGTTCAGCTTGCGGCATGCGTAGCCCGCGAAGATGAGGCCGAAGACCGGCAGGATGATCGTGAAGAGCGGAGTGAGCAGCGAAGGCAGGGACGCGAATGCGTGAGGCAGGGAGACCGGCGAAGGCATGATGCAGCTGCTTGGGGCGTGAGAGGGAAAGAGCGAAGGATACCCGCAGTCGAAAAGGTGAGGCGATTCGGGAGCGGCTCGACGGTGAGCGGCCCGATGCGCGCGCGGCTCACTCTTCCCGGTTCATCGGGATCGCGAAGCAAATCTCCGATCTCGATCAGACCGTTAAGTCGTTGATGCAAGCCTTTGTTCCACAAGATGTTTATGTTTAATCATATTATTGCACCGCAACAGTCGAGCGCGCTTTCGAGCAGTGAGCCGCGCCCGTTCGCAGGACGGCAAATCGACGCGCACGCAGCAAAGGTGAGGCGATACGGGAGTTGGAGGGCGGGCACATCCACTGGCCGTTTCCACGGAACAAAACCCAGTCCTGACAGGCACTTGCGCGTTGCGCCGCATGTTGCACGCACCAGCGCGGGCAGCTTGAGGTGAGAAAGTTCGGGAGCCCGTTCAGGACGGAACGACACTTGCTGCTCCGTCTTCCCTCGCACTCCTCGAACACTCAGGCAACATGAAAATCAGAAGACCTTGGGCATATGGCGCCGCGACGCTGGCGTTGCTCGGCGGCATCGCCACGCTGGTCGCTTACGCATCGAACGGAGCACGCAGGAGCGGCAACGACAACGTGCCCGAACCGTCGAAGGCCGTCGATCTCGATCGCTATCTCGGCCACTGGCACGAGTTCGCGCGCTACGAGAATCGCTTTGAGCGCAACTGCGAAGCCGTGACCGCGAACTATGCGCGCCGCGAGGACGGGCTCGTCTCGGTGCTCAATGCGTCCAGGCAAGGCGGGATGACCGGGCCGTACCGTTCGGCGGAAGGGCGCGCGAAGATCGTGCCGGGATCGAACGGGACGAAGCTGAAGGTGTCGTTCTTCGGTCCGTTCTATGTCGGGGACTACTGGATTCTCGATCACGCCGACGATTACACCTGGTCCATCGTCGGCGAGCCGAGCGGGCGTTATCTGTGGATTCTGACGCGCGAGGCGAAGCCTTCTCCCGAGCTGCGCCGTTCACTGATCGAGCGCACGCGGGCGCTCGGTTACGACGTCACGATGCTGCGGGAGACGCAGCAGGGCTGATCTCGCGCTCAGCTTCCCTTGCACGCGATAAGCAGCGAATTCTGGTTGTTCTCGGTCGACTGCCCGAGCACGTCATAGCCGCTCGGACAAAGCACTTTCGCGTTATCCGTGCAGTTGCGCCAGCCGTCGTACGCGGGGCACTGGACCTGTTGCGTCGGACGTCCATCGGCGGAGAAAAGCGGCGGCGCGCTGCTGCATCCGGCAAGTGCCCACGCGCAGCCCGCGAACATGACTGAAAGGCCGATCGCGCGGCCGAGTTTCATCCCGCTTTTCATCCCGCTTTCCATCCGATACCCCTTTGATTCTTGGTCGTTATTTTCGATGTCGGGAGTATGCCACGCGAAGCTTTCGCGCCCGTTTGGCCCGTTCGCGAAAGGGCGTCAGACGGCAATGCCGAGCGCGGCGATTTTCTTGTACAACGTCGCCCGCCCGATGCCGATTTTCTCCGCCGCGTCCGCGACGCGTCCGCCGCTCGCGCGCAGTGCGTCGGAGAGAAAGCGTCGTTCGAAATCGGCCATCGCGTCGGCATACGACAGGTTCGCCGGACCGCCCGCTTCCTGCGCGGCCGGCTCCGCCTGCGCCGCGAGCGCGACACGCCCCGCGTCAATGAACGCGCTCAGCGCGCGGGCATCGATATGCTCGCTTTCCGAGAGCATCAGCGCGCGCTCGAGCGTGTTGCGCAACTCGCGCACATTGCCCGGCCACGAATAGGCCATGAGCAGCCGCAGCGCGTCCCGGTGCAGGACGAAGTGGCTCACGTGGCCCGGGCGCGCGTCGCCCGACAGGTCTTCCAGAATCGAGTATGCGAGCGCCTCGATATCGGCGAGACGCTCGCGCAGCGGCGGCGCGTGGATCGTCAGCACATTCAGGCGATAGAACAGGTCCGCGCGAAAGCGTCCCGCCGCGACGAGCGCGGGCAGATCCGCGGAAGTCGCCGCGATGATGCGCACATCCGCGCGCACGATGCGGTTGGAGCCGAGCGGCTCGAACTCCTTGTCCTGCAAGACGCGCAGCAGTTTGCCCTGCAGCGGCAGCGGCATATCGCCGATTTCGTCGAGAAAGAGCGTGCCGCCGTCGGCCAGTTCGAACTTGCCGACGCGTCCTTTGCGCTCCGCGCCCGTGTACGCGCCCGGCGCCGCGCCGAAGAACTCGACTTCGAGCAGCGTGTCCGGAATCGCGGCAACGTTGACGGTCACGAGCGGCTTGCCCGCGCGCGTCGATGCGCCGTGGATCGCGTGCGCAAGCAGTTCCTTGCCGGTGCCGGTTTCGCCGAGCAGCAGCACGGGCGAATCGACGAGCGCCGCGCGCCGCGCCTGGCGCTTCGCTTCGAGACTCACCGGACTCGTGCCGACGAAGCTCGAAAACGTGTACTTCGCGCGCCGCGCCTGTGCGAGCGACTGGCGCGTCGCGATCAGCTCCTGCTGCACGCGCGAGTAATGCGCGAAGAGCGGCGTGAGCGCCTTCATCTCGTCGAAGAGCGCGAAGCCGATGGCGCCGATGGTCGCGCCCGACTCGTCCTTGAGCGGCAGACGCGTGACCACGAGCGGTTCGCGGTCCGTTTCGAGCACGTCGAGCAGGATCGGCTTGCCGGTCGCGACGACTTCGCGCATCAGGCTGTTCGGAATCACCGCTTCGCAGTCGAGGCCGATCGCATCGAGCGGATCGGAAAAACCGAAGCGCGCCGCATAGCGCTTGTTGATCCACACGACGCGGGCGTCCGCATCGACGATGAACGTGCCTTCGCTCAGATTCTCGAAGGTCTTGAAAAGCGACTCCATCGCGCGGCGCATCACGTCGCTGTAGTCCGCGGGGACGTTGATCCAGTCGTTGCGCATGGCGCCCTGTGTCTCCGATATCTCTTATTCGAGACGAACTATCTCAATTTGGAGACACGGCGACAATCCGCATCTGCACTGATTTTCAGGCGACAATCGGCGTTGCGCGGCATCTTCGGGCGTCTCGATTTCGAGACATCAGGCTGAAACGTTGCGATGTCATGCTTGCCCGACGCCCGCCACGCCTGGGTTTTGGCGTCCTGGCATGAAAGCTGCGTTTCGCCGCGCGGCGCTTACCCGCGCATAGGAGGCGCTTCCAGAAGAAGCGCGCATTACGTTTCAAAGAACAAACCACTCACGGAGACTCAATGTCGTTCATCATCGTGCTCGCCGCCCTGGCGTTCCTGATGCTCGCCGCCTATCGCGGCTACAGCGTCATTCTTTTCGCGCCGATCGCGGCGCTGGCGGCGGTCCTGCTCACCGACCCCGCCGCTGTCGCGCCGGTGTTCTCCGGCATCTTCATGGAGAAGATGGTCGGCTTCGTGAAGCTCTACTTCCCCGTGTTCCTGCTCGGCGCGGTGTTCGGCAAGGTCATCGAGCTATCGGGCTTCTCCGAGTCGATCGTCGCCGCGGCGATCCGTTACATCGGCAAGGCGCGCGTGAATGCGGTGATCGTCGCGGTGTGCGCGCTGCTCACCTATGGCGGCGTGTCGCTGTTCGTCGTCGTGTTCGCGGTGTATCCGTTCGCGGCGGAGATGTACCGCCAGAGCAATATTCCGAAGCGCCTGATGCCGGGCGCGATCGCGCTGGGCGCGTTCTCGTTCACGATGGATTCGCTGCCGGGCACGCCGCAGATCCAGAACATCATCCCGACGACGTTCTTCAAGACGACCGGCTGGGCCGCGCCGTGGCTGGGCGTGATCGGGTCGGTGTTCATCATCGTCGTGGGCCTGTCGTTCCTCGAATGGCGCCGCCGCTCGGCGATGGCCAAGGGCGAAGGCTACGGCACGTCGCTCGTGAACGAGCCGGAGCGCGTGGAATCGACGTCGCTGCCGAATCCGATGCTTGCGATCGCGCCGCTGATTCTCGTCGGTGTTGCGAACTTCGTGCTGACGAAGTGGATTCCGACGTGGTACGGCGCGAGCTACACGGTGCCGCCGGAAGTGCTGCCGGGCGTGCATGCGCCGGTGACCACGGCGGTCAAGACCGTTGTCGCGATCTGGGCCGTCGAAGGCGCGCTGCTGCTCGGCATCGTGCTCGTTCTGCTGACGGCGTTCTCGCGCGTGAAGGAGCGGTTTGCGGTCGGAACGCGCGCGGCCGTCGCGGGCGCCTTGCTCGCGGCGATGAACACCGCGTCCGAGTATGGGTTCGGCGGGGTGATCGCGGCGTTGCCGGGATTTCTCGTGGTCAGCGATGCGCTGAAGAGCATTCCGAATCCGCTCGTCAATGCGGCCATTTCGGTGAGTTCGCTTGCGGGTATTACGGGTTCCGCGTCGGGCGGTATGAGTATCGCGCTCGCCGCGATGTCCGATACCTTTATCGCCGGGGCGCAGGCTGCGCATATTCCGCTCGAAGTGCTGCATCGGGTTGTGGCTATGGCCTCGGGCGGCATGGATACATTGCCGCATAACGGTGCAGTTATCACGCTGCTCGCGGTGACGGGACTCACGCATCGGGAGTCTTATCGCGATATCTTCGCTGTTACCGTCATCAAGACTCTGGCCGTGTTCTTTGTTATCGCTGTGTATTACTTGACTGGGATTGTTTGAGTTTTTTTGCCGGCGTGGGGGTCTGGTTTTCGCGCCGGTCTATTGTCGTTTTTGCTTCGCCCTCCGGCGTGGGATCCTGTTTTCGCGTCGGTCTATTGTCGTTTTTGCTTCGCTCGCTGGCGTGGAATCCTGTTTTCGCGTCGGTCTATTGTCGTTTTTGCTTCGCCCTCCGGCGTGGAATCCTGTTTTCGCGTCGGTCTATTCGCGTTGCCCCTGTGCGGGGCGGCAGTCACTTTCTTTGCTGCTGCAAAGAAAGTAACCAAAGAAACAGCTTTCCCCATCCAAAGTACTTCACACCGGCCCCGGCACAGAACTGCGCAAGTGGTCCGGCAGTAGCGAGTGCCCTCAAAGGCCTAATCGGGCTTGGACCGCGCACGGTCTGACAAGCTAGAACATTGAGGGCACTGGTTCAGCACCAAATAGCTCCGGCACAGCGCTACGCGCTGCCGTTAGGTATGCAAGGGAAACCAACTTGCGGCAATTGCGGAGAGATAGAAGCCTTAGCAAGGAAGTGTGCGCCGACCCAATTGACCCGTCGGCCGCGAAGCGGGCCGGAGCTTTTTGGCGCCTTACCAGTCAGTTGAGTGGCGCGATGTGGCAGACCGTGCGCGATCCAAGCCCGATTAGACCTTTGAGGGCACTCGCTACTGCCGGTCCACGTGCCATCTTCTGTGCCGGGGCCGGCCTGAAGCACTTTGGATGGGGATAGCTGTTTCTTTGGTTACTTTCTTTGCAGCAGCAAAGAAAGTGACTGCCGCCCCGCATAGGGGCAACGCTAATAGACCGGCATGAAAACGGGATCCGGCGAAACGAAATGAAAACCGGACCCGGCGAAAAGCGAAACGAAAGGCAAAACAAACCCTAATTTACGCACAACAAACCGCCCCTCCAAACTCGCGCAGTACCGCAACCCAACCCGAAGGAAAAAACCCGCGTATGACTCAAACCGCATCGAACAAATCCCTCGCCGGGAAAACGGCGCTCGTCACCGGCTCCACGAGCGGCATCGGTTTAGCCATCGCCACCTCGCTGGCCCAGGCGGGCGCGAACCTCGTGCTAAACGGCTTCGGCGACATCGACAGCGCCGTCAGGCAAATCGAGGCCACCGGCGTGAAAGCCGCCCACCATCCCGCCGACATGACCAAGCCGGCAGAAATCGAAGCGATGATCGCGTTCGCGAACGAGACCTTCGGCGCAGTCGATATCCTCGTGAACAACGCAGGCATCCAGCACGTCGCGACCATCGACGAATTCCCGGTCGACCGCTGGGACGCGATCATCGCGATCAATCTGAGCTCGGCGTTCCACACGATGCGCGTCGCGCTGCCGCAAATGCGCGCGCGCAACTGGGGCCGCGTGATCAACATCGCGTCGGTGCATGGGCTCGTCGGCTCGGCGGGCAAGTCGGCCTATGTCGCCGCCAAGCACGGCATTCTCGGCCTGACGAAGGTCGCGGCGCTCGAAAACGCCCGCACCGGCGTGACCATCAACGCCATCTGCCCGGGCTTCGTGCTCACGCCGCTCGTGCAGAAACAGATCGATGACCTCGCCGCCCGCGACTCGCTCTCGCCCGACGCCGCGCGCGCCAAGCTGCTCGGCGACAAGCAGCCCTCCGCGCAGTTCGTGACCGCGCAGCAAATCGGCGACATGGCGGTGTTCCTCTGCTCCGACGCCGCGAGCGAAATGCGCGGCTCGGCACTGCAGATCGACGGGGGATGGAGCGCGCAGTAAGCGATGCGCCCAGACGGCGACATTCCGCCGCACTTGAGCGTTTCACTCGGATTCCCCTAAAGAATGTGGGGACAAAGGCCGTTATGTCCTTGTAATTCGAAGCGCGCCGCCCTTCGTCCGGGCGGCGCGCGCATCGAAAGGAACAAGGACATCATGCGCAACAACCAGCCCGTCACCCAGCAAGAGTTCGATTACCCCGCCTCGGAGATGCTCGTCTCCGCCACGGATCTCTCCGGCAACATCCAGTACTGCAATCCGGCGTTCGTCTCGGTGTCCGGCTTCTCGCGCGAGGCGCTGATCGGGCAGCCGCACAACATCATCCGCCATCCGGACATGCCGCGCGAAGCCTTCGCCGATCTCTGGTCGACGGTCCGCGCCGGCCGCTCATGGACCGCACTCGTGAAGAACCGCCGCAAGAACGGCGACCATTACTGGGTGCGCGCGAACGTCACGCCCGTGATGGAGCACGGCAAGGTCGTCGGCTATCTCTCCGTGCGCGTGAAGCCGACGCGCGAGGAAGTGCGCGAAGCCACCGCGCTGTATGCGCAGATGAAGGCGGGCAACGCGCCGCACAGGCTCGTGCGCGGGGCGCTCGTGAAGGGCGGTCTCGCTGGACGGCTCGCGGCGCTTGCGCACATGCCGGTGAGCGCGCGCTTCGGCGCGGCCTTCGCCGCCGTGCCCGTCGCGACACTGATCGCGGGCCTGGCAGGCTGGCGCGGCGCGCCGCCGCTGCCCTTCTGGTGCGCGTTCGGCGCGAGCGCGGCGGTGAGCTTCGCGGCGTGGCTCGCACTGTCGCGTCAGGTCGATACCCCGGTGCGCACGATGTCCGGCTTCGCGGCGCGCATGGCCGCTGGCGATCTGACCGTCGAGATGCCCGATATCGCCCGCCGCGACGATCTCGGCGATGTGCAGCGCGCGCTCGGCCAGCTGAAGGCGAATCTCGCGGCGATCGTGTTCGACGTGCGCGGCCAGATCGGCGGCATGCTCGAGGCCGCGAACGAGATTTCGAGCGGCAACACGGACCTGTCGCGCCGCACGGAGATGCAGGCGGCCTCGCTCGAACAGACCGCCGCGACGATGGACCAGCTCACCACGACCGTCCAGGGCAACGCCGACGCCACCGTGCGCGCGCTCGAGCTCGTGAAGGAAGCGCAGGCCGCGGCCGACGACGGCGGGCGCATCGCGAGCCAGGTCGAGCAGACGATGGCGGGTATCACGGCGGCGTCGCGGCGCATCGCGGACATCACCGATGTCATCGACGGCATCGCGTTTCAGACCAATATCCTTGCGCTGAACGCGGCGGTCGAAGCAGCGCGCGCGGGCGAGGCCGGCCGCTCGTTCGCGGTCGTCGCGACCGAAGTGCGCAACCTGGCGCAGCGCTGCGCGGCATCGGCGAAGGAAATCGAAGGCGTGGTCGCGACGAGCGTCGCGCAGATCGCGGAAGGCACGAACCTCGTCTCGCGCACGACGAGCCAGATGCGCGCCATCGATGAAGCCGTGAACCGCGTATCGGCGATCATCATGGAAGTCGCGAAGGCGAGCGGCGAGCAGGCCGACGGCATCGCGCAGGTGAATCAGGCGGTCGCGCATCTCGACGACTCGACCCAGCAGAACGCCGCGCTCGTCGAACAGGCGGCGGCCACCGCCCAGCGCCTCGCGGAACGCGCCGTGGTGCTGGACGAAGCCGTGCGCCTCTTTACCGTGGCGGAGGCTTAAGAAAGCGCGCGTCGCTTGGTACTATCGGAGCATTGCCAACGAGGAGTGTCTCCGATGACCGCTGAGAACAATCGCGCGGAAGAAGCGCGAGCGATGGAACGTATCGTCAACGCGACGCGCCAGGTTCAGTCCGCCTTTCTCGCCCTGCAGACGCAGTTTCCGCCCGAAGGCGACGGCCGCCCGTCGCAGATGGCGCTGCAGACCTTCGACGCCGCGCTCCAGGAGCTCGAAGACGCGCAGGCGGCCTTCGACACCATGCTCAACGATCTATTCGACGGCAACCGCTGACGCGTGAAGCCAGCATCACGCCGGCTTCACGCATTCCGCAGCTCGGGCACGTCTTCCTGCGGGCCGCTCAGCGCGGCTTCGCTGCCCGTGTCGGTCAGGCCCGCCCACGGCACGCCGTCGGTGGATTGACGACGCGCGGCGGCCACGCACGCTTCGACCAGTTCCTTGAACGACACCGCCGCCGAGCTCGTGCGCACGAGCACTTCGCCTTGCAGCGGGCTTTCGGGAAACACCAGTCCGACGATCAGTTCGGCCGATGGCGCGCGCTGGTGCAGGCGCCGCAGCAGATTGCGCAGATACGGCGGCGACTCGGCCGCATCGAACGACACCACGCAGATGATCGACACGCCCGCGAGATCCACTTCGCCGAAGCGCCCGCGCGAGAAGCGCTCGTAGCCCGCGAGGTCTGCGTAGAGGCCGTGCTTGCGAAAGAGCTGCACCGCGATGGTCGCGGCGAGATCGTCGAGTTCGCTTCGTCCCGCGATGCACAGCACCGACGCCGTGTGCCCTTCCTTCTCGGCATCGAAGCGCGCGGGCGGCATTTCGGGCGCGAGCTTCGACGCTTCGTCCGACGACTCGAAGCTCGCGGGCAACTGTTCCTTCGGCGCGACGGTGACAGCCGCGTCTTCCGCATCCTCCAGCCCTTCGATGATGTCCAGCGCCGACTCGTTGATGCGCCGAAGCTGGTCCGCCGTCACGACGCCGCGCAGCACATCGTTGTGGGCGTAACGCAGGCCTTCGAGCGCGACTTCGTCGTAGTAGGCGATCAGCGCGCGCTCCTTCAGCAGCGTCTCGGCCTGCACGAGCGCTTCGTCGGGATCGTTGGCGAGCAGGCGCTGATAGAAGTTTTCGGCAGGCGTGAGCGCGGGCCGGTCGCCGAACAGCACGTCGAGAAATTCGAGGCGGTCCACATGACGGCCCAGAATCACGAGGCACAGCGTGAGCGGCGTCGAAAGCACGAGGCCGATCGGCCCCCAGATCCAGCTCCAGAAGATCGCCGCGACGATCACCGCGAACGGCGACAGCCCCGTGCTGTGCCCATAGAGCAGCGGCTCGACGACCTGGCCCGCGACGATATCGGTGACGCCGAAGAGCACGATGGTCCACACGAGCATCGCCCAGCCCGGCCCGACCGCCGCCGCGAACACGACCGCGATGATCGCCGCGAGCCACGTCCCGACATAGGGCACGAAGCGCAGCAGCGCGGTCATCACGCCGAACAGCAGCGCGCCTGGCACGCCGATGATCGCGAGCCCGATCGAAATGACGATGCCCACGCCCACATTGATGCCGAGCTGCGCGAGAAAGTAGCGCGACAGGCGCCGCGCGGCCTCGTCCATCGCGGTGGTCGCGCGATGCAGGTCGCGCGAGCCGAAGAGGCGGATCAGCCGGTCGCGCAAATCCTCGCGCTGCAAGAGGATGAACACCGCGACCACGAGCACGATGCCGGTGGTTTCCAGCGGGCTGATGACCGGCGACAGAAAGCGTTGCGCGAGTTCCAGCGGCGTCGGCGTGGGCTCGTGCACTTCGACGGGCATCGGCTGATCGATCGGCGATGCCGCCGGATTGTCCTCGTTCTTCGGCTCCTGCTCGCGCGCGGGCGACAGGCGCTTCAGCGCACGCGATGCGCGGCCGAGAAACTCGTCGGCGCGGCCGACGGTCATCTTCTGCACGGTGTCGATCTTGCGCTCGACCGCGACCTGATACTTCGGCAGATCGCCCGCGAGCTGCGCGACCTGCGCGCCGATCAGCGCGCCGACCGCCGTCAGCACGGAAAGCGCGATCACCACCGCGACGATCACCGACGGCACCTGTCCGAAGCGCATGCGCCGCAGGAAATCGACGAAAGGCGCGAGCAGAAAGCTCAGCAGAATCGCGAGGATGATCGGAATCATCACCGCGCGCCCGAAGTACAGCGCGCAGATGACGACGACGCCCGTCACCAGCGACGCCAGCGCGCGCACGCCGGGCGCTTCGGGCGGCAGGATCTTTGCGGGTGGCCGGCGCGGCCCGGGTGCTTGCGGCATGGGTAACGGCTCGCTTTCAGGATGAAGTCGCGCGGCGCACGGCATGCCGTGGCGCGGCCGGCTTGGATTGCGGGAGCAAGGAACGATCAAGCAAGGCACGTGCCGTCATCGACGCGCCGCTCGTCCCTCAGGTGAGTTTATTCGGGAGCCGAATTCTACTTCATCGCCGAAACGGTGAGGAAATTCGGGAGCAATGCGCAGCCTGGCCGCCGGTCTATCGGCGTCATCGAAACAAACAGTTGGATGCGCGGGCACGGCGCGTGCGAAATTGACGGTCCCGCATCGAGGCTCGCCGCAGCCGTTCACGGAAAATCATCATGGGAGTGGATTCACCCTGCATCAACATCTGCAAGTTCGACGAGAAGACCGGCTTCTGCATCGGCTGTCTGCGCACAAAGGACGAGTGCAAACAATGGAAGAAGATGAAGGACAAGCATCGCGTCCGCATCATCGATGAAAGGCCGAAGCGCAAGGCGAAACTCAAGAAGCACGGGAAGTAGGCATCGCGAAAGAACAAATGCTGGACTGGTCGGCGTCAGGGTGATGACGCCTCCAGTGCCACGCGCGGACTACACTGAATTGGACTTTGCAGGGAGTTCCAGCCATGAAAGTGACCGCCTTCGTTTTGGCATCGGCCTTGGCTTGCGCGCCGGCTTTCGCGCAATTGCATCCGAGCGTAGAAACCGACATGTACGCGCCGCAGAACAGCACGAAGCTCATGCCGAACGCACCGCTCGGCAGTCAGTATCCGACGCACGGCAACGCGCAAGCCGGTGAACTCAATCTCAATCCGAGCGATCCGCGCGCTCAACTGGTCAACGGCCTGCCGAACAACGCGAACAGTGGCGGCTACGGCTCGCCGCTCGCGGGCAACAAGGCGAACGTGCCTCGCGGTGAATGAAGACAACGTGAGACCAAGCCCGCCAGCTGCCTCACCGTTCTCGTTTCGAGAACAGTGATTTGAATTTGCCTGCCATTCAGCTTTTTCGCGCAAGAACCCATACTTGATTCACAGGACGGGAACCTCTCCCGCCGACGATCAACCAAGGGAACTTGCCATGAAGCTCTACTATCATCCGCTGTCCGGGCATGCGCACCGCGCACGTCTTTTCCTGAATCTGCTTGCGATCGACCATGAAGAAGAATTCGTCGATCTCGCGGCCGCCGCGCACAAGACGCCTGAGTACCTCAAGCTGAACCGGTTCGGGCAGATTCCCGTGCTCGTCGATGGCGACACCGTCATCGCCGATTCGAACGCGATCCTCGTCTATCTCGCCAAAAAATCCGGCGACGCGAAATGGCTGCCCGAAACGCCCGCCGAAGCCGCCGCGGTGCAGCGCTGGCTGTCGGTCGCGGCGGGCCAGATCGCGTTCGGCCCCGCCGCCGCGCGTCTCATCACCGTGTTCGGCGCGAAGTTCAATGCGGAGGAAGTCATTGCCCGCGCGCACAACGTGCTCAAGGTGATCGATTCGGAACTGGCGAGCCGCGCATGGATCGCCGATATCGGCAGCGCGCATCCGACCATCGCGGACATCGCGCTCTACAGCTACATCGCGAGCGCGCCCGAAGGCAACGTCGATCTCTCCGCTTACGCGAGCGTGAACGCGTGGCTGAAGCGCGTCGAGGCGCTGCCCGGCTTCGTTCCGTTTCAAAAGACGGCCGCGGGTCTCGCGGCGTAAAGTGAGCGCGGCGGCTGCGCGCTGTTCACCTTGCGCCCTGCCGCCGCGCACGAATCGAAAAGGCATCGATCATGTCCGCTTCCACGCTTGCTTCCGTTACGCCCGCCGCCGCGCCCGCGCCGTGGCATCGCGGCGAAATCGCCATTCAGAAGGCCTTCGGCGTCGATGAGCGCATGGACGGCGTCGGACGGCGCGTCGTGCGCGATTACATGCCGGATCAGCATCGCCAGTTCTTCGCGCAACTGCCGTTCATCGTGGCCGGCGCGGTCGACGAGCACGGCGACCCGTGGGCGACGCTCTTCGCCGGCCACCCCGGCTTCATGCGCACGCCCGATGCGAAGACGCTGTCGATGAGCCGCGCGCGCGATCCGCTCGATCCCGCCGATGCCGGCATGCACGACGGCGCATCGGTCGGCCTGCTCGGCATCGAGTTGCACACGCGGCGGCGCAATCGCATGAACGGCGTGATCCGTCGCGATGGCGCGAGCGCCGCATTCGACGTGGCCGTCGAGCAGAGCTTCGGCAATTGCCCGCAGTACATCCAGTTGCGCGATTTCGAGTTCGTCCGCGATCCGGCCGCGCCCTCGCCCGTGCAGCCGGTTTCGCTCGACGCGCTTTCGCCGCGCGCGAAGGCGATAATCGCGGGCGCGGACACGTTCTTCGTCGCGTCGTATTTCGACGCCGACGACGGGCATCGGCAAGTGGACGTGTCGCATCGCGGCGGCAAGCCGGGCTTCGTGCGGCTGTCGGACGACGGCTCGCTCACCATTCCCGATTTCGCAGGCAATCTGTTCTTCAACACGCTCGGCAACATTCTCGTGAACGGCCGCGCGGGACTCGTGTTCGCGGACTTCGAAACGGGCGACATGCTGCAACTCGCGGGCGAGGCCGAAGTGCTGCTCGACTCACCGGAAACCGCCGCGTTTCAGGGCGCGGAACGTCTGTGGCGCTTCACGCCGCGCCGCATCGTGTACCGCGCCCAGGCGCTGCCGTTGCGGTGGAAGGCGCGCCGCGACGGCGCATCGCCGAACTCGCTGATGACCGGCGACTGGCACGAAGCGGCCGAGCGCATGAAGGCCGCCGCGCTGGCCAATGCATGGCGCCTGTTTCGCGTGAGCAGGATCGTCGACGAAAGCGATGCGATCCGCTCATTCCATCTCGAACCCGCCGATGGCGCGGGCATCGTGCCGCACAAGGCAGGACAGCATCTGCCGATCCGCGTCACGCTGCCGGGCGAGACGAAGCCGCAGATCCGCACGTACACGCTGTCGGTCGCGCCATCGGACGGCGTGTATCGCATCAGCGTGAAGCGCGATGGCCGCGTATCCGCGCATCTGCACGACACGCTGAAGGCGGGCGGTACGATCGAAGCGCGCGCGCCCGCGGGCGATTTCACGATCGATCCGTTCGAGCATCGTCCCGCCGTGCTGATGGCGGCGGGCGTCGGCATCACGCCGATGCTCGCGATGCTGCGGCACGTCGTCTATGAAGGCTTGCGCAAGCGCCGTGTGCGTCCGGTGTGGATGATCGTGTCGGCGCATTCGCTCGCGAGCCGCGCGTTCTCGCACGAAATCGATGCCCTCGCGCAAAGCGCGGGCGGCGCGGTGAACGTGATCCGCCTGTTGAGCGACACGAACGGCGCGCAGTTCGAGCGCGATTACGACGCGTCGGGCCGCATCGATATCGATCTGTTGACGAGCCGTCTGCCCTTCAACGACTACGACTTCTATCTCTGCGGGCCGGGCACGTTCATGCAGTCGATCTACGACGGCCTGCGCGCGCTCAACGTTGCCGACGCGCGCATACACGCGGAGGCGTTCGGTCCATCGGCGCTGAAGCGCACAGCCGATCGCGGCGCGGACGTGAAGCCGATGCGCCCTGCCGCGACCGAGCCGGTGAAGATCGAATTCCTGAAGTCGGGCGCGAGCGCGCAGTGGAAGCCTGGCAGCGGCACGTTGCTCGAACTGGCGGAAGCGAGCGGCCTCTCGCCGGAATTCAACTGCCGAGGCGGCACGTGCGGCACATGCAGGACGCGCATCGTGCAGGGCGCGGTGTCGTATGAAAGCGAGCCGGCGTTCCACGTAGACGACGATGAAGCGCTGATCTGCTGCGCGCTGCCCGCCGCGGATGAAAGCGGCAAGCTCGAACTGGCGCTTTGATTTCCCCTGAAGCGGTTGCGGATTGTGCGTGGCGCGCATATCCCCGAGAATGCACGGCATCTTTCAAGCTTGTATGCCTCGTGCTTTCCCATGGACCGTTTACAGGCAATGACGACCTTCGTCACGGTGGTCGAAACCGGCGGCTTCGCGTCCGCCGCGCGCAAGCTCGATGTCTCGCCTTCCGTCGTGAGCCGCGTCGTGACGGAACTGGAAGAGCACCTCGGCGTGCGGCTGCTCACGCGCACGACGCGCGTCGTGCGTCTCACCGACGCGGGCAGCGGTTATTTCGAGGACTGCCGCCGCATACTCGGCGAAGTCGAAACCGCCGAGCTTTCCGCAACGGGCACGCATTCATCGCCGCGCGGGCTGCTCTCGATCACCGCGCCGGTGATGTTCGGCCGGCTGCACGTCACGCCCATCGTGCTCGACTATCTGCAACGCTATCCCGAAGCCGATGCAAGCTGCTGGTTCGTCGATCGCGTCGTGAATCTCGTCGATGAAGGCATCGACGTGGCGGTGCGCATCGCGCAACTGCCGGACTCGTCGTTGCAGGCGATCAACGTCGGACGCGTGCGGCGCGTGCTGTGCGCGTCGCCCGCGTATCTGGAGAAGCACGGCACGCCGCGCCATCCGGACGCGCTCGCGGAGCATGTGATCATTGCGTCGACGGGCTCGTCGTCGCCGCCGGAATGGCGTCTGCACGACGGCGAGCGGCAGTTTCTCGTGCGCACCCATCCGCGCTTCACGACGACCACCAACGATTCGGCCATCGCCGCCGCGCTCGCGGATTTCGGCATCGCGCGGCTCATGTCCTATCAGGCCGCACAGCATGTGAGCGAAGGCCGCCTCGTCGTGGTGTTGCGCGAATTCGAGCCGCCGCCCCTGCCGATTCATCTCGTGCATCGCGAGGGCCGTCATGTGACGCAGAAGGTGCGCGCGTTTCTCGATCTCGCCGTGTCGACACTGCGCGCCGACGAATCGTTGCGCTGATCGCGCTAAACACACGCGCCGCCGGGGGAAAACCGTCGATCGGAGGCCGAATCGAACGCCCGTTTGGCACGTGCGCCGTGCAAAATGCCGGCAAAACATGCAACATAGCTGTCTCGAACGATCGCTCCGATCGCCGCGCTTTCGGCTTTTCCGAACCTTTACCGGCTCACGCACCATGACGAATCCAACTTCTCCCGTGAACGACCGCCCGCTCGACATGATCATCTTCGGCGGCGGCGGAGACCTGGCGGCGCGCAAGCTGCTGCCGGCGCTCTACATGGCGCACACGCACTGCAACCTGCCCGCCGACACGCGCATTCTCGCCATCGGCCGCAAGGACTGGACGCGCGAGGATTACCTGAAGAACTTCATGGAAGAGCAGTCGCGTCCGTTCATCGACGCGAAGGCCTTCGATGCGCAGTCGTGGGACAAATTCCTCGCGCTCTTCGATTACGTGCGCGTCGATGTCGAAAACCCGGGCGACTTCCAGCGTCTCGCGCAAGCCGTGCGTCCGGGCTCGCAGCGCGTGATCTATCTGTCGACCTCGCCCGAGCTCTTCGTGACCATCTGCGACAACCTCGACAACGCCGGCATCCTCGACGAGCAGGCGCGCGTCGTGCTGGAAAAGCCGCTGGGTCACGATCTCGCCTCGGCGGTGGCGATCAACGATGCGGTCGGCAAGCACTTCAAGGAAGAGCAGATCTATCGCATCGACCATTATCTCGGCAAGGAAACGGTGCAGAACCTGATGGTGCTGCGCTTTGGCAACGCGATCTTCGGGCCGCTGTGGCAGGCGCCGTATATCAAGAGCGTGCAGATCACGGTGTCGGAGACGGTGGGCGTCGGCAGCCGCGCGGGCTTCTACGATCACACCGGCGCGCTGCGCGACATGGTGCAGAACCACTTGCTGCAACTGCTCTGCATCGTGGCAATGGAGCCGCCCGTGTCGCTCGATCCGGACGCCGTGCGCGACGAGAAGCTGAAGGTGCTGAAATCGCTTCGGCCAATGACCGTCGCCGATATCGCGCGCGACACCGTGCGCGGCCAGTACACGGCGGGCGCGGTGGGCGGCGAGGCGGTGAAGGGTTATCTGGAGGAACAGAACGTGCCGGCCGACAGCCGCGCGGAAACCTTCGTCGCGTTGCGCGCGCATATCAACAACTGGCGCTGGGCCAATGTGCCGTTCTTCCTGCGCACGGGCAAGCGCATGCAGAACCGCCGCTCGGAGATCGTCATCGACTTCGCGGATCTGCCGTTCTCGATCATCCCCGAAGGTCCGCGTCACTACGGCAACCGGCTCACCATCACGCTGCAGCCCGAAGAGTCCATCCAGTTGCAGATGATGGCGAAGGAGCCGGGCAGCGGCATGCACATGCAGCCGGTGACGCTCAATCTCGACCTGCAGCAGGCCATGACGCAGCGGCGCGCCGAGGCGTATGAGCGCTTGCTGATCGATGTGATTCGCGGCAGGCTCACGCACTTCATGCGTCGCGACGAGTTGGAAGCGGCGTGGAAGTGGGTCGAGCCGATCCTCAACGGCTGGAAGGAACTGGGCGACCGTCCGCGCGGATACACGGCGGGCACGTTCGGGCCGGCGGCTTCGAGCGCGTTGATGGCGCGCGAGAATCTGGCCTGGGCGGAAGAGGCTTGATGCGCTAGCCGAAGTCAGCGCATCGCGGCGTTGGGCGCTCGTTTCGAAGCCCACGCCGCGCCCGCCACCATCACGCCGGACAACACCACGATCCCGCCGAGAATTCCCACGAGCCGCATCAGCGCGGGCATCGGGTCGGAGGACCAATGGTGATCCTGCACGAACACCATGATGAACGCGATGCTGAACTGCCGGCCGACATAGCTCGCGCCTTGCGTCCCCGTCTGCACATGACAGCCGGTCCACACGCCCGCGCACAGCGCAATCATGCAGGCGAACGGGTTGTCGCCGAGTAAGGGCAAGAGCGCGAGACTCACCGCGCCCGCGAGCAGGCAGCCGAGCAAGCGCTGAATCATGCGCTCCGCGACCGGCATGTGCGTCGGCTTGCCGAGCGCCGCTACGGGCAGGATCAGCACGGCGACCGCCGTCACCATTGCCTGCGCGAAGCCGGGCAGCTTCCACGCATACGCGAGCGATGCCAGGATCATCACCGACCACGCGCTTTGCCACGCGAGGCGCAAGCGCCTCGCGTGCGCCATCTGCTCGGCGCGCGCGACGTGCGACGCGTCCAGCGCCTGCACGGCCCGGGCGGCATCGGACGGCATGACGGTGATGACCGGCGCATTGGCGCCATCGACGCGATCGACCGTCGATGCCGCCTGCGCGCGCGGCACCGGCGCCGCCCCGCGCGACTTGCGATAGTGCTGCAGGCCCGCATGAAACAGCGCCGACACGGCCACGCAAGCCACCGTCCCGACGACCACTTCCGCGACACGCAAGAGCGCGAACGACGCCGTCGCCGCCGCCGACACGAGCCGATGCGCCTCGAAGATCACCATCAGCGACGTGACCGCGCCCAGCACCCACGCATAGCCCGCATCCGACACGAGCGCGCGATACACCGCCACGCCGGTTATCGCGCCGAGGAGCGGCACGAAGATCCACGGCACGTCGCCGATCATGGGCCCGGCCACCGCGCCGATGATCGCGCCCGCGATCGTGCCCACCACGCGCTGCACGCCGCGTTGCGCGCATGCGGAGAACTTCGACTGCATCACCGCGAAGCCGCTGATCGCGGCCCACCAGATGTTGCTCAGGTGGAAGGCATAGGCGAGCGCCACGGCGAGCCCGACGGAGAGCATCGCCTGTGTCGCGAAGAGCGCGCGGGCGGGCGTCGGTCTGATCGCGATCAGCTCGCGCCCGAGCGAGACGAATGCATCGCGGACGATATGCACAAGCGCGCCCAGGATTGCGGCGCTTTGCTGCGGGATCGGTGAGGCGCTTCGCGGAGGATCGTCGGTGGGCATCTTCTGGCGGTTGATCGGGCGTCTGGCTTGAGCGTAGCCGCCGATCGGCGAGAAGCAAAGCCGAACCGCGCGAGATGCGGCAAATCCGCTACACGCGCGACGTGAGCAAGCGAAGGCCCGCCGCGCCGAACACGAGCGCGAGGCACGCATCGAGGCCGCGCTGGATGCGCTTGTAGATGCGCCGCGCGGAGGCCATCGAGAAGAGCGCGGCATAGCCGCCGAACACGCATGCGCCAATGCACAGGCAGCCCGCGACCACCACGAGCATATGCCCCGGCCCCTCGCCCGCCGACGACCCGAGCGCCGCCACGGACATCCACACGAGAATCGCCTTCGGGTTCGTGAGATGCAACAGCGCGCCGCGCGCATACAGCTTGCGGCCGCTCTGCCCTTGCGCATCCGCCGACGACGCGCGCACCGGCGGCTTCAACGCCGCGCGCCCCGACTTGAACGCGAGCCACAGCAGATACAGCCCGCCGCAGATCTTCACGCCGATGAGAAAGCCCGAGTAGGCCGTCAGCGCGGCGGAGAGGCCGAGCGCGGCGAGCATCGCCCAGAAGAACGAGCCGGACATCACGCCCGCCGCGAACGCGAACGCCGCGCGCCGGCCCGACGTGCTCGCGATCGACATGATCGCGAGATTGCTCGGCCCGGGGCTCGCGGTGCCGACGAAATAGGCCGAATAAGCGATAAGCAGATTTGCGCTGAGCAAGGCGTGACCGTTCATGGCGGTGGCGTCTCCATCCTGGATTTTCGACATTGTCGTGCGCGCGGCGCGCATGCGTCCATGAACGCTTCGCATTTGCGCGGGCAGGCCAGTTCCTTGCGCATCGCTTCGCCGGTGCTATCTTTGAATGCGCGCAAGGAACCGCGCATCTCCATCGGATGCACCCTCACACAAGGACACATCATGGCGAAAGTACTGGTTCTCTATTATTCGATGTACGGCCACGTGGAAACAATGGCGCAGGCCGTTGCCGAAGGCGCGCGTGGCGTCGCGGGCGCCGAGGTGACGCTCAAGCGCGTGCCCGAAACGATTCCCGCCGACCAGGCCGCGAAAATCGGCGTGAAGCAGGATCAGCAAGCGAGCGTCGCGACCGTCGACGAACTCGCGAATTACGACGCCATCATCTTCGGCACGCCCACGCGCTTCGGCAACATGGCCGGGCAGATGCGCACCTTTCTCGATCAGACGGGCGGGCTGTGGGTGAAAGGCGCGCTCGTCGGCAAGATCGGCAGCGTGTTTTCATCGACGGCTTCGCAGCACGGCGGACAGGAAACCACCATCACTTCGTTTCACACGACGCTGCTGCATCATGGGATGGTGATCGTCGGCGTGCCGTATGCGTGCGCGGGGCTCACGAACATGGGCGAAGTCTCGGGCGGCACGCCCTACGGCGCGACCACGCTCGCGAGCACCGACGGCAGCCGTCAGCCCTCGCAGAACGAGCTCGATATCGCGCGCTATCAGGGCAAGCACGTCGCCGAACTGGCGGCGAAGCTCGCGGGCTAGGTACGCTGGCTCAGGCCTCGACGTCGAGCTTTACTTCGTAAAGTGACTTGCCGTCGAGGTCATGCAGTGAAACGGTCATCGCGCGGCTCGCGGGATCGATCTTCGCGCGGCCATAGAACTGTTGCAACGAAGCCGGCGAGCGGTTCTGCGGATTGTCCTTCGGCACGCTCACGTAGCGCAGTTCCGGGCCGAAGGTCATGTCGAGATCGTTCGGGCCGAACGTGCCCGCGTTGATCGGCCCGCCGACGAATTCCCAGAACGGCTTGAACTCGGTGAACTTCGCGCGCGACGGATCATAGTGCGTGGCCTGCGCGTAGTGCACGTCCGCCGTGATCCACACGACGTTCCTGATGTTCTCCTGCTTGATGAAGCGCAGGATCTCCGCGAGCTCCAGTTCGCGGCCCGAGGGCGCGCCGTTGTCCGCATTCGCCCAGGCTTCGAACGTGCCCTTCGGCACATCGGGGTTCGCATCGGGGACGACGAGCGAAATCGGCATGTCGCTCGCGATCACCTTCCACGTCGCGCGCGACGCCTTCAACGATGCCTTCAGCCACGCCGTCTGCTGCGAGCCGAGAAACGCGGAATCCGCATCGAGACGTGTCTGCCGGTTCGGCGAGTTCGCGCCGCGATATGAACGCTCGTCGAGCATGAACACATCGAGCAATGGCCCGAACTGGAAGCCGCGATAAACCTGCTCCGGATCGAGCTGATTGATGCGATACGGGTTGTATTCGAACATCGCCTGCCTGGCGCGCGCTTCGAGCAGGTTGATCGAACGCGTCTGATAACGCTTCTCCGCCTCGCCGATGATCTCGCCCGGATACCAGTTGTTGCGCACTTCGTGATCGTCCCATTGCACGAGGAACGGCACTTCGGCGGCGAAACGGCGCTTGTTTTTATCGAGCTGGTTGTAGGCGAAAGCCGCGCGGTAATCGTCGAGCGTCTGCGCGACATGCGACTTGCCTTCGGTGACGATGTTGGTCCACATCGTGCCATCGGGCAGACGCACTTCGGGTTCGATCACGCTGTCCGCGTAGATCTGATCGCCCTGATGGATGAAGAAGTCCGGCGACTCGCGGCGCATCGCTTCATAGATGCGATAGCCGCCGAAGCGCTCGTTGATGCCCCAGCCCTGCCCCGCTTCGTCGCCGGAAAAGACGAAGCAGACGGGCTTGTCCGCATCGAGCGATGCGGTGCGCAGGCGTCCCGTCACAGGTTCGCTATACGCCTTGCCATCGACGAGATCCTGAAAGCGCACGCGATAGAACACGTCTGCGGCGGGCGGCAGACCGGTCAGATCGACGCGCGCCGTGAAACCGCTGCTCTCGAGCGCGGCTGGCCCGATGCGCCGCTGAAACGTCTTGAAGCTCTCGCTCGCCGAGTACTCGACGATCATGCGCGCGGGCCGGTCCGTGCGGCTCCAGACGATGCCGCTCGTCGCGGTGACATCGCCGCTCATCACGCCGCCGGGTAGTTGCGGACGCAACTTGTCGGCGGTGACGACGGCGGAAGCGACACCTTGCGCGAGCGCATCGGCGAGACCCGCGCCCGTGAGCGCGAGTCCCGTGCCGGAGACGAGCCCCTTCAACAACGTGCGTCGGGACGGTTTGACGATGCGGTCCGGCATGGCGAGCTTCCTCTCGAACTGTACGATGGCGCAGGTGTGCGCTGCGTGAAATCGACGATGGTAAAGCGCAACGGTGTCGCTTTTGTTTCAACGGCCGCTTCATTGCCCGCTTTATTGCCCGCTTCATTGCCCGCTTGGTTCGATGCGATCAGCACGCGGCGATTGCTGTGGCGGCTCACCGCATCCGATACGCGCTCTTCCCAGAAGCGCCAGTTCGCGGCCTTCGTGCGGCCAATCACGATGAGGTCCGCATCGAACTCGCGCGCCGCCTGCGCGATCACGCGCGAGAGCGTCATGCCGTTCGGCAGGTCCATCGTCACGCAGGCGCCGTCGATGCTCGATGCGCGTATCGCCTGCAGCGTGCGCTTTTCGACCTGGCGCGCCTGCTCTTCGAGATACTGAAGCGCCGCGCCGCAGTCATACGGCACCGACGATACCGCCCAGAACGGCATGCGGTCCACCACATGAAGCGCCGTGAGGCGTGCATTGCATTCGCGGGCCCGCGCGATGCCGAGCGTGAGCGCGGCATGGCTGAATCCCGGTCCCACCGCGACGAGAATGTGCTGTTGCATGATGTCGTCTCCAGTTGATGTATCACGCGTTTTCAGTGCATGCGCCATGCGCGCTTCACCGCATCGATCACGGCGGCTTCGGTGCAGGTCATGACGCCGTCATCCGCGACGACCGCCGTTTCGCACAGCATGAGCACGTCGCGTCTCATGCGCTCGTCGCGCACTTCTTCAGCGAGCGCCTGCACGACGCGCGCATCGACACGGCACACGTCGTCCCAGGTGAGATATGAACAGCGCGTGAGGTCCTCGCACACCTCGCGCACGACTTCATGCAGCTCGCCGGCGCAAAGCCCGAGCCGCGCATAGAATCCGCGCCGCTCGAGCTCCTCGATTTCGACGCTGCCGATATGCCCGTCCGCGATCAGCGACATCACGACGATGCGCGCCGCCGCGCGGGGACTGTCCGATGGATAGTGGCGCATGGCTTTTCTCCTCGATGAAACGTCATCAACGAAAGGCAGTGCGAATGCTTCGATGAGACCGCGCCGCCCTGCATGCTTCGCATCGTAGGAGCGGAGAATGAGCATCGAATGAGCGGGTCATACCCGCACGGTATGGCGTCAGTCCGCAACGGTATTGGACGTGACGTGCATGGCTCTCGTACTCTCCGACGGACACAAAAAACGGAGACACCATGACCACGCCTCTCGACATCGCGTCGCTGATCGACAGGGAACGCATCCGTCCTTTTCAATGGACGATCTTTCTGCTGTGCTTCGCGACCACGCTCTTCGACGGCTTCGACACGCAAGCCATCGCGTACACAGGCCCGGCGATCGTCGCGGCCTTCAATCTCGCGCCCGGCGATCTCGCGCCGATCCTGATCGCGGGCACGCTCGGCATGACCATCGGCGCAATGACGCTCGGGCTCGTCGGCGATCGCGTGGGAAGACGTCCCGCGCTGCTCGGCGGCGTGGCGGTGTTCAGCATCGCATCGCTCGCCACCGCCTTCGCGAGCGGCACGGGCCAGATTCTCGTATTGCGCTTCATCGCGGGACTGGGCATGGGCGGCTGCACGCCGGTCCTGCTCGCGCTTGCCGCCGAGTATGGACCGGCGCGGCATCGCGGCGCGATCATGACGGGCGTGCTGCTCGGCCTGCCCGCCGGCGCAATGCTCGGAGGCCTGCTGGCCGCCCGCATGATGCCCGTGATCGGCTGGGAAGGCGTGTTCGTCATCGGCGGGGCGGCGCCGCTCGCGTTGCTCGTGCTGCTCTGGTTCGTGCTGCCCGAATCGCTGCATTACCTCGTCACGCGTGCGGGCAACGATCAACGCGCCGTGCGTAACGTGCTCGCGCGCATCGTGACGTGGCCACTCGCCGATGACGCGCGCTTCGGCGTGCGCGAAGCCGCCGCACGCGCGAGCGTCGCCGCGCTCTTTCGCGAAGGCAACGCGCGCAACACCGCCGCGATCTGGGCCGTCTACTTCTTCAACTGGATCGCGTGGTTCATGTTCCTCTCGTGGCTGCCAACGGTGCTGAAGGCCTCGGGCCTGCCCGCCGCGCAGGCGCCGCTCGGCACGGTGGTCGTGAACGCGGTGTTCATCGTGTGCGCGATTCCGCTTTCCATCGCGTTGCCGAGGATCAGCACGCGGCGCCTTCTGATCGCGTTGCTTGCGCTCGGTATCGCGATCGCCATTGGGCTCGCGTACGCACAGACGTCGTGGGGACTCGTGTTCACGCTCGCGGGCGCGGCGGGGCTCGGCATCGGCGGACAACAGATCGCGCTCAACTATCTCGTCGTCGGCGCCTATCCGACGACGCTGCGGGCGACCGCCACCGGCTGGGCCATTGGCATGGGACGCGTCGGCGCGATCGCGGGATCGGCTGTCGGCGGGACGTTCCTGAACATGGGCGGCCCAAGCGGCTTCTATCTGACGCTCGCCGTGCCGCTCGCGGCGGCGCTCCTTGCCGTCATCGCGATCCGCACGAACGAGCCCGAAGCCGGCCCCTCTCTCGCGACAGCCGCGCACTGATCGATGTCTGCGCCGCCCGAACAGACGCGCTGAGAAAGCGTTGGCCGGCGCACGACAGTTCGCTTTTCTTCCTTCCTCTCCCTGCGCCTCGCGAGCCTTGCCGCACAAGCCTCGCAGGCGATCGCACGCCGGCTGGCACAGCCGATGCATAAGCCCTTGCCGTCGCATCATGACTGCCTGCCACTGACGTGACGCGACCGGGCCGGCCGCCTCGTGCGCCGGCCCGTTTCTTCCGGCGCCGCGATGACGAGGTTCCGGCGGCACGCGCAGGCGCCAGGGAGATCACCATGAACAGCTTCGATGAGGCCTTCGACGCGCTGATCGGCAGCGAAGGCGGCTACTCGTTCCATCCGGCGGACCCGGGCGGCGAAACGATGTGGGGCGTGACGGCGCGCGTCGCGCGCGGCTACGGTTATGCGGGCGCGATGAAGGACCTGCCGCTCGAACTGGCGAAGCGCATCGCCAAGCAGAAGTACTGGGACCCGCTGCATCTCGACGAATTCGATCCGCGTGTCGCGTTCCAGATCTTCGATGCGAACTACAACGGCGGACTCGTCGTGCTGTGGATGCAGAAGGCATCGGGCGCGAAGGAAGACGGCAAGTTCGGCCCCGATACCGTCGATGCCGTGAAGGCCGCCGACCCGATGCGCTTCGTGTTGCGCTTCATTGCGTATCGATTGCGATATCTGAAGGGCCTGCACGCATGGCCGACGTTCAGCCGCGGCTGGACCGAGCGCATGGCGACGAATCTTCTTCTGGGAGCAGCATGATGGACTGGTCGAAAGTAGCGGCAACGATCGGCGCGAAGGCGCCTCTTCTGGCGGGTCTCATCGGCGGGCCGGTCGGGCTCGGCGTGACGACGGCGGCCGCGATCATCTCGCATGCGCTCGGCACGCCGAACGATCCGGCTGTCGTCGAGACCGCGCTCAACGATCCCGCCGCGCTCGAAAAAATCAGCCAGGCCGAAAGCACGAACTCGTTGCAGCTGCAGCAACTCGTCGTGGCGGCGGCGCAGGCGCGGCTATCGTTCGAAGCGGACATGGCGCGCATCGCGGCGGGCGATCGCGCCGATGCGCGCGCGATGGGCATCGCCAACAAGGACTGGGTGCCCAGAGTGCTCGCGATGAGCGTGACCGCGGGCTTCTTCGGCATCCTGTTGTTGATGGCACTGCGCGCGTTGCCCGAGGCGAATCGCGATCTCGTGAACGTCGTCGTGGGCGCGCTCGGCACGGCGTGGATCAGCATCATCGGGTATTACTTCGGGACGTCGGCGGGCTCGATGCGCAAGACCGAACTGCTCGCGCAACCGAGCGTGCCGATCACGGCGGACAGCGCGGTCACGTTGCGCGACCCGGCGATGGCATCGGCTGCGCGCGATCAGTCCGGTGCGAACGGCGAGCATGCGCCTCGCGCATTCGTGCCCGGGGGACAAGGCCCGATCTTCACGGGCGGGGTCTGAGGGGTATTGTGTCGGAGTGCGGTCGAACCGCGGCCGCGTCGCATCGCTGAACGTGATTTTCTGCTGATCGTGAAAGTCCCGAAAAACCTCACCTTAACCATGCGCGAGCCGCTCGAAGAGCCCTGAATCAAGGGCCTCGAGCGGCATCCGAACCGGGCGCTCCCGCAAACCCTCACCTTTACGCTTATTCCCGCCATCGTCACACGCATGACCACGCGCGTTTTTGCCGCGCTATCCTGCCCTTCCATCCGACATCGACATGCGAAGGAGACACCTTGATGCCCATCACCGCACCCGCCCCTCGACGAGACGATCTTCCGCCGCAAGGTCTCACGCCCACGCGCGAGCAGATCGTGCGGCATCTTCGGCACGCGAGCGCCGTCGCAGAGCGCGCGACGCTGCTGGGCCATCATCCGTTCGGCGCGATTCTCGTCGGCCCGGATCAGGAGACGGTGCTGATGGAGCAAGGCAATGTCGATACGGTGAATCACGCCGAGTCGGTGCTCGCGCGTGTCGCGGCGCTCAACTTCACGCCGGAGTATCTGTGGGGATGCACGCTCTACACGTCCGTCGAGCCGTGCTGCATGTGCGCAGGCACGGCGTACTGGGCCAATATCGGCCGCGTGGTGTATGGACTCACCGAGGCGCACCTGCTCGAAGCCACCGGCAATCACGCCGAGAATCCGACGATGAGCGTCTCATCGCGCTATGTCTTCGATCATTGCCAGAAGCCGGTTGAGTTGATCGGTCCCGTCGAAGAAGTCGAAGATGAAGTGCTGCGCGTGCAGCGCGAGTTCTGGTCGAAGCGATAAAGCTCAGATCACGTTCAACATCGACAACGCCGTCTCCTGCAACGGCTGCAGCACGCGGGCGAGCGCGGCCTCGCCCGTTTCCTTTCCGATCGGCATGTTCGCCGACAGCGCCGCCACTACTTCGCCATGCCGGTTCTTCATCGGCACCGCGACGCCGCGCACGCCCGTCTGCAACTGCTGCTCTATCGCGACGTAGCCATCCACGCGCGCCTGCCGGATCTTCTCGTAGAGCTTTTCCTTGTTCGTGATGGTGAGCGGCGTGAAGGGCTTGAACTCGGTTGCCTCGAGCCATTCGCGCACCGATGCCTCGTCCTTGTACGCGAGCATCGCGATGCCGCCCGACATCAGCGCGGCCGGCACGCGCGCGCCGAGCACGAAGCCCGTTGTCATCACGCGCGTGGAACCGTTGCGCGCGATGATCACGAGATCCCAGTCATCGAGCACGCTCACGTACACCGATTCGTGGATCAACGCGCTCAACTGCTGCAAGTAAGGCTGCACGATGCGCGGCAAGCGCGCCGATTCGAAGTACGACCAGCCCATGCGCAGCACGCGCGGCGTGAGATTGAAGAGCTTGCCGTCGGTCTGCACATAGCCGAGATGCGCGAGCGTCAGCAGATAGCGGCGCGCGGCGGTGCGCGTCAGACCAGTGCGCATCGCGGCCTGCGTCGGGGTCATGCGCGCGTGCTGATCGTCGAAGGCTTCGAGGACGGCGAGACCCTTTTCCAGCCCGGCGATCCAGTCGCGCTTGTCGAGTTCGGGTTTAGTCATGCTGACATGCTTGTTTAGTTATGGATCATGGGATGTTTCGGCGTTCTACCCGGGCCAATGGCTAGTGCTAACCCCCAAAGTGATCGATTATCGGACACACGCGTGCGATAATCGCGCAAAATTTATCACAGTATGTTGATCCAAAGGGGTTGCGCTTTTATTCTCCAATCACTTTCAGAGCGACGCGCAATTCCGGTGATTCGAATGCCCCGCCGCTCGGCCCAGTTCCCAGGCTCAACTCCATAAACCCATTGTTCGGAGACATCTCTATGGCTAGCCCTAAGGAAGACGCACACAGCGGCCGCCAGGCTAAAAAAGCGACGGCGAGCGGCTGGATCGGCTCGGCGCTCGAGTACTACGACTTCTTCATTTACGCCCAGGCAGCAGCACTCATTTTCCCGCAGTTGTTCTTCCCGTCGGGCAATCCGAAGGTGGCGATCATTGCTTCACTCGCGACGTACGGCGTGGGCTACGTTGCCCGTCCGATCGGCGCATTCGTGCTCGGCCATCTGGGCGACACGCACGGCCGCAAGAACGTGCTGCTCATCTGCATGTTCCTGATGGGCATCTCGACCATGGCAGTCGGTCTCCTGCCGACGTATCACCAGATCGGCATGGCGGCGCCCGCGCTGCTCGTCGTGTTGCGCCTGATCCAGGGCTTCGCGGTGGCCGGTGAAATCTCCGGCGCGAGCTCGATGATTCTGGAGCACGCGCCGTTCGGACGCCGCGGCTACTACGCGAGCTTCACGCTGCAAGGCGTGCAGGCCGGCCAGATTCTCGCCGCCGCCGTGTTCCTGCCGCTCGCGACGTTCATGCCGGAAGACATGTTCAACTCGTGGGGCTGGCGCGTGCCGTTCCTGCTGTCGGCCTTCGTGCTGGTCGCGGGCTACATCATCCGTAAGGAAGTGCATGAGACGCCGGCCTTCACGTCGGAAGGCGCGCACGGTGATCTGCCGAAGTCGCCGATCAAGGAAGCGTTCGCCAACAGCACGCCCGACATGATCCGCGTCGTCTGCATGGCGCTGATGAACGTGATTCCCGTCGTCGCGACGATCTTTGGTGCGGCTTACGCGGTGCAGTCTTCGTACGGTATCGGCTTCCACAAGAGCGTGTATCTGTGGATTCCCGTGGTCGGCAACATCGTCGCCGTGCTGGTGATTCCGTTCGTCGGCAATCTGTCGGACAAGATCGGCCGTCGTCCGATGATGATCGGCGGCTCGCTGATCTCGGGTGTGCTCGCCTTCGGGTATCTCTATGCGATCAGCATTCACAGCGTTCCGCTCGCTTTCCTGATGTCGCTGCTGATGTGGGGCGTCGTGTATCAGGGCTACAACGCGATCTTCCCGAGCTTCTATCCCGAACTCTTCCCGACCCGGACGCGTGTCTCCGCCATGGCGATCTCGCAGAATGTCGGCACGACGATCACCGCATTGCTGCCCGCCCTGTTCGCAGCGGTTGCGCCGCCGGGATCGAACAACATCCCGCTGACGGTCGGCGCCATTGCGTTAGGCGTGACGATTATCGCGGCGATCGCAGCGTACACCGCACGTGAGACGTACCGCATCCGCCTGAACGATCTGGGCAAGAAGGACGCCGTGCCGATGAGCGAGCAGGAGTACGAGCGTCTGCGCGCCGACTCGATTTCCGTGGACAAGGTCGCCAAGGCGCACCACGCATGAAGTTGACCGTGTTGGAGTGATTTGGCGGGCCCTTCGGGGCCCGTTTTTTTTGCGCTCGCTCAGCGTTCGAGCTTCACGCGCGCGAGGCGCTCGCATGCCGCGATCAACGCATCCTGCAACGCTTGGTCGCGCGCCGCCGGATCGCAGGCGCGCTCGCGCATGTGAAAGAAGTAGCGCCCCGTCACGCGCGCGTCTTCGTCGTCGCTCACGGCGAGCCACGCCTGCGTGCGATGCGCCTTGTCGAGATCGTCGGGCGCCGATGGCCCGCCCATCTTCGTCGGCACCCAGCCGGGCTCAAGCGTGTTAGACAGCACATCCGGCCAGAAACGCGCGACGGCAAGCGCGAGCAGCACGTCCATGAACTTGCTCTCCGCATACGCCTGCGCGCCGTTCCAGTGACGCGCTTTCCATTCGATATCGTCGAGATCCGCGCGCGATCCGTGATGCATGCCCGAGCTGAGATACACGAGCCGCCGCGGTTTTTCGATCAGCGCCGTCAGCACATAAGGCGCGAGCACGTTGATCGCGAACACATGCGGCAAGTCGTCGACAGTCTCGATGCGCCGCGGCTCGCGATATCCGATGCCCGCGTTATGAATGACCGCATCGAAGCGCCCGAGCCTGTTCGCCTGGTCCGCGACATCACGCATCGCTTCGATGCCCGACAGATCGCCGATGACGACCGCCTCCGCTTCGGGCAATGCGTCGCGCGCATCGTCGGCACGCGCGGCGTTGCGCGCATGCAGCACCACGCGATGCCCTTCGTCGATCAAAAGGCGCGCCGCCATCGCGCCGAGCCCGTCCGTCGAACCTGTGATGAAAACACGCGCCATGTGCATCCCCCTTTCGTCATAACCGGTTGAACGATGCCCATTCTGCGCGTCCGCGCATCGCTTCGCGATAACATGAATGCCATTTCATCCATGACGCGGAGGCATGAATGGCCGGCTTCAACGAACGCATCCTCAACGGCATCAGCGTGTTCGCCGCGATCGTCGATGCGGGCACGTTCGCCGCGGCGGGCGATCGGCTCGGCATGTCGCAGCCCGGCGTGAGCCGTGCGATCGCGCGTCTCGAAGCGCGTCTGAAGATTCGTCTCTTCGACCGCACGACACGCAGTGTCTCGCTCACCGACGATGGCCGGCGCTTCTTCGAGCACGTCATGCCGCATCTCGCGGGCCTGGAGGAAGCGGCCGCCACGGCATCGGGCAGCGCGACGGCCGTGCGCGGGCGCTTGCGCGTGAATGTCGATCCGATCTTCTCGCGGCTGCTGCTCGGCCCGAAGCTCGACGCGTTCCTGAAAGCGCATCCCGATCTGCAGCTCGACCTCATCACGAGCGACCGGCTCGGCGACATGATCGCGGACGGCTTCGATCTCGCGATCCGCTTCGGCGAGCCGCGCGATTCGAGTCTCGTCGCGCGCAAGCTGCTCGATACGCCGGTGCGCACGGTCGCCGCGCCTTCGTATATCAAGCGATGCGGCAAGCCCGTGACGCCGCAAGCGCTCGGCGAAGACACGCACACGTGCATCGAGTTTCGCGATCCCGAAACGGGGCGGCCGTTCGTGTGGGAGTTTCACAGGAAGAAGAAGCGCATTACCGTGGAAACGCGCGGCCGTCTCACGCTCAACGATCCCGGCACGATGCTGAGCACGCTTCTCTCCGGCTATGGCGTCGCGCAGATTCTCGCGCTCGGCCATGAACAACTGCTCGCCGATGGCAAGCTGATCGACCTCTTCCCCGACTGGCCAGACGAGCGCTTTCCGCTCTATGCGTTCTATCCGTCGCGGCATCATCCGCCGGCGAAGACGCGCGCGTTTCTCGATCTCGTCATCGCGTTGACGGGAGGTCTCAACGCAGCGCTTTCTCGAACCAGTGATCCGCGTAAGGCTCGTCGCTGAACGGCGCGACCTCGACATACCCCGCTTGCCGATACAGCGCGATCGCTTCTTTCAGCGCATCGTTGGTTTCGAGACGCACGGCCTTTGCTTCGCTCCGCCGCGCGTGCCTTTCCGCCTCCGCCAGCAGGCGCCGCCCCACGCCGAGGCCGCGAGCGGACGCACTCACCCACATTCTTTTCAGCTCGGCCGCGGACTTGCCGTGAAACTTGAGCGCGACGCAGCCCATCGCCGCGCCATGAAGCCTCGCCACGATCAACGCGCCATGCGGAGGCGTCAGTTCGCGTGCATCGGCGGACAGGCTGAGCGACGGATCGAAGCCCGCGGCGAAACGCGTGTTCAACTCCTCGAAATACTGACCGATGCACCATTGCGCGTCTTCGCCCGCAGGATCTTCGATCGCGAAGCGCATCAGCGAGGGTTGCAGCAAACGCTCGACTTCCGCCATCGCGCCGATCAGCCGCCGGCGCTGCGCTTCGCTCAATGGCGCGAGCATGCCGCCCGCGACCGCATCCGAGAGCCGTTCGAGTTCGGCGCGCTCATCGCTGCCCGCTTCGGTCAGACAGGCGCGACGCACCCGGCGGTCGTCAGGACGGGAATCGACCGCCACCAGGCCCTGCCGCTCCAGCGACGCGAGCGTGCGGCTCAGATAACCCGAGTCGAGACCGAGACGCTCGCGCAGCACGCGAAGATCGACGCCTTGCGGCCCGATCTCCCACAAAAGCCGCGACTCGCCCATGGGCCGGCCGCGTCCGAGAAAGTGATCGTTGAGCGCGCCGATGCCCTCGGCGACCGTGCGATTGAAACTGCGGATCTGGGTGATATCGGCCGGGTTCATCTCTGTCACCGAGGCGTGATTCAATATCTCTGACCTTAGTCAGAGAACCGGTCGAAGTCAATCCGATTTCGCCTAGTGCGCGTGCATCTCGGCTTCCGCACGGCTCTTTTCGCGGCGCCACGTGGCCGGCGGCTTTCCGACGAGACGCTTGAATGCGCGAATGAACGCCGCTTCCGATGCATAGCCCACGTCCAGCGCCACGGACGCGATCGTCGAGTTCGTATTGCGCAGGAGCCCGGCCGCGACCTGCATGCGCCAGTTGACGAGATATTGCATCGGCGGCAAGCCGATCATGTCGACGAAGCGCTCATGCAGCGCCGAACGCGACAGGCCGACGCGCTCGCCCAGCTCTTCGACGGTCCACTCGTGCGCGGGCGCGTCATGCATCACCGCGAGCGCGCGGCCGACGAACCGGTCGCGCAATCCCGCGAGCCAGCCGCGGCTTTCATCGGGCAGCACATCGACATAACGGCGCACCGCATCGACGAACATCATTTCGCTCATGCGCTCGAGCATCGCCTCTCCGCCCGGCCGCTTGTGGCGCGACTCGATCACGGCCTGCTGCATGAAGTGATTAATCCAGCCCTGAGTGCCGGTCTCCGTGAGATGCAGAAGCCGCGGCAAGGTGGCGATGAGCGGATTGAACGGACGCAGATCGCAGCCGAGAAAGCCGCATACCAGCATTGTTTCGTATGCATCGTTCGGGCACGGATTGTTGCGCGCTTCTACCGCGTCATAGGTCAGTGTGAAGGGCAACTGATCGATCTTCGCCGAGAGCGCCGTCATATCGACCTCCGCGCGAATGCCGGGCGCGCTCGAAATCACATGCGCGTCGCCATGCGGAAACACGATGATGTCGCCGCTCGCGAGGCGCACCGGCGCTTCACCGACAATCGCGCCCCAGCAGTTGCCGTGCGTCACGACGTGATACTCCATCACGTGCTCGCAATCCGGCATGACGATGCTCGCAATGTCACGCGCGGGCGGCGCCTCCGCCGCCCAGTTGCGGTTGCCGCTCACGTGAAAGAAGAGCGCGCCTCGCAGGCGCACCGTGCGCAGCACATCGGAAAGGATGTCGTGGCTCATTTCGGCTCCCGATGATCGGAGGCGGCGCCAGCGCGGCGAACGTGGAGCGGGCGCGAAGCGGACGAACGGGCAATTCGCGGCGACGCGCGGGCAGGCGTCGATGCGATGGTAACGGGATACTGCACCTGCCCGCCATCAGGGCGATGCTCGACACATCATCTGGAATCTGGAGAAGGAACCATGCATGCGTTGAATACATCCGCGGTTCGCGACGAACCGACCCAAGCACAACCCGACTTCGCCGCGATCAAGGCGCGGCAGCAGGCCACCTGGGCCAGCGGAGATTTTGCGGTTATCGGCACGACCTTGCAGATTGTCGGCGAGACGCTCGCCGAAGCGATCGACGTGCGCGCCGGCGAGCGCGTGCTCGATGTCGCCGCCGGCAATGGCAACGCGACGCTCGCCGCGGCGCACCGCTTCGCTCACGTGACCTCGACCGACTACGTTCCCGCGCTGCTGGAAAAGGGCTGGGCGCGCGCGCAAGCCGAAGGGCTCGCGATCGATTTCAAGGTGGCCGATGCGGAAGACCTGCCCTTCGACGACGACAGCTTCGATGTCGTCTTGTCCACGTTCGGCGCGATGTTCACGCCGGATCATAGGCGCCCCGCGGGCGAGATGCTGCGCGTGACGAAGAGCGGCGGACGCATCGGCATGGCGAACTGGACGCCCGAGGGCTTCATCGGCCAGCTCTTCAAGGTCATCGGCGCTTACGTGCCGCCGCCCGCGGGACTGCAATCGCCTGCGCTCTGGGGCACTGAGCCGCATGTGGTCGCGCTCTTCGGTTCCTCTGCGGCGGACATTCGTTGCGTGCGCAAGCACTTCAACTTCCGCTATGAATCGAGCGCGCACTGGATCCAGGTGTTCCGCGATTTCTACGGGCCGACGCATCGCGCGTTCGCCGCGCTCGATGCCGCGAAACAGGCGGATCTCGAACGCGACATCACGGCGTTGCTGGAGCGCTGCAATATCGCGGGAGCGTCGTCGCTCGTGGTGCCGAGCGAGTATCTGGAAGTGGTGATCGTCAAGCGTTGAAACTCGACGCATGACCGGCGATTCACGCGCCACACGCGGCGCGTGAATCGCTTGCGACGATCAGAGCGTGACGGGCTTTTCGCTGCGCGCGCTCTCGATGATCGCCGCGAGCGTCGCGGCATTGTCGAGACTCACCTGCGCGTAGTACTCGATCGCGGCGGCATCGCGCGCCGCGACCATGCGCGCGAAGCTTTCCGCCGCGAAGAAGAAGCCGCTGCCCGCCTCCGACGCGACCGGCTCGAACGGCACCGAATTGGGAATGCCGCGCCGCACGCGCAACTGGCTCGGCAGATAGCCGTACTGGTCGCCCGCCGCCTGCGCGCTCGTGTGATTGAGATACTCCGTGTCGATGGTGCCCTGCGTGCCGATGATCGTCGCGTGCCGGTGATTGGCCGCGTCCATCGAGCACGAGACCTGCGCGCGGCGGCCATCGGCGTAGATCAGCGTGGCCATGAGGCTGATGTCGACCTTGCTGTCGGCCCAGGTCGCGATCGCATCGACGCGTTGCGGCGCGCATCCCATCACGAGGCGAATGAGGCTCAGCGGGTAGCTGCCCGCATCGAGCAGCGCGCCGCCGCCGAGCTCGGGCTTCATGCGGATGTTCGCGCCGGGATTGCCCACCGTGAAGCCGAAGCTTGCCTGAATCGCGCGCACGTCGCCGATCGCGCCTTCGCCGATCAGCGACATCATCGCGGCGGTCTGCGGCTGAAAGTAATACGGGAACGATTCGAGCAGCATCACGCCGTGGCGGTCGGCGGCTTCGAACATGCGCGCGGCTTCATCGCGATCGAGCGCGAGCGGCTTCTCGCACAGGATGTGCTTACCGTGCTCCGCGGCCTTGATCGCCCACTCGGCATGCAGGCTGTTGGGCAACGGAATGTAGACGGCGTCGATATCCGGGCTCGCGAGCAGCGCTTCATAGCTGCCGAACCACGTTTCGATGCCGTTGGCTTCGGCGAACGCTTTCGCGTTCTCGTCGCTGCGACTCGCGACCGCGACGACGCGCGCGCGCTCGCTCGGCCTCACATCACGCGTGAATTGTTTTGCGATGTTCGCGCCGCCGAGAATGCCGAGGCGCAGGACGGATGAAGCTTGAGTGGAAGACAAGGCGGGCTCCTTGAATTTGTACCAAATGGTTCACCCGCTAAAGGTACCACAATTGCGCGCGCTTCAGGGCGTGCACTTGTCGGGACGAACCTTCGTGCCGCGCTGATCGGCGGGAACGTGGCAATTGTCTACGCGTTGCTCACCCCCCAAGGGGGCTTCCTTCGGGGCGTCACTCGCCTTGTCGCCGAGACGTTCTTTCAAAGTCCTCGGTTCGGATGCCGGAGCCGACGCCGCATCCGGCGCGGCCGCATCCGTCGCATGCGCGGTGCAAATCCACGCAAGACATGCGCATGAAAGAAAGCGCTTCTTCATGATCGTCTCGACATGAAGGAATGAAAGCAGCCAGCTTCGTCCCGCAAGCAGCACGGCACGCCCGCTTCTTGCGCTTTCATTCACGCATGCATTCCGCTGACGATATCCTTCGTGCGCGCCGGCGATGCAAGCGCGCGCAGGCCGTGCACCGATACGCTGAGCCCGCTCGCGCCTGCGCGATTCCGGATATCGAGCGTCGCGTGATGCCGCTGCGCGACGCGCAGCGCGATGGCGAGCCCGAGGCCGCTGCCATGTCCCGTCGTGCCGACGCAGCGATAAAAACGGTCGCATACGCGATCGATCTCGCTTTCCGGAATGCCTGGTCCCGAATCGAGCACGGTCAGCACGATGCCGTCCGTTTCGCGCCGCAGCGTCACGTCGACGCGGCCGCCGGTCGGCGTATGGCGAATCGCGTTTTCGAGCAGGTTGTTGACCAGCACGGCGAGCGCGTGCATGTCGCCCATGATGGTGAATGCGTCGTGATCGTCACGCGCATCTTCGAGCTCCAGGCCGAGATCGATCGACCGGGCTTCGGCCAGCAACGAAAAATCGCTCACGCGAATCTCGCAGAGCGTGCGCAGGCTCATCGGTCCGATGGCCGCTTCACGCGCGGCATCTTCGCGCGCCATGCTGAGCAGTTGCTGCGCGAGATGAATGAGGCGGTTCAGGCGGCCATCGATCTTCGCGAGCGTCACGGCATCGACCTGAAGCGAGCCGTCGCCGATCGCGGCCTGGATCTGCAGCTTGAGCGCGGCGAGCGGCGTGCGCAGCTCGTGCGCCGCATCCGCGACGAACGTGCGCTGTGCCTGCGACGATTCGTTCAGGCGCGCGAGCAGATCATTCAACGCATGCACGAGCGGGCGCAATTCCACGGGCATCGGCTTGTCGAAAGCAATGGGATCGAGCGATTCCGGCGAGCGGATGGCAAGCGATTGCGACAGCCAGCGCACCGGCGCAAGCCCGCGCGCGACCACGAAGAGCACGATCACGACGATCACCGGAATCAGCAGCGCGAGCGGCCAGATCGTGCGCAGCGCGAGCGAAACGGCGAGATCGTCGCGAACGAAATAAGGCTGCGCCACTTGCACGAAGCGGTCCGGCTGCGCGACGCCGAACGCGCGCCAGCGATAACCTTCACGCTCGGCGGATTCGAAGCCCTCGCCGAAGCGCGGCAGCGCGGGCTCGCGCGGCGAGTGATAAATGAGGCGGCCCGACCGGTCCCATATGTCGATGACGAGCTGGTCGTCGGCGATGTCGTGCAGTTCGTGACTGCGCCCCTGCGCGATATCGTCGGCGAAGATGTTGTGGGGCAGCGAGAGCGCAACGGTGCGCAATTCGTAGTCGAAAAGCTCGCCCGCCTCGAGGCGCGCCGCGCTGAATATGCCGATGCCCGCGATCAGGCAAGCGATGCCGAGCCCGCAGATGAGCCAGCCGAGCAGCCATCTGCGTATCGATGTCATCCGATCCTCTTCAGCCGATAACCCACGCCGCGCACCGTCACGATCTCCTCCGCACCGATCTTGCGCCGCAGGCTGTGCACATGGACTTCGATCGCATTGCTGCCCACTTCCTCGCCCCAGCCGTACAGCTTTTCTTCGAGCTCCGAGCGGCGGAACACGCGCGAAGGCTCTTCGATCAGCGCCTGCAGCAACGCGAACTCGCGCGGCACGAGATTGAGCACGACGCCGCCCTTGGTCGCTTCGTGCGCGGCGGGATCGAGCGAGAGTTCGCCGTGCGAATACACCGGATGCTTCTGCCCGGTGCGGCGTCTCAGGAGCGCGCGCACGCGGGCGGCGAGCTCGTCGAGATCGAAGGGCTTCATCAGGTAATCGTCGGCGCCGGCGTCGAGGCCGCGGATGCGGTCATCGACGGCATCGCGCGCGGTCAGGATCATCACCGGGGCATCGCCGCCGTTCTTGCGATAGCTGCCGAGCACGTCGAGGCCGTCGCGCTTCGGCAGATTCAGGTCCAGCAGAACGAGGTCATACACGCCGTTGCCGAGCGAAAGCTCTGCCGCACGGCCGTCCTGCGCCCAGTCCACGGTATAGTTTGCGCGGCGCAACGCGGCGAGCACGGTCTCCGCGATCATCTCGTCGTCCTCCACCAATAACAGGCGCATGCACTTCCTCCAGGCTCGCAACACGTCGCAGCCGATTCTCCGGCCCGCATGCTTAAGCGCCCCTTAAGCTTTGCGCGTGACTGCACATTATGTCCCCGTTACCGGATTCGCGCGCTCGCTGCTTAAGCTTCGCATAAGCTTTGTCCACGCACTATACCGTCGTGCGCACCGATTCGCGCTCATGCGGACCAGGGATGCCATGCGGGCATCCGCGCCTGCTGGCCGCGCGAATCCGGCGCCGTTCATTTGTGCGTCGCCGCGCCGAATCCGGCGCGGCGTGCCGCGGAGTGCCACGCGGTCGGGCGTGACCTCGGAACGCGCCCGATCCCCTTTAACCCGGCCTCGTTGCCGGGTTTTTTTTTCGCGCGACGGCTTTCTTGCCGCAATGATACGACGCGCTTTCACCCATATTTCAGCGTGCATTCGTTCGATTCCCTAAGCATCCCTTAAGGTTCGGCGATGCAGGCTTCGGGTTCTCGACTCACATTCCAATCGCTACGATGTGCAAGGTAACTGTGGGGATCGACATGCCGTCGTTCATTTGCTGCATCCACGCGAAACGATCATGACGGCGCATTCGGTTCCGTTGTTCGTCTGGCTCGTCATCGCCCTGTGCTGCGCGGCCACCTGCCACGCCACGCTCGCGGCCTTCGTGCATCACGGCTCGCGCGGCACGGCGGGCGCGCGGCGCGGCGGCGCAATTTCCGGCTCCGTCAGCGTGCTGAAGCCGCTTTGCGGCATCGAGCCGCGCCTTTACTCGAATCTCGAGACCTTCTGCACGCAGACGCATCCGTCGTATCAATTGCTGTTCGGCGTGGCGAGCGCGTCCGATCCCGCGGCGGGCGTCGTCGCGCGGCTCGCGCGCGCCCATCCCGGACGCGACATCGAGCTCGTGGTCGGCGGAACCGCGCACGGCAGCAACCGCAAGGTCGGCAATCTGATCAATCTCGCCGCGCGCGCGAAACACGATCTCATCGTGATCGCGGATAGCGACATCGCCGTCAAACCGGACTATCTCGAACGCGTGACCGCGCCGCTCGCCGATGCGGGCGTGGGCGTCGTCACCTGCCTGTATCGCGCGCGGCGCATCGGCGGGTTCTGGTCGCGCATCGGCGCGCTTTTCATCGACGAATGGTTCGCGCCTTCGGTGAACGTCGCCGATGCGTTCGGTCACAGAAGCTTCGGCTTCGGCGCGACGCTCGCGCTCACGCGCGATACGCTCGTGAAGAGCGGCGGCTTCGAAGCGCTGCGCGATTGTCTCGCGGACGACTACTGGCTCGCCGCACATGCGCGCGCGCTCGGCTTGCGCACCGTGCTGTCGGATGTGATCGTCGCGACCGACGTGATCGAGCACGATTTCGCCTCGCTCTGGAGCCGCGAAACACGCTGGCTGCGCACGATCCGCTCGGTCAACCCGCTCGGCTTCGTATTCATGTGCCTGTCGTTCACCACGCCGTGGCTGCTGACGAGCGCATTGCTCGGGCTCGGCTTCGAACACGGCACGAATGTCGCGGAAATCGTGGCCGATACCATTGTCGATCTGAGCACGTCGCTCGGCCTGAGCGCCCGGCTCGTGCTGCACTGGCGCAGCGCGCGCTCGTGGCGCACGTTCTGGCGCGACCTGCCGCTCATTCCGCTGCGCGACGTGCTGATGTGGCTGCAATGGCTCGCCGCCCTGTTCGGCTCCAGCGTCGTGTGGCGCGGCGTGCGGGTTCCGCTCGACGGCGCCCGCGCACGATACGACGCCAACGCATCCGACAGTCGATAAGCATCGGTCAATCGGGAACTCAACGGAACCTCGCAACATGAAGCACACGCTCTTTCTCCAGGCGCCCTCCTTCGATGGCTTCGACGGCGGCGCCGGTTCGCGCTATCAGGCGAAGCGCGAAATACGCTCGTTCTGGTATCCGACCTGGCTCGCGCAACCCGCCGCGCTCGTGCCTGGCTCGCGCGTGCTCGATGCGCCCGCCGACGGCCTTTCCTTCGAAGCGACGCTCGATATCGCGGCGCGCTACGAACTCGTCGTCATTCATACGAGCACGCCCTCGTTTCCCACCGATGCCCTGTTCGCCGAAAGGCTGAAGGCGCGTGCGCCCGGCGTTTCCATCGGCATGGTCGGCGCGAAAGTGGCCGTCGATCCGCATAACTCGCTCGCCGCGAGCGAGGCAATCGACTTCGTATGCCGCGAGGAATTCGACTTCACGTGCAAGGAGATCGCGGAGGGCCGCGCGTTCGCCGATATCAAGGGGCTGAGCTACCGTTTGCCCGATGGCTCCATCGAGCACAACGAGGCGCGTCCGATTCTCGAGAACATGGACGAGCTGCCGTTCGTCGCGCCGGTCTACAAGCGCGATCTCACCATCGACAACTATTTCATCGGCTACCTGAAGCATCCGTATGTGTCGATCTACACGGGACGCGGCTGCCGTTCGCGCTGCACGTTCTGCCTGTGGCCGCAGACGGTGGGCGGGCATCGCTATCGCGTGCGCTCGGTCGAGAACGTGCTCGAGGAAGTGAAGTGGATTCGCGACAACATGCCCGAAGTGAAGGAGATCATGTTCGACGACGACACCTTCACCGACTTCAAGCCGCGCGTCGAAGAGATCGCGCGCGGGCTCGGCAGGCTCGGCGTCACGTGGTCCTGCAATGCGAAGGCGAACGTGCCTTACGCGACGCTCAAGATCATGAAGGAGAACGGCTTGCGGCTTCTGCTCGTGGGCTACGAATCCGGCGACGATCAGATTCTTTTGAACATCAAGAAGGGCCTGCGCACGGATATCGCGCGACGCTTCGCCGACGATTGCCGCACGCTCGGCATCAAGGTCCACGGCACGTTCATTCTCGGCCTGCCCGGTGAGACGAAGGAGACAATCGAGAAAACCATTCGGTATGCGAAGGAAATCAATCCGCACACGATTCAGGTTTCGCTCGCCGCGCCTTATCCGGGCACGACGCTATACCAGCAGGCAGTCGACAACGGCTGGATGGAAGAGAACAAGACGATCCATCTCGTCAGCAAGGAAGGCGTGCAGCTTGCGGCGATCGGCTATCCGCATCTGTCGCGCGAGGAGATCTACCACGATCTCGAACGCTTCTACAAGCGCTTCTATTTCCGTCCGTCGAAGATCTGGGAGATCGTGCGCGAGATGCTCGCGAGCTGGGAGATGATGAAGCGCCGCCTGCGCGAAGGCGTCGAATTCTTCCGCTTCCTGCGCGCGCGCGAGGCGTGATGCCGTGCGCGGTTTGATCGTCACCGCCGATGATTTCGGTTTGCACGAACGCGTGAACCAGGCGGTCGCGCGCGCGCATCGGGAGGGCGTGCTGACGTGCGCGAGCCTGATGGTCGGCGCGGCGGCCGCCTACGACGCCGTGAGGATCGCGCGCGATTCGCCGGACTTGCGCGTGGGGCTTCATCTCGTCCTGAACGATGGCGTCGCCTCGCTGCCGCACTGGTCGATACCGGATCTCGCCGATGCGCGCGGCAACTTCGAAGGCTCGATGTTCGAAAACGGCGTGCGCTTCTTCTTTCTGCATGACGTGCGGCGGCAACTCGCGCTCGAAATTCGCGCGCAATTCAAGGCCTTCGCCGCCACGGGCCTCGCGCTCGATCACGTCAACGTGCACAAGCATTTCCATCTGCATCCGACGGTGCTTGCGCTGATCCTCGAAATCGGGCCGCAGTTCGGCATGCGCGCGGTGCGCCTGCCGCGCGAAATGCACGGCTCGCGCCTGCTCGCGCCGTGGGTCGCGCTGGTGAAGAAGCGGCTCGATAGTGCGGGCATCGCGTATAACGACTGGGTCGCGGGCATCTCGTCGACGGGCCGCATGGATGAAGCCGCGTTGCTCGCGCTGCTGGCAAAGGCGCCTGAAGGCGTGCTCGAAATCTACAGTCATCCCGCGACGGAAGGCGCCGCGCCCATCACGCCATCGATGCGCGATTATCGGCACGCGGACGAACTGGCCGCGCTGTGCTCGCCGCGCGTTAAGCGCGCCATCGAAGCGGCCGGCGCGATGCGCGGCGGCTTCGCGGACGTGTTCGGGTTCGCGGCCACGCCAGAGCCGATCGCATGACGGGTGTACTGAAACGCGTCGCGTGGCTGCGCTGGCCCGCGGCCATCGCGCGGCTGGTCGCGCTCGCGGTGCACGAGGGCATCGCGGATGCGTTCGCGCTCATCGCGCACACGGGGCCGGTGCTGCTGTGGCTCGTGCCGCTGCACGCGCTGCCGCTGCTGCTCGATGCGCGCGCATGGCAGCTTCTGCTAGACAAACGCGTCGGCCTCGCCGCGCTCTGGTGGATCGCGGTCGTGCGCGAAGCGGTCGGGCGTCTCTTGCCCGTGCTCGGCATCGGCGGCGAACTCGCGGGCATCCGGCTCGGCACGCGCTATCTGCCGGATGTGAGCCTCGTGAGCGCATCGGTGATCGTCGAGATGCTCGTGACGATCGCCGTGCAATACGCGCTCGCAATGCTCGGTCTCGCGCTGCTGCGCTTTCATGCGAGCGAAGAAAATGGCATTGGCAACGTGATCGCGGCGGGATTGATCGCGTCGTTGCCGGTGTGCGTCGCGGCGTTCGTCTTCGCGCACAGGGGTGCGCCGTTCCATCGTCTCGAAGCGATGGCGCGGCGCTGGCTCGATCCCGCTCACGCCCTCGCCGCGCGGCTCGACGGCAAGCGTCTCGATCACGATATCCGCGTGTTGCTGCAGCGCATGCCGCTGCTCGCGCGTTCATTCGCGTGGCAATTCGCGGGCTACGTGCTGGGCGCGGCCGAAGTCTATGCGGCGCTCGACATGCTCGGCCATCCGGTGTCGATCGCGGGGGCCGTCGCCATCGAAACGCTCACGCAGGCCGTCCGCAATGCGGTGTTCATCGCGCCCGCGGGCCTCGGCGTGCAAGAAGCGACGATCGTCGCGATAGCGGCCGCGTTCGGCGTCGACCGGCAGGCGGCGCTGTCGTTCGCGTTGCTGCGGCGCATGCGCGAGTTCGTGTGGGGCGGCATCGCGCTCGTGCTGCTGCGCGTGACGGAGCCGGAGCGCGCATGCGGATTCGCACGCGACCGCGGCTGAAGGTGAGGATTTTCGGGAGCTTGATTTCTTCCCTTGCAAAAGTTGCGTTCCGCAACTAAATTGACGGGGTTTGGTTGCGCGTCGCAACCAATGGAGACATCATGGACTTCATCGACACCCCCGTTCAATCCCGCGACAAAACCATCCTCGAACTGCGCGAGTTCTCGCGCAAGCTCGTGCGCGAACTCGGCTTCATGCGCAACACGCTCGCGGATAGCGGGCTCGCGCCTTCGGCGGTGCATGCGATCATCGAGATCGGCGCGACACCCGGCATTCAGGCACGCGACATCGCCGCGATCCTGCGGCTCGACAAATCGAACGCGAGCCGGCAGGTCGCGCGGCTCGAAGCGGCGGGGCTCGTCACGCGTCAGACATCGAGCGAGGACGCGCGCTCGTCCGAGCTTTATCTGACGGCGGCAGGGCAAAAGCTGCGCAGAAAGATCGACAAGTTCGCGACCGATCAAGTCTCCGATGCAATGCGCCGCATGGTTCCCGAAGATCAGCAGACGCTCGTGCGCTCGCTCGCGCTCTACGCCGATGCGCTCGCGCACGGTCACGATCACAAGACGCCGCACGCCGCGCATACGGAAAGCGCGCGCATCGTCGAGGGATATCGGCCGGGATGTATCGGCGATATCGCGAGTCTGCACGCGCGCTTCTATGCGCATCATGCGGGCTTCGGCGTGTTCTTCGAGCGCAGGGTCGCGACGGAGCTCGCCGCGTTCGCGGAATGCTTGCCCGCGCAAGGCAAGGCGCTGTGGCTCGTGATGGAAGGCGAGCGCACGCTCGGCTCGCTTGCCATTGACGGCGACACGGCGACGCGCGTCGCGCATCTGCGCTGGTTCATCATCGACGATGCATTGCGCGGCAGCGGCATGGGCAGGCAATTGATGGCACGCGCGATGGCTTTCGTCGACGCGCATTACGACGAGACGTATCTCTGGACCTTCAAGAGCCTCGACGCGGCGCGTCACTTGTACGAGTCGTTCGGCTTCGTCCTGAGCGATGAAGCGGAAGGCACGCAATGGGGCGCTTCGGTGATCGAGCAGCGCTTCACACGCCGCCCGGTTCGATGATTCATCGACGGAAGACGCGCGCCGTCGGTCCGAGACGTTGCGCGAAACGGCGCGCGCATTCTATGCCGAACTGCGTCGGACGCGCGCCGCGATCATGCGCGACATCGAAGCCCATGCGCCACGCCGCGATGCGCTTGCCGTAACAGGTGAGCGTTTCCAGGGACTGCATCACGAACACGATTTCCGGCAGCGTGTCTGCATAGAGCGATTCGGCTTCCTGCTCGCGTCCTTCGGCAAAGGCGTCGTGGATGGCGGCCTGATGATCGAAGGCATCGGGCGCGACGATCAACCCATCGCACCCCGCGCGCAGGTTGTCGAGAAGCTCCTGACCGCCGCGCCCGTTGAACACCGCGAGCGTCTGTTCGAGTGCGCGCAGCCGCTCGATGGTCGCGCGTATCGTCACGGCCGGGCCTTCGCCCTTCAGCAGGCGGAAGTTGGGCCGCTCGGCCGCGAGCGCGGCGATCGATTCCGCCGACAAACCCACGCCGAGATAGTCCGGCGCGTTCTGGATGCCCGCGCTCGCGCCGGTTCGTTCGAGCACCGAAGCGAAGAAGTCGTAGTAGAACGCCTCGGATTCGCCACGCCTCGATGGCGGCTGAAGAATGAGCCACGACGCGCCGCGTTCGAGCGCATAACCGGCGAGCGCGACCTGGGCATCGACGCTATCGCCGGTGATGGTGACGGCGAGCGGCACGCGATTCGCTATGTGCGCGGCGCAATCGTCGATCATCGCGTGCTTCTCGTCCGTCGACAGGCGATTCACTTCCGTCGCGAGACCGAGCGTGACGATCGCGGGCGCGCCCGCCGCGATGGTCGCGTCGATCTGCTTGCGCGTGGCGTTGCTATCGAGCCGGTTCAGTGCGTCGAAATACGCGTAGAGCACCGGCCACATGCCGGGCGGCGGCGTTTTATAGTCGGACATCGATGTCTCCGCTCAGTCTCCAACGAAAAAGGCCGCACGAGGCGGCCTTTGCGCAACCCGGACACGTCACGTTATACACGATCAGTCGAGCGTCTCCTGGGAACGCTCTCGCATGCACGCCACGGCGATCACGGACAGCACGCCGCAACCGATCACGTACCACGCGGGCGCCATCACGCTCTTCGTGATGACGATGAGCGAGGTCACGAAGAACTGCGCGAAGCCGCCGAAGATCGCGACGCCCAGGCTGTAGACGATCGCCGCGCCCGTCGCGCGCACCGAGCGCGGGAAAAGTTCGCCGAGCATCGCGCCGGTCGGGCCGACGTTGAGCGAATGCACGATCGACAGGACCGTGACGACCGCGAGCAAGGTCGCCGTGGTCGGCGATTGATTCAAGAGCGCGAAGGCCGGCCAGATCGCGAGCATGAGCAGGATGCGCGTCGTCTGCGCGAGCCTGTTGCGGCCGATGCGATCCGACAGATAGCCGCCGATCGGCGCGACGATGAAGAGAATCGCGCCCGATACGCAGCCCGAGAGCATCGACGTCCAGCCCGGCAGGCCGAGCGTCTTCACGCCATAGATCGACAGATAGAACACGATGATGAAGTGCGCCGACGTGCCGCCGATCGTCAGACCGAGGCCATTGAGCACCGCGCGGCCATGTTCGCGCAGCACGGTTACGAGCGGAATCTTCGGCGCCTTCGGGGCGGCTTCGACGCTTTCGCGCGGCGCTTCTTCGATCGTGCGGCGCAGCCACCAGCCGACCGGCACGATCGCGGTGCCGATGATGAACGGCACGCGCCATCCCCAGCTTTCGAGTTGCACCGACGTGAGCGATGCCGTGAGCGCGACGCCCGTCAATGCGCCCGCGAGCGCCGAAAGTCCCTGGCTCGCGAACTGCCACGATGCATAGAAGCCGCGGCGATTCGACGGCGCCTGTTCGAGCAGCAGCGTGGTCGATGCGCCCACTTCGCCGCCCGCCGAAAAGCCCTGGATCAGCCGCGCGATCACGAGGATGATGGGCGCCGCGATGCCCGCCTGCGCATAGGTCGGCGAGACGGCGATCATCGCGGTGCCGAGCGCCATCAGGCCGAGCGTGAGCAGCATCGCTTTCTTGCGGCCGGCGCGGTCGGCGTACATGCCGATCAGCAAGCCGCCGACGGGCCGCGTGAAGAACCCGACGCCGAAGCTCGCGACCGCGAGCAGCAACTGGCCGACAGGATCGTGCACCGGAAAGAACAGCTTGCCGATGACGAGCGCGAAAAACGCGTAGACGGTGAAGTCGTAGAACTCGAGCGCATTGCCTACGGCAGCCGCCGCGACGAGACGCGTGCGTGAGGTTCGCGTCGTCGGCGTCGGACTCGTGGCTGACGTGCTGGCTAACGTGGATGTATTCATCGTGTGCTCCGGGGCGTCGGGCGAAAAGGATCAGGCAGGATCAGGCAGCATCAGTCGGCGAGCCAGGCTTCGGCCAGGCGCACCCAGTAGCTCGCGCCGATCGCGAGGATGTCGTCGTTGAAGTCGTAGCCGGGGTTGTGCACCATGCAGCCGCCCTTCGAGCCGATGCCGTTGCCGATCCACGCATACGAACCCGGACACGCTTCGAGCATGAACGCGAAGTCCTCGCTGCCCATCAGCGGCTTCGCGGCCGGCTCGACACGCTGCGCGCCGAGCATCTTCACGGCGACATCCGTGGCGAAGGCGGTCGGCTCGGCGTGATTCACGAGCACCGGATAACCGAGTTCGTAATCGATCTCGGCCGTGCAGCCGTAAGCGAGCGCCTGCGCATCGACGAGCGCGGTGATGCGGTGCTGAAGCTGCGTGCGCACGCCCGCGTCGAGCGCGCGCACGGAGAGTTTCATCAGCGCGGTCTCGGGAATCACGTTGCACGCCTCGCCCGCCTGCACGCTGCCGACCGTGACGACCGCGGGCTTTTGCGCATCCACTTCGCGCGCGACGATGCTGTTCAGGCCGAGCATGATCGATGCGACCGCGGGCATCGGATCGCGCGCGACGTGCGGCATCGCGCCGTGACCGCCGACGCCGCGCACGGTGATGTTCACGCGGTCCGACGAAGCCATGCCCGGACCCGGCGTGAAAAACATGTCGCCTGCGGGCAGGCCGGGCATGTTGTGCAGGCCGAACACGGCGTCGCACGGAAACTTCTCGAAGAGGCCGTCTTCGATCATCGCGCGCGCGCCCGCCTCGCCTTCCTCGGCAGGCTGGAAGATCACGATCAGCGTGCCCGAGAATTGACGGCTCTCGGCGAGATAGCGCGCCGCGCACAGAAGCATCGCGGTGTGGCCGTCGTGGCCGCATGCGTGCATCGTGCGGGCGTGCTTGCTGGCGTACGGGAGGCCGGTCGTTTCCTCGATCGGCAAGGCGTCCATGTCCGCGCGCAGGCCGAGACGCTTGCCGCCATCGCCCTCTTTCAGCACGCCGACGACGCCCGTCGCGCCGAGCCCGCGATGCACTTCGTAGCCCCATTGCGCGAGCAATCCGGCGACGAGATCGCTCGTCTGCGTTTCTTCATACGCAAGCTCCGGATGCGCGTGAATGCGCCGGCGTACATCGACGAATTCCGGTGCGATGGCGGCAATGCCGGGGATGACGGGCTCGACTGACAGCATGTGACACTCCTTGCTCGATGCGTTTCAACGTGCAACAAGCATATAAAGCCGAAAAGCAAACCAAAAGACGGTAAATTTATTGCGTGATTACCGAGAGTTGTCGGTGCTAACCCTAGGGTGTCGGTCATGAGCATGAAGTACCACCAGTTGCGCGCGTTCCTGACGACCGCCGAACAAGGCAGCATTCGCGCGGCCGCGCGCAGCCTGCACCTGTCGCAAGCCGCACTCACGAAAGCGATCAAGGAACTGGAGCAGGATCTCGGCGTGCCGCTCGTGTTGCGCACCGCGCGCGGCGTGCAATTGACCGCGTTCGGCCAGCAGTTACGTGTGCGCGCACATTTGATCGTGAGCGAGATGCGCCGCGCCGAAGACGACATCGCGCAGATGAAAGGCGCGGGCGCGGGAAGCGTGAGCGCGGCCGTCACGCCGACTGCGGCGCTATCGATCCTGCCGCAGGCGTATCGCGCGTTTCGACGGCAGATGCCGAACGCGCGCGTGAGTTTCATCGAAGGCTTTCCGGGCATCGCGATGCCGCGCTTGCGCGACGGCTCGCTCGACTTCGTGGTCGCGGTAGTCGTGCCCGAGCATCTCGCGCCGGAGTTCGATCACATCGAGTTGTATGAAAGCCGCTCGGCGATCGTCGGGCGCGCGGATCATCCGTTGCGGCATTGCACGTCGCTCGCGGAGTTGTCGGATGCGGAGTGGCTCTTGAATCCGTCGCCCGAAAGCTCGACGCAAGCCTTGCTCGATTCGTATGCCGAGCGCGGGCTCGCGGTGCCGGGGCGTGTGATCGAGTGTCCGAGCTTCATCATCGCGCATGGGTTGTTGCGTGGCTCGGATGCGCTGGCCGCGATGCCCGCGGCGCTGCTCGAACATCCGTGGGTCAGCGACGGGCTCGCGATCTTCCCTATCGCCGATCCGTTGCCTGCGGTATCGGTACGCGTGATAACCCGGCGGGACAGTCCGCTGACGCCCGCCGCTACGGTGTTGCTGGAGTGTTTGCAGGATGCGGCGCGCTCGAAGTGAGGCGGGCGCGCTTGTTTTGCTCCACGTATTTCGAGGTTACCGGTGAGAATATTCAGGATTGCTCAGAACTTCACTCTGAGCATGAATCCGATCGTAAATGGCAGATCGCTCGATGGAATCGGCGGAATCAGAATGATGTTCGCGCCGACGCGCTTGTAATCGAGCATGATGAGCGGCGCGGCCACGGGTCCGACCGTGTGGTTATGACCGATGCCATAGCTGCCGTAGTCGTAACCGGAGATGAGACCCGCCATCACGGCGAGCCGGATGTAGTTCCAGTGAAGGAAGTCCGGCCCCCACACGCCGCCGCCATAGAACGACGGCTTCGACAGCGAGTTGCGAAAGTAGCCGCCCGTCACCGCCCATTGCGGCGCGACCCAGCATTCCACGCCAATGCCGGGATTGAACTCCTCGAAATCCTTTTCCGGATGAACGTGATGCGAGGCGATCATCGCATCGATCCAGAGGCCGTCGCCGCACCACTCCGCGTGCGCGGCTGGGGTCCACAGCGATGCCGCCAGGACGGCAGCCGTCAGCAAGAAAGCGTGAAAGGTTCGGAAGCGGGACAGCCATGTGCGCATGTGTTCTCCGCCATCGCGCATACGCCATGGCGCCTTTTTTGAGATGGAGGTCGAGGCGAACTCTACCCGATCGCGCCATTTTCGTGTGAGCAAGCGAAAAGAGCATGACGATGTGTGCGCGTCGTTGCGATGTCGGCGAAACTTGTCGCAGTTCGTTTCCGAATTCGAGGCAAAGCGCGATGAAGCTTTATAAGTATCTCGTCCCGTCGATGGCGGCTGCCGCATTGATTGCGTGCACGCCGCTGCAAGTGGTCACGCATCGCGTGTCGTCGAATGAAGCGAGCGTGCCGCCGGGGCGCTACCAGTTGGATCCGCATCACTGGAATGTGAGCTTCGATGTGGATCATTTCCACTACTCGCGCTTCGTCATCCGATTCGACAAGACAACGGCGCAACTCGACTGGAATGCGGACGGAATGTCCGCGAGTCCGGTGCGCGCGACCATCGATGCATCGAGCGTCAACACGAACGTGCCGCTACTCGATCGCATGCTGAAGGGGCCGGACATGTTCGATGTCGCGCGCTATCCCGACATCGTCTTCGTGAGCACGGGTTTCGAGCGCACTGGCGATGACAAAGGCGTGTTGAAGGGGGACCTGACGATACGCGGCACGACCCGGCCGGTGTCCCTGAACGTCACGTTCAACGGGCACGCGGTCAATCCGCTCACGAAGCAGCAAACGCTGGGCTTTTCAGCCGATGGGCATTTCAGCCGCGCGCAGTTCGGATTGACGACGTGGTATCCGGCCGTCGGCGACGATGTGCACGTCGCCATTCAGGCCGAATTCTCGAAGGCGCCGGCGAGCGCCTCGCAGTGATCGACCGAGCCGCTCAGGCCTCGGTCCAATCGAGCACGACCTTGCCGCTGTTGCCGGAGAGCATCGTGTCGAACGCGCGCTCGTAGTCGTCGACGGGAAAGGTGTGGGTGAGAATCGGCGAGAGATCGAGGCCGCTTTGCAGCATCGCGACCATCTTGTACCAGGTCTCGAACATCTCGCGCCCGTAGATGCCTTTGATTTCGAGACCCTTGAAGATCACCTGATTCCAGTCGATCGCGGTTTGCGCCGGTGGAATGCCGAGCAGCGCAACTTTTCCGCCGTGGTTCATCGATTCGAGCATTGCCGTGAATGCGCTGGGCACGCCGGACATTTCCAGACCGACGTCGAAGCCTTCGGTCATGCCGAGTTCGCTCATCACGTCACGCAAATCCTCATGCGCGACGTTGACGGCACGCGTCGCGCCCATCTTGCGGGCGAGCTCGAGGCGGTACTCGTTCACATCGGTGATGACGACATTGCGCGCGCCGACATGCCGCGCGATAGCCGCGGCCATCACGCCGATCGGTCCCGCGCCGGTGATCAGCACATCCTCGCCGACGAGGTTGAACGAGAGGGCAGTATGCGTCGCGTTGCCGAAGGGATCGAAGATCGCAGCGAGGTCGTCGGAAATGTCGGGCGGAATCTTGAACGCGTTGAACGCGGGAATCACGAGATATTCGGCAAAGGCGCCTTCGCGGTTCACGCCGACGCCGACCGTATTGCGACACAGATGACGGCGTCCGGCGCGACAGTTTCGACAGAAGCCGCACGTGATATGTCCTTCGCCCGACACGCGATCGCCAATGGCGAAACCGCGCACCTCCTGGCCCATCTCCACGATCTCGCCGACGTATTCATGACCGACGTGCATCGGCACGGGAATCGTCTTCTGCGCCCACTCATCCCATTTCCAGATGTGAATATCGGTGCCGCAGATAGCAGTCTTCCGAATGCGGATGAGGACGTCGTTATGGCCGACTTCGGGCCGCTTCACGCGCGTCAAGGTGAGGCCGGGTGCACGTTCGAGTTTGGCGAGGGCTTTCATTGCGTTTGATCCTGACGTTTGGTCCTGATGGTTCTGCTTCGAAGGTCGCGGGCTTGTGGCCCGGTCCCTTGCTTTATGCGCATAAAGGTCGACGGTCATGCTCAGCGGATGATGCCGAGCGATCGGCCGACGCGTGCGAACGCATCGACCGCGCGATCTATCTGTTCCTGCGTATGCGCGGCGCTCATCTGCGTGCGGATGCGCGCGCGTCCCTTGGGCACGACGGGGTAGGAGAAGCCGATCACGTAGACGCCTTCGTCGAGCAGCGCATCGGCCATCTTCGATGCGAGTTGAGCGTCGCCGAGCATGACCGGAATGATCGGATGTTCGCCGGGGACGAGATCGAAGCCGAGTGCGGACATCGCGCGGCGGAAGTGCGCGCCGTTCTCGCGGACGCGCTGGCGCAATGCCGCGCCTTCATCGCTTGCGAGCAATTCGAGCACCTTCAGCGAGGCTGCCGCGATGCTCGGCGCCAACGTGTTCGAAAAAAGATACGGCCGGCTGCGCTGACGCAGCAATTCGATGACTTCCTTGTGCGCCGCGACATATCCGCCCGACGCGCCGCCGAGCGCCTTGCCGAGCGTTCCGGTGATGATATCGACGCGATCCAGCACGCCGCAGTGCTCCGGCGTTCCGCGTCCGTTTTCGCCGATGAAGCCCACGGCGTGCGAGTCATCGACCATCACGAGTGCGCCGTAGCGGTCGGCGAGATCGCAGATGCCGGCGAGGTTGGCGATGATGCCGTCCATCGAGAAGACGCCGTCGGTCGCGATCAGCTTGAAGCGCGCGCCCGCCGCGTCGGCCTCCTGAAGGCGCGCTTCGAGATCGGCGAGGTCGTTGTTCTTGTAGCGCAGGCGCCGCGCCTTCGAAAGACGCACGCCATCGATGATGCTGGCGTGATTCAATTCATCGCTGATGATTGCGTCCTCTTCGGTGAGCAACGTCTCGAAAAGGCCGCCGTTCGCGTCGAAGCAGCTCGAATAAAGAATCGCGTCATCGGTTCCGAGAAATTGCGCGATCGCCTGTTCCAGTTCCTTATGCACGGTCTGCGTGCCGCAAATGAAGCGCACGGACGCCATGCCGAAGCCGTCGGCGTCGAGACCTGCCTTTGCGGCATCGATGAGGCGGCGATCGTCCGCGAGCCCGAGGTAATTGTTCGCGCAGAAGTTGAGCACGTCGCTTCCGTTCGCGAGACGAATGCCGGATGACTGCGGGCTCGCAATCACGCGCTCCGTCTTGTAGAAACCCGCGGCGCGAATTTCATCGAGTGTGGAGCGGAGATGGGTGAGGTATCGATCTTTCATCGCAATCCTTTTCGTGGCGTGCTGCTGGAGTCCGGCGGCGCTGCTAACGCACGCGCCCTTAGCCCTGTTATAGTGCATCCATCGCATCGGACATGTTCGGTATTTCGAACGCATTTCCGATATGCCGAACACTTTAAGGGATTGATCGTTTCATGGCAAGCACGGGTTCAGATGGAAAAACGGGCGATTTCGCGGGGGCCGGCGCGGCGCCGCCACGCGTCGGCGAAACTATTCAGCGATTGCGCAACGAGCGAAAGCTGACGCTCGACGATCTGTCGCGCGCGGCCGGGGTATCGAAATCGATGCTGTCGGAAATCGAGCGCGACAAGGCCAATCCGACGATCGCGGTCGCCTGGCGATTGACCAACGCGCTCGGCATCAGTCTGGATCAGCTGTTTGCGCAGCAGAGACCTGTCGAGGCGATTCGGGTCGCCGGGCCGCATGAAATACCGACCTTGAGCGGCGACAACGGCGGTTATCAGTTGCGCGTGTGGGGGCCGATAGAACTTGCCGGCAAGTTCGAGTGGTACGAGCTCACTTTGCAATCTGGCGCTGCGCTCACATCGAACGCGCATGAGCCAGGCACGCGTGAACATCTCACGGTGCTTAACGGATCGATCGAAGTGGATGCGTCTGGCGCGACGCGTCGGCTCAAGGCCGGTGAAACCGCGCGCTACGCGGCGGACGAAGCACACGCGATCCGCAACGTGGGCCGCGCCGACGCCAAGGCGCTGCTGGTGGTGATTCACGGCTGACCCAGGCGCGCGGGAGGCGCGGCCGACTTTATGCGCATCAAGTTCGGCCTGTGGACACCCGCGGCCAAACGAAAAACGGGACGCGCCTGGGCGCGTCCCGCTCGAAGCGGCGCCGACTTCACGGCGCCGTCATGCCCCGCATTACGGGTTCTTCTTTACGCTGTCCTTCAGATCTTCGCGCGCATCCCCCACGCCTTTTTGAACCTTGCCCGCCGCCTGCTGCATGTCGCCCTTGGCTTCCTGAGCCTTATCGCCGGTCATCTTGCCGACGCCTTCGTTGATCTTACCCTTGACCTGCTTGCCGACGCCTTCGACTTGATCCTTGTTCATCTCAGTTCTCCCGTGGTTTGCAGCGCTATGGGCCGCGCAGTGCCGTCGAACGAACGCAGTCAAGCGCCTGCGCGTTCCGCTCAGGAGATCTCCCAAGCACGGTTCAACGATGCGCTTCGTTGGCCGGCGCGCATAGCGGCGCATGTCTGAAACGCACGTAGGCGGAATCGCACATACACCCGGGTCGACTAGCGCGACGCTATTTTCATTGCAACAAGTACTGTATGTTTGTACAGTACTATAAGACCAGTTGGGAAGGGGTGAATCATGGAGTCGAACGGCGAAAATCTAAGCAAGAGGCAGTTCTCCCGCGCTGTGCGTGACCTCGAGCGCATCACGCGCCAGATTGCGGGGCGTTATATCGATAAAGGCGTGCCGCTGACCTGGCGGCTGTTGCATGCGATCGAAGCCGAAGCCGTTGCGGATCTGGGCTTCGCCGGACGGCACGAAGCCGCGCTGCGCGAGTTGTTCGCGCGTCCCGATACCTTTCATTTTCCCGAAACCGATGATGTAGTCGACGTCGCGGCCTCCGAGGCCTTGCCCGCCGTTTTCGCCTTCGCCGTGGACGCCTACGAGCGCGCCGCGCGACACCGACCGCAACTCGCCATCGCCGCGCACTGACACACACGCGCCCGGCACGCGGCAAGATCCGCGTGCCCCGGTTCATCCCCGCTCACGGCGCGAAATCCGCCGCCATGTCCGCATCGGAACGCGCTTCAAGCTTGCCGTCCCGGCATGCGGCGCGAAACACCTCGTAGTCCTTTTCGACCTGATCCGCATAGCCGCGGCCATAGCGCACGAGCACTTCGGCCATGCGATCGCTGTTGCCGAGATAGCCCGAGATCTCCGGCGCGCATCCGCCGGACTTCGCGTGTGCGCGGGCGAGCGCCCAGCCGCAAAGCGCGGCGTATTCGCGGAAAGCGTCGTCACTGTAGGTTTCCAGCTCCGCGGAAATCTTCATGTCGCGCAGTTGGCGAATATAGAGCGTGCGGCCGAGCGGACCCGTCGCCCAGCCGAGGAATGGGTCCGTGGCCGCCTGCATCAACCGTTGTCCATGCACCACGCGATGACCGTCGTGTTCGATCGCTTGCGCGTCCTTCGCCTGCTTCGCATATCTCGCGACGACCGACGTCGATGCTTCCTTCATCTGCAGGAAGAGCGGCTTGTCGTGGTGATCGGTAAGCAGCAAAACGAGGCAGCGCGTGCCGACACTGCCCACGCCGACCACTTTGAACGCGACATCCTGCAACGTAAACTGCGACAGCAGCCTCGCGCGCTCCGGCGTCAGCGTCGCGACATAGCTGCGCGTCAACGCGGCGAAGATCTCCTCGCGGCTGCCTTTCAGCGTCATCCAGCCGTCGCTCCTGTCGATCAGCGAACTCGCGCCGCGAATGTGGAACACAGCGGGCGGCGCATCGCGGATGCGCCACGTATCGCCCGTCCGATCCGCGAGCTTCGGCAACATCGTCTCGTGCGTCCGGCGCGAAGCGCGCTCGATGCCGCGCTTGATCCGCCGCCGCGCGTCGTCGCTCTGCACGGTGTCATGCATGCGATCGAACGTGATGCGTTCGTACCAGAGATCGAGCACGCTCATTTCGGCGTACTCGCGCATGTGCGTCTGATAGCTGCGCGCGGCGAGGAACGCGAACTCATCGGCTGCGAAACCGCCGTGGCCGAGATGCCGGCCGGCAATCGTGAAACTCGCGACGAGCCGCTTCAAATCCCATTCCCAGGGTCCCGGCGCGGTCTCGTCGAAATCGTTTAGATCGAAGATGAGTGCGCGTTCCGGCGTCGCGAAGCCGCCGAAATTGGATAAATGGCAGTCTCCGCAAATCTGGATGTCGATGCCACTGGCCGGCGTGACGGCCAGATCGTGCGCTTGCAGGATCGCGCTGCCGCGATAAAACGTGAACGGCGACACCAGCATGCGGCCGTAGCGCAGTGGAATCAGCGCCTCGACACGGCCTTTGCTGCTCATTCGCAGGAGTTCGATGGGATCGCGATCGATATCGCCGATTGCGTCGTGCGCGCCCCGCGGCGTGCGCTCGCGCGCGGCGCGTCCGTTCGCACGGCGTTGCTGCCAGGACTGCTGGGCCATCAATCACTCCTTTTTTGCTCTTGTGCGTACGGATGGAAGAAAGCCGTATAAACGACAGTAGTCGACGACATGCACGCCCGGCAAGACAGTTATCGACACTTCGATCGACAGCTGCGCTTGACGTCCGCCGCTCGAAGCCTGACCCTGTGCGCAGTGCAATACAGCGCGCCTACGCGCCTTCCGACACCATGCCGAACACTTCCGATCTCTTCGACCAACAGCGCACCGACTGGCAGGCGGATCCGCACGCCGCGTTCGATGCATGGCTGGCCCAACAGGCGTTCCGGGCGTCATCGGCCGATGTTTATCGCGCGCAATGGGGCAATTTTCTCGAGTGGCTGGCCACGAAGCGCGCGACGCTGCATACGGTGCAGCGTCCCGTCATCGAGCAGTTCGTCGCGCAACTGGACATTCGCCGGCCGCAGCGCATGCGTTATCTGAGGCTGATCGAACGCGTGCTGGATCATGTGCGGGAAGTGGAGTCGGCGGCGACGAATCCGGCGCGGTTCATCGCCCAGGACGGCAATGCCGCGTGGCGCAAGGCGCGTGACAACGAGCCGACGGGCTTTCTCACTCACGACGAGCGTACGCTGCTGGTCGCGCATCTGTTCTCGCCGATCGGAACGTTGCCAGCCGGACAGCGCTGGCGCGAGCGGCGCGACCGGGCGCTCGTCGCCGTGTTTCTCGGCGGCGGTGTGAAAACAGGCGAAGCCGCACAATTGAAGGTCGAGTGTTATGCGCCGGGCGCGCCCTACGTCACCGTCGATGCATCGAATCCCTTGCTGATCCGCCAGGCGCGGCTCGCGCCGTTCGCCATCGAAGTGATCGACAACTGGATCAGCGAGCGCAAGACGGCCGGTCTCGCGGGCGAGCTGCTGTTTCCAGCCGCGCCGTCAGGGCGCCCGATGCACAAGGCGACGATGCTGCGCGCGATCGACGCCGTCGTGGCCGCATCGGGGATTGCCGCCTCGCGTGTGGCGCGGGCCAGTCCGCAGACCTTGCGCAACACCTACGCGGCGGAGTTGTTCGAGGACGGAACGGACCCCGATCGCGTCGGGCAATGGCTCGGATTCCAGCAGACGATCTCCGTTCACCGCTTGCATCGGGCGTGGCAGGAATGGATGGGTGAGCAGATACGGGAGCGCGATATCGCGCAGGCGCGCGCCGGCGACGCTCGTGACGTCGATCCGCACGGACTCTCCGACGATCCCGAAAAGCCTCACCTTTGATGCTCGCCGGCCCTCGCAGCCGCTCAGGAGGCGCTGACGCGAGCGGACCGGATGAATCCGTCGACGGCGGCGAGCTTCGATGACACCGCGCCCGACGTGCGCTCGCAGTTCGGGCAGGACAGTTCGTATTCGTCTTCGTGACGCTGCAATTCCGGTTCGCCGGCCTCACATGCCGGGCAGGCGCCTGGCGCGACGACGTACGCATCGAGTTGCGTTCCCAAAGCGGCAATTTCGGCGGCGCTCAGACGTCCCTCCGCCGCAAGGGACGCGATCAACGCACCGACCTCGGCGCTGGCTCCGGACTGAACACGCTGCGCGTCGCGTTCGCGAACGAGTGCGTCGATTTCATCAGACTGGGAACGCACTTGGGATTCGAGCCGGTCGGCGCGGCTCCGTGCGGCGCTAAGTTGTTGAATAAAATCGAATTCTTTCTGGCCTGCCTCACGAACACTCGCCTGATGAGTAGCGGCCATGCCGCGCAAGGCGTCGAGCTCGACCAACATCGGCCGAACGCGTCGCTCGGCCTCCTTCACGGCATCCTTGATCTGCTGGGCGTAATGCTCCGTGCTGTGGCGCAATTCGCTCTGAAGTTCGTCAACGCGATCGCGAAGCCGCGCCGATGACTCCTGTTCCTGCTGGAGACGCTCTGACAGCGCCTCGTTTTCCTTCTCCCATCGGACGATGACTTCGCGCAAGCCGGATTGGGCTTCCGAACCCTGGTTGCGCAGCGCCTTGAGCTCGGCCTCCAATGCCGCGATTTGGGCGGCACCGGCTTCGGCGCGCGCTTCCGCGCGTCGATGAGCCTGCTCGATCGCTTCGCGGCGAATATCGGCGTCACGAACGTGAGCTTCGGTGGTCTGCATGGCGGCATCGAGACGGGATTTCTCGTCGTTCAGGGCGGAATGCGCATGCCTTTGCGCTTCGTCATACAGCGCTGCGAGCAGCTCGCCCGCCCGCTCTTGCAAGGACTCCGGCATCGCGCCAGCGTTGATGCGCACACGCAGGGCTGTACGCAGGCTCGCCCAGAATGCTTCGATGTCTTTCGGAATGTCGCTCGCGCTTCCTGTTTGCGTGAGGTCCCGGACCGTCGTCACGGAAGGGCGGATGCCGAGATCGAAGAAAAGACGTTTGCATGCGTGCTGAGAGAGCTCTTGCCGTCGCGCGCCGGCAATCCGCATTGCGTCGATTTCGTGGCGTAGGGTATCGCGGGTGATTGAATCCATGGCAAGTACAGAGCGAGTCGAGATGCAAATCATAACGTTTTACGTGTTGAACGTTACGAAAATCGCATATTGCTGTCGAATTGGATCAAATGCCTCCTATGAAGGCGGCAGTCGTCAATTTGGCTTAGCGTGAGTGGGGCTTTCCGTGAAACACTCTTAGGTAGTTAACGCAAGCGCATGATTTAGTGAGGATTTTAATGCGCTTTCTGTGGGTTGGTGCTGTTTCACGAGTTTTTGGGTGTGGTTGGAGGATTCTCCTGCGAGACGAGACTCGTCTTGAGAGTATTAGAAGTAAACACCGTTGAACCTTGTTAAAACCAGTTAACGCCAGCGGAGAGCCTTATGGGATAAGGGTTTGCGGGATGTCAGGTGAGCTTGTTCAGGAGCTATGGTGAAGTCCTTCGGGATAGTGCGGTGATGGGCTTCGGGGCACTCGGTGAGCACCCGCGGGAAGGATCGTGAGCGGATTCAGGAGGGGCCGAAAACGCTAAGGTGAGGAAATTCGGGACAATTCCGCCATGTGAGCATTGATATTTCGTGGTTCGGCTGGCTTCTATTGCTATCGAAAGGTGAGCGTTGTCGGGAGCGTGCGAAAACGGCAATTCACGACGCGAATCAGGTCATTTTTACCGGTTGGTGAGGCTTTTCGGGGCCAAACTGGTGATGAAGGTGAGCTTTTTCGGGCGTCCGGCGGCTCAAAGTGCCGAATTTACGGGGATTCCGGCGCTTGGTGAGATTTTTCGGGAGTTCAGAGACGGCGATTTGCCAGCGTGAGTGCCCGCGCCGGTGCTGATTTTGCGTGCTGCAAGGCTTGAGGTGAGTTTTTTCGGGAGCCAGAGAAAGAGTCGAGCATGGTTACTCGAGCCTGCATGAGTTTGCGACAAGGTGAGATTATCCGGGATCGGCCTCGCAATAGGCGGATTGGAAAGCCGCCTGTTCACGCTTTCTGAAACCTGAATTGCTATAAAAAACATATAGATACGCTGAGGGAACTGCGGTTGGAGATGCCCACGGTGAGCTTATTCGGGACTACCATGCTCGCGAAGCGCTGCATGGCGCACGGTTGACCGGTGAGGATATTCGGGAGGGAATTTGTTCGGATCCGCGCGGAGAAAGCGAGATAAGTGCCTGCAAGAATACGTTTCTTACGGGCGCAGCTCGCTAAGGTGAGCGTTTGCGGGAAGCAATGGTGAGCATTTGCGGGAGCGAATGTGGAGGAAGATCCGGAGCAAAGGTGAGTCTTTGCAGGACGCGAATCTTCGCGCTTCCCTTGTCTGCGGGCCCGCAGCAGACGTTTCTGACGTGCGGTTGCCTGTTTGAGGTGAGGCTTTTCGGGAGCACACATATCGCTATAGTCAGAAGTGAGATGCAGCACCGCTCGATATGCACCGCAGGACGGCAGTTTCCTGTCGAAATGCGTGCCACGACGTGCTGTATCGCACGCACCACATCGCGCCAGCGAGCCAAAAAAATTTTAAGGTGAGTGCTTTCGGGACCCCGGCGCAGGGTTCAGATCGCGCCGGCAAGTTCGCGCAATCCGTTTACCCGCGCGGGCACTGCATATATGAGATGCGATCGATCGGTGAGCGGTGAGTGTTTACGGGAACGCACCGCAGTGAGTCAGATCAATCGGCGCAGAATCACCCCAATGCGGTGAAGCGCTCCCTATAGACGAGGTTCACCCCAATCGGTATCCTTCCTCGCAATATCGATCCTGACCATCGCATGGCCACCAAGCGCGCAAAGAAGACCGACGTAGTCAGCCCGAGTTCGGCAGAATTGCGCAAGGCGGTCGAGGCCATTGCGATACAGCCGAAGAGCGGCAAGATCACGCTTCTGACGAGAAAGCTGTTCAACGTTCTGCTCGCCGTTGCCCAGCAAGCCGACGAGTCCGGTGACACGTATCGCGCGCTACTCTCGGACATCGTCGCAAATTCAGCGTTCGACTCGAACGATACCGCGCTCGTCAAAGAGCATTTGCGTCGCATGGTGTCGGTGCAGGTGGAGTGGAGCACCGGCACGTCGAGCCAGAAGCCCGGCCGCAAATGGGGTATTTCGACACTGATCGCCGACGCCGAAATCCTCGAAGACCCGACGACGCGCCGCGTATGGGTCGAGTTCTCGTTCGCCCCCAAGATCAAGAAGAAGCTGCTCGATCCCGTGCAGTACGCGCGTCTGAGCCTCCAGTTCCAAAGCCAGTTGCGCAGTAGCGCCGGTCTCGCGCTGTACGAAATATGCGTCCGTTACCTGACCAATCCCAGTCATTTGACGATGCGCGAAACGTGGGAATGGTGGCGTCCGATCCTCTCCGGCACGCCCGATACCGAAGCCGGGGATGAGGCGAAGCGCGAATACAAGTATTTCAAGCGCGATTATCTGCGTCCGGCGATCGCCGAAGTGAACGCGGTGACGAACATCTTCGTCGAGCTCGTCGAGCATCGCGAGGGACGGCGTGTCGCGGAAATCCAGTTCCGTGTGACCGAACGCAAACAGCCGATGCTCGCGCTCGATGAACATCCGAATGTGTTCGACAGTACGCTCGTGGACCGGATGGTGAAGATCGGCATTCCGCTCAAGGATGCCCAGACTCTCTACGCGGACAGTGAGGAAAATCGCATCCGGGCCGCGTTGCAGATGACGGAGCAGCGCATGCGCAGCACGTCGTTGCCGCCGGTTCGCAGCGCAGCGGCCCTCTTCAAGGACGCGCTCAAGAAAGGCTATGCGCCGCCGGTGGATGCGTTGCCGCCCGCGACGAGCGGCACAGTTGCGCGGTCCCCGGCGTCCGCCGCCTCAGCCGCCGACGATCTCAAGGCGCGGCTCCTGAGCGAATTCTCGGCCTACCGTCGCAAGGAAGCACGTGTGCTTTACGACGAGCAAGGTGAGGAAGAACGGGAGCTCGCGCGTCAGTCGTTCGAGGAAGACGTGTTGCCAGGACTGGGTACGCATATGCGCGACGATTGGCGCAAGCGTGGACTGGATTCGAAGCTCGCCGAAACATCCTTTTTCGATTGGCTTGCAAGGAAGACCTGGGGCGAACCCACGGATGGCGACTTGCTGGCGTTCACCCTGAGCCAATCGCGCGTGGGCTGATACTGTACCCACACGCAGGAAATTTCAGAACGATAAAACCGCTCACACTGACCGCCGAAGCACGATCCGGCGGCCAGTCTTCGTATTACTTCTTCACTTCTTCGTTTCGTCCGGCTGGAGCATCAGTTCGATCTGATGCAGCAACGCGTCCCGCTTTTCGCGCGACAAGCCACGCAGACGCAGTTCGAGGCGGTCCTCGCCATATGACTTCAGATCGCCGACCGCGACGCCATCCAGCTTGATCTCGAGCCGCTGCGCATAGCGCTGCCGGCTCTGCGGCTTCGGTGCTTCCTGAGCACTCGCGCGACCTTTGACGATATCGGCGACCTGACGCGTGCTCAGATCGTCTGATGTGATCTTGTTGATGAGCCGCAGCGTGGCGTCGCTGCCGCGCGCCGCGTGATAGCGCGCGATTTGATAAGCCATGTTCGAGCCGAACCGGTCAGGGCGCGCGACCATCTCGTGCATGACGCCCTCAGGAAGCTTCGCGATGGACAACGCCACGGCGATCGTCGATTCATCGAGCCCGAGATGGTCCGCCAGTTCGCGCTGGCTCTGGAAATGCTGCTCGTCGAGGAAGCGTCGCCATACGACGGCATTGTCGAAGACCGTTTGCGAGTCTCGCTGAACGTTGAGGTCGTAGCCGAGCTTGTAGCTCTGGATGCCGATCGGCAGATCGACGACGACAGCCTTCACGGCTTCCTTGTTTGCTTCCTTCAGTGCCCTCACACGGCGACCGCCGTCACTGACGAAGAACGTCCCCGGATTCTCATAGTCGGGAATCACATGGATCGCTTGCTGTTGACCCTGCTTCGCCAGATTGACGGCCAGTTCCGCGATCGAAGTCTTGAGATAGAAATGACGCGGATTGAACGGGCTAGGCTTGATCGACTTCAGCGGCAATTCGATCACTTGTCCCGTCGTATAACGATTCGCCCGTCTCCACGCGCGATATTCGTCGGACTCGGGGCCGGCGTTTATGTCGGCGGTTTCTTCGGTGACGAAGGCGCTCGATCGGCCATTCGCCGCAGCCTGCCCCGCATGCTGAATATCGACGATGCCATCGATCGCATTGAGACGATCAAGCGCGGTGCGCTTCTCGCTGCTCGTCGAGTCGGGCCGGGCCTTGAAGCCCTTTGCAAACTGGGACGGTTTCATTCAGGGTCCTTTATGCGCATAAAGTCAGGGGAGCATGTCGAGGATCTCATCGGCCACGGCGCGGATTTCCGCCGCCGCAAGCCGAGCGCCGCGATCGGTCATTTGAAGTACGGTCTGTCCGAGCGCCATCGCCTGCTTGTAGCACTCGCGCGTGGGGATCTGGGTCTTGAGCAAGGGAAAGCCAAGTTCTTCAAGCGCGACCTTGAGCTCGCGCGTGAGCATGCGCTTCTCTTCCGTCTTGTTGAGAAGGAAGACGGCGCGCAAGTCTTCGTTCATCACCTGCGCTTGCTGCACGAGCTTGACGAGGCCGACGCTCGACCAATAATCCGCTGGCGACGATGACGTTGGGATCACCGCGACGCTCGCCGCGAGCAGCACGACACCGGAGACTTTTTCGGTGATCGACGGCGGGCAATCCACGACGATGATGTCGTAGTCGTTCACGAACTTCTTGATCTCGCGGTGAATCTGCCCTCCCGCCTCGGAGAGATTGACGACGGGAAATGGAATCCCGCTCGCGCCATCCGATGCGGCGCTCGACCAATGGACCAGTGTGTTCTGACCATCCGCGTCGACTACCAGCACACGCTTCTTCTTTTCGTGAAAGGCCGCACCGAGGTGCATCGCAATCGTGCTCTTGCCGACGCCGCCCTTCTGTTGCGTGATCGCTATGATTTCCGCCGCCACGTTTTGCTCCGAAATTTGAAGTCCGTTGAATTCTACATTGGCGTAGTTATTTTTCCAGTAATAACTAACAAGAAATGACCTTCATTAGCCGTTCGGCCGAGGTTTATGCGCATAAAGTTCGGCAGCGCCGCCGTCGCGAAGACTAGAGACCTATCGTGGCCGCGCATATGAAGTCGCCGCGCGGCTTTATGCGCATAAAGTCCAGACCGCGAGGCAGTCACGAAACAGAACACCCGATAAATCGCTTCCGCGACATGTTGTTGATCGGACTCGATCCGCATCCACTACGTCCACCTCGAAGCGCACCCGACAAACCCTCCTTCAGACCTTTATGCGCATAAAGTCGCCGTCCGCGGCCTGCTCTCGGTACCACCGATCCGCGTCATCACCGGCCCAACAAAATCGCCTATCCTAAGCGCTGTCTCAACCGCCACCGATGCCGGAGTCTCCATGACCGTTCGCAACCTGGACATCCTGTTCGCGCCGAAGTCGATCGCTGTCGTGGGCGCATCCTCGCGCGCGGGCAGCATCGGCGAGATGGTGTGGACGCGTACCTTGTGCGCAGGCTTCGAAGGCCGCCTCTGGCCCGTCAATCCGAAACACAAAACCCTGGGTGGGGAAGCGGTGTATGCAGACATCGACGCTCTGCCCGAAGCGCCAAACGTGGCCGTGCTCTGCACACGGCCGCACACATGGCCGGGTCTCGTCGAACGCCTGGGCCGACGCGGAACAAAAGCAGTGGTAATCGTCGGTGAGGCGAAGGAGCGCGGCTATGCGTCGAAGTCGCCGCAAGACAAGCCTCAGTCATCGGCCGCCGAGGCGGATGAATGGACCCTTCGCACGCTTGCCGCCGCACGGCCGTTTCTCTTGCGCGTCGTCGGGCCGGCCAGTCTCGGTGTGGTGACGCCGGCGATCGGCGCGTGTCTCGGTGCGCCCGCGTGCAACATCAAGTCGGGCGGGGTCGCCTGGGTATCCGGATCGAATGCGTTGACGAACGGCGTGCTCGGCTGGGCGCGTGCGCGCGGTCTCGGCTTCTCGCGCATCGTCGCGCTCGGCGATGAAGCCGATGTCGATTCCGGCGATATCCTCGACTTCCTTGCGAGCGACGCGTCGACACGAGCGATCCTGCTCGCCATCGAAACCGTCCGATCGGCGCGCAAGTTCATGTCCGCCGCGCGCGCCGCCGCGCGAAACAAACCGGTGCTCGTGCTTCGCACGGGCCGCGACGATCCGTTCGATCGCCTCTATGGCGCCGCGTTTCGTCGCGCCGGACTCGTCCGTGTCGATTCGCTCGACGACCTGCTCGACGAAATCGAAACGCTCGGCATCGGCCGCGTTGCGGCAAGCGATGTCGCGACGGTCATCACGAGCGGCCGCGGGGTCGCGGCGCTCGCGCAAGACGCATTCGCCTCCGCCGGCGACGACCTCGCCCAATGGCCGACGGCCGCGCGCGATGCGGTGGCGGCGGCGCTGCCTCGCGCCCGCACGGGCAACCCGCTTCTGCTCGGCGATGACGCCACACCCGCCGATTTCGGCGCCGCGCTCGAAGCGCTCGCGGCGCATCGCGAGACCGGCACCGTGTTCGTCGTGCATGCGCCGACGCACAGCGCGCCGGTCTCGGAAGTCGCGCGGACGCTGATCGCCGAGCGGCGTCATGCGTACCGCGGTTTGCTCGCGTGCTTCTTCGGCTGCGTGGATGCGGCCACGCGCGACGAACTCCACGCGAACGGCATTCCCGTGCACACGACGCCGCATCGGCTGGCTCGCGGTTTCGCGCGTCTCGTCGATTTCAGGCAAGGCCGCGAATTGCTGATGCAAACGCCCGACGGTCTCCCCGCTGAAGTCCCCGACGACATCGATGCCGCGCAAGGCGAGATTCGCAACGCACTCGCCAATGGCATCGCCGAATTGAACGGCGAACGCGCGGCGCGCGTGCTCGACCGCTTCGGCATCACGGTCAAGCCGGGACCGCCGGATTCGCCGACGAGCGATGCCATCGAGATTCAGACGCGTCTGCTCAATCATCGCGTGTTCGGGCCCGTGTTCGAGTTCAGGGCCGAAGGCGGGCTCGGCCTCGCGGATGCGCTTCACGAGTTCGCGCTGCCGCCGCTCAATTCGGTGCTCGCGCGCGATCTCGTCACGCGCTCGCCGCGTTCGCGCGAACTACCCGCCGAGATGCTCCTCAATGCGCTGACGGCGTTGTCGCAACTCGTTTGCTATATCGAAGAGATCGTCGCGCTGCGGCTCGTGCTGCGCGTGACGCGCGATTCGGTTGCCGTTCATGAGCCGCAACTCACATTGGGCGCGCATCGCAAGCCGCTTGCGATCGTGCCGTATCCGCGCAGTCTCGAAGAGACGCTCGACTGGCGCGGGATGCGCATCACCGTGCGGCCCATTCGTCCCGAGGACGAAGACGCGCACGCGGCGTTCGTCGCCGCCAACACCGCCGAGGACTTGCGCCTGCGTTTCTTCGGCGCCGTGCGCAGCTTCGATCATTCGCAACTCGCGCGTATGACGCAGATCGACTACGACCGCGAGATGGCGCTGATCGTCACGCGGGCGAATGGCGAAGGAGAGGGCGAAACGCTCGGCGTTGCGCGCGCGGTCGCCGATCCCGACAACGAGACCGCGGAATTTGCGGTCGCGGCGCGCTCGGACATGAAGGGGAGGGGATTGGGATCGCTGCTGCTGTCGCGGCTCATCGACTATGCGAAGAAGCGCGGCACGCGCTGGATGATCGGCGAAGCATTGCGCGAGAATTCAGGCATGATCGCGCTGGCGCGCAATATCGGCTTCGAAGTGACGAAGACCGACGACCCGGGTGTCGTCGGTTTCAGGATGCGGCTGTGCGATTCACCGTCACAGCCGCGCGCGGATTAGGCCGCGAGTTTGGCGAGCGCATCGTCGACTTGCGCGCGCAATAGCGAGAGCTCGCCGAGCAATGCTTCGTCGTACGTACTTCCCGTTTCCTTTTCGAGCCGCGCGATCGTCAATGCGCAGCGCGACGTGTCCTTCAGCGTCGCGATGAACGGCTTGACCGATTGCCCCGACGTGAACGCTTCGAAGAGCGGCACGCGGATTTCGTCAGGCAGCGCGCGCGATGTCCACTGATACGGCTTGCCGTTGTGCGTCAGTTGCGGCGGCAGCGTGCGCTCCTTCTTCGCGGCGGGAATCAGGCCGAAGGTGCGCGCCGCATCGCCGATCTGCTCGGCCGAAAAAAGCTCGTCCGGCGTGATGTCGAATTGCGCGATATAGGTTTCGATCGCCTGCATGGCGGCCGAGCGATCGTCGCGCTTCTTCTGCGCGCGCGCGACGATGTCGCGCAGCTCGTCGGCTTCGCCGGCCGTGATCGTGAAGTTCGCCTGCTTTTGCTGAAGTTCGGTGAAGCGGAGGAATTCGTTGTCGGAAAGGAGTTTCGCCATCGGGAATGCGTCGGAATGAACACGGCGGCACGCCGACATGGCGCGCCGTCATTTGAGAGGGTCGTCATTCTAACGCGCGAAGCATGTGCCGTTCAGTCGTGCATCATCGAAAGCGATTCCGCCGCATCTTTCAGCAACGCAGTGACGTCTCCGATCGAGGGCGCCACATACTCGTCGATACGCCGCATGTAAGGGCAGGTGAGCGCGGCGATAGCCTGCCCCGACGGTCCGAGCAGCGGAAACGTCACATCGGTGACGCCGAATGTCTGCTGACTGTCCTTCTTCGAATAGCCGGTGTCGCGAATCTGCTTGTAGTCGGCGTCGAGCACCGCGCGATCGAGCGCCAGTTCGCCCTTGACCTTCGTATGCTCGGCGAGCATGTGCTCGCGCTGCTCGTCGGTCTGGAAGGCGAGCATCACACGGCCCGAGCCGGTATCGATCAGGCCGACGCGCGAGCCCAGTCGCACCGAAATGCCCCACGTGCCGGGGCCGTCCACTTGCGCGATGACAAGCAGATTGCCGCGATCGTAGACCGCGAGATGCACCGACTGCTCGGCGGCATCCGCGAAACGCTGCATGACCGGCAGCGCTTCGGCGATCAGCCGGTTCATCGGCGGATGCCGATGCGCAAGCGCATACAACTTCAGGCTCAGCGAATAGCGGTCGCCTTCGGGCGAACGCACGACGTATTGGCGCGCAACGAGCCGCTCCAGCATCCGATACATCTCGCTCGCGTTGCGCCCGAGCATCTTCGTGATTTCCGCGCGCGTGAGCCCCGATTTCTGCTCGGACAGCAATTCGAGAATGTCGAGCCCCTTGTCGAGCGCGGGCGCGCGATAACGGTCGGCGTCGTTGTCTTCCACGTCCATGTGCAGTCTGGGTCGGTTCATGAATTCGCGCCGAGTTTAAGCCTTTTGTCAGCGAACGCCGGTTCCGTCGACAAAAAACCGGCTAGGGAAATTACCGACCTGTCTCGACGCGCGCCGTTCTTGACTTCGAATTGTGCGTATATGAATAATACGTTCACTGATGAATAGATGCCACCGACAGTTTCTCGCAGCACCCCACGTTGCAGTCACGAAGAACAGGACATCAGGAGACAAGCAGATGAAGTTCACCAGGAAACTCGCCGTTGCCATCGCGGCGGTCGGCACGATCGGCCTCGCGCATGCCGCCGAGAGCGGCAAGGTCGGCCTCGGCCTGCCCATGCTCACATCGCCGTTCTGGCAGTCGTACAACAACTACCTGCCGAAATACGCGAAGGAGATGGGCATCGACATCCTCGCGCCCGTCAACTCGAACGGCGATCCCGCGCAGCAGATCACCGACATGAACAATCTGCTGAACCTCGGTGCGAAGGGCATCCTCGTCGGGCCGCTGGATTCGGCGGCGATCAGCCGCGCGCTCGATGCCTCGTCGGCGAAGAGCGTGCCGGTCGTCGCGGTCGATGTCGCGCCGACGCAAGGCAAGGTCGCGATGGTCGTGCGCGCCGACAACCGCGCGTACGGCACGAAGTCGTGCGAGTACATCGGCGAGCATGTGAAGTCGGGCAAGGTCGTGCAGATCATGGGCGATCTGGCGTCGGTGAACGGACGTGACCGCTCCGAGGCGTTCCGCGCGTGCCTGAAGAAATATCCGTCGCTGACCTTGCTGGAGATTCCGGCGGCATGGAAGGGCGACGCCGCCGCGACCGCGCTCGACAGCCTCCTGACCGCGAATCCCGATGTGAAGGCGATCTACATGCAGGCGGGCGGCGTCTACCTGTCGCCGACGCTGCAGACGCTGCGCCGCAAGCAGCTGCTCGTCAAGGCGGGCGATCCGAAGCACATCGTGATCGTGAGCAATGACGGCATTCCGCAGGAATTCGATGCGATCCGCCGCGGCGATATCGATGCGACCATCTCGCAGCCCGCCGATCTGTACGCGAAATACGGCCTCTTCTATATCAAGGCGGCGCTCGCCGGACAGACCTTCAAGCCCGGCCCGACCGATCACGGCAGCACGATCGTGCAACGTGGGCCCGGCATTCTGGAGGATCAACTGCCCGCGCCGCTCGTGACGAAGACCAACGTCGACGACAAGTCCCTCTGGGGCAACACGATCAAATGAGCGATCAAATGAGCGCGCCCGTCGTAGAGGCATTGGGCTTGACGAAGCGCTACGGCTCGACGGCAGCACTCGCCGACGTCACGATGCGAGTCCTGCCCGGCGAGTCCCACGCGCTCGTCGGGCGCAACGGCGCGGGCAAGTCGACGCTCGTCTCGATGATCACCGGCCTGCGCAAGCCCGACGCCGGCGAGATCCGCTTCGGCGGCGAACTCGCGCCGCCGCTCGCGGACCGCGATGCATGGCGCGAGCGCGTCGCGTGCGTCTATCAGCACTCGACGATCATCCGCGAGTTGTCCGTCGCCGAGAATCTGTTCATCAACCGGCAGCATCGGCGCGGCGGCGTGATCGACTGGCGCGCGATGCGCCGCGACGCCCGCGCGCTCCTCGATCACTGGAAGATCGATGTGCGCGAGGACGCACGCGCGGGCGACCTGACCGTCGAGGCGCGGCAGCTCGTCGAGATCGCGCGGGCGCTGTCGTACGGCGCGCGCTTCATCATTCTCGACGAGCCGACCGCACAGTTGGACGGCGAGGAGATCAAGCGTCTCTTCAGGCGTATCGAAGAGTTGCAGCGTGAAGGTGTCACTTTCCTGTTCATTTCCCATCACTTGCAGGAAGTGTACGAAATCTGTCAGGCAGTGACCGTGCTGCGCGATGCGCGTCATATCGTCAGCGCGCCGGTTTCGGCGTTGCCGCGTGACAAGCTCATCGAAGCGATGACGGGCGAGCAGGGCGGCCTCAACGTCGCGGATGCGGCTGCGCGTCCGCCTTTACCTGTCGATGCATCGGTCGCGCTTTCCGTGTCGACACTGTGCGGCGATGACTACGACGACATCAATTTCAGCGTGCGACGCGGCGAAGTCATCGGCCTGACGGGCGCGACGACGAGCGGGCGCACGAGCGTCGCGGAGGCCATCGCCGGATTGAAGGCGCAACGCAGCGGCACGATCGAGGTCGATGGCCGCGCGCTTCCTCCCGGCGACGTGCCCGCCGCGCTGGCGCACGGTGTCGGCTGCGTGCCGAAGGACCGGCATCGCGAAGGGCTGGTGCTATCGCAATCCGTGGCGGAAAACGCATCGATGACCATCGCGCGAACACTTGGCCGCTTCGGAATTGCGACGCCCGCGAAGAAGAACGCCTTCGGACGACGCATGATCGCCGCGCTCGGCATCAAGACACTTGGACCCGAGCATGAAGTGTCAGGCCTGTCGGGCGGCAATCAGCAGAAAGTCGTGATGGCGCGCGCGCTCGCGACCGATCCGAACGTGCTCGTGCTCATCGATCCGACCGCGGGCGTCGACGTGAAATCGAAGGAAGCGCTGCTCGGCGTCGTGGAGCGCGTGCGCGAGGAAGGCAAGGCGGTGCTCGTCGTCTCCGGCGAACTCGACGACCTGCGCACCTGCGACCGCGTCCTCGTGATGTTCCGTGGCGCTATCGCCGCCGAATTTCCTGCCGGATGGCAGGACCATGAACTCATCGCATCCGTCGAAGGAGTGAGTCTCCATGAAGCATGACGTTTCCAGTCCCGCGATGGCCGGTGTGCCGATGCAACGGCAGCGCCCGCGCATCGAACTCGCGCGCTTTCGCGATCTCGCGCTCCTGCCCGCGCTCGCGCTGCTGCTCGCGATCGGCGCGTTCGTCAGCCCGAGCTTCCTGACGCAGGCGAACCTGATCAGCATTCTCGGCGCATCGGCGGCGCTCGCGCTCGTCGTGCTCGCCGAATCGCTGATCGTGCTGACGGGCAAGTTCGATTTGTCGCTCGAATCGACGGTCGGCATCGCGCCCGCAGTCGGCGCCATGCTCGTGATGCCCGCGGCATCGTCGGGCTTCGGGCTCGAATGGCCGGCGGCGGCGGGGCTCGCGGCGATCCTCGTCGTGGGCGCGGCGGTCGGCTTCGTCAACGGCTTTCTGGTGGTGCGGCTGCGGCTGAACGCGTTCATCGTCACGCTTGCGATGCTGATCGTGCTGCGCGGGATGCTCGTCGGCGCGACCAAGGGCGGCACGCTCTTCGACATGCCGCCGTCGTTCTTCACGCTCGCGACGACGCTCGTGCTCGGTTTGCCCGTGTCGGTCTGGCTCGCGGCGGCGGCGTTCGCGATCGCCGCGTTCATGCTGCGCTATCACCGCCTCGGCCGTGCGCTCTATGCCATTGGCGGCAATCCGGAAGCGGCGCGCGCGGCGGGCATTCGCGTCGAGCGCATCACCTGGGGCGTGTTCGTTCTGGGCAGCGTGCTCGCGTCGATCGGCGGATTGATTGTTACAGGCTATGTCGGCGCGATCAACGCGAACCAGGGCAATGGCATGATTTTCACGGTGTTCGCCGCGGCGGTCATCGGCGGCATCTCGCTCGACGGCGGCAAGGGCACGATGCTCGGCGCACTGTCAGGCGTTTTGCTGCTGGGCGTCGTGCAAAACCTTCTGACACTTGCGCAAGTTCCGTCGTTCTGGATTCAGGCGATCTACGGCGCGATCATCCTCGGCTCGCTGATGGTGGCGCGGCTCGCGGGTGGCGAAGCACAAACTTGAGATATCGACGATGCAACAGACAACCGACCCGCGCCTCATCCTGCTGAGTCCGGAAGACAACTGCCTGATCGCCGCGGCGCGCTTGCAGCAAGGCGAAACGCTGATGATCGAAGGCGAGGCGGTCACGCTCGCGACGACCGTCGAGCTCGCGCACAAGCTTGCGCGGCACACGCTGTCGAAGGATGAAAAGGTGCTGCGCTACGGCGCGATCATCGGCCACGTGAATGTCGATGTCGCGCGCGGCGAGCATCTGCATACGCACAATCTGGAAAGCGACTACATCCCGACCTATACGCACGACGCTGGGCACACTTACGTACAGCACTAGAACACGCCTATGAACACTCCCGCACTCCAGGGCTATTTGCGCGCCGATGGCCGCAAAGGCATCCGCAATGTCGTCGCGGTGGCGTATCTCGTCGAATGCGCGCATCACGTCGCGCGCGAGATCGTCGCGCATTTCCGTCCATCGTTCGATGCGTTCGATGCGTCCGATTCCTTCGATCCGCAAGCCGAACCGCCCGTGCATCTGATCGGCTTTCCGGGCTGCTATCCGAACAGCTACGCGGAAAAGATGCTTGAGCGCATCAGCACGCATCCGAATGTCGGCGCGGTGCTGTTCGTTTCGCTCGGCTGCGAGAGCATGAACAAGCACTATCTCGCCGATGTCGTGCGCGCGAGCGGCCGCCCCGCCGCCGTGCTGACGATCCAGGAAAAGGGCGGCACGCGCAGCACGATCCAGAACGGTCTCGACTGGGTGCGCGAGGCGCGCGCCACGCTCGCCGCGCAGGAAAAAGTGCCGATGGCGCTCGATGAACTGGTCGTCGGCACGATCTGCGGCGGCTCGGACGGCACGAGCGGCATCACGGCGAATCCGGCGGTGGGCCGCGCGTTCGATGCGTTCATCGGCGCGGGCGCATCGTGCATCTTCGAGGAAACGGGCGAGCTCGTCGGCTGCGAGTTCCATATGAAGCGGCGCGCGGCGCGGCCCGAACTCGGCGATGCGATCGTCGACTGCGTGCAGAAGGCCGCGCGCTATTACACGGCGATGGGCCACGGCTCGTTTTCCGTCGGCAACGCGGACGGCGGCCTCACGACGCAGGAGGAAAAGTCGCTCGGCGCCTACGCGAAAAGCGGGGCGTCGCCGATCGTCGGCATCATCAAGCCGGGCGATGTGCCACCGACCGGCGGCCTCTATCTGCTCGATGTCGTGCCCGATGGCGAGCCGCGCTTCGGCTTTCCCAATATCAGCGACAACGCGGAGATCGGCGAGCTGATCGCGTGCGGCTGCCACGTGATTCTCTTCACGACGGGACGCGGCTCGGTGGTCGGCTCGGCGATATCGCCGGTGATCAAGGTCTGCGCGAATCCGTCGACGTATCGGAACCTTTCCGGCGACATGGACGTCGACGCGGGCCGCATCCTCGAAGGCCGCGCGACGCTCGACGAAGTGGGCCGCGAAATTTTCGATGTGACCGTCGCGGTGGCGTCGGGCGCGGCGTCGAAGTCGGAAGGGCTCGGGCATCAGGAATTCATTCTGACTTACAAAACCTTCGAGCCCGTCGGCCCCGCGTGTTTGCCCGGCGGTGCGGTACGCGTTACTGTGGCGGCTTGAGTTTGCGGATCCGTCGCGGAAATCGAAACAAACTGACCGGGGTTTGCACATGACCGCAGAAGCGCAAGAAGCTGTCTCGCGCCGGCGCAAGATCGGCCGCACGTTGCTCGATGTCACGGCGCTGTCGCTCGGCACCGCGCCGCTCGGCGGGCTGTATCACGAGCTCACGGAAGAGGAAGTGCGCGCGACCGTCGATGCCGCGTGGCAGGCAGGCATCCGCTTCTTCGATACCGCGCCGCATTACGGGCACACGAAGGCGGAGCATCGACTCGGCGATGCGCTGCGCCGTTATCCACGCGGCGACTTCGCGCTCTCGACGAAAGTCGGCCGGCGCTTCGTGCCGCGCACGACGCCCTACGACGGCAGCGAGGGCTGGGCCGCGCCGCTGCCGTTCCAGGCGATCTACGACTACACCTACGACGGCATCCTGCGCTCGTTCGAAGACAGCCAGATGCGGCTCGGCATGACGGATATCGATATCGTGCTGATTCACGATATCGGCCGCGTCACGCATGGCGACATGAACGCGCACTACTGGAAGCAACTGACCGATGAAGGCGGCTTTCGCGCGCTCGAAGAGTTGAAGCAATCGCGCGGTGTGAAAGCGGTAGGCCTCGGCGTGAACGAAGGCGCTGCCGTGATGGAGGCGATGGCCGAATTCGACATCGACTGCGCGCTGCTCGCGGGCCGCTACACGCTGCTCGAACAGAACACGCTCGACGATCTCTTGCCCGAATGCGAGAAACGCGGCGTGAGCATTCTGCTCGGCGGCGCGTTCAACTCCGGCATTCTCGCGCGCGGTCTCGATGCGAACGCGCACGGCGATCTCAAGTTCAATTACGGCGATGCGCCGAAGGACATTGTCGAGCGCGTCGGCAAGCTGGAGCGCGTGTGCCGCGCGTATGGCGTTGCGCTCTCGGCCGCGGCCATCCAGTTTCCTTATGCGCATAAAGTCGTGGCGACGGTGCTGATGGGCGCGCGCACGCCCGATGAGGTGCGCGAGAACGCGGCAGCCTTCGCGACGCCGGTTCCGCCCGCGCTATGGGATACGTTGCGCGCCGAAGGTCTGCTTCACGCGAATGCGCCGGTGCCGCGATGAATGTCGATGCACATCAGCACTACTGGGATCCCGCGCGCGGCGACTATGGCTGGCTCACGCCGGACATGAAGCCGCTCTATCGCGTATTCGGCCCCGACGATCTCGCGCCGCTTCGCAAGTCCGTCGATGTTCAAAAAACGGTCGTCGTGCAGGCCGCGCCGACCGTCGACGAAACGCGCTATCTGCTCGATCTCGCACGCGGTGACGATTCGATCGCGGGCGTCGTCGGCTGGGTTCCGCTCGATTCGCCCGATGCTGCGAAGATCATCGACGCGCTCGCGCGCGAGCCGAAGCTCAAGGCCGTGCGCCCGATGCTTCAGGACCTGCCCGACGATACGTGGATCGAACACGCGCCGCGCGAAGACGCTATCGAGCGCCTGATCGACCTCGATCTTGCCTTCGACGCGCTGATCTTCGCGCGGCACGTGCCTTCGCTGATCAGGTTCGTCGAGCGTTTTCCGAAGCTCAGGATCGTCGTCGATCATGGCGCGAAGCCGCCGATCCGCGATGGCATCGACGCCGGCTGGCAGCCCTGGGCCGATGGCATCGCGCAACTTGCGGCATTGCCGCAAAGACTTCAATGCAAGCTTTCGGGCCTTGCAACGGAAGCAGATCAGAACTGGAACGAAGCAACGCTGAAACCCTACGTCGCGCATCTTCTCGAACATTTCGGCCCCGGGCGTCTGATGTGGGGCAGCGACTGGCCGGTGCTCAACCTCAACGGCAGTTACACTGCGTGGCACAGCACGGCCCGAAGCCTCACGTCGCATCTCGAAAAAGCCGAACAGGACGCGATTTTCGGCGCGAACGCCCGTGCGTTCTATCGCCTCTGAATCGACTGATATACCCGGCATGTCTCAAAAACACTTCAGACTGGAGCAGTGGATGGTACAAAGACTGGCAGGCAAGACGGCGCTGATCACGGCGGCGGGGCAAGGCATTGGGCTGGCGACGGCCGAAATGTTCGCGGCGCAGGGCGCGCGCGTGATCGCCACCGACATTCGCACCGAATCGCTCGAAGGCAAGCCCTTCGAAGTGCACAAGCTCGACGTGCGCGACCCGCAGGCGATCAACGCGCTCGCGGGGGAAATCGGCGCGATCGACGTGCTCTTCAACTGCGCGGGCTTCGTGCATGCCGGCTCGATTCTTGAAGCGAGCGAAGAGGACTGGGATTTCGCCTTCGACCTGAACGCGAAGGCAATGTATCGTACGATTCGCGCGTTCCTGCCGAAGATGCTCGAAAAGGGCGGCGGCTCGATCATCAACATGTCGTCGGCGGCGTCGAGCGTGAAGGGCGTGCCGAACCGCTTCGTATATGGCGCGTCGAAGGCGGCCGTGATCGGCCTGACGAAATCCGTCGCCGCCGATTTCGTCACGCGCGGCATCCGCTGCAACGCGATCTGCCCGGGCACGGTGGAGTCGCCGTCGCTGAAGGACCGCATCGCGGAGCAGGCAAAGGCGCAGGGCGCGAGCGTCGATCAGATTCAGGCGGCGTTCGTTGCCCGTCAGCCGATGGGACGCGTCGGCCGCGCCGAAGAAATCGCGGCGCTCGCGCTCTATCTCGGCTCGGACGAATCGTCGTTCACGACGGGCCAGATTCATATCATCGATGGCGGCTGGTCGAACTGACCAAGCCCTCATTCTTTTTCGGAACCAGGAGGATCAAATCAGATGAAGCTGCTTCGTTACGGCCCCAAGGGTCAGGAAAAACCGGGTCTGCTGGACGCCGAAGGCCAGATTCGCGATCTGTCGAAGGTCGTCGATGACATCTCCGGCGCGACGCTGACCGAAGCGGGCCTGGCGAAACTGCGCGCGGTCGATGTCGCCACGCTGCCGGTGGTCGACGGCAATCCGCGCATCGGGCCGTGCGTCGGCCGTATCGGCAAGTTCGTGTGCATTGGCCTGAACTATGCGGATCACGCCGCCGAGTCGAACCTGCCCGTGCCGACCGAGCCGGTCATCTTCAACAAGTGGACGAGCGCGATTTCCGGCCCGAACGACGACGTCGAAATCCCGCGCAACTCGGTGAAGACCGACTGGGAAGTCGAGCTGGGCGTGGTGATCGGCAAGGAAGCCAAATATATCGATGAAGCCGATGCGCTCGACTACGTTGCGGGCTATTGCGTGATCAACGACGTCTCCGAGCGCGAGTGGCAGCTCGAGCACGGCACGCAATGGGACAAGGGCAAGGGCTTCGACACGTTCGGCCCGATCGGTCCGTGGATGGTGACCAAGGACGAAGTCGCCGATCCGCAGAAGCTCGATCTGTGGCTCGAAGTCGACGGCAAGCGCTATCAGAACGGCAACACGAAGACGATGGTCTTCACGGTCGCGCAACTGGTCGCGTATCTCTCGAAGGTGATGAGCCTGCAGCCGGGCGACGTCATTTCGACGGGCACGCCGCCGGGCGTCGGCATGGGCGTGAAGCCCGAAGCCGTGTATCTGAAGGCCGGCCAGACGATGAAGCTCGGCATTCAGGGCCTCGGCGAGCAGACGCAGAAGACCGTCGCGGCGAAGTAACGAAAGCCGCGGCACAAACAAAAAACCTCGCTGAAAAGCGAGGTTTTTTGCTTCAAAGGACGGTGAAAGAAGGCTTATGCGTGGAAGACCGGCTCGGTTGCGACGCCTTCGCTGATGCGCGTGATCGTGCCCTGCGCGACCGCGACGAGCCGCTCGGCGCCGCCATCGGTGACGAACACGTCGCACTGACAGGTCGCCTGCGTCATGCCCGCATGCACGACGCGCGCCCGCGCCATCAGCGTGCCGGACACGGCCGGGCGCAGATAGTTGATCTTGTATTCGCCCGTGACGACTTTCGGCCCGAGACGCAGCGCGCCCGCGAAGGTCAGCGCGTTGTCCACGAGATAGCTCACCACCCCGCCGTGCACGAAACCGTGTTGTTGCCTGAGTTCGTCCCTGATCGGCAGACATAGCGTGAGACTCGCTGAATCGACCTGCATCAGTTTCGTTCCGAGCAAGGCGCTGAACGGTTGCGCATTCAGCGCACCGCGCGCGATATCGACTATTTCGGTCATGCGGACACTCCTTGGGTGGGTTCGGTGCCGTCCTGCAAAGACAATAGGAAGCGTTCGCGCGCACTGCAAGGAAGGGATGCAAAAAATGTGCAACGGCGCGTTTCCGGCGGTATGCGCGCCGCTTCGGCGACGCTTCGCCGAAGCGGCGCATTCCCTGCATTCGCGTAGACAATCCGTTGCGGCAAACGATTCAAGCTTTCGCGCATCCCTGCCGTAAACCCGCACTGTCCCCGCGTGGGCGGGCCCTATTTCGGAAAGTGTGGTGCAAGTGATGTTCGGAAAGATCAAGGTTTCATCCGGTTTGCTCGCGGTTCTGGTGGTGTTCTGTCTCTTTCAACTGGTGACCGAAGGACTCGGTTTCTGGTCCCTCTCGCGCACGCATGACGATGTCGGCAGCCTGTCCGACATCGCGCTCAAGCAGGTCAACGCGGTCAACAAGACCACGCAGCATCTGATGGATGCGCGCATCAACCTTTCCCGCGCCGGCACGCGCATGGTGCGCGGCGGCACTGAGCCGACGGAGATCGTGCAGCACGCCCGCGAGGAGATCGCCGCGGCCGACAAATCGTTCACGGCGTTCCTGAGTGCACCCAAAACGGGCGACGAGAACGCGGCGCGCATGACCGCGCTGAAGGCGAAATACGCGGAGTATTCGAAGGCTTTGGGCGAGCTCGTCCAGTATCTCGACGCCGGCAATCTCCAGGCGTTTCTCGATCAGCCGACGCAAGGTTTCCAAGACCGCTATCTCGTGGAACAGCAAAACTTCGTGAATTTCGGCGATGAGGCGGGCCGCGGCTATCTCGCGTCGATCGATACGCGTTACGCGTGGTTCCGCGCGGTGGGCATCGCGATTCTCGTGGCGCTGGTCGCGGGCATCGTGCTCGTGCACATGGCGTTGCGCCTTGGCGTGATCGAGCCGCTGGAAGAAGCGGGACGCCATTTCGAGCGCATCGCGAACGGGCGTCTCGATGAGCGCATCGAGGATCGCGGCACGAACGAAATCGGCCGGCTTTACGCGGGCCTCGCGGCGATGCAGGCGAGCGTCGCGAGCACGGTGAAAACGGTGCGCGAGACGTCCGATTCGATCAACCTCGGCGCCGATGAAATCGCGAGCGGCAACGCCGATCTCTCCGCGCGCACGGAAAATCAGGCGGCTTCGCTCGAAGAAACCGCGTCGAGCATGGAAGAGCTGACCGCGACCGTGCGCCAGAACGCCGAGCACGCGCGCGAAGCGAACACGCTGGCGGGCGAGGCGCTCGGCGCGACGTCGCGCGGCGCCAGTGTGGTCGACGATGTCGTCGAGAAGATGCGCGGCATTGCGTCGAGTTCGGACAAGATCGCGGAAATCATTTCCGTCATCGACGGCATTGCGTTCCAGACCAACATCCTCGCCCTGAACGCGGCCGTCGAGGCGGCGCGCGCGGGCGAGCAGGGCCGCGGCTTCGCGGTCGTGGCGGGCGAAGTGCGCGGTCTCGCGCAGCGCTCGGCGCAATCGGCGAAGGAAATCAAGGAGCTGATCGGCGAATCGGTGGCGCAGGTGAGCGACGGCTCCGTGCTCGTCGAGCGCGCGGGCGAGGCGATGCGCGAAGTGTCGGCGTCGATTTCACGCGTCACGCAGATGATGGCGGAGATCAGCGCGTCGTCGCTCGAACAGAGCGTGGGCATCGAGCAGGTCAATCAGGCCGTCACGCAGATGGACGAGATGACGCAGCAGAACGCGGCGCTCGTCGAGCAGGCGGCGGCGGCCGCGTCGTCGCTGCACGAGCAGACGCGGCAACTGAAGGCGGCCGTGTCCGTGTTTCAGCTCGCCTGAGCGCGCTCAGACCGGCAAGGCCGCGTAGGACGTCGCGAGGTGATACGGCGTCGTCGACGGCATCTCGGCGCGGGTGATCTCGCCCTCCGCCGAGCGGCATTCGACCCAGCCGGTTTCATGCAGGAAGCGCGCGCGAAAACGCGCGCTCTGCTCACCGACGGCATCGCCGCGTGTGGCCAGCGCCCGCAGATACTCGGTCTGCGCCCAGATGCGCTGCGTGCCGTCGATCACGCGGCCGGTTTCGTCGAGCGCGGCGCACACGCCGCCCGTTTCTCTATCGACGCCGTGCTGCTGCGCGAAATCGAAGGCGCGCGCGAGCCTCTGCTTGAGGCCCGCCGCTTCGAACGCGGGGTGCCCGCTGCCCAGCGCCAGGAAATACCATTCGAACTGATGGCCCGGCTCCAGCCGGTTGCCCGCCGTGCCCATCGGCAATTCGGCGATCGCGCCGCTCGGCTGGTGCACGAACGCATCCGCGACGGACTGCGCGAGCTGCGCGAGGCGCTTGTCGTAAGCCGGATCGCCGGTTGCTTCGCGGGCGGCGAGCCATGCTTCCGCGAGATGCATCAGCGGATTCTGCAGCGGCGTTTCGAGCGTCGCGCCGAAATCCTCGGCCAGCGCCGCGTTCAGCAGATCGCCGCCGGTCGAAAAGCGCGCCTCGATGAGCCGCGACGTTTCATCGAGCAGCGCTAAAGCCTCCGCCGAGCCGCTATTCTTCGCGTAATGCGCGCACGCGAAAACCACGAACGCGTGCGTGTACAAGTCCTTCTGACGCTCGAGCGGCGCGCCGCTTGCGTCGACGCTATAGAACCATCCGCCGTTGCGTTTGTCCTGAAAATAGTGACGCAGCGATTCGAAGAGCGTCGCGGCATGCGCGAGGTCGCCGGCTTCGGAGAACACGAACAGTTGCCGCGCGCAGGCCATCGCGCGATAGCGCTTGGGCGGCAGCGGCGCATGATCGCCCGGTGCGACGGCCTCGTAGGCGAGACCAAGCGATTTATTGAAGCCCGGCCCGCGCCATATGGGCAGCACGACGTTCGCGTAATGCTCGCGCAACGGCGCGGCGGAAGCCGGGCTCGTCGATTGCATCGGCGACGAAGCGTTTGATCGTTGATCCTGCATACGAAGACTCTTATTTTTGCGAGAAACGCGCAGCCGTGCGAGGCCTACGCAACAAGAAAGGATAGCAAAACCAGCACGGCGTGCGCCGCGTCTTTGAGCTTCTCATCTCGGGGAGGGCAAAAACATGTTGGGAAACCTGGAACTCGTGTCGCGGCTCGTCATGGCCGCGGCGCTCGGCAGCGTGATCGGCTTCGAGCGCGAGCGGCTTTCCTGGGCGGCGGGATTGCGCACGCACATGCTCGTGTGCGTCGGCTCGGCGCTGATCATGATCGTGTCGGCGTACGGATTCGCGGACGCGCTGAAGAACGATCACGTCGTCCTCGATCCATCGCGGGTCGCGGCGCAGGTCGTGTCGGGCATCGGCTTTCTCGGCGCGGGCTCGATTCTGCTGCGCGGCGAAATCGTCCGCGGGCTGACGACGGCCGCGAGCCTCTGGTCGGTCGCGGCGATCGGGCTCGCGGTCGGCGGCGGGCTCTACACGGCGTCGATTGCCGCGACGGCGATCATCCTCATCATCCTCGCGGGCATCAAGCCGCTGGAGCGCCGCTTCATCAGCGTGAAGCAGCGCCGGCAGCTGACGATGCTCGTCGAGCGCGGCTCGCTCAGCTTTCACGCGCTGCACGAGGTGCTCGGGCCGGGCAGCGTGCGCGTGAAGCAGTTCGTCGTGCAGCAGAGCGACGATTCGCCCGATCTGGACGAGGTGCGCGTGGAACTGTCGCGGGCTTCGTCGCTGGAATATCAGGCGATCTGCGAACGTCTGCGCCAACTGGACGTCGTGCGCGAGTTCCGCGAGGACGACGCGGTTTGAATTTGCCTCGCCGATGCTGGTTTGGCGCCCCGGCCATGCGACAATGCGGCCTCTCGAAATATTTGCCAAAGCCCCGGTGTTACTTGCGCACCGGCCGCGGAGGCCGCCGCTTTTCGAACCTATGCCCGATTCCGCAGTAAAGAGAGATCCCGACACGCTCCGAGGCGACCTCGCCGCAAGACCCCGCCGCCGCCGCGCGGAAGCAGTGCGCGACGTGCCCGCGACTCAGGCCAGCGCCGACGCCGAAAAGAAGCTCGCCCGCGCAGCGCGCTCGGCGCAGCGTCTCGCGCAACTGAGCGAAGGCGCGCGCGGCGGCGAGACGCTCGACCTGTTCGCCGAGGACACCGAGCGCGCGCACCTTCAGGCGCTGAACACCGATATCCGCCAGGGCACGTTCGAAGGCTTCGAGTTGCCGGAGGTGTTTCTCGCGGCGGTGCAATCGAGTTGCGGGACGACATCCACGGGCGCGAGCGCGTCCGAATCCGCCGCCTCGAAGCGCGCCGCGCGCGGGAGCGTGGCCTCGGTTGCGCCGGTGCGGGGCCTGTTTCAGGACGATCTGCCCCACGTCGACGCGCCTCAGGCGGACGCGGGGAAGGCCGCAGGCAAGTACGGCGCGATCGCCGCTGTCGCGGTTCGATCGGCGAGCATCAGCACGTCCGTCGCGCCGGATGACGCAACGCTGTCGCCGGCGGCGCTCACTTCCGCGCTGATCGCGAGCGATCGCGACGCCCGCGGAGAACGCAGCGAAGCGGAGCCGCTCGCGAAGGCCAACGCGCCCGAGCTCGACCGCGCCCGCGCCACGGCGTTCGCGGACACCATCGACGCGCTCTACGCCGTGATGGCCGAGCAGCGCACGTCCGCCACGGCCCACGCGCGCCGCATGAAGACGATGCTGACGGTTATCGTCTGCGCGATGCTCGTCACGGTGGCGACCGGCATCGCGCAAACGGCCCTGCTGCTGCGCATGAGCCACGACAGCAAGCTGCAGCAGGACCGCACCGAGCAGTTGATGCTCAACCAGCAGGCGACGCTCGCCTCGCTCTTCGACACCGATTCCGCGACAGTGAGCGTGCGCCACGCGCCCGGCATGCCGCGCGATTCCGACGATGCCTCGCCGATACAGCCCGTGAGCGCCGCCAGCCCCGGTTCCGCGCCGAAAACGCACGTGCGTCACGCGCACCATCGCGCCACGTCCTCCACGCACTGATCCGCGCTGTTACTTTGCTACGACACGCCGCCATGTGGCGGCGTGTCGCGCTTTCGCGCGTCCTCGCGCCACGGGGCCGTCGCACGGCCTTCTCCGACCCGTCACCATTTTCCGCGAGCGGCACCGATCGGTAAAATGTAGAAAAACTACCAAATTTCTTCGCAAGAAATGTTGCATTGCACTAGAAATCGCTCCGGGCAAACCCTATAATTCGTTCTAAGGGAAAACCCTCTATCACTTACCGGAGTCAGTCATGAGCTACCTCTTTGCCCTGCTGCAAAAATTTGCCGCGCTGTTCGAATCGCCGCACCTGCCGATGGACAGCGATTACTCGTATCAAGCGCGTTTCCGTGAATCCGAGCGTCAGCGCAAGTCACGCGGCACGGCTTTCGGCTTCCGTCTGTAATGCGCGGCTGACGGCGGCGCGGGAAACACAACACCAGCAACACACGACGGCAAACGCCGTACGACCCGCCCGCCAGTTCATCGCTGTCTTGTAGTTTTTCTAGCGGTTTCTGGTCTCGCTTCTGGTCACGCTTCTGGTCTCGATTCGGCATCGAATCAGACGCATCATCCTTCCGCGCTTCACGCGCGCGACGCAGCACCCCTTCCTTTCGTCTTTCTGACACCTTTTTCGCAAGCCGCCTGCATCGAAAAAAGCATTCGGACTTGTACTCAGGCGACACGCCAAAAACCTCGGGTTTTCCATTTCCGCCTGCCGCAAAGCCTTATCCAGCAAGGCTCCGGCGATGGACCCGCGCAAAGGCCCTTATTCCAGTGTCGTATTTCCACATGTGGTTGTCGCAAATAGTCGGCTGAGAGGACTTTTTTCTAGCAACTATGTATGCACAGCGCGGACGCACGTCCGCCCACGCAAGGAGATATTCGATGAATTCCCCCAAGGTGGTAGTCGAAGGACTGTGCAAGGTGTTCGGCAACAGTCCCAAACAGGCGTTGGACATGCTGGCCGGCGGCGCGACGAAGGAAGAAGTCTTCAAGCGCACCGGACAGATCGTCGGCGTCCATAACGTGTCCTTCGATGTCAAGGAAGGCGAGATTTTCGTGCTCATGGGCCTGTCGGGCTCGGGCAAGTCCACGCTGATCCGGCTCATCAACCGGCTGGTTGAGCCGACTGCCGGCAAGGTGCTGATCGACGGCCGCGACGTGGCCGCCGTGAAACGCTCGGAGCTCACGGCGCTGCGCCGCAAAGACATGAGCATGGTGTTTCAGTCTTTCGCGCTCATGCCGCAGCGCACGGTTCTTTCCAACGCCGCATTCGGCCTCGAGGTCGCGGGCGTCGGCAAGAAGGAGCGCGAGGCGCGCGCGATGACCGTGCTCGAACAGGTCGGCCTCGCGCCATTCGCCCAAAAGTTGCCTTCGCAACTATCGGGCGGCATGCAGCAGCGCGTGGGTCTTGCGCGGGCGCTCGCGGTCAATCCCTCGCTGATGATCATGGACGAGGCGTTCTCGGCGCTCGATCCGCTCAAGCGCAAGGAAATGCAGAACGTGCTGCTCGATCTCCAGCGCGAGCAGCGCCGCACGATTCTCTTCGTGTCGCACGATCTGGAAGAAGCGATGCGCATCGGCACGCGCATCGCGATCATGGAAGGCGGCCGCGTGGTGCAGATCGGCACGCCGCAGGAAATCATCACGAATCCGGCCGACGACTACGTGGAGGCCTTCTTCGAAGGCATCGACACGAGCCGCTATCTGACGGCCGGCGATCTCATGCAGACAGACGCCGTGCCGCTCATCAAGCACTCGCCGCAGATCGATGCATCGAGCATCGCGGCGACGCTCAATGGCAGCGCCGATTACGCGTTCGTGCTCGACGGCCAGCGCCGCATCCGCGGCTTCGTCGGACGCGATGTGAGCGGCAATGCGGCGCCGCAGATCAATCCCATCGAATGCATCCAGCGCAGCATGGCGCTCGACGACGTCGTGAATCGCGTGGTGGCGAGTCCGGCGCCGCTGCCTGTCGTCGATGCGGACGGTTCGTACTGCGGGTCGATCAACAAGGCCAATGTCCTGAAGGTTCTTACGCACCATCGAGGTTCCCATGTCTGAAATCATTCCGCTTGGCAGTTGGGTGGACCACGGCGTCCACTATCTCCTCGATCACGACGCGAAGACCTTCGACTCGATCGGCAAGGTCATCGAAACCTTCGCCGCGGCGGTCGAGCACGGCCTGCAGGCCATCCCGATGTGGGCGCTGATCGCGATCTTCGTCGGCATCGGCTTGTGGCGCGTTGGCTGGCGATTCGCGGCGTTCGTGCTGGCTTCGCTATTACTGATCTACGCGACGAACTTCTGGGATCAGATGGTCATCACGCTGGGCCTCACGCTGTCGTCGACGATCATCAGCCTGTTGCTCGGCATTCCGCTCGGCATCTGGACGTCGAAGAGCAAGTATGTCGAGATGGCCGTGCGCCCCGTGCTCGACCTGATGCAGACGATGCCCGCCTTCGTCTACCTGATTCCGGCCGCAATGCTGTTCGGCCTGGGCCGCGTGCCGGGCATTCTGGCCACCGTCATTTTCGCGATGCCGCCGGCCGTGCGTCTCACCGCGCTCGGCATCAAGCAGGTGAATCGCGAGATCGTGGAAGCGGGCCAGGCATTCGGCTGCACGCCGTTCCAGTTGCTCTACAAGGTACAGATTCCGAACGCGCTGCCTTCCATCATGACCGGCGTGAACCAGACGATCATGATGGCGCTGTCGATGGTCATCATCGCGTCGATGGTCGGCGCGGGCGGTCTCGGCAACGACGTGCTGGCATCGATTCAGCGTCTGGATATCGGCCTCGGCTTCGAGAGCGGCTTGTCGGTGGTGTTGCTGGCGATCATTCTCGACCGCATCACCGAAAGCTTCGGACGTTCGCCCGGCATGGCGCGCGCCCCGCTTTTCTCGGGTCTCAAGAGCGTGATGAAGGTCCGCCGCGCACCGGCGGCGCAACAAGGCTAAAAGAGGCTCAGGCATGAAGCGCGACGCGATCGTCCCGGCGGTTACGGATTCACCGTTGTCCAATCTCGCGCACTTCGGCTTTCTCACGCTGCCGAACTTCTCGATGATCGCGTTCACGAGCGCGGTCGAGGTGCTGCGCATGGCCAACTACGTGGGCCGCGCGCAGCATTACCGATGGTCGATCATCACGCCGGACGGCGAGCCCGCGCGAGCGAGCAACGGCATCACCGTGAAGCCGACGGTGACGCTCGACGAAGCGGGCATGCCGGACGTGCTGATCGTGTGCGCGGGCTGGCACGTCGCCGATTTTGTCGACGACAAGGTGATCGCGCTGCTTCAGCGCGCGCACGAGGCGGACATTCCGCTCGGCGGCATCTGCACCGGGCCGTATGCGCTGCTCGCGGCGAAGCTGCTGGACGGTTATCGCTGCACGCTGCATTGGGAGGACATGTCGCCGGTCAACAAGCGCTTTCCGCATGTGCGTTTCGCGGACGAGCTCTTCGTGATCGATCGCGACCGCATGACCTGCACGGGCGGCACCGCGCCGCTCGACCTGATGCTCAATCTCGTCGGCATGCGGCTCGGGCAGGCGCATGCGGCGCAGGTGTCGGAGCAGTTCATCGTCGAGCGCATACGGGGATCGACGGATTATCAGCACATTCCCGTCGATGCGCGCGTTGGCTTCTCGCGCGCGGAACTCGTCGAAGTGGTGCGGCTGATGGAGGCGAACATCGAAGAGCCCTTGTCGCTCGAAGAGCTCGCGCGGCTCGTGCATCTGTCGCAGCGGCACTTGCAGCGCATGTTCAAGATGTTCCTCAACGTGTCGCCGACGCATTACTACCTGACGTTGCGCCTGCGTCGCGCACGCGAGCTCCTGCGCAATACCGATGCATCGATCGCGCGCGTAACGAGCATCTGCGGTTTCCACTCGCCTTGTCATTTCAGCAAGGCGTATCGCGCGCAGTTCGGGCATGCGCCGAGCGTGGAGCGGCGTTTGTCCGCTTAGCGCGTTACTCATCTGATTTTCTGGTCCGCGCCGGCTTTCACGAGCCGCGCGTGCGGGCCGTGCCGTGCCTTAAAAGAACCTGGGAGAGAAATACATGAAACGCTTGTGGATCGCGTCGATGGCTGCGGCGATGCTGTCGGGTGTATGCGTGGCGAATGCCGCCGAGCCGGCCGCGTGCAAGAACGTGCGCTTTGCGGATGTCGGCTGGACGGATATCGCCGCGACGACCGGACTGGCATCGACCGTTCTTCAGGGCCTCGGCTACAACCCGACGAAGACGATCGCTTCGGTGCCGATCACGTTCGCGGGCGTGAAGAGCAAGCAGATCGACGTGTTCCTCGGCTACTGGTCGCCTACGATGGACCCGATGATCGATTCGTTCAAGAAGGCGAACCAGGTGAAGATCCTGCCGACGCCGAATCTGACGGGCGCGAAGTACACGCTCGCGGTGCCGGACTATGCGTATCAGGCGGGAATCAAGAACTTCAACGACATCGCGAAGAACTACGACAAGCTCGATGGCAAGATCTATGGCATTGAGCCGGGCAATGACGGCAATGCGCTCATCAAGAAGATGATCGACAACAACATGTACGGGCTCGGCAAGTTCAAGCTCGTGGAATCGAGCGAAGCGGGCATGCTCGTCGAGGTGAATCGTGCGGTTCGGGAGAAGAAGCCTATCGTGTTCCTCGGCTGGGAACCGCATCCGATGAACGTGCAGATGAAGATCGACTATCTCGCGGGCGGCGACGATGTGTTCGGGCCTAACTATGGCGAAGCGAAAGTGCTGACGGTCACGCCGACCGACTACGACACGCGTTGCCCGAATGTCGCAAAGCTCGTGTCGAACTTGCAGTTCACGACGGACATCGAAAACCACGTGATGCTGCCGATCATGAACAAGACCGACGCGAACAAGGCGGCGCGCGAGTGGCTGAAGCAGAATCCGGCCGTGCTGGATAAATGGCTCGCGGGCGTGAAGACGTTCGATGGGAAGGATGGGTTGCCGGCGGTGAAGGCTTATGTGGCGGGGGCGAACTGAGTGGGTGGGCGCGCGTCCCGGCGCGTGTCATGCGCCGGTCGTTCTCACAAGGCTTTATTAGCTTTGATGTCGAAAGCGGCAGTGACCGCGCCCATGCTGCCGCCCTGAGCGTTTTGCACGACGTATTCCTGCTTGACCTTTGCGAATGACAAGGTGACGGTTTCTATCGCGTAGCCGGAATCGGCAGATGGATTGACCTTCGTGATCAGGACATCGTCCATGGCGATTTTGAAGTACTCCAGTGGCGTGCCGCCCGCCTTGCGCATGATTAGCTCGGCTTTGGGTATGTGTTTTCCCGTGGCGCTGTAGATGAAGAGATTGGGCGACGCACGGTCTATCTCGTGCTTGAACTCGAGGCCTGAGAAAGAGGCTCTGCCCGAGCCGCCCCCTGAGCCCGCATGCATGCTCGACTCTTGCGCAATTGTCCATTCCCAATAGATCACCTGAATTGACTTGGGATGGGCTTTGTCCAGTGATTCGCCGTCGATGCCTTGAAGTTTTAGGAAGATGTCGAAACTCATGATTATGCTTGCGCGTTTAATTTGAAGATTGCCCGATTAGCTTTGGCGTCTCTTTTCTGGTCTGCGCTTTATCATCCGAACGCATAGCCGGTAGAGAATCAGCACAACTATCGCCGTTGTGATCCAGCACGCGACGATGGTGGCAAATATCGCGATTATGCTCAGATCATCGTGCTCGCGGATGTCGGCATTGCCGGTGTGATCGAGAGTAAAACGGATGGTGTCGTACAACCATAATGGCATCTCGCTCATGTAGTTCCAGACGATGTAATCGGCCAAGCGAATGCCGCCGAAGTAAATCATCAGTGCGAGCCCAATAAGCAGTGTCGCGCGCAGAAAATAGCGTTTCATCTTACTTCAAGCGTTCCATACGCCTTCAGCACGGTCCCTGGAACCGGCAAATGCGGCGGTCGATTTCGAATGAATCGCTGCAATAGTTCGAATTCCGCAGGGTTGACCACTGTGATGCAGCCTTCGCTCAAACCGCTCGGTCCTTCGGGATGTAGACGAAATGCTCCGCGCTTTACCCCTTTTATCACGGTCGAGTCGCCGGTAAGTGGATTCCAGAGCGCAAACCACTTGGTGCGATCGGTCGTGAAGATCCCTGTTCTTGCAACTTCGTCATAGATCCAGCCGATGCGTCCTCCGGATTGCCTGTCTACAATAAAATAAATGCCAGGCGGAATTGGGCCGATTTTCGGCGTTGCAATTTCGCCTGGATTATCCCGGCCGCGCTTTTGACCTGAAAATGCTTCAACCGTGCCGTATCCCGGACAGACAAGCGTCGAGGTCGATTTGTTATTGAGAGTGAATGTACAACGGACTGACATCCGCAAGGTCCTTCAGGTATGACTCGTACGTGAAGGCCCCAACGATACTGCCTACGGATATTCTGGTGGATGATTTTTTGTAAAACAAAAATGCCCTCAAACAGCTAAGTGAGGGCATTGCCTGACATCGACAGCGAGTACACCCGGGTACGCCAGAACATCCCTCAATCGGCTCGGCCTGCTACATCAACTCCGATAATCCGTTCTCGCGCCGCCCTGAATCATCCTCAACGCTGCTTCCCACTGCAACGCCATAATCCCGTCCATCTCATCCCGCCGATATTGCTCTGCCGTCAACTCACAAACTTTCCGCGACGGCAGATTCAATTCCGCATTTCCCGCCAACGCGCGAATCTGAATCTCACAGGCCCTTTCCAGAAAATACATTTCCTGAAACGCCTCCGGAATCGACTTCCCGCATGTCAGCAGACCGTGATTCTTCAAAATCATCGCGTTATGCGATCCGAGGTCATTGACGAGCCGATCCCGTTCCGCGAGATCCAGCGCGATACCTTCATAGTCGTGATACGCGAGATGCCCGTAGTACTTCAGCGCATGCTGGCTGATCGGCAATAAGCCCTGCTTCTGCGCCGATACCGCCGCGCCCGCCGCCGTATGCGTATGCACGACGCACATGACATCGGGTCGCGCCATATGCACAGCCGAGTGAATCGTGAAGCCCGCCGGATTCACGCGATACCGCTCAGGATCGTTGCTTGCGCCTGCCTCGACCGGACGTCCCTCCTGATCGATGAGCACGAGATCCGACGCGCGCATTTCATCGAACAGCACGCCGTAGCGGTTGATCAGGAAGTGATGTTCCGCTCCCGGCACGCGGGCGCTGATATGCGTGAAGATCATGTCCGTCCAGCGAAAATGCCCGATCACGCGATAAAGCGCCGCCAGATCGCAACGCACCTTCCATTCTTCCTGCGAGTATCCGTGAGTCTCCATGCCGTTCCTCCTTGGTTTGATGAGCCGCGGAAAACGTGGACAGATCCTGCTAGATTGCCTGGGCGCGGCCCGGAAAGACTTCGTCGTAGTCCATTGCCTGATTCGCTTCCTGCGTATCCTGCGCGCCGCCCTGCTCGCGATACATCATCGGCGGCACACCGAACTGCTTGCGGAATTCACGGCCCAGATGCGATGCATCGGAAAAGCCGCAGCTGGACGCGATATCCGCCACGGTCTTGTCCGAGCTCGTCAGAAGCCACGCGGCCGTGCGCAGCCGCACCTGCTTCGCGTACGCCTGCGGTGCCTTGCCGGTTTCCGCCTTGAAAAGACGCTCGAGCTGCCGTGTCGACAGATCGAGCTTGTGCGCGAGTTCATCGAGCGTGAGCGAGCGCCCGACATGCTGCTCCATCAGCAGGATCGCACGTTTCACCTTCGGATGCGTCGCGGGCGCAAGACCCGGCGGATGCGGCTGCGGCGCGTTGCCCTTCTGCATGTCGTCGACGAGCAGAATGCGTAGCGCCTTTTGCACCGTCGCGGTTTCGAAGTGGCGCAGGAGAATGGCGGCGGCGACGTCGATCGATGCGCGTCCGCCCGAACACGTGATGCGTCTTCTGTCGATCACGAAGAGGCGGTCCGCGACGAGCGACTGTTCATCGGCATGCGGAAAGCGCTCCACGAAATCCCAGTAGTGAAACCAGCTCACGCAGATGCGATGCCCTTCGAGCACGCCCGCGCGCATCAGCGAGAACACGCCGGTGCACATGCCGACGATCGTCGCATTCGATGCGGCGGCGCGGCGAATGAACTGCAGCGTCGCATCGCTGGCGGCGGCGCCGGAATGCAGCAGGCCGCCGACCACGACGACGTAATCGAACGGCTCGGCCTGATCGAACGTTTCCCACGGCGTGATCTGGATGCCGCAACTCGCGCGCACCGGCGCGAGCGTCTCGCCGATCACGCTCCACGAGCAGCGCACCGGGCGGCTGTAATCGCCTTCGTCGGCGGACAGGCGCAACAGGTCGACGAAACCGGAGAACGCGGTCAGCGTGAAGTTCGGCAGCAGGATGATGCCGAAGCGAATGCGTGATTTCGATTGACCGTCGACGGAAGACGGCGGAAGGGACTCGGCGGCGTTCATGCGGGCGACATGCGGCTGGATGTTATCCATTGAGCATAACACTCGGCCGCGAGCCCTGGGCATGCATCAGAAAGAACGCGGCCGGCGTCGCGTGACGCCGGCCGCGTGCATGGCGAACGGATGAAACAGGAGGCGCTTCAGCCGCCGAGCACGGCGAAGGCCCAGGCGAATGCGCCACCGACGAGCGCGCCCGTCGAGCGGCCGAGCACGCTCGCGATGGTGTAATCGCCCCAGCGCTGCTCGACTTCGGCCTTCAACACGCCGAAGTAGCGCAACACGGGATCGATCGAGCAGAGCAGCATCAGCGCGGCCCAGACCGGCGCCTGACGCGTGAGCACACGGTCGATCGCAAGAAGATCCATGGCCTCGAGCGCGCCGACGACAGCGGCGGCGATGAGGAAAGAGAGAATCCAGGATTTGAAGAACTGGTCGGGTAAGGCGTGAGATTCCATCGATTCGAACCGGAAGAAGAAGACATGCTCCGAAACCCTTAGGCCCGGCTCACTTGAACACCTAGGGAATATACCGATGCGTGTTCTTCCGACGCTTCGGACCAGTCTCAAAAATCGGGGAAGTGCAACGAAGATGCGCAAAACCGCGCCAAACGCGAAATCGCCTGTTACGCGCATGCGGGCCATCCCGCCGGCCTCGAATCGTCTGCCGACTCTCCTCCGGGCGTTAAAAACCTCGTAAAGCACCACGCGCGTCACGCGGAAATAGCCGCTGACGCCGCCATCCCATTTCGACGGCGTTTTTGTTCTATCGAGTCTTTTTAGGGTTTGGTGCAATGAGCGCCATACCGAAATCGCTCGCTTAACCCAAGGACACGCCAATGAACGTCAGCGTCTTCGATCTGTTCAAGATCGGCATCGGACCTTCCAGCTCGCACACCGTCGGGCCGATGATCGCGGCGTGCCGGTTTGCGTCGCATATCGAGGACGCCAATCTGCTCGCCTTCGTCACCCGCGTGCGCGCCGAACTGTTCGGCTCGCTCGGCGCAACCGGCAAGGGTCACGGCACCGACAAGGCCGTGCTGCTCGGCCTCGAAGGTAATCTGCCCGACCTTATCGATCCGGACGTGATCGCGCCGCGTCTCGCGGAAATCCGCGCGAGCAAGCGCCTGAAGCTGCTCGGCAAGCATGACGTCGTGTTCGAGGAGCGCGAGCACATCGGCTTTTATCGCAAGCTGATGCCGGGCGCGCCGGGATCGAGCATCGTGCATCCGAACGGCATGCGCTTTCAGGCGTTCGACGAGAACGGGCAGTTGCTCGTCGAGAAGGAGTATTACTCGATCGGCGGCGGCTTCGTCGTGAATCGCGAAGGCGATCGCGTGAACGGCCTGCGCGCGGGCGGCACCGTGCCGCATCCGTTTCGCACCGGCGACGATCTGATGCGCGTCTGCAAGGAGACAGGTCTGTCTATCGCCGAACTGACGATGCAGAACGAATGCGCGAATCGCAGCGAAGCCGAAGTGCGCGAAGGCATGCTCGCCGTGTGGCGCGTGATGGCCGCGTGCGTCGAGCGCGGCTGCAAGGAGCGCGGCGAGCTGCCCGGTCCGATGCACGTGAAACGCCGCGCAGCCGATCTCGCTCAGCAACTGCGTTCGCGCTCCGAAGAGTCGTTGCGCGATCCGCTGTCGATGCTCGACTGGGTGAATCTCTACGCGATGGCCGTCAACGAGGAAAACGCCGCGGGCGGCCGCGTCGTCACCGCGCCGACCAACGGCGCCGCGGGCGTGATTCCCGCCGTGCTGCACTACTACGTGAAGTTCATGCACGGCGCGAACGACGAAGGCATCGTGCGCTTCCTGCTGACGGCCGCGGCCATCGGCATCATCTACAAGGAAACCGCTTCGATCTCCGGCGCTGAAGTCGGCTGCCAGGGCGAAGTGGGCGTCGCATGTTCGATGGCCGCCGCCGCGCTCGCCGCGGTGATGGGCGGCACGCCCGCGCAAGTGGAAAACGCCGCGGAAATCGGCATGGAGCACAACCTCGGCATGACCTGCGACCCCGTCGGCGGGCTCGTGCAGATTCCGTGCATCGAGCGCAACGCGATGGGCGCGATCAAGGCGATCAACGCCGCGCGCATGGCGATGAAGGGCGACGGCACGCACTACGTGTCGCTCGATTCGGTCATCAAGACGATGCGCGAAACCGGCGCCGATATGAAGACGAAATACAAGGAGACGTCGCGCGGTGGTCTCGCCGTCAACGTCATCGAATGCTGATTAGCCCAAACGCATAAACCCTGCACCAAAGGAAACACCCATGAGCCGCTACTCGATATTCAGCCTGCTGCGCAACGGCATGTCGTATCACGAGAACTGGGAACGCCAGTGGCGAAGTCCCGAGCCGAAGCGCGAGTACGACGTGGTGATCGTCGGCGGCGGCGGCCATGGTCTCGCGACCGCGTACTACCTCGCGAAAGAACACGGCATCACGAACGTCGCGATTCTCGAGAAGGGATGGATCGGCGGCGGCAACACGGCGCGCAACACGACCATCGTGCGTTCGAACTATCTGTGGGATGAGTCCGCCGCGCTTTACGAGAAGGCGATGAAGCTGTGGGAAGGGCTCTCGCAAGACCTGAACTACAACGTGATGTTCTCGCAGCGCGGCGTGATGAACCTCGCGCACAATCTGCAGGACGTGCGTGATACGGAACGTCGCGTGAACGCGAACCGTCTCAATGGCGTCGATGCCGAGTTCCTCACGCCGCAGCAGATCAAGGAAATCGAGCCGACGATCAACCTCAACAGCCGCTATCCGGTACTGGGCGCGTCGATTCAGCGTCGCGGCGGCGTCGCGCGTCACGATGCGGTGGCCTGGGGCTTCGCGCGCGGCGCGGATCGCGCGGGCGTCGACATCATCCAGAACTGCCAGGTCGTCGGCATTCGACGCGATGGCAACCAGGTGACGGGCGTCGATACGACCAAGGGCTTCATCAAGGCGAAGAAGGTCGCGATCGTCGCCGCGGGCAACACGACGACGCTCGCCGACATGGCCGGCATCAGCCTGCCGATCGAAAGTCATCCGCTGCAGGCGCTCGTGTCCGAGCCTATCAAGCCGGTCGTGAACACGGTGATCATGTCGAACGCGGTGCACGCGTACATCAGCCAGTCCGACAAGGGCGATCTCGTGATCGGCGCGGGCGTCGATCAATACACGGGCTTCGGGCAGCGCGGCAGCTTCCACATCATCGAAGGCACGCTGGAAGCGATCGTCGAAATGTTCCCGGTGTTCTCGCGCGTGCGCATGAATCGTCAGTGGGGCGGCATTGTCGATGTCTCGCCGGATGCATGCCCGATTATCTCCAAGACCGACGTGAAGGGCCTCTACTTCAACTGCGGCTGGGGCACGGGCGGCTTCAAGGCGACGCCGGGTTCGGGCTTCGCTTACGCGCACACGATCGCGAAGGACGAGCCGCATCCGCTGAATGCGCCTTTCTCGCTGGATCGCTTCTACACCGGTCATCTGATCGACGAACACGGCGCTGCTGCCGTAGCTCACTAAAACGCACTCGCACAAGGAAAGAAACATGCTGCTGATCGAATGCCCCTGGTGCGGGCCGCGCGCCGAAACCGAATTTTCCTGCGGCGGCGAAGCGGATATCGCGCGCCCGCTCGAAACCGAAAAGCTCTCCGACCGCGAATGGGGCGATTACCTCTTCATGCGCAAGAACCCGCGCGGCGTGCATCGCGAGCAATGGATGCACACGCAAGGCTGCCGCCGCTGGTTCAAGGTGCAGCGCGATACGGTGACCTATGAGATTCAAGGCTACGAGACGTTCGACCGTCCGCTGGCTGTGATGGACAACAACGGAGGCACGTCGAAATGAGCCAGAAAGACCGACTCGGCATGGGCGGGCGCATCAATCGCGCGATTCCTGTCACCTTCACGTTCAACGGCAAGGCCTATCAGGGCTATGAAGGCGATACGCTCGCGTCCGCGCTGCTGGCCAACGGCGAGCGCTTCGTCGCGCGTAGCTGGAAGTATCACCGTCCGCGCGGCATTATCACGGCGGGCGTCGAAGAGCCGAACGCAGTCGTGCAGCTCGAAACCGGTGCATACACCGTGCCGAACGCACGCGCGACGGAAGTCGAGCTGTATCAGGGCCTCGTCGCGAAGAGCGTGAACGCGAAGCCGAACATCGAGAACGATCGCATGGCGGTCAACCAGAAGATCGCGCGCTTCATTCCCGCGGGCTTCTACTACAAGACGTTCATGTGGCCGCGCAAGCTGTGGCCGAAGTACGAAGAAGTCATCCGCGATGCGGCGGGCCTCGGCGAAGCGCCGAAGCATCTCGATGCGGACCGCTACGACAAGTGCTTCGCGCATTGCGACGTGCTCGTGGTCGGCGGCGGACCTTCGGGTCTTGCGGCGGCGCATGCGGCTGGCTTGTCGGGCGCGCGCGTGATTCTCGTCGACGATCAGCGCGAACTCGGCGGCTCGTTGCTGTCGTGCCGCGCGGAGATCGACGGCAAGCCCGCGCTGGAATGGGTGCAGAAGGTTGAGGCCGAACTGCGCAAGATGCCCGACGTGAAGATTCTTTCGCGCAGCACGGCGTTCGGCTATCAGGATCACAACCTCGTCACGATCACGCAGCGTCTGACTGAACATCTGCCGGTGTCGCGCCGCAGCGGCACGCGCGAACTGATGTGGAAAGTGCGCGCGAAGCGCGTGATTCTCGCGACCGGCGCGCATGAGCGTCCGATCGTGTTCGGCAACAACGATCTGCCAGGCATCATGCTGGCGTCGGCGGTGTCGACGTATCTGCATCGCTATGCAGTGCTGCCTGGCCGCAATGCTGTCGTGTTCACGAACAACGACGACGCATACCAGTGCGCGCTCGATCTGAAGGCGGCAGGCGCCGAAGTGACCGTCGTCGATCCGCGTCCGGCCGAATCGAAAGGCGCATTGCCCGCGGCCGCACGCCGCCAGGGTGTGCGCGTGATGAACAACGCGGTGGTCACCGTTGCGCGCGGCAAGCTGCGGGTCGCGTCGGTGGAAGTCGCATCGTATGCGAAGGGCCAGGTCGGCCAGAAGCAGACGGAACTGCCGTGCGATCTGGTCGCTTTGTCGGGCGGCTGGAGCCCGGTGCTGCACCTGTTCGCGCAGTCGGGCGGCAAGGCGCACTGGCACGACGAGAAAGCGTGCTTCGTGCCCGGCAAGGCGCTGCAGCTCGAGAGCAGCGTCGGCGCGTGCGCGGGCGAGTTCTCGCTGGCGCGCGGCCTGCGCTTCGGCGCAGAAGCGGGCGCGGAAGCGGCGCGCGCGGCGGGTCATATCGTTGTGAAGCCGAATGCGTTGAAAGTGGCGGAAATCGCCGAAGCACCGATGATGCCGCTGTGGATCGTCGGCAACAAGGACATGGCGACGCGCGGCCCGAAGCAGTTCGTCGATTTCCAGAACGACGTGTCGGCGGCGGATATTTATCTGGCGGCGCGTGAAGGCTTCGAATCCGTCGAGCACGTGAAGCGTTATACGGCGATGGGCTTCGGCACGGATCAGGGCAAGCTCGGCAACATCAACGGCATGGCGATTCTCGCGGGCGCGCTGGGCAAGACCATTCCCGAAACCGGCACGACGACGTTCCGCCCGAATTACACCCCTGTCACTTTCGGCACGTTCGCGGGCCGCGAGCTCGGCGAGTTCCTCGATCCGGTGCGCAAGACCGCGGTTCACGAATGGCACGTCGAGAACGGCGCGCTGTTCGAGGACGTCGGCAACTGGAAGCGTCCGTGGTACTTCCCGAAGCCGGGCGAGGACATGCACGCGGCCGTTGCGCGCGAGTCGCTCGCGGTGCGTCAGAGCGTCGGCATTCTCGATGCATCGACGCTCGGCAAGATCGACATTCAAGGCCCGGATTCGGCGAAGCTGCTCAACTGGATGTACACGAATCCGTGGAGCAAGCTCGAAGTCGGCAAGTGCCGCTATGGCCTGATGCTCGACGAAAACGGCATGATCTTCGACGACGGCGTGACGGTGCGCCTCGGCGAACAGCACTACATGATGACGACGACCACCGGCGGCGCGGCGCGCGTGCTGACGTGGCTCGAGCGCTGGCTGCAAACCGAATGGCCCGACATGCGCGTGCGTCTCGCATCGGTGACGGACCATTGGGCGACCTTCGCGGTCGTTGGCCCGAATAGCCGCAAGGTGCTTCAGAAGGTGTGTCAGGACATCGACTTCGCGAACGCGGCGTTCCCTTTCATGAGCTATCGCGATGGCACGGTGGCGGGCGCATCGGCGCGTGTGATGCGCATCAGCTTCTCGGGCGAGCTCGCATATGAAGTGAACGTGCCGGCCAACGTGGGCCGCGCGGTGTGGGAAGCGCTGATGGAAGCGGGCGCCGAGTTCGACATCACGCCGTACGGCACGGAAACGATGCACGTGCTGCGCGCGGAGAAGGGCTACATCATCGTCGGCCAGGATACCGATGGCTCGATGACGCCATACGACCTCGGCATGGGCGGGCTTGTCGCGAAGTCGAAGGACTTCATCGGCAAGCGGTCGCTCACGCGTTCGGATACGGCCAAGCAGGGGCGCAAGCAGTTCGTCGGCCTTTTGACCGACGATCCGCAGTTCGTGCTTCCGGAAGGCTCGCAGATCGTCGCGGGTCCGTTCCAGGGCGATACCGCGCCGATGCTCGGTCACGTCACGTCGAGCTATTACAGCCCTATTTTGAAGCGCTCGATCGCGCTGGCCGTCGTGAAGGGCGGTCTCGACAAGATGGGCGAATCGGTTCTGATTCCGCTTGCGAACGGCAAGCGCATCACCGCAAAAATCACCAGTTCGGTGTTCTACGACAGCGAAGGAGCACGTCAGCATGTTGAATGAGATCAAGGCATCCGCGACGGTCGTCGACCGTGCTATCAGCGGACAAGGCGTGTGGCAAGAGTCGCCCCTCGTAGGCACCGATGCATTGATGAAAGTGCATCAGAGCGGTTCGCCGAAGGCGTTTCGTCTCATCGAGCGTCCGTTCCTGGAACTCGTGAACGTGCGCGGCGATACGCGCGATCCGGCGTTCGTGAAGTCGGTCCAGAGCGTGATCGGCTGCGTGCCGCCCGAGAAGCCGAACACCATCGCGCGCGGCAACGGCTACACGATGTTGTGGCTCGGTCCCGATGAATGGCTCGTGCAGTCCGACACGGCGCACGATGCAGCGCGTCCCGCGCCGCTCGAAGCGAAGCTGCGCGATTCGTTCGCCGGCCAGTTCTCGGCGGCGGTGGATATCGGCAGCGGCTATACGGTGCTCGACATCGACGGCCCGAAGACGCGTGAAGTGCTCTCGCGCGGATGTCCGCTCGATCTGCATCCGAAGCTGTTCGGCGAAGGGCAATGCGCGCAGAGCCACTTCTTCAAGGCATCGATGACGATCGTGCCGCTGGGCGGCGATCGCTATGAGCTCGTCATTCGCCGCAGCTTCGCCGATTACTTCGTGAAGATGATGCTCGACGCCGCCGAGCCGCTGCTCTCATGAAGCCGTTCGAGCCGCTTGGCGTGTTCAATGCGGGCGGGCAGGGCTGGCGCGTCGTCGTCGATGAACTCATCGTGAAGACGCGCGTCGGCCTGTACGAGCACGAGCATGAAGGGCCGCAGCCGGTTTGCATCGATGCGAGCCTGCGTTATCGCGAGATGCCGCATGAATCGAGCGATGGACTGATCGATTACGAAGCGTGGTGCAATCGAGTGAGTGCTTTTCTCGAGACGAAGCCGCACACGCGGCTGCTCGAAACGCTCGCGATCGAGATCGCCGCGCTCTCGTTCGACGAATGGCCCGCGCTCGATGCGCTTACGCTGACGCTGCACAAGCCGAAGATCCGCGAGGGCACGAAGCGTCTCGGTCTAGAGCTCGATTGGCGGCGCGCGGACTACGATGCGTGGCGTCTGAAGGCGGCGGCGCTTCACGCGGCTGCGCGATGAACGCGTCACGCGATACCGCCGCGCAGCTCTCCGTACGTGCATGCAAGAAGCACGATGCGGGCGCGGCGCTCGCGCTGCTCGATCGAAGTATTGCGCTGAAGCATCGGCGCATCGCGCTGATTCGCTATTTGCACGCGCAGTATCTCGATGCGCCGCTCGAAGCGCGGCATCACGATTACGTGAAGGCCATTGCGGCGCGCTTGAGCGTGGACGCGTTGATGCGCATCGCGGCTGCGGCGCGCTCGCGCTTCGATGCATGACGCAGGCGCGATGGTCGAAAGGAAGGGAGTGTAGTGCTGGCTTTGGCCAGGGAGTGAGTTTGCAGGTGGTATGAGTAGGGCGATTTTGAAGCCGCGCTTGCGCGGCTTTTTTTTGTTCGGACCGAGGGCGATTGCCACCCTCGCGCCGCCTCCGTCTTCACGCCTCAACGCAAATTCAAAACCTCCTTCCTGACCGTCTCCAACGACGCGCCTGACGCCCACGCCGACTCCCGCGCCCGCTTCCCGCCAGCCACGAAATAAGGCGTATCAACCCGCGCCAACACCTCTCGCCCGCGAATCCGATCCGCGATCTTCTCCGCCAGCATGATCGTCGGCGCATTGAGATTGCCGGTTGTAATCTGCGGCATGATCGAGGCATCGACGACGCGCAAGCCGTCCATCCCATGCACGCGTCCTTCGCCATCGACGACAGCCATATCGTCATAGCCCATCTTGCAGGAACACGAAGGGTGAAAAGCCGTCTCCGCCTTCGCTCTCACGAACGCATCGAGTTCCGCGTCGCTCTTCAGATCATCGGAAGGATGAAGCTCGCGTCCCCGATACCGCTCCAAAGCAGGCTGCCGCATGATCTCGCGCGTAATGCGAATCGCGTCGCGGAACTCGCGCCAGTCGAGCGGGTCGGCCATGTAGTTGAAAAGAATGCTCGGATGCGCGTTCGGATCGCGTGACGTCAACTTCACGCGCCCGCGGCTCGGCGAACGCATCGATCCGACATGCGCCTGGAACCCATGCATCTTGATCGGGTTCGATCCGTTGTAATTGATCGCGACAGGCAGGAAGTGGTACTGGATGTTCGGCCAGAGATCGTCATCGCGCGTGCGAATGAAGCCGCCCGCTTCGAACTGGTTGCTCGCGCCAATGCCCGTCCCGTTCAACATCCATTCGAGCCCGATTGCAGGCTGATTCCACCACTGCAACGCCGGATACAGCGACACCGGCTCCTTGCACTCGTACTGCATGTACATCTCGAGGTGATCCTGTAAATTCTCACCGACGCCCGGCAGATCGTGAACGACGGGAATTTCCAGCGCCTTCAGCCAGTCCGGCCGCCCCACGCCCGAGCGCTGCAGCAATTGCGGCGATGCAATCGCGCCGCTGCACACGAGCACCTCGCGCCGCACATGCGCGGTGACGCGCTGCCCGCCATGCAGATACGCCACGCCAATCGCACGCTTGCCCGAGAACAACACGCGGTCGGTGGTTGCATGCGTAACTATCGTGAGATTGCCGCGATGCTTCGCGCGATCGAGATAGCCACGCGCCGTGCTCGCGCGCCTTCCCTTCGCCGTAACGGTGCGATCCATCGGGCCGAAGCCTTCCTGCTGATAGCCGTTCAGATCTTCGGTGCGCGGATAGCCCGCCTGAACGCCGGCCTCGACCATCGCCGCGAAGAGCGGATTATTGCCCGGCTTGCTCGTCGTCACATGCACGGGGCCATCGCCGCCGTGATACGCATTCGGCCCAATATCGCGCGTCTCCGCCTTGCGAAAATACGGCAGACAGTCGAGATAGCTCCAGTTATCGAGACCGGGCATTGACGCCCAGTTATCGTAATCGAGCGCATTGCCGCGGATATAGCACATGCCGTTGATCAGCGACGAACCGCCGAGCCCCTTGCCGCGCCCGCATTCCATGCGCCGGTTGTTCATATGCGGCTCGGGCTCGGTTTCATACGCCCAGTTATAGCGCCGCCCTTGCAGCGGATATGCCAGCGCCGCGGGCATCTGCGTGCGAAAGTCGAAGCGGTAATCCGGGCCGCCCGCTTCGAGCAGCAGCACCGTGATGTCTTCGTCTTCCGTGAGGCGCGACGCGAGCACGTTGCCCGCCGATCCCGCGCCGACGATGATGTAGTCGTATTCGTTCGCGCTCATCGCACTGCTCCTCAAAACACGGGCTGATAGGGACCGAGCTCGACCTGCACGGACTTGATACGCGTATAGGCATTGAGCGTGACGATGCCGTTCTCGCGCCCGATGCCCGACTGCTTGTAGCCGCCCACGGGCATTTCAGCCGGCGACTCGCCCCACGTATTGATCCAGCAGATGCCCGCTTCCAGCCGATGAATCACGCGATGCGCGCGCGACAGGTTTTCCGTCACGACGCCCGCCGCGAGACCGTAATCCGTATCGTTGGCGCGCGCGATGACTTCGTCTTCGTCATCGAACGCGAGAATGCTCATGACCGGACCGAAGATCTCTTCGCGCACGATGCGCATGTCGTCCCGGCAATCTGCGAACACCGTCGGTTCGACAAACTGGCCGCGCGCGAATGCACCATCGGTGATGCGCGCGCCGCCCGCCACGAGCCGCGCGCCTTCGTGCTTGCCGCTTTCGATGAAGCCGAGCACTTTCTGCAACTGCGCCGCGCTCACGAGCGGCCCGAAGTTGGTTCGCGGATCATCGGGTGCGCCGATCCGTATGCGCTTCACACGCTCCAGAACCAGAGCTTCGAACTTGTCGATGACACCGCGCTCGACGAACACGCGCGTGCCGTTCGTGCACACTTGTCCGGAGCTGAAGAAGTTCGCGCTCGTGGCGATATCGGCGGCGCGTTCGAGGTTGGCATCGTCGAACACGATGAGAGGCGACTTGCCGCCCAGCTCCATCGTCACTTCCTTGAGCGTCGCTCCGCCCGCGCGCGCCATCACTTTCTTGCCGGTTTCGACGCTGCCCGTGAACGATATCTTCTCGATGCCCGCATGTTCCGCGAGCATCGTGCCGACGCGTCCGTCGCCCTGCACGACGTTGAAGAGGCCCGCGGGAACGCCTGCTTCGCTATAGATCTCCGCGAGCTTCAGTGCGGTCAGGGGCGTGACTTCGCTGGGCTTGAAGATCATTGCGTTGCCCGCCGCGAGCGCGGGCGCCGACTTCCAGCACGCGATCTGAATCGGGTAGTTCCACGCGCCGATGCCCGCGCACACGCCGAGCGGCTCGCGCCGCGTATAAACGAACGACGATTCGCGCAGCGGAATCTGCCCGCCTTCGATGGCGGTCGCGAGCCCCGCGTAATACTCGATGACATCCGCGCCCGTGACGATATCGACGGCGCGTGTCTCCGCGATCGGCTTGCCGGTGTCGCGCGTTTCCATGGCGGCGAGTTCGTCGTTGCGCGCGCGAAGCAGATCGACCGCGCGCCGCAGGATGCGCGAGCGCTGCATCGCGGTCATCGCGGCCCATTCGCGCTGTCCCTCGCGCGCCGATCGCACCGCGCGATCGATATCCGCCTGCGACGCCTGCTGCACGCGCGCGAGCGTTTCGCCCGTGGCGGGGTCGAGCGTGTCGAAGGTTTCGCCGCTCGTCGCATCGACGTATTCGCCGCCGATATAAAGCCGTTGCTCTCCGAATGCGGACATGTTGCGCTCCTTTAAATGTGTGCGATCAGCCGCGCGCGTCCAGCACGAGGTCGATGTATTCATATGCGAGGCGCAGCGCGCCCTTCGTGTCGAACGGTTCGCCCGCGAGCGCGCCGCGCAGCCACAGGCCGTCGATCAGCGCGGCGAGACCGCTTGCGGCACGGCGCGCGGCGGGCTTCGTCAATGCTCTGGAGAAATCGGCGCACAGGTTCGAATGCAGACGCCGCGTGTTCACGCGCTGCAGCCGCCGCAACTCGGGCTTGTGCATGCTTTCCGACCAGAACGCGAGCCACGTCTTCATCACGGGCCCGTTCACCTGTTCGACATCGAAATTCGCGGCGACGACCGCGCGCAGCTTAGAGCGCGGGTCGGCCTTCGCGGCCTTGCGGCGGCGCGACGTGCCTTGCCACAGCGAGCGCAGCACGTGGCGCATCGTGGCTTCGAGCAGGCCGTCCTTGTCGCCGAAGTAGTGGCTCACGATGCCCGTCGACGTGCTCGCGCGCTGCGCGACCGAAGCGAGCGTCGCGCCCGCGAGTCCAGACTGGTCGATGGTGTGCAGCGTGGCGTCGATGAGTTGCGCGCGGCGGATCTCGCGCATTCCGAGCTTGGGCATGGCGGCTTTGTCTTGAACCTTGCGTACCTTGGATCGAGCCGATACTAGTTTTTTTATTTTGAACGGTCAATCAATAAAAACCGGGTCGAAAGGCTTTCGGGCTGCGATGTCGGTTTCAGTCAAACGCGCGTCGCATTGAGTCACGGTCGCGGGATCGTGGCAGCGCTACCCTCGTTGCACGGGCGCGATGACTCAAACGAGTGCGGCGGGTGTATCGCGCGTGCCGTCCACGAAACAAGGAGACGATCAATGAGCAGCAATCGCGGCGTCGTTTATCTGGGGCAGGGCAAGGTCGAAGTGCAATCCATCGACTATCCGAAGATGGTCGATCCACGCGGCCGCGCCATCGGCCATGGCGTGATTTTGAAAGTAGTCAGCACCAACATTTGCGGCTCGGACCAGCACATGGTGCGCGGCCGCACGACCGCGGAGGTCGGCCTCGTGCTCGGCCATGAGATCACGGGCGAGGTGATCGAAGTGGGCCGCGATGTCGAGACGCTGTCTATTGGCGATCTCGTGTCGGTGCCGTTCAACGTGGCGTGCGGCCGGTGTCCGACGTGCAAGTCGCAGCATACGGGTGTGTGCCTGAACGTGAACCCGTCGCGCGCGGGCGGCGCTTACGGCTATGTGGACATGGGCGGCTGGATTGGCGGCCAGGCCGAGTATGTGATGGTGCCGTACGCCGACTTCAATCTGCTGAAGTTTCCCGACAAGGCGCAGGCCATGTCGAAGATCCGCGACCTCACCTGTCTCTCCGACATTCTTCCGACGGGCTATCACGGCGCGGTGATGGCGGGCGTGGGACCGGGCTCGACGGTGTATATCGCGGGCGCGGGGCCGGTGGGCATGGCGGCGGCGGCATCGGCGCGGCTGCTGGGCGCGGCGTGCACGATCGTCGGCGACATGAACGAGGCGCGTCTTGCGCACGCGCGCGCGATGGGCTTCGAGACGATCAACCTGTCGAAGGACGCGACGCTCGGCGAGCAGATCGAGCAGATTCTCGGCAAGCCTGAAGTGGATTGCGCGGTCGATTGCGTGGGTTTCGAGGCGCACGGCCACGGCACGGACAGCGGTCACGAAGCGCCCGCGACGGTGCTCAACTCGTTGATGGAGATCACCAAGGCTGCGGGTGCGATCGGCATTCCGGGTCTTTATGTGACGGATGATCCGGGGGCGGTCGATGTTGCTGCGAAGAAGGGTAGTTTGAGCATCCGGTTCGGGCTCGGCTGGGCGAAGTCGCATTCGTTCCATACCGGGCAGACGCCTGTCATGAAGTACAACCGCAATCTGATGCAGGCGATTTTGTGGGACCGGCTGCCGATTGCGGATATCGTGAATGTGACGGTCGTTTCGCTCGATGAAGCGCCGGAAGGGTATCGGGCGTTTGATGGCGGAGCACCGAGGAAGTTTGTGCTGGATCCGCACGGGTTGTTGAAGGCGGCTTGAGGTTTTCTTTGCTCCCTGCGGGTGGGGTCGGTTTTTTGGACCTCGCCGGTGGGGGCTTTTCGTTTTGCTTCATTTCGTTTTGCTTCGCTTCGTTTCGTTTCGTTTCGTTTCGCCGGATCCCGTTTTCATGCCGGTCTATTAGCGTTGCCCCTATGCGGGGCGGCAGTCACTTTCTTTGCTGCTGCAAAGAAAGTAACCAAAGAAACAGCTATCCCCATCCAAAGTACTTCAAGCCGGCCCCGGCACAGAACTTCGCAAGTGGTCCGGCAGTAGCGAGTGCCCTCATAGGCCTAACCGGGCTTGGATCGCGCACGGTCTGCCACATCGCACCGCTCAACTGACTGGTAAGGCGCCAAATAGCTCCGGCCCGCTTCGCGGCCGACCGGTCAATTGGGTCGGCGCACACTTCCTTGCTAACGCTTCTATCTCTCCGCAATTGCCGCAAGTTGGTTTCCCTTGCAGACCCGGCGGCAGCGCGTAGCGCTGTGCCGGAGCTATTTGGTGCTGAACCAGCGCGCTTAATGTTCTGGCGTGTCAGACCGTGCGCGGTCCAAGCCCGATTAGACCTTTGAGGGCACTCGCTACTGCCGGACCACATACCATCTTCTGTGCCGGGGCCGGTGTGAAGTACTTTAGATGGGGATAGCTGTTTCTTTGGTTACTTTCTTTGCAGCAGCAAAGAAAGTGACTGCCGCCCCGCATAGGGGCAACGCCAATAGACCGACACGAAAACAGGATTTCATGAAAGCGCACGCAGGAGGCCCGGCCCAAGGGCAACACCAATAGACCGACACGAACACGGGAATCCGGCGAAACGAAAACCCGTCGCCCCACCAAATCCCCCAAAATCAGCGTCATACTTACCCCATGACCGCCGATTACCTCCGCACTGCGCTCTCCGTGCGCCTCGCGCTCCCCTCCGATGCCGCGGAGATCGCCCGCATCCACGTCAAGGCCTGGCAGGCCGCCTATCGTTCGATCTTTCCCGCCGAATACCTCAATTCGCTTTCCATTCCGAAGCGTCAGGCGCTATGGACCGCGCTGATCGCGCGCGGTATGCCCCGCGTAATGCTGGCGCAGCGCAACGACGTCGCGCTGGGCTGGATCGCATGGGGCGCCTCGCGCGACCACGACAGGCGTGAAACGGACGCCGAAATCGAAGCCATCTACATCGATCCGGCGTATTGGCGCAAAGGCGCGGGCCGCATGTTGATCGATGAAGCGATCAACGCCGCGGCAAGCGAAGGCTATCGGGAAATGACGCTCTGGGCGCTCGAGGAAAACGTGCAAGGCCTGCGCTTCTACAAGGCGCTCGGCTTCGCTCTGGATGGCGTGTTCCGGACGGAACGGGTCGGCGGATGCGAAGTCTGCGAAACGCGGCTTCGCATGGCGATCTGACCGATCGCTCAGGCAACCATCGCAGGGACGGGAGACAAAGGCGGAACCTGCTTTCGGCGCTCCCGCGTCGGCGCCGTGCCGAACGCGTCGCGATAGCTCTTCGAGAAATGACAGGCGGACTGGAAGCCGCACGCCATCGTGATGTGCATGATCGACATATCGGTCTGCAGCAGCAACTCGCGCGCGCGCCGCAGCCGTAACGTCAGATAGTAATGCGTCGGCGTCATGCCCAGATGCTCGCGGAAAAGCCGCTGCAACTGCCGTTGCGACATATTCGCCAGCCGCGCCAGTTCCTCGCGCGACAAAGGCTCTTCGATGTTGTTCTCCATCAGCGAGATGACTTCGAAAAGCGACTTGTTCGCCGACCCCAGACGCGCGACCAAAGGCATGCGCTGCTGCGCGCTCGTATCGCGCACATGCTCGACGATGAACTGCTCCGCAATCTGCGTGACCCGCGCCGTGCCGACGCGCGCCGCGATCAGGTTGAGCATCATGTCCAGCGGCGCGACGCCGCCCGTGCACGTAACGCGATCGCGATCGACCACGAACAGCTCTTTGAGAAAGCGCGTGTCGGGAAACTCTTCTTTAAGCGCCGACATGTTCTCCCAGTGAATCGCGCATGCATAGCCGGCGAGCAGGCCCGCGCGCGCCAGTGCATAGGTGCCGGTGCACAGGGAGCCGAGCACGCTGCCCGTGCGCGCGAAGCGGCGCAAGGCGGAAAGATGCTCGGGCGTGGTCGAACGCTGCACGTCGATGCCGCCGACCACGAACACGATGTCAGGCTGCCCCACGCAATCCACCGGACCGGTATCGACGGAAAGCCCGTTGCTCGCCGTCACCGGGCCGCCATCGGGACTCACGATCGACCATCGATAAAGCGGCTGCCCCGTCAGGTAGTTCGCCATGCGCAGGACTTCGATCGCATTGGTGAACGCGATCATCGTGAAGTTGGGGAGCGGCATGAACGCGAAGTGCGACAGCGACGCCGTGCGATCGGAGGACATGTGAGAACTGATTCCTTGGAATCTATTGATTGGCGCCGTCATGCGCGGCGCTTTGCTACTTCTGCAATTTTGGTTTCGAGTGCAACTACCATGCCATCAGGCGAAACCCTGAGCAGCATGAGGCACTGCTCATGCTTTGCCCCATCCGCGCACCGGGGCGGGGCCAGACGGGTAAAGGAATGCACTCCTGAAGCGCACGATCGTTCCGGCGCAGTGCAGCAGAAAGCCTAAGGGAATGCGCTACACCGAATCTGAATTCGCCACTTGTCGAAAACAGACGCGCATGTCGGAAAAGGTAAAGAACACGTCTAAATTCGTAAATTGACCGGCAGGGCGAAAGACAAGAATAGACGCAACGACAAAGCCCTCGACGAAACGCTGGAAGCCCTGTCAGGCCCGAGTCGAACGACAGTTCTTTCGCGCCGCGCGAACCCCCTCTACCAAGCGACACGGAGCACATCAGGATGAGCACCCTGCACGACAACAGCATCATCATCGACGGACTGAATATCTCGAAGTTCGAACGCTCCGTGTTCGAGGACATGAGAAAGGGCAAGGTCACCGCCGTGAACTGCACTGTCTCGGTCTGGGAAGACTTCCAGAAGACCATCGACAACATCGCGGAAATGAAGCAGCAGATCCGCGAATACAGCGAAATTCTCACGCTCGTGCGCACGACCGATGACATCCTGCGCGCGAAGAAAGAGAACAAGACCGGCATCATCTTCGGCTTTCAGAACTCGTATGCGTTCGAGGACAACCTCGGCTATATCGAAGTGTTCAAGGAACTGGGCGTGAACGTGGTCCAGCTTTGCTACAACACGCAAAACCTCGTGGGCACGGGTTGCTATGAAGCCGATGGCGGCCTGTCCGGCTACGGCCGCGAAGTGATTCAGGAAATGAACCGCGTCGGCATCGTGGTGGATCTCTCGCACGTCGGCGCGAAGACTTCTTCCGATGCGATCGCCTGCTCGAAGAAGCCCGTCACGTATTCGCACTGCTGCCCGTCGGGCCTCAAGGATCATCCGCGCAACAAGACGGACGATCAGCTGCGCGAGATCGCCGATGCGAACGGCTTCGTCGGCGTGACGATGTTCTCGCCGTTCCTGAAGAAAGGCCCGGACGCGACCGTCGAGGATTATCTCGAAGCGATCGAATACACGATCGATGTGATCGGCGAAGACAAGGTGGGCATTGGCACGGACTTCACGCAAGGCTACAGCACCGAATTCTTCGACTGGATCACGCACGATAAGGGCCGTTATCGCCGTCTGACGAACTTCGGCAAGGTCGTGAACCCCGAAGGCATCCGCACGATCGGCGAGTTTCCGAACCTGACCGCGGCGATGGAAAAGGCCGGCTGGAGCGAATCGCGCATCAAGAAGGTGATGGGCGAAAACTGGCTGCGCTATTTCGGCGAAGTCTGGAACGTCTGAGAGCAACGACAACTATAAAGGAACCCTGCGATGCAACCCCAACTGCCTATCGACGTCGATCCGCAAACCGGCGTATGGACCACCGACGCGCTGCCGATGCTTTACGTGCCGCGCCATTTCTTCACCAACAATCATGTCGCCGTCGAGGAAGCGCTCGGCCTCGAGACGTATGCCGAGATTCTCTACAAGGCCGGCTACAAGTCCGCCTATCACTGGTGCGACAAGGAAGCGGAGAAGCACGGCATCGCCGGCATGGCCGTGTTCGAGCATTACCTGAAGCGCCTGTCGCAACGCGGCTGGGGTCTGTTCGACATCGTCGAAGCCGATCCGGCGACTTCGTATGCGCGCATTCATCTGCGTAACTCGTCGTTCGTGCTCCAGCAGCCGGGCAAGCAGGGCAAGCTCTGCTACATGTTCGCGGGCTGGTTCGCCGGCGCGATGGACTGGGTGAACGACACCGCGCCCGACAGCGCGAAGAAGGGCCCGCGCTCCAAATCCGTCGAGACGCAATGCGCGGCCGAGGGACACGATCACTGCGTGTTCGAAGTGTCGCCACTGGCTTAACCGCGTCGGAGACAACGCGGCAAAGTAGTTGCATGTAAAACCATTCCGAGGTCGATCGCAATGCGTTACCCGAACCTTTTCAAGCCTCTTCAGCTGAACAAGCTGACCCTGCGTAACCGCATCGTCAGCACCGCGCACGCGGAGGTCTATGCCGAACCGGGCGGCTTGCCCGGCGACCGCTATATCCGTTACTACGAGGAGAAGGCGAAGGGCGGCGTCGGCCTTGCCGTGTGCGGCGGTTCGAGTCCCGTGTCGATCGACAGCCCGCAAGGCTGGTGGAAGTCGGTGAACCTCGCGACCGATAAGGTCATCGACCCGCTTTCGCGTCTCGCCGAAGCGATGCATCGCCATGGCGCGTTCATCATGATCCAGGCGACGCACATGGGCCGCCGTTCCGCATGGCACGGCGAGCACTGGCCGCATCTGATGTCGCCGTCGGGTGTGCGCGAGCCGGTGCATCGCGGCAACGCGAAGATCATCGAAGTGGAAGAGATCAAGCGCATCATTCAGGACTTCGCGGCGGCCGCGAAGCGCGTGAAGGATGCGGGCATGGACGGCATCGAGATTTCGGCGGCGCACCAGCATTTGATCGACCAGTTCTGGAGCCCGCGCACCAACTTCCGCACGGACGAATGGGGCGGATCGCTCGAAAACCGTCTGCGCTTCGGCGTGGAAGTGCTGCAGGCCGTGCGTGAAGAAGTGGGCAAGGACTTCTGCGTTGGCTTGCGCATGTGCGGCGACGAGTTTCATGAAGACGGTCTCTCGCACGAGAACCTGAAGGAGATCGCTCAGGCGATGTCTGAAAGCGGCCTCATCGATTACGTCGGCGTGATCGGTTCCGGCGCGGACACGCACAACACGCTCGCCAACTGCATGCCGCCGATGGCGCTGCCGCCCGAGCCGTTCGTGCATCTCGCGGCGGGCATCAAGTCGGTCGTGAAGCTGCCGATCATGCACGCGCAAAGCATTCGCGATGCGGGTCAGGCCGAGCGTCTGCTCGCGAACGGCATGGTCGATCTCGTCGGCATGACGCGCGCGCAGATCGCCGATCCTCACATGGTCATCAAGATCCGCGATGGCCGTGAAGATGAAATCAAGCAGTGCGTCGGCGCCAACTATTGCATCGACCGTCAGTACAACGGCCTCGATGTGCTGTGTGTGCAAAACGCGGCGACATCGCGCGAAGAGACGATGCCGCATGTGATCGAGAAGACGCGCGGGGCTAAGCGTAAGGTCGTCGTGGTCGGCGCGGGTCCCGCGGGCCTCGAAGCGGCACGCGTCGCGCGTTCGCGTGGTCATGACGTCGTCCTGTTCGAGAAGAACGATTACGTCGGCGGCCAGATCATGCTCGCCGCGAAGGCGCCGCAGCGCGAACAGATGGCCGGCATCGTGCGCTGGTTCGACATGGAGACGAAGCGTCTCGGTGTCGATCGCCGTCTCGGTGTCGCCGCGGACGACAAGATGATCATGGCCGAGAAGCCGGACATCGTCGTGCTCGCGACGGGCGGCTCGTCGTTCACGAATCAGGTGCCCGCGTGGGGCGTGGAGCAGGGTCTTGCGGTCAGCTCGTGGGACATTCTCTCGGGCAAGGTCGAGCCGGGCAAGAACGTGCTCGTCTATGACGGCGTGTCCACGCATGCGGGCGCGGGCGTCGCGGACTTCATCGCGTCGAAGGGCAATAACGTCGAGATCGTCACGCCTGATGTGAAGGTCGCCGACGACACCGGCGGCACGACGTTCCCGATCTTCTATCGCCGTCTCTATGCGCAAGGCGTGATCCATACGCCGAACTACTGGCTCGACAAGGTGTACGAGGAAGACGGCAAGAAGATCGCCGTGATCCGCAACGAGTACACGGAAGAGCAGGAAGAGCGCGCGGTGGATCAGGTCGTCATCGAGAACGGCATCACGCCGAACGACGCGCTCTACTGGAAGCTCAAGCCCGAGTCGCTCAATCGCGGGCAGGTCGATGTGCACGCGCTCTTCGCGTCGCAGCCGCAGCCGTCCCTGAGCGAAACGCTCGGCAACGGACGCTTCCTGCTGTTCCGCGTCGGCGACTGCATCTCGATGCACAACATCCACAGCGCGATCTACGATTCGCTGCGCCTCTGCAAAGACTTCTGACGAGGGTATTGGACGATGAACCCCGTGTTTGTCATCACCGCGCTGCTGTGGCTTTCGATGGCGGGCCTCGCGTTCGCCTTGCTCAAGCGCGCAGCCTACTGGCGCGAAGGCCGCGCGACCGCGGCGGGCGTGTACGGATGGGCGAATCTGCTCACCATCCCCAAGCGCTATTTCGTGGATCTGCATCATGTCGTGGCGCGCGATCCGTATATCGCGAAGACGCACGTCGCCACTGCCGGCGGCGCGATTCTCGCGATGGCGCTCGTCTTCATCAACTACGGTCTCGCGATCTACTCGCCGTGGCTCGACCGCGCGATCTTCATCGCGGCGATCATCATGCTCGTCGGTGCGGTGTTCGTGTACAAGCGCCGCCGCGCGAAGAACGTGCCCGCGCGTCTGTCGCATGGACCGTGGGACAGCCTGCCCTTGCTGCTCGGCTCGTTCGCGCTCGGCCTCGCGTTGTTCATGCTGCTGCCCGCGTCGTGGATGTCCGGCGCGCTCGCGATCATCGTCGCATTGCTGATCGCGGCGGGCGCCTGGACGATGACTTTCGGCGCGGCGCAAGGCGGCCCGATGAAGCACGCCATGGCGGGTCTGCTGCATCTCGCGTTTCATCCGCGCCAGGAGCGCTTCAAGGAAAAGACCGGCCAGGAAGTCGTGCCGCCGACGGCCCTGAAAAAGCCCGTGCTCGATGCGAAGGAATATGGCGTCGGCAAGCCGGTCGAGTTCCGCTGGAATCAGCTGCTGAGCTTCGATGCCTGCGTGCAGTGCGGCAAGTGCGAAGCCGCGTGCCCCGCGTTCGCATCGGGCCAGCCGCTCAATCCGAAGAAGCTGATTCAGGATCTCGTCGTCGGCATGGTCGGCGGTTCCGACTCGCAATACGCGGGCAGCCCGACGCCCGGCATTCCGGTCGGCAGGCATTCGGGCGGTCCGGCCAAGCCGCTGATCTCGCAGATGATCGAAGCGGACACGATCTGGTCCTGCACCACTTGCCGCGCCTGCGTGCAGGAGTGCCCGATGCTGATCGAGCACGTCGATGCGATCGTCGACATGCGCCGCAACCAGACGCTCGTCGAAGGCAATGTGCCGGGCAAAGGTCCGATCACGCTCGCGAATCTGCGTGAGACGGGCAGCCAGAACGGCTATGACATCGGTGCGCGTTACGACTGGTCGGTGGATCTGCAGGTGCAGGTCGCGCAGCCGGGACGTCCCGTGGATGTGCTGCTGATCGCCGGCGAAGGCGCGTTCGACATGCGTTATCAGCGCACGCTGCGCGCGCTCGCCAAGGTCATGAACAAGGCGGGCGTGGATTACGCGGTGCTCGGCGGCGCGGAAACGGATACGGGCGATACCGCGCGGCGTCTGGGGGATGAAGCCACGTTCCAGCAATGCGCGTCGAAGCTGATGAACACGCTGTCGCAGTATCAGTTCCGTCGCATCGTCACGGCCGACCCGCACGTGCTGCACAGCCTGCGCAACGAGTATCGCGCGCTCGGCGGCTATTACGAAGTGCAGCATCACACGGCGTTCATGGCGGAACTCGTCGCGAACGGCAAGCTCACGCCGAAGGCCGCCGCCGTGTTCAACGACAAGAAGATCACGTATCACGATCCGTGTTATCTCGGCCGCTACAACGGCGAGACGGAAGCGCCGCGCAAGCTGCTGAAGACCATCGGCATCAAGGTCGTCGAGATGGAGCGTCACGGCATGCGTGCGCGATGCTGCGGCGGTGGCGGCGGCGCGCCGTTGACCGATATCCCCGGCAAGCAGCGCATTCCCGATATCCGTATCGCCGATGCGAAGTCGATCGGTGCGGAAGTGGTCGCCGTCGGTTGCCCGCAATGCACCGCGATGCTCGAAGGCGTGGTCGGTCCTCGTCCCGAAGTGCTCGACGTGGCGGAGCTCGTTGCCGCCGCGCTGGAGTAAAGCAATGAACGACATCAAACGAATCGATCCGCGCCGTCCGTTCATCGTCACGGCGGCGGGACTGAAGCGCATCACGCTCGGTGAAGTCGGCAATGGCGTCGTGCTCGATTTCGCGCATGGCGGCCACAAGGAAGCCGTGAAGCCGCGCCGCACGACGAAGCCCGCCACGCGCTCGCTGCTCGTCGCGGCGCACACGGACCGCGGCGCGCTCGACGATCACGCACGCCAGGCATTGGCCGCCGCCGCGTTGCTCGCGGATGATCAGACGGAAGTCGTGCTGGTCGCGTTCGGCGAGTTCAAGGACGATGCCGCCGCGCTGGGCGCGGACCGTTTCATCGAACTGCCCGCTTTCGACCGGCGCAATTACGCACCCGACGAAGAAGTGCGCGCGCTGACGGCGTGCGTCGCGGCTTACACGCCCGCGCACATCTTCATGCCCGACAACGCGACAGGCGACGGCGATCTCGGCCGCCGCTACGCCGCGCGCGCCGATGTATCGATCGCGACGCACGTCGTCGAGCTCGATGCCGCGCACGTCGCATCGTATGCGCATGCGGGCCGCGCGATCGCATCGCGTGCCTTGCCCGATGTCGTTTTGCTTGCAGCCAATGCCGTCGATGCGAAGCTGCCCTTCGTCGGCGCGGGCGAGGCGGTGAGTCCTGAAAGCATCGTGCCGGCATCGAAAGTGAGTGCTTACATCGATCTCGGCATCGAGGAGATGGACGCCGCGCAGGTCGCGCTGGAAGAGGCGGACTTCATCGTGTCGGCGGGCAACGGCGTCTCCGATATCCCTGCGTTCGAGACCCTCGCGAGCACGCTGGGCGCCGCGATCGGCGCGAGCCGCGTCGCCGTCGACGACGGCAAGTTCACGCGCGACAAGCAGATCGGTGCGACCGGCAAGACCGTCGAGGCGAGCGTGTATATCGCGTTCGGCATTTCGGGCGCTGTGCAGCATTTGCAGGGCATCAAGGATTGCCGCCATGTGATTGCCGTGAATCTCGACGCCAGCGCGCCCATTGCCAAGCGCGCGAACCTGACGATCGTCGCGGACACGCAGGAAACGATCAAGGCGCTGACCGATGCAGCCGCCGCCGCGCGCGCCGCGCGTGCGAACGGTGGTTCGATCGTGCAGACGGCGCATGTCGCCGAAGGAGTCGCAGCATGAAGATCGCCGTTCTCGTTTCCACCGGGCGTCATCCGGTCAGCGGCACCGCGCGCTATAGCCGCAACGATGCCGCCGCATTGACCATTGCCATCGACATCGCCAAGACGCATCACGCGCAACTCGACGTGCTGCATGCGGGCGATCCGGCCAATCCCGCGTTGCAGGAATACCTCGCGCTCGGCGCGCCGAAGGTCGAAGTGCTGAACACGCAGGGTGATGCCTGCGCGGCGCTCGCGCAGCGGCTCGCCGGTTACGACCTCGTGTTCACCGGCACGCGCGCCGAGGGCGCGTTCGACAGCGGCACGCTGCCTTACAAGCTCGCCGATGCGTTGAACGTGCCGCTCGTCGGCGCGGCCGTCGATGTCAACGTGACGAAGGAAGGCGTGGAAGTGCGCCAGTTCATGCCGAAGGGTTTGCGCCGCCGCGTGCGCGCCCAACTGCCCGCGCTCGTCGCCGTGCATCCGCTCGCCAATGCCGCGCCGCGCTATGCCTATGCGCGCATGCGCGAGGGGCATGTCGCGCCCGTCGCCGCGACCGCGCCGGCAGATAGGGAAAACACCGCATGGAGCGTAGGCGCGATCACGGCGAAGCCGAAGAAACTCGCTGCGCCCGAGAAGCGTTCGGGCCACTCGCGCATGCTGTCCGCGACGACGACGGAAAGCCGCGGCGGCAGCGTCGTAATTGAAGGGAGTTCCGTCGAAAAAGCACAAGTGATTCTGGCGTATTTGCGCGAGCATCAACTCGTCGACTATTGATTTCCGGCACGGCCGGGCGACCCACATACGAAAGCAGAAGCCCGCGTTCAAAGGTGTTTGGCGGGGCACCAGACGTGACGCAAAACGGAGCACACGATGAAAGTTTCGGCAGACGTTCGCGCGATGATCGAACGCCGCAAAAAGGGCCATACGCTCGAGGCGCCGTTCTATACGAGCGCGGAGATTCACGCGCTCGACCTCGATGCGATTTTCCGCAAGACCTGGATCCAGGTTGCCGTGGAGCCGGATATTCCCGAGCCGGGCGATTACACGACGGTCGAGATCGGCAACGATTCGATCCTGATCGTGCGCGACGACGACATGGAAATCCGCGCGTTCTACAACGTGTGCCGCCACCGCGGCGCGCGCTTGTGCAACGAGGAGAAAGGGTCGCTCGGCAATATCGTGTGCCCGTATCACAGCTGGACGTACAACCTCTCCGGCGACCTGATGTTCGCCGAGCACATGGGCGACCAGTTCGACCGCTGCAAGCACAGCCTGAAGAAAGTGCATGTGCAGAATCTCGCGGGCCTCATCTTCATCTGCCTCGCCGACGAGCCGCCCGCCGACTTCGCCGTGATGCGCGAAGCGATGGAGCCGTACATGCTGCCGCACGGCCTCAAGGACTGCAAGATCGCGGCGAGCATCGATATCGTCGAGAAGGGCAACTGGAAGCTCACGATGGAGAACAACCGCGAGTGCTATCACTGCGTCGCGAACCATCCCGAGCTGACCATTTCGCTCTATGAATACGGTTTCGGCTATCAGCGCTCGCCGGCCAACGAGGAAGGCATGGCCGCGTTCGAGAAGACCGTCGAAGAGCGCACGAAGCAATGGGAAGCAATGTGCCTGCCGTCCGCTGAAATCGAGCGTCTCGCCGATCTCGTGACGGGCTTTCGCACGCAACGCCTGCCGCTCGATCGCGACGGCGAATCGCAGACGCTCGATGCGAAGGTCGCATCGAAGAAGCTGCTCGGCGGCTTCGAGCGTGCGGACCTGGGCGGACTGTCGTTCTGGACGCAGCCGAACTCGTGGCATCACTTCATGAGCGATCACATCGTGACGTTCAGCGTGATTCCGCTCGCGTCGGGCGAAACGCTCGTGCGCACGAAATGGCTCGTGCATAAGGATGCGCGCGAGGGCATCGACTACAACGTCGACAACCTCACCGCCGTGTGGCGCGCGACGAACGATCAGGACCGCACGCTCGTCGAGTATTCGCAGCTCGGCGTCGCGAGCAACGCGTACGAGCCGGGTCCGTACTCGCCGTTCACGGAAGGGCTCGTCGAGAAGTTCTGCGAGTGGTACATCGGACGTCTTGCCGATTATGCGAACACGCCGGAGCAGGGCGTCGATGCATCGCACGGCGAGAAAGTCGTTTCCTTCATGCGCTAAGCGCGTTCGAACAGCAGCAAGCAGGAGCAGAACATGATGCGCGATCAGGCTACGTTCGAGCCGACCGACAGCCGTGTCACCCAGCCGAAGTTCTGGGGGACGCTGCCCGTGCGCTGGGATTGCGATACGGACGAGACGCTCGTCTGCTGTCACGTCCGGCAGGAAACGCACGACGTCAAGAGCTTTTTCTTCAAGGCGCCGGGCGAACGCACGTTTGCGTTCGAGCCGGGGCAGTTCATCACGCTCGAACTCGAGATCGACGGGGAGCAGATCAACCGCTGCTACACGATCTCGTCGGCGCCGACACGTCCGCACACGATCTCCATCACGGTGAAGCGCGTGCCGGGCGGGCCGGTGTCGAACTGGCTGCATGACAACATGGTTGCGGGCGCAACCGTGCGCGTGCTCGGGCCGTCCGGCGAGTTCACGTGCGCGCGTCATCCGGCGCGCAAGTATCTGTTCCTGTCGGCGGGATCGGGCATCACGCCGCTCATGTCGATGAGCCGCGCGCATCACGAGCTCGGCGACGATGCGGACATCGTGTTCGTGCACAGCGCGCGCACGCCGGACGACATCATCTTTTCGCGTGAGCTCGATCTCATCGCGTCGAATCACAAGAACTTCCGCACGTCGTTCGTGTGCGAGCGGGTGGGTGCACGCACCAACTGGCCGGGCGTCACGGGCTTTTTGACCTTGCCGCTATTGAAGCTGATCGCGCCTGATTTTATGGAGCGCGAGATCTTCACGTGCGGTCCCACGCCTTACATGAAGGCAGTGCGCAATCTGCTCGACGAAGGCGGTTTCGATCGCAAGCACTATCACGAGGAAAGCTTCTCGTTCGGCGTCGTCGAGGAGGTTGCGGCGGAGCTTACGACCGCGCATGTCGCTGAAGCGCTCACCACGCAGACGGATTTCGTCGAAGCGCGTAAAGAGGCGGTCGGGTTCGCTCCGGCGCCGACTGAGCCGATCGAAGCTGCGCCTGTCGAAGCTGCGCCTGTCGAAGCCGAGCCGGTCGAAGCCGAGCCGGTAGAAGCCGCTCCGATCGACACGAAGTTCAAGGTGAACTTTGCGAAGAGCCGCCGCGAGATCGAATGCGGCGGCGGCGAACACGTGCTCGACGCCGCGAAGAAGGCTGGCGTGCGTCTGCCTTCGTCGTGCACGCAGGGCATGTGCGGAACGTGCAAGGTGAAGCTCGTGTCCGGCGAAGTGAGCATGAAGCATGCGGGTGGCATTCGTCAGCGCGAGATCGATCAGGGCATGGTGCTGCTGTGCTGCAGCAAGCCTTTGAGCGATCTCGTCGTTGACAAGTGAGGTCCTGGGTCGTGCGCGTCAAACCGCGTCGTTTCTGGACAATTGAGTGTCGGAAAAGCGCGTTACGTATCAATTCTGGCTGGTGATTCTGTTCGCTACACGGCGTGGGGCCGCTTAGGGGGAAACCTGATGAAACCGATGAGAAGAATGCTCGTACTTGGGGCGATGACCGCCGCCCTCGCCGCGAGCTTTGTGGCGAACGCCGCTGACAAGCCGACTATCAAGATCGGTTACGTTGAAGGCTGGGACGATAGTGTGGCGACATCGAACGTTGCCGCGCGCATCATCGAGAAGAAGCTCGGCTATCCGGTGCAGCTCGTGCCGGTGGCGGCGGGCGTGATGTGGCAGGGCGTCGCGCGCGGCGACCTGGACGCGACGCTTTCCGCGTGGCTGCCGGTTACGCATGGCGCGTACTGGAACAACTTCAAGGGCAAGGTCGTGAATCTCGGTCCGAACTTTCAGGATGCGAAGATCGGCCTGATCGTGCCGGAGAATGTCGACGTCAACAGTCTCTCCGATCTCGAGGCGAAGAAGGCGGAGTTCGATTCGCGCATTGTCGGCATCGATGCGGGCGCGGGCGTGATGCAGAAGACGAGCGAGGCGATCAAGGCTTACAACCTCGACTACAAGCTGCTGCCGAGCTCGGGCAGCGCGATGACGGCGGAACTGGCGCGCTCCGAGGCAGCCAACAAGCCGATCATCGTGACGGGCTGGAAGCCGCATTGGATGTTCGCGAAGTACAAGCTCAAGTTCCTTGAGGATCCGAAGAAGGTCTTTGGTGAAGCTGAGCATGTGGATAATGTCGTGAATCCAGAACTCGAAAAGAAGGCTCCGCCGGTGGTGGCTTTCCTGAAGAAGTTTCAGTGGAAGCCGGGTGAGATCGATAGCGTGATGCTCGCTACGCAGAATGGCGAGAAGCCGCAGGCGGCTGCTGATGCGTGGATCAGCGCACATGGGGATCGGGTGGAGAGTTGGACTAAGTAAAGGGATTTTGAGCGTTGGGCGACGCTGAGGCGCCGTGGGTTGAAGCCTGCGGCGCTTTTTTTTCGCCGGATCCCGTTTTCTTAGTGGTCTATTAGCACTGCCCCGCATAGGGGCAACGCGAATAAACTGACGCGAAAACGGGATCCGGCGAGAAGCCGAATCCAAATCCGCAGCAAAGCGAAAAGCTACAAAAAACTTACCGCAAAACCACAGTCCGCTCCCCATTGATAAACACGCGCCGCTCGATAAACGCCTTCACCGCCCGTGCAAGCGTAATGCACTCCACATCCCGCCCGGTGGCAAGCAACCTCTCCGGCCCATAAGAGTGGTCGACGCGCTCGACTTCCTGCTCGATGATCGGCCCTTCATCGAGATCGTCGGTGACGAAATGCGCGGTAGCGCCAATGAGCTTGACCCCACGCGTATGCGCCTGATGATACGGCTTCGCCCCCTTGAACCCCGGCAAGAACGAATGATGAATATTGATCGCGCGCCCCGCGAGCTGGCGGCTCGTCTCGCCCGAAAGAATCTGCATGTAACGCGCGAGCACCATCAACTCAGCGCCTGAAGTCTCGAAGAGATCGAGCAGACGCGCTTCCTGCTGCGGCTTGGTATCGGCGGTGATCGGCAGATGATGGAACGGCAAGCCATGCTGCTCCGCCAGATGCGCGAGATCCGTATGATTCGACCCGATCCCGACGATATCCATCTTCAACTCGCCCATGCGCCAGCGGAACAAAAGATCGGCGAGACAGTGCTCGAGCTTCGACACCATGATGAGCACCTTCGGCCGCACGGCGAGATCGTGCATCGCCCAGGTCATCGAGAAACGCTCGGCGATAGGCGCGAATTCGCGCTGCAACATCGCCAGATCGAGCGCTTCCTCGGGTTTCGCGCCATGAAACACGCAGCGCACGAAGAAGCGTCCGGAGAGGTCGTCGTCGAAGACGGTGAGCTCGTCGATATAACCGTGATGCCGCTCCAGAAAACCGACGATGGCGGCGACCTGCCCCGCCGCGCTCGGGCACGAAACGGTAAGCACCAGTTGATCAAAGCGGGAATCGGCTGCCATGCGTGCTCCACATTCGAATGGTTGCAACGCCGCGAAATGCGGCGAGCGTACTCGCTAGTAAAGCAAACACGCGCGCCCGCCGGATAGAAGCGATACGCCGCCCAGCTAGTACGAAAGCGTCAGCCGGCGACGTCGCATTCGTCCAGCAGCCACTCGCTGAATGCGCGCACGGCGGCGGCCGGCTCGCGCGGCGTGACGAGCACGTAGCCGCGATCGGTGACGAGCGGCGCATCGCAGAGCGCAACGAGCTGGCCCGTCGCGATCAGTTCGTCGACGAGCGGTGCCCAGCCCAGCGCGACGCCCTGACCCATCACCGCCGCGTGCGTGACGAGCGCGTAGCTGTTGAACGTGAAGCCGCCGTGCGTGGGCGGTGCGGCGAGGCCATGCGCCTCGAACCATGCGCTCCACGAAAGCCAGCGCTCCGGAAACGTCGGCTCCAGATGCAAGAGCGGCAACGTGAGCAGATCGCCGGGCGAAACGGGCGCCTTGCCACCCGCGATCAGCGCCGGGCTGCACACCGGCGTCACCCGCTCGGGAAAGAGCTTCACCGCGCTCTTCGTGCCCCAGTCGGCGTGCGTATCGGCGAACGCGATCACCACATCCGCATGATCGCCCGATGCGCTCGGCAGGCTCTGCGACGTGATGATCTTCACGTCGACATCGGGCATCAGCGCCTTGAATTGCGGCAGGCGCGGCATCAGCCAGTAGGTGGCGAAGCCGAAGTCCGTCGAGAGCGTGAGCGTGCGCTGCGCGTGACGCGAGCGGATATCGGACGTCGCCGCGCGGATGATGTCGAGGCCTCGACGCACCGCATCGAAAAGCCGCACGCCGTCCTCCGTGAGCGTGACGCCGCGATGCCCGCGCTCGAAGAGCGCCGCGCCGAGCGACTCCTCCAGTTGCACGACGCGCTGGCTCACGGCGGGCTGTGTCGAGCCGAGTTCGCGCGCCGCGGCGGTGAAGCTTGCAAGGCGTGCGGCGGATTCGAACATGAGTAGCGCCTGCATCGGTGGCAGACGGTCCGGCCGCGGCATAACTCCCCCTTATGAACGCATAACGTTTTGCTGTCTTCACAGCCGCGAATTGAACGGCAATAGTGAGGTCGAAGGCTCAGCCGACATTCGAGCCTACTGTTCCGGATTCTATTCGAGGCACGCATTCATGCTTGATACGAAACAAAATATCCTTGTTCTGATGGCCGATCAGCTCACGCCCTTCGCGCTCTCCGCATACGGCAACCGGGTGACGAAGACGCCGCGCATCGATGCGCTCGCGCGCGAAGGCGTCGTGTTCGAATCCGCGTATTGCGCAAGCCCGCTATGCGCGCCTTCCCGCTTCTCGCTGCTCGCAGGCAAGCTGCCTTCGAACATCGGCGCGTACGACAACGCCGCCGAGTTCCCGTCCGAAACCCTGACCTTCGCGCACTATCTGCGCGCCGAAGGCTATCGCACGATTCTCTCGGGCAAGATGCATTTCTGCGGCGCGGATCAGTTGCATGGTTTCGAGGAACGTCTCACGACCGATATCTATCCCGCCGATTTCGGCTGGACGCCCGACTGGCAGAACCCCGACGCGCGTCCGACGTGGTATCACAACATGAGTTCCGTGATCGACGCGGGCCCATGCGTGCGCACCAATCAACTCGACTTCGACGACGAAGTGACCTTCACGACGCGTCAGAAGCTCTTCGATATCGCGCGCGAGCGCAACGCGGGCAAGGACGCGCGGCCCTTCATGATGGTCGCGTCGCTGACGCATCCGCACGACCCGTATGCGATCCCGCGCAAGTACTGGGACATGTATCGCGATGAAGACATCGACATGCCTTCGTATCGCGATTCGCTCGACGCGTGCGATCCGCATTCGAAGCGTCTGCGTCACGTGTACGAAGCGGATCGCACACCGCCGACCGAGCGTCAGATCCGCAACGCGCGGCGTGCCTATTACGGCGCGGTCTCGTATGTGGACGATCAGTTCGCCGCGATCCTCGAAGCGCTGGAGCAGGCCGGTCTCGCCGACGACACGATCATCGTCGTCACGTCGGATCACGGCGAGATGCTCGGCGAGCGCGGCCTCTGGTACAAGATGACCTTCTTCGAAGGCGGCTGCCGCGTGCCGCTCATCGTGCATGCGCCGAAGCAGTTTCGCGCGCATCGTGTGGCGGATTCGGTATCGCATCTCGATGTGCTGCCGACGCTCGTCGAGCTCGCGCGCAAGGACGCGCCGCAGGCATGGCCCGACAGCGTCGATGGCCAAAGCCTCGTGCCGCATCTGCGCGAGACCGGCGGCCATGACGAAGCGATCGGCGAGTATCTCGCGGAAGGCGCGATCGCGCCCATCGTGATGATCCGGCGGGGACGCTTCAAGTTCATTCACACGAGCGTCGATCCCGATCAGCTCTACGATGTAAAGGCCGACCCCTTCGAGCGCGAGAATCTCGCGAGCGATGAACGTCACGCCGCGCAAGTGGCCGAGTTCCGCGCGGAGATCGCGCGCCGCTGGAATCTCGACGCGCTGCATGAAGACGTGTTGAAGAGCCAGCGCCGCCGCCATTTCCATTTCGCCGCGACGACGCGCGGCACGATTCAGTCATGGGACTGGCAGCCGCATGTCGATGCGAGTCAGCGCTATATGCGCAATCACATCGACCTGGACGATCTCGAAGCGATGGCGCGCTTTCCGGCCGTCGAGCATTGAGCACGCATTCTCATCATCACCTCATATTCGACAGGAACGCACCATGAAAAAGGGCTTTATCCATGCGCTCTTCGCCGCCGCGCTCAGCTGCGTGGCTTCTCACGCGTTCGCCGCCGAGCCGCAGTCGTGCACGCAGGTGCGCATGGCCGGGCCCGGCTGGTCCGACATCGACGCCACCAACGCGATGAGCGGCATCGTGCTCAAGGCGCTCGGCTATCGGCAGAACGTCGCGAACCTGTCGGTGCCGATCACGTATCAGGGCATGAAGAAAGGACAGATCGATGTCTTTCTAGGCAACTGGATGCCCGCGCAGGCGCCACTCGTGAAGCCGTTCTTCGAGGACAAGTCGATCGACGTGGTGCGCCCGAACCTCTCCAACGCCAAGTTCACGCTGGCCGTGCCGGAGTATGTGGCGGCGGCCGGCGTGCATTCGTTTGCGGATCTCGCGAAGAACGCCGACAAGTTCGATAACCGCATCTACGGCATCGAACCGGGCGCGCCCGCGAATCAGAACATCAAGCGCATGGTCGACGACAAGGCCTTCGGCCTCGGCGACTGGAAAGTGGTGGAATCGAGCGAGACCGCGATGCTGACTCAGGTCGAGCGCGCGGTGCGCGAGAAGAAGTGGATCGTGTTTCTCGCCTGGGAGCCGCATGTGATGAACACGAAGTTCAAGCTCGCGTATCTCGATGGCGGCGACAAGTACTTCGGCCCGAACTACGGCGGCGCGACGGTGAACACGGTGGCACGCAGCGGCTACGAGCAGCAGTGCCCCAATGTAGGAAGGCTGTTCAAGCAGATGGCCTTCAACGTCGATCTGGAAAACGGCGTGATCACCGAGGTTCTGGAAAAGAAAGCCCATGTCGACGCCGCCGCCACGGATGCGCTGAAGCGTCATCCGGAACTGCTGAAATCGTGGCTCGACGGAGTCACCACGGCGAGCGGCGGGAACGGCCTGGAAGCGGTTCAGACCGCGCTCGGGGTGAAGTGATCAGAAGTGGTGTGAAGCGTGGGCAGGATCCGCAACGCGCTCAGCCGAGCTGCATGCTGGCGCGATCCTGCGCAGCCATCAAAAGCGCGCGCAGCGGCGACACGATCGCGACGAAATGCACCATCAGGCTATCCGGCTGCTGGAAATACCACGGCGTGTTGATGCTCATGCATTCGAGGCCGTTTTCGAGTTTCCAGCCGAGACGTTCCGTGAGCAGATTCGCGATGATGGTCTGGTCGCCGCCGTTCGCGTAGGTGCTCGATTTGTCGGGTGCGGCGCTCACGCGCTCGTAGATCTCTTCGACGAACGCGATCGTCGCGGGCTTGCGGCGAAAGCCCAGTAAGCCCGCGTTGATCACCCACGGGCCGATGTCATGCGCGGCGACGATATCGCGTCCGTCGAGCAGCGTCTCGAGCCGCTTGCGCTGATCGAAAAAGAGAATGTCCGCATCGACCCAGAACATCCATTCGTGATGCGGCAGATGCTTGCGCAGGAACCACGGCTTGAGCCATGTGCCGGACGTGCCCGGCTCGACTTCGGCGGGCGTCTGGCGGTACACATAGAGCGTGTAACCGTGGCGCTCGCAATAGCGGCGCATGTTCCGTTCCGCGACGGCGCCGTACGCGCGCACGTTGGGCGTGTAGTAGGTGACGAGCGCGATGGGTTTGCCGGGGTTGTAGACGCTGAAGTCCTCGTTCCGTTCAACGGACTCCGCGGGTAGCGGAAAGAGCGGCGTGCCTTTTTGCTGGCAATCGTTGATGTGCCCGGCGAGCGCGTCGCGGAAACTCGAATGGATGCCGCCATACGCGTCCGTCTCTTCGAGCACGATCGTCCAGAGATTGGCGTGGCGGGCCCAGTGAGGCTCGAAACGCGGACCGCAGTGCATCGTGCACAGTATGCCGCCGCGTTCGCCATGCGCTTCGATGTAGTTGAGCGGCGAAAGCAGTTCGCCTTCCTCTTGCACGGTGCCGCCGATCTTGCATTTTTCGATGCAGCCGACGAGGAACCCGCGAATGTCCGGCGTATTGCGCCAGATTTGCACGGCGGTCTGATGTGTCTTGCTGCTGCCGGACACGGCCATGAGCGCGTGCTGACGCGCATCGGCGATGGGTTCGACCGGATGCATGTTGAGCACGATGCAGTCTTCACTCATGCAGACGAGCAGCGCCATCTCGGGCATCCGGCGCAAGTGCTGCAGGATGACTTCGTACTTGAGCAACAGACGGTGGGTGCTGCCCGGCAGGCCTGTCATCGAGACAGTGGCGTGCTCGTAGCCCATGTGAGAGGCGTAGTGCCTGTGATTGTTGAGAACGTGCGGTGCGTCGACGTGAAGGATGCTCAGGCAGCGGGTGGTCATGTGTGTATCGATTGCTGAAGCGAAACGAACAGGATGCGGTTTTTTTACAGATTCGGAAGTATGGGAGCCTGCCCCGTTCGCGGCTATCGGGCATGTCTGAATTCGAAGTAGTTCGATCGACTTGCACCGCGCTATTGCAGTAGTCGCAACTGGACAGATTCGCGTCGCAATCGGTCGAGCCTGGATATATATGGAACCTTATTTTTAACAACGTCGGCGCAATGCTTCATTTCGCCGCATAGCAGATCAGAACGAGTCTTCCGCAGTTCCCCGCAGCGTCAGCTTGCGATATGCCTTCACGCCATGCGCGCGAGGGCAGGGCAGCGCTTTTTCCAACGCAATATCGACGAGACGAGCAAAGGACCAGCACATGAAAAAAGGACATGCCGCGAAGTTCGCAGGCCTCGCGTTGGCCGCGGGCGCGGCGAGCGTGCCGACGGTCGCACATGCACAAAGCAGCGTGACGCTCTATGGCATTCTCGACGCGGGCATCACCTGGGTCAGCAACACCGGCGGCTCGCACGTGGTCAAGTTCGACGACGGCATTTCCTACGGCAACCGCATCGGCTTTCGCGGCGTCGAGGATCTCGGCGGCGGACTGCAGGCGGTCTTCGTGCTGGAGTCGGGCTTTCACCTCGGCAATGGCCAGTACGCGTTCGGCGGCGCGGAGTTCGGCCGGCAGGCGTATGTGGGCCTGAAGAACCAGTGGGGCACGGTATCGCTCGGCAATCAGCTGGATATGACCGAGGAGTTCGTCTATCTCTACAACATCTCGGCGTGGGCGAGCGGCTACGCGATTCACCAGGGCGACTTCGACCGCATGAACGGCGACCGCCTGCCGAACTCGATCAAATTCCTGTCGAACGACTTCGGCGGCTTCACGTTCGGCGGCATGTATTCGTTCGGCAATCAGGCGGGCAACTTCCATCGCAACAGCGCGTGGAGCGTGGGCGCGCACTATGCGGCCAGCACGTTCAACATGGGCGCGGCGTACACGCAGCTGAACAACCCCAACGGCATCTATGCGTTCGATCCCTACGCGATGATCGGCGCGCGCACCTTCCTCGGACAGCCGACCGTGTCCGTCGATCCGGCGACGGGCGCCGTCACCGATCTGTACAGCGCGAACCCGTTTCCCGTCGACAAGCAGGGCGCGTTCGCCGTGGGCGCGGCGTGGACCATCGGCAATCTGATGCTGTCGGGAAACTTCACGTACACGACGATCAAGGGACTCGGCCAGACCTCGCACATGCAGGTGTATGAAGGCGGCGCGTCATACAGCTTCATGCCTGATCTGAGTCTCTACGGTGGCTATCAGCACACGCGCTTCGAGGGCAATCACTGGAATCAGGGCTCGCTCGGCCTGCACTATCTGCTTTCGAAGCGCACGGACGTGTACGTCTCGGGCGACTATCTGCGCGCGTCCGGTCCCATCGATGCGGTGATCGGCTACAGCTTCACGCCTTCGTCGTCGAATACGCAGGCCGATGTGCGCATCGGCATGCGCCATTCGTTCTAAGCGGCGGCGAGCCGCGCGGGGACCACGGCGCGCAATGCGCTGCGGTCCTGCCGCGGGCTCGTGTTGAAGCGCACGCGATACGTGCGCGAGAAATGCGAAGGCGATTCGAAGCCGCACGCGACGCACACGGCGAGAATCGACATATCGGTCTGCTGAAGCAGCTCGCGCGCGCGCGTGAGCCGCAGGCCGAGATAGAAGTGCGTCGGCGTGTCCTTCAGCGACGCGCAGAAGAGCCGCTCCAGCTGACGCCGCGTCACGCCGATGGATTCCGCGAGCGCATCGGGCGACAGCGGCTCTTCCATGTTCTGCTCCATCAGCTCTATCACCTGAATCAGCTTGCGGTTGTGGATGCCGTAGCGCGCGGCGATCTGCAGGCGCTGATGATCCGAGCGCTGCCTGATGCGCCCCAGCACGAACTGCTCCGACACCTGCGCGGCGAGGCTCGCGCCATGCTCGCGCGCGATCAGGTCGAGCATCATGTCGATGGATGCCGTGCCGCCCGCGCAGGTGATGCGCCGCGCGTCGATCTCGAAGAGCTCCTGGCTCGTCTCGATGCCCGGATAGCGCTCGACGAAGGCGGCCGCCGCTTCCCAATGCAGCGTCGCGCGCTTGCCCGTCAGCAGCCCTGCTTCCGCGAGGATGAAGCTGCCGGTGTCGATGCCGCCGAGCGTCGCGCCCGCGCGATCGAGGCGCCTTAACCAGTCGGCGATCGCGCGCGAGTAGCCCGAGAGCGGCTCGAAGCCCGACACGACGAACACCGTGCGCGCATCGTTCACCTGATCGAACGCGTGTTCCGCGTTGAGCGTGATGCCGTTGCTCGCGGCGACCGGCCCGCCGTCGACGGACAGGATGTGCCAGCGATACAGCTCGCCCGCGAAGCGATTGGCGACGCGCAGCGGCTCGATCGCGGACATGAAGCCGATCGACGAGAACTCGGGCAGCAGCAGGAAGTGGAAATCGTGGGGAGCGGACATCGGATCGATCGATAAAGGCGGGTCGATGAGCGAGCCGTCCACGCTAGCAAGTGCAAAAAGCGCGCGCAATCCGGCGCGCCCCGTAGGGCGGCCGGACCGGATGCCGGAGCGAATGATCGTTCAGGCGGCGGAAAGCGCGTTCGTGACCGTCTGCGCGACGGCGGCGAGATGCGGCTCGACGACGAGATCGGTGTGCTTGCCGTCGATCAGCATGACCTGCAGGCCGTGCTTCGCGACGCGTTGCCAGACCGGCAGCGGATCGCCGCGCTCCCCGTCGAGGACCGTCGCGCGCACGTAGACGATCGGACCGCCCTTGTAGCGGCGCGGCCTGTAGGTCGTCATCGCGACGCGCATCGATTCGCGCACGCGCTGGAGCACGGGCGGCAGGTCGGCCGGGGCGGACGCGGGCCTGTGCGCCTGCTTGCCCAGGCGCATGCGCACGCGATCGGTGATCGCGGCGGCCTTCCCGCGCATGTAACCGATGCGCGCGCGCGGCTCGAGCGAACGGAATTCGCGCAGCCGGTCCGCGACCACGTTCGCCTGAAAGCGCGACCAGTGCGAGAGCGGCAGGCAGCGCTCGTCAACGTAAGTATCGAGCAGGCAGAGCATCTCTATCTTCTCGCCCGCCGCGACAAGCTGCTGCGCGATCTCGAACGCGATCAGGCCGCCGAACGAGTAGCCGACGAGCGCATACGGCCCGCCCGGCTGCACCTCGCGCATGCGTGCCACATAGACCCGCGCCATCGCTTCGACGCTGTGCTGGGGCGCTGCGTCGCCGTCGAGGCCGAGCGCCTGCAGGCCGTAGACGGGCCGCTCGTTCTGCAGCATGCCCGCGAGCGTCAGGCACTCCATCACCGAGCCCGTGATGCTGTGCACCATGAAGAGCGGCCGGCCGCTGCCGGCGCGCATCTGCACGAGCGTGGAGTTTCCGGCGATCGTGCCGGGATCGGCGGCGAGGACGCCGGCGAGCCGCGCGATGGTCGGCGCGACGATCATCGTCGAAAGCGGCAGCGTGCGGCCGGTCGCGCGCTGGACGTCGGTGAGCATGTGCGCCGCGAGCAGCGAATGGCCGCCGAGCTCGAAGAAGTTGTCGTCTCGCCCGATCGGCGAGAAGCAGAAATGCTGCTCCCACAACGCGCACAGATACGCTTCGATCTCTTCCACCGAGTCGCCCGGCGCGGGCAATTCGCGCTTGGCGCGCGTGAGCGACGGATGCTCGCGGATCTGATCGAGGCATTCCGGGTTCGCGAGCGACGACACGTTGCGCGCGGGCAGGCCGTTGACCGCATCGCGCGCGGCGGCTTCGGAAGGCTTGTTGTTGTGCGTGACCGGCAGGCCGCCGACCTGCACGATGACGTCCGGCACGAGCGCGGCCGAGCCCTGGCGCGTGAGGTCGCGGCGCACGCGCGCGGCGAGCGCCGCGTTCAGTTGCGCGCCCGGACGCAGCACGAGCAGCAGCACGATGCGCTGGCCCGAGTCGCCGGCGTTGGCGCCCGTCTGCGGCACGACCATCGCGTGGCGGATCTCGTGGATCTCGCTCAGGATGCGGTAAATCTCGCCCGGGCTCACGTTGATGCCGCGCACGTTCAGCACGCCGTCGCTGCGGCCGTGCAGGCGCGCGGAACCTTCCGGCGAGAACTCGATGACATCGCCGTGCGTCCACACGCCTTCGTTCGCGGCGAAGTAAGCCTTGTGAAAGCGCGAGCCGTCGTCGTCGCCGAAGAAGCCGAGCGGCCGCGACGGGAACGGATTCGTGCAGACGAGCTCACCCGGCATGATCGTGCTCGCGCCCTGATCGAACGCCTGCACGTCGAGGCCGAGGCTCCTGCACTGCGCTTCGCCCGCATAAACGGGAAGGTTCGGATTGCCGAGCACGAAGCAGCCGATGATGTCCGTGCCGCCCGAAATCGATTGCATCTGCAGCGGCTTCACGTGGTCGCAGACCCACTGGAACTGCGAGTCGTAGAGCACGGCGCCTGTCGACATCATCGCGCGCAGGGCGGACAGATCGAGCTGCGTGCCCGGTTCGATGCCCGCATCCTCGCTCATCTTCAGATAGGCGGGGCTCGTACCGAAGACGGTCACGTGCTCCCTGGAGATGAGGCGCCAGAGCGTGTCGACGGCGGCCACGGGGCCGTCGTAGGTGACGATCTCGACGCCCGACGCGAGCACCGACATCTGCCAGTTCCACATCATCCACGAGCAGCTCGTGTGGAAGAAGAGCTTGTCGCCGGGGCCGAAGTCGCTGTGCAGGCGATGCTCCTTCACGTGTTCGAGCAGCGTGCCGCCCGCGCCGTGCACGATGCATTTCGGCTTGCCCGTCGTGCCCGACGAAAACATGATGAAGAGCGGATGATTGAACGGGAAGCGCCGCCACGTGAAGCGCTGCGCGTCGCCGCGCCCGATCAGCGCGCGCAGCTCGTGCTGGCGCTGCGTCACCGAGCTCGGCAGATCCGTTTCGTCCAGGCAGACGATGTCCGTCAGCGACGGCAACTGCGCGGCCACCGCGGCGACGTGCCCCGAGATGGAGCCGCCCGTGTCGAACGGACGCTGCATCGTGTGGGCGAACATCATCTTCGGGTCGAGCGGCGCAAAGCGGTCGAGGATCGCCTGCACGCCGTTTTCCGGCGCGGCGGTGGACAACGTCGCGCCGAGCGCGGTCACGGCGAGCGCGACGGTGATCGCGTCGCCGTCGTTGCGCATGATCGCGACGACGCGGTCGCCCTCTTTCAGGCCGAGCTCGGAGAGCGTCTGCGCGAGACGCATGACGCGCTCACGCAATGCGCCGCGCGTGTAGGTGATGCGGCGGCCGTCGGCGTAGCACGAGGTGAGCGCGGGCGCGTCGTCGGGCGCGATGCGTTTGCCAAGCAGGTTTTCGGCGTAATTCAACTCGACGTTGGGAAAAAACCGCGCCGTCTCGCATTGGTTTCCGATACAGACCGGTTCGTCCGATCCCGACCATTCGAGATCGCGTGCCGATTCGAGAAAACATTTCCAGAATTGCCGGTATTCACGGGCCGAATAAGCGTGCAATTCGGAATAGTTGGCGAACTGCTCCCCGGTGGCTCTTGCGAAAGCCTGTGTAAAGGCCGTCATGCGCGATGCACGGACCTGTTCGTGAGGCGGCTGAAACAGCGGTTCGCGCGCATACAGCCGCGCGCTCTCTCGGATGGCGTCTTGACGGTCCATTTCCTGGCACCTTTGATCTCTGGGCGACGTGTTCTGAATGGCTGTGTACTCGAGAGGCATTGCGGCAGACCTTTTTATATCCCCTGGTCGTGCCGTTGCCGAGACGAGCGTATCCCTCTCTGCGGGAGATTACAGCGCTGGAAATCCTTCCAATGTGCGAACAACCACAGAGACCGTGGCGTTTCGGCAAAGATTGACCTTGCACAATTCAACGCGGACGGGTTTGGGATAGCGAATGGCCGCAATGGTCATCGATTCCATTCCTGCGCTTCTTTCAATCGGCGTAAACACGCTGGCGCGCGCATTTCAGATTCGGTCCGAAACGGGATCACCGGCAGGGTCGCAGGCAGTCAAGTCGCGGTCGCAAGCGGGCGTTCGGGCGCCTTTATGCGGCGGTACTTTGTATGCACGCCGGCGCCCGAATCGGCGCATCGACTTAACCCTCACTGGAATGTACGCCATGAGACATTGCCTGATTTCGAAACTGCTTTTCGCCGGGACATTTGCGGCGTTCGCCGCGGCGCAGGGCGCGCAAGCGCAGGGCACGGAGGACGCGAGCTGCCGCACGGTGCGCTTCGTCGATATCGGCTGGACGGACATTACATCGACGACCGCGCTTGCATCGGTCGTGTTCGAGGGGCTCGGCTATGCGCCGCGGACGACGGTCGCGTCGGTGCCGATTTCGCTGGCGGGTCTGAAGAGCAAGCAGATCGACGTGTCGCTTGGCTACTGGTGGCCGGTGCAGCAGAAGGCGGTCGAGCCGTTCCTCGAATCGAAGAGCATTCAGAAGCTCGAACCGCCGAATCTGTCGGGCGCGAAGGCGACGCTCGCGGTGCCGAGCTATGCATACGATGCCGGCATCAAGACGTTCGCGGACATTGCGAAACATCGCGACGAGCTGGGCGGCACGATCTACGGCATCGAGCCTGGCAGCAGCGCGAACGCGAAGATTCAGAAGATGATCGACACGAACCAGTTTGGGCTTGGCGGATTCAAGCTCGTGCAGTCGAGCGAGGCGGGCATGCTGGTGACGGTCGAGCGCGCGATCCGCGAGAAGAAGCCGGTTGTGTTTTTGGGCTGGGAGCCGCATCCGATGAACATTCAGATGAAGATCAACTATCTTGCCGGCGGCGATGAGGTGTTCGGGCCGAATTATGGCGAGGCTCGCGTTTATACGCTGACGAATACGGATTTTCTGACGCGTTGTCCGAATGCGGGGAAGCTTGTTTCCAATCTTCGCTTTACGACCGATCTGGAGAACCGGTTGATGGAGCCGGTGATGAAGAAGGAACGGCCGGCGGAAGCGGCGAAGGCTTATCTGAAGAAGAACCCGCAGGTGTTGGATGCCTGGCTCGCAGGCGTGAAGACGGTTGATGGGAAGGATGGGTTGCCGGCCGTTCGGCAGTACCTTGGGCTTTGATGGGGCGAGGGTGAGGATTGGATGGTGGGCTTGTGGTTCTATGGGACGAGGGTGAAGAGTGGATGGTGTGCTTGTGCTTCTATGGACTGCCTGTTTTCGCGTCGGTCTATTAGCGTTGCCCCTATGCGGGGCGGCAGTCACTTTCTTTGCTGCTGCAAAGAAAGTAACCAAAGAAACAGCTATCCCCATCCAAAGTGCTTCAAGCCGGCCCCGGCACAGAAGATGGCACGTGGTCCGGCAGTAGCGAGTGCCCTCAAAGGTCTAATCGGGCGTGGACCGCGCACGGTCTGACAAGCTAGCAATTTAAGGGCGCTGGTTCAGCACGAAATAGCTCCGGCCCAGCGCTACGCGCTGCCGCTGGGTGTGCAAGGGAAACCAACGGTGGGCGAATGCGGAGAGATAGAAGCGTTAGCAAAAGGGCGCGCGCCGACCCGATTGACCCGTCGGCCGCGAAGCGGGCCGGAGCTATTTGGCGCCTTACCAGTCAGTTGAGCGGTGCGATGTGTCAGACCGTGCGCGATCCAAGCCCGATTAGACCTTTGAGGGCACTCGCTACTGCCGGACCACTTGCGCAGTTCTGTGCCGGGGCCGGTGTGAAGTACTTTGGATGGGGATAGCTGTTTCTTTGGTTACTTTCTTTGCAGCAGCAAAGAAAGTGACTGCCGCCCCGCATAGGGGCAGAGCAAATAGACCACTAAGAAAACAGGCAGTCCATAGAAGCAACCGACACACCCGAAGCGCCAGCAAGAACCAATTACTGCCGCCCCGCACAAGGGGCAACGCAAACAGACCGACGCGAAAACAGGAAGTCCATAGAAGCTAAAAAAGAGCGAACCAAACACGCAGGAACCCTAACAAAACAGAGGAAAGAGATGAACTACGAAGTGATAGTAACGTGCGCAGTGACGGGCGCCGGCGACACGACCGGCCGACATCCCGCGATCCCTGTGACGCCAAAGCAGATAGCGGAAGCGGCAATAGAGGCGGCAAAGGCGGGCGCCACCGTCGCCCACTGCCACGTCCGCGACCCGAACACGGGAAGAGCCAGCCGCGACCCGGCCTTATACCGCGAGGTAGTAGACCGCATCCGTTCGTCCGGCGTCGATGTCATCATCAACCTGACCGCCGGCATGGGCGGCGACCTCGAAATCGGCCCGGGCGAAGACCCGATGCGCTTCGGCAAGGGCACCGACCTCGTCGGCGGCCTGACGCGCCTCGCGCACGTCGAAGAGCTGCTGCCCGAAATCTGCACGCTCGACTGCGGCACGCTCAATTTCGGCGACGGCGACTACATCTACGTCTCGACGCCTGCGCAACTGCGCGCCGGCGCCAAACGCATCCAGGAACTCGGCGTGAAGCCGGAACTGGAGATCTTCGACACCGGCCACCTCTGGTTCGCGAATCAACTGCTGAAAGAAGGCCTGCTCGACAACCCGCCGCTCTTTCAACTGTGCATGGGCATTCCATGGGGCGCGCCGCCCGACACCGGCACGATGAAAGCCATGGTCGACAACCTGCCGCCGGGCGCGCACTGGGCCGGCTTCGGCATCGGCCGCATGCAGATGCCGATGGTCGCGCAAGCGATGCTCCTCGGCGGCCACGTGCGCGTCGGTCTCGAAGACAACCTGTGGCTCGATCGCGGCGTGCACGCGACGAACGGCTCGCTCGTGCAGCGCGCGGTGGAGATCATCGAGCGGCTGGGCGCACGCGCGCTCACGCCCGCCGAAGGCCGCAAAAAGCTCGGCTTGCCGCCTCGCGGGGAACGCCTGCTCGAAAAGCGCGCGCTCGAACAATTCGCCTGAACCAACAAGGACATCACGACATGCAAGTCAAGCAATTCGCCGCGCTCGGCGCGGGTGTGATCGGCAGCGGCTGGGTGGCGCGGGCGCTCGCGCACGGACTCGACGTCACCGCGTGGGACCCCGCGCCCGGCGCCGAGGCGCAGCTTCGCGCGAACGTCGCGAATGCGTGGCCCGCGCTGGAACGCGTCGGGTTGGCTGAAGGCGCGTCGCAGGAAAGGCTGCGCTTCGTCGAGACCGTCGAGGAATGCGTCGCCAATGCGGACTTCATCCAGGAAAGCGCGCCCGAGCGCGAGGATCTGAAGCTCGCGCTGCACGAGCGCGTGAGCCGGGCGGCAAAGCCGGATGCGATCATCGCGTCGTCGACGTCGGGGCTCCTGCCGAGCGATTTCTATGCGCGCGCCGTGAATCCGGAACGCTGCGTCGTCGGGCATCCGTTCAATCCGGTGTATCTGCTGCCGCTCGTCGAAGTGCTCGGCGGTGACAAGACTTCAGGCGATGCGATCGACTCCGCGATGAGCTTCTATGCATCCATCGGCATGCGGCCCTTGCGCGTGAGAAAGGAAGTGCCGGGCTTCATCGCGGACCGGCTGCTCGAAGCGCTGTGGCGCGAGGCGCTGCATCTCGTGAACGACGGCGTCGCCACGACCGGCGAGATCGACGACGCCATCCGCTATGGCGCGGGCATCCGCTGGTCGTTCATGGGCACGTTCCTCACGTACACGCTGGCGGGCGGCGAGGCGGGCATGCGACACTTCATGCAGCAGTTCGGCCCCGCGCTCGAATTGCCGTGGACGAAGCTCGTCGCGCCGAAACTGACCGACGAGCTCATCGACCGCGTGGTCGACGGCACGTCGAAGCAGACGAACGGGCGCGGCATCAAGGAGCTGGAGCGTTATCGCGACGACTGCGTCGCGAGCGTGATCGAGGCGATCGCCGCAGCGAAAGCGCGTCACGGCATCGAAGACTAAGGGAACCACGAGGAACCACAATGAGCTATCGCGACACAGTCAGGCCGGAGTGGGTCGACTACAACGGCCATCTGCGCGATGCGTTCTACATGCTGATCTACAGCCTCGCGACCGATGCGTTCATGGACCGCATCGGCCTCGACGAAGCGGGCCGCCGCGCGCGTCAGCGCACGCTCTACACGCTCGAAGCGCACATCAGTTATCTGCGCGAGATCAAGGAGGGCGCGGCGGTGCGCGTCGAATGGCGGGTGATCGCGCATGACAGGAAGCGCATCCATCTATATATGGAGATGTTCGAGGGCGAGGGCGCCGAGCCGGTGTCCGCGTGCGAGCAGATGTTGATGCACATCGATTCGAGCGGCGCGCCGAAGTCCGCATCGTTCGATGAAGACATCGCCGCGCGCATCGCCGCCGAGCCGACGGTCGCCGCGAAGGACGCGCGTCACGCCGGCCGCGTGATCGGCTTGCCGGCGCGCGCTTCTTCCGCCGCGCCCGCCTGAGCGCGCCAGGTGCGCAGCAGCAGCGCGTTCGTCACGACGCTCACGCTGGAGAACGCCATCGCCGCGCCGGCGAACATCGGATCGAGCCAGCCCGCCGCGGCAAGCGGAATGCCGATCAGGTTGTAGACGAACGCCCAGAACAGGTTCTGCTGGATCTTGCGGTACGTGCGCCGCGAGATGTCGATCGCGTCCGCGACGAGCGCCGGATCGCCGCGCATCAGCGTGAGGCCGGCCGCTTCGATCGCGACATCGGTGCCGCTCGCCATCGCGATGCCGACATCGGCGGCGGCGAGCGCGGGCGCGTCGTTGATGCCGTCGCCGGCCATCGCCACGATGCCTTTGCGCGATGCCTTCAGTTCTGCGACGACGCGCGCCTTGTCGTCGGGCAGCGTCTGCGCGAACACGAGATCCGGCGGAATGCCCAACGCGCGCGCGACGGCCTGCGCGCTGCCTTCGTTGTCGCCGGTGACGAGCGCGCTCTTCACGCCCATGCGCGCGAGCCGTTCGATGGCGGCGCGCGCCGTCGGCTTCACGGTGTCGCCGAACGCGAGCAGCGCGAGCACGGCGCCGTCGAGATCGATCAGCCACGAGATCGTGTTCCCTTGCGCTTCGAGTTCGCGGGCGCGCGCGGCGAGCGTCGGTGGCACGTCGAGATTCAGCTCCGCGAGCCAGCGCGCGCTGCCGATCGCGATGCGCCGCGCCCCGACGCTCGCCTCGACGCCACGCCCCGCGACCGCGCGCGCGGCGCTCGCACCGAAACGCGGCGCGCCGTTCGCGGCGGCCACGACGGCCTTCGCCAGCGGATGCTCGCTCATGCGCTGCACGGCGGCGGCGAGGCCGAGCGCTTCGTCGCGATCCTGCCCCGGCGCGGCATCGAACGCGACGAGGCTCGGCTTGCCAACGGTCAGCGTGCCGGTCTTGTCGAACGCGACGATTTTGATCGCATGCGCCTGCTCGAGCGCCTGCGCGTCCTTGATGAGAATGCCCTGACGCGCCGCGACGCCCGTGCCGGCCATGATCGCGGTCGGCGTCGCGAGGCCGAGCGCGCACGGGCACGCGATCACGAGCACCGCGACGGCGTTCAGCAGCGCCGTTTCGGCTTCCGCGCCGTGCAGCAGCCAGCCGGCGAGCGTGACGAGCGCGATCGCCAGAATCGCCGGCACGAACACCGCCGACACGCGATCGACGAGCCGCTGGATCGGCGCCTTCTCCGCCTGCGCCGATTCGACGAGCCGGATGATGCGCGCGAGCGTCGTTTCCCCGCCGATCGCCGTGGTTTCGATCGCGATCACGCCTTCGCCGTTGATCGAGCCGCCGGTCGCGCGCGCGCCCGGCTCCTTCGCCACGGGCAGGCTTTCGCCCGTGATCAGCGATTCATCGATGTGCGTGCGGCCCTCGCGCACGATGCCGTCCACCGGCACGCGCTCGCCCGGCCGCACGATGGCGATATCGCCGATGCGCACGTCCGCGAGCGCCACGTCGCGCTCGCGCGCCGGATCGTTTCGATCGCGCACGCGCGCCCGGGTCGGCCGCAGCGCGTTGAGCGCGCGGATCGCGTCGGTGGTCTGGCGTTTCGCGCGCGCCTCCAGCCACTTGCCGAAGCGCACCAGCGTGATGACGACCGCCGACGCCTCGAAGAACAGATGCTCCGTCATGCCGCCGTGCGCGAACATCTGCCAGACGGACAAGCCCCACGCCGCCGACGTGCCGAGCGCGACGAGCAGATCCATGTTGCCCGCGAACGCGCGCACGGCGCGATAACCGCCGACGTAGAACCGCGCGCCGAAGCCGAACTGCACGACGCTCGCAAGCGCGAGCTGCAGCCACGGGTTCAGCGTTGCGCCGAACATCGGCGCGAGCAGCGGCAACGTCAGCAGCGCGGAAACGACGACGGACGCGAGCTCGCGATCGAACGCATGCGAGGCCGAAGCCGGGGCGGCGGGCGGCGCTTCGGGAAGAATCGGCGCGGCTTCGTAGCCCGCTTTCGCGATCGCCGCGACGAGCTGATCGTCGGTGACGGCGCCGCTCGCGTGCACGGTCGCCTTTTCGGTGGCGAGATTGACGGCGACGCTCTCGACGCCCGGCACGCGCCTGAGCACTTTTTCGACGCGCGCGACGCACGACGCGCACGTCATGCCGCTGACGGCGAGTTCCGCGGTTCTTGGGTTTTCGGTCGATGCTGTGGACATGCTGAAACGCTCCGGTCTGGCTGGGATCGCGAAGATCCCTCACAGACACCAGTATCAGCCTTCCAATGATTGGAAGGTCAAGCGCGGAACGAGCGGCGCCGCGCGATTATGCAATTCAGTCGCGCAATCAGTCGCGCGGCGCGCCGTTCAGCGCGCCGGCCATGGCGTCGGCGAGCGCATCGGCCGCGTCGCCGCCGCGCTCGCGCAGGCCTTTCACGGCGCCGATGCGATCGGCGTCGGATTTGTTCTGCGACAGCTTCGCCTTGCCGACGAGCCGTGTCACCTCGATCTCGATGCCGACGATCGCGGACAACATCTGATCGATGAAATCGCGCGGCGCGTCGCCCATCTTCCACGGCGCGCGCTCGCCCGCTTCCATCTTGCGCGTGAGCCGCGCGACGACGCCGCGCACGTAGGCTTCGTCGTCGCGCACGGTGATGCGGCCGTGCGCGTGCACGACGAGATAGTTCCACGTCGGCACCTGGCGATGCGTCTCCTGCTTGCTCGGATAAAACGTCGGCGAGATGTAGCCGTGCTCGCCCTGGAAGATCACGAGGACGTCCGCGCCGGTCCGGACTTCGCGCCACACCGGATTCGCCCGCGCCACATGCGCGCGCAGCGTGCCGTGCTCGCCCACGGCCGCGTCGAACTCGAACGGCACGTGATTCGCGTCGAGACCATTGGGACCGTGCGTGACTAGCGCGCCGAACGGATGGGCGGCGATCAGCGCGTGCAGGGCTTCCGCGCGGTTTTCTTCGAAATGGGCGGGCAAATACATCGGGCGGACTCGCAAAGAGTGGACTATCGAATGCTACGAGACGATGTTACGCGAGAGGCGGAATGCACGTCATGCCGTGCTTTTGGGCGGCATCTGGTGCATTCTTCGAAACGTCGGCACGCTTTTGTGCGCTTTGCTTGCCTATCGTCAGCGGATAAGTTAAAACCCGAATTTCGAGTAATGCTCGCGCTGCGCCGCCTGGGGCCCTGATGCGGCGATGAACCCGCTCGCGAGCGTGCCGGACATCGATACGCCTGTCGATCCGCCGGCAACCCAATCGAAAGAAAACCGGATTCCAATTCGAATGAAGAACAACCGACGCTGGACGCTCCCGCGCGATGCCGCGATCTGGATGAGCGCGAGCCTCGCGGGCATGGCCGTTCTGGCCGGCTGCGCCACGAAGGCGCCCGAAGCGAAAGCGCCCAGCACCGCCGGCTGGGTGAAAAACCAGGTCGCCGATGCCTATACGTTCGGCTTTCCGCTCGTCGCCACCGATATCGCCCGCGAACGGGCGAGCGGCCGCGCCGGGCAGCCCGGCCGGGCGCCGCTCAATTCGTTCCGCCATGCGAGCGCGCTGCCGCCCGTGGGCGCGGCCGGATCGCCGAGCGTCGACACGCTCGAATCGGCCGCGTGGCTCGATGTCTCCGCCGATCCCGTGATCGTCTCGCTGCCCGCCGCGCCGCGCGGCCGCTATCTCGATGCCCGCGCGTTCGATGCGTGGACCAACGCGCTCTATTCCAGCGCCGACACGACGCCGTATCCGAAGATGCAGCTGATCGCGTTCGTGCCCGCGGGCTGGACCGGCACGCTGCCCGCCAACGCGACGCGCGTCGAGACGCGCACGCGCTACGTGTGGCTTTCGGTGCGCGTGCGCGTGAGCGGCCCGCGCGACGTGCACGAGGCGCGCAAGCTGCAGACCGCGATGCGCATCGACACGCTCACGCCCGCGAAGGGCTCCGTGTCGGATCCGACGCCCGTCGTCGCCGGCGCGTGGGGCGCGAGCGGCGCGAAACAGCCCGCGGTGCCGCCGCTTTCCGACGCCCTCGTGGCCGCCACGCCCGGCGCGCAGACCGAGGCGCTCGATGCGAACGCGTTCTTCGCGCGCCTCGCCCGCTCGCTCGACGACAATCCCGCCGCCACCGACGACAGCCACGCGATGAGCCAGCTCGCCGAACTCGGCGTGAAGCCCGGCGAGCCGGTGCAGTTCAAGACGACCGATGCGCCGCTGCTCGACTCCGGCCTCGCCAATGCGCGCGAGCGCCTCGCGACGGTGCCCTCGAACGCGATCACGAAGCACGGCTGGACCTGGTTCGCCGATGGCGTCGGCATCTACGGCACGGACTACACGCTGCGCGCGTATCTCGCGCGCCAGCAGACCGCGACGAGCACGAAGGAAGGCGAGGTGAAGCCCGTCGCGCGCGTGGACAGCGAAGGTCATCCGCTCAACGGCGCGAACCAGTACACGCTGCATTTCGCGCCGGACCAGCTTCCGCCGGTGCGCGGCTTCTGGACGATCACGGCCTACACGAAGGACGGCGCGCTCGCGGACGGCAAGCTTCCGCGCCTGTCGCTGTCCGATCGCGACCGCCTCAGGAAGAATCGAGATGGCTCCGTCGACGTGATCGTGTCGGCGAAGCCGCCGGGACGCGCGCAGGCGTCGAACTGGCTGCCCGCGCCGGAAGGCGAATTCCAGATCGCGATGCGTCTCTATGCGCCGAAGTCGGAAGCGAGCGATGGCTCCTGGGCGCCGCCGCCCGTCGAGCGGCAGTGAGCCGGCTGCACGAAAGCAACAAACCGAAACATGAGGGCCGCGTTTTTTCGCGGCCTTCATGCTTTTGATGCACATATGGCATAACGTTTGCGCGCCTCGACGTCGTATACTCGAACATCATCTTTCCCGGGACGGCGAAGCTCGGGCGGCGCTCATACGGCCAGCTCGTCGCCGCGCATCGAATGTCAAGCATCACCAAGTCTTCTCTTGCCTCCGCTGGCCAGACGCTGCGCGGCGTCGTGCATGCGCGCCGCACGCGGCGCATCTTCATCGGCGTGCTTATCGCGATACTCGTCATCGGCGTGCTCGGGTTTTTCGTCGCGCCGCCGGTCATCCGGCATATCGCCGAGCAACAGATCTCGAAGCAGCTCGACCGGCCTGTCAGCATCAGACGCATTTCGCTCAATCCCTACACGCTCGATTTCGAAGCCGATGGCGTGCATATCGGCGAATCGCCCGCGAATCTCGCGAAGGCGCCGGGCAGCCCGGGCAGTTTCGTCGATGTTTCGCGGCTCGTCGTGCGCACGTCGTGGTCGTCGGTCTTCAGGCTCGCGCCGGTCGTCAACGAACTGAAGATCGATTCGCCGCGCATCAGTGTCGTGCGCTTCGACGGCGAGCATTTCAACTTCTCCGATCTGATCGCGAAATTCTCGACGCCATCGTCGCCGCCTTCGGACAAGCCCGCGCGCTTCTCGGTGTCGAATATCCGGCTGGAGAACGGCCAGATCACATTCGATGACAGGCTTCTGAAGGCTAGGCACGTGATCGACCGCTTCGCGCTCGGCATTCCGTTCATCGCGACGCTGCCTTCCGCCACCGAGATCTTCGTGACGCCGCTGTTGCAGGCGCGCATCGACGGCTCGCCGCTCGTCGTGAAGGGCCGCACGAAACCGTTCTCGCAGTCGCGCGAATCGGAAGTCGCGCTGTCGCTCGACGGCCTCGACGTGCCGCAGATGGCGTCTTACGCGCCGGCTTCGGTGCCCGTCGCGGTGAAGAGCGGCAAGCTCTCGACCGATCTCAACGTGCGCTTCGCGATCTCGGGCGATACGCCGACGATCCGCATCGACGGCACCGCGGATCTCGCGGACCTTGCCATCACGGATAAAGCGAACGCGCCGCTCGTCGCCGCCCGCGCGCTGCATGTGAAGATAGCGAACGCGGAGCCGTTGCGCGATATCTATCATCTCGACGAAATCACGCTGTCGAACCCGGACGTGCATCTCGCGCGCGATCCGGCCGGCGTGCTGAACGTGCAGAAGCTCGCGGGGCCCGCGCCGGCGCAGGAGCAAAAGAAGGCGGAGGATGCGAAGAAGGAGACGCCGCCGCTCGACCTCGCCATCCGCCATCTGGCCATCAGCGACGGCAGGATCGGCCTCGACGACCAGTTGCTGAAAGCGCGCGTGCAGGGCGCGCTGACCGGTATCGCCGTGACGCTCGACGGCTTCTCGACGCTCTCGAAGACGCCCGCGAAGTACACGCTCAAGACCGCGTTCGACAAGGGCGGCGCGTTGGATGCATCGGGCAACGTGACGCTCGCCGCGAAGACGGCCGACACGAAGCTCGCGCTGAAGGCGTTCGCGCTGCCGCCTTTGCAACCGTATATCGCGAACGTGATGGCCGCGCGCGTGACGAGCGGCACACTCGGCGCGAATTTGCCGGTGTCCGTGGACTGGAGCAAGCCGGAAGGCGGCGTGCAGGTCGGCGCGGGCGACGTGACGCTCGATGCGCTCACGCTCGTGCCTAATGTGGGCGCAAGCGCGCCGATCAAGCTCGCGTCGGCGGTGGCGAAGATCGGCAAGGTCGACGTGCCCGGCCGCAACGCCGCGCTGGACAGCGTGCAGCTGAGCGGCCTCGCGCTCGATGCGACGCGCCGCAAGGACGGCAGCATCGATCTCGCCGCGCTCGCCGGTCCGCACGAGGCCGCGCCCGAGCAGACCGCGACGCACAAGATCCAGAAGGCGCATGCCGCGGGGCCGGCGTGGCGTTATCAGATCGGACAGATTTCGCTTGCCGATGCATCGGCCAATATCACGGACGAGACGCCCGCGCGGCCGCTCAAGCTGCGCGTCGCGCCGCTCGCCGTGAGCGTGAAGCAGTTCAGCGACGATCTGACAAAGCCGCTCGCCGTTGAAGGCAAACTCACGCTGAACGGGAAGGGCGCGCTCGCGATCGGCGGCAATGTCACGGTCAGTCCGCTCAAGCTTGCGCTGCATGTGAAGGGCGATCAGGTGGACGCGTCCGCGTTCGAGCCGTATTTCGGCGACAAGCTCAACGTCGACGTGCAGAGCGCGTATCTGAACGCGAACGGCGATGTCGCGATGTCGGGCAGCGGCAAGACGCTCGCGGCCACGTACAAGGGCGACGTGTCCCTCACCGATGTGCGCATGATCGACAAGCTCACGAACGACCGCTTCGCGGGCTGGAAGCTGCTCGGCCTCTCGAACGTGAAAGTGAACTACGGCGAGCGCGGCACGGACGTCGAGGCCGCGCGCGTGACCTTCGCGAATTTCTATGGCCGCGTGCTGCTCGATTCGCAAGGGCGGCTGAACCTGAAGGGCGTCGTGGCGAACGAAAGCGGCACCACGCAGCCGGTCACGAAAGAGAAGACGAAGACCGCGGAGACGCCCGCGCCCGCTTCTTCTCCCGCGAAGACCGCCGAGCAGTCCGGGCCGCCGGTCAACATGCGTTTCGGCCAGCTCGTGCTGCAGAACGGCCGCGTGAGCTACACCGACAACTTCATCAAGCCGAACTACACGGCGAATCTCGTCGCGATCAACGGCACGATCGGCGCGTTCGGCACGCATTCGACGACGCCCGCGCCCGTCGATGTATCGGCGAAGCTCGCGGCGAACGGGCCGGTGTCGATCAAGGGGCAGATCAATCCGCTGATCGAAAAGCCCGCGCTCGATCTGACGGCGAGCGCGCACGGCGTCGAGTTGACCAACCTCACGCCGTATTCGTCGAAATACGCGGGCTATCCGATCACGAAGGGCAAGCTCAATGTCGATCTGCACTACATGCTCGCCGACAACAAGCTGACGGCGAACAACCATTTGTTCATCGATCAGTTGACCTTTGGCGATCACATCGACAATCCGACCGCGACGAGGCTGCCGGTGCGGCTGGCGGTGTCGCTGTTGAAGAACTCGCGCGGCGAGATCGACGTGAATATTCCGATTTCCGGCTCGCTGGATAATCCGGAGTTTTCGATCGGCGGGCTGGTGTGGCAGGCTATTCTGAACCTCGTGCAGAAGGCGGTGACCGCGCCGTTCACGCTGCTCGCGCATGCGTTCGGCGGCGGCAGTGGCGAGGACCTCAACTACATCGAGTTCGATGCGGGCTCGGCCACGCTGAACGATGCAGGGCAGAAGAAGCTCGATACGATCGCGAAGGCGCTGACGGACAAGCCTTCGGTGCGTATGGACGTGACGGGCCGTGTCGATCCGAAGACGGACGAGCCGGCGTTGCGCGCCGCGTGGGTGGATAGCCAGGTGAAGCGCGCGAAGGTGCGCGACATGTCGAGCAATGGCGAGAACGTGGACTGGAACGCGATCAAGATTTCGGATGCCGACTACGACAAGTATCTGACGAAGGTCTACAAATCGACGGATTTCAAGAAGCCGACCAACTTCATCGGCATGACGAAGACAGTGCCCGATGAAGAGATGAAGGCCGCGCTGACGAAGAACGCGCCGGTGGATGAGGGCTCGTTGCGCGATCTGGCGCAGCGTCGCGCGCAGGCGGTGCAGGAGTACTTCGACGGGAAGATCGACAGCAAGCGGATTTTCGTCGTCGCGCCGAAGATAACCGCGGACGATATCAAGGACAAGGGCGCGGGTTCGCGCGTGGAACTTGGGCTGAAGTGAGCGGCGTTAGCCGTTTGGACGACCTTTATGAACAAAGGAATGCAAACTAATATCGGCGATACCGGCAATCAGGAAGAGGACGGGAATCAGCCGATGGGAACACCTTATGAGAAGGACGTGGTGGCGTGGGCCGAAGAACAGGCCGCGCTGCTGCGTGCGGGGAAACTTGCGTCCATCGATATCGAGCATATCGCAGAGGAAATCGAGGACGTGGGCAAAAGTGAACAAAGAGAGTTTGCGAGCAGGATGGCCGTACTGCTCGCGCATTTGTTGAAGTGGAAGCTTCAGCCAGGGCGACGGGGAACCAGTTGGTCGAATACGATTCGAACACAGCGTGCCGCAATCGAGCGCAGGCTAAGAAAGACGCCGAGTCTGAAGCCGATGCTTGCCGACGAAGACTGGATCGCCGATATGTGGGGCGATGGCAGTCAACTGGCGGCTAACGAGATGGAAATCGGTATCGCCGAACTGCCCGAGGTTTGTCCGTGGCTGATGGAAGACGTGCTTGATATGGGGTTTTATCCAAACTGATGCGCGGGCCGGCGGCGCGAGTTCGCGCAGCTGCGCAATGGGAACGCACGCTTCAATGCGCCCCCGCCGCTCCACCCCCGCCACCTTTCACCACCTTCGTAATCCATATCAGCGGAATGATCAGAATGAAGATCACCGCCGAGATCAGAAAGATATCGTTGAGCCCCATCATCGCGGCTTGCGCGTTGACGGTGAAATTGAACATTCCGCGGGCCTGCGCCTCGCCGACATCGAGCGTCGATTGCGACATGCCGAGCGATTGCAGGAACGCCGGGTTATAGATATTCGCCTGCTCGGTGAGCCGCTCGTGATGCAGCGCAATCCGGTCATCCCAGGCATTGCCCGCGAGCGACGTGCCCACCGCGCCGCAAAACACCCGCGCGAAGTTCGAAAGCCCCGCCGCCGCCGGAATCTTCGACGGCGGCAAGCCCGACAGCACGATCGCCGTGAGCGGCACGAAGAACATCGCCATCGGGATGCCTTGCAGGAGCGTTGGCAGCACGAGATGCCAGGTGTCGATCTCGATCACATATTTCGAGCGCAGCCAGAACACGAACGCGAAGCCGACGAAGGCCGCCGTCGCGATGATGCGCGCGTCGCTGCGCGGCAGCACCTTGCCCATCACCGGCGCGAGCACCACGGCGAAAATGCCGAGCGGCGCGGTGACGAGCCCGGCGTCGACCGAGCGGTAGTTCAGATACTGCTGCATCCATTGCGGCAGCAGCACGAGATTGCCGAAGAACACGCCGTACGCGATCGAAATTGCGACCGTGCCGCCGAAGAAATTACGCCCGGTGAAGAGCCGCAGATCGACGACGGGGTTCGGGTCCGTCAATTCCCACACGACGAAGAACGAGAATGCGATCGCCGCGACGATCGCAAGCACGACGATCAACGGCGACGAGAACCAGTCGAGGTCGCGTCCCTTGTCGAGCATGATCTGCAGCGACGCGACCCACGAGACGAGCAGCAAAAGGCCGATCACGTCGATCGGCGCTTTCCTCGTCGGCGATTCGCGCTCGCGGTAGATGAGCCACGTCACGCCCGCCGCGAAGAGGCCCACCGGAATGTTGATGTAGAAGATCCACGACCACGAGTAGCTGTCGGTGATCCAGCCGCCGAGCGCGGGGCCGGCGATCGGGCCGACGGTGGCGGTCATCGCCCAGAGCGAGAGCGCCATCGACGACTTCTCTTTCGGGTATGAGCCGAGCAGGATCGCCTGCGACAGCGGAATCAGCGGCCCGGCCACCGCGCCTTGCAGCACGCGCGCGAGGAGCAGCACCGGCAGGTTCGGCGCGAGGCCGCACAGCCAGGACGACAGCACGAACATCAGAATCGCGCCGACGAAAAGGCGCACCTGGCCGAGCCGCTGCGTGAGCCATCCGGTCAGCGGAATGGACACGGCGTTCGACGCGGCGAACACGGTGATGACCCACGTGCCCTCGTTGACGGACACGCCGAGATTGCCGGAGATCGTCGGAATCGCGACATTGGCGATCGACGAATCCAGCACGTTCATGAAGGTGGCGAGCGCCACCGCGAAGGTGGCGAGGACGAGTTGGCCGCCTTCGAGCGGCGGGGGCGGTGCGGCGGCGGGGGTGGGCGTCGTCGGCGGCGTGCTCATGCGGGTCCCGTGCTTGAGGCCGCAATATCGCGATGGGCGCGCCGCGGCCGAAGAAGGTCAAGCCGCCAGTGTGCCCGTGCTCAAAAAAAGCTGCTGGAGCCGCCGCGCGCCCGCTGTATCACTTCGCCGAAATATCGATATTCCCCAGATACTTCTTCGCGTACTTGTCGATCGTGCCGTCCGCCTTGACCTTGTCGATCGCCGCGTTGAGCTTCGCCTTCAGCGCATCGTCGCCCTTGCGCACGCCGTAGGCGATGCCGCTGCCGAGAATCTTGTCGTCGCGCACCGGCGCGCCGACGAACGCATAACCCTCGCCATCCGGCTTCGACAGGAAACCGCTTTGTCCCGCCGGCGCGAGCACGAGCGTCGCATCGAGACGGCCGGACTTCAGATCCGCGTACACCTGGTTCTGGTCCTGATACGGCACGACCTTCACGCCGTCGTTCTCCCAGTGCGCTTTTGCGAACGTCTCCTGAATCGAGCCTTGCAGCACGCCGACGCTCTTGCCCTTGAGCGACGCCGATGTCGGCTCGATCCCGCTGCCCTTTTTCGCGATGAGCTGCGTCGGCACGCGATACACGACCGTCGTGAAATCGATCGCCTGGCGGCGCTGCTCGGTCGCGTTCATCGCGGAGTTGATCGCGTCGAACTTGCGGCCCTGCAGCGCGGGAATCAGGCCGTCGAACGAGGTCTCGACCCACTTGCACTGCATCTTCGCGGCGGCGCACACCGCGTTGCCCACGTCGATATCGAGCCCTTGCAATTCGCCCGTCGACGACTTCGACTCGAACGGCGGATATTGCGCTTCCAGGCCGAAGCGCAGTGTATCGGCGGCGAGCGCCGCGCCGCTCGCGAACGAGCACGCTACGAGCAATGCGCTGGCGATGTGGTTCAGTTTCATCGTGGTGGTCTCCAGAATAGGCGGAAAAATCGTCAGATCGAGCGAAGGCGGCGCGCGCCTTCCACGAGCGTGTCGTCGTCCTTCGCGAAGGAAAGACGGATCAGGCGGTTGTCGGTGCCGTCGGTGTAGAACGCCGACAGCGGAATCGTCGCGACGCGCGCCTCGCGGATCAGGCGCAGCACGAAGTCGCTGTCGCTTTCGTTCGAGATCGCGTCGTAGCGCGCCAGCATGAAGAAACTGCCCGCGCTCGGCAAGAGTTCGAAGCGCGAGCCCTTCAGCGATTCCGCGAGCAGATCGCGCTTGTGCTGATAAAACGGCCCGAGATTCAGATAGCTCGCTTCGTCCGCGAGCGCCTCGGCGAAGGCCATCTGCATCGGCGTGTCGGCGGAGAAGGTCATGAACTGGTGGACCTTGCGGATCTCGGCCGTCAGCGCCGCGGGCGCAAGGCAGTAGCCGACGCGCCAGCCCGTCACGTGATACGACTTGCCGAACGACGACACGATCACGCTGCGCTCGGCCAGTTCGGGATGACGCGCCATGCCCTGATGCAGCGCGCCGTCGAACACGACGTGCTCGTAGACCTCATCCGAAAGCACGATGATCTTCGTGTCGCGCGTCAGGGCGGTGAGCCGCTCGATGTCGGCGGACGTGAACGCGCTGCCGGTGGGATTGTGCGGCGTGTTGACGAGGATCATGCGCGTTCGCGGCGTGATCGCGGCGGCGACTTCGTTCCAGTCGATGCGGAAATCTTCCGGCGAAAGCTTGATCGCGACGGGCTTCGCGCCCTGCAGTTGTACGATCGGCGCGTAGCTGTCGAACGACGGCTCGAAGTAGATCACCTCGTCGCCGGGATGCACGAGCGCGCTGATCGTCGCGTACAGGCCTTCGCTCGCGCTCGCGACGACGGTGACTTCTGTGCCCGGATCGTAGGTCGCGCCATAGAGCTTCTGCGTCTTCACGGCGATCGCCTCGCGCAGCGCGAGCACGCCCGACATCGGCGAGTACTGGTTATGTCCTGCCCGCATGGCTCGCTCGACGCCTTCGATCAGCTTCGGATCGCACGCGAAGTTGGGCGCGCCCTGCGACAGGTTGAGCGCGTGATGCTCGTCGGCCAACTGGCCGATGACGGTGAAAATGGTCGTGCCGACGTTTGGCAGCTTCGACTCGGGAATGCAGGCGCTTTGCACGGCGGGTGTCTCCGGGATTGCGGTTCAGCGATAACTGCCGGTGATTCAACCGCAGCAATAAAGCGCGGACAATCGAAACTTTGTCATACTAGCCATGCTTGCAGATCATGGCTATAGGCCGAAAACCCGATGAAACCCCTTCCTTCGCTCGATGTCCTCAAAACCTTTCTGGTCGTCGCCCAGAAGCTGAATTTCACGCGCGCGGCCGAGGTGCTGAACGTGACGCAGGGCGCGGTCAGCCGGCAGATCGCCGGGCTCGAGGCGCATCTCGGCTATGCGCTGTTCACGCGGCAGGCGCGCGGGCTCGGGCTGACGCACCACGGCGCGCTGCTCGTCGCGCCCTTGCAGCAGGCGTTCGCCCAGATCGACGATGCGCTCGCGAAAGGCGGCGCGCAATCGGGCATTCTGCGCGTGAAGTGCCCGACCTGCGCGATGCGCTGGGTGTTGCCGCGCGTGATCCGTCTGCAGAACGAGCGGCCGGAGCTGGTGGTGGAGGTGACGGCGTCGGTGTCGCACGGCGTCGAGTTCGACGCGGAGCAGTTCGATGCGGCGATCGTCTTCGGCGCGGCGCCGTCATTGAAAGGTGTGAGCGCGCATCATCTGTTCGATGAAGTGCTGACGCCCGTCTGCGCGCCCGAATTGTGGAAGCCGAAAGAACACGCCGCGCCGGCGCCCGACGATCTCGCCGGCGAGACGCTTCTGCATCCCACGCGCGACCGCCGTGACTGGCTGCTGTGGCTCGGCGCCTACGGCTACGCGGGCCTGCCGTCGACGAAAGCGCAGCATTTCGACACGCTCGATCTCGCGATGTCGTCGGCGATGCAAGGTTTGGGCGTGACGATCGGCGATGTCTCGCTGATCGAGGAAGACCTGCGGGCGAAGCGCGTGATCGCGCCGTTCCCGTTGTGCGTGCCGAGCGGCGCGGCGTATTACCTCGTGTATCCGGAGCGGCCCGCGCCGTCGCCGGCCTTGCAGCAGTTCGCGCAATGGCTCGGCGACGAAGCGGCGACAACCCGTGAGCGGCTTCAGGCTCGGACGCACGCGGCGCAGGCCTGAACCGTCATCACATGCCGTGCTTGGTCACAACGGATTCCCACTGTCCGCTCTTGACCTGATACAGCGTCGACGATGCGTTCTTCAGCGCGCCGTTGCTCTCGAACGCGATCGGCCCGGTGATGCCCTCGAACTGGTTCGACTTCAGCACCGTCCGGTATACCTTCGGATCGATGGAATTGGCTTTCTGCATCGCGTGGATGGCGGCCCACGCGGCGTCATAGCCGAACGGCGCATACGAAAGGATGGCGACGCCGAAGCGCTTCTGGAACTTGTCGCTGAACGCCTTGCCTGCGGGCAGCTTGTCGAGCGGGCTGCCGTATTCCCACGCCTGCGCGCCCTCGGCGGCGTCGCCGGCGAGCTTGAGGAAATCGGCGTCCATCACGCCGCCGCCGCCCACGAACTGCGCGTTCATGCCGAGCTGCTTCATCCGCTTGACGACCGCCGCCGCCTGCCGGTCGAGGCCGCCGAAGAAGATCAGGTCCGCGTTGGTCGCCTTGATGCGCGTGAGTTGCGCGCTGAAATCGACGGTCTGGTTGTCGCTGTATTCGCGCGTGACGATCGTGCCGCCCTTCGCCTTCACGGCTTTCTCGAACTCGTCCGCCTCGCCCTGACCGAAAGCCGTGCGGTCGTCGATGATCGCGATGCGCTTCGCCTTCGTCGTCGTCACCGCGTAGACGCCGGCGTTGCCCGCGTTCTGCGCGTCGCTCGAAATCACCGTGAACATGTTTTCGAGGCCGCGCGTCGTGATGGTCGGATTGGTCGCGGCGGGGTCGATCGTCGGAATGCCGGCGTTGTTGTAGATCGGCGAGGCGGGCAGCGTCGTGCCCGAGTTGAAGTGCCCGACGACGACCGCCACGCCATCGTCGACGAGCTTCTGCGCCGCCTGCACACCGACGCGCGGGTCGGCCTGATCGTCTTCCGCGCGAATCTCGAACTTCGCCGTCTTGCCGCCGATGCTGATTTTCTTCGCGTTGGCTTCGTCGAGCGCGAGCTGCACGCCGTTTTGAAGGTCCTTCCCGTAACCCGCATTCGCGCCTGTGAGCGGCGCGGCGAAACCCACTTTCACCGGCAATTCGTCTGCGCTCGCCGCGAACGGCACAACGCCAAGGGCGGCCGTGGCGCATGCCACCAGCAATGCCAAAGGTTTGGTACGGATGCGCATGGTTTCCTCTCCATTTTGGTTTGGCAATCGAACGAAACACGACCGTTTCAGTGCCGGCAAGACGGGTACGCTTTCCACCGTTCGGCTATCCGACGATGTAAGCACCCGCTTCGCGCGCGGCCCGGCACAGGCAGCGGACATGCGCAATTTAGGAAATCAAATTCGCCGCGTCTTGGTGTTAAGTCGCGTGCCGGATGCGGATTTCGGCACAGGCCCGATATGCCGCCAGCGCACGTCCGGGGCGGCTTCGCGCATTTCGCCGCCCGGCAGCGCGCGACGATTCCCGACAATCCCCGCCGCGCGCCTATCGCACCGATTGAAATTCCGCGGCTTGACAAAGTGCATATGCACTCATATGCTGCGAAACATGAATTCCAACTCTTCTCCTCTCGACTGCAACTGTTTCGCGATCCGTCAGGCCGCGCGCTATGTGTCGCAGCTGTACGAGCGGCACCTGAACGTGGTCGGCATCACGGCGGCGCAGTTCACGATCATCGCTGCAATCGGGCGCAAGCCGGGCGTGCAGATGGCCGAGCTGTCCGAATCGATGGTCATGGACCGCACGACGCTCGTGCGTGCGCTGCAGCCCTTGCAGCGCGACGGCCTCGTCGAGGCGGCGCAGGAATCGGCGGGTTCGCGCGCGGTCGGTCTGCGGCTCACGGCGTCGGGCCGCGACACGCTGGTGAAGGCGTCGGCACAATGGCGCGCGGCGCAGGCGGAATTCGAGGCGAAGTTCGGCGAGAAACGCGCGAAGGCGTTGCGCAAATCGCTCTTCGAACTGACGACGATGGAGTGAGTGGAGCACAGCAGGCCCGCCATGCGCGGGCCTTTTGTTTGACACAGTTAGTGCATATGCACAGTTAGATGGAGCACAGCATGCAGATCGAAGGAAAAGTGGTACTCGTGACCGGCGCCAATCGCGGCCTCGGCAAACAGTTCGCGAAATCGCTGCTCGAAGCGGGTGCGGCGAAGGTGTATGCGGCCGCGCGCGATCCGAAGAGCGTCGATATTCCGGGCGTCGAAGCGATCCGGCTCGATGTGACCAACGCCGCCGATATCGCCGAAGCCGCCGCCACGTATACGGACGTCGACGTGATCGTGAACAACGCGGGCGTGACGACGCGCGGGCTCATCGTCGATCCGGCTTCGACGCAGGGCATCCGCGATCTGCTCGAGATCAACACCTTCGGCCCGATCGCGCTGACGCAGGCATTCGCGCCCGTGCTGAAGAAGAACGGCGGCGGCGCGGTGATCAATATTCTGTCGGTGCTGAGCTGGGTCTCGCTGCCGGCGGGCGGCGCGTATCACATCTCGAAGGCGGCGGCGTGGGCGGCGACCAACGCGCTGCGCGAGGAGCTGCGCGAGCAGGGCACGCTCGTCGTGGCGGCGCATCCCGGCTACATCGACACCGACATGACCGCGCAAGTCACCGCGCCAAAGTCGACGCCCGCGCATGTGGTGAACGAAGTGCTCGCCGCCGTGGAAAAGAACCAGGAAGAAGTTCTCGTCGATGACACCGGCCGCGCCGTCAAGCAGTCGCTCTCGACCGACGCGCCGCTCTATCTGACCGGCATTCCGCGCTGAAGGAGGCATCGCCATGTTTTCTCAAGAGATTGTGCTGTGTCATCCGGTGCGCACGGCGATCGGCGCGTTCAATGGCGCGCTGAAGGACACGCAGGCCGTCGATCTCGGCGCCGCCGCGATAGCGGAAACGCTGCGGCGCGCGGGCTCGGCGCTCGATCCGGCATCGGTCGATACGGTTGTGTTCGGCAACGTGATCCAGGCCGGCAATCGCATGAATCCGGCGCGGCAGGCTTCGGTCGGCGGCGGCGTGCCGGTATCGGTGCCCGCGCTGACGGTGAATCGCGTGTGCGGGTCGGGCGCGCAGGCCATCGCGACGGTGGCGACCGAGATCGCGGCGGGCGTGGCGAAGCTCGCCATCGCGGGCGGCATGGAGAACATGGATCGCGCGCCGTATCTGCTCGACGGCGGGCGCCGCGGGTATCGCATGGGCCACGCGCAGATCTACGACAGCATGCTGCGCGACGGCCTCGTCGATGCTTTCTCCGGCGAGCATTCGGGCTGGCACACGGAAGACCTCGTGACGAAGCTCGATATCACGCGTGAAGCGCAGGACCGCTGGGCGGAGCGCTCGCAGCAGTTGTTCGCGGCGGCGCAGAAGGACGGCGCGTTCGATACGGAGATCGTCGGCATAGACGTGAAGATGGGGCGTGAAACCATCGCGTTCGCGCGCGACGAGCAGCCGCGCCCCGACACGACCCTCGCGACGCTCGCGAAGCTGCGTCCTGCCTTCCGCCCCGACGGCACGATCACGGCGGGCAACGCGCCGGGTCTGAACAGCGGCGCATCGGCGATGATCGTGACGAGCCGCGGCGAAGCAGAGGCGCGCGGCATCGCACCGTTCGTGCGGCTCGCGGCGTTCGGCGTGGCGGCGGTCGAGCCGGGCATGTTCGGGCTCGGGCCGGTGCCCGCGGTTCGGCAGGCGCTGCAGCGCGCGGGATGGTCGCTCGGCGACGTGGAGCGCTTCGAGATCAACGAAGCCTTCGCGGCGGTGCCGATCGCCGTGGCGCGGACGCTCGGCGTGCCGGAGGACATCGTCAACGTGGAGGGCGGCGCGATCGCGCACGGGCATCCGATAGGCGCGACCGGCGCGGTGCTCACGACGCGCCTCGCTCACGCGATGCGCCGCGACGGCGTGAAGCGCGCGATCGTGACGCTGTGCATCGGCGGCGGGCAAGGGATCGCGCTCGCGCTGGAAAGCATCGGCTAAGCGACACGGCCGGCAGTACGCCTGCCGGCCATCGCGTTCACTTTTTCACCGCCTTCTGCATCTCGTCGAAACCCGCCGCGGCCTTCTGCACATCGGGCGGGAAATCGTCCATCTCCTGCACCTGCCGCACTTCGATGACTTCGTTCTCCGAGCCCGGACAACGCTTCGCCCATTCGATCGCTTCTTCGCGCGACTTCACCTGGATCATCCAGTAGCCGCCGAGCACTTCCTTGGCTTCGGCGAAAGGGCCGTCGGTGACGCGCGGCTTGCCGCCTTCGAACGAGACGCGCGCGCCCATCGACGGCGGATGCAGGCCATCGAGCGCGAGCAGCACGCCGGCCTTCTGCAATTCCTCGTTGTACTTCATCATCGCGGCGACGGCTTCCGCGCTCGGCATCGCGCCCGGTTCCGCGCTTTCATAGCCGCGCGGGATCATCAGCATCATGAATCGCATGTGGATTGCTCCTCGAAATCGGTGTATAGGTGTCGGGCGTCATCGGCCCGCTCCGACACTACGACGAGCAACATCGCACGAGATCGACACATGCGCGCGACTTTCCCGCTTAAGCGTTTTTCCCTAGTCGATTGCGGTTGCCTTCGCGGCTCGTACGATCAAATAATGTAATCCATTACATCCCGATCGCCGCGAGCGACGTTTCAGCGATGTCAGATACGGTTCGTCCACGCGAGGAAGTATCGATTGCCGACGTCGCCGAGCGCGCGGGCGTGTCGGTCGCCACCGTGTCGCGCGTGCTCAACGGGCACACGAACGTTCGCGAGGCGACGCGCGAGCGAGTGCTCGAAGCGGTCGCGTCAAGCGGCTATCGCATCAACGAGCTCGCGCGCAATCTGCGCACGGCGGAAAGCCGCCTGCTGCTCACCATGGTTCCCGATTTCGGCAATCCGTTCTATGCGGCGATCGTGCGCGGCATCGACAGTGTCGCGCGTCAGAACGGCTACTTCATGCTGTTGTGCGATACCGGCGCGGACCCGTTGCGCGAGCGAAGCTATTTCGATCTCCTGCGCGGACGCCGCGCGGACGGCGCGATCTGCCTCGATCCCGCCGCCGTGCAAAAGGCGCTTGCCGAGGAATCGTCGACGCTGCCGTGGGTCGCGTGCTGCGAGTTCGATCCGGCGGCGGGCGTGCCCTATGTCGGCATCGACAATCATCTCGCCGCGGGCGATGTCGTGCGCTATCTGACCGCCAAGGGTCATCGGCGCATCGCGCTCATCAACTCGGGGCAGGGCTATCTGTATGGACGCCAGCGGCTCGCGGGCTATCGCGATGCGCTGAAGGACGCGGGCATCGAGCCGGATCCGGCATGGCTCATCGAGCTCGACAGTCTCGACTACGACGCGGGCGAACGCGCGGCCGCGCAACTCGCCGCGCTCGGGGACGCGAGACCGACCGCCGCGTTCGCCGTGTCCGACACGCTCGCCATCGGCGTGATGAACGGCTTTCGCGGCGCGGGTTTTTCCGTGCCGGACGACGTCGCTGTCGTCGGTTTCGACGATATCGCGGTAGCCGCGCACGTCGATCCGCCGCTCACGACCGTCTCGCAGCCGATGCAACTGCTCGGCGAAACCGCCGCCGAATTGCTGCTCAAACGCCTGCGCGATCCGCGCGCGGACGTGCCGGGCGTGCTGCTGCCGCATCGGCTTATCGAACGAAGGAGCGCGTGACGATGAGCCTCGCCGTGCGCTTTCAGGGCATCGAAAAGCAGTTCGGGCCGGTGCGCGTGCTGCACGGCGTCACCTTCGATCTCGCGCCGGGCCGCATCTACGGATTGCTCGGCGAGAACGGCGCGGGCAAATCGACGTTGATGAAGATACTCGCGGGTTACGAGCGCGCGAACGCGGGCGAGCTATATATCGACGAAAGCGAACGCAGCTTCGCGAGCTCGCGCGATGCCGAGCATGCTGGCATCGTGCTCATCCATCAAGAACTGAATCTCGCGGATCACCTGAGCATCACGCAGAACATGTTTCTCGGCCACGAGCTGAAGAAGGGCTTCTTCCTCGACGAGCCCGCGATGCGCCAGGCCGCGCGCGCGCGGTTGAGCGAAGTCGGCCTGCACACGAATCCGGATACGAAGGTGCGCGATCTGATCGTCGCGGAGAAGCAGCTCGTCGAGATCGCGAAGGCGATGCTGCGCGATGCGCGCCTGCTCATCATGGACGAGCCGACCGCGACCCTGACGCCATCGGAGACGCAGCGCCTGTTTGCGTTGATGGCGCGTCTTAAGGAAGCGGGCACGACCATCGTCTATATCTCGCACAAGCTCGATGAAGTCGAGCGCATCACCGACGAAGTGATCGTGATGCGCGATGGCCGCTTCGTCGCGCGCGCGCCCACCGACGAACTCACGCGTCAGCAGATGGCGAATCTGATGGTCGGCCGCGAGGTCTCCGACATGTTTCCGGCCAAGCCCGCCCTCGCCGACGATGCGCCCGTAGCATTGAAGGTGGAGCACGCATCGGTGCCGGGATGGGCGGACGGCGTGAGCTTCAGCGTGCGTGAAGGCGAGGTGTTCGGCTTCGCGGGCCTCGTCGGCGCGGGACGCACGGAGCTGTTCGAGGCGCTCGTCGGCTTGCGTCCGCTGAGCGCGGGGCGCGTGGTGATCAACGGCGCGACGATCAGACTGAAGAGCCCGCGCGATGCGATGAAGCACGGCATCACCTATCTGAGCGAAGACCGCAAGGGTCGCGGCCTGCACGTCGACATGGCGCTGAAAGACAATCTCACGATGATGACGCTCGAGCGCTACGCGCATCCGCTCGTCGATACGCGCGCGGAACGCGGGGCGCTTGCCGCCGCGCTGAAGGACTTCGGCATTCGCACGGGCAATGCGTCGAGCCGCGCGCGCATGCTTTCGGGCGGCAATCAGCAGAAGCTCGCGCTCGCGAAGTTCCTGCATCCCGATCCGCGCGTGATCGTGCTCGACGAGCCTACGCGCGGCGTGGATGTCGGCGCGAAACGCGATATCTACTTTCTGATTCATCGTCTCGCCGCCGAAGGCCGCGCGGTGGTCGTGATTTCATCCGAGCTGATCGAACTGATCGGTCTCTGCCACCGCGTTGCGGTGATGCGCGCGGGCGAGCTCGTCGCGACGCTCGGCATGGACCTTCTGACCGAAGAGAGGTTGATCGCGCATGCGACCGGCACACACTGAAGACATCGAAAGCGAGAGCCGCCTTTCCGCCGTTTCGCGCTTTCTGTTCGGCGTCGGGCCGCTGATCGGGCTGATCGCGCTGTGCATCGGCGGCACCTTGCTCAACAGCGACTTCGCCACCTTCGACAACGCGATGAACGTGCTCACGCGCACGTCGTTCATCGGCATCATCGCGGTGGGGATGACTTTCGTGATCATCTCGGGCGGCATCGACCTTTCCGTCGGCTCGATGGCCGCGCTGATCGCGGGCAGCATGATCTACATGATGAACGGGCTGCTGCAGGGCTTTCACGGGCACGCGGTGCCGCCGCTTCTGATCATCGCGCTCGGCATCGTGCTTGCGCTTTTGCTCGGCGCGCTGTTCGGCTTCGCGCATGGCGTGCTCGTCACGAAGGGGCGCATCGAGCCGTTCATCGTGACGCTGGGCACGCTCGGCATCTTTCGCGCGCTGCTCACGTGGCTCGCGGACGGCGGCGCGCTCACGCTCGACAACTCGCTCGTCGATCTGTACGGCCCGGTCTATTACGCGAGCGTGCTGCATGTGCCGGTGCCGATCTGGGTGTTTCTCATCGTCGCGGCGGGCGGCGCGCTCGTGCTGAACCGCACCGTGTACGGACGGCATGTGCAGGCGATCGGTTCGAGCGAGCAGGTCGCGCGTTATGCCGCGATTCGCGTCGATAACGTGAAGATCGTCACCTACGTATTGCTCGGGCTGTGCGTAGCAGTCGCGACCATTCTGTACGTGCCGCGCCTCGGATCGGCCACGCCGACCACCGGCATTCTGTGGGAGTTGGAAGCGATCGCCGCTGTGGTGGTTGGCGGCACGGCGCTGAAAGGCGGCGAGGGGCGCGTGATCGGCACGGTCATCGGCGCGATTCTGCTTTCGGTCATCAACAACATCCTGAATCTCACGAGCATCATCAGCGTGTATCTGAACGCGGCGGTGCAGGGCGCCGTGATCGTCGTCGTAGCCTTTTTGCAGCGTGGTCGTCGATAGCCGGAAGTTCAACAAGACAAGGAGACATCGTCATGAAGAAAATGCTTCGCGCGCTCGGCGCGCTCACGCTCGCGGCAAGCGCGTTCGCCGTCGCATCGTCGTCTGCATTCGCAGCCGACAAGGTGATACTCGGCGTCGCCATTCCGACCGCCGACCACGGCTTCACGGGCGGCATCGTGTGGTGGGCCAACGAAGCGAAGAAGGAACTGGAGAAGGCGCATCCGGACCTCAAGGTCATCGTGAAGACGGCGGCGAGCGCGCCCGAGCAGGCGAACCAGTTGCAGGATCTCGTGACGGTCAACAAGATCAATGCGCTCGTGATCTTCCCGCAGGAATCGGCGTCGCTCACGCAGCCCGTTGCGCAGGTGAAGAAGAAGGGCGTGTATGTGACGGTGGTTGATCGCGGCCTCACCGACACCAGCGCGCAGGACGCGTATGTGGCCGGCGACAACACCGCGTTCGGCAGGATTCCCGCCGAGTATCTCGCGAAGACGCTGAACGGCAAGGGCGATATCGTCGCGCTGCGCGGCATTCCGACGACGCTCGACAACGAGCGCTGGACCGCGTTCGAAGGCGTGATGAAGCAGTATCCCGATATCAAGATTCTCGATGCGAAGTACGCGAACTGGAATCGCGACGATGCCTTCAAGGTGATGCAGGACTATCTCACGCGCTTCAAGCATATCGACGCCGTGTGGGCCGCCGACGACGACATGATGGTCGGCGTGCTGAAGGCGATCGATCAGGCAAAGCGCACGGATATCAAGGAAGTGTTCGGCGGCGCGGGATCGAAGGAAGCGGTGAAACGCATCATGGATGGCGACCCGCGCGTGAAGGCCGATGTCTCGTATTCGCCGAAGTTCATCTACGACGCGATCAAGCTGACCGCCGAAGCGCGCCTGAAGGGCGACAAGCTGCCGCCGACGACGATCATCCCTTCGGTGCTCATCACGAAGGACAACGCGAAGCAGTTCTATTTCCCGAACTCGCCGTTTTGAGTGCATGGCCGGTCACGCGCTGACCGGCGCTTACATAGAGGCGAAAGATGAAGACCATCAAGGGCCCGGCGATATTTCTCGCGCAGTTCATGGGGGATGCCGCCCCGTTCGATACGCTGGAGAGCCTCGCTGCATGGGCCGGCTCGCTCGGCTACGAGGGCATTCAGGTTCCCGCCGATCCGCGTCTGATCGATCTGGAAAAGGCCGCGTCGAGCGATGCGTATTGCGACGACATCCGCCGCACGGCCGACGATGCGGGTGTCGCGATCACGGAGCTGTCGACGCATCTGCAAGGCCAGTTGATCGCGGTGCATCCCGCTTACGACACCTTGTTCGATGGCTTCGCCGCGCCGCACGTGCGCGGCAATCCGCAAGCGCGCACCGAATGGGCGATAGCGCAGCTGAAGCTCGCGGCGGCGGCGTCGAAGCGTCTCGGCCTGAGCGCGCATGTGACGTTTTCGGGTGCGCTCGCGTGGCCGTATATCTATCCGTGGCCGCAGCGTTCCGCGGGCCTCGTCGAAGCCGCGTTCGACGAGCTCGCGAATCGCTGGCGCCCGATTCTCGATGAGTTCGATCGCGCGGGCATCGACGTGTGTTACGAGCTGCATCCCGGCGAGGACCTCCATGACGGCGTGACCTTCGAGCGCTTTCTCGCCGCGGTGGACGATCATCCGCGCGCGAACATCCTGTTCGATCCGAGTCACTTCGTGCTGCAGCAACTCGATTACCTCGCGTTCATCGATATCTATCACGCGCGCATCAAGGCGTTTCATGTGAAGGACGCCGAGTTTCGGCCGAATGGAAAGCAGGGCGTGTACGGCGGCTATTCGGGCTGGGTGGATCGCGCGGGACGCTTCCGCTCGCTGGGCGACGGCCAGATCGATTTCAAGGCGATCTTCTCGAAGATGGCGCAATACGATTTTCCCGGCTGGGCGGTGCTCGAATGGGAATGCGCGTTGAAGCATCCGGAAGACGGCGCGCGCGAGGGCGCGGTGTTCATACGGGATCACATCATCCGCGTGGCCGAGCGCGCCTTCGATGACTTCGCCGGCAGCGGCGCGAGCCGCGAGCAGATGCGCGGCGTGCTGGGTATCGGAGACAAGATCGGAGAAAAGCGATGAATCGCGTGCGGCTGGGGATGGTCGGCGGCGGCGAGGGCGCGTTTATCGGCGCGGTGCATCGCATGGCGGCGCGGCTCGATGACCGCTATGAGTTGGTGGCGGGTGCGTTGTCATCGGATGCGCGACGGGCGGCGTCGAGCGCGGCGGCGATCGGGCTTGCGCGCAGCTACGACGATTATCGCGAGATGGCGCGCATCGAGGCGGGGCGTTCGGACGGCATCGAGGCGGTGGCGATCGTCACGCCGAATCATCTGCATGCGCCTATCGCCACCGCTTTCCTCGAAGCGGGCATCCATGTGATCTGCGACAAGCCGCTGGCCGTGTCGCTCGATGAAGGCGAGGCATTGGCGAAGCTCGCGCGCGAGAAGGATCGCGTGTTCGCGGTGACTTATACGTACACGGGCTATCCGCTCGTGCGGCATGCACGCGGGATGGTGCGGCGTGGTTTGCTCGGGGATATTCGCGTCGTGCAGGTCGAGTATGCGCAGGACTGGTTGTCGCTGCCCGTTGAGACGCAGGCGAACCGGCAGGCGGTGTGGCGCACCGATCCGGCGCTGGCAGGTCCGGCCGGCTGTCTCGGCGATATCGGCACGCATGCGTATCAGCTTGCGGAGTACGTGACGGGGATGCGGCCCGCGGAGCTATCGGCGGAAGTGACGACTTTCGTCGCGGATCGTCGCGTGGACGATCACGTTCAGGCGATGTTCCGTTATGCGGGCGGCGCGCGCGGGATGCTGTGGGCGAGTCAGGTCGCGGCGGGCGAGGAGAATGCGCTGCGCTTGCGCGTGTATGGAACGAAGGCGGGCATTACGTTCGATCAGCAGAAGCCCAATGAGTTGTGGTTCACGCTGATCGGCGGCGCGTCGGAGCGCATCACGCGCGGGCGCGTGCAGAGTCCCGAAGCGCTGCACGCGACGCGGGTGCCGGCGGGGCATCCGGAAGGGTATCTGGAGGCGTTCGCGCAGGTTTATACGGATGCCGCGGCATGCATTCTTAGCGGGACGACGCAGGGGGATGAGTGGCTCACCACCGTCGAGGATGGGGTCGCGGGGTTGAGGTTCGTGGAGGCGGTGTTGAGGAGCAGTCGGGGGAATGGGGAGTGGGTGGGGCTTGCTTGAAGCGGATGGCTCAATCGATGACCCACTTTCCTCGAATCATCGCTTCCTCGAGCATGCCGAGGGTGAGTTGCCAGCCTCCGAGCGTTTCCCTGGCTTGTCGGCTAAAGGGCGACCTGAGCAGCGTCCAGAAGAACGCCGGTTTGCTCAGTTGACTGAATGGATAGTAATGGCCGATGTCGAATTCGCTGATGTCGACGCGAAAATTTAATCCCCAGTCGTGAAGCAACGCTGAAATCTCGGGTGGATTCAAGTCGAGGTCGTGATAGAGATCGGTCTCGGGCGTGAATCGAGTCTGTCCCAAGGGCGGCTTGCCGATCTTTGCTTCGAAGTATTCGACAAGACGGTCCCAGGTTTGCGTGTATTTCATGTCGAAGAGCAGCATTGTTCTTGAATCGATCGATGCAACCGAGGTGCCCTTGACCGCAAGTTTGAATTTCCGTCGGGTTGGAAGGTTATCGATAAATATTGCTCATATTTCACCCACTGATCATTCACGGATGGGCGGTCATAAGTGTGTATAACTAAGTAATCAACGCTTGCGTAGCGTCAGTAATTTCACGTTGCTTGATGAATGAAAAAAAACGCGGCTCTAACGGAGCCGCGTCTCTCACTTCCCGATCAGATCGGTCCAGATCATCACGCCCAATTCGCGTGAAAACTCCCCGCCTTATCCGTCCGCTCGAACGTATGCGCGCCGAAGAAATCCCGCTGCGCCTGCACCAGATTCGCGGGCAAGCGCTCCGAGCGATACGCATCGAAATAAGCAATCGCCGATGAAAACGCCGGCACCGGAATCCCCGCCTTCACCGCCGCGACGACCACGTCGCGCAACGCGTCCTGATACTTCGCCGCGATATCGCTGAAATACGGATCGAGCAGCAGGTTCGCGAGCTGCGCGTTCTTCGCATACGCATCGGTGATCTTCTGCAGGAAGCGCGCGCGGATGATGCAGCCCGCCCGGAAGATCTTCGCGATCTCGCCGTAATGCAGATCCCACTTGTACTCTTCCGACGCCGCGCGCAACTGCGCGAAGCCCTGCGCATACGACACGATCTTCGACAGATACAATGCACGCCGCACCGACTCGATGAACGCGGCGCGATCGCCGTCGAACTTCGGCGTCGGGCCGGACAGCACCTTGCTCGCCGCCACGCGCTGATCCTTCAGCGACGACAGCACGCGCGCGAACACCGCCTCGGTGATCAGCGGCAGCGGCGCGCCGAGATCTAGCGCGTTCTGGCTCGTCCACTTGCCCGTGCCTTTCTGCGCGGCGCGGTCGAGAATGACATCGACGAGATCCTTGCCCGTTTCATCGTCCTTCTTCGAGAAGATCTTCGACGTGATCTCGATCAGGTAACTATCCAGTTCACCCTGGTTCCACTCGACATACACCTTGCCGAGCTCGTCGTTCGACAAGCCGGCGACGCGCTTCAGCACGTCATAGCTTTCGGCGATCAGCTGCATGTCGCCGTACTCGATGCCGTTGTGAACCATCTTCACGAAGTGGCCCGCGCCGTCCGGGCCCATGTACGCGACGCACGGCTCGCCGTCGGGCGCCTTCGCGGCGATCTCGGTGAGGATCGGCGCGACGAGCTCGTACGCTTCCTTCTGTCCGCCCGGCATGATCGACGGACCTTTCAGCGCGCCTTCCTCTCCGCCGGACACGCCCGTGCCGATGAAATGCAGGCCCGACTTCGCAAGATCCTGATTGCGGCGGATGGTGTCGGTGAAATGCGTGTTGCCGCCGTCGATGAGAATGTCGCCCTTGTCGAGCAGCGGGCGCAACTGGGCGATGGTCTCGTCGGTGCCCGCGCCGGCCTTCACCATCATCAGAATGCGGCGCGGCTTTTCGAGCGAATCGACGAACTCTTCGAGCGTGTAGGTGGGCACGAGCTTCTTGTCGGAATGTTCGGCAATCAGTTCGTCGGTTTTGGCCCGGCTGCGGTTATAGACCGAAACGGCGTGACCGCGGCTCTCGATGTTCAAGGCCAGATTGCGGCCCATGACGGCGAGGCCTACCACGCCGATAGCTTGCTTGCTCATGCTTGATCTCCGAATGACCGAAGCGAGCGCGGCTCGTGGCGCGCGGCTTCGGGATGAAAACGTGTCGATGGTAGCGGCGCCCGCGCGTGAGAGGTCGTCTCCGGCCGATCGGCGAAGCGCCGGCCGTGCGGCGCTCCGATCGTTGCGCGAGCGCAGACCGCCCCGAATTTACCACTTTGAGACGCATCCGGCAGGGGGCACGCCGGCGAACCGGGCACATCGCGCGATGCCGTCTTAGAATGAACGCCCGCAACGAGCACGCCGAGAAGGCCATCCGAAACATGCCGCCCTCCCGGCGCGCGCGCAGCCATCACTATTCCGTCTACGTCGTCGAGCTGTCCGGCACGGTCTGGAACGAAGCGCGCTTCCGGCGCGCGAATCCCGACTACGTGACCGGCATGCCGTTCGTCTATGTGGGCATGACGGGCATCGATCCCGACGTGCGTTTCGACAAACACAAGGCGGGCATCCAGTCGAACCGCTTCGTGCGGGAATTCGGGCTGCGCCTTCTGCCGCATCTGTACGAGATGTACAACCCGATGCCCTACGACGGCGCGCGCGACATGGAAGTGGAACTGGCGATCGGCTTGCGGGAAGCGGGCTATGGCGTATGGCAGGCCTGAAATCGGCGACGAGCAAACCAACGATATGGAGCGAGATATGCGGATTCTGGTAGTGGGCGCGGGGGCCATCGGCGGATACTTCGGTGCGCGGCTGCTCGAAGCGGGCAGGGACGTGACCTTCCTCGTGCGCGAGCGTCGCGCCGAGCGGCTGCGGCAGTGCGGCCTCAAAGTGAAGAGCCCCGAGGGCGATCTCGCGTTCGCCTGTCCGCCGATGGTCCTCGCGAAAGACATCGACGGTCCTTATGACCTCGTGCTGCTGAGCTGCAAGGCCTACGACCTGCAAGGCGCGATCGATTCCTTCGCGCCCGCCGTCGGGCCCGATACGGCAATCCTGCCGCTTCTGAACGGCATGGGCCATCTCGACGCGCTCGATGCGCGCTTCGACCCCGCGAACGTGCTCGGCGGTCAATGCGTGATCGCCGCGACGCTCGACGACGACGGCGAGATCCTGCACCTCAACAACATGCATTCGATGACCATCGGCGAGCGCGCGGGCGGCCGCTCCGCGCGCATCGACGCGATCGCCGCGCAACTCGGCGGCGCGGGCTTCGAACTGAACGTGAGCGGGGACATCCTGCAATCGATGTGGGACAAGTGGGTGTTCCTCGCCACGCTCGCGACGGGCACCTGCCTGATGCGCGCGCCCATTGGCGATATCGTCGCGGCGCCGGGCGGCGAGGCGCTGCTCTTCCGGCTCTTCGACGAATGCAGCGGCGTCGCGCGCGACAATGCGCACGCGCCGGGCGATGCGGTCGTCATGCGCGCTCGCGCGTTCTTCTCGGAGCGCGGCTCGCTGATGACCGCGTCGATGCTGCGCGATCTGGAAAGCGGCGCGCCGATCGAAGCGGATCACATCGTCGGGGATCTGCTGTCACGGCGGCGCACGCCGGTCGAAGGGGTGTCCGCGCTGGCGGTGGCGTATGCGCATCTGAAAGCGTACGAGGCGCGTCGCGCGCGCACGGCCTGAAATGCCCGGTTCGTCGACGGCCCGCCGCAACCTTCGCGGCGGGCCGCGTCGCGCGCGTCTTCTGTAAAAAAATGACAATTTACAGTTCTGATCGGCAAAATTCAGGCGGCATGGATTTACGCTCTTATTAATCGAGGAATTCCTGAACGATTAATCGTTTTCCCTCGATCAATCACCCTTTTTATTTAGGCAGGCGCACGCGTTCCCGCGTCGCGCGGGAGGTCTTTTATTGCTGATTATTCGTGGCGGATGGATGAAGCTGTCCGCCTGAGTTCAATGCATGATTAAAGAATTACATAAAAATACTGATATATCTGCCCCTTCAAGAATGAGCAGAAGCTTTCTGTTGCTAATAAATCGCCTACTACTCGGACCAGCCGAACTCATATTTTAAAAGGCCGCATAATCAGTCAGGAGAACAAAGAATGAAGATCAGAAGTTCGCCCGTAATACCGTCCCTTGTTCATCCGGAAATTCCCTTGGACGGCGTAAGGACCGGAGTGATCGTCAGGATCATCGACTCCGACGCATCGGTCTATGTGAATTATCTCGTGCAGGCGCCCGACGGAACGCAATATTGCGCCCAGATGGACGCGCGGCGCCGGCGCAACCGCCATGCGCTGCTTTGCATGGCGCTCGAATCCGGACGCTCGATCATGCTGGCCGGCGGAATAAATAGTTATGTCAGAACGGCGGTCATTGGCGCCTTCGGCCAATCGCCCCGCGGAAATGGTCTGAATCAGACAGAGGAAATCTGAGGCGATAGTCTTGAATCAAAGACGCGCCGAGTCGCGCCGCGCATTTCGACTCGCGCGAGTCCGAATCCATTTGGAAAGGATCACCAGTGAGAAACAATGATAGTTCTTCCAACCTGTGCCTCGTCCCTGGCGGTATTCCGCTGACGGGTGTCAAAGGCGGATTTCTCATCCGCATTATCGATTCGAACGATCTCGACAAGGTTAATTTCGTTTTGAGATCCGCAGAGGGCGCTTTGTATTGCGGCCAGTTGAATATCCTCACTCACCAGAATCGAAATACTCTCCTGATGATGGCGCTGGACTACGGATTGCCCATTACACTGTCCGGCGACGATTCCGGAAACATTACCGGCATCGCCATCGCGCCGAGCAATTCACCGATGCCCTCGCTGAGTTGCGCGTTTCTGAAACTTCGGGACAGCCGCGCCGGAATGATCGTTAGAATCGTCGACAACGATCAGGGCGCCGCCATCAACTACGTGCTGCAAACCGATGACGGTTCCCGGTATTGCACCCATATGTGGCCTAATAACGATACTTACGACAACCGAAACAGCCTTTTCATGATGGCGTTGCGGATGAATATCCCGGTGACGATCACCGCCGGATTGCATAACGAAGTGACGGCGATTGCCGTCGGCGTCTGACACGTGCCCAGCGCCCGTTCCACAGCGAGCGGGCAAGCTTTCTGCTGATTTCATCGAGACACAAAAGGAGCCAGGACGAGCGCCATGAGCATGAATATCGAATACGCGAAAACCGCGCCCGAGCGCGCCGAAGTCGATGCGCTGAGCGGCCCGATGGTGGTCGAATTCGGCACCGACTGGTGCGGCTTCTGCCGTGCCGCGCAGCCACTGATCGCGCAGGCGTTCCACGGGCATGGCGCGGTAAAGCACATGAAGATCGAGGACGGCAGCGGCCGCCCGCTCGGCCGCTCGTTTCGCGTGAAGCTTTGGCCGACGCTCATCTTCATGCTGGGCGGCAAGGAAGTCGCGCGCCTCGTGCGCCCCGGCGACGTCTCCGAGATTCGCGACGCGCTCGCCCTCATCGACGAACCGCTCGCTCAGTAACGCCACCTAACGCCGAATGACGCGTGGCCGAGGGTTATCCCTCGGTCAACGTTCATCCCGAAAACTTGTATGATGACCCGATGACTTTACGAGCTTCATCGGATCGCATGTTCGAGAAAATCCCGCAGCGCGCCATGAGCGATTCGGTCGCGCAGCAATTGCAAAAGCTGATCGAGAAGGGCAGCTTCGCCAAAACCGGCAAGCTGCCGACCGAAGCCGTGCTCTCGCAGGAATTCGGCGTGAGCCGCACCGTGATCCGCGAAGCCATTTCGCGGCTGAAGAACGAAGGCATGGTCGAGCCGCGGCAGGGCAGCGGCGTGTTCATCGTCGAGCGCGCGGGCATCCGGCCGCTGCGCATCGATTACGCGCAGGCGGTCGAGCCGGGCGCGGTCATGCAGATACTCGCGCTGCGCCGGGCGATCGAAGCCGAAGTGGCGTCCGAAGCCGCGCTGCGCCGCACCGACGAGCAGATGGCGGCGATCGACACCGCCCTCGCGCGCATCGACGCGGCGGTGGGCGAAGGCCGCGACGGCGTCGCGGAGGACGTCGCGTTTCACCGGGAAATCGCCAACGCCACCGGCAATCCGTACTTCCTGAAAACCCTCACCTTTCTGAACCAGTATCTCGAAGCCGGCACGCTCGTCACGCGCGGCAACGAGGCGCTGCGCGAGGATTTCATGCGGCAGGTGCGCGAGGAGCACGCGGCGATCGTCGAGGCGATCCGCGCGCACGATGCCGCCGCCGCGCGCAATGCCGCGCAGACACATCTCATCAACGCCGCGCGCCGTCTGGCGGAAGCCGGCATCTGTTAAGGACTTTGCTATGACACGAAACGTCGGGGTAATCGGCCTGGGCGCGATGGGCATGGGTGTCGCGCGCTCGCTCTTGCGCGCGGGCTTCGCCGTGCATGCATGCGATGTGCGCAAGCCCGTGCTCGATGCATTCGCGGCCGAAGGCGGTATCGCGTGCGCGTCGCCGGCTGAGCTGGGGGGCAAGTGCGAGGTCGTCTTGACGGTCGTCGTCAACGCCGCGCAGACCGAAGCCGTGCTGTTCGGCGAAGGCGGCGCCGTGCCCGCGATGAAGCCCGGCAGCGTCGTGCTCGCGTGCGCGACGGTATCGCCGCAATTCGCCGCTAGCCTCGGCGAGCGCATCGCGGAAAAGGGCGTGCTGATGCTCGACGCGCCCTTGTCCGGCGGCGCGGCCAAGGCCAATTCCGGCGACATGACGATGATGACTTCCGGCCCCGCCGATGCCTACGCCGCTTGCGAGGACGTGCTCGATGCGGTCGCGGGCAAGGTCTACCGGCTCGGCGATACGCACGGCGCGGGCTCGAAGGTGAAAATCATCAATCAGCTGCTCGCGGGCGTGCATATCGCGGCCGCGGCCGAAGCCATGGCGCTGGGCTTGCGCGAAGGCGTCGATGCTGAAGCGCTCTACGACGTCATCACCCACAGCGCGGGCAACTCGTGGATGTTCGAGAACCGCGTGCCGCATATTCTCGCGGGCGATTACACGCCGCTCTCCGCCGTCGATATCTTCGTGAAGGATCTGGGCCTCGTGCTGGACACGGCGCGCACCTCGAAATTCCCGCTGCCGCTCTCTGCGGCGGCGCATCAGATGTTCATGATGGCGTCCACGGCCGGCCACGGCGGCGAAGACGATTCCGCGGTCATCAAGATTTTTCCGGGCATCGAAGTCCCGAAGGGAGCGAAGTGATGACGCAGGCACTGCTCGGCTGTATCGCCGACGATTTCACCGGCGCGACCGATCTCGCCAACATGCTCGTGCGCGGCGGCATGCGCACGGTGCAGACCATCGGCATTCCCGAGGCGGGGACGCAGATCGAAGCGGACGCGATCGTCGTCGCGCTGAAGTCGCGCACGATCCCTGCCGACGATGCGGTGAAGCAATCGCTCGACGCGCTCGAATGGCTGCGCGCGCAGGGCTGCCGCCAGTTCTTCTTCAAGTATTGCTCGACGTTCGATTCCACCGATAAGGGCAACATCGGTCCGGTCGCGGATGCCTTGCTGGACGCGCTGAAGGACGATTTCACGATCGCCTGCCCTGCGTTTCCCGAGAACGGCCGCACGATCTTTCGCGGCAACCTGTTCGTCGGCGACGTGCTGCTGAACGAATCCGGCATGGAGAATCATCCGCTCACGCCGATGACCGATCCGAACCTCGTGCGCGTCTTGCAGCGGCAGACGAAATCGAAAGTCGGGCTGATTCGCTACGACACGATCGCGAAGGGCGCGGACGCGATCCGCGCGCGCATCGGCGAGTTGAAGAAGGAAGGCGTTCGCCTCGCGATCGCCGACGCCGTGTCCGATGCCGATCTCTACACACTCGGCGAGGCATGCCGCGATCTTGCGCTGATCACGGGCGGTTCGGGCATCGCGCTCGGTCTGCCGAAGAACTTCCGCGCGGCGAACCTGCTCGCGCATGCGGAACATGCCGCCGATCTGCCGAAGATCGAAGGCGGGTCGGTGGTACTGGCGGGCAGCGCATCGAAGGCGACGAACGCGCAGGTCGCGCATTGGCGCGAATCGAAGCCGAGCTTTCGCATCAATCCGATGGCGCTTTCGCGTGGCGAGCCGGTGGCCGATCAGGCCGTCGCATTCGCGCGCGATCACCTCGCGAAAAACGAGACCGTGCTGATCTACGCGACCTCGGCACCCGATGAAGTGAAGGCCGTGCAGAAGGAGCTGGGCGTGGAAAAGGCGGGGCATCTGGTCGAAGAGGCGCTTGCATCGGTCGCGCGCCAGTTGCGCGATGCGGGCGTGCGCAAGTTCGTCGTTGCGGGCGGCGAGACATCGGGCGCGGTCGTGCAGGCGCTCGATGTGCGTTCGTTGCGCATTGGGCCGCAGATCGATCCGGGCGTGCCGGCGACGCAATCCATCGGCGCGAAAGCCGACGATGCGCTGGGCCTCGCGCTCAAGTCCGGCAACTTCGGCACGACCGATTTCTTCGAAAAGGCGCTGAAGGCACTGTGATGGCATCGATCGAAAACTCCATTCGCGAAGAGATCTGCATCACTGGCAAGAGCCTCTACGAGCGCCGCTACACGGTTGGCAGCGCGGGCAACATCAGCGCGCGCCTTGACGACGGCTGGCTCATCACGCCGACCGATGCGTGCCTTGGCCGTCTCGATCCGAACGACATCGCCAAGGTCGACCTGCAAGGCAATCACGTCTCGGGCGGACGGCCGTCGAAGACGCTGGCGCTGCATCGGCGCATCTACGAGAACAACGCCGATGCGCGCGGCGTCGTGCATACGCATTCGACGCATCTCGTCGCGCTGACGCTCGCGGGCGTGTGGAAGAACGAGGACGTGCTCCCGCCGATCACGCCGTACTACGTGATGAAGGTCGGCCATGTGCCGCTGATCGCGTATCGCCGGCCGGGCGACGCCGCCGTGGCGGAGGAAGTGGCGGCGCTGGCGTCGAAAGTGCGCGCGGTGCTGCTCGAACGCCTTGGGCCGGTGGTGTGGGAGAAATCGGTATCGCACGCGAGTTACGCGCTGGAAGAGTTGGAGGAAACCGCGCAGCTGTATCTGTCGACGACGCCGCGCCCCGAACCGCTGCCGGAAGCGGCGATAGAGGATCTACGCAATACATTTGGCGCGCGCTGGTAGCAAACCACCGGAAGAGCCTGACGGCAGCGCGAAGCGCGGTGCCGGATGAATGACTGCTGAACCAGTTTGTTATGCGGCGCGATGTGACAGACCGTGCGCGAACCAGGCCCGGTAAGACCTGCGAGGGCACTCGCTACTGCCGGACCACGAGCGAAGTTCTGTGCCGGGGCCGGCCTGAAGTACTTTGGATGGGGAAAGCTGTTTCTTTGGTTACTTTCTTTGCAGCAGCAAAGAAAGTGACTGCCGCCCCGCATAGGGGCAACGCAAATAGACCGACACGAACACAGGATTTCATAGAAGCGCAAGCCGCATCGACCGAGAACCCAAGGAGGACAGGCAAATGCCAAAATTCGCCGCAAACCTGACGATGATGTACACGGAGCATGCATTCCTAGACCGCTTCGCCGCTGCGGCGAAAGACGGCTTCAAGGCGGTCGAGTTCCTGTTCCCGTACGACTTCGCAGCGAAAGACATCGAGCAACGTCTCAAGGACAACAATCTGACGCAAGCGCTTTTCAACGCGCCTCCGGGCGACTGGGCGAAGGGCGAACGCGGCATCGCATCGCTGCCCGGGCGTGAGGAAGAGTTCAAAAAGAGCGTGGAAAAAGGCCTCGAATACGCCGCCGTGCTGGGCAACAAGAAACTGCACGTAATGGCCGGCCTGATCGCGCCAGATCAACCTCGCGACAAACACCGCGAAACATACCTGAAGAACCTCGAATACGCGGCAAAAGAAGCGCAAAAGGCAGGCATCGGCATCGTAATCGAGCCGATCAACACGCGTGACATTCCCGGCTTCTTCCTGAACCGTCAGGACGAAGCACAAGCGATCTGCGACGAAATCGGCGCGCCCAATCTGCAAGTGCAGTTCGACATCTATCACTGCCAGATCGTCGAAGGCGATATCGCGGTGAAGCTCAAGCGCGACATGAAGCGTCCGAACGCGGGCGTGGGGCATATTCAGATCGCGGGCGTGCCGGAGCGGCACGAGCCGAATATCGGCGAACTCAACTATCCGTATCTGTTCGAGCTGATCGATTCGCTCGGTTACGAAGGCTGGATCGGCTGCGAATACAAGCCGAAGGCGGGCACGTCCGAGGGCCTCGGCTGGCTCAAACCTTATCTGTGAGCAAGGAAGCGACCATATGAAGATTCTCATCACGGGCGGCGCGGGCTTTCTCGGTCAGCGTCTCGCCAAGCGTCTCCTCGACCGTAACGAACTCGACGGCAAGCCGGTCACGGAAATCGTGCTCCTCGACGTGGCGCGCCCGAACGACGAACGGCTTCTCGCCGACAAGCGCGTGCGCGCCGAAACCGGCGACATCTCCGATCGCGCGGTGCTGGAGCGCTGCATCGACACGCAGACCGAAGCCATCTTCCATCTCGCCGCGATCGTGAGCGGCCAGGCCGAAGCGGACTTCGATCTCGGCATGAAGATCAATCTCGACGCATCGCGCGCGCTGCTCGAAGTGTGCCGCGCGGCGGGCCACGCACCGCGCGTCGTGTTCACGAGCTCGGTCGCGGTGTACGGCGGCACGCTGCCCGATGTCGTGCAGGACGACACCGCGCTCAATCCGCAATCGTCGTACGGAACGCAGAAGGCGATCGCCGAGCTGCTGCTCTCCGATTACTCGCGGCGCGGCTTCGTCGATGGCCGCGTGCTGCGCCTGCCGACCATCAGCGTGCGGCCGGGCAAGCCGAACGCGGCGGCGTCTTCGTTCGCGAGCGGCATCATCCGCGAGCCGCTGAACGGCGAGCGCTCGACCTGTCCCGTCGATGGCGACACGCGCGTATGGGTCCTCTCGCCGAAGAGCGCGATCGAGGCGCTGATCGCGGGCTGCGAGATCGATCGCGACAAGCTGGGCAACCGGCCCGTGATCAATCTGCCGGGCTTGTCGGTGAGCGTGAACGAGATGGTCGCGGCGCTGCGCGAGGTGGCGGGCGAGGAAGCGGTGCAGCGCATCGACTGGCAGCACGACGAGCGCATCGAGAAGATTGTCGGCAGCTGGCCGGGCGCGTGGAATCCGGCGCGCGCGGAGCAACTGGGCCTGTCCGGCGACAAGAATTTCGCCGACGTGATCCGCGCCTATATTGCCGACGAACGCGGCTGAATCCCACACTCTGCGCATCGAGTCTTTCCCGCACCGGGCATCGCGCGCGCGATGCCCGCGTCCCGCGCGCCGGTCCTGCTTACGTTCGCATTTCCGGGCTACACTTACCCCTTAAATGTGACGAACGTCGGCCCGGCGCCGCGTGCACCGCGTTGAACCACGAGCGGCTGCCAGCTCGTATCTCTCTCGCTTTCGTGCTTCTTGCGCCTTCGTCGCGCCGGTTTCGCGGCGCGCGTCCCGTCGTCCAGTGAATTCGCATCCTTCCCGCGCGGGAGTTTCCCATGTTGTTGCACCAGCTAGTCGATCGATTCGGCCCGGCGATCGTTTTCCTCAACGTAATGGGCGCGGCCCTCGGGCTGCCCGTGCCCGCGATGCCGACGATGATCGTCGTCGGCGCGTCCATTGCGCTCATGGCGGTGAACGGCGGCGCGTTCTGGGCGCCGCTTCTGGGCGTGCTGTGCGTCGCGGTGGCGGGCGGCGTGCTCGGCGATCTCGTCTGGTTTCACGGCGGGCGCAAGTACGGCGACAAGACGCTCAAGACAATCTGCAAGCTGTCCCTCTCGCGCGATACCTGCGTGAAGAAGACCGAGCGCTTCTTCGGCCGCTGGGGCGTGCGCATCCTTCTGGTCGCGAAGTTCATTCCCGGTCTCTCGCTCGTCTCCGTGCCGCTCGCGGGCGCGATGGGCGTGCGGTTGCGCAGCTTCATCGCGCATGACGGCGCGGGCATCGCGCTGTGGGGCGCGGTCGGGCTGGTCGTCGGCGTGATCTTCGCGGCGCAGCTTGAAATGGTCTTCGCCATGATCTCCCAACTCGGCCGTCAGGCGGTGATGGTCATCGCCGCGCTGTTCGCGATCTACGTCGCGTACCGCTGGTGGCGCCGCCGCGCGCTCATGGCGACGCTCGAAAAGGCGCGCATCAGCGTGGACGAGCTCTACGCGCTGATGAACGACGAGCCGCTGCCGGTGATCTTCGATATCCGCTCGCCGGAAAAGCGCATGCTGGATCCGTTCACCATTCCCGGATCGCTTTTCGCCGACGAGCGCGAACTCGCGAAGATCATCGAGAGCTACGACAAGTCGCGCAAGGTCGTCATCTATTGCTCGTGTCCGAACGAGGTGTCGGCCGCGTGGATGGCGAAGACCATGCGCACCGCGGGCTTTCGCGACGTGCTGCCGCTCACGGGCGGACTCGACGCCTGGCGGCTCGCCGGTTTCGATGTCGCGACGCTGACCGAGTTCGGCGAGCTCTCGGCGGCCACGCCCGAGGAAGTCGCGGAAATGGCGGCGATGTGCGCGTGGCCGGTGAAATCGGCGGCGGCACCGGCGGCGTCGTCGTCGGGCCCGGCATCCCTGCATGAAGCTGGTTTTCCACACGGAGATCGCGCATGAGCACAACCCCGAACGGCGAGCTTGGTCAAGGCATGCCGGATGTCGTCGCATGGAACGCACGCGAGCCTTTGGAAAATCCGAATCCGAACGTCGTGCCGTCGCCCGCTGCCGCGCCCGTGACCACCGACGACAGCGCGCCCTTCTCGCCGCTCGAAACGCGCGCGCACCAGATGTTCCCGCGCCTGACCGACAACGAGATCGAGCGCATGAGCCGCTTCGGCACCGCCGCGCACTGGCGCCGCGGCGAGTGGATGTTCCGCATGGGCGAGACCGGGCGCGGCATGGTGATCGTGCTGAAGGGGCTCGTGCGCGTGACGCGGCGCAATGCGCTCGGGCAGGAGCATCTCGTCGTCGAGCATGGGCCGGGGCATTTTCTGGCGGAAGTGGCGCAGCTTTCGGGCAAGCCCTGTCTCGTCGATGGCCTCGCGGCCGAGGATGTCGATGGCATCGTGATTCCGCCGGAGCGTCTGCGCGCGTTGCTCGTCGCGGAAGCGGAACTCGGCGAGCGCATCATGCGCGCGCTGATCCTGCGGCGCGTCGGGCTGATCGAGAAGGGCAGCGGTCCGGTGCTGCTCGGCCAGTCCGACGATGGCCGGCTCGTGTCGCTGCAAGGCTTCCTGCGCCGCAACGGCTATCCGCACACGGTGATCGACGCGTGCACCGATCCCGACGCGATCTCGCTGCTCGAGCGCATCTCGGCATCGACATCCGATTTTCCGCTCGTGATCTGTCCGGACGGCACCGTGCTGCGCGCGCCCGACGAGAATCAGGTCGCGACGCAACTCGGCTGGCTGCCCGAGTTCGATCCGGCGCATATCTACGATGTCGCCATCGTCGGCGCGGGGCCGGCGGGTCTCGCGACCGCGGTGTATGCGGCGTCCGAAGGCTTGTCAGTGGCCGTGTTCGATTGCCGCGCGCCGGGCGGTCAGGCGGGCGCGAGCTCGCGCATCGAGAACTATCTCGGCTTTCCCACCGGCATTTCCGGCCAGGCGCTCGCCGGGCGCGCGTTCGTGCAGGCGCAGAAGTTCGGCGCGCATATCGCGATCCCAACCAAGATCAAGGCGCTGCATTGCGATTGCAATCCGATTCAGATCGAACTGGAGAACGGCACGCGCGTCACGACGCAGACCGTCGTGATCGCATCGGGCGCGGCGTATCGGCGGCCGAATATCGCGGGGCTGGAGCGCTACGAAGGGCACGGCACGTATTACTGGGCATCGCCGGTCGAGGCGAAGCTGTGCAAGAACTCGGAGGTCGTGCTCGTCGGCGGCGGTAACTCGGCGGGGCAGGCTATCGTGTATCTCGCGACGCACGCGAAGCACGTGCATGTGCTGATTCGCGGCGCGGGGCTTTCGGCGAGCATGTCGCACTATCTGGTCGAGCGCATCGGCTCATTGCCGAACGTGACGGTGCGCACGCACACGGAAATCACCTCGCTCGACGGCGATGGCCGCGCGCTCACCGCGGTCAACTGCAAGACGCCGGACGGGCCGCTCACGATCGACTCGCGGCATCTGTTTCTTTTCACCGGCGCGGACCCGAATACCGACTGGCTGCGCAATTGCAATGTGAATGTCGATGGCAAGGGCTTCGTGCTGACCGGCCCCGAGGCGCATGAAGGACGCACGCAAGGCGTGCTCGCGCTCGAGACGAGCGTGCCGGGCGTGTTCGCCATCGGCGATGTGCGGTCGAATTCGACCAAGCGTGTTGCGGCGGCGGTGGGTGAAGGCGCGGCGGTCGTCTCGCAGATTCACGGGTTGCTGGCGCAGCGGGAAGCTTTGGAGGCTTCCTTGAGGTAGGGATTCGCGTTGCGGTCCGCGGCGAACTCATCCATCGAAGGAAACCGCAACGTGAATTCGATCCATCCATCCGGCGTGCATGCGGCGGACGCGCTGCCGCCGTGCAGCCGCATGATCGCCTGAACGATCGACAACCCGAGCCCGCTCGATTCGGTGAATTCGCTGCGCGCCGCATCGCCGCGATAAAAGCGGTCGAAGAGCTTCGCAAGCTCTTCCTGCCCGATCCGCGCGCCTACATTCCCCACGACGATGCTTGCGCCTGCTTCATCCGCATGTCCGCGCAGGCGCACCATGGTGCCCGCCGTCGCGTAGCGCACCGCATTCACCACGACATTGCCGATCGCTCTGCGGCACATGATTGCGTTTGCAACCATTTCACCATCGGCGTCGATATCGAACGTGATGCGGCGTTCATCGGCGATGCCTTCGAAGTAAGCGCCGATGGTTTCGAGCTCCTCGCGGATATCGAGCCGCTCGCGCTCGATACGCTGTTGGCCATGATCCGCCTGCGCCAGAAACAGAATGTTCTGCGCAATGCGCGCGAGCCGCTCCAGTTCTTCCAGATTCGATTCGAGCACGCTGCGATATTCCGCGACGCTGCGCTCATGCGCGAGCGTGACCTGCGTTTCGCCGATCAACACGCCGATCGGCGTGCGCACTTCATGCGCGAGATCGGCGGAAAATTGCAGCAGGCGCTCATAGCCGTGTTCGAGACGATCGAGCATCGCATTGAACGATGCGGCGAGGCTCTGCAATTCCGCCGGCGCATGCGCGACATCGAGCCGCGCGGACAACCTATCCGGCGTGATTTCCGCGGCCTTTCCGGCCATCGACTTGAGCGGCATGAGCCCGCGGCTCGTGACCCAGTAAGCGAGCAGCAGCGTCACGAGCACCGCGCCGATCACCGTGATCCACACGCGTTCCAGATACGCCGACAACACGCGCGCCTCCTGCGTCATCACGTGCGCCGCGATGATCTCGACGACTTCGCCGCTCTCGCCGATGCGCGCCTGCGCGCCGACCCAGCGCATGCGCACGCCATCGGCGCGCGAGCCTTCGTAGAGGTCATCGAGCCCGATGGGCCGCGTCACCGGCACGATATGAAGCGGCGGCAGCGGCATCTGCTCGGGATTGACGTTGATGAAAGGCGTCGTGCCCGCGCGTCGAAAGAGGATGACGTCCTGCCGGTCGCCGAGCATCGTCTCGAAGAGCCTGGGGCGTGCTTCGATTTCCTTGATCGTGTAGAGATCGTGCAGGAGCGAACGGAAATGCTCGACGCGCCCGATGAGCTGATAATCCGCGCGCGTGGACAGCGCGCGATTCGTCGCGTGATAGAGCGATGCGCCGACCATGCCCACGACGACGCATACGATCACCGCGAACGAAAGCGCGATACGTACCGCGAGCGAGCGCGAAGGCCGGTTCAAGGATTCTCCCCAAACGAATAGCCGATGCTGCGCACCGTGTGGATCAGCTTGAGATCGAACGGGTTATCGATCTTCGCGCGCAGACGCTTCACCGCGACATCGACCACGTTGGTGTCGCTGTCGAAGTTCATGTCCCACACTTCCGATGCGATCAGCGTGCGCGACAGCGCCTCGCCCTGATGCTTGCAAAAGAGATGCAGGAGCGCGAACTCCTTGTTCGTCAGCGCGATATCGATGCCCTTGCGCGTCACCTTGCGGCGCAGGACATCCACATGCAGGTCCGCGATCTGAAACGTATCGGATTCGCGCATCACGCCTCGCCTGAGCAAGGTCCGGATGCGCAGCACGAGTTCCGTGAATGAGAAAGGCTTGACGAGGTAATCGTCGGCGCCGAGCTCGAGCCCGTGAATGCGGTCCGTCACGTGATCGCGCGCCGTGAGAAAAATGACAGGCAAGTCACGTTTCGCGCGCAACGCGGACATCACCTGCCAGCCGTCGATGCCCGGCAGCATGACGTCGAGCACGATCAGCTCGTAGTTGTTCGCGAGCGCCTGATGCAATCCGTCCGTGCCGTTGCGCACGAGATCGACCTGATAGCCGGACTCGATGAGCCCTTTTTTCAGGTAGTCGCCGGTCTTGCGGTCGTCTTCTATAACGAGGATGGTCATGCTGGCGCTGCGTGAATGTCATTGACGACATTCTAGCGAGAGCACATACGTGTCCCTCGAAAATGACAAAAAAGTCATGGAGAGGTCATCGATCGATCAGAGGCGCGTGGCTACCATGCCTCTCGAACCGTCTTCCAATTCGCGAGGCACGACGTGCAAGTACAACCGCTATGGCTGCGCATCACGCACTGGCTCAACGCGTTCGCCGTGTTGATCATGGTGACGAGCGGCTGGCAGATCTACAACGCATCTCCGATCTTCAAGCCGCTCACTTTCTCGCCCGCGATCACGCTCGGCGGCTGGCTCGGCGGCGCGCTGCAATGGCATTTCGCGGCGATGTGGCTGCTGCTCGCGAACTTCATCGTTTATCTCGCGATGAATCTCGTCACGGGCCGCCTGCGCCGCCGCATGTTCCCGCTGTCGATCAAAAGCATCTTCAGCGACGCATTCGCGGCAGTGCGCGGCAAGCTCGGCCACGACGATCTCACGCACTACAACGCCGTGCAGAAGTTCGCGTATCTCGCGGTGATCGTGGACATCGTGATCGTGATTCTTTCGGGGCTCGCCGTATGGAAGTCCGTGCAGCTTCCCGTGCTTCGCACGCTGATGGGCGGCTATGACACTGCCCGCGTCGTGCATTTCTTCGGCATGAGCTTTCTGGTCGCGTTCTTCGTGGTGCACATCGCGATGGTCGCGCTCGTGCCGCGTTCGCTCGTGCTGATGATTCGAGGTCGTTAAGCCATGTCGCTCAAGCTATTCAAATCGAGACCGGACGCCGAGCTCATCATCAAGGATGCGGCGAAGGAGTTGAAGGCGCCGGCGCGCCGCCTATTCGGCAAGCGCATTCTTTCACTCGGCGGCCTCGCGATGCTGTCGGGCTGCAACATCACCGACGACAAATCCGTCAACGCGATGCTGCGCCGCATCTCGTTCTTCAACGACGACATTCAGGCGCTTCTCTTCGACCCGAACAAGCTCGCGCCGACGTATCCCGAATCGATGATCACGCGGCCGTTTCCGTTCAACGCTTTCTATGACATCGACGAAGTGCCCGAAGTCGATCCGTCGACATACAAGCTCGAAATCGGCGGCCTCGTGAAGGGCAAGCGCGTGTGGACGCTCGACGAACTGCACGCGATGCCGCAGGAAAGCCAGGTGACGCGGCATATCTGCATCGAAGGCTGGAGTGCGATCGGCAAATGGGGCGGCGTGCGCTTCGCGCATTTTCTCGCGCGCGCGGGCGCCGATACGAGCGCGAAATACGTGGCCTTCCATTGCGCCGACAACTACTCGACGAGCATCGACATGCCGACCGCGCTGCACGCGCAGACGCAGCTCACGCTCACCTACGACGGCCAGATCCTGCCGCCGAAATACGGCTTCCCGATGAAGCTGCGCATGCCGACCAAGCTCGGCTACAAGAACCCGAAGCACATCGTCGCGATCACCGTGACGAACGATTATCCCGGCGGCTATTGGGAGAACCAGGGTTACAACTGGTTCGGCGGGTCCTGAAGCCCTTGCTTTCCACACTCGAAGGAGATTGCATGTCGATTCGAATCAAACTCGGCGTCAGCATCGTGACGCTCGCACTCGCTTCCGCGGCTTTCGCGCAGACGCCCGCAGCGAAACCCACGCGCATTCGCGGCGACATCGTGTCGCTTTCGGGCGATACGCTCACCGTGCATCGGCGCAGCGGCGATACCGTGAAGATCGCCGTCAAGTCGGATACGCCCGTCACCGCGCTGAAGAACATCAAGCTGCAGGACATCAAGCCGGGCTCGTTCGTCGGCACGGCGGCGACCACCGGCACGGACGGCAAGCTCACCGCGACCGAAGTGCTCGTGTTCCCCGAATCCGCGCGCGGCACGGGCGAAGGCCACTATGCATGGGACCTCGGCCCGCAAAGCTCGATGACCAACGCGAACGTCGATCAGGTCGTGCAAGGCACGAGCGGCCGCGATCTGAAGCTGTCGTACAAGGGCGGCGCGAATTCGGTGACGGTGCCGGAGAATGTGCCGGTCGTGACCTTCGCGCCCGCAACGCATGATGATCTGAAGCCGGGCAAGAAGGTGTTCGTCGTCGCGAGCCCTGCGGGTTCGGACTTCGCGGCCCAGCGTATCGTCGTGGAGAAGGATGGCGTCGTGCCGCCGATGTAAGTGCCGGGGTTAGTCGAGCAATGCACGCGCCCGCCGGATTCATGCCGGCGGGCGCGTGTCATTCCAGCGTGGTGCGGGTGTGCCGGACGTTCGACACGGTGTCGTCGAAACGCGCGTCGCCGAGCTTGCGCTTCATGCGCCGCGTGATCTCCGAGCTGACCGTGCCGATGCGCTTCATCATTGCATGTGCGGAATCGGTGGGATGAATCGCGGATTCACGGCGGTCCCGCTCAGTGGACCAGCGCTCGACGAGGCCGAGCCTTTGCAGGCCGTTGAGCGTGCGCGTGGCCGTCGGACGGGAAATGGCGAGTGCATCCGCGAGCGTGCCCTGCAGTTGACCGGGACGCTCGACGACCGCGCGCAACATGAACGCCTGAGACGGCGTGAGACCGAAAGGTTTGAATGCTTTCGCCCATTCGCGCTCTAGCGTGCGCGCGAGCGCGGTGGTGTTGAAATAAAGGCATTGGTCGAACATACGGTTCACCATGGTGTCATGTGATTCGATCTGCAACTATCGATTGAACATAGCGCGTATCGGCAGATTTTACGAGTTCCCGATAACATCGCCGGCTGCGTCATTTCAACGCGCGTAATGTAAGGTCGGGCTACGCTTCTCGTGACGAGACATGCGTGAGCAACACTCGTTCCGGCTTTTCCGCCTATTCGAATACGGAGCTGTATATCGACGGCGCCTGGCGCGACACTTCCGTCCGATCAATCGTCACGGTCTCGCGCGGCAGAAGAAACCCTTCGAAAAGGGCGCTCTTTTGTGCAATTTAATAGGGATGCCGAATCAAATAACGGAAACGAAAGACTCGCTGAAGCATGTTGCAATACCTGCCGATTTCAAGAATGTAACCGCGTAACGCGCGGAAAAATCCATGTAGTCGATTTGCCAGCTTCGTTGTCTACCATGCGTTTCGGGTCGCGAGTCTTCCGCTCGTGCAATGCACGGAGAAACGAATGCTGAGCCCTCACGAAATCGCCACGCTGCTGCTCGTTCAGCGTGCGCCCCATCAGGTGGAATTGTTCGGACAGCACGCGGCGCGTCTTCGGCAGGAGGCGCTCGTCGAGATCGGCAGATTGCCGGGCGGCGATCCCTTGCCGCTGCTCACACCCAAAGGACACGATGTGTTGCGCCGGCTCGATGCGCTTTGGAAGCTCAGTTCGTCCGGCACCGACGAGAGCGAATAGCCCGAGCGCGTTCACGCTTGCGAGCGTATTCTGTGCTTCGTTTCTACACATGGAGCTGGCACGTGACTCAATCGACCAAACCATCGGTCGCGCTGCTCGGCGCGGGAAGCATGGGATCGGCCATCGGCCGCATATTGACGCAAGGCGGCGCGCGCGTGCTGACATCGCTCGAAGGCCGCAGCGCCGCGAGCGCGTCGCGTGCGCGTGATGCGGGCATGGAAGACACAAGCCTCGAAAGCCTCGTGACATGCGATTTCATCTTGTCGATCGTGCCGCCTGCCGTCGCGGTGGAGTCCGCGAGCCGCATCGCGTCCGTGCTCGAACGAGCGAATGCGAAGCCCGTCTATGTCGATTGCAACGCGATCAACCCTGACACCGTCGAACGCATAGCACGCCTGCTCGACCCGACCGATACGCCCTTCGTCGATGGCGCGATCATCGGCCAGCCGTCCGCGCCGAAGTTCTACATGTCCGGGCCGCATGCGGCGCGCACACGGCAACTCGCGGATGCCGGCCTCGCCGTGCGCGTGCTCGACGGACCAGTGGGTGCGGCGTCCGCGCTCAAGATGTCGTATGCGGGCATCACGAAAGGGCTGACGGCAATCGGTTCGGCGATGTCGCTCGCCGCGATGCGAAATGGCGCGGGCGATGCGCTTCTCAGCGAGCTGGCGGAGAGTCAGCCCGCGCTCGCCGCATGGCTCGCGAGCAATGTACCGCGCATGCCGCCGAAGGCTTATCGATGGGTTGCGGAGATGGAAGAGATCGCGCAGTTCATCGGCGACGGATTTGCCGAGCATCGCATCTATGAAGGCGCGGCCGGGCTCTACGCGCGGCTTGCGAAGGATCAGGACGCAACCGGTGCGCTCGAACGCTTCTTCGGCGAACGTGCGAAATAAGGCGCGGAATGAGGCGCGCAATGAGGCGCGAAATGAGGCGCGCAATGAGGCGCGAAATGAGGCGCGAAATGAGGCGCGAAATGAGGCGCGAAATGAGGCGCGCAATGACTTGCGCTATGCGCGCGCGGCGGCGGCTTCCGTCATGGCTTCGAAGAAGCGCGCCGCGCGCCGGTCGCCCGCATAGGCCGAGTTGATGCGCACCCACGGACACGCTTCGCCGTTCGGGCGGTAGTAGCTGCCCGGCGCGAGGGTCACGCCGAATTTCACGGCTTCGTCGACGAGCACGGCTGAATCGTCGATGCCCGGCACTTTCGCCCACACGAAGTTGCCGCCGCTCGGCTCGTCGAACACGTCCCAGCCGTAGCCTTCGAGTGTCTGCACCGCGCTCGACAGCGAATCGCGCACGCGCTTGCGCAGCCGTTCCAGATACTTGCGATACGTGCCGCGTTCCAGAAGACTCGCCGCGACGCTTTCCGCGAAGCGCGTGCCGCCGAGACTCGTCAGCACTTTCACGTCGACGAGATTCTTCACGAGCTCGCGATTAGCCGCGAGATAGCCGATGCGCAGCGAAGACGACAAGGTCTTCGACAGCCCGCCCACATAGATCACGCGGTCGAGCTGATCGAGCGACGCGAGCCGTTGCGTCGGCACCGCCTGGAAGTCCGCGTAGATATCGTCCTCGACGATCGAGAAGCCGTGTTGCGTCGCGAGCTGCAGCAGCTTGAATGCGACCTGCGGCGCGATGTTCGTCGCGGTCGGGTTCTGGAACACGGTGTTGATGAAAAAGAGCTTCGGCTGATGCTGCTTCAGCAATTCCTCGGCGACATCGATGTCGGGTCCGTTCGCGAGCCGCGGCACGCCGACGAGCCGCACGCCTTGCAGCTTCAACAGGCCGAAGAGGTTGTAATAGCCGGGATCCTCGACGAACACGGTATCGCCCGGCTTCAGCATGTAGCGCACGACGAGATCGAGCGCCTGGCTCGCGCCGTTCGTGATCATCACGTTGGGCAGATCGGCGTCGATGCCGAGCGCGTTGATGCGCATGACGACCTGCTGACGCAGATTGGTGTCGCCATGAGGAATCGCGTAATCGATCACGCTGGGAACGTCCACGCGCGACGCCTGACGGATAGCCTGCGTGATGCCGTCCACGTCGCGCCACGCTTCGGGAATAAAGCCGCTCGACAACTTCAGCGTCTCGCCTGGGTAGTTGAACTGCTGGAGGATCTGGTTCGATTCCTCTTCCGCGAGGCGCGGATCGCAGTTGCCCGCGAGACGGTCGCATTCCTCCACGTGATTCGCCACGTAGAACCCCGAGCCGTGCTTCGGCTGAATGAGCCCGCGCGATGCGAGCCGGTCATACGCCTCGATCACGGGAAAGCGGCTGATGCGCTGCTCGGCGGCCAGTTGGCGAATCGACGGCAGCTTCGCGCCCGCGAGCACGCGGCGCGAGCGGATCAGCGCCTCGATCTGCGTGACGATCTGCTCGGTCAGCGGCACGCCGGTGCCGCCGTCGATGTGAAGCGGAAGTGCGTTCATGGTGTTCGAAGTGTTCAGTCGGAATGAGTGAACAGTTGGATTTGGCTGTTCGCTGCTGTCGTAGTGCCATTCGAACGCATCCGAAAACCGCCGTCAAGCTAGGCAGAATGGCTATCCGGGCTGTTTTAAGAATGTGCGTCTCTGACATCCACGGGCGAACTGTTCAGCGAATTTAGCTTAACAGTTCCTCTGCAACTGTGCAGAAGTGTTCATTCAAGGTGTTCGGAATCGGTCGAATAATACGCTTAACGGCTGCATACAGGTGTTCACCACGCAGCCTCCCGGCCAAGCGATTCATAGGAGCGGCATCATGCGTGAAATTCGGACTTTCGAACTCGACCGGTGCGATGCGCCGACAGGCTGGCTCATCGACCGGCCTCAAACCCTGCGCGTCACGCGCGGACAGATCTGGCTGACGATCGAAGGTGAGACGGGCGATTTCTGGCTCGACGCGGGCGCGTCGGTGGAGTTGAAGCCGTACACGTCGATCTGGGTCAGCGGTGCGAAAGACGGCAGCCGCTTCTCGCTGGCGTCGGCGTCGACGTCGACGCATACGCGGAGCCTGGGTGAAATCGTGCGCGCCTGGTTCGCGCGGCGCACGCCGTCGCCGCACATCGCGGTTTCGAAGGCTTAAGGACGAAAAAAAACCCGGCCACGGCCGGGTTCAATGTTCCCGCGCTCTCGCGAGCGCGGTCACCTGCAAAACAAGCTTTCTTACGCTGCGAGCAGCGAGCGCAGCACGAACGGCAGAATCCCGCCGTGCTTGTAGTAGTCGACTTCGATCGGCGTGTCGATACGCAGCAGCACCTGCACGCGATCTTCCTTGCCGTCCTTGCGATGGATCACCAGCGTGACTTCCTGCTGCGGCTTGAAGTCGTCGCCGAGACCTTCGATGTCGTACGTCTCTTCGCCCGTGATGTTCAGCGACTGGACGCTGTCCGCGCCCTTGAACTGCAGCGGCAGCACGCCCATGCCGACGAGGTTCGAACGGTGGATACGCTCGAAGCTGCGCGCGACCACGGCCTTCACGCCGAGCAGTTGCGTGCCCTTCGCCGCCCAGTCACGCGACGAGCCCGTGCCGTACTCTTCGCCTGCGAAGATGACGGTTTGCGTGCCGGCGTCGATGTACTTCATCGCTGCGTCGTAGATCGACAGTTGTTCGCCGCTCGGCTGGTGAATCGTCAGGCCGCCTTCGATGCGCGTGCCGTCTGCCTTCGCCGGGATCATCAGGTTCTTGATACGCACGTTCGCGAAGGTGCCACGCATCATCACGTCGTGGTTGCCGCGACGCGAGCCGTAGCTGTTGAAGTCGGCCTTCTGCACGCCGTTCGCCTTCAGCCACACGCCCGCCGGCGACGTTTCCTTGATCGAGCCCGCCGGGCTGATGTGGTCGGTCGTCACCGAGTCACCGAAGATGCCGAGCGCGCGCGCGCCCTGCACAGCGGGAATCGAGTCGGCCGGCTTCATCGAGAAGTCGCTGCCGAAGAACGGCGGCTCGGCGATGTACGTCGACTTCGGCCAGTCATAGACCTGACCGCTTTCGCCCGCGATCTTGCTCCACAGATCGCCTTCCTTCGTGAGCTGCGAGTAGTTCTCGCGGAATGCCTTCGCATCCAGCGCGTACTTGAGCAGCGCGTGCACTTCTTCGCTCGTCGGCCAGATGTCGCCGAGGTAGATGTCGCGGCCGTCCTTGCCCTTGCCGACCGGCTCGGTCATCAGGTCGCGCGTGATGTTGCCCGCGATCGCGTAAGCGACGACGAGCGGCGGCGATGCCAGGAAGTTGGCGCGGATGTTCGGGTGAATACGCGCTTCGAAGTTACGGTTGCCCGACAGCACGGCTGCCGCGACGATGTCGTTCTTCGTGATCGCGTCGTTCAGTTCCGGCGTCAGATCGCCGGCGTTGCCGATACACGTCGTGCAGCCGTAAGCCGCGAGCGTGAAGCCGAGCTTGTCGAGGTAGGGCAGGAGGCCCGTCTTCGTCAGATACTCGGTGACGATGCGCGATCCCGGCGCGAGCGACGTCTTGATGTGCGGCGCAACCGTCAGACCGGCTTCGACGGCCTTCTTCGCCAGCAAGCCGGCGGCGAGCAGCACGCTCGGGTTCGACGTGTTCGTGCACGAGGTGATCGCGGCGATCAGCACGTCGCCGTTCTTCACGTCGACGCCATCGGCCGTCCTGTAGTTCGCTTCGAGCTCCGCGGGCTTCTTGTTGAAGCCGTTTTCGCCGACCGGCTTCGAGAACAGGTCGACGAACGTGCTCTTCACGTTGCCGATTTCGATGCGGTCTTGCGGACGCTTCGGACCCGCGAGCGACGGCGCGACCGAGCCCAGATCCAGCGTGAGCGTCTTGGTGTAATCGATGTCGCCGGCCTTCGGCACGCCCCACAGCTTCTGCGCCTTGAAGTACTGCTCGAACGCGGCGATTTCGGCGTCGGTGCGGCCCGTGCCCTTGAAGTAGTCGATGGTCTTTTCGTCGACCGGGAAGAAGCCCATGGTCGCGCCGTACTCGGGCGCCATGTTGCCGATGGTCGCGCGGTCCGGCACGCCGATCGATGCCGTGCCTTCGCCGAAGAACTCGACGAACTTGCCGACGACCTTTTCCTTGCGCAGCATTTCGGTGATGGTCAACACGAGGTCGGTTGCCGTGCAGCCTTCGCGCAGCTTGCCCTTCAGCTCGACGCCGACCACGTCCGGCGTCAGGAAGTACACCGGCTGGCCGAGCATGCCCGCTTCCGCTTCGATGCCGCCCACGCCCCAGCCCACCACGCCGATACCGTTGATCATCGTCGTGTGCGAATCCGTGCCGACGAGCGTGTCCGGGTAATAAACGCCGTCCTTCTTGTGCACGCCGCGCGCGAGGTACTCGAGGTTCACCTGGTGCACGATGCCGATGCCCGGCGGCACGACCTTGAACGTGTCGAACGCCTGCATGCCCCACTTCATGAACTGGTAGCGCTCGTTATTGCGCTGGAATTCCAGCTTCATGTTCAGATCGAGCGCGTTCGGCTCGCGGAAGTGGTCGATCTGCACCGAGTGATCGACGACGAGGTCGACCGGCACGAGCGGCTCGATCGCCTTCGGGTCCTTGCCCGCGCGCTTCGCGACGCCACGCATCGCGGCGATGTCGGCGAGCAGCGGCACGCCCGTGAAGTCCTGCAGCACGACACGCGCGACGACGAACGGAATTTCATCGACGCGAGCTGCATTCGGCTTCCAGTTCGCGAGTTGCTCGATGTGCTCCTCGGAGATCTTCTTGCCGTCGTAGTTGCGCAGCACCGATTCGAGGACGAGACGAATCGAGACCGGCAGGCGCTGGATCTTGACCTTCAGCGCGTCGCCGAGTTGCGGCAGCGAGTAGAACTTGCCTTTGCCGGAACCGCTGTCGAATTCCTTGAGCGTGTTGTGGAGATTGTGGGCCATGGTTATTTTCCTTGGACTAAGACGAGGAAATTGCTCTGCTTGCTTAAATCACGTACAGATCGACGTATTCATTGACCGGCATTGCTTCGAGCTTTGCCTGATCGAGCGATACCGCGAGGATCGCCTGTTGTTGCTTCTGCGGGAACCGGCGCGCCAGATTCGTCCTGAACTTCTCGACGAGCAGCGGAATGCCATCCGCGCGGCGACGCTTGTGACCGATCGGATACTCGACCGCGATTTCATCGAGCTTCGTGCCGTCGCTGAACTCGACGGTGAGCGCGTTCGCGATCGAGCGCTTGTCCGGGTCGTGATAATCCTTGGTGTATTGCGGGTCTTCGACGCATTCCATCTTCTCGCGCAGCGTGTCGATGCGCGCGTCCTGCGCGATCGAATCTTCGTAGTCTGCGGCGGTGAGACGGCCGTGGAGCAGCGGCACGGCGATCATGTATTGAATGCAGTGATCGCGGTCGGCCGGGTTGTTCAGCGGCCCCTTCTTGTCGATGATGCGAATCGCCGCTTCATGCGTGCGAATGGTGATCTTCCTGATGTCCTCGACGGACTTGCCCGCTTCCTTCAGCTTGCCGTGCAAAGTCATCGCGGCTTCGACAGCGGTTTGCGAATGGAACTCGGCGGGAAACGAGATCTTGAACAGCACGTTCTCCATCACGTACGAGCCGTACGGACGCTGGAACCTGAACTCGCTGCCCTTGAAGAGCACGTCGTAGAAGCCCCACGTTTTCGCGGTCAAAACGGACGGGTAGCCCATCTCGCCGGTCTTCGCGATCAGCGCGAGACGCACGGCGCGCGAGGTGGCATCGCCGGCGGCCCACGATTTGCGCGAACCCGTGTTCGGCGCGTGACGATAGGTGCGCAGCGAATGACCATCGACGAACGCGAGCGATACCGCGTTGATGAGCTCATCGCGCGTCAGGCCGATCATCTGTCCGACCACTGCCGTCGAAGCCAGTTTCACGAGCAGCACATGATCGAGACCGACCTTGTTGAACGAGTTCTCGAGCGCGATGCAGCCTTGAATTTCGTGCGCCTTGACCATCGCGATCAAGACGTCTTTCATGCTGAGCGGTTTCTTGCCCGAAGCGATCGCGTTACGCGAAAGCCAGTCGGCCGTTGCAAGAATGCCGCCGAGGTTGTCCGACGGATGGCCCCATTCCGCTGCGAGCCATGTGTCGTTGAAGTCGAGCCAGCGGATCATCGCGCCGATGTTGAACGCGGCCTGAACCGGATCGAGCTGGAATTGCGTGCCCGGCACCTTCGCGCCGTTGGGGACGATCGTGCCCGGCACGATCGGTCCCATCAGCTTGGTGCAGGCGGGGTAGGAGAGGGCTTCGAGTCCGCAGCCGAGCGTGTCGATCAGACAGTTGCGCGCCGTTTCGAGCGCGAGCGTGCTGTCGACGCTGTAGCTGAGCACGTAATCGACTATGTCGACCAGTACCTTGTCCGGATCGGGCCGGATGTTGGAGATCGGTGCGGACATCGAATGATTCCTGATTTAAGTGCTGCCTGAGTTATTGCACGTTCTTGATCAACGCTTCCGACTGCGTCGGCGCTGCGCCGCCCGCAGCCATTTCCGGCGTCACGCACTCGTCCGCGAGGCGCGACGAGTCCTTGTCGGAGAACAGCATGGCCTTCGACGGAATCACGACCAGATCCATGCCGGATGCGGAGTCGTGGAAACGGTCGGCGCCCGTCGTCGTGTCCTGGCGCGGCAGCTTGTAATCCTTCTTGGCCCAGTTCACCGTGACGATGGTGTCACGCTTCATGTCGCCTTTCAGATAGAAAGTATTGCCGTCCTTGCACGACCACTTCACTGCACCTTCGGGAATCGGATCAGTCTTCGCCGCCGCGGCCGCTTCGGCCTTGGGGCTGCGCTTGATCAGTCGGCGCGCCGGGGCGGGGCGCTTGGCCGCGGTCTTGGCCTTGCTCGCATCGGTCGTCGTCGCGGCGAAGGCGTCGGCGCTGACGAAGACGCTCGTCGTTGCCAGCGTACCGGCGATTGCAGCGATAAGGAGTTTGTTCATCGAAAAAACCTTTCAAAACATGGGGGTTGATAACGGTTTGCAGCGCGGCGTGGATTTCTTACACGCGAAATCCGATCGCGCAGCCCGTTATTTTCGCTTATTTATCGGGACGAACTTCAAATTCTCGGGTCCGGTGTAATTTGCGCTCGGCCGGATGATCTTGTTGTCGATGCGTTGCTCGATGATGTGCGCGGCCCATCCCGACGTGCGCGAGATCACGAAAAGCGGCGTGAACATGGCGGTGGGCACGCCCATCATGTGATACGAAACGGCGCTGAACCAGTCCAGATTCGGGAACATCTTCTTCGCGTCCCACATCACGGATTCGAGGCGCTCGGCGATGTCGAACAGCTTCGTGTCGCCCGCTTCCTTCGACAGTTTCTTCGCCACTTCCTTGATGACCTTGTTGCGCGGATCGGAGATCGTGTACACCGGATGGCCGAAGCCGATCACCACTTCCTTGTTCTCGACGCGGCGCTTGATGTCCGCTTCCGCTTCGTCGGGCGTCTGATAGCGCGACTGGATTTCGTAGGCCACTTCGTTCGCGCCGCCGTGCTTCGGGCCGCGCAATGCGCCGATCGCGCCGGTGATCGACGAATACATGTCGGAACCCGTGCCCGCGATCACGCGCGCCGTGAACGTCGATGCGTTGAATTCGTGCTCGGCATAAAGATTGAGCGATACATGCATCGCCTCGACCCAAGACTTCGACGGCTCCACGCCATGCAGCAGATGCAGGAAGTGTCCGCCGATGGAATCGTCATCGGTTTCGACTTCAATGCGCTTGCCGTTGTGCGAATAGTGATACCAGTACAGCAGCATCGAGCCGAGCGAGGCCATCAGGCGGTCGGCGATGTCCTTCGCGCCCGGCGCGTTGTGATCGTCCTTCTCGGGCAGCAGCGTGCCGAGCACGGAGACGCCGGTGCGCATGACGTCCATCGCATGTGCGGACGCCGGAATCCATTCCAGCGCGGCCTTCAGATTCGCGGGCAAGCCGCGCAAGGCCTTCAGCTTCGTCTTGTACGCCTTCAGTTCAGCGGCGTTCGGCAGCTTGCCATGCACGAGCAGATACGCGATTTCTTCGAACTCGGAAGTCGTCGCGACATCGAGAATGTCGTAGCCGCGATAGTGCAAGTCATTGCCGGTCTTGCCGACCGTGCACAGCGCGGTATTGCCCGCCGTCACGCCCGACAGCGCGACGGATTTCTTCGGCTTGAATGCGCCGGTTGCGGGTGCTTCGGTCGATGCGGTATCAGTCATGCTCTCAAGTCTCCTTTCGTACGCTCGTGATGCGGCGTTACTTGTTGTGCTTGAAGGACGCGCAGGCCGTGAGGCCTTGCGCGACGCTGCAGTCCGGTCCGATGACGCTCATGCCGGCGCTCCCGATGCGGGCGCGGCGAAGAGCGGCGCGCATTCGTCGGGCATGACCTGGCCGGTCGCATGCGCGCGGCGCAGCACGGACCAGTAATAGCGATAGCTCGCGCGATCGTGCAGCGTGTCGCCGTGGCGCGTCGGGCCCCATTTCGCGCGTTGCGCTTCGAGCAGGATCTCGGCGGCGAGCGCGATTTCATCGGCGCGCGGCGAAAAGGCCTCGACGATCGGCCTGATCTGATCGGGATGGATGCTCCACATGCGCGTGAAGCCGAATTCGTTGCGGGCGCGCGCGGCATCGTTCGCGACGATGCCCATGTCGCGCACTTCCGTCGACACGTTGTGCGACGGCACCTTGCCGTGCGCGTGACACGCGGCCGCGATCTCGAGCTTCGCGCGGCGCACGAGCGGATGATCGAACTGGCCGGGCGAGCGCATCGCGGTATCGGGGATCGCGCCGTTGTGCGCGGAGACGAAGTCCATCAGGCCGAAGCTCAGCGATTCGACGCCCGGCAGCGCGGCCAGTTCGAACGCTTCCGCGAGCGCGCCATGCGTCTCGACGAGCAGATGGCAAGGAACCGCCTTCGCGATGCCGAACTCGCAGCGCGATGCTTCGATGAAGGCGACCATCTCTGCGGCATCGAAAACGCTGCGGATCTTCGGCAGCATGATGAACGCGGGCGCCTTCTTCGCGTTACGTAGGATGATGCGCACGTCGTCGCGCCACGCACGGTGGTTGAAGTCGTGGATGCGAACGCCCACGCGCCCGAAACGGTCTTCCTCGCCGCCGACGAACGATGCGACCAGCTCCGCATGCTCGGCTTCGTGACCGACCTGCGCGCCGTCCTCGCAATCGAGCGTGATGTCGGATACCGGGCCGAGTTGCGCCTGCAACGCCAGGGATTTTTTCATCAGCTTCTCGCTGCCCGCGTAATGGTCGCAGGGCGGGAGAACAGCGGGTTGCGGTTCGCCGTCAAACAGCACTTCGGCGGGAGTGAGAGCGCGCATCGTCGGCTTCGGGTCCGATTTGGGGGAAAGGAGAATCGATCTTGCTCGATGATTCGAATGCGCTCGGGGTCTTTCGAGCGCGTTCGAATCACGCGCGAACGCCGCGAAGCGTCCGCGCAGACGGGAAGCTCCACGAGCTTCCCTCGATACCGTAGTGCTTACTTGCCCAGCAGATGCGAAACGCCGTCGCGCTCTTCGAGCAGTTCGTTAAGCGTGCCGTCCATCTTCTCGCGCGAGAACGCGTCGATTTCCAGGCCTTCGACGCGCTTGTACTCGCCGTTTTCGCACGTAACGGGCACGCCGTAGATGATGTCTTCCGGAATGCCGTACGAACCGTCCGACGGAATGCCCATCGTGACCCACTTGCCGTTCGTGCCGAGCACCCAGTCACGCACGTGATCGATCGCAGCATTGGCCGCCGATGCCGCCGACGACAGGCCGCGCGCTTCGATGATCGCCGCGCCGCGCTTGCCGACGGTCGGGATGAACGTGTTGCGGTTCCATTCGTCGTCGTTGATGAGCTTCGTCAGGTCCTGGCCTTCCGCCGTTGCGAAGCGGAAGTCCGGGTACATCGTCGGCGAGTGGTTGCCCCACACGGCGAGCTTTTCGATGGAAGCCACCGGCTTGCCCGACTTGGCCGCCAGTTGCGACAGCGCGCGGTTGTGGTCCAGACGCAGCATGGCGGTGAAGTTCTTCTTCGGCAGATCCGGCGCCGACTTCATCGCGATGTACGCGTTCGTGTTCGCCGGGTTGCCGACGACCAGCACCTTGACGTCGCGGCTCGCGACATCGTTCAGCGCCTTGCCCTGAACCGTGAAGATTTCGGCGTTCGCCGACAGCAGATCCTTGCGCTCCATGCCCTTCGAACGCGGACGCGCGCCCACGAGCAACGCGACGTCGGCGTCCTTGAACGCGACCTTGGGATCGTCCGTGACGACCACGCCTGCGAGCAGCGGGAAGGCGCAATCTTCCAGCTCCATCACGACGCCCTTGACGGCGCCTTGCGCTTGCGGCAGATCGAGCAACTGAAGAATCACGGGCTGGTCTTTGCCGAGCAGATCGCCGTTGGCGATGCGGAACAGCAGCGAGTAGCCGATTTGACCTGCGGCGCCGGTTACGGCAACGCGCTTTGCGGACTTAGCCATTGAGAACTCTCCTGGACGGTGCGTGGAACGCTAGGGAAAAACGCCATTTTATGCGCGTTACGCAAAGCGTTGATGAAGACATGCCGGTCATGCCGCGCGCGAATCGCCGGAAGCAGCGCCACGCTCGCTTTGCGCGCGGCTATGCGGCTATCCTTGATTCGCGCCGCACCGATGCGTGTGCGGCGTGACTGTCATGCCATGAATCCTTCTTCGAGCGGAAGGCGTGCGGGATGGTCGTGAGGGACGCGGCGATTCGCTTGGGCTACGGCAACGCGCCCATTCGAGACGGCGCTTGACGTTGCGAGGCGTGGGGCAGGCAGCGGCGCGCGAATCGAGTGGCCGATCGGCGTGAGGCGAAAGCGAAAGGGCGTGCCTGGCGGTATGTTGCGCGATGTGCGGATGCCGGACTCCGGGGCAAAAAGCGCCGTGGAAAACACGCTGACCGGCGGTTCCTGCGTTCTCGCAACGACCCGCAAACCCTTGCTCGACAAGGAGTGTAGGATCGCTCCGAGGTAAAGTCAACAATATCTTATGTCTTATATAAGACATAGGAATCTGCGGGAAAAGTCTGGACGCACGGCGGCCCTTGTGTTGAAATGCGCGGCATGAATTCCAACCCGGCGAGCACGACGACCCCCAACGGCACTGCACCGGCGGCTGAGGCCGCGAGCACGCCGTCGCCGACGTTCAGCCCGCTGTATCAGCAGATCAAGGCGCTCATCACGCAAGGGCTCGAGTCCGGCGAATGGAAGCCCGGCGAAATCATCCCGAGCGAGGTCGAACTGGCCGCGCGCTACAAGGTGAGCCAGGGCACCGTTCGCAAGGCGATCGACGAGCTCGCCGCCGACAATCTCCTCGTTCGCCGTCAGGGCAAAGGCACGTTCGTTGCGACGCACAACGAAGACCGCGTGCAGTTCCGCTTCCTGCGCCTTCTGCCCGACGACGGCGATGTTCATCCCCACGTCAGCCGCCTGCTCGAATGCAGGCGTCTGCGCGCGCCCGCCGAAATCGCGCGTCAGCTGGACCTGAAGCCCGCCGATCCTGTCGTTCTTATCAAGCGCCTGTTGCAGTTTGATGGCGTGACGACCGTGTTCGACGAAATCTGGCTGCCGGGCGCGGTATTTCGCGGCCTTACAGCCGAAAGGCTTGCGGACTATAAAGGCCCGCTCTACGCGATGTTCGAGACGGATTTTGGCACGCGCATGATTCGCGCGTCGGAGAAAATTCGCGCCGTCGCCGCCGACGAGACCGTCGCGCAGTTTCTCGATGTCGCACAGGGATTTCCGCTTTTATCGGTGGAGCGCGTGTCCTATACCTATGGCGATCGCCCTGTGGAAGTGCGGCGCGGCTGGTATGTCACGACCGGTTACTACTATCAGAACGACTTGAGTTGAACGAATGAAGAAGGGGCGGCGAGCACCGGCTGAGTGGCTCGCGGAACACGCACGCGGCAAGCTTATTTTCGCGCGCGGAGCAACAGTCTCTTCGGCGGCGTTTCGCTGCAGCGCGAAATAAAAAGGCGCTAAAATCGCGGATTAGTGTGTTTTAACAAGTTGGGGTCTAGCATGGCTGAAGCCGTAAAAAAACCAAGGCCCGAATAC